>CAVWQJ010000032.1:0-57526 GCA_963756945.1 uncultured Chitinophagaceae bacterium | reverse complement strand
GAACAGGGCTTTCTGCTGTGCTGGTATTCATTGCTCGTCCAGCTCGGTACTGAGGCCCAATTGAAAAACTGAAGTTGAAGTTAATAACAAAAAGCTAAATAGAATTACGTCAAGCCGATAATAGATGATGGCGATATGCAGCCCATTGTTACTGCGTCAGCCAGCATAGCAGAAAACCCCATTTTAGGCGTTTGTGCATCTTTAATTTTTATAGTCATAAGGAAACCATTTCTCCCATTTCCAGGGAGTAAAATTATCTCCAATCAATGTTTGCAACAGTTCTTTAAATATTTTACTTCCATTGACACTATTTGTCAATATTATAATTGAAATTCCTTTATCAATAAAATTGATGTTATAGTTTTTGGTGGCATCATCACCCCCTTCTTTAAAAAATGCCCTTCCGTATATGGTGTTCATAAGCCCCCAGCCCAATCCATAAGATAAATGAATAGCATTATTCTCTGATGTAGTGTCAAAAGATATTGAAGGAAATTGCGTTTTTGAAAAAATTTTAATCTGGGGCGTTATCATCTCGTCAAAATATTTCTTTTGGAGTCCTTTCCCTTGCAAAATATATTCAATAAATCTGGTAAAATCACTTATTGTTGTTACCATCGAACCCCCAGCAACAGCAACTGTTTTTTTGCTTTTGGATTTGTCCACCATTTTCAGCGTGTCCAATTGGCACATCATTTCCGAAACTATCATGCCAAACATAACCCGTTTTATACATTCCAATCGGCAGAAATACTTTTTGAGTAGCAAGTTCATCAAGTTTCATTTTTGTGATTTCTTCCTCAACTAATTGCAACAACTTAAAGCCCTCTCCTGAATATGCATATTTTGTCCCAGGAGTAAAATAAATTTTATTCACCGCACTGGTATCCCATATTGGGTCCGTTTCAATAGGGTTAAATTGCTTTACATTCGGCAATCCTGTAGTCTGGCTCAAACACATTCTCGCAGTGATGAGCTTCCATCTGTCATCGTCTTTTAAGCCGGAAAAATTTTCATATTCTGGAATAGGTTTATCTAAGTACAGATAAAGAGGCGTGTCTAAATTTAATAATTTCTCTTGAACAAGCTTCATTGTAAGAAAGCCAAAAACAGCCTTACTCAAAGATGCTGCATACATAATAGAGTTTGTGTCAAGCTTTATGTTCTTTAGTTCATTCTTGTAACCGTAAGATTTGATATAGACTACTTTCTTGTTATTTATTATAGCCAAATCTAATCCTTGAATTTTAGCAGTATCCATCAATCGCTTTACCGTTTGGTCAATTTCGACCTTCGATATTTTGCTGCCGTCTAGTCTTGTTATGTATTGATTTTGTGCAAAGACCATGTTGATCAGAGCTAAAAAAATAGTTGCAATTGTAAACTTCATAATAATATCAATTTGTTTGAACAAGTCTTAATCTGCATTCTGACTAACGTTTTATAAGCCGCTGAGTTGCAACCCTAATTCATCAGTCTTTATATCAAACTTATGAATTAGTTTTTTCATTTCCTGTACTTTTCTTTTTCGTTTTTGATCAAGAAATTCGTAATCCGTCGCTGGTTTATAGGGAATATTTTTTACAATCATGTTCCATATTATTACCGCCAGCTTTCTTGCGGTGGCAGAGATGGCTGCTGGCCTACCTTTTCTGAATGCAATGCGTTTAAAGAAATTAGACAGAGCCGTGTCTTTTAAATTTCCAATGGCATTGGCGGCATTTCTTAAAGCAATTTTCAGACGATTACTGCCCTTTGGAATTCTGCTGCTTAGTATTTTGCCGCCGCTCACTCTATTATTGGGCGCCAGCCTCAGCCAACTGGCAAATTGTTTGGCAGTTTCAAATTTATGAATACCATTGCCTACTTCACTCATCAGGGCAAGTGCTGTAGCATGACTTACACCTTCAATAGCCAGCAGATCCACGCCGCCAAAATATTGGTAAGACAGCAAGTTGATGTCTAAATTTTTTGGTGTGTTTTTATTTACCTTTTTGTAAACCTTTTTGTCAATAAGGTGTTGCCTTTTTTCGTCATCGCTATTGATTTGTTCATTCAATAATTTTTCTATTTCCACATCACATTCTTTCATCTTTTCCTGGAAGTTTACGTACAACTGATATTCCTGTTTTAATCCAAAAAGATAGTCTTTTCTTCCATTGCTCTGAAGCGCTTTTGCAATTTCCTCTTTACTCTTTTTGCAATTGCTGTGTCTCAGGTCTGCTAATTTTTCCGGGCTTTTTTCACCCTTGCAAATCGCATCAATAATGGTAAGGCCGGTAAGGCCTGCTATATCTTTCACTACCACGTCTAAACGCAGATTAAGAAGCCGTAAGTACTTTTGCATTTTACGGGTAGTATCAGCAGCTTGCCATAACAGATTAGTTCTATGCCTGCAATAAGTGCGTAATTGTTCGGTGGCTTCATCGGGCAAAAAACTTCCGGTTAATAGCCCGATGGTATGAAGCTTTTGAATCCATTGCGCATCTTTTACATCCGTTTTTTTGCCCTTGATGTTTTTGGTAAATTTTCCATTACATAAAATAACCTGGAAACCCGCTGCCTGTAAAGTGATATACAGGTGTTGCCAATAAGTACCGGTACTTTCCATGGCAACTGTTTTAATTTCATTGTCTGAAAACCATTGGGTGAGTTGCTGCAGGTCTTCATTATAAACACCAAATTCTTTGACGTCATTGTGAAGGCTTCCCATTTTTAGTACAGTTTAAAAGTAGAATATTTTTCATTTCAATATAGTCTTCTGATGGGCGTAGTGAAGCGAAGGCGTAGCCGAAGCGGAACGGAGCCCATCAGAAAGGATTTGTTTTTCCCCTTTATTTTTTTCCCGGTAGAGCTTTGGGGGTAACCCTCCCAGGGCATCATGTGGCCGGTGGTTATTGTAATCATGTATAAACGTTGCCGTTACTTCCCGAACTTCATCCAGGTTATCTAACAGATAGGCATCTAACACTTTGCCCCGGTAGGTTCGGTTAAACCTTTCTATGTAGGCATTTTGTGATGGCTTACCTGGCTGTATATATTTAAAATCAATTTCATTTGCCTGGCTCCATAGTTTTGCTATCCTGGCAATAAATTCCGGGCCATTGTCCATACGTATCTTTTCAGGCTTGCCATACCTGGCTATTAAATGACTTAACACCCACAACACACGGCTGCTTTTTAGTGAATAATCGGTTTCTATAAAAAGTACTTCACGGTTAAAATCGTCTATCACATTAAATGACCGGAACTTCCTGCCATTGCTTAATGCATCGCTCATAAAATCTATACTCCAGGTTTGGGTAAAAGACGCTGGTACTTCCAACTTTTCTTTTATGCGTGCATACAGACGCTTCCTGGCCTTACGCTTCATTCGTAATCCTAATTGTTTATAAAGCCGGTATACCCGTTTGTGATTAATCTTATGGCCCTCCAACCGAAGACGGTCATAAAATTTCCAAAAGCCTTCGTCTTCCACGGTTTGCGAAAGATGCTGCAATAAGTGTATTACCGTATCATCATTCTTTACAGATTTATAATGCAATGAACTGCGACTTATATTTAGTATTCGACACGCCTTGCCGATGTCTTTGGGCCGCTCTTTACGGAGCTGATTTACGATCACTCGTTTATCGCAAGGCTTTAAAGCTTTTTTTCAATAATGTATTTTGCAACGTCCAACTCCATGGCCAGGTTGGCATACATTCGTTTAAGCCGGGAGTTTTCTTCTTCCAACTCTTTGATCCGCTTAAGTTCAGATGCTTCCATACCTCCATAACGCTGACGCCACTTATACAAACTGGCTTTACTTACTCCGTGTTCACGGTTGATCTCTTCGGCACTTTTGCCGTTATCAAATTCTTTTAGAATGCCTGCTATCTGTGCAGGACTAAATGTGCTTTTTTTCATCTTTTACAGTTTTAAAATTAAACATTTTGTCTATTTTTAAACTGTACTGTTTTTGGGGAAGCTTACCCAGAAGGATGGCCTTTTTTTTGTCTTTATAATGCTATGCGACAATTTTGAAATATACCCATTACACTTAACAAAAAAGAATCTAATTTTGCTTTGTTACCGGTGAAAAAATTTCTTTTTCGATTAGACGCCGGTAACAAGACGACCCTTGTTTTTACAGGGGTTTCCGTTTTCCCGCCAGGCAGGTGTTTCACGTTCAGGTTTAAATTATAGCGAGGAATAAATAAAGCGGCCAATGTATTTAGACAACGGGTATTTATTAATTACATAGAATTAGATATTTTGTTCGCAAATGCAAGCCTGGTAAATGTTTTAATATACGCCACTAACCTGGTAGAGGTGATATGTTAGTAGCAATTTATTTGGCATTCGTGCTAAGCTCCGTAGGAGCGATATATAAACATGCCGCTCCTACGGAGCTGCCAGAAGACATTGAATGGTTTACATTGCTACTACTAAAATATCGCCCCGATGGGCTTGTTAATATTAACTGGGATTGATGCCGTAGGTTTTAACGCAACTGACGTAAGCGCTTCAATTGGTTTTAGAACAATGTTGCGGGAAAAACTGGCCAGAGTAAAAGTATTTCTTGATTTTTGGTTTGGTAAAAAACCCAAATACCTGGGAAGCAGAATAATTATTCCTTCATAAAATAATCCCTCATTTATTGTTGTGTTAATTACCTCAACATGGGTACATCATTGCCGTTACAATTATAATTCGTTACTTTAATATCTTAATAGCTTTTCTATATTTTATCGAATATTATTAATTATCA
This sequence comes from uncultured Chitinophagaceae bacterium, assembly GCA_963756945.1. GTDB lineage: Bacteria > Bacteroidota > Bacteroidia > Chitinophagales > Chitinophagaceae > Ginsengibacter. The sequence continues at coordinate 52,773 of CAVWQJ010000032.1, read as the reverse complement.
AATTCAGATTGCTTAACTATTTTAATGAAACAGATATTCTTTATTTTCCCCGCCTTCCTTTACTTCCGTAAAGATAATTGGACCATACAGGCAGAAATTAATCTCGTCAATAATCAACCCTTAAACATAATTAAATGAGTTTGGTAAAAAAGATATACATCATTGCAGCGTTTTCTTTATTGTGTAACGTTAACGGTTATTCGCAGAAAAATAAAAAGGTAAACATCAATAGTTCCGTTCCGGCAAAGCAATGGTCTGTTGATAAAGCAAATGCCTGGTATGCCGGGCACAAGTGGATTATTGGTTCAGATTATATTCCCAGCAATGCCATTAACCAGCTTGAAATGTGGCAGGCGGATACATTTGACAGCGCTATCAATGATAAAGAATTGGGTTATGCAGAAGGCATCGGCTTCAATACCATGCGTGTGTTTTTACACAGCATTGCCTGGAAAGAAGATAAAGAAGGTTTTAAAAAAAGGATGAATACTTTTTTAAGTATCGCAGACAAGCATCACATTCAAATTATGTTTGTTTTCTTTGATGATTGCTGGAATAAGGTGCCTCATGCCGGCACAGCAACCAGCGCCAAAGCCCGGCATTCATAATTCAGGCTGGGTGCAGGATCCGGGTCAACCTGCTTCAACAGATACGTCAAACTTTCCTGAACTGGAATCGTATGTAAAAGATATATTAACAACGTTTGCTCATGATAAAAGAATTTTATTATGGGATCTGTATAACGAGCCCGGCAATTCAGGAAAGGGAGATTCATCATTGCCTTTACTTATCAAAAATATTTCAATGGGCAAGAAGTGTAAACCCTGACCAACCTATAAGTGCCGGTTTGTGGGCATGGGACCTGGAAAACTTAAACAAGTTCCAGGTAGCTAATTCCGATATCATTACCTATCACAATTATGATGAAGCGCCTGCACACGAAAGAGTAATTCAAATATTAAAATCAATTGGGCGGCCTTTAATTTGTACAGAATATATGGCACGGCCCACGTAACAGCCGGTTTGCAACAGTTCTTCCCATATTAAAGAAAGAAAACGTTGGCGCTATTAACTGGGGATTTGTTACAGGTAAAACAAACACGAAATATGCATGGGACACTCCCCTCCCCGATGGCAGTGAACCGGCAGAATGGTTTCACGATATCTTTTATAAAGACGGAACACCCTATCGCTTAGACGAAGTAAATCTTATAAAAAAATTAGATGGTAAAACTGATTAAATAAATTATTATGACAAGTCAAAACTCAAGTTCGAAATCTCAAATTACAGTAGGAATATTTATGTTGGTGTTGGTGGTTGTTTATTTATCTGACAGGATTATAAATAATTTAAACCTGCGACTATTTGACTGGATATGCTGGTCAGTAATGGTTATTACCGGCGTTATATCAATTGCAAGAGGAATTCAGTTGAATAAAAAGTAACGATTTACAGTTATTGGAATCGGGCTATTTATTTAGTTCCCAAATTATTCATCAAGAAGCGGTATCGGCATTAATTTAATATTTTGTATTGATAGCATTAAACCTTAATAGAAAAAGCGGCTGCCGGGACTGAATCAACCCTATTACCTTATTGAGTAGTATATATTTTATAATTGAATAAGGTAATGAGGTTAAAAAACTTAGGTAGATAATTTCCACTAAGGTTGAAATTTAATTAAGAATTGATTTCTAAGAGATTTAAAGACACATAATCGCTTAAAGCAGCTACTTGTATTTTGATGAAACCATACAGATAAAAACAAAGATATCTTAATATTGGTTCCTCTATATGGAACCCTAATTTTTGTGTGTTTATATTTCATTGCAACCTTGTCACTATCCCGGCGGATCGCAGATTGATAAAAACTCCAAAGGCTTTAGCTGGATAAATAATTATTGGTTCAATTTATTAAATGATTATGCAATTAACGGGCAGGCACAATTATGCTAAACCGATAGCGCTAACTGCCATGTGTATCCTAAGCTTCTACGCTTATTTTTTTCTGGTATGTATTTTCCCGGTACACTTATTTAAGGGAAAGTAACCGACTCTATAGTACAAAGTTCCCGGTGCCCTAGCCATGATCTGCGGCATATTTATTTTTACGGGCTTATCACGATACGCTCGTGAATGTCGCAAGCTTTTTTGGCCTTGTAGCAGTGGCGGGAACATTTATTGGCCTATATAAATTAAAATGGAACGGCCTATTATGGCTTGAGGATCGTTAACATTATTCTTATCATCACCAATAACATTCTATATTACAGCAACGGTTTAAAATTATATTTACCATTAGTGCAAAAGATTACTTTTCTTTTTTTCCTGCTTTGGATTTGTTTAATCGATATAAATTTATTCAAAAAACTAAATTCTAAAAATCACATAGAATAAAAATGGACCGTCATCAAATTATATTGAAAAGAATAAAACACTTTGGAATAAAAGAACCGCGTATCATTTTAATTCTGAGTTTTATGATGTAGAGAATTTCATAAAGGGAGATCTTCTTTAAATGATATTGAGCTTAACTTGTTAGGTGACGTAAAAAATAAAACAATCCTTCATTTACAATGTCATTTTGGGCAGGATACGTTATCGCTTGCACGGCTTGGCGCAATCGTGACAGGCGTTGACCTTTCCGATAACGCGATAAACAAAGCAAAAGAGTTAGCAATAAAACTCAACTCCAACGCACGTTTTATTTGTTGTGATGTATATGATCTCCCGGAACATCTCAACGAAAAATTTGATATTGTTTTCACTTCTTACGGAACCATTGGCTGGTTACCCGATCTTAATAAATGGGCAAGGCTTATTGCTGATTTTTTAAAGCCAGGCGGAACTTTTATCCTCGTAGAGTTTCATCCTTTTTTGTGGATTTTTGATAATGATTTCAATAATATTGAATATAGCTATTTTAAAAGTGAACCTATTGTAGAATTAGAAAAGGATACTTATGCCGATAAGACTGCTGCAATTAATTTGGAAAGTATAACATGGAACCACTCGATAGGAGAAGTATTTGAGAGCCTTGTAACTAACGGACTACGGGTAAACGATTTAAAAGAATATAATTATTCGCCTTATGATTGCTTTAATGGTACAGAACAAATAGAAAAAAGAAAATTCGTCATAAAAAAGTTTGGCAACAAAATCCCAATGGTATATTCGCATTGTTGCGACAACTGAAACAGCGGAGAAATAATTTCTTTATTTTTTCTTCTTCTTTTCAGTTGCCTTTTCTCTCTTATTATTTCGCCAGAAGAAGAATATAAAATAGAGCACAACCAGGCCGGCCAATGTTAAGAAATAATATATTTTATTCTCACGCTCGGCTTGTGCATAAAGAACAAAATTATTTCCCGGAAAAATTTCCTCTTTGGAATTGTCTACGCTTGCGAAAAGTTGCAACGCTAGTCTGGTAACGGGGCCCCTGGAAATATTGAATTTTAATTGAATGCCTCGAATCATCCAACTTTACTTTCCTGGTTTTTGCAGTATGCGCCATGCAGCCCATCATTATCAATAATCAATTTGCCATCAATAAATAGTTTGGATCCATCATCACTCAGTAACCGAAATAAATATTCACCGGTTTTCTTTGCCTGGAAAAAAGCCTTTGTATTCAATTGCAAACCATTCAAACCGATCCCGCAAACCGGGAAAACCTGAAGACCAGTTCCTGGGCGGTATATTTATAGAATCGGTGTAAATAATACTCACAGGCTTCATCGTGTCAAAATCCGGCAGTCTTTACTGTATTAACCGGAAGAAGATATATTTTTCCCGTGAGTCCGTTAGTTATGAAAATGCTGTCCCCAAAGGCTTTGCTGCCATCCTGCGCATCAGCCGTAAACGAAAAAAAGAATGTAATAGCAAAAATAAGTAGCGCTAAAGGCAGAATAAAAATATTTGGGGTATTTAAACAGGTACATGCATTAATAGTTTTATTGTTACCCGGTTCTCGATTTGAAATTACAATATTAAAACAGTTATCAACTTAAATTTTTTTGAACAGATAAATTAAAGTCCTAGATATCAGGTTTATCGTTTGTCGGTTTTTTGTTTGTTTCCGGTAATATTAATTTACTACAACATTTTGTTTTATATAAGGTTTAGGTTTGTAAAAAAATTATGTCGTTACAAATAGATAGAACCCAATTTGGAAATCCTTGCTAACAAAGGCAATACATTGTCGCCGGTTGAAGCAGAGGCTTTATTTAATGAATGGGTAATAAATCCACGTTTGAAATTGCACATGAAACAAGTGGCTCATTTAATGAAATGCTGGGCTGCAGAGAAAGAACACCTGGATGAGAAAGGGCAATGGAGTTGGGAAATAGCCGGGCTGTTGCATGATGCAGATTGGGATCAATGGCCCGAATTACATTGCCGGAAAATTATTGAAGAACTTGGAATACAGGAATGTTGATCCCGAAATTATTCATGCCATTGCTTCGCACGGACCAAATCATTTTGGTGTAGAACCTGGAACCAAAATGGATAAGATGTTATATGCCTTTGATGAATTGTCCGGGCTTATACATGCATATTCTTTAATGCGGCCTGGAGGATATGATGGAATGGAATTGAAAGGCGTGAAGAAAAGATTAAAGGAAAAATCTTTTGCGGCAAATGTTTCACGAGACGAAATCGATGATGCCAGCAATCGTGCAGGAGTTGCCTTAGATGATTTGATCAACTTTATTATTGCAAAGCAGGCTTCGGTTGCATAACTAAACATGCCTGTACTTTTATCTATTTCAATATTTTTTATAAATAAAAAAGCTTCGCATACTTTTAATAATAATTCATATTCTTACGCTAATAATTGTAACACACCTTTAAAAAGATTGCCTGGATAATTGATCACGTCGTTTAAAATATTTTAAAGTACCATAACAAATTTTTTTTCTGAGTGAAACAATTAACGTGGAAATAATTAAATAAAAAATATAACGATGAAATTTCTTACAATCAATTTGACTTTGCTCTTAACTTTTATTGTATCAGCAACATTTGCTCAAAAAACAAAGACTTATCAACTAACGTCACCGGATGGAAATATTATTATTAAGATTGAGGCAGGCACTTCGCTAACCTGGTGGTAAGTAACAATTCATCCGCAGTTATTACTCCATCGGCAATTTCAATGCAATTGCAAACCGGTGAAGTATTGGGCGAAAATGCAAAAATCATCTCCGCAAAAACTGAAAAAGTAAACTCATCTTTCAAAGCTATCGATTATTTAAAAAACATCGTTACTCCGATGTTTATAACCAGTTAACGTTAAATTGTAAGGGAGATTACGGCATCATCTTCCGGGCATACAATGACGGTGCTGCTTATCGCTTTTTACTAAAAAGAAAGGGCAGATAACCATTGTAAACGAAGCAACCAATTTTAATTTTGATAAGGATTATAAATGCTTTATTCCGTTTGTGAGAGACTTTCGTGGCGACACAGAACAATACATTCAATCGTTCGAAGCTTTGTACACCGAAAAAAATATTTCACAATATTCAAAAGACACATTGGGATTTTTACCAATAATGATTGATCTGGGCAATCAAAAGAAAGCAGTTATAACAGAAGCTGATCTTGAGGATTATCCCGGCATGTTTGTAAAGGTTAATGATAAAGCGGATAAAAGCTTTAATAGAGTGTTTGCTCCTTACCCATTGGAAGAAAAGCAAGGCGGTTACAAGATGTTAAATACAATGGTAAGCAAACGGGCCGATTATATTGCAACGGTGAACGGTACACGCAGTTTTCCCTGGAGAGTGATCATCATCAGCAATAATGATACTTCGTTATTGATAACGATATGGTACAAAAACTTGCCTCGCCTTCACGCATCGCAGATCCATCATGGATTAAACCGGGAAAAGTTGCGTGGGATTGGTGGAACGACTGGAACATCAGCCATGTTGATTTCAGGGCAGGTGTAAATACTGAAACCTATAAATATTATATTGATTTCGCATCGGCAAACAAACTCGAGTATGTAATACTGGACGAAGGCTGGAGCAACGATTTGGATTTAATGGATGTATCGCCCAAAATAAATCTGCAGGAAATAATTGATTACGGCAAACAAAAAAATGTGGGTATTATTTTATGGGCAGGCTGGTATGCGGTTAATTCAAAAATGAATGCTGTGTTTGAAAAATATTCGGCTATGGGTGTAAAAGGTTTTAAGATAGATTTCATGGATCGCGATGATCAGAAGATGGTTTCATCATTATATGCTATTGCAAAAAAAGCTGCTGATTATAAAATGATCGTGGATTATCATGGAATGTTTAAGCCTACCGGCTTGCAAAGAACCTACCCTAACGTTATAAATATGGAAGGCGTAAAGGGAATGGAAAATGTAAAGTGGACGCCGCACGATGATGTACCGCGTTATGATGTATCGCTGCCTTTTATCCGGATGGTTGCGGGCCCAATGGATTATACGCCCGGCGCTATGCGCAATGCAACTAAAAGTGGTTTTGTGCCAAATAACTCCATGCCAATGAGCCAGGGAACAAGGTGCCACCAGTTAGCCATGTATGTTGTATTTTTTGCACCATTACAAATGCTGGCCGATAATCCTACAGTATACATGAAAGAACAGGAATGCACCGATTTCATTGCAAAAATTCCAACAACATTTGATAAAACAGTTCCATTGGCGGCAGAAGTTGGTGATTATGTAGCGATAGCAAGAGAGAAAGATAATGTATGGTATGTGGGTGCCATGACCAATTGGGATGAAAGGGATGTCACGCTGGATTTCTCTTTTTTAAAGAATGGAAATTATGAAGCTGAAATTTTTAAGGACGGTATAAACGCAGATCGCGACGCGACTGATTATAAAAAAGAAATAATAAAAGTGACTGCGAATGATAAAATGAAGATTCATTTAGCGCCGGGTGGCGGATGGGCTGCGAGAATTACTGCTGTTGAATAATAAGCAACTCATTGGACGGATAATTAATCGCCGTGGTTTCTCCTTGACGGATAATTAAGCGCAGTGCACGATCATAATTTCGCGTAGAAGGAGAAAGGATTTCAACAATTACTGTTGGGCCTGTAGCTGTATTTTCATCTTCTTTTAATGTTATAACATCTCCGCAAAAGATTGAAATATCAGGGTAAGTAAATAAAGTATTTTCCGGAATATTAATCCGCATATCACTGCCGAAAGGTTGGCAATGTTTACCCTTTAAAGAGATTCCTAATGATATAAAAATATTAGCTGAAATTATATTGTGCCTTGTGCTGGCACCAGCCATAGCAAATATTTCACCTTTATAAAATTCATGTTTTTCTAAAGCTGCATTTTCCATTTCAAGATATTCCTGAATAGTATAAAACTTTTTTTGATAAGCGTGGGATGGTTCGTCTGCTTCCATATTTTTAAAGTTACAAAAGTTAAACATCTAATAAGAAAAATGAGTTTGTAAAAAATACAATAAGATTCTTCAGCTATTAAATTAAATAGTTTGAATTATATTTATATTCTTATAACCCAAAGATGAAAAATCTCTGCAAATATTTTTTCATTGTTTTATTCTTTATTTCAACCAAATCTTCAGTAGCACAATCTAACTGGAATTATAATGGTTATTTTAATTTCGGTTGCAATCTTAATTTCACTTATGGCAAGTCGCAAACTTTTCCTGGCCTTAGACTATATGCTGCGTTTATTGCTAACGGTGTGTACAAAAATAACTTCTCGGTTAATTACGGGCCGTCGATATCTCTCTATACAAAAAGCCTTGGAGCAAATTTGAATCCGTTAACAGGCGATATCCAGATTGATTTCACCAATACGTTTAGTGTTGGAAGCACGTGGGGCAAAGAACTTAACTATACAAAATTTTTTAAAACATTAAATACAGGTTCCTTTTATAATATTGCCACGAGTAAAAAATATGCAGCCTACCTGAGTACTAATTTTATTTTGAATAATCACAGGCGAAATCAAATTGTTGGTTCGGTTACATTTTCAGCTCCTGACTTCACCATCAATTATTATAATGACGGAGCCATACCATTTACATTTCTCCCGTTAGCTGACAATTTCGACAGATGGTGGACGGGTGGATTTGGTGTTTATATTCACAACCATAAAAACTATAACGTAGCTGAATTTAGCTTTGACCAATTCACCGGGTACTCGCCACTGTTATATGAGTTATCAAATCTTATCGGTATTAATATTCCTAACTACAATGCTGATGATTCGGATGTAATAAGAAGCAAACGACATGTAGCACCGGCATTCAATTCTTCCGCATATAATCTCAAAATATTTTTAGGACAGGGATATGCTGTAGACGCTGGCGTAATGGGCTCTTTACGCAGTGCAAAATCAGGAAGGGTTTTTGGATTGCAGGAAATTATACATACGATGTTACGTTATCCTTTGCATCCTAATAATGATATTAATCGTTTTTACATTGGTGGAACTTATAATAATATGAACCATGTTAAGCTATAAAAAGATATTAATCCCTATAGTTGCCATCGTCTTTCTTTCAGGTTGCCTCGAGCAAAGAATACCATTTGATATTAATAAGAATGTAACGACTGCATTTTTCAGGGAAGTGCCCGGACTTGGTGATGCACCTTACATTAAATATGCGGTTACAAAAAAAGCAACTGCTGCGGAAATATATGTTTCATCATTTAGGGAAAAATTTATTGAAAATGATGATTTACTGGAATACTCTGAACTCAATGATGCCAGCACCATTCCTTCGGTTGATTACTGGACTGTCAATGGTTACTCTCAAAATCTTTACATTCTGAAATATAATTTTACCTATTCAACAAAAAATAAAAAAGATAAAGTAATTGAAGTGCCGGTTACGGCTGCGGTATTTTTTTCTTTAAAACGCAACGGTCAAAATCAAGTAACAGGTATAACGCCCTCCTACTTCGGAATTGTTGACGAAGATGCAAACCTTATAACGTTTGATACGGAATTGACATTGGCAAAGGCCAACGGCAGTTTTTATTTGAAACTTCATCAAAAGAAAAAAAATACTAAAGGATTGCTTTTCATGCCAGCTAATTTCCCCTCGACCCCAACAACCGGCTATACTTTTAATATTGAAAAAATTGTACAGCTTGATGGGAACAAAATAGGTGGCTATAAACCTCTTGTTTTTAACATTGATAAAATTTTAAAAGATCGCAATGCCTTACAATTTCACTACGTCAATACTATTCAATTAACTCAATAATATGGCAACCAGGAAATCGGTAACAAAAAAACTTAAAGCAAAAACTGCTCCCTCGAAGAAAGCCGCTTCAAAAAAAATTTCAGCAAAAAAATCTCCCGGGAAGAAAGCCCCTTTAAAAAAATCGCAACAAAAAAAGCAGCATCTCATAAAAATAAAAGGAGAAGCAAAAGTTAAAAAACCCTGCCAAAAAGCATTATGCCGACAGATGAATTTGATGAAATTCCTGATGATGCTGATTGTGTGTGCATGCAAAAAAAACCGGGCGGAAAGTTTTACAACTTCAAACTCCAGGAAGGCCGTTGGGTTCAGGCTTCTGCAATTCCATTTCCTACGAAAGAAATTTGTGAAGATGCGTGTTGTTAAATCTTCTTCAACAAACAATAAATATCTTTACGACTAACGGCGAGCCTATACGAATAGAATATAATCTAAGCAACCACTGCTTTTTTGCTGTTTCTTAATCTTCTCACTTTTTTAATGCAGGAATAAACAACAAGGCTGCTGTAACGCCACACACGCCTTCGGCCAATACTGTAAATGGTGCATTAGTAACATGTGCCAACGAGCCAATAAGAAGGCCGCCTATAGGTTGCATCCCGAGGAATGCCATTACATAATAACTTATAACTCTTCCTCGCATGTGTTCGTCTACGTGAGTTTGCACATAGGTATTACTAGCCGAAATTTCAGTTAGCAGTCCACCTTCAGCTACCATCAAAAAAATTAATGCCAGCGTAAGATTTTTGGTGTAGGAAAATAAAATAAGCCCCACACTAAAGATTAAAGCCGCATAGGCAATTATCCTCATGTATTTGCTTCCAGGTTTTCGGGTAGCCATATACACCGCTCCCAATAATGCTCCTAATCCTGAAATGCTATTCAGCCAGCTAAATGTGGTAACGTTTCCTTTAAAAACCGATGCGGCATAAATGGGAAGCAAAGTTGTATAAGGCATTACCAGCAGGCTCATAGCCGCAGTTAATAACACTACTGAACGCAGACCAACATTGCCCCTGATGTACTTATACCCTTCCCGCAATCCCACCCAAATCGGCTCTGTATTTTTAGGTCTTACAGGAATATTTATTTTCATAAACAACAAAGAAATAATTACCGCCAGGAAACTTAAGAAATTAATAAGAAAACAAACATCTTCCCCATAACTGCTTAATAATATTCCTGCGACAGCAGGGCCCAGCAATCGGGCTAGTGTAACCATTGAAGAATTGAGCGCAATGCCATTGGGAAGATCTTCTTTATTTTCCACCAAAACAATCATAAAAGATTGACGCGAGGGAGTATCGAAAGCATTGATAGCTCCTAATAAAACGCTCAGCAAAATAATGATGGTTACGTCGTAATTTCCCTCTCCAGACAACTATTGCAAGAAGCCCGGCCTGTATCATTGAAGCAACCTGTGTAAAGAGTAATGTTTTGTAACGACTATGGCGGTCAACATAAGCACCGGCGTAAGGCGAAAGAAGCAACACCGGTATTTGCCCTGCAAACGCAACTAACCCCAGCATAAACGCAGAATGGGTAAGATTATACACCAGCCAGCTAACGGCAATCCGTTGCATCCATGTGCCAATAAGAGATACAGCCTGTCCAATAAAGTATAAGCGAAAATTGTAATACCGTAATGCTCTTAATGCCGTAGGCAGTTTTATTAATGCCATTTGATGAATGCAAATTTAAAACTCCGCACATTAGAGATGCAGAAAATTTTATGAAAAAAATAAAGACTATATTTTTACATTAGTGAAACATAAGTTTCCCGGCAGAACCTGGTTTTCTGCAATATTCTTTTCAACGCACATCCTTTTTGCCTCAAGAGAAATAATTAATTTGTAATTAATTTTTTAAAAGCTATTGGTATGATACAAAAAGATAAAAGAATTGATGAATACATTTCAAAATCAGCCGATTTTGCAAGGCCCATTTTAGCAACATTTAAGAAGCCTGGTTCATAAGGCATGTCCCGGATGTTGAGGAAACTATTAAATGGGGATTGCCCGCATTTTGATTACAAGGGAATGTTGTGCAATATGGCAGCATTTAAACAACATTGTGCGTTTGGCTTTTGGAAATCTGCAGATTATGAAAGATGCAAAAGAAATGATTAGTCAAAATGAATATGCAATGGGACACATGGGCAAAATCACCGGGCCTTGAAAGATTTACCTCCCGATAAAAAAATTACGGCATGGATAAAGGAAGCTATGAAACTAAATGATGACGATGTTAAATTACCCGAAAGAAAAAAAAGAGACTATAGCAAGGAAATTGAAATTCCGGAGATATTACAAAATGCATTACTCAAAAATAAAATAGCAGCAGCAGCCTTCAATAATTTTAGCCCGTCTCATAAAAGGGAATATATTGAATGGATAAACGAAGCCAAAACAGAAGAAACTAAAAACAAAAGGGTTGCCACCACCGTTGAATGGGTGAAAGAGGGAAAGTCCAGGAACTGGAAATATGAGAGAAAATAGCATTGGTCTTTCGCTGAATTTTTCAACAATTTATATTGTCACTGACTAACCACTTTATTGAACAATCTTAATATAGCCATAGCCGGCAGCTTGCTTTTTTACTATCTCATAAATTCCATCGGGAACGGTTTCAACGCCGCGTACCAATCCGCTTTCGTCAAGATCATGTTTTTTCATGGCGATAGCACACGCTCTGAATTGTACTTGTTTGTTTTCGGAAAGTTTTGAAATATCATCTGAAACAGCAGATTTGTTTTTGTCGATAACGGCAATTGAATTGCCGTAGAAAACGACTTCCACTTTGGCATCGGGACTGGCACTGATAATCTCTTTCACCAGGACGATCATTCTTTGTTGAATAGCCGGCTCGTTATTAGTAATATCAAAAACCACATTGTAAGGAACGTTTTGGCATGATGCGGAATTATGATAAGCTAACAGCACCAGGGAAAATAAAATTATTTTTTTCATGTTATAAGTTTTTATTTTATAAAAATATAAATTACAAATCAATAAAGAAATCGATGCTGCATTTAAATTTTACGCCATTTCCGGGTTTAACAACAAACCGGCTGCAATTAAGAAGTCTCACACAAAAAGATGCTAAAGAAATTATGATATTGCGTTCCGACGAACAAGTAAATAAATTTCTTGACCGGCCAAAGTCAGCCAATATAAATGATGCAAAAAATTTCATAGAAAAGATACTGGATGCCGTTAAAAGTAATCAATCGATTTACTGGGCGATAACTTTGAAAGATGAGGATACTTTGATAGGGACTATTTGCATGTGGAATATTTCTTTCGAAAATAATATGGCTGAGATTGGATACGAACTTCATCCGGATTTCCAGGGAAAAGGATTAATGCAGGAAGCAATTTCAACGGTTACAGATTATGGCTTTAATACAATGAACCTAAAAGTAATAACGGCCTTTACCCATATAGATAATCTACGATCCACAAATGTTTTATTAAAAAATAATTTTCTGTTAGATGAAAATTATGAGTATGCGGAAAAGGAAGATGCAGGTGATCTTATAGTTTATTATTTAAAAAAGGAGATGTAGATGTTGGCTTTTATTCAAATAGGCCCAGCATAAATTAAAGTTAATTAAGCAACAAGGAGTAAAAACAGCAATCATTTATTAGTAACTTTTACTAGTATTAAAATTAACTTCAATGAAAAAAATTATACCACTCCTGTTTATTATTGCGCTTTTGAATTCATGTACCTCTACAAAGAATTCCGGCAACATAGCGACCAGTCAAAAAAAGACAATTAATGCGGTAATCAGGTTCATTCCTGACAGCAATTATTTTTCAAATTCTTATTGGAGCAAATCAGGAAACAAGATATGTAACGAGTTTTTTGAAGATCAGTTAACGTTCAATCTTGATAACGACTTTCTGAAAAATCCTATACCTATTTCATTTTACACAGAAAAGGAAATTCAGAAATATAACCTCGTACCGGACTGGATTATTTACTTAAAATTTACAGACCTGGATATCTCTGCCCCGAAACGTTCCACGACAACTTTATCCCAACCTCAATCTTCTTTTGCCGAAACGGATAACAGGACAATCTATGTTGCACCTTCCTTTGGCGGACATACAGAAAATGAACCTTATCCGCCTGGAACATACGCTGACAAGCAAATGTTTGCCTACCCTTCGAATGTATCGTCTGTAGTCCCGGCCATAACCGTTGATCAATCTACAATTCAGGCAAATGCAACTCTTGGTTTTAATATCCAGGAAAGAGCAACGTCGAAAAATTTAAGTCTGCAAAGTTTTAAGGCAAAATATTTATTAGTAAAAGAAGATGTTGGCTACGGTGTGAATGAAAGTAACAAAGCGTCAATCAGGTCATCAGATTCAACATCCGATCTGTTTGAAAGGAAATTAGATATCATTATGGAAAATCTATACGCCAAAATTTATCCACGGATCAAAAACGAGATAAGTTCCAGTTTAAATAGCAAGTAGTTTTATTAGACTTCAATACACCTTACTTTGCGTAATCCATTTCAAAATTGCCTTTAATTCTTTCCATAGAAGGATTAAAATAGCCAAATTTCAAATCAGGAAATTCTTCTTTTATTAACTCCATCATTTGACGAATACCGATACATTCACCGGTTTCTGTCACTCCTATTTTTCCTAAATACCAGTCGGGGTCAATATTGAAATTGCGCCATTGAATCATTTTTAATCCCGTTGTTTTTATCAGCTTTCTTAATGCCTCATATTCTTCAACACTATCGGTCATGCCGGGAAAAACGAAATAGTTAATACTCGTCCATCCCTTATAGTTAGTTACTACTTTAAGGCTTTCAACAATATCGTTAAACTCATAGTTGTTGGGACGGTAGTAAGGCGTATATATATTTTCCCTTGCAGAATTAGTGCTTACGCGAATGCTGTTCAAACCTGCTTCACAAAGGGCTTGTACTGCCTTTGGATCACTACCGTTAGTATTGATATTTATACTTCCTTTCTGTGTATGTTTTCTTATTTCGATAATAGCTTCCTCAATAGTTTGCCACATTAATAATGGTTCACCTTCACATCCCTGGCCGAAACTTACAATAGGATACGGAGCAGTTTCCAAATGCGGAACTGTATATTCAATTATTTCCTCGGCGGTTGGTTTAAACGTTAACCTATCTTGTGTAGAAACAATTGTTTCGTCCTGTGGCTGAAAAGAAATACATCCGATGCAATTCGCGTTGCACGCAGGTGAACTGGGAACAGGACACTCCCATCGTCCCATAAAATAATTTCGGGCGGCGGGACAATGATAGGTTAAGCAACAATTGTTGGCTAAATGCTGAACCAAACGGTTATGCTTATACGCCGATAAATATTCATTTACGCCCGCTTCAATTTTTTCCTGGTCAAAGCCTGCACTCTCCTGCCTGATATCATTTTCAATGCGAACGGCGGGTACATAAAATTTTTCGTTATACCAACCGGCAGCCGTATAACAAAACAGCGGCAATGTTTCCGCATTGGGAAGTGTTTCATACGCAGCAAGGAAAGTGCCGGTATACGCAGGCGGAATAAAAGCTGCGACTGCCCATCCCTTTTGGCACAGGCGCATTTCGCCGGTTTCTACATCAATTCCAATTCCATGCCTGCCGGGCAATTCGTATAATTGACCACCGTGTGGCAATTCAATCCATTCATCTTTTTCTACGGGTATTGCATCCCATCCACTTCTGCCGCAGGCATATAAAGAAGTGTCTTCAAAAGTATTTCCCTTGCCATCAGAAAACAATATAAAAGGGCTATGCTTCAAACAGGTTTAATTTAAGTAAAGGTTCTCTTCAGAGTTAGAATACTTTATAATTTGCTGTTGTGCGAATGCATTGAATTCAACTTCACTGATGTTGCTTTCGTTATCAATTTCCATTTGAATCAATTTGTTATTATTGAAATCCAAAGTAAGGATGCTATCACGTAACATTACGTTACTTAGCTGGTTCCATTGATATTCTATGGGAGGAAAATTTGTTTTCTTTATAAAAATATTATTAAAAACAAACTGCAATTTTTGAAGAGAATAGTGATATAGAATGCCCATCAACAGGCAACCACCGGCAACGGGATAATTTTGCAGCGCAACCCAGCATCCGGCAAGAATGAAGAAGGCAACCTCGTCAATATAAAATGGAGATTTATTTTTTTTAGCGATATAAAATCTAAAGAGACAATATACCGCAATAAGAAAGAATGATGCTGCCGCATCATAAAAATATTTATCGAAGAATAGCAGGTAAATAAAAATAGCGATGTTAAAAGAAACGATAAGCAAAGCAATGAAATGATACGACTTTACTTTAGAATTTTTAAGCGTAATCTCAAACTGTGGCATGGCTATTAATTTTTGCAGCTACCATTAAATTACACAATTTAAACAAAACTCTTGCGCCTACATTTTCGTCCCATTCATTAGGACTGATGCCTACTTCATTTAAATCAAACCCTATAAACTTCCTGCCGCTTTCTGCTACTTTTTTAAAGAGGTAAAAAATCTGTTCCGTCTCAAATCCGCCCTGGACAGGAGTTCCGGTATGTGGGACATAATTTAGGATCAAGGCCATCAATATCAAAACTAATATACACCTGTTGCGGCAACTTGCTTACAATATCATCAACTACCTGCTTCCACGATGCACCTTCAAAAATTTGTTCCTTTATATATTTATCAAAAAAAGTAACCACTCTGCCATTGCTGTTTTTTATATATTCATACTCCAGGGGCGAATAATCTCTAATGCCTACCTGAACGAGTTTCGTTAACTCCGGAATTTCTTCCAATGCGTTATACATTATAGAAGCGTGAGAATATTTAAAATTTTCGTAAGCCTTCCGAAGGTCGCAATGCGCATCAATTTGCAGAATACCAAAATCACCATATTTCTCTGCTACTGCTTTAAAAAATCCAAATGGAGTACTATGATCGCCCCCAACAACGCCTACTAATTTTCCACTGTCAAGCAGCTCTTTGGTCTGTTCATAAACCCAATTATTCAGAAATTCACTTCCTTCATTTACTTCCTTTAAAATTTTACACATAAACTTACTGTCGATCACTTCATCTCCCTGGCAAATGTAATTAATGAACAACTCGGCTTCTTTGCGCAGGTAATCGCTTTTCATTAAAACTTTCTTGTCAATATCACGCATGTAAAATCCTTCCTTCCACCCTTCCTGTATATCAGTATCAATCAGATCCACCTGCAGGCTTGCTTTGGCGATGTGTTCGGCTGCTCTTGCTGTGCCCGCCGTATAACTTACGGTAACTTCCCATGGAACCGGAAGCAATACCACGGCAGCATCCTCTTCCGAAAATGGAAGGCCGAAAATATTATTGTTGGGGTTGCCTACGCAATTGGGATCAAACTTTGATAAATCTGTCATGGGGTGAGGGTAAATTTTTTTAAGGGTGCAAAGATAATATAATCATAAATGATAATGGCTTCAAAATCTCATTCTCTATTCAATTTAACGACTGATTGGCATCAGTTATTATTATGATCAACTTCATCAATTTTTATAAAATTATTATTGCCATTTTAAACTAAATTTGCAGCTTATAAAATTTATGAAGACTTCCAGCATTATTATTTTAGTAGCTATCGCCGCCGCAATTGGTGTATTGTTAATGTATTCGGTTAATTTTTCAACCTATGATACAATTAGCTCTGCAAAGGCAAAACCAGGTAAATATGTGCATTTGATTGCCAGGCTTGATAAGTCAAAGCCGATTCAATATGACGCTATAAAGGATCCTAATTATCTTTCATTTTATGCTACAGACAGTCTTGGAGGCAGCACCAAGGTAATTTATCACAATACAAAACCTGCTGAACTGGAACAAAGTGACCGCGTTGTTCTAAAAGGAAAAATGGAAGGAGATGTTTTTGAATGCGATAACATTTTGCTAAAATGCCCTTCAAAATATAAGGATGACAAAAAGCAACTGGAAAAAACTGTCTCACAATACTAAACCGCACCATGAAGTTTGAAGGTGAACATCTATTACCCGGCCAGGTTGGACATTTTTTTGTATTGCTTGCCTTTGTAGCTTCACTGGTTTCATCAATAGCTTATTTCTACGCTTCTGCAACTAAGAATGAAACTGAAAAACGACCATGGATACTTTTTGCCCGTGGCGCTTTTTTTATTCAGTTTGCTTCTTTGGTTACGGTATTTATTACCATTTATTATTTATGTTCTCATCATTACTTTGAATATCTCTATGCTTATAAGCATGCTTCCAAAGAACTTGAACCGAGATATTTACTGGCGTGTATTTGGGAAGGCCAGGAAGGTAGTTTTATCTTATGGTCTTTGTGGCACTGTGTTTTAGGAAGTATCCTAATCTTCACAAGCAAAAAAAGAGAAGCGTCTATACTGTCGATCATTACATTGGCACAATTTGTTTTGCTAATGATGATTGTAGGGATTTATGTCGGCGATACACGAATTGGAAGCAGCCCTTTTGTATTAACACGCAATGAAATAAATGGACCCATATTTAGTCAGGCGAATTATTTATCATTTATAAAAGATGGCATAGGATTAAATGTTTTATTAAGAAATTACTGGATGGTTATTCACCCACCCATCCTGTTTTTAGGATTTGCGAGTACGATTGTTCCGTTAGGTTTTGCTTATTCGTCGCTTAGCTCAAAAAATCTTACCGATTGGGTAAAACCTGCGCTGCCATGGACGTTGTTTAGTTGCTGTGTATTAGGCGTTGGCATTATGATGGGTGGTAAGTGGGCATATGAATCTCTTTCATTTGGCGGTTACTGGGCATGGGATCCTGTTGAAAATGCTGCTTTGGTGCCTTGGATGATTCTTATCGCAGGGCTACATTGTATGGCTGTTTATAATTCAACAGGCAATGCGCTGAGAGCTTCTTACTTCTTCATTATTCTCGGGTATTTCTTTGTACTTTATTCAACTTTTTTAACCCGAACCGGGATATTAGGCGACACATCAGTTCATTCATTCACCGAAGCGGGGCTGGCCATGAATGTTCTCATTGGGATTTATGTAATTGCCATATCCCTGCCCATGTTGGCGCTTTTTATAATTCGATATAAGAAAATTCCGTCTATACAAAAAGAAGAAAATATTTCTTCAAGGGAATTCTGGATGTTTATAGGCTCGCTGATTTTTTTCCTTGCTGCGCTCTTTATTATTGGCATAACCTCATTGCCTGTTTATAATAAAATGTTTGGAACAAAATATGCCGATCCGCAAGACAGGGAATTCACGTACAATAAAGTGTTGGTGTTGGTTGCATTTATTGTTGGGTTGCTTACGGCGTTATCCCAATATTTAAAATATAAGAATACCGATAAAAAATATCTTGTTAAAAAAATGGCAATACCGTTGATAGCTGCCACATTAATATCTGTTTTAATGGCCTTTTTTTACCCGATAGAGTATACTAAAAAAGGGCCGGGGTTTTTGATTGCCATTTATTTAGCCTTATTTGCTTGTATATTTTCTGTAATTGCAAATGCGGCCTATTTAAAAACAGTTTTAAAAGGAAATTTGAAAGCTGGTGGCGCTGCAATAGCTCACCTCGGATTTGCTTTAATGATAGCGGGAATGTTTATATCATCAGGCAATAAAAAAGTTATCAGCGATAATAGTAAAACGGGATTATTTCTTCCTTTTGATAAGGATCCTACAGGCAGAGAACCTAATGATCCAATGGAAAATCTTACGCTCGTAAAGAACGTTCCGACCCAAATGGGAAACTATATGGTTACTTATACAGGCGACTCGACCGGTTTAGAAAAAACCCGGGTTTTCTATAACATTCATTTTAAAAAAACAGACAGCGTAACAAATAAAATAAAAGAAGATTTTACACTTACAGAAGATGTTTACCAAATGCGGGATAATAATCTCAGTTCTAACCCCGGAACGAGACATTATTTTACACATGATATATTCACCTACATCTCCACAACGTCCGTTAAAAATAAATCCGGCGACACCGCTCAATTTAAAATTCATGAGATTGGGAGTGAATGATACTGCATTTTATTCCAAAGGGTTTTTGGTTTTGAATAATGTTCTTAAGAATCCGGATAACGAAAGGTTCCACTTCTCTCCCACAGATACCGCATTGGTTGCCGACATTACTGTTTACGGCAACGATGGCTCAAAAATTAAGGCTTACCCTGCTCTTACCATTACCAATCAACAAATCAATTTTATTGATGATACGCTGGCAAGACAAAATCTTTATTTGAACCTTGCGGGACTTACTTCTGATAAAAAATTTAAGATAGGTGTTAAAGAATCTGAAGTTCTTACAGATTTTATAACACTCAAAGCCTATGTTTTTCCGTATATCAATCTCGTGTGGGCTGGCTTATTAATTATGGCTTGCGGATTTATCGTATCCATTTGCCGCAGAACAAAAGCAGCTAATTATATAACTGCCTTGTCAGTATTATTGGTACTTGCCGGCTTGGCTTATATGTTTCTTAATTGCCAACAGCTAATTGTTTAAATAATTCTTTACCAAGCCTATTTGCATAAACCCGATAAAAATATAAATTTACATACGCAATGCGTATCATCCGTAACTATACCGCTAAATTCTTTCCTTCCTTATTATTTTAATATTAGGCAGCTTTAATCATATGGAGGCACAATCGAGGTATGGCCAACACGATACTATTGTAACCACTGCAGTTGTATACGAGGGCGACACTATGGAAGCTAAAATATTAGCAGGCGTATATGTATGGAAAGGGACGCTGACTGCAAGACAGCGATGGACGCGACTTAGAAATGCCGTTTATGTTACCTATCCTTATGCAAGAAAAGCCGGCGTTGTATTTAATGATATAGAAAAGCATATCGCCGGAAGCACGGATAAACAATTTATAAACAGGTATATCAATAGCCGCGAAAAGGAGTTGAAAAAAGAATTTACAGAACCGCTTACTAATTTATCTGTTTACCAGGGGAAAGTATTAATGAAGCTCATAAACCGCGAAACAAAAGGAACTAATTGCTATGACATTCTAAAAGAACTGAAAGGCGGGTTTACCGCCCGCTTCTGGCAAACTGTTGCTTTCTTCTTTGGCAGCGATCTCAGACAACCTTACGATGCAAAGGGCCAGGATGCTGAAATGGAATCTATAGTAAAAGAAGTACAAAGAATGTACGGATACTCAGGATAGATTTTTTCATCGGCTTTGGTTATGTTAACCTAATGATATTGTAAACTTTATCAATTGTATGTGATGAAAACCTGCAGCTTTTAACGTATCTTTGCGGCCTAAATTACCTTTTTACTTCGTTCCCCAATTTAGATTTGTTATTTTTTTAGAATGAAATTAGATCTTTTAGCATTCGGTGTTCATCCCGATGACATAGAATTAAGTTGTGCCGGAACTCTTCTTGTCGAAAAAAATAATGGAAAAAAAGTTGGAGTTGCTGATTTAACTCAGGGAGAATTGGGAACAAGAGGAACTCCCGAAACGAGGAAAGAGGAAGCCGAAAAGTCGGCAATTATTTTAGGCCTGGATGTAAGAGAAAATCTTGAGATGGCAGATGGCTTTTTCAGGAATGACGAGACTAACCAACGTAAAATAATTACAGTTCTTAGAAAATACAGGCCGGAAATTATTCTTTGCAACGCACCGGACGACAGGCATCCGGATCATGGACGTTCTGCACAACTGGCGACTGATGCGGCTTTTTTATCGGGGTTAATGAAGATTGAAACAACGGATGAAAAAGGAAAGAAACAGGAAGCATGGAGGCCAAAATATGTTTTTAATTACATCCAGGATTTATATTTTAAACCCGACTTTGTAATAGATGTATCAAATGTTTTTGATAAAAAAATTGAAGCAATAGAAGCCTTTACTACTCAATTTTATAATCCAAATTCAAACGATAAAGCACCACAAACGTATATTTCTTCTCCTGAATTTTTAGAAAGTGTAATTAATCGCGCCAAGATGTATGGCAAGATGATCGGCGTTAAATATGCAGAAGGTTTTATATCAAAAAAAATGATTGGAGTTAAAACTTTTGATGCATTGATTCAAAAAAATACTTAAAAAAGAAAACCGGCGTTAACAAACAACATACTACAACTTATTAAATTTCAAAAAATGGCAAATCCAAAATTCATCCAGGGAAAAGGCGAATTTCATATCGAATTGAAAAATCGCGTGAACCAATATTTTATCGATCGTAAAAAACCTATGACCGGTAATAACACACTGCTTTTAAAAGCAGTCCTTTTCTGCCTTGGGTATGTTTTAATTTATGTTCATCTTGTTTTCTTTACACCGATAGTTTGGATGGCAATTCCTGAATGCGTTTTATTCGGATGCCTTACTGCCGCGATAGGATTTAATGTGATGCATGATGGAGCCCACGGAAGTTTCAGCAAATACAAAGCGGTTAATAAAATGGCAGGATTTTCTTTGAATTTTTTAGGAGCGAGCGCCATTATGTGGAATATGAAACATAATATTATTCATCATACCTATACCAATATCGATGGCATTGACGATGACATTGAAGCACGCCCATGGCTTAGGTTTGCTATTACACAGAAGAAGATGAAACTGCATAAATTCCAACACTACTATTTCTGGTTTTTATATACGTTACTTCATTTGGTTTGGATATTTATGTCAGACTATAAGAAATATTTTTCAGGAAAAATTGGTCCCGTTGCTTTAAGAAAAATGACGGTAAGAGAACATATCTCTTTTTGGACGGCCAAGAGTGGTTTATGCATTTATGTTTGTTGCATTACCCATTTGGTTATTAGGCTTTACAACATGGATAGTTGGTTTCTCTAATTATAACAATGGTTACCGGGTTTTGTAATAAGCATTGTATTTCAATTGGCACATACTGTTGAACATACTGAATTTTCCTATGCCGAATGAGCAAATCAGTAAAATTGAAAATGAATGGGCAATTCACCAGGTGGCAACAACGGCCAACTTTTCTACCGGAAATAAATTAATCTCCTGGTTAGTTGGCGGCTTAAATTTTCAAATTGAACATCATTTATTTCCCAAAATATCTCATATTCACTATCCCGCAATAAGCAAAATAATTAAAGCGCACCTGCAACGATTATGGAATTACATATATAGAATTTCCAAAAATGAGCCAGGCTATAGTATCTCATGTTGCATACCTAAGGCGTCTGGGAAAGGCAAATTAAAAAAAACAAAAATTAATTGCCTTTCTTTCTGGAAAAGGAAAATCCTGTTTAAATTTACAGGATGAATGTTCAGTTCCAGGAATTAATACCCAAAGATTTTAACGATAACTCTCACGTCTGGATTTATCAAAGCAATAGAATTTTTACTTTTCCCGAAGCAGTACGGATCGAAGAATTATTAAAAGACTTCGTCAGCACATGGAAGAGTCATGGAACTCCGGTAAAGGGATATGGCAATTTGCTATTCGGCCAGTTTGTAATTTTTATGGCAGACGAAACAGCATCAGGAGTAAGCGGATGCAGCACAGATTCTTCGGTAAGGCTAATCAAAAACATAGAAAAAGATTTCCAGGTAGACATGTTCGACAGGCAAATGCTGGCATTTGTTGTAAATGAAAGAATCCAGATGATTCCATTGTCGCAGGTAAACCATCTTTTGGAAGAAGGAGTAATCACCGCAAACACGTTGTATTTTAATAATACCATTCTCACTAAGAAAGAATTATTAAAAAGTTGGATTATTCCTGTTAAAAAAAGTTGGTTGGCTAAAAGAGTTCCTTTCCTGAGTAAAAAATAGAGGTTGAGATAGTTTTTTTGTCCGCTTTCTAAAAGTTTTTCCGATATAACTAACTTTCAAATTTTATACATTTATTCAATGGAAATAAAAGAACCGGCGATAGCTTATAGCAAAGAAAAAATTTCTATCGAAGAATACCTTGAGATGGAAAACATCGCAGTAGAAAAACATGAATATTACAAGGGCGAGATATTTGCGATGTCGGGAGCAAAAATGCCACATAATACTATTACCAAAAATTTATCGGGTAATTTATTTGGTAAACTGAAAGGCAAAAAATGTCAACCGTATGGCAGCGACACACGTATCCATGTTCCATCGAACACTTTATTTACTTATCCTGACGTGTCCATTATTTGCGGCGAAGTTATTACCCTTAACGATGATGACTATAATGTTTTAAATCCGTCTGTAATTATCGAGGTGTTGTCACCATCCACAAAAAATTATGATCGCGGTGAAAAATTTAAACTGTACCGCGATATACCAACTTTAAAGGAATACATTCTCGTTGATTCCGAAACCATACACATAGAGATATTCAGGTTGAATGAACATAACCATTGGGAACTGGAAGAATATAATACCATTGAAGATATTCTTGACATTAAAGTGATTGATGATAAAATTCCGCTCTCCGAAATTTATGAAGGCGTGAAAATTGAGTCATGATTTAATCAATCAGGCACTCCACTAAACTCCACACAGATCAAGATTATTAACTTTCTGCCATCTTGTCGCCATGTTTAATTTATTTATATTTGCAATCCGGTTTAAAACCTGACAAATGCTGGATGTATTACTAAATAAAAAACACGACGAAACAAGGCAGGGAGAGGCTTTTGTGCCTGCATCGACTTTGAATCATACGCCCGGAAAAAAATTCTACATCGAAAGCTATGGATGCCAGATGAACTTTGCTGACAGCGAAGTAGTCGCATCTATTTTGAACGAAAATGGTTTTGGGGCAACGCAACATTTCGAGGAAGCCGATATGATTTTTTTAAATACCTGCTCCATTCGTGAAAAAGCTGAACTCACCGTAAGGAAACGACTCACCGAATTCAGGAAAGTAAAAAAGTACAATCCCGGCCTTTTAATTGGAGTTTTGGGTTGCATGGCAGAAAGGCTCAAATCGAAGTTTATTGAAGAAGAAAAATTAGTTGACATAGTAGTTGGTCCGGACGCTTACAGAAGTTTACCCGGATTAATTGAAGAAGCAGAGAGCGGCCAAAAAGGGGTTAATGTGTTATTAAGCCGCGATGAGACTTACGGCGATATTTCGCCTATAAGACTAAACAGTAATGGCGTAACCGCATTTGTAAGCATTATGCGGGGCTGCAATAATATGTGCTCCTTTTGTGTAGTTCCGTTTACCCGTGGCCGTGAGAGAAGCCGCGACCCTAAATCTATCATTAAAGAATGTGTGGATTTATTTAAAGAGGGTTATCGGGAAGTGACTTTGCTGGGTCAAAATGTGGACAGTTATTGCTGGCAAAATTCATCGGAGGATGAAATGGTTTCTTTTGCAAAACTTCTTGAACAGGTTGCACGGATATCACCGTTACTTCGTGTTAGATTTTCTACTTCGCATCCAAAAGATATTACAGATGAAGTACTCTTCACGATGGCTAAATATGAAAACATCTGTAAGTATATTCACCTTCCCGTACAAAGTGGCAGCAGCAGAATTCTACAAATGATGAACCGTACGTATACCCGTGAGTGGTACCTGGCTAAAGCGAATCGCATACGTGAAGTGCTGCCCGGATGCGGTTTATCAACCGATATTATAACAGGCTTCTGTACTGAAACAGAAGAAGATCACCAGGAAACTTTAAGCCTTATGGAATATTGCGAATATGATTTAGCCTATATGTTTTTCTACTCCGAACGGCCGGGAACACTGGCAGCCAGGCGATTTGCAGATGATGTTCCCGAAGAAATTAAGAAGAACAGATTGCAGGAAGTTGTTGCCTTGCATAGAACTCAATCTTTAAAAAGTATGCAAAAAGAAGTGGGCAAAACTGTAAAGGTTTTAATAGAGAGTAATTCAAAAAAAAGTGAGGAGCATTGGGCAGGAAGAAGTGATAATAATAAAGTAGTGGTATTTCCTAAAAATGAAATACTGAAAAAAGGGGAATATGCAGATGTAATTATTGAAAGTTGTACGGCGGGAACATTGATTGGAAGATTAAAAAATAAAAGCTTATGATAGACAATCGTAAAAGATAATATGGATGAAATAATAAAAATCTTGTGAAGAGAATGCAGCTTCAATCCTTGTATTTATTTGGATCGGCAAGTAATAAAATAAGTTTACAAAAAATAGTGATCTTGATTTTTTATACAAATTCAAAAAAGACAAAAATGGATTGACTATTTCTCAATTTGATTATTTCGATTTAATGTTTAGTCTTGAAAAAATTACGGGTAAAAAAATTGATCTTGTTGCAGAAGATAAAATAAAAAATAAGTTTTTTCTTAAAAGGGTTAACGGAGAAAAAATAAAAATTTATGAATCCTGATTTTATAAAATATTTACAGGATATTTTAGATTCAATTAAAGTGATTGAATTTCATCTTGCAGAAATAGAATCTTTTTCGGATTATGCAAAAACTATACAGTTAATTGACGCGGTAGAAAGAAGACTTGCAATCATTGGAGAAGCTTTGTGGAAAGCATCATAAATTGAATAAAAACATTACGGTTACCGATCAAAAGAAAATAATTGGATTGAGACATATTCTGGTACATGACTACGATTTAATAGATGACGCTTCAATTTGGAAAATAGTGCAGTCGAATTTGAAAATTTTAAAAGAAGAAATACAAAAATATCTAGAATAATAATGGATCAGCAAGCAATAAAAAACAGGTTTGGAATAATAGGTAATTCACCGGCACTTGTATATGCACTTGATGTTGCTATACAAGTTGCCAACACAGATTTAAGTGTATTAATAAATGGCGAAAGTGGTGTTGGTAAAGAAGTTTTTTCCCATATCATTCATGCACTTTCAGCACGAAAGCATAATCCTTTTATTGCGGTTAACTGTGGCGCCATACCAGAAGGAACTATCGATTCCGAACTTTTCGGTCATGAAAAAGGATCTTTCACCGGTGCCGTAGACAGCCGTAAGGGATATTTTGAAACTGTAAACGGCGGCACTATATTTCTTGATGAGATTGGCGAAATGCCATTGGGAACGCAAGCCAGGCTGTTACGGGTACTCGAAGCAGGAGAATACATTCGCGTAGGATCTTCCAAAGTGCAGAAAACAGATGTAAGAGTAATAGCGGCAACCAATAAAGATTTGCTGGAATACACACACACCGGCAGGTTTCGTGAAGACTTATACTATCGCTTAAATACTGTTCCCATAAGGGTTCCCGCATTACGCGACCGAAAAGAAGATATTTATTTATTGTTCAGAAAGTTCGCCGTTGATTTTGCAGAACGTTATAAATCGCCACCGGTGCAATTGGATGACGATGCAAAAAACGTGTTGATGAATTTTCCATGGCCGGGTAATGTGAGACAATTGAAAAATACCGCTGAGCAGATTTCAGTACTTGCAAAAGATAAAAATATCACCGGCGATGAGTTACGGAGATTTTTACCCGAAACAAATTTTAACAGGTTACCGGTACTGGCTTCAGCAAATACCGGCGCTAATCAAAAAGAATTTAATAATGAAAGGGAGATTTTATATAAGTTGTTTTTTGATGTTAAGAAAGATGTTACAGAATTAAAAAGAATGTTTTTTGAGGCGATGCAAAATCCGGCTGCTATTAATGGAGCCCATAATTTTAATAACGAAAAATTATTGGAAGATTATCATGGTGAACAAATAAATCCCGTTATTAAAAGCGGCCATGCTGTAGTGCTTAACGGCGCTAACAATAATCCCAATAATAATATTGATGAGCATCATGAAGTTGAAGAATCTTTGAGTATAATGGATGCTGAAAAAGAATTAATTATTAAGGCGCTTAAAAAACACCGCGGCAAAAGAAGGGATGCATCAAGTGACCTTGGCATTAGTGAACGTACGCTTTATAGAAAATTAAAGGAATATAACATTAACGAGTAGCCGAAGTTTTAATTTTAATCGATTAATTGGTGCAATTCAATCATAAATCCGGTGTAATAGAAATAAATGAAATTGAATACAAACATAAAATTGACATCTCTGCTGAGCTTTCTTTTTTTCACATTATCGTTTGCAACCTGTAAATATTCTACCAAGGATGTTTCTCCTATTCCTCCTGAGGTTAAAACATTTCGGGTAAATTATTTTGAAAATAAAGCCCGGTATGTAAACCCGCAACTAACGCCGGCGATCACTGAAAAATTGAAACAGAAAATAATCGGGCAAACAAGACTAAGACAAACGAATAACGATGATGCCCATTATGACATCAGTGGCTATTTATCTGATTATAGCGAAACCACAACAGGTATTTCCGGGACAAAGTGCGAGCACTAACCGGCTGAAATGTAACTTTTCATTTAATTTTCAAAGATAATCTCGACCATACGAAAGACATGGAATCAGATGTAACAAGTAATTACGATTTTTCTGCCCAGTTAACGTTAGCCCAGGCTGAATCGCAATTAGGCGACCAGATTGTGAAGAACGTAACCGATGCTATTTTCAACAAAATATTTTCAAACTGGTAATCAGCGCTAATTTATTTTCATGAACAAAAGAATATTTTATTCTGAATATTTTTACCAAAAAGGATCGAAGGATACCGGTGTACTTGAAAGAAATGCGAACGAATATCCTTACAGTGCATTAGCTTCATTTTTGTTATTATACCACTATAAAAAAACGTCAAATCCTGGTTTTGAAAAGTTCGCAAAGAAAACGGCTTTATTATTTGACAATCCCCAGTGGCTGCAATTTCAATTATTTGATCAGTCTGCTCCAAATTCCGAGAGAGGAAATTATTAATGATGGGAATGTCGGACAAGAAATTGCGGAAGGAACAACAAACAACAATGAAATTCCTTTAGAAAATTCTCCCACGGAAAATGTTCCCGAAGAATCTGCTCCAAATTCTGAACAGGAAATTATTAGTGAAGAAAATTTCCAACAAGACAGTGAAGAAAGAAGTACAGACAATAGATGAAATTCCATAGAGCCTTCTTCCATAGAAAATGTTACGGAAGAATCAGCATTTAGTATTGCAGCATGTTGGTAAAGTTGAAGAAGATAAATAATAATTCCGTTGTTGAATCACAAGTTCAGGAAACTCTTGACCATGAAACCGAAAAACAAGAAAATTCAGAAGAAGCAGCTTTAAGTAATTCTTTGCAGACAAAAAATGAGATTGTTGAAAATAAAAATATATTGAATGAAACTGCAATAACCGGAACCGCAATAAGTGAAAATCCGGTAGCTGAAAAGATAGAAGCAGAAAATGAGAACGCTACAAGCGAAAATGAGCCAATTACATTTGAGCCTTTGCACGCAGTTGATTATTTTGCATCGCAGGGAATTAAAATAACTGACGAACTACTCAGCAACGATAAACTTGGAAGCCAAATGAAAAGTTTTACAGCCTGGCTTAAAAGCATGAAAAAACTTCACCCGGGAAAATTGGAGGAGCAAAGCCTTGCTGCGGAAAAATTAATTCAGGCTTCGGCAAACGAATCAAACTCTAATACGGAAATTCTAACGGAAGCTATGGCA
This sequence comes from uncultured Chitinophagaceae bacterium, assembly GCA_963756945.1. Taxonomy (GTDB): domain Bacteria; phylum Bacteroidota; class Bacteroidia; order Chitinophagales; family Chitinophagaceae; genus Ginsengibacter. The sequence continues at coordinate 23,993 of CAVWQJ010000032.1, read as the reverse complement.
GAAGTGCTGATTAAACAGGATAAAAGGGACAAAGCCATCGAAATGTTTAGCAAATTAAGTTTGATTAATCCGGCCAAAAGCGCTTACTTTGCGGCCAGAATTGAAAGTATAAAATCGAATTAATATGGTAATTGTATTTTTAACGCTAATCATTATTGCATCTATAGTTTTGGGTCTTATTATTCTCATCCAGAATCCCAAAGGCGGGGGCCTTTCATCATCTTTTGGCGGTTTTGGAAACCAGCTTATGGGAGTAAAGCAAACTACGGATGTACTTGAAAAAGGAACCTGGCTTTTTGCAGCAATTATTGGTGTTCTGTGTCTTACTTCCGCTATGTTCATTCCTAAAACCGGCGGAGGTGTAAACGATAAATATTATAATAGTTCGCCGACCACGAATCCATCTCAGACGCCAAATAATACCGTTCCTTTTAATAATGGCTCACAGCCATCTCAACCTGCTACGACCCCCAATAAATGATTTATCAAAATATTTAGTAACCCTGTCTCAAAAGGCGGGGTTTTTTAATTTACTTTGATGAAGAATTTTAAAATCTATATCATTTTAAATCGCTGCTGAATTTAAAATAAAATGAAACCCCGGAGAATTATTTTACTTTTCTTCTTTGCCGTATTCCTGGTTACAGTTTATGGTGCATGGATGTTCTTTGGAGCTACAATCAAATCACCGGAAGGGAAATTTTTCTATATACATAGTGGCGCTACTTACAGCCAGGTAAAAGATAGTCTTATAAAAGATAAAATTATTGGAACCGGGTTTTGGTTCGATAAGGTTGCTTCGTATTCTAAGTATGACAAAAACGTGAAAGCAGGGAAATACAAAATCAGCAGCGGGATGAGTATTGTAAGCCTTGTAAAAATGTTACGAAACGGGCGGCAAACCCCGGTAAATCTTGTTATTACAAAACTTAGAACCAAAGAAGATCTCGCAAAAAAAATTGCAGATAATTTTGAAACGGACTCATTAAGTGTTATTAATTTTTTAAACAACAATGATTCTATTCTGAAATTTGACGTTGATACAAATACTGTAATGACAATTGTAATTCCAAATACTTATACCTATGTGTGGAATACATCTATACAAAACATTTTAAAAAAGTTATATATTAGAAAAAAATAAATTCTGGAATGATGAAAGAACTAAACAGGCCGAACGGCTGCATCTTACGCCGGAAGAAGTGTATACGGTTGCGTCTATTGTTGAAGAAGAAACCAATCGTGATGAGGATAAAGGCAAAATAGCAAGTGTGTACATCAACAGGCTCAGAAAAGGAATGAAGCTTGCCGCTGATCCGACTATAAAATTTGCAATGAAAGATTTTGGATTGAAAAGAATCTATTTTAAATACCTGAGTTATCCTTCACTCTACAATACTTATTTACATAAGGGCCTTCCGCCAGGGCCGATCAATACGCCGTCAATAAAAACAATTGATGCAGTATTGAATGCACCGGAAACAGATTATTTGTTTTTTGTAGCACGGCCAAATTCAGGCGGACTGTCAGATTTTGCGAGCACTTTCCAGGAGCATTCCATTTACGCAAAAGTTTACCGGGATGCATTGGATAGCGCTTCAAAAGAAAAACAGGATAATCGATAGCATTTAATTACTACTTTAGATTTTTAAAAGTGAACAAACTACAGCCAATAAAAAATATTCCAGGTAAGTTTTGATAAAGCTGGTACGCATATTTACAGAATTTCATCCGATAAATTTCCTTATTAGAAAGAGTAAGAAATGGATACCGCCCGGTTTCCAGGGAAATTCACTTTACGAGGTAATGAAATATTATGGCAAAAATTTTAGTGTTCCGCATCTTACAGAAAGGGCCGCGGCGATTTCATATAATTTTATTATGTCGATTCCACCAACTTGTCTTTTTATTTTTACGCTTATTCCCAATCTGCCTTTTGTATCAAAGAGAGCTTTAAAACACCAGCTTCATGGATTGATAACCGACATAATTCCGGCCCAGGCCAATAACAAAGGCATCATCCAGTTTGTAGACAGTTTCATCGACGGTTCGAAAATTGGCCTTATATCTTTCACATTTATCTTATCCTTATTTTTTGCATCAAATGCGGTTATAGGACTCATGCGTTCTTTTAATAAAGATTATATAGGTTTTAAAAAAATAAAAGGATTGAAAAAAAGATGGCAAGCCATAAAATTAACGATGCTCTTGTTCGGTTTACTACTGCTCTGTTTTATTTTACTGCTTGTGCAAAATAATATTCTCAATATTATTGGTATAACTAACAGGCATATACGACATCTTATTATATACGGAAGGTGGATCTTTATTATAGCCCTTATTTTTTATTCTTATGCATTTATTTACAAGTATGCGCCGTCCACAAAAAAAAGATGGAAACTTGTTTCGCCTGGGGCGGTTATAGCCACTATGTTAAGCATCATTGCTACTATTGGTTTCTCAGCTTTTGTAAACAATTTTGGCAGGTATAATATTCTCTACGGATCTATAGGAAGTATTATGGTAGTGATGATCATGATCTTTCTTAATTCTCTTGTAGTGCTGATTGGCTTTGAATTTAACCTGAGCATCAATTCGCTTAAAACCATTTCTGAAGAAAAAAGTTTGAGCAGAGGTATAATAAAAAATAGTATTATTTTTCTGTTGTTTAACACATCGGAGCCATAATAGCTCCAAACGCCATTTGGTACACATAGAGTAATAATAAGAAAACATTTATTTATCTGCGCAGCAGTTAATCGCGTTTTTGCATTGTGCTTATTCTAAAGTAATTTTGCATCGCTTTTTATAAGCATTTTATAATTAAAATCATAATAGAATATGGCATACGATGTAATAGTATTGGGAAGCGGCCCCGGAGGTTATCCTGCTGCAATAAGGGCATCTCAACTGGGAAAAAAAGTTGCAATAGTTGAACGCGAAAGCCTTGGTGGCATTTGCCTTAACTGGGGATGTATTCCTACAAAAGCATTATTAAAAAGCGCCCAGGTAATGGAATATGCCAAACATGCTGCTGATTACGGTATTGAAGTAAATGACTTCAAGCAAAATTTTGGCAATGTTATTAAACGCAGCCGCGGTGTTGCTGATAAAATGAACAAAGGCGTTACTTTTTTAATGAAGAAAAATAAGATTGATGTAATAATGGGAAATGGCAAATTAATTGCCGCGAACAAACTGGAAGTAACTTCTGCCGATGGGAAGAAACAAATCCTGGAAGCAAAAAACATCATTATTGCAACGGGAGCAAGAGCAAGAGAATTACCTGCTTTAAAATTAGATGGCAAAAAGATAATTGAATATCGCACCGCAATGAGTTTGGCAAACCAGCCAAAATCAATGATAGTGGTTGGTTCCGGCGCTATCGGAACTGAGTTTGCTTATTTTTATAATAGTCTTGGAACAAAAGTTACCATTGTTGAATTTTTGCCGCGAATAGTTCCTGTGGAAGACGAAGATATTTCTAAAGAATTGGAAAAGAATTTTAAGAAACAAGGTATCACCATTATGACCAACAGTGAAGTAACGAGTGTTGATACAAGTGGCAATGGAGTAAAAGCAAAAGTAAAAACCCAGGACGGAGAAGTAACACTTGAAGCTGATGTTCTTTTAAGCGCTGTAGGTATTACTGCTAATATTGAAAATATTGGTTTGGAACAAGTGGGAATTAAAACAGATAAGGGAAAAATTGTGGTGGATGGAAATCTACAAACCAATGTACCTGGTGTATACGCAATTGGAGATTGCACACCTAACCAGGCACTGGCACATAAAGCAACCAAAGAAGGTATTAATGCTGCAGAACATCTTGCAGGTAAAAAACCTGAACCGATCGATTATAATAATGTACCAGGATGTACGTATTGCACTCCTGAAATAGCTTCAGTGGGTTATACAGAAAAAGCGGCTAAGGATGCGGGTTATGAACTTAAAGTTGGTAAGTTTCCTTTTATTGCCAGTGGAAAAGCAACTGCTGCCGGTGCAACAGAAGGTTTTGTAAAAATAATTTATGATGCAAAATATGGCGAATTATTAGGTTGCCACATGATTGGATATAATGTTACCGAAGTAATTGCGGAAGTAGTTACGGCACGGAAATTGGAAACTACTGCACATGAAATATTAAATGCTATTCATCCGCATCCTACTATTAGTGAAGCTGTGAAAGAAGCAACTGCAGTAGCTTATGGAGAAGCAACAGATATTTAAAGTTGTAAATAAATTTTAAAGAAAGGAGGAAGCATTTATGCTTCCTTTTTTATTGGATAGTCGGCCACCGCTTCTTCGCCATACATCTGGTCTTTAAATTTTAACGAAGGCGATGGAATAAATGAACCAAGCCCAAGGCTATCCCATTTTTCATCAACCGATTTTATGGTAGCATCGTCAGCAATAATAATATTTGGCCAGTCCCGGTAAAAATCATCAAATTCTTTTGTTTTAGTAGTTCCATCAAAACCAATGCAGGCAAAGTATTTAGCAGGATCACTATTACCCGATGCTTTCTTTATAATGAAATGATCGCGACGTGGATCAAGGTTATTGCAAAAGCGCCATAAAGAAACTGTCAGATCATTGGCATCAACTGTATGCTCAACATATAAAATCATCTTTATTCCTTCCATACATTCCAATTCCATAATGGATTCATGCAATTCCTTCACATTATTTTTTCTATTCTTTTTAATAGAAATTATCAAAACAGGAATTTCTTTTTCAACTAATGAAAAATTGATTGTCCTGACCTCGGGGAATAAATTGGTTATTTCTTTTGCATTGCCAGTAGTAAAACGTGGAAGCATAGACGAAAAATTCTCATCGAGTTCTTCGGGATATTTATAAGTTCCGTCAATACACATCTTACCACCAAAACCCAATTTGCTGCAACTATGATCCAGTACATCCATCGGACCTTGTGAAAAATAAATATCAGTTGGCTGGATTTAGATTTTTGAAAACATCTTTCGCCAAGCGTCTCATAATTTGTAATATCAATATCATCTTTATCGAGGAGTTTGGGCGGCCGTTAGCACCAATATTTTATTAAACATCATTTGCCCGGCGCCCCACATTGCATTCATAACTTTTTGTCCTTGCCCTGCATATTCCTTTTTAATTTTTGCAATAACCAGGTTATGAAATACTCCTTCAACCGGCATTTCCATATCAACAATTTCCGGAACCATTGTCATTTTCATTGGGCGCCAAAAATATACGCTCCGTTGCTTTGCCAAGCCATGCATCTTCCTGTGGCGGAATGCCAACTATCGTTGCCGGGTACACCGGATTTTTTTTATGAGTGATGGCAGTGATATGAAATTTCGGATACCAGTCAGGTAACGAATAATAGCCGGTATGATCGCCAAACGGGCCCTTCCCAGATTAATTCATCGTTGGGATCAACATAACCTTCAATTACAAAATCAGCATCAGCAGGTACCTCTATTTCAGGTTGTGTAATGCATTTTACCAACTCTACTTTTTTCTTTCTTAAAAAACCGGCAAGCATGTACTCATCTACATTTTCAGGAAGAGGTGCTGTTGCTGAGTAAGCATAAACGGGATCACCGCCAAGTATAACGGCTACGGGCATACGCTTGTTTAATTTCTTATATTCATTAAAATGTTTTGCGGAAACTTTATGCTTATGCCAATGCATTCCCGGTAAGTTTGGGGCCGAACACCTGCATGCGATACATCCCCACATTTCTTATATTATTGTTTGGATCTTTTGTATGAATAACAGGAAGCGTAACAAACGGGCCGCCGTCTTTTGGCCAGCACGTTATAACAGGAAGTTTGGTAATATCAGGATCGTCCATAATTACCTGCTGGCATTCTCCTCTCCCACTAATAACTTTAGGCATCCATCCTGCAAATTGGCCCAGTTTCGGTAAAAGCTTTAATTTATCAATTATATTTTCTTTGGGTGATGAAAGAAGCTGAAATAAATTTTCAATATCATGCGCCACATCATTTAAATTTTTAACGCCAAGATGCAAGACACATTCTTTTCTCGCTTCCATAAGCATTCATCAAGACCGGAAACTCATAGCCGGTATTTTCAAACAATAATGCTTTGCCGCCATTATTGCTTTTGCTGATTCTATCGGTAATTTCAGCTATCTCGAGATGTGGATCTACGTAAGATTTTATTCGAACCAGTTCATCTTCCTTCTCAAGTACATTAATAAATTCCAGGAGATTTTTGTAAGCCATAAGTGGCACAAAGGTAAAACAGAATGCGATGATTTATTTTCAATGCAAGAATCATTGCTGATGAATCGTTTGACATGAATAGCATAAATAAATTTCAAATTAATTCTATTGAACGTTTACAGGGCATCCGTACTTCGAATGTTTACCAAGTCCGCTACCCAATCCATTTCCACTGAATAAACGAAACGAAGCAGTTAAGCCGGTAAAGTAATACCAGTCTTTATGTGATGCGCCTCCGCGGATAGCTCCGCCGGCAGGATATGGTGCTCCATTTTTTAGTTCATCGCCGCGATAAGCTAACTCAACAGCCTCGCCGCCGCGATTTGCCAACAAGGTAGCCTGGTCAACATAATGTGCTGCTTACGTCATCAAGATAATCAGTAAATAATTTTCTATATCCAACCTCAAGGCCAACATTCACATTATCGCTTAATGCAAATTTTACGCCGGCACCAAAAGGTATGGCAAATTGAGTAAGATTATAATTTTTTTTACCTGCAATAAAACCTTCTCCTTCTGTACTCAATGGTTTCAAATAAGTTTTTGCTCCTGATGTATCAGTGGTGTAAGGATTAAAATGATATATCGCCAATCCGGCAAAAATATAAGGAGTAAGAACATGCTCGGAAATTGGGGTTATAAAATATTGCCCGCCTACACTAAATTCAGAAAGGGCTGAACTAAAATTCAGATTACGGATTTTATTTCTTCCATATTTATCATTTGCCGGAAATTGTACCAAAAATTATGGAAGATTGCAGCTGAAAAATGATCTGTAATATCATATGATACACCAAACCCTCCGGCAAAATGAGACTGCGAAAAAGTATATCCTTTATCCTGCAGATCGCCGGAATAATTAGAAGTACCTGCAAAAAGATTGAGGTGTAAATTTTGAGCATTTGTATTTGAAATAAATACAAACATCATCGTTGAAAAAAGGATGATTTTCATATTGGTACAATTTGATTTTAGGAGTTACGTGTTAGTGACAAAAATGATACCGCAAACGAATTTCTAAATCACATTAAAATTAAAAGACATTACAGGACTTTTTGCTGAATGATTCAACATTAACGGTAATTTATATTTTATTTTATATAGAAATCATTACTCAAATAAAGATTGAAAATCCATTGGCAAAGCCACCGTGAATAAAGTTCTTGAACTGCAAATAATTTTTTCTTATTGCGGTTAATAAAAAGTCAGGGATTTTATAAATCTTCGAATTTATCAAGCATTCCGCATCAAATTTTCATATAGATTTGCAGTAATTCGGGATGTAGCGCAGCCCGGTAGCGCACACGTCTGGGGGGCGTGGGGTCGCAAGTTCGAATCTTGTCATCCCGACTAACTTGATTTTATTTTAAAGCTCGTAAAACTCAGTGTTTACGGGCTTTTTTGATTTTTAGCTTGCCAATTAAATCTCATATTATTTATTTGAGAGGCAACTTTTTTTGCGAGATTGCCGATTACTATTCCAGAAATATTATACTTGATAACTGCAAACGAACTAAACACGCTTATCACAGGTTGTACCTTGAATAATAGGGAGAGTCAAAAAAAGATGTATGACTCTTTTTATAGCTATGGCATGTCAATTTGTGACCGCTATACAAGAAATAAGGAAGATTCCATAGAAATTTTTAATGACGCATTTCTGAAAATATTTAAGGAGATACACAGGTATAGGCCCGCTTATACTGATGAATTAAATTCATTCAAAGGCTGGCTAAGAAAAATTATGATCTATACTGCCATAGACTATAACAGGAAATATCACAAACATGGCTTTACTGCGGAGCTAAATACTGCGATGTTTTTCGTTCCGGCAGAGGAAGAAAATGCTTTAGACATGATTTCTTATGATGAAATAATACGGGCTATCAGGGAACTTTCACCTGCATATCGTACTGTGTTGAACATGTTTATTGTTGATGGTTTCAGCCACGATGAGATTTCAAGCCAACTTGGTATCGCAGTAGGTACTTCAAAGTCTAATCTTTCGAAAGCAAGGCAACAATTACAAAATATTTTAAAAAAAGACAATAATATAACAAGAGCCAAAAATGTTGGATGATGAAATAAATAAAAGGATCTGCGAAGCTGCAGACCGTTACCACCCTGCTTATGCTGATGAGGCCTGGCAAAGGATGGAACGATTGCTCGACGAACAACTTCCTCAAAAAAAGGACAGAAGAAGGATATTTTTCTTCCTTCTTTTTGCAGCTATGGTTTGTGCAGGGCTATTTTTTATTTTTTATCCACATGAAGAAAAAAGTCCATCTGCATTTCTTTCAAATGCGACTTCAGGAAATAGTCTGAAAGCCGATCATAAAAAGACCGAATCGCCGGCAAGTAATCCTCTCAACAATAGTGACAATAGTAATACCAACGATGCTAGTATATCACCCGTAAGTAAAAATGTTATTGCGCAACAACAAAAGCTAATTACTGCAGGTGTGGACGCCATCAACACAAATCAGGAAAGTTCTGCAAAAAATAAAAGTAGCAATAGAAAAATTAGAATTAACAAAGATGAAACAAGCAATGCAAATGTCGAAAATGCAACTACAGAAACCACCCCTTTGACTTACGACAATAAATCATCGGCTACACCGGAAATGTCAAATAATTATGTATCGCTAGAGCCCGCAACCAGTGACGTTGTTAATAAGATTTCTGCAACTAACGATCAGGATAGCTCGAAAAATAACCAGGTCGTGAAAGCGGAAAATCAGAAAGAATCAAAAGGTGCTAACAGGCAGACGAAAATTGACAAAAGCTTTAAAAATAATTTCGGAATAAATATTAGCACCGGGGCAGACGTAAGTGGCGTAACTGTTAGCGAGGCAGGAAAAATATCTGTTTCTTATGGGGCAGGCCTGAGCTATGATTTATCAAACAGGTTTACTTTACGGACCGGATTTTACATTGGTAATAAAATTTACTCTGCTAGTAAAAATGAATATCATTCCTCCACCTGGACTGCAAACTATAATTATTTGTATAATATTAATGCTAACTGTAAAGTTTATGAGATACCCCTAACCGTGAGTTATCATTTTGCGAAAGCCAACCATCATGAATGGTTCGCCTCTGGCGGACTTTCTTCATATTTGATGAAAAGAGAAGAGTACAAATATTATTATAAATATCCCTCGTGGGATACAACGGTAGCACGACCCGCTATATCAGATCAAAATCAGCATTACTTTTCAGTACTTGATCTTTCCGGAGGATATAAGTATAGGTTCAGTAAATCAGTTTCTTTACTTGTAGAGCCATACCTGAAAATACCTTTAAGTGGAGTGGGTGCAGGCAAAGTAAAATTAAATAGTGCAGGTGTTCTGTTTACCGTAGCAGTGAAACCCTTTAGAAAGTAATTTTAAGAAAAGTATTAATAGAGGTAAAAATTATTATATCTTTTTACCCGCATTTCAAAAACCAAAAATCCCTTTGAAAATAAATTTAACGGCTTTCTTACAAGAAAGCCGTTTTCATAAATTATGAAAGGGAAATTATTAAAAGATTTATCTGCTAATACGTTGCAGATAATAATCAACCAGGTTTGCGGACTGGTAATTTTTTATGTCCTGTCTGTCTTTTTTTCAAAAAATGATTTTGGCGAAATTAATTGGTCACTCGCAATCTTGCTTACTGCATTCAGCATACTTTCTTTGGGTATTGACCAACTGGTTGTGAAGAAAATAGCAGAAGGAATCAGTCCCCAAATAATATTATCCGTCTATTTCCTTCATGTAATGCTTACCGGTTGTCTTTTCTATTTAGCATTATTGCTGGTTTATTTTATTTTTCCGGGGTTTCATCACCAGTTACTGCTTTTTCTTGGGATTGGGCAAACTGATGATTTTTTTTGCTTCCCCATTTAAGCAACTGGCAAATGGCCTTGAAAAATTCAGGTCTATTGCTTTACATGTCCGTTTGTTCTAATATAGTGAGAGGCATTCTTTTAATTGTATTTGCTTTTTTGAGTAATCTTTCGCTATCTCTTGTAGTTATCATTTTTATCAGCGGTGATATTGCTGAGTTCATTCTTTCACTTGTATTAAGCAAAATAATACTAAAAATACCTTTAACCGTAACCGTTAGTAAAACCAAATATTTTAATCTCGTAAAGGAATCTCTCCCACAGGCTGGTGTGGTTATTTTCACTTCCGCTATTGCACGATTCGATTGGATATTTCTCGGCATCCTTGCTTCCAATATTGCACTTGCCGAATATAGTTTTGCGTTTAAAGTGTTTGAAGTTGCATCATTACCATTACTTGTAATAGCACCAATTTTAATTCCCCGATTTACAAGAATATTCCACTCCCCTTCTCCGCCTGATCTTGCGGCAAAGCAAAGTGTGCTTACAATTTTATTCAGATTCGAAATGATCATCTCTTCCCTTGTTGCATTAATGCTAAATATTCTTTGGGTGCCCGTTATAGATCATATCACACATAATAAATATGGCAGCGTGAACCGTAATACCATTTTTATTTTGTCGACCTGCATGCCCTTTATATACGCCAATAACTTTTTGTGGACTGTCAATTTTGCGAAGGGAAAACTTAAAATGATTTTCTACATCTTCCTGTATACTTTTTTAGTGAATGTCATTATTGACATCATCTTAATTCCCGGCTTTGGCGGAGAGGGCGCTGCTATAGGATATTTGCTCGCTGTAGCAACTCAATTTTTTTTGTTCAGGATAAAAACGAACATTGATAGCTTCAGGAAAAATGATTATGCTATTTTAATTTGCCCCTTAGTTGCGCTTGTTAGCGGAATATTGGCTAATCAATTTATTGCTGACACCCTCGCCGCTCTTTTCGTTTCAATTGCATTCTTCGTTTTTTTGTTAACAATTACCCGCCAAATTATTTTACGAGACCGGTCTCACGTAAAACACATTACTGAATTTTAGCTGGCAACCTCCCTCAATGATGTCACGTTTAGAATTTCGAAAAGAATAATCATATCAAATCTAAAGGTTTCAAAAACTCATCGGTTGATTCTCAAAACACTCGTAGCGAAAAGTAAGCAAGCAATTACTGCCATTGACTGGAAACTCCTTGTTTTCCTCTTACTTTTTTTAGATGTGAAGCTCGTTGTAAAACTTGCGGCGATAATATTGATCTATATTTTCCGGGCCGATTTTAAATTTGGCTTTCGACTCCGCAATTCAAGGCTGCCTCTCTTCTATTTATTTGTTATTGGCATTGGTATTCTTGACTACTTCATAATACCGGGAACCAAAAGCCTTAACTATGGCATCGTCGTAATCACGGGAATTGGTTTCTGGATACTTAGCATCCTTGCAATTCACCAGGTAAAATTGTCTGTTGACCTTCATAATCCACAAATTATTCAACGAACCATTTCTGCATTTTTCATAGTCAATGCAATAAGTTCTTTAGGAACGCTATTGATAATTATAGCCGAAACTGGAACCATTAATCCTTATCTCTACCAGGGAGAATATCAGAAATATTTTATTGGAACGGGGGATTACATTAGAGGCATTTCTTTCGATACATCTACTACCAATGCTGTCCTAAACAGCTTTGGCGTTATCTATTTTTTAAGCCACAAGAAGGCTCTCATGGCCTTTTTATGCATGATCATTCTTCTGCTTACGGGCAGCAATATCACTAACCTGGTATTGTCCGCAGCTTTGATATTCGTTTTCATTTTTCAGAGCGATAAGGATCAAAAAAGTCTCATTCTCATCTGCCTGTTCTTCCTTGTTATTTTTGTGGCCAAGATTTCTCCGCAAAACAACCAGTACGTCGCCAATACGCTAAAGAATTTTTTTAATGAGCCCTCCAAAACTCTGGCTGTAAATCCGATTGCAATTGAAGACAGAACCGACGGTACGCTCACTCCGGAAGAAAGGAAACAAAAAATCGCAACGCTGTATCTTGATAGCATCTCAGCCATTAATCGAAAAAAACTCACATTCATAAGCAATGTAACGGCAACGAATAACCTAAAAATTGCCATCCCTTCTGATGATATTAACGGCCCGGAGTTTCAGCATAAATCTTTTACCACACTAGTGGAAGAAAATGTGCATCAATTTATAAATAGCCATTCCGGGGTTTTGCCAATGTCATCAGACACGGCATATCATACACGACTTCCCGGAAAAATAATTGCATGGCAACAAACTTTTAACTACCTGTCAAAACACCCAACGCAGGCAGTTGCTGGCACCGGAATTGGCAATTTCTCGTCCAAACTTGCATTCAAAACTTCCGGGTTGAAAATCGCGGGATCGTGGCCATCAAAATATAAATACATTAATAATGCATTTCTTCGAAATCATCTCGATACATACCTCTATTATTTTAGCAAGGCCGATGGATATCATTCTGCTATAAATAGTCCTGCCTCAGTTTATGAGCAACTCATAACTGAATATGGAATGTTAGGCTTGATTGTTTACTTTATTTTTTACGTCGGATTTTTTTTAAAAAAATTCCGATACCTCTCTTTTGGAATGCCATTGATTATCATACTCTCAGGCATTTTCTTTTTTGATTATTGGTTTGAGCAATTATCCATTGTGATTTTTTTTGAACTGTTAACGTTTCTGAATTTAAAAGAAAGAGAACTACAGAATGAATAACAGCCAGGTAAAAATATCAGTAGTAATGCCGGCATACAATGCAGGAAAATATATAAAGGAAGCGGTCAATTCTGTTTTGGCTCAAACGTTTTCGGACTTCGAATTAATAATCATAAATGATGGCTCAACAGATAATACACTGGAAGTTATTTCTTCGTTTACCGATTCAAGAATTATTTTAATTAATCATGAATTGAATAAGGGCATAGCAGCAGCTCTCAATACAGGCCTGGTACATGCAAAGACTGAATATATAGCCAGGTTTGATGCAGATGATGTTTGCTTTCCGGAACGTTTTGAAGTTCAATTTGATTTTTTAGAAACTCATCCCGACTATATTTTAACAGGTGGCGATGCTGAATATATTTCCGAAAGCGGTGAACATCTTTTTCATTTTAAATGCATCGGGCATACGAATGAACAAATTTTAAAAAAAATAAATAACTATTGTCCTTTTATTCATTCGTCTGTAATGTACCGGAAAGATGCAGTATTAGGCGCTGGTGGTTATTCCTTGTATGCTCACAATTTTGAGGACTATTTTCTCTGGGTTCGCTTACATCGATATGGAAAGTTTTGCAATCTCCGGCAACCATTAATAAAGGTTCGCTTTAATCCTTATTCTTCTACCATAGACGAAAAAATGCGCGGACGTCAGTTCAGGAAATTGAAACGCGAAATTATTTTCCGCGGTGTCATTACAAAACAGGAAGGAGATATTTTATATAATATTATTAAAAGCCAGGATGTAAAAAAAATAAAGGAAAGCGCTTATTATTCATTATGCGGCAAAAAATATTTAGTTAATAATCATCAACCGAAGAAAGCAAGAGCCTCTTTGTCAAAAGCCATCCGCATTCATCCCTTCAGGCTAAACAACTACGGATTATTCCTGCTTAGCTACTTTCCTGCCTCCTTTATAAGCCGTATCCATAAAATGCTTCTTCCAAAATTTACGAGTACATGAAAGTAGCATTCATAACACGATCTTCTCTTTTTTCCTCGGGCGGCGGTGACACGCTCCAGGTATTAAACACTGCAAAATACTTGCGGAAACTAAATGTAATAGTTGACATAAAGCTCACGAGTGATCAAATTAATTGCGAAGAATATGACCTGTTGCATTTCTTCAGCCTTGTGCGGCCCTCTGATATTCTGTCGCATATTCGAAAATCTAAAAAGCCCTTCGTTGTAACGCCCTTATTAATCGACTATTCAGAATTTGATAAGCAATATCGCAAAGGAATTTCGGGTAAAATATTTCGATATTTTTCGACCGACCAGATTGAATATCTAAAAACAATTGCAAGATGGGCCAAAAGACAACAGCGCCTGCCCGGTTCTGCTTACCTGGTGAAAGGCCAACGCAATAGTATAAAATACATATTAAGGAAAGCCGCACTGACACTGCCTAATTCAGAAATGGAATACGGCCAGTTAGCTCGTTCTTATGAAATAACACCACCGTATTATATAATACCTAACGGTATTGAGCCGGGCTTATTCCAGGACACACCCGATTATAAAAAAGATAACCGCATGGTGATATCTGTCGCCCGGATAGAAGGATTAAAAAATCAAAAAAATTTAATACTGGCATTAAATAACACAGAGTACCAACTTTATATTATTGGCAAGCCTGCCATCAATCAAAAAAAATATTACAACGAATGTCGCAGTCTTGCAGCGAATAATATTCATTTTATAAATCATATTCCGCAAGAAAAATTAATACCTTATTATCAAAAAGCAAAGGTCCACATTCTTCCTAGTTGGTTTGAAACCTGTGGTCTCTCTTCACTAGAAGCAGCAGCGATGGGTTGCAACGTAGTAATCACCAATAAGGGTTACGCTTCGGAATATTTTCAAAATCATGCATTTTATTGCGATCCATCCTCGCCAGCATCCATCAGGGAAGCAATTTCCAGCGCCAGTAACGGTATCGTATGCACGATGTTACAACAGCAGATACGCGGCAATTTCACCTGGCAAAGTGCGGCCACAAAAACCTATGAAGCATATAAAACAATAGTAACAATATGAAACTAAAAATTGCTATAGCGGGTTGCCGTGGAATCCCCAATCATTATGGCGGTTTCGAACAGATGGCTGAATATCTATCGGTCGGTCTGGTTGACAAAGGACACGATGTTACCGTATATAATTCGCACAATCATCCGTACCAAAATAAAAGTTTTCATGGCGTACACATCATGCATTGTTATGACCCCGAATACCTGTTAGGTACGGCAGGACAATTTGTATACGACCTGAATTGTATAAAAGATCTGCACAGGAAAAGTTTTGATGTTATTTTATTTCTGGGATACACGAGCAATACAATCTGGGGGCGATTCTTTCCAAAAGAAACTGCCATCATTTCTAATATGGATGGACTAGAATGGAAGCGGGCAAAATATAATTTCCTTACAAAGCAATTTCTGAAACAGGCCGAAAAATGGGCAATTCAATCCAGCAATTTTTTTATAGCAGACTCAATAGTCATTCAAAACTACCTGCAAAAAAAATTTAATATTAATTGTAAATATATCCCGTATGGAAGCGAAATTTCCAACTTGAATGATCAGGAATTACTGGCGCCTTATCATGTTTCCACCAAAGAATATTATTTATTGATGGCGAGGATGGAACCGGAAAATAATATCGAAACTATCCTGAATGGATTTTACATGAGCTCTTCAAAAAGAAAGTTTCTTGTAATTGGCGGAACAGATAATTCATTTGGACAAAGGCTTGTGAGAAAATTTAAGGAAGATAAACGAATACTTTTTGCGGGAGCAGTGTATGATAGAACTGTAACGCATACACTAAAATATTTTTCACATCTCTATTTCCACGGTCATACAGTTGGTGGCACAAATCCTTCGTTACTGGAAGCAATGGGCAGCGGTGCTTTAATAGCAGCGCATGAGAATGAATTCAATCATGCTGTATTGCAAAAAGATGCCTATTATTTTGAAACCGCAAATGATGTTGAGTACTTAGTTGAATCTGTAAACCGCAACGAAAAAGAAAAAGAAATGGTTAAAAATAATTTCTTAAAAATTGAAAGTACCTATAACTGGCCCGATATTATAGACCAATACAACGAATTTATAATTGATTGTTACATCCATTCACATACATGAAAAAACTATTTATTATAGATGATTGCCAGGCAAATAAGATCAGCTATGTTTTAATTGCTGCTTTTCTCATTGCCTTGCCTTTCGACCGATTTTTTAGTGAATGGTTGCTGATTGTTTTTTGCATACACACCCTTATCCATTTGAAAATTGAAAACCTGCAGCAACTAAAAAATAAAAATGTATGGATTGTGGCATCCGTATTTTTATTGAGTATATCTGCTATCATTTATAGCAACTATAAATCTGAGGGTCTGAAAGACAGCTTTCAACAATTAGCCATCCTGTTATTCCCCATTTTTCTTTCTATTACCAACTTAAACATTTCTAAATATAAGTTGCAGTTGATGGAAATTTTTGCCCTCACTTGTACCGCCACTGTGTTGTATCTGTACGTTGAAGCTTTTAAGGTCATCCTTTATTTCAATTTACCGTTAGCATCTATTTTCAAAAGAGCATTTATCAATCAAAATTTCACGGCACCTATTGGACTGCATGCTACTTATTTTTCTATGTATGTGATTCTCTCGGTTTGCATTTTTCTTTTGCTATTCTTTCGCAGCGCAGGTTTTAAGAAAGGAAAATATATTGTATACTCCTTAATTCTGTTTGTTGGCCTGGTTCAACTTTCGTCAAGGGCTACTATTATTGCCGCTCTAATTATCATAGTGTTTATAGTACCGCTTTTTGTTCTACAGGGCAAAAAAAGGCTGATCTTTTTCCTCAGCGCTTTATCATTCACTGTCTTAATTTTTGCTATAATAATGCAAGTCACTACTTTAAAGAAACGATACATTTATGATCTAGAAAATGATCTATCTGAATATCGTGACCCGGGCGATCTAACGGAGTCGCGTATGGCAAGATGGAATTTGGAGTGCCGCCTGATTCAAAAATCGCCTGTACTTGGCTATGGAACGGGGTCGGAGAAGTTTGTTTTAAAAGACTCTTATTTTGAAAATAAATTTTACAGGTCGTATTTATTAGGATTAAATGCGCACAATCAATTTCTAAGTTTCTTGTTAACTGCAGGATTGATTGGTTTGATGATATACCTGTATCTGTTTTATTACGGGTTACGAATCGCTATAAAACAAAAGGATTTCTTATTGCTGTCATTCCTGGTTATTCTTTTAATTGTATCTCTTTCTGAGAATATGCTTGCCGTAAGCAAGGGCGTTTTATTTTATGGGTTCTTTTTTTCATTTTTTTTATTGACCGGTTCAAATAAAAATTTACGTATCAGCAAATGAAAGATATACGGAGGCAACCTGCTATTATCTTGAAACGTTTATTCTTTTAAAACATTTACGATTATTACTATGGAAAAGATATCGGCAATGATTATTACATGTAACGAAGAACATAACATCGGTCGGTGCATTGACTCTCTCTGGCAGGTTGCTGATGAAATTGTTGTTTTAGATTCGTACTCAACAGATAGAACAATTGACATCGCCCGTGAGAAAGGAGCAATAGTTAAACAGGGAATTTTTTCGGGATATGTTGAACAGAAAAATAAAGCACTCAAACTAACCACCCACAATTATGTTTTGAGCCTTGATGCAGATGAAATCTTAAGCGAGAAGCTGGTTAACTCAATTTTACGGGAAAAGTTTTCTTTTAGACATCGTGCCTATTTTATGAACCGGTACAATAAATATTGCGGGAAATTTATCAATCATGGCTTATGGTATCCGAATAGAAAAGTGCGGCTATTTGATAAACGCATAGGATTGTGGGGAGGAATGAATCCCCATGATAAAGTGAAATTGAAAGAGGGCATAAAAGTACATTTTTTAAAAGGCGATATTATACATTATGCTTACGATACTTTTGAGGAGCATGTACAAAGAAATGAAGAATTAAGTACCATCGCTGCTCATTCATTATATGAAGCGGGATTAAAGAAACACTGGTTAAAAATTGTTCTGAGCCCTGCGTGGTCATTTATTCATGGATACTTTTTACGGCTCGGATTTTTAGATGGTTATTATGGGTTTGTTATAGCAAAGCAAACAGCAAATCAATCTTTTTTAAAATACCAAAAATTAAGCAGTCTTGTAAAGCAACATAAAAAAGCGGTCAAACTGGTCATAAATAATTAACCTCCTTTGAATACCATTAACCGGGACATATTAAAAATACTAGGTTATTTTGATTACTTTGGTTATCCTCTTACCAATGCAGACATCTGTTCTTTTGCCGGCAATCCTTATTGTCAGTCGGACATTGACGAAACATTGAATGAGTTAGCCAGGGATAAAATCATTTTTAAATTAGATGACTATTATTCTTTACAAAACAAACTCAGCCTGGCCGATAAAAGACGCAAAGGAAACCAAATGGCTGAAAAACAAATAGCAATTGCAAAGAAAGCTGCAAAACTAATTAGCCGATTTCCATTTGTAGAAACTGTCGCCGTATCCGGTTCACTATCCAAACATTATGCTGATAATAAAACAGACATTGATTTTTTTATAATTACAAAAGCTAATCGCTTGTGGATTGCCCGCACATTGATGCACCTGTTTAAAAAGCTTACCTATATAAGTGGTAAGCAACATTGGTTCTGTATGAATTACTATGTCGATGAATTGGGGCTGGAAATACCGGAAAAAAATATTTTTACAGCTATGGAAATTATCACCCTGCTGCCGATGGAAGGTTTAATACAATTTAATAAGTTCATGGAAGCAAATAGCTGGACGGATGACTATTTTCCTGCATACAGAATGCCGTCAAATGCTGATATAGAAATAAAACTAGAAAAAAGTTTTATTTGCAAATGCATTGAGAAAATATTCAATTCAAAAGCAGGAGACGTTATCGATAAATGGCTAATGACGGTAACGGATAAACGCTGGAAAAAGAAAACTGCAAAAGGAAAGCTCAACGCCAAAAATTTAGAAGTTGGCATGATGGTAAACAGGCATTTTTCAAAACCGGACCCAAAAAATTTTCAGGAGAAGTTTCTGCAAAAGTATGAAAACAGGGCTAAGGATTTGGTTGAAACGAAATGGCCAACAGGTATAAGTATATAAATAATTAAGTTGAAATTTACCGAAAGACCTTGATGACAATTTATTTCTTTTGAAGTGAAATTATATAATAGTCGCCAATATATTTCCACGGCCATTTACTTTTCCACTTGTCTTCCCTTTCTTTCAAAAAAGCAAAAAGCTTTGAATGTTTATCTCCAAAATTCTCTATATAGGAAGGCGGAACAATAGCGCAAAGTCCTTCAATACTCAGAAGTTTAAATTCAGCGTTTAACCTATCCGTTATGAAGGATGGATTATAATACCAACACTTAAAATAAGAATCTTCTACACGAGCACTTCTGCCTTTACGGCTAAAGAAGCGACGTGTAGCCGTTTTGAAGTTTCCTTTAAAAAGTAATAAAAATTCCCAAAGGCAAAATTTCGGTAATAGCACCAGTGTAACAATCCCTTTTGATTTGAGCAATGCAGAAAATGACGCAAGAACTTCATTCAGTTTATCAGTACAATTTAATCCGGCAAAATTGGAAAAGATCATATCATAAGGACCCTTATCCTGTAAGTTTTTCAAATCTGTGAAAGAACACAATTCATTGGTCACAAAACTATCAAGGCCTTCTTCCAGAATTTTCTCCTGCAATACTTCAAGCATTCCTCCCGCAATGTCTGTTGCATGGACCAGGCAATTTTGTTGTGCGAGCCATATGGCATCCTGGCCCGTTCCACTGTTCAATTCAAGTACACGATCCCCTGCCTGGATATATTTTTTTATATGCGCTCTTACCCTTTCTCTCTTATACTGCACAATTTTATTATCAGCATATAACTGATCAAAAATTATTGACTGCGATGAGAAGGCGGTGGCAGCTAATTTTTCATTTGTATTTGAATAAGCGATATGCATTATACTTTTTCGAGTTGATATAATTTTCTTTTTTCAATAAAAGATGCCGGCATATAATAGAGAGCTGACAATGCCTTCTTCAAAGTGTTTAAGTTGCTTTTTATAGGATGTGCCAATAATTGCTTCCAGTTTTCAAAAGCCAGGTGCATGCGATAACTTTTGTGAACATACCTATGCAGTTGCTTATAAAAAGCCGGATGGTACGTGTTTCGAAACATCAAAGCCATTTCATCCGAATCGGTCCAGTTTGTTTTTTCCTTCAATTCTTCTTTTACTTTTTCATAAAAAACAGTTCCGGGTAAAGGATAAGAAACGGAGATGCCGATCTCATAAGGCAACAATGTCATTGATCATTGAAATAGTTTTGTCAATATCCTCTTTTGTTTCACCGGGGTATCCAAATTGTATAAAGAATGAAGGTTTAATATTATTTTTTTTCAGTAGCCGCGTTGCTTCAAAAATCTGTTTAACAGTGGTTCCTTTATCCATCGCATCAAGGATTTTTTGTGAACCGCTTTCTGCACCCATCCATATATTTTCGCAACCAGCTCTGGCCAGATCTTCAATATTATTTTCCTGCAATAAAAGATCAACTCTTCCCTGCATCTTAAATCTAAATTGCAAGCGTTCTTTTTCAACGAATATCGGCAAATTCATTTACCCATCCGGGTTTCAATCCAAAAATATCATCACAAAACCAGATATGATCGAACTCGAATTTCTCTTTCAGCATCTTTAATTCATCCACTACATTTTGCGGAGAACGGGACATTGTAGCGGTTGCCATAAATCGGTTTGGCACACCAGTTACATTTAAAAGGGCAACCTCTTGTTGTAGCCATATTCAAAGAAAAATAACCCGCATGTTTCATCCACGATTCGCGGTATGGCGTCACATCGATAATATCCCATGCGGGAAAAGGAAGTTCATCGAGTTCCTTCATCACATTTCTTTTGGCTGTTTTTACTACAGAATTATTATTATATGAAATGCGAGCCCGGGGATATTGAAAAAATCCTGGTGGTCTTTTTTTAAAGCATTGATAAGTTCTAGCAAAGTTAATTCCGCTTCACCCATAAAATAAAATCCGCACCTTCTTCTAAATACATTTCATGCGGTCAGTTGCATCAGAACCGGAAACAATAACAGTGCATCCTTTTTCTTTTGCAGTGCGAATCATTTTAAATGCAGCTTCACGCATATTGGTAAGGCACATCTTTGTGAGATAATTAAACCCATCATCATAAATCACAAAGAAATCCGGCGATTCTTTTCAAGATGCATAGCTAACTTCTTCAGGTGTTTGGGCAAACATCGTGTCGAATAATGAAACACTATAACCATTCTCCCGCATCAGGGATGCAGCGTATAATGTTCCCAAAGGAGCATAAGGTTGCCCTGTTGACCATTGCTTCGGATCGAAACGCAAAAAATAAGAATGAGAAAAAAGTATTTTATTATTCATATTCTTTATAGATCTATTTCCTGGTGCAGAGATGTAAGTAACAAACGCACTTCCTGCAGGTTTCATCTTCATTTACATCGAGTTTCTTTCTAAAATTAATTGCATGCCGGTTGTTTAAAATAATAGTTAACTTTTCTGACCTGATGTTTCCCATCGGCTCATGAAAAAAACATGGTCGCACTGTTCCGTCTGCTTCTATTACGGTAGATACCCACGGCGCATTGCATTTCTTATAGGGGAAAGAGCAGAGACCATAATACGCCGCATAATATTTGTAAATATTCCAGGCCTTGCCGCGGGATTCTGCAATAAAATTATTTTCAAATTCTTTTGCATACACAGTTAGTAATTTTTCAAGGATGGTTTTTAATTTGGGTAAATCTTCAAACGACAAAAGAATTTCCTGTTGCCTGTTTTCATCCCACGCCATCTCACGGTTGAAAGCATGGCTGCTTACATCTGCAGGAAGAAAACTGATTTGGTCTAATTCAAGGTCTTTAGCAGCTTCAATAATATCAGGCCATTTACTATAATTGAGCCGGTGTATTACAGTTCGTGCTGTTATTTTATAAGAAGGATCTATCAGCCTGATCGCCGCTATGCCCTCACGCAGTTTATTGAATGCACCAGGTATATTTCGTATACGGTCATGCGTTAGTTCATCACCATCAAGGGATACAATTACTTCATTCACATACTTTACAATTTGCGACGCATTCTTTTTAAGTGTTAACCCGGTTGACAGTAAGTTTACTTTAATATTTTGTTTTTCAATATTTCACAAAACCTGAAAAAGCCAGGATTAAGTAATGCTTCTCCGCCCGACATAAGCACCAGTCTTGTACCCAATTGTTGAAAAGAATTCAAAAGGCCGGTAATATCATCTTCTGTGAGTTGTTTTAAATTACGATTGCCTTTCCATATATCGCACATTATACAGCGGCAGTTACATGCACTGTGTGGCATTAATATAGCAATAGGTAAAGCCTTTATATGATGAGTCCGCAAAGTTGCATAGCGTTTATAGATATCGGTTAAGGACTGGTTTAGCATTTTAGAAATAAGAGTTTTTTACAACTACCCAATGAAATGGATTTTTATGAAACATCAATTTGTTATTCAATGTGTGAGGATTATACAATATAGAAAAACTGAAAGGCCTCAGATCTTCAATACTATGATGAAAATAGTACGCTGACATTTCGCGAAATCCGGTTTCAGTATAATATTTTTTGCTTCTTTGCCTGGCTTCTGCAATTTCATTAAATCGATAAAGTGGGCTATCAAGAATGTGTATTTCTCCCTGCAGCGTTAAGTGGCGCAAGGCAACTTTTAGTATCTCATCAAGCGAAGGAAAATATTGAATGGATGCGGCAAAGACAATGAGGTCATACCTTTGATCCTGCAACATACCGGATCGGATATCACCATGCATAAATCGCAAGTTGGGGACTTTTGCAAAAACTTTTCGTGCCTGTTCCAACTCAACTATATTAATATCAATACCGGTAACGTTTCCTCTTGCAACCGTTGCTAACTTAGCCGAAAGCCATCCATTGCCACAGCCTATTTCCAGTATATTACAGATATGGCCTTTCCTCCTGATATACTGTAACAATTTATCCGAGCTATGCCTGCGCACATTCCATTCTTTAAAATGCCGGTGACCAGGCAACACTTTTGGAAGTAACGTTAATTCTTTATCACTGTATATTCTCTCTTCTTTTAACCGTAAGGCAATATACAATTCATTAAACCGGTCTTCAATTGAAGCCTCCTGTAGCGGTAAGAATCCTTTTATAATTTTTAGATTATGCAAGTATCATAATTTATTTTTAAAAGCCCTGGATTTCCGGCTGGCGATATTTCCAGATTCTTTGCAGCAGTTTTATTTCGTATGGAAACTGATAAAAATTTATTTTGTAACGAAGACCTGCAACTAACCTGATCATGGATCGTTTCACATTATTCAATCGTATATCCGACACTGTTGGATAGTATCCATTCAACACAGTTTCAAAATTCCTGATCTTAGCAATCATTTCAGACGTAAGCCATGGAGTCAATGGGTTTTTACGCAGATCAAATCGCTCCCACTGCGGGCTTACCCAATCTTCAAGTTTCTTCGGGTACTCGAAACCGGTAGCCATTACCTCATTAAATAAATCAGAACCTTCTGTTGGCACAGGACTATAAGTATATAAAACGATTTCGGTCGAAGGATTTATAGCCTTTACTTTCTTAATAAAGTTAATGTCGAAGTCTATTTGCGCCATTACTTCTTCTTCCGAAGGTGCAGGAGTTCCTAACACAAATGAATATTCAGGAATGATATCAAATTTTTTCAATCTTCCAGCAAACTCTAAAATCTGCTCACCCGTTTGTGTGCCTCCCTTATCGAGTTGATGCAAAACTTTATCGTTGCCACTTTCCGCCCCGAAAAAAATTATTTTACAACCCGCCTCACGAATAAGTGCTAAGGATTCATCTTTGAATTTACTCATGGTATCAATCCGTGCCATGCCCCACCAATGCATTCTCTCAGGCATTATCAATACTAACTGAAGTCGAACAAGCTGCTGCATAAACATA
>CAVWQJ010000031.1:0-76338 GCA_963756945.1 uncultured Chitinophagaceae bacterium | reverse complement strand
GTACCACCCGGGGCCCGCATTTATTTGAACAAGTAATGCTGATGTAAAAGTCCTTAATCGTCCTTTTTCATTGGTTCCGGTATTATCTCTTAGATCTGCACTCGCGTGGAAATAATGGACGTATGTGCTAAACGCCAATCGCCGCGTTAAATTATAATCGACGCCAGCCTGGAAAGATGGCCCGGCGTAGTATAGCTCCGCATCGCTGGATAGGTGTAAGCCTCCATATGCATGCCAACGACTCAGGTGACTATGGACAATTACAAGACTATCCCCCGCGTTTTTCCATTTTGAAGGTTCAGATTGCGCCTTGCTTACTAACGGTTGCGCAGCCACGATGAGCAGGAAAATCGCGTAAACTAATAATGAACTTCCCAAATGATATATGGTGACCGGTTTTGCCATAGCACAATATACAACACACTGCATTCACCTCGCCCTGCGATGGATAGTCGCTTCACAACAAAATTGGCAAACCAGTATTTAATTCTGCGACCTGTTGGCTGCAGATTAAATGCCCGATCAGTACCGTGTATCTTCAGCTATTCTTATATGGCCGCAGGAATTAATGTTAACATTAAAATGGATAAGTGATTGTGCTTGCAAAAAAGATTGTATACGGCGTCAAAAGGTGTTAACTTGGAACAACTAAAAAGAATACTTTGAATACAGAAATGCTCTCAATAGTAAAAGAAGATCCCTGGTTATCACCCTATGCGCATGATGTGGCTAAACGCTACCAGCGATATCTAAGAGCCCGAAATGAAATTGAAGAAGCAGAAGGAAGCTTACTCAACTTTGCCAAAGGACATTATTATTATGGAGTAAATTTCGATAGTGATAAAAAACGGCTGGACTTACCGGGAATGGGCGCCCAATGCACATCATCTTTTTTTGACCGGTGATTTCAACGGGTGGGACAGGTACTCGCATCCGCTGGAAAGAAATAAAAACGGCGATTGGGAAATATTTCTTCCATACGAAGAATATAAATCCACTTTTATACATGGCAGCAAAATTAAAGTGCATGTGCAGGCCGGCAATGGTTCACACGACAGGATACCGGCTTATATGCGCAAAGTAATACAGGACCCGCAGACTTACGACTTCTCGGGTCAACTGTGGTTCCCGGAGCCTTTCGAATGGACCGACAATACATTTAGTCCTGCCGAAAGCAATCGAACAACCCATCATTTATGAATGTCATGTAGGTATGGCGCAGGAATTTGAAGGCGTAGGCACTTACCGGGAATTTGCAGATAATATATTACCAAGAATAAAAGAACGGCGGATACAATGCCATACAAATGATGGCAATAATGGAACATCCTTATTATGGATCGTTCGGTTATCATGTTTCCAATTTTTTTGCACCTTCCTCACGGTTTGGCACACCCGAAGATTTGAAATACCTCGTGAACAAGGCACATAGTATGGGAATAACCGTCATTATGGATATTGTTCACTCTCATGCAGTGAAAAATTTTGCAGAAGGACTGAATGAATTTGACGGGTCCGACAGCCAGTATTTTCATCGCGGGCGGAAGAGGTTATCATGAAGGATGGGATTCGAAATTATTTGACTATGGAAAATGGGAAGTA
Organism: uncultured Chitinophagaceae bacterium; assembly: GCA_963756945.1. Lineage (GTDB taxonomy): Bacteria > Bacteroidota > Bacteroidia > Chitinophagales > Chitinophagaceae > Ginsengibacter. The sequence goes on along the minus strand of CAVWQJ010000031.1, from coordinate 74,736 downwards.
AAAAAATTCCTTCTTTCCAATGTAAGGTATTGGCTCGAAGAATTTCATTTTGATGGCTATCGTTTTGATGGAGTTACTTCCATGCTCTATTTTCATCATGGGCATACTTCGTTTGACCATTATGATAAATATTTTTACGAGGTAGATTGGGATGCCGTTACTTATTTGCAACTAGCCAATGACGTTATACATGAATTTAAGCAGGATTCTGTTTCGATTGCCGAAGATGTAAGTGGCATGCCGGGCTTGTGCCGTAAGCCTGAAGAAGGAGGAGTAGGATTTGATTTCAGGCTGGGTATGGGTTTACCGGACTACTGGATAAAAACACTTAAAGAGAAAACTGATGAAGACTGGGATATACATGAAATGTGGAATATATTGATCAACCGCAGGGCCGGAGAAAAAACGATTGCCTATGCCGAATCTCATGACCAGGCGCTGGTAGGAGATAAAACAATTGCATTCTGGCTCATGGATAAAGAAATGTATTTTCAAATGCAGGTTACATGACCCTAATCTCGTTATTGACCGTGGCATAGCGCTGCATAAAATGATTCGCCTGGTAACCATTAGCCTGGGCGGCGAAGGCTACCTTAATTTTATCGGTAATGAATTCGGACATCCTGAATGGGTTGATTTTCCAAGGGAAGGAAATAACTGGAGCCATCAATATGCAAGAAGGCAGTGGTCGCTGGCAGACAGGGAAGATCTCAAATATAAATACCTTGCCAACTGGGATAAAGCAATGCTTGCAATGGTAAAAGAATATAACATACTAAGCGCATCGCCGGCAAGACAACTTAACATGGATACCACGAATAAGGTGATCGTTTTTGAAAAGAATAAACTCATTTTCGTTTTTAATTTCAGCACTGACAATTCCATTTTTGGTTATAAATTATGGGCGCCGGAAGAAGGCACCTATACCATAATACTTAATTCAGATAAAAAGGAATTCGGGGGATTTGAAAGGGTGGATGACACCATAGATTATCCAACGGATGAGTACCAGTTTCTAAGTATATATCTTACCAACAGAACTGCGTTGGTGCTGAAGAAAAAGGAATGATAAGTTGGCGTGGCGGTGATATTATTTAGCCAGTTGCGTTATTTGCATGGCAAAAAATATACTGTCAGTGGGCGCTTAACTCTAATAATTCTTCATAATTTTTCCCAGCATATTTGCAATAATGCCGAAGCCTTTGTCCGAAGGGTGCAAACCATCAAACGTCATATTAATAGCATCTATCGGATACGGGTACTCGTCGGTTGCGGGATTAAACGGAATGCCGATAAAATCAGGGTAAACATAATTTTTGTAAACGCCTGTTTTCGGATCTTTCAAACGCTTATAGTTTACAAGGTTTGTATAGTTCATGCCGCTTTTATAATAGAGATCAACAACATCAAAATGTTCATACTTTGCAATGGCAATAACGGCATCTGCAAATTGCGAAAGCATTTGTCCATTCTTCGCTTTATACGATCCCCATGCATTATTTTTCATATCATTGATGTACACAAAATCCAGGCGCTGCATGGGTGTTATAAGAATGATCTTCGCATCTTTATTGAGACTTCGCAGTTTATTAATGATGATGCGAAATGAACCAAAGACGGTATTATTCCCGGCATTGTTTTTATAATCCGTAATTGCACCTAACGGTCTTCCTGCCCACCAGTCATTCGTTCCGAGAAATACAGAATAGACATCAGTTTTAATGAGTCCAAGGCTGTCTATCTCCTTTGCGATTCCGCCGGATGTCCAACCATTATGTCCCTGGTTTATGTAATGAATATTCGGTAATTTTTCTGTAACTCTTGTCATGTAGCCTTTGGTAATACGGTTGGCAGTTTCATCCTGGTGTTCATTTAAATAAGTAATAGAGTCGCCAATCGCTGTCCAGGTAATTTCTTTTTTGTTAAACGAAGTGGTTATGGTGGCAACAAGAATTATTAATAGCAATCGCTTCATGTGGTTCATTTTATGCAATAGTAAAATTAATGTTGAAACATTAAATATAATGGGAAAAAACCGGGCGGGAAATGCTGACCTCGGTCTTGTTCGTATCCATAACCATTTATTACTTGATGCATGCACAAAAATGCTGACTTCATAAATATTGTCAGGCTCCTGGAAAAAGCGATGCAGTTCTTTTGAATAGAAGCGATGGCTCTTGTTTCTTCTGGTACCTGCAACACTCTTTCCGGAAAACATCCCGCCAATGTTGACATGGCAGAGAATGAAGTAATCCTTACCTTAGAATTTTCTAAAAGCAGCAATTACAATTACATGAAAAAAATTCACCGGATTTTATTACTCACTTTTATTTCATTTTTGTTTTTATTTGTTCGAACAACATGTGCGCAACAAAATGATTTTGTTGTGAAAGGTTTTCATCTCGACTTAAGGATACAGGTAATGAAGATGGATGCTTTAAAAAAATTTGCCAAAACGCTGAGTGAATCCGGGATCAATACATTGATAATGGAGTGGGAGGGTACCTATCCTTTTGAGACTCACCCGATGATACCTAACAGGTATGCATATACTAAAGATGAAATCAAGTCATTTATAAGTTATTGTGGAAAACTTGGCATTGATGTGATTCCTTTGCAGCAAAGTTTCGGACACGTGGAATACATCCTGAGGAACGAGCGGTACAAAGATTTGCGGGAAGATCAAAAGGATTATTCGCAGGTGTGTCCTTTGGAAGTGGACGGCGATAAAAAATTGTTTACTGATCTTTTCACGGAGCTGGCTGCAACGCATCCTTCAAAATATTTTCATATCGGTGGCGATGAAACTTATTTATTGGGCCATTGTGAAAAATGCAGAAAGAAAGCCGCGATTGAAGGCACTTCAAAATTGTATATTGATCACATCAAAATGTTATGCGACATAGTAATCAGCTTGGGAAAAATTCCTGTTTTATGGGCCGACATTGCGCTGAAACATCCCGAAGCATTAAAGCTTTTGCCAAAGCAAACCGTCTTTATAGACTGGAACTATGGCTGGGATATGAATAACTTTGGTGAGCACGAAAAGCTGATGCAGGCAGGTTTTGAAGTATGGGGTGCACCAGCCCTTCGCAGCCATCCTGATAATTATTTTATAACGGAATGGGAGAAACATTTCAAAAACATCCGCGATTTTATACCTGCCTGCAGGCAATTGGGATATAAGGGAATGATCATGACATCGTGGTCTACTTCCGGCCAGTATTCTCCCGTATTTGAAACTGCTGATGATATCGTAGATCTCTATGCTATCAGGCACGTGTACCCGATAACAGGTTTCAACATGCTGCTTAAGGCCTATACGCAAAGTTTACGAACGGACAAGCCTCTTGATATTCCTGCCTTCATCAGGGAATATAGTAAACAACAATATGGATTTAATTCGCAGCAATCGGATTCTTTTTGGGAAGCCCTCACCACAACTCCGTATGAAGTAAAACAGGGAGAAGTAATTGCTCCATCGCCAATGACCGTACAGCAATTGGCGGACAGCCAGGCTGTTGCCGTAAAGACTTTGTATAGATTAGAACCCACAGAAAATAAAGAGGAATTTGAACATTATCGCTTAATGGCCGACATAAGAATGCTATATCTTAATTATCAAAAAATTGAAAAACAGGTTAACATGCCTTCTTTCATCAATGCAAGTATTCCTGCTGTTTTACAACAATTGAAGCAATTGCTGGCAGATTCAAAAGAGATCGACCAACGCTTCATCCGGCTAAATAGAAACACGCTTTTCATGGGTCAGTTGGAAGAGGAAAATAATTTGCGGGATAGTAAGATTAATTTGCTTTACGACCGGCTGGCCAGGATAAAAAATTAGAGCCGACAACATTTCATCACCATTAGAATATGTTGTGCACCGCCGGAAGTTATTTTACACAAGATGAGGTTTTCCATTCTGCTTTTCATATTCATCAATGGCTTTTTTAATAGCCAAATTGAAAGCCGTCTCTCCGTGCTGCAACCACTTATCTTCGCCGTCGTTTAGCCACATTCCACTCTTTGTTTTTAGAAGACGGTATTCGCTTAAATCATAAACCGGGCTCACTTCTACTATGTAAGCAATTTTTTCCTCATTGTTCAATTTCTTTGACGGGAAAAAAAGATCCATAAATTTCTTTTTATCTTTTTTTCTTATTCCTGTTTTTACATTTCCCTGCCTGTTGTTCGGCAGCTCGATAAAATATTGTGCCATATAGATTTTTATTTTCTCATGAATACCCTTTCCTGTTAAAATGGAAATTAGGAAATGAAGAACAGAACCAGCCAACGGTTTTGCTGAGCGGTAATAAATAAGGATTGCAGGAAATGGGAATTGGTAAAAAATGATGTCCCGGATTTACATAATGCAGTGGTCAAATTGTTTCATCACTACCAGTGTGACGGTGACGCATAAACGAAGTTCGTGTCATCGGAAAAACAGATTTCGTATTTGGGTAAATCCCGGGTAACGGTTTTCCCGGGAAGTGACTTTAATTTAAGAGATTTGGTCGTGGGACACGCCGCCGGAACAGTAAGGCGACAATAAAACAGCCGGCGGCAATGCAATCAAAAATACCAAACCAATCATCATATTTTGAATAAATGGTGTGTAAATGATTAATGGGAACATCGCCGGTTAAGAAAGCTTTTTCGCCCCCGGCAGTGCTGGTTTCTTTCAAGATTCTTCCATAAGCATCGCTGATGGTAAGCCGGCCTTGCCTGGCTGCTCTTACTTCGGCAAAACCATTCTCCACACCCCGCAACACAGCCATGCGACAATGCATCCAGTCGTCTATCTCAAAATCCCAGGCAGGCACTATCATAAAACCAATACCTGATTTTCCATACTGGTTAATGGTCCCGGGAAAATCGAGATCCTTACAAATAGCAATACCTGCGGACATATTGTTGAATGCAAATAAACCCGTTTTATTGCCTGGCGTAAACCAATCTTCCAACACAGGAACGAAATGCATTTTGTTGTAGTCGACCAATATTCTGCCCGTATTATCAATAATTAAAGCAGAGTTGCGCGGCTTTGATTCTTTAAAGTTGGTATATGCCGCAGCGATGTACACGTTATTTTGCATAGCCGTTGTTCGCAGTATAGATAAAGTCGCTGCATTGATGCTGTCATTTATATTTAATGCACGTTCGGGAATAACAACAATGCGTGCACCATCAGCAGCGAGCTTGTCTATAGCAGAGGCATATTGCCTGGTTACGTCAAGCGCTTTATTAAAATCAGGACGTTTGGAAATGATGTATATTTTTTCATTTAATGATACGATACCTGCTTTAATTGTATTTGCTGGTTTGTTATCCCAAAGCCTTATCACACCAAATAATAAAACGAAAATTATCAGTAATGATGAGGTGACGATTAATGGTTTAAACTGTTTTTTATTTTCATAGTGATACCAGCCGACAGCGATTGCAGACGGAATAAATGAGACGATAAACGTAATGCCCAAAATGCCGGTAACGGACGCGATCTGTATAATGGGTAAAAAATTCATCTGCGAGTAAGCCATACTTGAAGCGGAGCCATCGTGCGATGTTTGCAGCATAATATACTCTGAGAGCGTAATAAATACGGGATAGGCAAACACACTTAACCATGAGTTGGTTCTTCTTACAATTGCTCTCACAATAACGATGAACAATGCAAACAGTAACGGTAATGTCAGCGTGATTTGCAGAGCAATTGATCTGTTTATCACTATTGATAAATAGCCAAACCAACTGAGCCTGCCAATTGCATAAGCGAGATAAGCAATAACATATCCCCAAATGGCTTTCACCCTGAATGATGCTATCAATACCAGTACCGGGGCTATCCATAAACAATACCAATAGGCGCCGTTTAAGCTGTTTGCAAAATACCAGCATGTACCTGAAAACAAAATGCTGATAATAATAAAAATAAGACCAGGTTGTTTGTTCAATTGTTGTTGCTGCATAAGCTATCGCTGTTGTTTTTTGTATCAACTCTGTTTATTTATATAATGCAATGTAATGATCTACACAAAAAATCTGTTTAATAAAATCATAACATTTGCTGAAGCCACAATACTAACGAGGCTAAATACAAACGGAGTCAGGCAGGACTATACACAAAAATATTTTCAGTTGCAACCTTTTTTATAGAGACTCGTATAATTAAGTATAATGTTAACCGGAATTTACTAACCGGCCCTCCAATTCCTTTCAGAGAATTGTTGCCGGAAGATTGTTCCAACGAACGTCACAGGTAAAGATTCAATCTCAAATACCGCTGTATGTCAAAATATGACCCGGGTCGTAACGCGTAATGTATTTTCTTAACTCAAAAATAAAGCAAATGAAAAAGTTATTTTTTTGTCTACTGTCATCAGGATTATTATTCTCAGCATGTAAAAAGAACCACACTCACATTAAACCAAAAAATATTAATCAGGCGCCCCATGCAATTATAGACCGGTTCAATAGTTCTTCCGGCACATTGTTTGTTCGGAGCGGAGACAATAATTTGCCTGGCCCAAATGCTCCTATCGATATGGACATGGTGCCCTTCATCACTAACGGTCTTACCGCAGACGGCAATCCTACCACTTATTACAACTTTGACGTGCACTCCACCGATCCCGACGATATTTATGTTTTTTTCAAGCAAAGCAGTCCCGATATGGAAGTGACTGCGCAAAACCATGTACTCCCTTCTGTACCAGGCGCAGGAGATTATAATGATTTTTGGGTAGTGAATAAGGTGATGGTTCCTGATAATTATGTTCCTAATACCATGACAAGTGAAGAAGATATTTTAGCGTCCGGACTTCCCATAATCAAAACCAATATTATTGTAAACTGTCCTGTCGTACCTTTTGGATCTACGGCCAATATGAAGTATGGCGGAGGAACCAACGATCTGACGGTCGGTTGGTATAAGGACAGCGCAGTTGTTTATTTCAATTTCGCGGAAGCACCGCTCACCGCTACTTCTGCAGGAGAAGTTCCGGTGGCAGATATTTATGTTCAGTTTAATGATAATGCAGCAGGGCCTTCCTCCGGCTTCAAAACAGAACCGGGAACTTTGCAGACACATAATGTTATTGATGCCTCGCCTGGTGATGCTGATTATTCTCCGCTGTGGCAGGTGCATGTAGTAGATAATGCAGATTTCATGCAGGTACACGATCTTAATTCGGCAATGGCAGCCAATATATTGAATGAGAATGCGGCACTGGTAAATTGTCCGGTGGTGAAATAGCTTATTTCCCCGCAGGTATCTTTGTGCCCGCAGGAAGGTGAAAGGAGGTTTTGTCTGTGATAAACAGATTGTCTAACCATGCCGTGTAAACGAAATAATCAATAGAGGTTCATAAAACCCCCGGAGCTTTTTCCATCCGGGGTTTTATTTTATCGCCTGGGCGACATGAAAAATATTTACATCAGTTGACTGTGTGCGATTATTTGCACCAGATGATTTTGCAGGTGCAATGTTCAAATTACTATGATCTGATCCGTATAACTCCAATACCTAAACGAAAATTGCGAAGGAACGCCAGGTGTCGGATTTGTAAAAGTTTTTTTCGCATCAGGGTATACGGAATTGATTTTGGTGCAGGAGATTTGGTCGCTGAAGATCCGGCCGGGACTTCAACGGCGACAATCGAAAAATATCGTACCTGAAAATTAAAGGAGAACTAATGTGTAAAATAAAAGAAGCGCAACAGCCATAATAGCGGCTAATGAAATCATCACGTCAAAAATTTCTTTTAAGGTTCTCATAGACGGGTGTATTTTAGGTTAAAGATGAAAACAAAATAGAAATTTTTTTTAATAATGCATAATAAAAACGACATAATTATCCTGAATAAAATCGCAAATACAATTCGCGGAAAAACCGCATGTTTTTTTACTTGCCAGGTCGTTATTTTCCCCGGCTGTTTGCCAGGGAAATTTCCGTGGAAGGCAGCGTATATCAGTAAAACAATAAGCAGGTGGAAAAAGCAGGTGTTGAATTGTTTTGGACTTTAGGCTGGTTATCTTACAAAGTGTAGCGTACAGAATGCCAGGATTTCATCTATGTAACCCTGGCGCATAGACGAACTTTACATGAAGGCTAAGGCACGCTTTGAATTTGTGTAAATTCCTTTTGGCCTCCGGAGTTCCTGGAAACTGTTTCTAATTCAGGAGATTTGCGTGAGGGAACTCTGCCGGAACAGTAATAAAAGAAAATTTAAAAATGCAGTTCTCCTGATCCTACTTCTCCCAAAATCCATTGATACATATCATCAATAGTATCTTGTATTTCCTTGGTAAATTTGCCGGCATCCCCCTTATCAAGTTTTGGCTTTAACAGTTCAATCTCCAGTTCATATAATTTCAGGCTCAAGCGTATGCACAACAAAAGCTCCTTTTACCTTTATGTGTCGTGGACGACTGTAAAGAAATCGTGGATAGGTATTTTTCATATTAAAGTTATCAGATTTGAAAGGTGATTACAGGTGGTTTATTTTAGAAGGAATTATATTACTAAACTTCAAATTAAATAAGCACCTCTGTTCTTGTGTAACCTCAACGCCTAAACGAACTTTGCGTAAAGTAAAGCCGGGCTTCCAATTTGTGTAAATCACCCCGGCATCCTGGTTGCGGTAAACTGATTTTAATTGAGGAGATTTGCTTGTGAAACACCGATGGGTTAATAATGACAAAAGTATAACTAACGCATAAGGCTACCCGACAAAACCAGCGCCAGCACTACTTCTTTGTAATTCGAGGGAGAGAGGAAGAGGATAAACTGGCGCCAATTTGCAGCTACAAAACTATCATCATTATGCCGGTCAGATGATGCAACGGAAAGTTATTTTATTGAAACAGGTACTTTCAGATTTTCCCATTCCAGGGCAACGCCGCTTTTATCAACTACGTATTTCATGCGCTCATTAAAAGCAGCCGATTTCACCGGCTTTACCGTTACCCGTATTACATCGTTTGCAGGTTCTTCAGTAGTACTTCCATCCATTTTTATTCCCCACTGACCGGTTTTTGAATTAAAAATGAAAACCCATTGGTTTTCCCCGGGGATAGCGTACAGGCTATATTTTCCTGCGGGTAATGATTTGCCTTCCACCTTAATATCCTTAGTAGTTTCAAAAATGGTTGCTTCATTCGCACCTGCTCTCCATACCTTGTCGTAGGGAACCAGGTCTCCCCATATCTTTCTTCCTTTAACGGCGGGGCTGCTATAATTAACTGTGATGGTTGCTCCTGCCACTTTACCGGCGGCTGTTGCGGGCGGGCTCGGGCGTTTTGATTTATCTCCCTGGGCCCAGATGAGTGAAGTCATTAGTATTCCAACCAACGTCAAAATAAGTCCTCTTGAAATCATTCCTTTTTTCATTGTATGAAATTTTTAAATGTTTAAATAAAATTTTGGATACCATAAAATTAGTGATTCCTAACGGGCTTTCAGTAACCGCTCATGGAAAGTAATCTGCGTATATTTTTCTTTATATAGCACTTCAAAACGCAATAAGTTAATCTTGCAATGCTATTGGCGTTTTGTAATTTGCATTTTAAAAAAAGCAAGTGTCTGAAAATTTCAATGATAAAGTTATATGGATTACCGGTGCCTCCTCCGGAATCGGTGAGGCGTTAACTTATGCCTTTTCAGCAGCGGGGGCGAAGGTGATACTATCGAGTCGCAGGGCGGAAGAACTGGAAAGGGTGCGGAATGCATGTAGTAATAAGGAACAGGTAAAGGTGCTTCCCCTTGATCTTTTAGATGTTTCTTCGTTAGAGGCCAAAACGGCGGAGGCTACTGCATGCTTCGGACACATCGATTATATGATACACAATGGTGGCATCTCCCAGCGGTCACTGGTAATAGATACAGACATTGCTGTACAGCGCAAAGTAATGGAACTGGATTATTTCAGTTACATCATCATAACAAAAGCATTGTTGCCTCATTTTGTAGAAAGAAAAAGCGGGCATTTCGTAGTGATGAGCAGTGTAATGGGTAAGATTGGAACACCGATGCGATCGGCCTATGCAGCAGCTAAGCACGCCTTACACGGTTATTTCGATTGCCTGCGTGCTGAAGTTTCGCCCATGAATATTAAAGTAACCTTGTTAACCCCCGGTTATATTCAAACCAATGTTACGAGGAATGCCGTTACCAAAGATGGAAAACCCCTGGGCACTGTAGGGCAGAATATTGCATCGGGCCTTCCTGCTGATGAGGCAGCCAAACAAATATTGAAGGCCATTTCAAAAGGCGCCTATGAATCCTATATTGGAAAATTCGGCGCCGAAAGGATTGCTTTATGGCTCAATAGGTTTTTACCAGTCGTTATAATAAAAAAGGCGCCCGGGCTTACGCCTAAATAATTGTTTTTATTTTAATGTCAGATCCTATATGATCCGGTGAAGCAAGCATCATACCGTGTTGCTATCTCTTGTTGTACAGCCGGAGTTTACATATTGCAGCATTCAAATGGCTTTAACACCACCCATGTAACCGTTACGCCTAAACGAAGTTTGTATGAAATGAAAGCCATACTTCGAATTTGTCTAAGTGCTTTTGGTATCGGGTAGGCAGAATATTCTATCGTTGGCACTTTTTCCGGATAGCATTCCAATTGTTACGATTCGCTTACTTCGCATCCTTACTTTTGGGCAGCGTTTATAGCTAACGGTGATATGGTTCCTTTAAAAAATACCAGTGGATGGTTTGCGGTTCATCAATGGATTTGGATTTTGCCGCTGGCGCTAATAATCGTTCTCACACTTTTATTTTTTTATCGAAGAGGGGTTTCCCCCTCTACTCTAACAGTTTATTGATAATGTGCTCGCTGTCGGTTAGGTCGTAATAATTTGTTGAGCTAAAAGTAGCTGTTTTGATAATCTAAAAATTAACTTAGTAAAATGAATATTCATGATTGTGCGTAAACTTAAGCTAACAAAAGATCTCAATCCCGAACGGCCATCTTGTTATACTTATTTCTGTATTCAATCGGGGTTAACCCCGTTAACTTTTTAAACATCGTTCTAAATGCTTTGGTATCAGTATAACCAACATCATACATTACCTCATTTATATTTTTACGGCTGTTTTCAAACTGGCGTTTGGCCGCTTCTATCTTCACCCGATGGATATATTCCAGCACTGAATTATTGGTAGCGTGTTTAAATCTTCTTTCAAAACTTCTTCTCCCTACAACAGCTATATCAGCCAATTCATCTACAGATATTTTTTCCTGGGTATTCTTTTCAATATACTCCTGCACTTTTTTTATGGCGTCATCTCCATGATTTTTCTGACCCATGAACATAGCAAAAACTGCTTGGCTATCGCGGTCAATATCTACAGCAAAATATTTAGAAGCAAGCACAGCGGTTGCCCTGTCAGTATATTTTTCTAATAAATGCAATAACAAAGTCCAGTAAGAATTAGCGCCGCCACTTGAATAAATACGATGTTCCTCTGTGATAATGCTCCCATCAATTACTTCCACTTCCGGAAACATTTGTCTGAACTCATTTTGAAAGCCCCAATGTGTAGAGCATTTTCTTCCATTCAAGAGTCCTGTAGAAGCTAAAAGAAAAGCACCAACACAAAGAGATGCTACATCAGCACCGTTTTTATATTGCTCATTGATCCAGGGCAACAGTATTTTGTTTTTTGATATAGCTGTCTGCATATCACCAAACAATGCAGGTATTAAAACTAAATCAGTCTTCCCTATATCTTTTAATTGTTTATCGGTATGGACAGAAAACGATCCATTATTTAATTTCACTTCTTTCTTTGCTCCAACTAATTCCACATTGAATAATGGGGACTTGCCCGATGAAACCAGGAATTGGTTGGCCGCAGAAAAAAGATACTGTGGGTCGGCAATGGCCTGCATTACTGATGATTCAGGAACAAGGATGCTTACGTTTTTCATTAGAGTAATTGTTTCTTTAATAGTAATGAAGCTATCATAAGCTTATTTTATTTCTGTTTTTGAGTGGCAACTCATGAGGTTTTATAAAGCTAAGATAAAAACACCTTCTGTCGCAAAATACCTCTTATTTGACATTGATGCACACTACCTGCTTCTTTTTTCCTTCTCATCTTTGTGTCGTCAATATATTCATAACAAAGCAATTTAAAATTTAAATACCATGCGTAAATTAAAATTACAGATGAATATATCCTTAGACGGATATGTTGCACGACCAAATGGAGAACTGGACTGGATGACCTGGGACCAGGGTGATAAACTCGAAGAGTTTATAAATTCCCTAATCGATTCATCAGACACTATTTTGCTGGGTAGAAAAATGACGGACGAATTTGTGAATTATTGGGAGAATGCTGTCAATAACGAATCTGAATTGCCGCAACTTCCTCGCCTTGCACATACTTCATTTGCAAAAAAAATGGTTGATATTCCAAAAGTTGTTTTCACCAAAACACTTAACAAATCAACCTGGAACTATACCACTTTGGCAAAAGGAAATCTTGCAGATGAGATTGCCAGCTTAAAAAAATCCCACAATGGCGGGAGTAAAGACATTATTGTTTATGGCGGCGCAGGCTTTGTTTCATCATTAATAAAAGAAGGACTTATTGATGAATATCATCTTTTTGTAAACCCAACTGCTATCGGAACCGGAATGAAAATTTTCCAGGACACTACAAAACTTGAGCTTTTAAAAAGCACAGCCTACGAATGTGGAATTGTTGCGAATACATATCGCCCAATAAAATAAAAACTATGAGAAAAGTAAAAATGTCAGAAATAAATTTACAACAGGGATTGATTGATGAGTGCAATTTCATTGTTAATCCCGTATTGAAAAACAAAACCGCCGGGGTTCATACCAGGTTGCCGGCGATAATTTATCAGACCAATCTATGTGTAAAAAATGAGTACAGTTAATTCATACCTCACATTCAACGGCAATTGCCGGGAGGCAATGACATTCTATCAGCAATGCCTTGGAGGCGAATTGTTTTTTCAAACTATTGGGGAGTCTCCCTTGTCTGAAAGGATGCCAAAAAGGGTGAAAGATTTTATCGTTCATTCCACCCTTACTAACGGCACCCTGTTATTAATGGGTTCAGATTTGGTACCGGAAACAGGATTGATGAGGGGGAATACAGTTTCATTGATATTGAATTCCGGGAGTGAGAGGGAAATAAGGATCTGCTACAAAAAGCTATCGGCAGGCGGGAAAGCAACTCATCCATTACAGAAGAATTTTTGGGGAGCCATGTTTGGTGGCCTTACCGATAAGTTTGGAAATCATTGGTTGCTTAATTATGATAAAAATCAAAAACAATAATTCAAATCATAAATTAAAACTTCAAAAATGAACGATGAAACACAGATCCGCATGTTGATTGAAAATTGGGCAGCTGCAGTGCGAGACAGGGATATGGATACAATACTTGCACATCATTCCGCAGATATGGTGATGTATGATGTGCCTTTACCTTTCGAGTCAATTGGTATTGAAGCCTATCGTAAAACCTGGGATCTGTTTTTTAAATATACAAAACCGGGGATATTCGACATTGAAGATCTGCATATTATAGCAGGCGGGCATGTTGCCTTCTGTTATGCGAAAATGAAGTGTTCTGATAAAAGCGATACAGGTGCATTTGTGGAATTACCTTTTAGGTTAACCATTGGTTTAAAGAAAACAGACAACCAATGGGTGATTATGCATGAGCACCATTCTATACCTGCTAAATAATTTTTAATCATAAATAAAATAAACAAAATGAAAAAGAATAAAACACTCTACTGGATAATAACCGGGTTATTTTCAGCCTTCATGCTTTTCTCTGCTATGCCTGATATATTGGTTCTGCCTGATGCCGTTACTTTCATGAGCCATTTGGGATATCCCAGGTACATCATCCCATTTCTTGGCCTTGCAAAATTACTGGGAGTAATCGCTATACTCATTCCCGGATTTCCCCGTATAAAAGAATGGGCGTATGCCGGATTGCTTTTCGATTTAACCGGTGCTACCTATTCCGCAATAGCTAATGATGGTTTTCAACCTGCGGTATTATTTATGGTATTACCTATCTCGTTTTTATTTTTTTCATATATGCTTTATCATAAAAAAATACTGGCGGTTTAAAATAGCTGCACTATTAGTATCCAACAACATCACAAACATCAGATCCATTTTTAATCCTTTTATAAAATCATTTTTTATTTCCTTCCAGGAATTTAGAAAATTGTTCGATGTTATCAGTGCCAACTAAATCGACGTCCAATTTCATTTGCAGCTTCCAGGAAGCTTCATTGTCTGGAGCAGCCCAAAACCGGATTTGTTTACCGGCATGATGCACACTGTCAATCGTATGGATTAATAGATTTTTATCCTGTTCTGAAATAAGGTTTTCTCCTTTCCATGAAGAGTATCTTTCAAAGGAAAGGCTTACTAAGCCGACTCTTTTCCATTGTTCAGGCGAATGAAGTAATTTAAGGTCATCATCAAGAAAAATATACGCGGGATAATTTTTATATTCGCCAGGTACAGGCCTTTCACCACTTATTAAGATGGTTACAGGTTTATTTTTATCGGAGTAAGTAAGCAGGTATTTTTTCAGTGGTTCTAATTCCTGCATCAGCAATTTTAAGCTCTCTTTATAATTTTCTTTTATGTCGATAAGTAATTTTAATTTCCTGTTACTATTGCTTTGCAACTCTTTTAAAAGCGGATCGAGGTATAAACTCTTTAGCGTACGTTGAGCATTAATTTCTTTCCTGCTATGAGCAACAAGTAAAACGCCGTTTACCGGAAAAATATCAGCTTCAATGGAACCAAAACCTGCACGGTAAGCAGTATAAAAAGGCAGCGTGTGTTCATAATCGTTATGCGCATGAGCATTGGCAACTGTATAATTTTTTGCTTGTGCAAATACCTTCACTGAAAACAAATTCAAGCCAAGAAAAGCAAAAAATAGTAATTTCTTTGTACAGGTTTTATGGAGTGATAAATTCATAGTTGATGAAAGTATTGACTTGTGAAAAATTTATATTACATCTGATGAATAACACAATGTCTTTAAAAATATTTATAAACTATCAGCTCATTAAAAGATTTTCAATTTTGATGAAAGTTCTGAAGGAGAATCAAGGGAAGTTTTGTTCCCGATGAATTAATATCTCTTATTAATTCAATCCACTTAATAGTTAATTGAATCTTAACGGTTGAAGAATTAAAAAACCAATCGTGAAAAATTCATATAGTCCGGGGACTATAACGCAAATCCATACCCGAAAATGTAATCTGTTGGATAAAAAAGTGCATTTTATTTTTTGAGCTTTTCCGATCAGCAGTGGAAACACCTGCAGAAATCAAAACGGAATTTTCTCTTTAATTTTATAATTCTCTAACATCGGTTGCAATTTTTTCATTTTATCGATTGCATTGGTAATAAATTGGAAATTTTCATTTTTTTATTTCGAAATAATTTTTCAAATGTTTAAAACAGATAGTAAATTTTTAGGTCTTATATTTTTGATGATACTGCCGTGGTCAGTATTTTCTCAAAGCAATTCCTGGAATGTGAAAAATGATGAACTGCAGGATCACTGGCAAATACAATCTTCCGATAAAGTATCTGCAGATGGAGAAAATATTTCTACTTTGAATTTCAAACCCGAAAACTGGTATGCCGCAAAAGTTCCCAACAGTACTTTAGGAACCCTGGTGGATGATGGTGTTTTTAAAAATATTTTTTTTAACCGCAATCTTGAAAAAATTCCTGATAGTTTATTTAAAGCACCATGGTGGTATCGCCGCACTTTTGTGATAAATAATATAAGTCCTGAACAGATTTACCGCCTGCGTTTTAATGGAATCAGTTACAGCGCAGATGTTTGGTTGAATGGAAAAAAGATCGCTTCGGCAGACACTGTAAAAGGAAGTTTTCGGCAATTCATTTTTAATATAACACCTTATATCAAAAAAGGTGAAAATGTATTGGCGTTAAAAGTAGCGCAAGCCGGTCCCGGAGATTTGAACATAGGTTTTGTTGACTGGAACCCGGAACCTGCAGATAATAACATGGGAATCTGGCGTGATGTTCATTTGCTGGAAACCGGACCCGTTTCACTGGATCAGCCATTTGTGATTACTGATGTAGACACTGCCACGCTTGATCATGCAAATATTACGCTTAAAGTTACACTTCAAAATCATTCTGATAAAAATATAAATGGAGTTTTGAGAACAACCATCGGTAATGACATTCATATTTCAAAACCTGTTTCTTTAAATGCCAACGAATCAAAAGAAATTGTTCTTACACCGGAAGAGTATAAAGCTTTAAGTATAGATCATCCCAAACTTTGGTGGACGCACGATTTGGGAGAACCCAATCTCTATGCACTCGAAATGAATTTTGAAACGGATCATAAAATTTCTGATTCAAGAAAAATGAAATTTGGTATTCGCTCCGTATCAGGATATATGACCGACAAAGGATTTCGTGCTTATCGTTTGAATGGTAAAAAAATATTGATAAAAGGAGGTGGGTGGACAGATCCGATGTTGCTAAGAGCCACCACCGCTTATGAAGAAGCAGGAATAGATTATGCCGTTCACATGAATTTTAATGCGCTGCGCATGGAAGGTTTCTGGGGCGAGAACCAACACATTTATGACCTGTGCGATGAAAAAGGAATTTTATTAATGGTGGGTTTTAGTTGCCAGTGGGAATGGAAGGGACTCATGCGTACAGCCACAGACGATAAATACGGAGTTATTTCTACCCCTGACCAAATTGACGTTGCTACCAAATCTTTGCACGACCAGGTGTTGTGGTTAAGAAATCATCCAAGCATTTTTTTATGGCTGTATGGAAGTGATAAATGGCCAAGGCCTGAACTGGAAAATAATTACCTGGATGTTTTAAGCACCTGCGATAATACACGGCCCTATGCGCAATCAGCAAAAGAATGGACGAGTGAAATTACCGGCCCCACTGGAATGAAAATGCGTGGCCCTTATGATTATGTGCCGCCGGATTATTGGTATATAGATACTACTTACGGAGGCGCTTTTGGATTTAATACCGAAACCGGTCCCGGCCCTGAAGTGCCGGTTTTGGAAAGTTTGGAAAAAATGATTCCCAAAGATTCATTGTGGCCTATTGGCAGTTCATGGTTGTATCATGCGGCAAGAGGAATTTTCACAACCTTACCCGTTATAATAATGCAATGGATGAAAGACTGGGTAAGGCCACGTCATTGCAGGATTATGAAAGAAAAGCGCAATATCTCAATTACGAAGGAATGCGTGCCATGTTTGAAGCTTTTGAAGCCAATCGCTTTAAAGCAACCGGCATTATTCAATGGATGTATAATGCTTCGTGGCCGAAGCTTTGGTGGCAATTGTATGATTATTACCTGATGCCTACCGGCGCTTTATACGGCGCAAGGGTTGCCAATGAACCTTTACATGTTTCTTATAATTACGGAGCCAACGCAGTAGATGTGATGAACAACACAGGTAAAACAGTTGATGAACTCTCCGCAGAAATAAATGTATTGGATTTCGATTTAAAATCAGTTTTGAAAAAAACAATTTCTGTACATGATATTGCATCTAAAGAAACTAAAGAAGTATTCAACTTACCAACCGGTCTTAATCTCAGTAAAACTTACTTCCTCGACCTGAAATTGTTTAATCAGCAACATGAAAATGTAAGTAACAATTTTTATGTTCTTTCTACAGAATATGATTCGCTGGATGTGAAGAAAAGCACCTGGTTCGTAACGCCCCAGTCTCATTATGCAGACCTTACGATGCTTCAGCAATTGCCAACTGTAAAATTGCAAACGAGTGAAACAGCGAGTACGCATAACGGTAAGACTATGATACATGTAAAAGTAAAGAACCCTACTTCACATCTTGCTTTTATGGTGTACCTGGATTTAAAGAAAGGTGATAGTAATGAATCCGTGGTTCCTGTTTTCTGGCACAGACAATTATTTTTCCCTTTTGCCGGGAGAAGAGAGAACAGTTTCCGTTTGGTGTCATACGCCGGATATTGACGGAAAACAACCACGCGTGGTTGTGGGAGGATGGAATATTGAGTGATAAATAAAAGCCGGTGTGAATTTATGAGATGGCTGAGTTGCAATTGGAGTGAAACATTACCCCGGAGTACATCCAACTACAACCGCCTTAGCAATCTGCCCGGTAGCATAATGATGCCTTTAAGTAAACTAAAAACTCCATCTACGGTTATCCCAACTAACCTGAATGGTAACATGAGTATCCAAAAGATTGGGTAAAGTACCAGGGCTAAAATGGCCAGTGGCCAGCAAAGTATAAAAAGGATGAGCCATGCAATAAGTGTAACCATTGTATAAAGTTAATTATTGATTGAGTAGTGGTGACATTCATTTTTATAAACGGTATTTGCTCCAGGTAACAGTCGGGCCGAAAGTTGCGCTGCCCTTATCCTGCATGCTATTACTCCATGATTATTTTAATATTGAACAAACGGCGCAGTAAGCGTGCTTTATTTTTTTAACTTTTTCCGGACAGCATTAGGGAAGAAAATTATCGCTATTGTGTAATTAGTTATAACTTTAAAATACCTGCCCTTGTATATTTTTTACCGGTTATTCTATCTAAATATTTTTTATGAAAATTATTTATTTGTTCCTGGCAGCATTTATTGTTTGTTCAGCATGTAATAATAAAAAAGCACCGCCCGGTTCTCAAAAAGAGGAAGCCGCTGCTAAAAAAATAATGCCTTCTGCAGACATGCAAATAAAATTGGCATTATTGGCTGCCCCGCTGGAAAAAAGAGATAGCTGCACGGTGTATGGCTACGATGCCGATACACTACTCGTTACTTTAAGAAAGGGTACTAATGAAATGATCTGTCTTGGCGACAATCCCCGCTCACCCGGATTTTCAGTGGCCTGCTATTGTAAACAACTGGAACCTTTCATGGCAAGAGGCCGTGAACTTAGAAAGCAGGGAATGACGGACAAGCAATTATTTGATGAACGGGGAAAAGAAGTACAGGAAGGCAAGTTGAAAATGCCTGAAGATCCTGCTGCGTTATATGTGTATACTGCCAAAAGGGAAGATGTGAACTATACCAGCGGAGAGGTTAAGAATGGTTATTTGCGATATGTTATTTATATCCCTTTTGCAACGGCTGCAAGCACAGGCCTGCCGGAAAAACCATCTGCTCCCGGCATGCCCTGGCTCATGAATCCCGGAACGTACAGGGCGCATGTTATGATCAGTCCGTAAACATTTTTCGCTGTTTCCGCGTGTGTCAATGTCGGCATTAATCATGCTCGCTTGAAAAAATGCATGCAAACGTTTCCATAACATAATTCTATTCATGTTTTGAAAAAAATCTATGTTTGTTTCGTTGAATTATTATAATGATTGCTCACGGATGTTCAAAACCTGGTGTCTTTTATTCTGAAATTAAATTTAAACTTTTCAATACTTTCTTTAATGATTCAAATTTCTTTTAAACAAACAACCTCAAAACATAAAATAATGATGCATCAAAAAAAAATTAACCGTATCCGTGGCGTGCAAATAATAGTAGCCATCATTGCATTTGTAATCTTTAATATAAGTGTATTGTCAGCAAAGCCGAAGCCCAGGATATTGGTATTTTATAAAACCGCGGGATATCACCACAGCTCCATTGCGTTGGGTTTAGTAGCTATCCAAAAGTTGGGCGCTGAAAATAAATTTGATGTAGATACAACCCTCGATGCCGATAAAATAAATTCTGAAAATTTAAAGCAATATAAAGCCGTAATTTTTTTAAGCACCACAGGAGATATATTAAACGATGAGCAACAAGAAGCCTTTAAAAAATATATAGAATCGGGCGGGGGTTTCATGGGCATACATGCAGCCACCGATTGTGAATACAACTGGCCCTGGTATGGCAACCTTGTGGGGGCATATTTTGGCGCACATCCTGCTCAACAGGTTGCGACGCTCAACATTGTTGATAAAAATAATATTTCCACCGAAGAACTACCCGACCCCTGGATACGCAAAGACGAATGGTATAGTTTTAAATGGATGGCAACAGGTCTTCATGAACTAATTACCATTGACGAAAAGAGTTATGACCTTGGCAAAATAAAACCGATGGGCCATCACCCTATGGCCTGGTATCATGAGTATGATGGTGGCCGGTCTTTTTATACTGAATTAGGGCATGTTGATGAATCTTACACTGATCCTGTTTACCTGCGGCATATTCTCGGGGGAATAATTTATGCTATGGGCATAAAGCACCATGGCAAGCTTAAAGTTGGATAACGAAATCCCGCAATTATTACTGGTATAAAAATTAATAAACTAAATGAATATCAAATTACAACTTGTTGCCGCTGTTATGTTTATCGCTATTGGTATTTACAGTTGTGGCTCAAAAAATGATAACCGGCAAGCCAGCCTTTAATCCCCATCCTTCATCAGCGTACTTATCTCCTGAAGAGAGTATGAAGACCATGTATCTTCCAAAAGGATATCATTTGGAACTGGTAGCCAGTGAACCCATGATTAAAGATCCTGTGGCTATTACCTGGGATGGCAATGGCAGAATGTATGTAGCAGAAATGCTTACGTACATGAAGGATGCCGATGCCACCGGCGAGCAACTGCCATGGAGCAGGATCATGTTGCTGGAGGATACCAACAATGATGGAAAAATGGACAAGAGCAGCGTATTTGTTGATAGTCTTTTATTGCCCCGGATGATGCAAAGCGTCGGAAATGAATTGCTGGTAAATGAAACCAATTCAATTAAGATAACCAGCTATAGCGATACGAATGGCGATGGCAAAGCAGATGTAAAAAGAGTGGTGTATAACAAAGATAACTATGCGCCCAGCGATGCCAATATGGAACACCAGCGCAGCGGGTTGGATTGGAACCTCGATAACTGGATGTACATGACTTATGATCCCGTTCGTTTTCGTTATACTAACGGTGTTATAAAAGTGGACAGCATTGCCAGCGGAGTAAACGGGCAATGGGGTTTGACCCATGATAATTACGGACGTTTATTTTTCTCCAGTGCAGGCGGAGAAACGCCGGTATTAGGATTTCAAATCAACCCTGTGTATGGAAGGCTTGATTTCGATGACCAGTTTGACCCGTCGTTCCAGGCTGTATGGCCCATCATAGCCACGCCGGATGTACAGGGTGGCAATGAAAGGTTGCGGCCAAATAATACATTGAATCATTTTACGGCTTCATGCGGCCAGTCTATTTTCAGGGGAGATGCGTTGCCGAAGGATTTTGTGGGAGATTATATTGTTTGTGAGCCGGTAGGAAGAATAGTAAGAAGAGCAAAAGTGACTGATGTAAAAGGTAAAACGTTTCTTAAAAACGCTTACGACAGTATGGAATTTATTTCTTCGTCCGATATGAATTTTCGCCCGGTAAACAGCGCTACCGGGCCTGATGGTAATTTATATATTGTAGATATGTATCGTGGAATTATTCAACAGGGAGGCTGGACTAAAGAAGGAAGTTTTTTGCGTAATAAAATAGATAGCCTTGGGCTTGCTAAAAATATAGACCGCGGCCGCATTTACAGGGTGGTGTATGATGGTATGAAAAGTGATCCCAAACCAAACATGCTCAATGAATCTTCGGTTACTCTCTTAAATTACCTGGGCCATCCCAATGGATGGTGGCGTGATAATGCGCAGAAATTAATTATAATCCGCGGTGATAAATCCGTAGTTCCGGCTTTAGATGCTATTGCCACAGGCCGGAAAGATATCCCTGCAACAGACACGAACCAACTGGCACGCATACACGCTTTGTGGACTTTGGAAGGGCTGAATGTTATAGATAAGAACGTTTTGATAAAGGCTTTGCAAGACCCTGATCCGCAGGTAAGAAAAACTGCCGTGTGGATCAGTGAAGCATTCCTTAAAGCCAATGACAGCCAGGTGATAGATGCTGTAGCCAAACTTAAAGACGATGCAAGCTATGATGTTCGCGTGCAGGTATTACTGTCCATGTACAGCAGTACTTCAGATTCAGCGAAAGCCACAATAAAAGAAATTGTACAGCAAAATGCGGATAACCAAATGCTGGTGGCAACCAAAAATGCGCTTGATAATAATAAGTTGGTGGGCGAACTTTCGGGCAGGCTTGCCAACATGGCCCGGAGAGATAAAGAAGACATCCTGGATGGCGCTGTAATTTTCAGGTCACTGTGCGCTAACTGCCATGGCGCTGATGGAAAAGGGTTATCTATAGGCGGAAACGCAATGGCCGCCCCGCCTCTTGCAGGCGCACTGCCATTACAGTTTACTGAGAAAAATACTGCGATCAGGATTTTACTAAACGGCTTAACAGGCCCTGTAAACGGCAAAAACTATTCAGGAGGTATGCCCGCCATGGCTGCCAATGATGATGATTGGATTGCAAATGTGTTAAGCTATGCCCGTTACCAGTTTGGTAATACAGGTAAGAATAAAAACGTCTCCTTCGCCTGTTGTTACTTCAAAAGAAGTGAAAGCTCTCAGGAAAAAAGTTGCCGACAGAAATAAAGCCTGGACACTTGATGAACTGAAAAATATAAAAGAGTAGCGCAGATTTCAAAAGTAATAAAACAATACATATTTTAAATTATGCCGCAACTATTTTCACCTGGAAATCTTTCATACATAGAAACCGAATTGCGTTTAATCTTAACTGTTAGTTATTTAGAAAACGTGAGAACAGCAACGCGGAGAAAATGAATAGCTATACTTCATGGGTCCCCGTTCAATTTTGTGCCCGGGCGTGATTGCGGGAAAGATTGTGCTAAACAATCCTTTTTTACATGCGGGGACTAAATAGGGACTATACATACTTTGTCTGCGCAACATATGCGGTAGACGTACTACCATCTTTTATTCGGCATTCAAAGAAAACTATCCCGATCTTTGATTCGTGGTACACTCAACAACTGCATAAAAACTACGCGGAAGGTTTTGGAAATATTTTTTTGTGCAAGATTGTTTTACAGCTTATTTTCTGCTATGATCTTTTTGTTTTGTCCAGTTTGTTGTATCAAGAGCAGAAGACCTGTCCTGGCATGGATCATCGATGAGTTTAATTAACATTTTGTCGCCTTTAATTTCGAATCCATATTTTCCCGAAGTCGTAGTGCCGCAATCACTCATTCCATCAATTTTTTTTACTGTAAACGTATTGCTGCCGGTAGTGTAGGTCATCATTTCCTGCACCTCATTGCCTGAAGCTGCGTAAAGAATGAGCGTATCTTTTTTGAAATCCAATATTGCATTGCGGGGATTATCTCCTTTGATAGCTCCATCCCATCTTGTATTTTTTAATTGCGCAAATCCGGCCCTCACTGTAATAGTTGCAAAAAGAATAAAAATAATTTTTTTCATAAGTAACGTTTTTGTTGGTTGTATAAATCATTTATTTTTTCATTCATATTTCCTGTTCCGGGTAAAAAGAGCATTACTGCTTTGTCACCTTCAGTCATAAATTCGCAGTTTCTTCCAGGTACTGTTTAATGATAAATGCAGCATGTAGGCAAAGGGTTGCTTCTCAATTATTTTTACTTACGATAAACATCAGATAGATATGTTTTTAATAATCCCGTCGCGAGGTTCGTTCATTGGACTGCTGTGGCGTCAAAGAAAAGTACAATAGATCTGACCTCTTTTCAGAAGGTGTCAGCTCTTGAAGTAACTCAACAAAAAGGTTCGGACAGTTCTAATACTAAGGCACAGGTATAGCCAACACACGAAGCCAGGCTACCAAACCTGTGCCAGCGTTACTTTTTATAGTTCGGGGAGAGAGGGAGAGTTGTGCTGCCGCCAATGTGGAGCACCGGATTTCCGGATTCGTCTTTTACGGAACCACTTATTTTTTGCGCACTTGCATAAGTATTAATCATGCAGAAAAATATAATTGTCAAAACTCTCATAAACTATTTTTATTCGGAAAAAGTTGCAGGTGGGTAATTAGAGGAATGGATTAAAAAGTGGCAAAAATAAAATATTAATTTTCAAATTAATATTTAATCGCAGGAAGATAAATTATAGTAAAAGAAAAATTTGTTTATACGACGAAGGCATGGCTATTTTGGCCATGCCTTCGTCACTTTATTTCAGCCTTATATTTTGGGAAGGAGAAAGAGATCACCGGGAAAGAACATGTAACGTGGAATTAAAAGAAAAAGCCCAGTCTTAATCCCAGGAAGCCTGCACTTTTATAACCTTCATATCGAAGGCTTGCATCAAAACCGCCCAGTAAAACACCGATGCCGGGTGCATAAGTAAAAGAGTTTCCGGAAATATGAGCAAGATCGTCGTTAACATCCTTGTAATAAACGATGCTGTGCGTGCTACCCAACTCCATAATTCCATAAAATTTATCCGTAAACTTATACCGGCCGCCTAACTTGAAAGGGATATTTAAAGTAGCCTTCGAATTACTATTTATGTTATTTAAATCTTTAGGTGCAAACGCAATAACGCCGGTAGTAAATGTAGCACCAAATTGAGGTGTTATTTTATACAAAAACCGCAACGTTAAACCGCCACCGACAGAATAAGCGTCGCCAAAAGTTCCGACCGGTAAGGCAGCTTCCAAACCCAGACCTATCTTAAATTTTTTTCCGGTAATTGTCTTTTCATCCTGCGCATGTACGGTTGTTGACAAGAGGATGAATAATGCAGTTAAGATTGATAATATTTTTTTCATTTTTATAAATTTAGCTTCAAATATCCAACGATTAAAATTCCTGTTCAATACTCAATTTAGAGTAGTAAGTAAATTGCTTTTCATTTTTATTAGAATTGTCATCCTTTTGTTTAACCGCGCTCTTTCCAAGAGATGCATTGGCTGAACTCCAACATCACTTTGCACGAAAATTATTCAACCAGTAATTTTTTAGAAACGGCACTATTATTTTCATCGTAAATTTTTATAATGTACATCCCTTTTTGCAAATCGCTTATGTTATAACGGTTACCGGTATTCGAATTAATTCTCTTTACCAGCTTGCCGGAAACATCTGAAATTTCAATTGAACTGATTTTGCCGGAAAAAATAATGCGCACCTGGTCTTTTGCAGGATTAGGATAAATAACGAATGATGGCGCATTACTGATTGTAACAGATACAATCTTACTGTATTTAAAATTACCATCAATATCCACTAATTTTAGCCGGTAATAGCTCGTCCCTGTAAAGGGTGTTTCATCGTTAAAGGAATATTGTTGCAACGCAACGTTATTATTAGCGGCGATGGTGGCGATAGATGCAAAATTATTGTTACTTCCTTTTTTCTCTATTTCAAAATGAGAAAAGTTCTTTTCATTTTCGGTAGTCCATAAAAGTGATATAGATTGTTGTTGCTGTATGGCATTAAAATTTACAATCGTTACCGGCAATGGGTTTAATGCGCTGACGGACGCAAGAGTAAAAGGACTGAAGTTTGTGACCGCATTCAGCGATTGTACAGTTCCTTCAGTATTATCACCCGTGATGGCTCCATTCCCTTCATCCTTCCATGTGGTACCATTCCAGCGTGCTACTGCCAGGCCGGATGGATTATTAATGCCGCCGCTTCTTGGGGTTCCCCAGCTGAGCGTTACTTTCACATTCGAGGTTCCGGTAATTCTGTCCAGCAACCAATATTCTGATTTTGAAATATGATTTATTGTCGGGTCTTTTTTTGTGGAATCGTAACCTGCATCGTTAGGAACAGCAGCTACATATTGCGCCCTGAACTGATCAGTTGTTGTTGAAGGAGCTGTAATGCTTACCGGCGCAAAAGCATTGTTTTGCCCAACAGGAAAAACAAAGGCATCGTTCCCTGTTTTAATCATTGGCCCATCGACGTAACTTACATCAGAGCCGCCGGTATAGGTCACGCCATCCGGTATTACCAAATTACTGTTTATACCGGTTATTATTATTCCGGAAGTTAAATTAAGGCTGGTGGTAACAGTAACGGTATCCTTCAAGGTAACATTCCCTGTTCCCATTTTGTCCATAAAAAGCTTTGGAATGATAATAGATTGCGTTCCCAATTGTTCTATGATAACATTAGAAGAACCGCCAAACCTGAAAGCATTACTGCCGAAAACAATTCCTGTTGCAGAACTTAAGATAAAATCACCATTAAAACTGGTGGTATCGTTATATGCAAGGTTGATAGTTCCTCCAACGCGATTGAATCTGAAATTCCCGTCATAAATATCGCTACCCTGGTAGCTTTCGTACCAGATATCCGGCAGTATTAGATGTAAAAGTAGTATTGCCGGTAATTATAGTTCCACCGGAATGTACAGTACTTCCCGTATTGGCTGCGTCATCAGAAAAAGTGACATTACCCGTTATTGAATTGCGCCTGAATTCATCTCCGCCACTTCCTGTAAAGCCGTTTACATTTAACGCAGTTACAGTAAGCGTATCGTCATCAATAGTAACCAGCCCGCTGTTTTGTACTGAGATGGTACCCCCTGTAGTAAGATTTTTTATCTTTCTCATTTCAAAAGCAGGATTACCACTACCCGTGGCTGTTATATTAACAGTACCACCAATAGAAGCAGACGCCTTATTACCGCCATTGATACTTGTAGCGCCGCCGGCAGCATTGGTATAACTAAAGTTACCCGTAAGTGTATTAAAGCCCTGGCTTACAACATCTGTTGCACCAATACCGGTACGGGTAACGGTTACATTGCCATTAAATGAACAAGCCTGGTTGTAACACATAGTAATTGCTCCCGTGCCTGTAATGTTGAAGATGATATTGCCGTTGTAGGTATCTGCTCCCTGGTAACCTTCGTACCAGGCGCTTGCATTGTTAGATGTAAAAGTGGTATTACCTGTGATGATGCTTCCACCGATATAAGTGGTTCCGGTGTTGGCTGCGTTGTCAGAAAAAGTGACATTTCCTGTTATTGAATTGCGTCTGAATTCGTCTGCACCACTTCCAGTAAAGCCGTTTACATTTAATGCACTAACGATTAGTGTATCGTCGTCAATAGTTACCTGTCCGCTGTTTTGTACTGATATAGTACCACCAGTAGTAAGGTTTTTTATTTTTTGCATTTCAAAAGCAGGATTGCCGGAGCCGGTGGCTGTAATGTTCACTGTGCCGCCTATTGCTGCTGACGCCTTATTACCACCATTAATGCTGGTGGCGCCGCCGGCAGTATTGGTATAACTAAAGTTGCCGGTAAGCGCATTAAAACCCTGGGTTAGAATATTTGTTGCACCAATACCGGTGCGGTTCACGGTTACATTGCCATTAAATGAACAAGCCTGGTTATAACAAATATTAACGGCTCCCGTGCCCGTGATGTTGAAACCAGTATTTCCATTATAGGTATCTGCTCCGGTGTAGCCTTCGTACCAGATACCGGTAGTATTAGATGTAAAAGTGGTTGTACCGGTAATACTATTTGCACCGATATAGGTACTTCCTGTATTAGCTGCGTCATCAGAAAAAGTGACATTACCCGTTATTGAATTGCGCCTGAATTCGTCTCCGCCACTTCCTGTAAAGCCGTTTACATTTAATGCACTTACTGTAAGCGTATCATCATCAATGGTTACAAGGCCGCTGTTTTGTACTGATATAGTACCACCAGTAGTAAGGTTTTTTATTTTTTGCATTTCAAAAGCAGGATTGCCGGAGCCGGTGGCTGTAATGTTCACTGTGCCGCCTATTGCTGCTGATGCCTTATTACCACCATTGATACTAGTAGCGCCGCCAGCAGTATTGGTATAACTAAAGTTACCCGTAAGCGCATTAAAACCCTGGGTTAGAATATTTGTTGCACCTGCCCCCGCACGAACTACTGTCAGGTTTCCATTAAATGAACAGGCCTGGTTGTAACAGATATTGGCGGCGCCGCTGCCATTGAAATTAAAAGTAGTATTTCCATTAAAAACATCGCTACCCTGGTAACCCTCATAAAAAATTCCTGAACCGTTCAGATTAATGGTGATATTATCATTGATGGTATTTGAGCCGAAATAGCTGGAACCGCTATTGGTTATATCGATCACAATATCTGTTCCGGCGTTACTATTATTGAGTGTTGCGCCGGCAAAATTGAAACTGCCATTTACGGTAAGAGTAAAACCATTAAAGTTTAAGGCGCTGCCCGCTGCCATGCTAATGCCGACGACCGTAACATTATTGGCCAGCACCGGCTTATTAGTTGTATTGGGAATGGTAACGGTGCTTGCTGAAGTGGGCACCGCATTAGTACTCCAGTTAGAAGCTGTATTCCAGTCTGTATTCGTGCTGCCATCCCACGTTTGAGCAAATAAAAAATTAAGGAAAAAGATGTTAGTTAAAAGCAGGAGTAAATGTTTTTTTTTCATGATGCAGGTTTAATAATGAATAATGAGTTTAAATGAATGCAGCTTTGGTCTTGTAAGTTATGTTTTTATTGCTGATTATTCTATCATCGTTCAATAACACAAAAGGTCATCAGGAAAAAAAATTAATGTCTTAAACGGCAGCGTTATATTACTTGATTGCAGTTAGTAATTTGAAGTGTTACTTCAGTTTTAAGTGCAAGAGTGGCTAAGCCATAAAGTAAGGTTACAATGCTCGCGGTGAACAACCCTTCTTTATATTCCTGGAAGAAACAGGGGGTGTGCGGTGCGATTTTGATATGATGGTGTGTGGATACTGGGAGAAAAAGAGTAGTTTAATATTATTTACAGCCCAGGCGGGTTTAGACCCCTTTGACATTATGAGTCTACGGGAGCTGATTATTATTTATTGAATTTAATTTTGAAACATTCCAGACACTAATATTTTATATTTTTATGGATGCAACAAATGAAACCTGCCCATTTGCGTAAAGATAAAACCTGCCTTAATTGTGGTGCAATAGTACACGATCGTTTTTGCTCTCTTTGCGGACAGGAAAATACTGATCCTAAAGAATCTGTGAAACATTTAATCGGCCATTTTCTTGCCGATATTACTCACTATGACTCCAAATTCTTTAGTACCATCAGGGACTTAATTTTCAGGCCGGGATTTCTCACGGCGGAATATAATGCAGGCAAAAGAGTCGCCTACCTGAATCCCATCCGAATGTATATTTTTATTTCTGCTCTTTTTTTTCTTGTACAATTTTCCGGGAAAGACAAGGAAGATTCGAACAGCAGTGTACTAACGGGCAGCAACCAGCTAAATACTTTTCGCCAACATCTTGCAGATAGCTTAAGACAATTGATCAATACACCCGATACTTTTGCAAAACCAGCGAAGGGAGCAAACGAAGTTTATAATTCGCTCGCCGCTCGTCTTGATACTACCGCTGCGCCACGGGACACAAATGAATCGGTCAATGCTTCTATTAATAACCAGGGAGAAATTGTTTTTCAACTAAAAAATGACAAATACGCCACTACCGGCGAATATGTTGCTGACCAGGACACCCTGCCGAAAGGCAAACGGGATAATTTTGCGGTTCGATATGTGGCTAAAAAACTCATATTTCTAACACATGAAAAATACCAAAGGCCGGAACTCATAATAAAACGCAATATTGAACACGATATTCCCAAGATCATGTTTGTGTTGCTTCCCCTGTTTGCGTTGTTTACCGGTTTTTTCTTTAGCCGAAAAAAATATTGGTATACACAGCATTTTATTTTTTCCCTGCATTTTCTTTCTTTTATCTTCATTTTCCTGATGTTTGCAGGCCTCGTAGAGAAGTGGTTGCCGATGGATAAAATGTGGCTGATTATGGCTATAATTGAATTTGGAGGTATTTTTATTTATTTATGCTTAGCCCTGCGCAATGCATACCACCAATCGATCTGGCTCTCTTTCGCGAAAGCACTTGGCATTTCCATTTTGTATGTTATTTCGATGGTACTAAGTTTTGTACTATTGATGATAACTTCTTTTATTTTACTCAAATAAGAACCAGATTCGTGTTTCAATCTCCACCCTTTCTTTGAAATAATTAAAATAGACTTGTGAGAGAAAAGGGGAATATTAACGAAGGCATAAATTATTCATTCGAAGGCTTGGCAATGGGCTGGTACTTTATAATGGCAAAGCTCCGTACCGAAGTCGATTGAAATACTAAAGATGAAGATAACAATTAAAAGTTGAGTTATATTCTTCTGCTGAAACTGCCGCTGATAGGTAGTTGCAGTCGATTGTTCTTCCGTCTGCCAGCCAATGGCCAAACCTTTTTGTTGTGCGTAGGTTAGTCGTCACTTTTAAAAAACCAGGGAGCCCACTTTTTATTTGTCCAACCTTTGATTTTGTTTTTGGCAAGTTTTCCGTAATTTATACCGTATAGCTTGTTTCTCCTATAATATAACTTGTTAGGGCAAGGCATGTAGTTTTGTCCCCCCTTGACGAAAGCCCTCTTCCTGATAGTTGTTCTTGCGTCAGTCGCTCAGGAATTGTGTCAGTTGATAAAATCAACGTGTCACCCGCAAAGCCGTTTTTGGTTCTGTAACTTATTGTGTCATATATTGGAATAACATGAAAATAAACAGTATCATTTTTCGATGTCCAGGTTCCTTTCGTCCAACTTGCAGAAAGGTCAAAATGCCAAGTGTATTCAAAAGTATTGTCAGTATTAATTTGAATACGATTGCCAAAGTAACCACTATAGCGTCCTGCAAAGTTGTCTTGAGAAAATAAGCTGAATGGAAGTAATAATAGAAATGTTATTATGAAAATTTTCATAGTTGTTTAATACCTCCCAACTTATTCCAACGTTTTGCGGGTTTAAGAAGTTGGCGATTTCGGAGCACAAAACTGTCTGCCAGCACTGCACTTGATTCGAAGCACAAATGTTCATTTAACCACTGAACCGCCAATTTCTTAAACCCGCTGTTAGCGGTTCGTTGTTTTTGTTTCTTGTCATTAAGGGCCGTTGTCATACGTTTACTTAATCGTTGTCTGCTTAACTCCGTCTCGTATTGCCGCTTCAAGTGTGTCAATATTTATGTCTTTTAGCGTTTTGAACTTAATGCAATATCCAGTTACAGTTGCCTTGCCTATTGTTTTTCCATAGGTTTCTGTCAAATGTTTTTTGTCCTCAATGCCCATAATATAAACTGAAATTCCTGTCGTGTTTGCACTGATACCAATTTGATAAAACTCTTTAGTTTTTCCGTCAGCATATTTTATTGTTTGAAGTCCATATCCTATATTAGGATTAGAAACAATTTTTCCTTTATCGTCTTTGCCGTCTAAGAACCATAATTTACATTTTGGCAATACTTGGAGTATGCGTTTATGCAACACTTCAATGTCCGCACGTTTTGGTTCGGGTTGGCTGTCAATATATTTTTGTATTTGCTCTTGTATGTTCATATAAAATTACGATTGTCAAACCTTGTTAGTGGTTCGTTGTTTTTTCGTTTGTCGGTTCATAGTAAAGCGTTACAGCACCACCGCTAAAAGTTTTTGTCTTTATGAGTTTAAGAATAGTTCTTTCGTTTATGTTTTCAAACAATGGTAAACCGCCTCCTGCTACAACAGGGTAAACCATGAGTTGATATTCATCAATCAAATTAAGTTTCATTAGTTGTATAATTAAACTCCGACTGCCAACTAAAATGTCTTTACCCGATTGTTGTTTGAGTTCTAAAACTTTTATCAATAGATTGATTTGACAATTTTGCACTGTCCCATTCTGTATTCTTCAATGTATGCGGAAAGACGATTTTTGGAATCTTATCTATAGCTATGGCGAATAGTATTTAATATTTGAATATTTTTGTTCACCTGGCAACCAACCCAAATTGCCACGCATATTTAATCGAATTGAATAGGATATTACTGCTCTTACACCATAACCTCCAATTTTTATATCAGCCACATTAGCAATTTCCCAAAAATCACTAATCCATTTTAAAAAACCAGCAACTTTATCTTCGTTATACTCTTTAACATCCATTGACATTACCAATGCATCATTTAAACAAACATTTGTACCAAATGAATTCATTGAAAGAATTGAAGTTTCATTAAAAAGGGCAATTCGTTTTGCTGCCAAACTGTTAGATGGAAGGTCGTCCTCAATCTGGCTAATTGATTCGGCAAGTGTGCTTGAGAAACCTAACAAATCCATCCAACAAGCTATTACAGGTACTTTGTGATAATCCTCACTTTTTAAAAATTCACCAGAGTCTTTAATAAATTTCTCAGCTTGTTCGATAACACTGATGTGAGATACTTTCATAAAACTTTAATTTTACTTAAGGATTGTGTCCGCAGAGGCCTAATTGCTACCAACGGACACGCATTTAGGCAGGCCTGGAATTAGAATTTCGTCTGCTGGTAACCGTTGCCAAATTTATAATTAAAAGTTCATTGTTATTACACACACTATCGCTGAGCAAAGTTCCTTCAGCCCGGAACTACAGATGAAACATGCACTGCAGCTCATTGTAAGCAGGTCTGCCAGGCTTGCATAAATGCGAATGTTGTACTAAACCTACGGTAGTTTAATAAGCTCTCTGCGGGAACTCAGAGTGCTTTTGTTTTGCATATTAACTAAAAACATTTTTTATGCAAACAAAACAAACTACCAGGCTTCGTCCAATGGACTAAAGATTATGTAACCATCGTAAAGCAAGCCTCAGACAAAGTAACGGGATTTTTGCAGTTGTACAAAGAAATGGAACGCTCCATTTCCATCACCGGAAAAAGCAAAAGCACTTTCACCAACTACTCACGGCAACTGGCTCACCTTGCCCTGCATTACAACCAGTTTCCGCTCGACCTGGATGCAGAACAGGTAATGGATTATCTCCATCTGGTAAAAAGTCGAGGCACTACATCTGCTACGTTTTTCAAATTCACTGTCTACGGGCTCCGATATGCATGCCGGATGCGCGGATTGGCATACAAACAATTTTCTCTTCCCGCAATTGACAAAGATGTGAAGCTGCCAGCTGTTCTTAACGGCACAGAAGTAAAAGCCTTGCTGAACGCCTGTAAGCTTTTAAAGCATCGTCTTATCCTCGGGATTGTGCTACGATTGCGGGCTCCGTTGCAGCGAAGTGAGCAATCTTCAAATAGGCGATACCGATATACAGCGTGGCATGCTGCATGTAAAGCAAGGCAAAGGTTCTATAGACCGCTGCCTTCCCTTAGGCAAGATGCTTTGTCGTGGTATTGCCCAATATATTTCTGCCGAACATCCGCGTAATTATTTATTTGAAGGCAATGACGGCCAGGCTTTATCCCAACGCGGCACCCAATGGGTAGTCTCCCAGGCTGTAAAACGGGCAGGCATCTGCAAAGAAGTACACACCCATACCTTGCGCCATAGCTATGCCACGCATTTTCTAGAACAGGGTGTAAACATTCTTACTATAAAGGAACTGCTGGGCCATGCACATATAGAAACAACGATGATGTACCTGCACCTTGCAAGAGCCATCCCCCACAAACAGTCTTCAGCCCTTTGGATAGTTTATATAACCAAAGCTGATGCAGCCTCCATAGAAGTCGCTGATGTGCTGGATGCACATTGGCCTGCAGGTGCAGCAAAAGATCAAAATTCAACAGCTGGCAACTGCGTACACTCAATGCCGTGAGGCGATGCCGGAGTGCAGCACTTGGTGCGCATGTGGATGGCTGCACTTCCTGCGGCCACCTGCGCATCAGCTATAATAGTTGCCGCAACCGGCATTGCCCTAAGTGCCAGGGTAACCAAAGAGAAAAATGGATACAGGCAAGAGAGCAGGAACTCTTACCTGTTCCTTATTTTCATGTGGTGTTCACCCTACCTGAAGCTTTAAATACCCTGTGCCTTCTATAAGCCGGCAGTTATCTATAATATTTTGTTTCAAAGTGCATGGCGTCTGCTAAATACTTTCGGGAATGATCATAAATGGCTTGGCGCACAAACAGGCATGATCAGCATCCTGCACACCTGGGGACAAACGATAACCCTTGCATCCGCATCTTCATTGCATTGTACCCGGTGGCGGCATTACCAAACAACGCAAATGGAAAGCAGCAAAAGCTGATGGCAAGTATCTCTTCTAATGTAAAAGCGATGAGTAAAGTGTTCCGGGGAAAATTTATTACCCTACTGAAAGAAAAATTACCCGCGCAAATAAACCCTCACTGTTATAAATGCCCTTTATAAAAAAGAATGGGTGGTATATGCCAAACAACCTTTTAACGGCCCGCAGAGTGTGATAGAATATCTAGGCCGTTATACCCATAAAATAGCTATCAGTAATCACCGCATTAAAAACATCGACAGCAGGCAAAGTTACTTTTTCTTATAAAGATTATAAACAAAGCAGCTGTCACCAAAGAAATGACGCTGGAACCGATGGAATTTATCCGCCGCTTTGCCTTGCACATTCTGCCCAAAGGCTTTGTGCGCATACGGCACTACGGTATCCTCAGCAGCACGTCAAAAGCATCATGTGCTGCTGATTATAAAAGAACAATTGCCACCGTTACCAGAATAAAAAATGCAAAACCCAAAAAGGAAATTTACAACCCGCTGCAATGCCCCTGTTGTAAAAAACAAACCATGCAAACGCTGTTGCGTTTTAACCGGAGAGGGCCGCCACCAGACTGGCAGCAAATGGCAAAAAATATCTTGGAATGTCATGGTTAAAAAAAATGCTGCTCCTAAGCAGCAAGGAAAAGCTATGCAAACCATTAAAAAAAATCACAATCTTTAGTAAAAGCATTATGCAATGATGAAAAAAGCCAATGAAATACTAAATAAATAACAAGTGCTACTATATAAAAACAGCTTTCATCACTAAAACGCATAACACTAACACCATCCATACAGCCGCAACTTTCTTTCAACTCAAACCCCATAGTTCATAAAAATTCCAATCACCGGTTCCGTACAACATGGGACTTCATCGGAGGCACTGCGTGCCCGACGAAGTCTTATTTGTTGGCTGTAGTTGTTAATGCAGTTGTCCTTGAAGAGCTTGAAAAAAAGTAATCGTTTTTCCATTTACAGGGTCAATTTTTATAAATTCAACACTTCTACTTCCGCCGGTAAATTCTTCAAGAACATTTGTGAATTCTCACACATAATCTTTTCGGTCTGGATCATAATAAATTCTACTTTCTATTTTTAGTCCTTCTTTTTTAAATCTTGATTTCGCAATATTTAAAGCTTGTTCTTTAGATAAAAAATCGTCTGTTGTATTTTGTAAAATAAACTTCGGAATGAAGGATGTGTCGACAGGATATTTTGGATTTAAATCTTTATCAAGAATTAAGCTTGTTGAAATCGATGGCTGTTCAAATTTTTTTACATAAAAAATATAGTCGACTGAAATAGATTTAAAATTTCTGGTAGTTTTTGACGCCAAAGAAATATGCTTTATTTCTCGTTCTTTGTCATATGTTTTTTGCCATGAGTCAACCTCTTTCGTTGAATCAAGTTGGTAATTGTTGTTAAACACATTTTGTCCAACTACTGAAATGATTAAACTGTCAGCTTTTCTTATTATGTCGACAGTTTTATATCTCTGTCCAAACGAAGGTGTTGAAATCCAAAAAATCAAAAGTGAAATAAATGATTTGTACATAAGGTTTATTTCAAGATGTAAGTCTGCCGAAATTTGCGTAAAGTGTCCGACACAATTACAGCTCCTAAATATACACACTCTTTTGCACCAAAAAATATTAACACACAATCCAAAACGTTGCAAGAAATAGACGCGAAGTCATCGATGAAACACAACCTTTCCTTTTTTATAGAGCATTGCAGTTAAGAATTTTATTTTAGTTGTGTAAATATTTTTCGGGCACTTTCACACCATTATTATCTCCGGTCCAAATAAGATTCGCAATCCACCACCTGTTATTAAAATAAACTAACTGGTAACTGTTGATTCCTCTTTCCTCAACATTTTCGGAGTCTTTTCCATAAAAGCTTTGAAAGACATTGGCAATGCCATTATATTCATTAACTACTTTGCTGATTTCATATTCAAGATATCCTGCATCGTAATATTGATCGTGCATTAATTTAATAAATTCATCAAGACTAACGGTCTCTACCGGTTGCGGAAGTGAATCGCTATGATTGACAACTGTAAATTGAGCGGTCGGTAGAAATAAGTTTCGGAAAGTATCCCAGTTTCGAGATTTACCCTTTTCCCCTGAAACGATTCGCAACATCTCTTTTACAATACCATCAATGGAATGCACAGCGTCCGTGTCAGCAGCCATTTTATTTTGGGCAAACAAATTTGCAGAGGCAAATAAGAAAAATGCTGTTAGAATATTTTTCATGTATAGTATTTTTTACCAACCGTGAAGTATTTTACAGGCAATAAGATTCTAAATATCTTTCATCATAAACAAATCGCAACGCCGCTGTTACCCAGTAATGAAGCAATAAAATTAACCCCACAAAATCTTCAAAAAAGTTAAAAAAATCGTGTTGTATTATTGGACAACTTTTTGTACCTTTGCATGAAATGGAAGAACAGAAAATAAGACACATATTTCTGTACAAAGATTACTTTACTGATTTTTATAACAAGCAACGCCAGAAGGTAAAAGATAAAATCATTTGGACTTTTAAAATAATTGAAACTCTTCAACATATTCCGACCGAATATTTGAAACACCTTGAAGGCACGGACGGACTTTATGAAATAAGAGTTCAGGCAGGTAGTGACATTTTTAGAATTTTCTGCTTTTTCGATAAGGGAAGATTAATTGTTTTAGCTAATGGTTTTCAGAAAAAACCCCAAAAAACACCGAAGAAAGAAATTGACAAGGCGCTCAAAATAAAAGAAGAATATGAAAACGAATAATAATAAAAAATTAAAACCACTTCGCCATTTTATTGACGAACAATATGGCAAAAGAGGAACTGCAACACGTGAAAAGTTTGAAAAAGGATACGAAGAATTTAAGCTCGGTGTTTTGATTCAACAAGCACGACTGGAGAAAGGTTTAACCCAGGAACAGCTTGCAGAAAAATGCGGAACAAACAAGGGTTATATTTCAAGAGTAGAAAACAACATTAAAGATGTTCGAATTTCTACACTCCAAAAGATTGTTGAAATTGGCCTAGATGGCCACTTGCAACTTTCCATAAAAGTATAGTTGA
The DNA here is from genome assembly GCA_963756945.1 of uncultured Chitinophagaceae bacterium. Lineage (GTDB taxonomy): Bacteria > Bacteroidota > Bacteroidia > Chitinophagales > Chitinophagaceae > Ginsengibacter. The sequence goes on along the minus strand of CAVWQJ010000031.1, from coordinate 37,591 downwards.
AGGCATAAAGCTTTATATGTCTTTCATCATAAACAAATCGCAACCGGTATGTCCGCTGTTACCAAGCGATGTTGGAATAAATGTGAATCCATATTTTTTATACATCTCAATGGCATTAGTAAGTTCCGGCATTGTCTCAATATACATTTTTTCGAAGCCGTTTTTTTTGCTTCGTCTATGCATTGCTGTAATAGTCTCTTTCCAAGGCCTTTTCCCCGTGCGGAGGCAGATACATACATCTTAACGAGTTCGCAAGTTTTGGCCGGGAGGCCTTCTGTGGGAAATATTCCGCCACCGGCAATAACTTCATCATTTATGGTTGCAACAAAATAACAGGATCTTTCCTGCTGAAATAATTCATATAAATGATCCGTTGTTTCATCAAAATAAACGGTGCCTGGTTTTACTGCATTAAAATCTTCCAGAGATCTGCGGATGATGGCAGCCAGTTTTGTGTTATCACTTGCTATAATTTTCCTTATAATAATTTCATCTTTCAATGGAGGCTTAATTTATTCTGTAAATTTCTGAAAATAATTGCTGCAATCAGTTCACAAAATTCCATTGCACACCTATTCTGAAAAGAAAACCAGGAGTTGGATAATTGGGCGCCGCAAAACTATTATTGGTAAACCCAAACCCATGTGAGAAATCTACCGTATTTAAGTTTTCAACTTTTACAAGACCTGTAAACGATTTTATCCTGAAATCAAAATAGGCATCTAATCGCGGTAAGTTACTTATAGTGGTTGTATCCTGCGGAAAAAAATGCCCGACCACCGGAGAATAGTTATTGGCTTTATAAGGTGTGTTGTATTCCACATCAATACCCGTGCTTAAAACGAGATTTTTGTAAAAAGTACCTTCGAACGCAAGACGTTGCCGGGTAAAGAATAATGGAACCCGTATTGGATTATCGCCCGTTGTTTGCTGAACAATAAAATCGCTGTATAAATTAAGGTGGCCAACAATTTTATTTTTTGTTGAAGCAGTGACCTGGGTAAGGTTAACAAGGCCATTGAATTGGTCTGTCTGGTAATAGCTTTTAAAATAAGTATAATTAGTAATTGAGGTATTTCTTGCCATGATCGTAAATCGCGGATTATCGGCCATAATAGAAATTACCGTTATGTTTTCTTTTTTGGTAAGGGAACTGTTATCAAGGTTAAAAGAAGAAAATCCATCGAAAATATAGGAAGGGGAGCGGTTTACATTTTGAAATGATACCTGCACATTGCCAAGTTTTGGATTAAGAAATCGGTTAAGTACCGCATAGGCACTATAGTCTGCAGCATTAAACCCTGTTGCATAAAACTCGCCTTTCAGCAATGCATCCCATTTTTTGTTTTTGGTTTTATTTCGATATTCCCCATGCAAAACAACATTATAAAAAGTTTTCTTAGTATATGAATAGAGTGTTCTGTAGGCTGGCAATACAACTAATGAAGGAAAATATTGTCCCTTTAAAAATTCACCTGAAAAATTTTCGAGCCTTATGCCGGCTTCAATAAATTGAGCAGGATTTTTTGTTTCCGGAAATTGTCTGATTGAAAAATCATTTGATACAAACTTCCATTTGTCCTGTAATCGAAATCGCAATGAATCATGACTCAGCACTAAAGTGGTATCATACCAATCATGGAATAATGTCGAGTCTAATTGCGCATTGCGTGTTGCCGGATAACTCCGGAAACCCGAAACGTTATCCTGGAATTGATAACCAGAAGAGCTGTAATTAATAGTATGTTGAAAACGAAATTTTGGGTAGAATAAATATTCTGTTGTGCTGTCGTTGATGATTATAGAATCTTTAATTCCAAAATCATAACTCTGCCTGAAGAGGGCGGTAAAATTGGTATATAAATCTCCCGTATTTACTTTAGTCGAGAATGGGTTAGGCGATTCTCCTACATCTCCACCAAGATTAACGGGAACGGCAAAACGCTTTTTTCGTTGTGGATCCAGCAAAAATGAATCGTTTTGTATTCCGCCGTTTTCTGATGTATTTATTTTATTTCCCAGCAAAACCATATAAGCTGCATATCTTTTTCGTTTTCCCTGGTAATTGCTAAAGAACCGGTAGTTGTTAATATTGGAATTTTGAGTTTGAAAAACCCCCGGCGATGTTATCAACCGGTATTGAATACCGGCATTCCAGTTTGGTTTTATATTTTGTGTATGAAGTATATTTATTACCTGTTCTTTTCCGGAGGCAAGTAAATAAGTCATCTGCGTAAAAGGCCTTGTTGTTTTGTAAAACCGCGTACCCTCCAAAGTAAATTTATAAACATCGTATGCATGAAAACCGGCATCCCAACCGGCTTTTAAAACAGGCGAAAATAAAACCGGGAAAGCCGCAGTGCCATTATTGCCTAATGTTACATAGTTAGCGGGCACGGTATAAATTTCGTCAAAATCATTAATGGCGGAATCGAGGTGGTTACTTTTTAAAGAGTCGAGGAAGCGAAACGAAATGGTAATTGAATCTGCAAGGTCATCACGATGTTGAAAAGAAAGTGAGTCGCCTTTTTTCGATTGTCCTTTAGCGTTAGGACTTGTTCGAAGAAGAAGAAAAATTTGGGCGATTTCTTATGATGTTTGGTACTTGCGCATGTAAGGTTTGCTGAGAAAAAAATATAACCATTAACAGAAGTAATGGCTTCAAAAGTATGGAGGTATTTTTTATTTTGTTTTTATCAATCATTACATCTGCCTTTATAACCGGGCAATTAATTCTTTAAAGATCAGCGCAAGCTTTGGCTCGGCATCTTTTGCGGCCTGCAAAACTTCTTCATGTGTTATTTTATTTTCTTCTTTTCTTATACCAATATCTGTAATTACGCTTAAGCGCAAAAACAGGCAGGCCAAGATGAACAGCCGCTATTACTTCCTGTACGGTGCTCATGCCCACTGCATCGCCGCCAAGCATGTTAAGCATTTTATATTCTGCTCTTGTTTCAAACGAAGGGCCCGTAACGCCAACGTAAATTCCTTCTTTTAATTCTATATTATTTTCCGCAGCCAATTTCCTTTGCTTTTTTAATAAGAAATTTTTTATAAGGTTCACTCATATCCGGAAACCTTGTGCCAAAATTTTCATCATTCTTTCCGAGGAGAGGATTCAAGGTAAGCATGCTGATATGATCTTTAATGATCATCAGGTCGCCGACCTGGAAAGTAGTATTCGTGCCCCCTGCAGCATTACTGAGCAATAGCGTTTCAATTCCCAGGAATTTTAAAACTCTTATTGGAAATACAACTTCCTGCGTGGAATAGCCTTCATAATAATGAAAACGCCCGGCCATGGCAACAACTTTTTTCCCTGAAAGATTTCCGAAAATTAACTTGCCGGTATGCCCTTCTACTGTGCTTACCGGGAAGTGAGGTATATCGTTGTAAGTAATTTCAAATTCAACTTCAATTTGCTGTGTAAAACTCCCCAAACCGCTTCCTAAAACAATGCCAACTGCAGGGGTTGTTTTGTATTTTGATTTGATGAAATCTACTGCTTCAGTAACTTTTTGTAGCATAAGCATTTAAATGGCTTCAAAGATAAGTGAATGGTTGAATGGTTGATTAGCCGAATTGTTAAGGGGTTGATAAGGTGAGAGAATGATGATGATGAAATACTGCAAACTCATTACATTTAGATACAGCCAAAACTTCACGTATGATGGCGATTGCATTTGCCATAAGAACTTTGAACATTTACTGAATAATGAAAAATTTATACGGACATAAATTGACTGCACTGATAAATCATTTTTTTCTTTTGGTATTGATTTGCAGTTCTTTTAACTGTTCAAGAAATCTGCAACCAAACGTTATTATACAACCAGCAAATTTTAAGATACAAATACCGGCAAGGTTTAATAAATACGGCGTTTTAATAAATACTTATTGGGGGAAAGATAGTGTTGAACATCTGTTATATTGGGACAATCATTCTCCTTCGTGGGCAGATTTTAATATCCTTAAAGACAGCGTAACGCTTATAAAATCGCAGAAGTACAATTATCGTACAACTACTGCAGAGGGCGCAAATATTCACGGCGATGTTTATATGTGTAACAAAATTTCATTGGGAAATGTCGTATTCTTCGATGTTCCGTTTTATAACATAGCTCAACAAAAAACACGACAATGGAATGATAAAATAGCCGGCGTATTTGGAGAAGAATTAATCAATAAAGGAATATGGGAAATTGATTTTAAAAACGAAGTACATAACTTTTACGTCAAGTCTCGATTCCCTTGTAAATTTGAACGGAGCAAGCTTTCTTCCATCAAGATTTAAAGATGGTATAATTGAATTGAAAGTAACGTTTCAAAAAAATATTGAAAGAGCGCTCGACGTAGATATGGGTTATAATGGAGTCATCCTTATGCCATTACACTTATTCAATATTGTTTCATTGGATAATAAACGAACACTAACCGATACACTTCTTTTTTCAACACCGGGCGGTTCAGAAAACGTTCTTAATCACCTGGCTCTTGATTCAGTTAAGATCGGAAAAAATTACTATCCCGTGTCTATTGCATCGAATCAATCCGATAAAGAAATGCTGATAGGCGCCGGTTTCTTTAAACAGTTTGAATTTGTAATTTTTGATTATATAAACGGCGCAATATATGTTTCAAATAAAAAGCTTTACTAAATCCGGACAAGATAAATATTCTTATAACGAATTAAGCGTTTATTGCTCTGCGTTAGAAAACAGAGATATTGTAAAAATGTTATAGTTGTTTTAATAATTTATTGCCAAAATTTACATAGTCAGCATTCTTTGCTTCTTTCGCCAGTTCTATTGTTTTCAGGGCACTTTCTTTAGCACCGGCTTTATCGCCCATGGCTTTTTGAATTTTTGCTTTTTGCAAAAACATAAAGTAAGCTTTAGGATTTTCTTCGGTTGCCTTATTGATATACTCCAAAGCTTTTGCATAATCTTTATCGTAATCAAAATAAAAATTAGCAGCCTGGTAATATGGCTTTTTATCACCTTGCAATGCTGTTTCTAACTGTTGGCGTATACGCTCTTTAATATCCGTTTTTATGGGAACTGCAACATCAGTATTTGCCCATCTTAAATGCAATTCACAGCTTTCATTTTTTAAGTTGGCAAACTGCATGGTGAAGGTTTCAATTTTTTCTTTGATCGTGCTTACCGTTGCTTTATAATGCAATACATCGTCGCTTTCCTTAAATCCTTCGGAGCCCGGATAAGCAGTTCCTTTGCTGAACACAACATCCCATTGTGTTTTATTTGGAACAGTGTAAATAACATAACTTCCTGAATCAAGCGTTTCATTGCCAATAGTTACTTTATCACTGAAGTGAATTTTAGTAGCGGCATTCGCGCCGGTTCTCCACGGTTTGCCTAATGGAACCAATTCACTATTATCACCAAATACCTGCCGCCCTTTTATTCCCGGCCTGCTATAAGTTAATTCAATTTGACCAAGACCAAAATCCTGTGTAATAGTCTGGGTGGGGCTGGGAGCGGGCATCTTAACCTGGGCGTTAGTGGTTACACAAAACATTAGTGACGCAAAGGCAACCGTAAATATTTTTTTCATATAAATAATTTGTGCAAACGTAAGGAAAGAATGATTAAAGGTATTAGCGAAATTATAATAAGCTAATATTCTTATTGAAATTTTATACCCGGCTCAAAACTTCATTCAATTTACTAATTACACTTTATCTTCGCTTAAAAGCAGTTTATTATGAATTTACATGAATACCAGGCAAAAGAATTATTAAAAAAATACAATGTTCCTGTTCAGGAAGGAATTGCATGTAACACGATTGCAGAAGCAGAAGAAGCTTATCGTTACATCAACAGCCAGTATGGGAGCAGGTTTGCAGTTATTAAAGCGCAAATACATGCCGGCGGAAGAGGTAAAGGAACCATAAAAGGTACTGACCAACGTGGCGTTGCCGTTGCAAAAAATGCCGAGGATGTAAAGAGGATTGCAGGTACTATTTTGGGTGGAACATTGGTTACCGTTCAAACCGGTGAGGCGGGTAAATTAGTAAGTAAAGTTTTGGTTGCACAGGATGTTTATTACGATGGCCCGGATAAAGTAAAGGAAATTTATTTATCCATTTTATTGGATAGAACAAAGGTAAAAATGTGATAATGTATAGCACAGAAGGTGGTGTAAACATTGAAGATGTCGCACACGATACTCCGGAAAAAATATTTAAAGAATGGGTACATCCGGGTGGGCCGTTGCAGGCTTTCCAGGCAAGAAAGATCGGATTTAATCTTGGCCTGAAAGGGGACGCTTTTAAGAACTGTGTAAAATTTGTGATCAATTTATATAATGCCTACGTGGGGCTCGACTGCAGCATGCTCGAGATAAATCCTTTGTTTAAAACAAGTGATAATAAGATTATTGCAGTTGATTGCAAAATGAATATTGATGATAATGCACTAATGCGCCATCCCGATGTTGCTGCTTTGCGAGATATCTCCGAAGAAGATCCTACTGAAGTGGAAGCGGCAAAATTCAATCTTAATTTTGTAAAGCTTGACGGGAATGTTGGATGCATGGTAAATGGCGCCGGGCTTGCCATGGCAACAATGGATATGATAAAATTGAGTGGTGGTGAGCCAGCTAACTTTTTGGATGTAGGCGGCACTGCGAATGCGCAAACCGTTGAAGCGGGTTTCAGGATAATTTTAAAAGATCCAAAGGTAAAAGCGATTCTCATAAATATATTTGGCGGCATTGTTCGCTGCGATCGTGTAGCCCAGGGCGTTATAGATGCGTATGAATCTATTGGAAATATTGAAATACCCATTATTGTTCGTTTGCAGGGCACCAATGCAGAAGTTGCCAAAGAACTTATAGATAAAAGCGGATTAAAAGTAGAATCTGCTATTCTGCTAAGCGAAGCTGCAGATTTGGTAAACAAAGCTGTAGCATAATTTATTCCCACTAAGACACTAAGATCGCTAAGAAAAATTTCTTTGTGGTACTTCGTGGCTTTGTGGGATTTTTTATTTGCCGAGGCAGATATTAAATAGATTGAAAATATTTTGTCGGTGTATTATTATCTTTGCCACTTAAATTTCTTGAAGTGGAAACAGCAACACAAATATTCGATTATACTAAATGGAACAGCCAGCTTCCTGAATTGAGTAAGCAATATCAATCGGCCAGCCCTTATCCTCATATTGTACTCGAAAATTTTTTGAACCCCGAAACACTGGATGAATGTATTGCTGAGTTCAATAAATTAAATGAAGCAGATGGATGGATAAACTATACCCACTACAACGAAAAAAAGAAAGGTTTAAATAAACTGGATGTATCTGCCGGAAACAATTAAAGGCACCATTAATGAATTAAACTCACCGGAATTTTTGAGTTTCTTAAGTACACTAACGGGCATCCATAACCTGCAAAAAGATGATTTCCTTGAAGGAGGCGGTATTCATCAATCCACCAAAGGTGGTTTTTTAAATATTCATGCAGATTTTACAGTGCATCCGCATCATCGCAACTGGCAACGCAGGGTAAATGTGTTGGTCTATTTAAATAAAGATTGGAAAGAAGAGTGGGGCGGCAAATTAGAATTATGGGATACGGAAATGAAAGCATGTGAAGAAAAAGTGCTTCCGGTATTTAATCGTTGTGTAATTTTTAATACCGATGCTGATTCCTATCATGGTCATCCTGAACCGATGACATGCCCTGAAGGTGTTTATCGCAGATCAATTGCTTTGTATTATTATTCTATTGAAGAAAGACCATTCAGGCGGGCAACTTATTACCAGGCAAGACCCGGCGAAGGCAGCAAAAAAATAATGGTGAAGATTGATAACGCGATGGTAGCAGCTTATACTGAAATTAAAGGCCGCCTTGGAGCCAACGATAAAATCATCAGCAAAATATTAAAGATTTTTTCGGGGAAGAAAAAATGAATTGACTTTGATATTAATTTTGTCAATCACCATTCACCATTGACAATTTATTTCGGCACATCTCTCTTTAAAAAAACAAATCCGTTTTTGCGATAGAACTCTTTCAGGTCAGTATATTGTTTGTAATTATCAATTCTGATCAACTCTGGAAACAAAATAAGCAGGCTTATCAATTTTGCCCGTAAGCAGCCATTGTTCATCATAAGAATTAGGATTAGTTGGTATTTCTTTTCTTACATAAAAAAGCTGTGCATAGCTGAAATATCCTAACGTGTTTACGTAACAATCTTCGCCTTGCCGTTGTATAAAAAAATCTATAGCTGCGCCTTGTGTATAACGTTCCACTTTGGGCACAATAATCGCTGACGCTAAAAAAATTACAATGGCAGTCCCGCCAAATAATACCCACGCCGCCTGTTTAAATTTATTTTTGTTGAGACTTCTTATGCCAATAATAATAGAAATAATCATGATCAAGCCAACAATTCCTTCAAGGCCGCTCCAATGAACATCAGCCTGCATCATTGCATTTACAAATTTATCTTTCACACCAGGTGCAAACTTTTTAAGATTCATTGCGAAGTAGGGGAGTGACAGTATAAACAAAGAAATAATGCCTCCTATTATGGCAATAAAAACTCCCACATATCTTTTGTAATTCATCTGTTTGAGATCCCATTTATAAATCGAATAAGCAGCGAGGAAAGTCAACGGGAACCATGCCATCGATGAATAATGAATAATACGTGATTGAACAATGGTAAATAAAATGGTAATCACCCAGAAAAAAATCTGCATCCATTTTTTAAAATCTTTATCGAACCTGCCGGTATATGTCGATTTAAAAAAGGAAGGTATTGCAAGAAGCGAAGCGGGAAAACATCCAATTAAAAGAACGATATAGTGATAGCCGAAAAATCCTTTCTGGCCTGCATCATGTGTAGTAAAAAGCCGGTATTGATATTTTAAAAATTCAGTTATAAACCATGGACCGTTCTTTGCGGTTTCATAACCATACCAGGTGGCGGTTACAATGGCTGCAACAATTAAATAAAGGAGCGCATGCCACCAATTAAAATAAAAGCGAAACCGGTTATAAATAAGATATACGCCAAGCGCCAATAAAAAAATCATCAAGGAAACCTGCCCTTTTGTTAATATGGCAAGACCCATAAAAATGCCGGACCATACTACATAATAAATTGGATGATGATTCAGTCCTTTTTTATCAAACCCATTTCTTACCCAATGATACAAGATGAAATTATACAATGATAAAAAAGTAAACAGGTTAAACCACGGATCAATAATACCTGATTTAAAATACATGTTGGGAAACAAAGAACCGCCAAAAGCAAGTGCCCAAAGTATTCCGAATTTCTTATCATAAATTTTAGCTCCGCAAATAAATATTACAATTAAAGTAACAATGCCACAAACTGCATTTGGAAAACGAGCTGCAAAATCAGTAATACCAAAAATGTCTCATTGCACCGCTTTGCATCCAGATAAACATGATCGGCTTTTCCCAAAATGGTTTGAAGTTGATATATACCCTGCTGTAATCATGCAGCTTAAGCATTTCCCGCGAGCATTCAGCAAAATTTACTTCATCCCAATCGAACAAATGAACTCTGCCCAAAAAAGGAATAAAGAAGATTGCCGCAAGAATAGCAATGAAAATGATGATTTGGATTTTGCTTAAACGCATCGACAATTGAAATTTTTAATTCCATTAATAATTAACAAATGATGTAGGGTTTCGAAGTTTTTAATTCTTCATTTCTAATTCTTCATTTTTAATTCTTACCGGTTCATACATCTTTCTTTTCAGTAAACGCCATTTGCATAAACGGTGTACTATTGAAACCCGTAGTACGCCCAGTCCATAAGTGATGCTTCGTTGCAGGTTAATGCTCGAGGCTTCTTCAAAATAACGTGTCGGGCAGGTGATCTCCGCAATCTCGTAACCGAGATAAATAATCTGCGATAACATTTCGTTATCAAAAACAAAATCTTCTGAATTTACTTCGTAATTAATTCGCTCTAATACCTCGCGTGAAAAGGCACGATAACCTGTATGATATTCGGCAATTTTCTGATTAAGCATTATGTTCTCAAAAAAAGTAAGTGCACGATTAGAAATATATTTATATAAAGGCATGCCACCATATAATGCTCCTTTGCCTAACGTACGTGAGCCGAGTACTACCTGGTAAACATTATTTGCAATGAGATATGCCATTGATGGAATAAGCTTTGGCGTGTATTGGTAATCGGGATGCAACATGATGATAATATCGCCGCCAATTTCGAGGGCTTTATGATAACATGACTTTTGATTGCCACCATAACCCCGGTTTTTGTCGTGCTTAATTATGTGCCTGATGCCGAGTTCACTGGCAATTTCAACCGTCTTATCGCTGCTGTTGTCATCCACGAGTATCACCTCATCCACGATATCAAAAGGAATTTCCTGGTAAGTTTTTTTTAAAGTAAGTGCAGCGTTATATGCCGGGAGAACAATTACAATTTTTTTATGATCAATCATATTGGATGCCTGGTCTTGTTTTGAACTTGTCTCAGTGTTTGCGGGCGCAAAATTACTCTATTGAAAGTATAGCTAAAAAAATAATGTTGTGGGCATAGCTGTTTGTGATTGTTTCATATTAAAATGCAAGTAAGCACTTTTAATAGCCTGCATGGAAAAACGCAGCCTTTGATTAAGAAAATTATACTGGTACTAAATTTTGGCAATTACATACATTGTACCCTTAGGAGTAGGGCTGCCGCCGGCTTTTTCAAGTGTTATAGCAAAAGCATCAGCATGGCCGAAAGACTTCATTTTTTGAAAATGATAAATGCCTTGTCGAGTTGATATCATGCCCGCATCAACCGGCTTACCATCGATAATTGCCCACAACTGGTATTGCATGCTATCCGGAGCTGCTGGCAAGTTAGTTGGATCAACATATACTTCACCCGTATTTTTCATCCAGAAAATTTTTGCCTGTGCATCCGGTACCGCTGGTGTCCCTTTCAACACTACAGGTAACGAATTCTTATCAGTCATTACATTAATATCCGTCTTCATAGCCAGGTTAGCCTGTTGGTTTTCTTTAATTTTTTCCTGCGCTATCTGTAAATCATTAGCTGCAGATCGATATTGATTATTAGCAGTTTGATATTTGTTATAATAAGAATAATTAAGCGCTATACTTCCGATCAATAGAATAAACATTGCTGCTGCCATGAGTTTAAAGAATGTCGGAATTCTATACACCTTCGTTTTTGCAGGCGTAAAATTTGTTATTGGAATATTGTTATTGTTAACCTTTTGTTCATCATTTGTTATTTGTGAAAATATTTTATCTTTTACTGAAGATGAAGGTTCCATTGCATTTGCCTGCGCATAGGTTTCAAGCGAAGCCTCGATTGTATCCAAGTTCCTGTTTTATCTCAGGATATTGTTTTACCCAATCTCTCTACTTGCCGGGCTTCTTCGGCAGAAGTAAGACCGCAAGCGTAAAGCTCAAGTAAACCGGATGATATGATGTCTTCTTTGTTCAATTTATGTTAATACTTTTCTTAATTCAATAATAGCCGCCCTCATTCTCGTTTTCACGGTACCTAATGGAATATCTAATGTTTTGGATATTTCCTCCTGTGTTAAGCCTCCAAAATAAGCGAGGTCGATAATTGTCCGTTGATCGTTTTTTAGAAGGATTAAATGCTTTCTAATACCAAGTGCATCGAAGCTTTCAGCAGTATTGGCTTTGTCGGTGATGTTACTTACGGCGTTCTCAGAATTTTGGATTTTAGCCTGGTTCTTGTAACCCTTACTTCTAATCGTATCTATTGTTAAATTTCTTGTGAGATTCAGCATCCAGGTAAATAACCTTCCTTTCAGATTATCATAGTTTGAAAAATTATTCCAGATTTTTACAAACGCTTCCTGCAACACATCTTCGGCAAGTTCCCTGTTTTCAACCATTTTATAAATAACTCCAAATAAGGCACCGGAATAGTTGTCGTAGAGATACGAAAATGCAGTCTGATCCCTGTTTTTCAAAAGGTAAATCAATTCCTCTTCACTATATTTCTTTACTTCCTGCAAAACTTATCCTAATAATAATTGATGAAAAGATATTATACAACACCGGATAAAATTAAAGATATGATTTTATAATAAGTTGCCGGATTTCATTAACTATTTTCCGATTAAGTTTTTTAAATCCTCTTTGTCACTTTTCGAAATAACAAACACTTCCACCAACCCAGTCTTTATCCATGTTATATCTTACGCCAATCATTTTTCCTTTACTAAGCCTCGCAAGATTGGTAACGGCAACAGGCCTTTCCATTCCATCTTTCCAGAAATAAAAAATTCGTATCTCTGCTTTGGCCGGAACATTGGGCGTTTTAATCACATCTGCATATTTTACTTTTCGCTGCAGGATCCAGTTTTCGGGATCAGCAACCTTATCAATATCCTCTTTTGTAACATCAATAACAACTCCCTGGCCGGCAAAAGAAAATAGCGGCTTTAAAACAAAATTTTCAAGATCGCCGGGCAAGCTGCTTTACTTCGTTCAGGAAAAAAGTTTCAGGAACGTTGGGATGGTCTATAAAAGGTAAAGTGAATTTACTGATTCTATAAAACCAGTTTGGATGCGGCACCCATTCTACATCCAATGGTTGAGTAATGTCAACTACGTCACCAAGATCTTTCTTTACTTTGTGACAGTTCATCGAAAATAATTCGGTTATAAATCCTTTTTACTTCAATCCTTTTCCCTTCTTTTTTATAATATAATTTGTTTTCCTCTTGAATGAGTTCTGTAAGGCAAACGATGGGTATATGTAAAAAATCCTGCGTGCAATAAAAATCGATTCTTGTTTTTTGTTCATGAGGCTTTAATTCGAGCAGTATAACATTTTCCGGACCATGATTGCCTAAAACAATTTCTTTTAAAAACTGCACATATGTATCTACGTTATACCCGTTCAGGATAGTTGCTGAAGTTTTCGGGGATGTCGAAATGTTTTTCAAGAATTTGAGGATAATAGGCCTGGAATGCGAAGATGGTCGGGAATCCCTGCATCTCTATTAACTGTGGCTCCAGTTCGCCTTTTTCATTTTCACAAATTCCGAAATCGAATGCAATAAAGTGTGAATGATCATTTTCGCCGGGAACATTTTCACCCGCTGGTATCGCACGTTCAGTGAGCTTCTTAAATCCTGGATCTTTTATAAAATCAACAATAGTTTCGCAGGCCCCGATCATTTTATTGGTAAAATCTTTCGGCACAAATATGGGTGTTTCCGCAACCCTAAATACAATATCACCGGGATACTTACTATTAAGGTCCTCTAAAAATTCTTCATATTTTTTTTCCGTAAAATTTTTATTGAATTCTTCCCTGAGCTGGGGTACCATGCTGTTTAAAAGTTTTTACTTAAAGAATGAATGAAAGATAAGAAAATTAAAACTGCTTTGGATAAGCTGGTAAAAATTAAACAGTCATTTTAAAAAATAACATCAGGCGGGAACGCCATAAAGATTATTGACGGCAATGTTCAAAAAATTGGGAAGTATATGGGCATAGGTCCATAAAATTTTATCCGGATCATTTAGTTGTTCAATCATGGATTTCCATTTTGCTTCTCCATGATTATCGATAACCGTTTTCTTTTTTTCCTCAGTTTGCAAATACATGCTCATACCAATAGCATCAGCTTCGGGATGAAATTGTGTGCCGATGAAATAATTGCTGAAGCGAATGCCCATGATGGCTCTTTCATAAGGTAAATGCGGCCTGTCTTTTTCAATACATAATATTTTCGCACCTTTATACAGCACATTCATTCTTGGTTCAATAACCTGGAAGTCACGGCTGTCAACCGCATAAAAGGGATCAGCCATTCCGCTAAATACGGGCTCTTCTTTTCCTTCCTCCAAAAGATGTATAGGGAATACGCCAAACGAAGTAGATTTCCTGGCGCATACTTTTGCAAGTTGCCAATGCCTGCATACTAATTGAAAAGAATGGCAAATAAAAAAAACATATTTTTTTTGCTGGTTTTGTGAACCATCATTCCACTTCTCTACCGCATCTAACCATTCAAAATATTTCTTTTCCCACTCAGAGCCTTCACTTTTCAAAGGGCTGCCGGGGCCGCCAGAACTTATGTATATATCGTAAGATAAATCGGGTACACTGTTTTTTAACCGAACATCAAATTCATCAAGGGAAATATTGAGTTCGTTAATTTCACCAAACTGATTAATGATTTCACGAATGCCCCTCATTCCCTGGTTCGCTACTCCTTCATATAAATCCAAAATGGCTACGCGTACGGCTTGCTTGTCATTTAAATTCATCCGGCAAAGATAAATTATTTATGAAACTCATCATACAGAGAAAGCCCTGATATGTTGGCTGGTATTTGTTTTTGTTCATGAAAGTACCTGCAAAGGCAAAAAAGAATAAGGGTCTATCGAAAATCTTTTTTCAAATTCCATGTATTGTTCGCCCAATTCGAGTTCTATAAATGAGGCGCCTTCTCTTATTTCCCAGAGGTATAATTTTTTGTTTGCTGAATGTTGACTAAAGATCTCAGGGAGCATTTCCGGAAGCAACCCATTCCAGCAGGCGACTTCAAGTTTTTCTTTTTCAGAAAGATGATTATAGCTATAGCCGTCGCTTGTTTCACAAAATTTACCAGAAGTAAAACTTGTGCCGGTCACTAATAAAATTTCCTGTTGAGTAGAATTTGTTTCCATAATCTTTAATTTTAAAAACATTCAATAATAAGACACTTAAATGCTGTTGTGTTTTATTCTTATTGCAAAATATTTTGTTAAATACTTTGTTGGATAAAACTGGAAATAAAGGATTAGTGCTAAAAATTACATCTGCCAGAGGGGGCGTTGACTATGCGAAAACGTAATTCTGTAAGCTGAAGATTTTTAAAAAGATAGTCGGAATAAAGCCAGGTACTCTTGTGTTGGGCTTAAAAGTAAAAAACATTTTTTTTATTTGCAAGAATGTGCAAAAATTATAGTAGAAGTACGTGAGGGCGGAACTCAAAGGTCAAACACAATTGAAAGATTTGATTTGATTAAATCTATTGTCTCCTGGTTAAGTTCTCCTGTTTTTTTCAATAGTCTTTTATTTTCAATAGTTCGAACATGGTCAAATTCATAGCCTTCCATCAATATTTTCAGAAAAATCTATTCCTGATTTTCGATAGATCATCCTTACGACCTTTCTTTACAACCCGGCTAAAAATTGCTCATGTATATAATCTACAACGTTGGCAAGGCTGTTGGTTTGCTCGAATACTTTTAATTGGCGGTCAGCGCCAGTACCCTCTTCGAGCATTTTATGTACATTACTAACGGCATTGCGTATCCCAAGTGGGCCGGTTACATCATCAATAAAATCAAGAAGCTCATAAATAAGCACTCTTGTATTTACTTCCGACTCTTTGCCAAAATCGATCATGCTGCCCTCAATACCGTAGCGGCCTGCACGCCATTTATTTTCATTGATTAATGCACGGGGATAAATTATGAAATTGAGATTTTGCGTACGTAGTTTGTACAACTTGGCGCAGATTCCCTGGAATAATGCAGCGATGGTAATTGTTTCCATAACGGTCATGGGTACATCGCATATACGAAATTCAACGGTATTAAAGAAAGGATGTACGCGGAGATCCCACCAGATTTTTTTTGCATTATCAATGCAATTGGTTTTTACCAGCAACTTTACATAATTATCATAAGCTTCTATACTGTCAAAAAAATCGGGTATGCCTGTACGTGGGAACTTATCAAAAACCTTTGTACGGAAAGATTTATAGCCTGTCATCCGGCCTTCCCAAAATGGTGAGTTGGTGCTAAGTGCATAAATGTGCGGTAAAAAATAACGGGCAGAATTGGCTATATGAATGGCCATTTCCCTCGTTTCCATTCCCACATGCACATGTAACCCAAAAATTAAATTGCTCCTTGCCGCTTCCTGCAGTTCGTTTATGATTTGGCTGTATCGTGCATGATCCGTTATCAACTGGCTTTCCCAATGGCTGAAAGGATGCGTACCCGAAGCACCTACCCATAAACCGAGGCTGTCTGCAATAGCACTAATAGTTTTGCGCAGTGTCGCAACATCAACAAATGCCTCATCAATGTCCTGGCAAATATCCGTGCCCACTTCAACAACTGCCTGGTGCATCTCTGCTTTTACTTTGTCTTTAATAACTTTTTCTCCTTCCTGTACAATCTTTTGCTCATGGCTTTTAAGTTCCCGTGTTATAGGATCTATCACCATGTATTCTTCTTCGATGCCTAATGTAAAATGCTTGTAAGAAATGCCGGACATACTTTGTAGTGGGTATAATTATATTGGTTATTGTAATTGGTTAATTGATAAGTTATTAAGTCATTAGGTCAATAGTCAATGGTCAATGGTCAATGGTCATAGTCATGGTCAATATGTAAACGTAGAATTATAAATGACTTAATGACCTCAATGACCATTGACCGTTGAAATTAATAAAGTTTCTTTCCGTCAGCACCTCTTCTAATATATTCGCCCCAGGTTAAATTATCTTTTCCTTCTTCGTGTGATTGCGCTTTTTCAATGGCAAATGTTGCGGCAGTTTCTACCACCCAATCAAAATTTTCTTTTCCAACACTTGTTATTTCCGCGTCAGGTGCAGGATTGCAAAAGTCAATTGCATAAGGAACACCATCCCGCAAGGCAAGCTCAACAGTATTAAAATCGTAACCCAGGTATTTATTTATTCTTAAAACTATATCAGTCATTAATTCCAATCGTTGACTGCCAGGTTTAAAATCGGCTACATATCTTAAATGATGCGGGTTACGTGGTTCATAAGGCATTATGCGAACATATTTTCCGCCGATGCAATAGCAACGATAATATTCATCAAAGACAATTTCTTCCTGCAACATCATTATTAGTTCGCCGGTTTCAGCATGCTTATTAAAGAGGTCCTGCGGATCATTTACTTTATATACATTTTTCCAGCCACCGCCTGCATGAGGTTTCATGTAGGCGGGAAAGCCAATATAACTGAAAATGCTTTCCCAGTCTAACGGATAGGCAAGGTTGGTAAACGATTGATCGCTGGTATCTGCAGGTAAACTTTTTGAAGGAAGAATTACCGTTTTAGGAACAGGCACATCTATTTTCGTTGCCAGGCAATTATTAAAAAACTTTTCGTCAGCGCTCCACCAGAAAGGGTTATTAATAACAGCAGTTCCGCAAAGGGCTGCATTTTTTAAAAAGGCCCGGTAGAAAGGAATATCCTGCGATATGCGATCTACAATTACGGCATAGCCGCTGCTTTCGCCCTGCATCACTTTATCTATATGCACAGGTTCTGCCGTTATTCCATCAACATTTTTACTGTTTATTCTTTCAACAAAAGCTTCAGGAAAACTTCTTTCCTTTCCGAATAAAATACCAATTTTTTTCATGTAGTAATTTTTGAATTATAGAATTTGTTGTTAATTGATGCCGGGATTTTTGAAATAATATTTTCAATCTCAATTTAGTAAAATTAAATCGCTGAACAAGAAACCAATTTGTATTTTATAATTTTGAAATCTATTTTATTTATTTTTGGCTAAATATGCATACCAAAAAAACCAGGCTTATAACTGCTGAAACACATATTCTGACTTCAACACTTTTAAAAAGAGATGTTACTTTAAGTATTTATTTTCCTTCCGTACAAATCGCTCCGGGTGAAATGAACCTGTTGTTAATAAATGACGGGCAAGACCTTGAAGTAATGAATTTTGAAAAGATACTTTCACAGTCTATATTCAGCCGGATGAAATTGAACCAATTTTTTTTGTAGGAATTAGTTGCGGCATTGATCGCAAAAATGAATATGGCACTGCGAAGTATCTAGATTTTAAAGGAAGAGGCACCAAGCTGCGGCTTACCAGCGTTTTATTTTTGAGGAGTTGCTTCCTTTTATACGGGCTAATTATACGCATCCCTCTTTTAAAGAAAAATCTTTTTGTGGTTTTTCATTGGGTGGGTTGAGTGCATTAGATACTGTGTGGAACCATCCGCAGGAATTTAAAAATGTTGGTGTTTTCAGTGGTTCTTTTTGGTGGCGGCTTGTAAGCCAGAATGATCCTGATTTTGATGAAGACAGCGACAGGATCATGCATCTGCAAATTAGAAACGGCGATTATTATCCCTGGCTTAAATTCTTTTTTGAAACCGGGACAAAAGACGAAACAGCAGATAGAAATAAGAATGGCATTATAGATTCAATTGATGATACAATCTCTTTAATTGATGAACTTGTGAAGAAAGGTTATGATGCCGAAAAGATATTCGCTACCTGGAATTGAATGATGGCAAACATGATGTTGGCACATGGGCAAAAGCTTTTCCTGATTTTTTAAAATGGGTGTGGGGAAAGCAGTAAAGACTATTAATTTATAAAGTTTTCATTAATCTTAAATCGGTAATCTTACAAAAGCTTCCATGGCAGCATATCGTGTAAGACCGAGTTTTGCATATAGATCCGCAGTGTTAGCATTTCTTTCTTCAGCCCGCTGCCAGAACTCCCGGTTATCACTGCCCTGGAACGGAACACTGTCTTTCTGCGATTGATGAATAAAAATTCCATAGCGTTTCTTTCTTACCTGGTCAGGGCTCATCGGAACCGCCATTTCAATTTCAGCTATATCCCATTCTTCCCATGCGCCTTTGTATAACCAAATGCGGCAGTCTGCCAGCCATTCATCACCTTCATTTTTCATGAAAGCAAGTGCAGCCAGGATAATATCTATACATACTTTGTGGGTGCCATGCGGGTCAGCAAGATCACCGGCGCAAAAAACCTGTTGGGGTTTTATTTCTCGCATAAGCCTGACCGTTATTTGCACATCCTCATCGCTCATTGGTTTCTTTTCGATCGTGCCCGTTTCATAAAATGGCAGGTTCATAAAATGAATCTGTTCTTCTTTCAGCCCAACGTATTTGCAGGTGGCTCTTGCTTCGCAGCGGCGTATTAAACCTTTTATACTCCTTATTTCATTGGTGTCTTTTTCGCTCGCCTTTTTTTCGGTGATAAACGAAGTGGCTTTATTTAGTATTGTTTTACTGATTGTATTATCTATATCAAAAATTTTCTCAAAGCCGACGGTAAAATCAAGAAACCGGGTTACAAATTCATCGGTTACCGCTATGTTGCCACTTGTTTGATAGGCTACGTGAACATTATGTCCCTGATCGTGCAACCGCATGAACGTGCCGCCCATGCTTATAATGTCGTCATCGGGGTGCGGAGAGAAAATGAGTACTCTTTTGGGAAACGGAATGCTTCTTTCGGGATGATTTGGCATTGCGGAATTAGGTTTGCCACCAGGCCAGCCGGTGATACTGTCGCGAAGCATGTAATAAACTTCAAGGTTTATTTCGTAGGCATCCCCCTTATCAACTAATAAATCACTTAGGCCAAATTCATTATAATCATGATTAGTAAGGCTAAGCACTGGTTTTTTCAACTTTAAGGCAAGATCTATTACAGCTCTTCTGACAATATTGGGTGTCCATTCGCATTCGCCTGTAAGCCAAGGAGATTTAAATCTTGTTAACTCCGAAGCAGCAAATTCATCAACAACGAAAGTGCAGTTATCATGGTTCTGCAGTAAAGATGCCGGAACTTCTTCCGTTGGTTTTCCTTCAACAGACTTTTGAATTACCGGAGCTTTAGTTTTGCCCCAGGCCATAAGAATAATTCTATGAGATTTCATAATGGTGCTAATGCCCATCGTTATTGCCATTCTGGGAACCTGGGAAATATTTCCGAACTCGTGTGAGTTTGCAATTCTTGTAGAATTTTCCAGTGTAACCAACCTTGTTTTGGAATAAACAGGCGAGCCCGGTTCATTGAAACCTATGTGGCCGTTGTTTCCTATTCCAAGTATTTGCAAATCGATGCCGCCCGTATCAGCAATTTTCTTTTCATATTCGGCGCAATGTTCTTTAATTTTTTCTTTTGGCACCAGGCCATTAGGTAAAAAATAATTTTCAGGATCAATATCTGTTTGTTCAAACAAATATTTACGCATGAAATAATGATAGCTGTTGAGAGCATCCGGCTCCATGGGATAATATTGGTCCAGGTTAAACGTGATCACATTTTTGAAACTCAGCCCTTCTTCCTGGTGAAGTTTCACCAGTTCGGCATATAACGATTTTGGCGTAGAACCGGTCGCCAGGCCTATTACCGCTTTTTTTCCGGCCGCGTTTTTTTCCTTTATAAGATCGGAAATTATGCGGGCAACCTTCTGTGAGCCTTCCTTCGGCGTTTTGAAGATCCACACGGGAATTTTTTCAAGAGAGTCAATCATACTTTTTTTTATTTTTAATAGAACATTTGCCAATAAGCATTAAAAAAATATTTTACTGGTAATAAAGAACAAACAATTAGATAGTTCAATTTAATCGACCATTTCGGCGAAGATAAGTTGAATCGTAATTATTTTTTTAAGGAGTTTGATTCTGAAGGTCAGGATTATAAATTTTACCTGTTTTTCTTCTTAAGAAAATTGACATATACAGAAATTACCGCAGCCGAAAAAAACAATATTAATGTAAAGATATTACTAACAGAATCACTGAAATGCATACCCGTAATTTTATTTGCATAGTATGTAATAAAGGAAGCGGGTAAATTAGTTTCACCTAACTTTTCTTTTACATGCCACTGCCAGTCTGTTATAGGGCAATATCCCCATCCAAGCCATATTCCTAAAACGAACCAGCAGAACAAAGTAATTACAACACAAATAAAATGAGCTTTTCTTGTAGCAGGAAATATCCATCCAAATAAATTGAATAATATAATTATTACATGAAGCAGTGTTAATAAGACATCAGTTAAATGCAGCATCCTGTTAAGTTAGATTCCCAATTTACAAATCTATGGTACTATCCTTGCGGTTATTTTTTAGTCAGCGGCCGGCCATGAATTTCGTTGCGAAATAATTAATTTTATGTTATGGAAGTTAATGAAGCAGCGCCAAAATACTATCCTAAGATGTCTTCGGAAGAGTTTCTTGAGTGGGAACGAAAGCAGGAATTTAAGCATGAATATGCAGGAGGAGAAATTTTTGCTATGGTGGGTGCTTCTATGAATCACAATAGGA
Organism: uncultured Chitinophagaceae bacterium; assembly: GCA_963756945.1. GTDB lineage: Bacteria > Bacteroidota > Bacteroidia > Chitinophagales > Chitinophagaceae > Ginsengibacter. The sequence goes on along the minus strand of CAVWQJ010000031.1, from coordinate 16,434 downwards.
TTTCATCTAATATTATCGGGCGAGCGTGGAATCACCTTCAAGGAAAAGAGTGTAACGTTTATCCTGGTGATTTAAGAATTGCGGTTATATCGAGAAATTCTTTTTTTTATCCTGACGCCACAATCATTTGCGGTGAACCTGAATTTGATGATGACAATATAAAAGATACCGTGAAAAATCCAGTTGTAATTTTTGAAATTCTTTCAGCTTCAACAGAAGATTATGACATTGGTAAAAAACTTTTCTTTTACATGCAGATTGAATCGCTCCAACAATATATCATAATAGATTCCCGAAATATACATGTGAGAATTACAACAAAAATGGAAAATGGAACCTGGAAATTTTCGGAGTTAACTGACAAGAACGAGACGTTTGTAATAAATTCAGTGAACCTGGAAGTTAGCCTGGCGGACGTTTACGACGGGGTAAAACTTTAAAGCCTCACCCCAGTTCAAAAGGCCAATACTTAACAGGATTTTACTCTTATTTTCAAAATAAGACGATGCGACTAATAATCTTTACAATAATTAGCTCCCCACATTTTATATCGATTAACCATAGCCGGTAGTCTCGCCTTAAAATCTTCCAAATTACGTGTTTCCTTTGGGCTCCAAAGTACTTCACTTAAAGCACTCATGCGAGGCAATATCATGTATTCCAGTTTGCTGTTGTTTGCAATATATTCTGTCCACACATTGCCTTGTGCACCTAAAATATATTTTGCTTCTTCAGCATTTAATTCTTTTGGAACCGGCTCATAACTATAAACTGTATCGAGCGGAAGATAGCCGCCAATTGTAAGGCTGTCATCGTTTTTCAATTGCGAATGATCGAAATAACAGTAACTGCCAGGAGTCATTATTACATTATGATGTTGTTTTGCTGCGGCAACACCACCGTCTTCTCCACGCCAGCTCATAACAGTCGCATTAGGTGTTAATCCTCCCTCCAGAATTTCATCCCAACCAATGATGTTTCTTCCTTTACTGTTTAAATGTTTTTCTATTCTGCTGATGAAATAAGTCTGTAAACCATTTTCATCTTTCAGGTTTTTTTCCTTAATAAGCTTCTGGCAGAATTCAGAACGCTTCCATGCGTCTTTCGGGCATTCATCTCCGCCAATATGTATATATTTTGAAGGGAAAAGCTGCATGACTTCATCCAATACGTTTTCAAGAAATGTAAAAGTATATTCAGAGGGACAATATACATCTTCGAATACGCCCCACGTTTGTTGCACCTGCTTACCAGAGCGGCTTCCGGCCCATGGCGTGTTATCTTTAATTAATGTGGATTCGTCAGGAAAGCAACTTAATTTTGGATAAGCAGCAATAGCTGCAGATGAATGTCCCGGCATTTCTATTTCCGGAATGATGGTGATATAACGGTCCTTTGCATATTTTACAACATCTTTTATTTCCTGTTGCGTATAAAAGCCACCGTAATGTATGCTATCATTTCCTGTTCCCGGATGATGGCCGATGATGGTTCCATTTCTAAATCCACCAACAGAAGTAAGTAAAGGATATTTTTTTATTTCTATTCTCCAGCCCTGGTCTTCTGTTAAGTGCCAATGAAATGTATTGAACTTGTGGAGCGCTAAATAATCAATGTATTTTTTTACTTCATCAACGCCAAAAAAATGCCTGCCCACATCGAGATGCATACCACGATATTGAAAGCGGGGATAATCCATAATGCTGAGTTGCGGAATTTGAAATTGATTATTATTAATTGAATCTTTATCAGTTGGCAGCAACTGAAGCAATGTTTGAATACCATAAAAGACGGCCCCATTACCCGTTCCTCCAATATTAATTTTATTGCCTTGAATGTTCAATGTATATTGATCTTTTTTTCTATCACCCGGATACAAAGTGCCAATGGTAATAACATTTTTTACATTTTGATAAGGTGATATATTCTTTATCTGAAGTGTAAAACCATAAAACTTTTTCAAATAAAAATTCAACATGTCTGCGTTGTGCTTTGAAGCAGTATTGGCTATAATAACCGTTGATTTATTCAGATTGAAATAACCGGTCTTTTGGGTCAGTTCAACTGGCTTTGGAATTATGTTGACGGTGGATTGGGATATTGCTGACAAGTTCAACAGAATAAAAAAAAGTATGACTAATTTCTTCATTAAATAATTTTTTTGCAAATGTATTGATATAAATTTTGTTGTCGATTGCAAATTTAGTTTAGACAATTATTTATCATGTAAGCTGGTTTAATATTCAAGGTTATGTTTTTTCGAGTATGCATAGTTGCATGTTGATTAAAGATTTCTTATTTTACTAAAACATTCTTTTTAACCTAAATAACAAATCATGAACACAGAAATTTTTAGCCACATAAACTGGCTTGCAGTATTGGTTGGCGGATTAGCTTATTTTTTTCTTGGCTCAATTTGGTACACAGTTTTATTTGGAAAAAAATGGCGGGAATATAATGCTGTTTTCGTAAACCAACCCGATGCTAAAAAAGGCGCTGTTGTAACAATGATTATTTCGCTTATTTTAATGATCGTTTGTGCATTAGGTCTTGCCATAATTGCAACGCGGTTTTGGATATTCGGATGGGTAGGAGGATTGAAATTGGGACTTATTACCGGAATTTGCTTTGCAGCAACTGCTGTGCACATTTCTTATGTTTATGAAAAGCGGCCACTGGGGCTTCATTTAATAAATGGCCTGTATAACGTTGCGGGCAACGTTATTGCTGCCATAATTGTTTGCTGGTGGTAATTCAGATTTCGCTTTATCATTCTCTCTCCGCTTATTTTTGAAATATATTTTTGGCCTTACTGTCTGATAAAAATCTATCTATTAAATTTTATCGGTTGCTACTTCCATAACAATTTATGTATTCAATTGTCATTTCCAATTGTTCTTTTTTACATTTCAATTAAAAGACCTCCTGCATTTCTTCAATGAAATGCTGCTTCATTCAGCTACTATAAATTGAGTATTTGAGCAGAAATTATAATTTGAAATCTTTGTCATCATTAGCAGTCAAAGGCTAAATCTAAACATGAACTGTCTTATTAATCCTAAAAGGAATTCGAACAAGTAATAAAAAGAAAAGTTGTGTGTGGTTTTAATCAGGAGTGCCCCGCCGTAAAACGCGGGGTTTTTAGATTAAAATTTTATTTCCTCACAAAAAACCAGTCAACAGAATAGACTATATCATAAATAATAACTCACTAATAAGTCAAATTTTCAAAACATAAACCAAGAAAGAAATTTCCTGCCTGAAAATTTAAACTTCAATCTTGGTAATTTTAAGAATATTAGTCGGTATATGAAGATTAACCGGCGTGCTTCCTGTATTTACAACCACATCACCCGGTTTTAAGAATTCTCTTTCGCGTAGAATTCCAATCTGGTCAAAGAAAATATCATCAAGGCTTTCTTCTTCATCATAGAAAATTGCTCTTACGCCCCAGCTCAGGCTCAGTTGATTAATCAGGCTTTTTTCTTTACTAAAAATGAACAACAAAGATTTGGGTCGATAACTACTCAGCATAAACCCGGTATAGCCACTTTGTGTCATTCCTATTAAACCATCTGCCTTTACATCAGCAGCAAGTTTACATGCGCTATAGCATAATGCATCACTCAAAAAAGAGGGAGAGTGAGGCTGTGGCGCCAGGATATCATCCCTGTTATAATCGTAGGCGGTTCTTTCTATTTCAAGAATTATTTTACCCATTGTTTCAATCACTAACGTAGGATGCTGGCCTGTGGCTGTCTCGCCGCTAAGCATCAATGCGTCGGCACCTTCCAAAACAGCATTGGCTACGTCGGTAATTTCGCTCCTGTTGGGTTTAACTCTGTCGATCATGCTTTCCATCATTTGGGTGGCAACAATTACAGGTTTTGCACGATGCATGCACTTGCGAATAATTTCCTTTTGTATTAACGGTACTTTTTCAATGGGAAGTTCTACTCCAAGATCGCCGCGTGCTATCATTATCCCATCGCTTTCCAGGATGATGTCGCGGATATTATTAACCGCCTCGGGCTTCTCAATTTTAGCAATAACTTTTGCCTTGCTTTTCCGCTCTTTTAATATGTTTTTCAAACCAATAATATCTTTTACTTCCCTTACAAAAGATAGTGCGATCCAGTCAACATTCTGTGTGAGGATGAAGTCAAGATCTGCAAGGTCTTTTTCTGTCAGCGCAGGTAAAGAAATCTTTGTGTCCGGGAGATTAAGTCCTTTTTTGGATGAAAGAATACCGCCCATAACTACTTCTACTTTTACATCATTGTTGGGCAAAATTTTAATCACCTTCACTTCTAATTTTCCATCATCAATCATTATGATATTACCGGGAACAACATCGTTGTGAAGGTTAGGATAGCTAACATAAATTTTTTCCCTTGTGCCTACGCATTTCGTATTGGTGAAAGTGAGCATATCGCCCGGATTAATTTCCAATGCGTTATTTTCTATTTCACCTACCCGCAATTTCGGGCCTTGTAAGTCAGCCAGGATGGCAATATTATAAGGAAGCTCTTTATTAATTTTCCTGATTTTTTCTATTATCTGAGCTTTGTTTTCATGTGTGCCGTGAGAAAACCAATGCGTATTGTTATTCACATCTACTTCGTTCAGTTCGTGTCTGCACAACGCCACGGACCTGCACGAGTTCGTTCACTCGTTGGGCATCTCCCATGCCGTCGCGCTGTCGACCGGCACCACCGGCACGGTCAGCCTCGCCTGGGCTGGGGAGCACCCCGAGGACCTGGGGGCGCTGGTGCTCGACTCACCGATCTTCACTCACCCCCCGCTCCGCGAGCGCTCCGACCAACTGGTCGCCGCGGCCGCGGCCGCGTGCTCGGCGGAGCCCGACTGCGCCAAGAAGTACGGCGACCTGGATGCATTCTGGCAGATGGCACTGAACAGGCTCTCCACATCCGAGCTGCACGTCATTACCAACGGTGCCACCGTGACCGTCGACGACGCTGCTCTGCGCCGGGCCGTGCTGTGGATCGCCGATGTCGGCGACACTGCGCGGAGCTGATCCCAGCACTCGTGCGACAGGCGGCCGCCGGCAACGGGGATGGCGAAAAACTCGTGTTGTTCGCGGACTTCCTCGCCAACTCAGCGCCCTACTGCACGGGCTACCTCCCGAAGTGCCATCCCGCGTTCCCGTTGTCGTTCGGCGCGGCACTCTCGCTCAACTGTCCTGTTCTTCACGACGACGCTGTCTGGCACCACCTGTGCTCGGCCTGGGCTGTGACCGATCCGTCGCCGTTCGTAGCACCGGTGACCACGCCGACACTCGTTCTCACCGGTGCCTACGACGGCATGGAGACGCCAAAGGCAGTGCACGACGCCATCGCTGCAGCAGTCCCCGACGCTCACTTCATCGACCTACCCCTCTACGGACACAACGTCCTCGGCAAGGACTGTGCCCGAGAGATCCGCAGCGCCTGGCTGGCTGGCGACCTCGGCTAGCCTCCACCACACCTCGCGTGTCTCGACGACACCAACGTCTCGTTCCGCTGAAAGCCCCCTCGCCTGTATCCCACCCACATGCCGACGGCTCGGGGTGCCTGGTCCGTAGGGGCCGAGGTGAGGTTGCAGGCTACCTTCGTGTGGCCCACGTTCGGCTCGTCCTCGAGGGCTTCTGTTGACTCGACGGCGTAGATGCGTGTCGACAGTTGTCGACGGGGATAGTCCTTCGATCTCTGCTCCCATTTCGGGAGCCCACCCGCGCATAGGCCTCCGCGCCAAGGAGATCGACCATTCGTCCCCCACGCCACCCGCACCCCTGATAGCTGGGACTACTAGGGCCGAGGCCGACCATTCACCCGAGCGCGTCACCACGCGCGTCCAGCGCCGCGTGATACCGCCGGGATCCGGGTTCCCTACCGGTGCTGCTTCACCGTGTGGGTGTCGAGGAGTTGGGAGCGGAGGGTACGGGCGAGCCAGGTTTGGTAATCGTCTTCGCTCCAGCCGCGCTCGACGGTCAGGATGCGGTAGACCTCGGGCGACATGACTGTGTAGGTGATGTCGACGGCTTGGTGGTGGGTGAGTCCGGGGCGGAGTGCCTTGCGCCGGGCGAGTTCTTGCACGATGCGGCTTTGTCCCTGATGGCGTTGCCGGCGTGTGCTTTCCAGCATCTCGGCAGCCTCGTGGTCTACGACGGCGGAGGTCGCCAGCACATGTTGGAGCGCTCCGGCGCGGTGCATGAGCTCGCGGAGCACACCCGCAAAGCGGTCGAGCATGGCCCCGGGGTCCTCGGCGTCAAAGGCAGCTTGCACCTCGGCACGGTGCTGGAAGTCGATGGCCTGGTCGTCTCCTCCGAACGCGACGTCCAGCACTGCCTTAAGGATGCCACGCTTGGATTCGAACAGGCGGTAGATCGTCGCCGGCGGCACTCGAGACTCTGCGGAGATCTCAGCCATGGTCGTGGCCGGATAGCCAAGCTGGAGGAACAGTCGCTGGGCAGCCTGCCTCACTTCTTGCCGAGTGGCACGGGTCGCTGCCTCTCGCCGGGTCCCGTCGTACGACCTCTTGACAACCATATTCACGAGAGTAACACTCTCACTATGAGAGAGTAACTCTCACGAAACTGAGGAGACACACCATGGCGACCCAACGACACCAAGAGATCCTGCAGCGATTTGACGCCCTGGTCGGATCCGACGACCTGCGCCAGCTCGACGTGCTGTGCACACCTGACATGGTCAACCACGCTCTGGCTCCCGACAGGCCACCGGGACTGGCCGGAACCAGGGAGTTCCTCGAGAACGACGGCCGACACGCGTTTCACGACCACGGATGGGAAGAGCTCACGGTAGTCGCCGAGGACTGCTACGTCGTCCAGTTCGGCAAGCAGGGTGGGCATTGGCCGGGAGGGTCGTTCCTGGGAATCGACGCGCCCGCGGGCTCGTACTCACGCGACTTCATGGCCGCCTACCGATTCGTCAACAACCAGATCGCGGAACGTTGGGCCATCCGTGACGACCTCACGATGCTGCGACAGCTCGGCGCACTCTGAGGCAAAACCCTCACCTCCAGCCCGCTTGGACGGTGTCTCGGCAACCCGCAGTGCTGCAGCGTCCTTCGCCGCGAAACTCTGCCCGCTCCTGTGCTTCTGTCCACGGCCACGGCCACGTCCACGTCCACGGCCACGTCACGTCCACGCTACGTCTACGGCTACGACTACAGCCGAGTGTTGCAGTCCCCGTGAGGGTTGGTGTGGACCGGCGGTCACGGCCGGGCGAGCCTCGCCGGGGATGTCGTGCACGTTGGAGCTTCGCCGGTTTCACCGGATCGGAACCCCTGCGAGGATGGCGGCCGTGCGGCGGTACGAGGGCACTCTCTACGACAGCTTCCGTTGGGACGGCTTCGAGCTTCGCCCCGGCGACATCATCATCGCTGCGCCCCCGAAGTGCGGGACGACGTGGACGCAGATGATCTGTGCGCTGCTCATCCTGCAGGAGCCGGATCTCCCGCTCCCCTTGGACACGCTTTCGCCGTGGATCGACATGGTGACCCGGTCCCGCACCGAGGTGTTCGCGGACCTGCAGGCCCAGTCGCACCGCCGGTTCATCAAGACCCACACGCCGCTCGACGGGATACCCAGCGATCCGACCGTCACCTACCTCTGCGTGGGACGTGACCCCCGCGACGTCGCGCTGTCGATCGACCGTCACATCGACAACACGGATGTCGCCGCGTTTCTCGAAGCCCGCGAGCGGGCGGCAGCGATCGACGGAATCGAGCCCGGACCGTTGCGACATCAGCAGCCTCGGCCCGACGGCAAGCGGGACCGCTTCTGGCACTGGGTGGACGACGACACGCCGTCGACGCAGATCGGGTCATCGCTGCGGCGAACCGTCGAGCACCTTCAGACGTTCCGCGACGCCGCCGACGAGCTCGACGTCGTACACCTGCACTACGACGACCTGAAGGACGACCTGCAGGGTCAGATGCGGCTGTTGGCCGGCCGCCTCGGCATCCAGGTCGACGAGTACCGGTGGCCCCGCCTGGTCGAAGCGGCGACGTTCGACTCGATGCGCAGCAGGGCCGACACGACCGTGCCCTGCGGTGACCGGCACTGGATCGACGCCGCCGCCTTCTTCAGCCGCGGAACCAGTGGCCAATGGCACGACCTCCTCGACGACGCCGATCTCGCCCGGTACTCAGCCCGCGTGCGGACCCTCGCCTCCGACGAGCTCATCGACTGGGCGCACCGCGAGACGATCACCTAGCTACAGTTCCGAGGTTTCCCTCACTGCCAGAGCCGACCGTCACCCTCAGGACCGTGAATCCCCTCAACCACTCACCGCCCAGATGCGTCATATCGCCGCGTATGACTGTCAACCGGGGGGCTGCCCTGCGCTCGACGCTTTGGGCCATTCCGTCCCGCAACGGGATGGGCTCGCGGAGCGAGCCGGTAACCGATCGGCCGAAGCCAATCAACACACGGAAGCCAATGAGCCACGAGATCTGACTGGGCGCGCTGCGCTTGATGAGCCGGGTGCCTACTCGGCCGTGGTGAGGTTCAGCTCGAGCTGGCCCAATAGGTGGTTGCAGCGGCGTACAGCCGGAAGGTCGTTGGGGAGCGCGCCCGAGAGCTGTTGTGACCATTCCGACTTGAGGATCTGCAGGTTGCTTACAGCGAGATCGGTCGGCGTGACCGACACGCTCCGACCGCCAGCGGACGTGCGCATGACCATGCCCTTGCTCTCCAGGCCGCGCAGCGCGGTGCTCACGTTGGTCCGCTGCAACCGCGTCCGCTCGGCGATCTGCGTCGGTGAGCTGCCCGGGAAGAGGTCAACGACCCTCATGACCTGCCTCTCGTTCGGCGTCAGCGGCACGACGTCTGTGCCTTCCGGGGTACGCACGCGGATCAGCCGGCTGATGTTCAGGATCAGATCGGCCAGCTCTGCGTACGCGTTGTCTCGCTCCATCTCCATCCCGGCACCCTACCTTGACTTATAAGGTCATACGTATGATTCTATAACTATCTTGCGGCGGATCATCCGTGACAGAGGGAACGAGGAAACCGTGAACGCGAGACTGACAGCGGCCGTCGCACGTGAGGGCGTCCTGCACGCCGGCCCGGCAGGGTTGCCCGACCTGGCCGACCTGCTCGGCGCGAGCGTCGCCTCGATCGGGGCGTGGATGAGTGAGTACGGTCCCTTCCAGCCGCACCCGTCCATGGACGTGTCCATGGACGAGTTGCTCGTGGCCACCAAGGACCTGCAGGACCGGTTGCGGGACAACTACCCGTTCTTCCACCCCCGCTACGTCGGCCAGATGCTCAAGCCGCCCCACCCCGCCGCGGTCATCGGCTACCTCAGCGCGATGCTGATCAACCCCAACAACCACGCCCTCGACGGCGGCCCCGCCACGGCGGCGCTCGAGAAGGAGGTGATCGCTGACCTGGCCACCATGTTCGGGTTCACCAGCCACCTGGGCCACCTCACCAGCAGCGGCACCATCGCCAACCTTGAGGCTCTCTTCGTCGCCCGCCAGACGCACTCCGGCAAGGCGATCGCGCACAGCGCCGACGCCCACTACACCCACGCACGCATGAGCCACCTGCTCGGCATCGAGTCGGTCGTCATCAACACGACGAACACCGGCACCATGGACCTCGACGCCCTCGAGGACCGCCTCCGAGCCGGCGGCATCGGCACAGTCGTTGCCACCACTGGCACTACGGGCCTCGGCGCCGTCGACCCAATTCACGAGATCGTCCCGCTCTGCCGCCAGTACGGCGCACGCGTGCACGTCGATGCCGCCTACGGCGGCTTCTTCCGACTCATCGCCGACGACACCCCCGACGGGGTCGTCGCCGCGCCCTACGCCGCGATCGCCGACGCCGACTCCGTCGTCATCGACCCGCACAAGCACGGCCTGCAGCCCTACGGCTGTGGTGCGGTCATCTTCCGCGACCCCGAGGTCGCCCGCCACTACTTGCACGACTCCCCGTACACCTACTTCACTTCCGACGACCTCCATCTCGGCGAGATCTCCATCGAGTGCTCCCGCGCCGGCGCCGCCGCGGCCGCGCTCTGGCTAACCCTGAAGATGTTGCCGCTCACGCCCGACGGACTCGGCGCGGTGCTCCGCCCCGGACGCCGCGCCGCCCTCGCCTGGGCCGACCAGATCACCCAGAGCGACGAGCTGACCCTCTACCAGCCGCCACAGCTGGACATCCTCGGCTACTTCGCCAGCCGCGATCGGCTCTCCGACATCGACCGGACATCCGCGCACGTCCTCGAGGCAGGCATGCACCTTCCCCCGGACCGATCGCTGTTCGTCGCCACCTACACCGTCGACGCGGCCAGCCTCCACGCTCGCGGCCACCACATCAACGCCGATGTGCCTGCCGGACGCATCCTGCGCAGCGTGCTCATGAAGCCCGAGACTGAACAACACGTCCCAGCTCTGCACGACCAACTGCTCGACCTGCTCCGAGCAGCACCTTGACCGAGCATCAGCACAACTCCGACCACTGTGATCCCACGGGCCACCGCATTCCACGCAGCAATCTCCGCTCCTGTCATCTGACCGCGACGGGGACGAGGTCAGTGGGACGGGGGCGGCGCGAACACCTACCCAGCGAAGCGCAGGTTCGAGTGGAGCAGGGCACGGATGTGCTCCTCGTCGTCGACCACGAGCACCGTCGTCATACGACCAGTCGGAAGGATGGTGCGTCGCGAGCGCTTGACGTGACCGGTGACCCCTCGGCACGTCCTGCACCCTCAACGAGCACCGCGATGGAGTCGCCCGTCCACTTCATGAGAGAGTGCCCCGGATCGACCTCGGCGTTCCGCTAACCGAACCGCCTGCGGTGAACGGACGGTGCTGGTCGGGGGTGCCGCGCCGATGACCGCAAGCGGATCCGCTTGCGCGTCGAGCGCAGGGCGGCCCGCGCTTGACAGTCATACGCGGCGGAATGACTGTGTTCTTCACCGGCTTCGCCCCGCGCGGGGTCGCGTCGTCTCGGATGGGTACGGCGCGGTCATGAACTCCACCGTTGTGGTCGCCGGCATGGGCTTTGCTGCGGCCTTGCTCAGTGTTTGGTAGACCGCGCGCCTTCAGGGCCGATCGGACCGCGCGGGGCGGATTCTGGAAGCCCAGCTTCGGGTCTATGGCGACTGCACAGACAGCTCTTTGAGTACTCACGGGCTACCTACAACCGAGCCAAGTCTCGTATCCAAGGCCAACCAGAAGCAGAACACGATCTAGTGCGGCAGGAGGCGTTTCGCTGCAACGCCAGGGCACGCTCCATCGGTCAGGCGTACGTCCTCACAGGCGTGACCTGGAGGCGCAGTTGTCAGGCGTTCGCCACGGCGTTGGGAACTTCAACGACTCCGAGACGGAGAGCGAGCTCAAGGACAGGCGGCACGAGACGTACGAAGCCTCAAAGCGAGCGCTCGAGAGGGCACGGAGCCACCTCACCTCACAGCCGCGAGGCTAGCCGCGGTGGCGTGACGCGCTGGAGATCGCGCCGGTACCCGGCGGTTAGATGCAAGCCTGAGGTAGAACTGCTGGTAAGGGCCGATGAGAACATGCCACCCGGCCGATGTCGTTGAGGGGCCGTGCTGGGGATTTGCTAGGCCTGCTGGTTCGCGCGCCGGGTGGTGACGTCTGGCCGGCGAGCCGGGGTGCGGATCGCGACTCCGAACCAGACGTACAACAGGCTCCAGGCTGCCAGAGCCAGCGAGCGGGCCAGGTTGACATCGCTGATCATCGCAGGTGTGACGATCACCAGCATGAACAGGCCCGACACAGTGAGGGAACCTGCGACGCCGGGCCAAGCCCGCCGTAGCGCCAGACCCGCGGCCAATGATCCGAGCGCGACCGCCATCGAGGCCACCCCGTAGACGGTGTCGAGAGCTGTGGCGGCACCGCCGTTGGCTGGGGCGGACGCCAAGAACCCCGACCAGGTCTCGCACACGGCCAGCAGGACCGAGGACCCGACTCCAACCCAGGCCCCGGTGCGCGCCAGGCCACGCGTCGATCTGGCCAGGGCGGCGAACCCGACGGCAACCAGCACGTGCGAGGCCACAAGGAGTGCAGCAGCGCCCACCGACACCCCCGCTGTGAAGGGGTAGCTCCATCGGTCATCTGCCACCTGCGCCGGCCAGCATGCGGAGGCGAGGCCGACCACGGCACCGAGCACGCCACCGCAGATCGTCGAAGTGGATGGGTTTAGCACGGAAGCTCCTCGTCATAGGCGGCGGGCTCGACGAGCCCATCCACAGGCCTCCGAGATTGGCTAGAGCGTAACACTAGTGTTTAACACTAGCGAAGACGATGTGGTTTCCTTGGGTCGATGTCCAGCCCGCCACGCCCATCGCGCCGAGCACGCGCCGACGCCACGCGGGCGAGGATCATCTCGGCGGCCTACGAGCTGTTCTGCTCGGTCGGCTACGCCGCGACCACGATGAAGGCGATCGCCGAGCGAGCCGGAGTCGCCGTGCAGACGGTGTACTTCGTGTTCCACACCAAGCCCGCGCTGCTCAGCGCCGTGACCGAGGACACCGCTGCCGGTGAGGCCGAGCCACTACCGGTCGGGCTCCGGCCCTGGTACGACGAAGCCCTCGAGACCCTCGACGGTCGACGGTCCTTGGCACTGCTGGTCGAGAACGGCGTCGACATCTACACCAGAGTCGCCCCGCTGGCTCATGCGATCCGTGAGGCAGCACTCGTCGATCCAGACGTCGACGCCCTGTGGTCGCAGATCTCGGTGAGGCGCAAGACCGCCATGGGTCAACAGATCCTGGCCCTGCGCGACCACGCCCAGCTTCGCCGCGACCTCGAGACCAGCCAAGCCACGGACATCCTGCATGCCCTCCTCAGCCACGAGACCTACCTCGATCTGGTCCAGCGCAGCGGCTGGAAGGTCGAGCCGTTCAAGGCGTGGATCTACCAGTCCCTCTGCCAGCTGTTGCTGGCCCCAGAAGCACTCCTGGCGCCGGGTTCGCGAGACGCTGTCGCTGGGCTCTCGTTTGCTCCCGCGAACTGAGCCACGGGATTCCGGATGCGTCGTCACCCGTGGTCGCGCTCGCGGCCGCCGAGCACTCCGAACCGACGTGCTCACTCTACAACGACTCCTCGGAAGCCTCTAGGAGCCCCCACCACGTAGCGCCGACCACGCCAACAGCCCCAGCCCGCACGGACCCGACATCGTGGCGAGATGACAGCCACCCAGGCGTACCAGGTCCAAAGGTGCCCCACTCCGCAAGTGATACGTCAGGATCCCGCATGGGGATCCGCTTGCGGGATTTGGCTACGTCGCCGGGCGACGTATCGCCGATGACTCGTTGATCGCCCGCAGGCGGGTCGCCTAGCGGGACTGGCGGCTCAGGTACAGGTCTCGAAGAAGTGATGCTTCGGCACCGTGATGGATCAGCTCGTCGGCGACATGCAGTACGAATGAGCGGCGCGTTGCGGACCCAAGACGCCCCGCGATCTGACCTATCTCTTGATCGAGATCAAGGGCGCGATCGCCTGCGACGTCGCGGAACCAGGTGTACGCATTCGACAGCATTTCCTGAGCGGACACTGCCGACGATGCCGTCGACACATCGATGGAGAAGGTCGAATCGCTTCCCAACCACCTTGCGTTGCGTGGTTCGGACAGCATCGTTGCGACGTGCTCGAGTCGCCACCGGATACTGATCTCAGGATCTGTCGCGGACGGGCGCCAAGACCATTCGGCGTCGGTCAGGCCGTCCATTCGGTCAGCGAGCCTCACCCACGCGTAGTCGAGTAGCTCCAGTACGTCCTCGCGGGAGGTGTTCGTCATGACGACCATGCTGCCCCGACGTTCTGACAAGCCTTCTTCCGGTGCGTACCGCGGCGGGATCGTCACGCGGAGCGTGACCACAAGGGATCGTCAACAGGGCCGTCGAAGGTGCGCCTTATCGCCGCCTGTCGGCGTGCGTCTGACCTACCGGATCTGCCGATGAGCGGATGTCGTCAAAGGGTGATCGCGGTGTCGGTGTGGGGCGTCCCCCCTATCGTGTGAGGCGATCCTGGGTCGGCTGCGCTTAGCCTCAGAAGGGGGCTTCCCCAGTGCCAGGTGCGAGGAGACCGAGATGAGCCCGCAGGACGTGTTGCCCTTTCCCCCGACTCCGTCGGCAAGCAAGGCGGGGAGGACGATGCAGGAGTCGGTCTATGGGCAGCGGGTGACTCCGCGTCGCCTCGACGAGGACGCGCCGAACATTCTGATCGTGCTGATCGACGACGCGGGTCCCGGGCTTCCGACGACCTACGGCGGGGAGGTTCGCACCGACACGCTTTCGCGGATCCATGGCGAGGGAATCGGCTATAACCGGTTCCACACCACGGCGATGTGCTCGCCGACCCGGGCGTCGCTGCTGACCGGTCGCAACCATCACCGGATTGGCAACGGACAGATCGCGGAGCTGGCTAATGACTGGGACGGTTACTCGGGTCAGATCCCTAAGAGCAGTGCGTTGGCGGCCGAGGTCCTCAAGGACTACGGCTACGCCACGGCAGCGTTTGGGAAGTGGCACAACACCCCAGCGATCGAGACCACCGCCGCCGGACCGTTCGAGAACTGGCCCACCGGCCTGGGTTTTGAGTACTTCTACGGCTTCCTTGCCGGCGAGGCCTCGCAGTACGAGCCCAACCTGGTCCGCAACACGACCGTGGTGCCCCCACCGAAAACCCCGGAGGAGGGCTACCACCTCAGTGAAGACCTCGCCGACGACGCGATCGGCTGGTTGCGCCGCCACAATTCGTTGCAACCGGACAAGCCCTTCTACATGTACTGGGCGAGCGGCTGCCTGCACGGCCCTCACCATGTGATGAAGGAATGGGCCGACCGGTATGCCGGCAAGTTCGACGACGGCTGGGACGAGTACCGCGAGCGGGTCTACCACCGGGCCAAGGAGATGGGCTGGATCCCGCAGAACGCCCAGCTCACCCCCCGTGACCCGCAGATGCCCGCATGGGACGACATTCCCGAGGACCAGCGCCCGTTCCAACGGCGCCTGATGGAGGTCGCGGCCGGCTTCGCCGAGCACGCCGATGTCCAGGTCGGCCGCCTGGTCGACGAGGTCGAGAGGCTCGGGTACGGCGAGAACACCCTGGTGTTCTACATCTGGGGCGACAACGGCTCCTCGGGCGAGGGCCAGAACGGCACCATCAGTGAGTTGCTCGCCCAGAACGGCATCCCCACCACGGTCGAGATGCACATCAACACGCTGGAGGAACTCGGCGGCCTCGACGTGCTGGGCTCCCCCAAGGTTGACAACCAGTACCACGCCGGCTGGGCCTGGGCCGGCAGCACCCCGTACAAGGGCATGAAGCTGCTCGCCTCTCATCTGGGTGGCACCCGCAATCCGATGGCGGTCCGCTGGCCGAAGATCACCCCCGACTCCACCCCACGGACCCAGTTCCATCATTGCAACGACCTCGTGCCGACGATCTACGAGATCCTCGGCATCACAGCGCCGCGGGTCGTCAACGGCATCCCCCAGGACCCCATCGACGGGACCAGCCTCGCCTACACCTTCGACGACCCCGAGGCGAAGGGCCGGCTACTCACCCAGTACTTCGAGATCATGGGCAGCCGCGCGATCTACCACGACGGCTGGATGGCCTCAGCCTTCGGCCCACGTGCACCCTGGGTCCCCGGCATGCCGCCCGGCATCGGGGATTGGACACCCGACCAGGACGTCTGGGAGCTCTATCACCTCGACGAGGACTGGACCCAGGCCCACGACCTGTCGGCCGAGATGCCCGAGAAACTCGCCCAGATGCAAGAGACCTTCTCCATCGAAGCCGCCAAGAACAGCGTCTACCCCGTCGGTGGCGGCCTCTGGGTACTGCTCTTCCACCCCGAGCTCCGGATCTCCACACCCTACCGAGAGTGGAACTTCGCCGGAGACTTCACCCGGATGCCAGAGTTCTGCGCTCCCGCACTCGGCAACCGCGCCAACATCGTCACCATCGACCTCGACCTACCCGAGAACGCGACCGGAGTCCTCTACTCACTCGGCAGCACAGCCGGTGGCCTCACCTGCTACGTCGACGACGGCTACCTCTGCTACGAGTACAACTGCTTCATCCTGATGCGGACCAAGCTCCGCTCAACCGAGCGACTCCCAGTCGGCAAAGCCAGCATCGAAGTCACCACGACGTACGTCGAACCGAAGCCCGGTGGACCGCTCAACATCGCGATGACGGTCGACGGCGAAGAGATCGTTGCCGGCGTCGTGCCGGTCAGCGCCCCCCTGCTCTTCACCGCCAACGACTGCCTCGACATCGGCATCAGCCTCGGATCACCAGTCTCCCTCGACTACTACGACCGGACTCCGTTCAAGTTCACCGGCCACATCAACAACGTCAACGTCCGCTACACGACCTAGACCCCCCCAGCGTCCCCTCATGGCTCATAGTGTGCGCGCTAGC
>CAVWQJ010000030.1:0-54444 GCA_963756945.1 uncultured Chitinophagaceae bacterium | reverse complement strand
GGCGGATGCGACGGATACAGGCCGGAGGGTTTCCGCAGCCGGATTGGCTTAAAAAATTAAGCAGACACGACCGCTTCAGTGTTGACTTCCGGTGCAAAGATGCGATTATAGTTAAAGGTGGCTGTAATGCAACGCTTACAGCCACCTTTAACACCACGTGCACAAACGTTGATCGTCTAAAGCCCGTCAATCAACACGCTCTTGTTTAATCAGGTGCGTGCGGTGGGAGGATCTGTCATGAGTGTGCCTACTGTCCCTAATCATCAAGGTTTTAATACGCCCGCTCCGGGGCCGGCGCATCCAAACAACGGAGATGAAAATCTCACGGTACCTTGTGGTGCCCGATTTGTCGGTAACTTTCACAGAACTCTGCCACACAACCAATGGGGCGAGATTGCCGATGCCAACCAGTACAACCTACTGGTTTATGGGTTGACCGGACCGCAGAGCGAGGCTGCGCTGCTGATCGAGCAAATCGCCAAGGGCGCCACCGACAGCGCCGGCTTGGCCGCGCCGCTGACCGGGCGAGCGAATGAACGCCTGCTGCCGCTTCCAAGCTCATTGACGATGCCCCCGGCGCCAAAAGTCCAAGGCGCCTCGATCGGCGCGGAAATGGTCGAGTTGTATTGGATGGCGTTGCTGCGCGATCTATCGTTCGCGGAGTTTGCCGGCAACCCGCTCGTCGATCAGGCCAGTGCCGATATTGCTGCGGCATTCAATTCCACAGCGCACGATACCCGTCCTGATCCGGGTGAGCCACAGCCGAAACTGGACTTTCCGAGTGCGGACGGGCACACCGCCAGCATTTCCTCGAAAACTCTGTTTCGGTGCGGCTTGCCGGGCGAGGATCAGGGCCCGAACGTATCACAGTTCTTCCTCAAAAACATCAGGTACGGCGCGCAGTACATTGATCAGCGGGTACAACCTTACAAGAGCGCCGATGGCAACCCGAGGCGTGATTACCTCAGTGACCGAGGACGATTGGCTCGACGCGCAGAACCGCGGCCGCGATCATCACGGACAGCCTTATGGGTCGTCCCGGCCGGAACGTGAGGCATTCGTCCGACCGTTTTTAACGATGCGCGATCTCGCGACCTTCGTGAACCAGGACGCGCTGCATCAGGCGTATTTTAACGCAGCCCTCATCCTGCTCGGCGATGGTTACGCGACGGGCGACGGTCTCCCGGACCCCTCCAACCGTCAACTCGGCTTCGCCGCGTTCGGCGGGCCGCATCTCCTGGCCTTGGTCTCGGAGGTCGCGGCGCGCGCGCTCAAGGTGATCTGGTTCCAGAAATGGCAGGTGCACCGCCGGCTGCGCCCGGAGGCTCTTATGGCGGGCTGATAAACATGCAGCTGAAGCACAACCGGGTTTACGGCCTCGCCGACGTGGCCTTGAACTCGGTGGCGCTGCAGCATGTCATGAGCACCACCGACCAGGGCCTTCTGCCGATGGCGTTCCCGTCGGGAAGTCCGACGCACCCATCCTACGGCGCCGGTCACGCGACGGTCGCGGGCGCCTGCGTGACCGTCCTCAAAGCCTGGTTCAAGGACGGCCCCATCAAAAACCCGGTCGATCTGGTCAGCACGGCCGATTATCCGGTCGACCCGTACAACCCAGGCACAACCCTGCCGGCTTACACGGGTTCGGACAATCTCACCGTGTTCGGCGAGCTCAACAAGATCGCGTGCAACGTCGCGATGGGCCGCAGCATGGGCGGGGTGCATTTCCGCACCGACAATGTCCGCAGCCTGCGCCTTCGGCGAACGAGCGGCGATCGTCTTCCTGGCTCGCGAGCTGCTCGACTTCATCGACCGGCGCGGGACCAATGCCGACCCGTTCTTCGCCTTCACAAGCTTCGACGGACAGGCAATCAAGATCGAGCCGGGCAAGGTGTCGGTAAACGGGGCGCACGACGCGTCCTACGATCAGTGGCTCGGCAACGCGTAAGCCGCGGCTGTCATTCCCTGAAAAACATTCCCGGCCTCTGTTCAAGGCACGCTCCCCTCCGCCGCTCACGGCGGAGGGGCTGCCGCCGTTCTTGTGTAGCTTTTCGCCGAACGAGCTGGATCAGATTGCGAGTTGGATGGGATGGCGCGGGCGACGGCTTCCATGTCCTCGCGGTCGAGGCGTCGGAGTCTGTCGCGCAAACGGAGCTTGCTGATCGTGGCGAGCTGGACGGACATCGCCTTACGCTGCTCGTTGTTCAGCGTGACATAGGCTTCCGAGGGATAGAGGCGGCCGACATTGCTGGTGAGCGGCACGACCTGAAGCGGTTCAGTTCGCGGTTGGCCACGTCGTTGCTGACGATGACCGCCGGCCTGGTCTTGCGGATTTCCCCGCCGATCGACGGATCGACCGCGACCCACCAGACCTCACCGCGGCGCGGCGTCTTATCCGGGTTCATTCGCCCCGGGGTCATTGGCTATATCGCGGGCAAGCTTTTCGACCCACTCTGCTGCCTCGCGCTCGCGCTCCTCGTCGGCCGCCATGGCGCGATAGCTTTCCACCAGATCGCGTCCGGTGACGTGCGGGCGCGCGAGATCGTTCAGCATCCGCTGATACGCCGCCGCCCGACGACGCTGTGCAGACCGGTATAGACATCGTCTTCAAGCTTTTTGAACATGCTTTTCCTTCCTTTCACACGTGTTGTGTGCGTACTGAGAGGTCCTCTATCCACTTGCTAGAGGATATCACGGAACCGCCGATTCCGGTAAATGAATCACCGCTGGTGCGGTTCGCCTTGCGATAAGAGGCTTTGAACGTATATGGAATACGCAAGCCTTTTACATATGTCAAAAACTTTTTCGGCAACTTCCATTATTAAAGTTTCGTTTTCTACCACGCACGGACCTGCTATGAGAAAAAAATTTTTTTCATCATATTGCTGCCCGGTAAAAAGTTTTTTAAGAAAATCTTGCATTATATCAATTTAGTGTGCAAAGTTATTTTAAAGTGACTATAACGATTTCAAATCGTATGAATCGATTGCTATTTCATTTATATGTAAAAAAACAAATCAGTAAATGCTAAATTTTATTTGCAAAAAATAATACCTCATTTTTTTTGCTTTAGTTTGCCACTCAAATGTTTTTTAATGATCCGTAAAAAAATTTTAGTTGCTGATGATAATGCCGGAATAGTTGATGTAATGAAAATGGTATTTGAAACTGAAGGCTTTGATGTGATTACAACTATGAATGGGAACAACATTTTAAAACTTTGCGAAGAAAAACCTGATATTATCTTTTTAGATGTTTGGATGTCTGGCGTTGATGGAAATGATGTCTGCAAACAAATAAAAACCAATGATGGATTTAAAAAGATTCCGGTAATTATATTTTCAGCAAGCAGAAAAATAAAGCAAATAGCTATTGATTGCGGCGCTGACGATTTCATATCAAAGCCCTTTGAATTAAAAACCTTGCTCAGCATAACTCACAAATACACTGCACCGGTGAAACAATTCAGGGCGCCCAATAATTTCCTGATAAAATAATCATGCTGATCATATTTATAGAGAGTATAATTATTTTTTTAGATAAATGGATCTTGATGATTCGGTGCCAATTTAATATGAAAGCCCGTTAGGCGAAGAGAATTTTGCATACCCGCCTGCAATAACATAAATTGTAACCGAAAAGTTTCGAATTTCTAAATTATTCAATCTTTTAAAACAAAATAATGGAAGAAAATATCCACAACTAACAGAGAGAGTCCAATCCACATTTATCGATTTAATTTTAATTATAGTTATGATGTTTGTGTTTGCATCAATTTTAGATAGGTATGAAAATGTGCCTGACTGGATAAGAATCTTAATGTTTGCATTATTGTTTATTATTTATGAGCCGCTTTTCATGACGTTTGGGTTCACATTAGGCAATTATATAAAAGGTATCCGTGTAAGAAAAAACTCCGACTCAACGAAGCGAATTAATTTCTTCCAGGCGGTCATCAGGTATCCAATAAAGATATTCCTGGGATGGATATCATTTTTAACGATTAACAGCAATCCAAAGAGACGGGCAATTCATGATTTGGTTTCAGGAAGTGTTATGATAAAATTATAATCTGCATTGGTCGCTTCTATCACTCATCCTTCGGTAAAACATACACTAATAAAGACTTCCGTAAACCTTCAAAAGATTTTTTCAAAAAAAGTATTCAACAGGTTTTGAAATTGAATATTAAATGTATAAAGACAAATATTGGCCAACATTTGAATGGTTTAACCATAACTAACGGTAATGACTATTTGTTGGAAAAAACCTAAAAGTTGTTTGGTTGTAACCTTATTCACTTCGGCAATTAAGAAATATTTCAACTCCCTGGGAGCAAAACAAACTGAATAAAGGCCGGAACAATTCCGGCCTTGTGATATTTTTAATTAGATGATTTGTTCATATCGGGCGCTTCCGGTGTAATATATCCGAATAACCCATCTTCTTCATCTTTAGGCCCGGCAGCAAAAAATAGCCAGTCGGGGTTAACGCTTGTTGCAGTAACCGGAGCAAAAGATAAAGCCCATAATCCGTCAATTACAATTGGCTTGCCCTCGCTGCGAAGCGGGCCAAGTAAAAAGCCATTTTGATCATAAGCATTAATGCGGCCATCTCCAAAATTGCCCACAAGAATGATAGCGCCTGTACTGTTTGGTGTAGTCCAAAAGGTTGATGGAGTAGCGGTAATACCCCATGGAGCATTTAACGCTCCATGCGAAACGAAGCGCTTTACCAAAGAGCCATCAGGTTTGTAAATATCTATTATTCCTGTACCGGGGCCATGAGCTTCATCAATGTCTTCTCCCAGCTTGGCATATACAACATATATCCACCCGTTAATGGCCTGAACATTAAAGGGTGCATAATCGGAAGGAATAGCAGGATCCCAAAATGGCTTGTTTACCGCATTCCATAAAGTATCGTACACTTCCACTTTCTTGCCAATAAAATTAGCCACATATAAAAAAGGAACACCTCCATCAGTTGCCAGTGTAATGCCTTTATAAACCGCACCCGTATTATATCTTAGCAACTTCGGCGGCATTTCCCGAATTCCATCCGGAGATAACGCCGTCTTCACCTACAAAAATAAACCTGGCAGGATTGCCATTAGAAAGCTTAAAACCGGTGGTGCCATTAAATACCTGCCCCGTAGGCGAACCGCCGGTAGCGGCATTGCTGGTAGGTATTGTTACGGGCGGCCTTAGTGTGGCACCTGTTGCATTATATATCAGTGCTTAGCCCTGCGCCATTAGAAGAAACCCATGCCGGGCCTGACGATGCAAATGCTATTCCCCATCCATTGAGGAAGGTTTGGATCATACAGTAGCTGCTCCGTAGCCGCTGTTATTTGCAACAAGATTTACCTGCTGAAAATCATTCGCAAAGGGAGGTAGGTGATGAGGTTTTCTGCATGCCTGCAAAGTAATAAGTACCAATAAAAACGTTCAGGCAATCGTAAAAAACAGCATTGCTTTTTTCTTGAAAAAACTTTTGCATAAAAATTGATTTAGGATTAAGAAATTAAAAATGAGAATTGAGCCATATGCTAAATAGGTATGCTTGATTTATACCAATCTTGTATAAATCTTTTTTCTGAAGGGTACAGTAATAAATTGTATGGTGGGCCCGCTTAAAGTATCGTTGCCTAAAAGAAAAAAGTTGCCAGCGATTTAAATTTTTTTTTAAAAAATTTAATTCTGGCAACCAAAGCAAACGTGTGTCAAATAATATTAGGAACAGGTAATAGGCCAGAATGTTTATTATTTTTAAGGTTGTCTGCAAGGAAAAGTTTGTAAATTGTTTGAGGATTGTTAGTTAATTAACCGCGGTAAAAAATAAATAATCGCAGAATAAAATATAATACCAATCAGTAAAACAGCAATTATTTTCATGTAGTTCTTTTTTATAAATCGTAAAATTTTTGATCGTGTGCTCCGGTGTTTGTGATGACTTGAATTTACCCTGCTTCTATAAGTTTTTCGCTGATACTGCCTGTAATAAATGGGGACTTTATTATCTGCTTCCATATTCAATTTCAGTTAATTAAATTATCTCTCCTATAGTTTTCGTGATCTTTCAATTAAACCGGTTTTCGCTAAATGGGGAACCTTACTGTGTTGTAAGTTTTTGCAAAAATAGAATAATCATTAAAATAGTAACGCAGCAATATCATTTATTTTTGAAACAATTTGTAAACCACAATTATGGAAGGAAATTAAACAGCAACTTTTCCAATGCCGAAGTTTGCCGACGGGTTTTATAATACCGGTTACCTGCAGAGTTTAAACGAAATAAAATGATGTAAATAACAAAGAGCGGCAAAAGGGATTCGAACCCTCGGCCCTTAGCTTGGGAAGCTAATGCTCTACCAACTGAGCTACTGCCGCTTGTGATATTAAAATTAAAAAAGAATTTCCATTGTTTAAGCTATCAAAACTTTATTTTGAAATTCTTTTAATTCCTATCTTGTACTTGGGATATACATTTCCCGGAAATTCATGCAAACTATTTTTCCGTTGATGAAATTTTGCCTGCTAACTGCTAATTTTTGTCTAAAGAGTGACCGATATTTTAGCGGCTGATTTTAAATCCAGAATGCAACGACCCGTGAGGATTATTGGATATTATAAAATCTAAACAGGAAAGTTTTTATTAATCAGTTGGAACCTTAAAAAGTACAATAATTTTAAAATGGAAGTACATACCGCCCACATGTAGATCCCGATAGCTATCGGGAGAAAAGTTTCGAGGAATATTTTTTTGGAATTTGTAATCAAAATAACGAACCAATAAGAATATGTATACAACGACATTTCTTTTTCGGCTTGCAAAAGCAATTTTGGCGGCGGCAATTGGTATCATGACTGCGATAATTGTAATTGGCAATATCACCGATTATTATACCAATTATCTTTTTGTGGAACATGTAATGAAGATGGATTCAATTTTTCCGGCGAGCCATGTACATTACAGAAGTATTAGTAACACCTTCTTTTTTCATACAGGTTATATTTTTATCATAGCGATGGAATTGCTGATGGCTGTTTGTTGTTTAAAAGGAAGTTGGCTGCTTTTTAAAAATATAAAAAGTGACAGCGAAAAATTTAATGCTTCTAAGAATTGGTCAGTAGCCGGAATTCTTATTGGAATCATTATATGGTTCCTGGGATTTGAAGTAATAGGCGGAGAATGGTTTGCTATGTGGCAAAGCCCAACCTGGAATGGATTAGCAAGTGCTGAACGAATTGTGAGTTTTTTGTCGTTGACGCTTATTTTATTGCATCTCAAGGATGATTAAAAATTTATGAAAAGAATTATTAATCACTTAAAAATTTTTACTTATTTTTTATGGAAGTACATCATCACCCACACGTAGAAAAAAAAGGATTTAAAGAATATTTTTTGGAGTTCTTAATGATATTTCTTGCAGTAACTATGGGCTTTATTGCCGAAAGTCTCCGGGAAAATATTGCCGATAACAAAAAGGAGAAAGAATACATAAACAGCTTCGTGAAAAATGTTATGGATGATACGGCAACTATGCGATCGGCGATTAACGAGAATGAGATGAAAATTGCAAAACTTAAGCATTTGATGACATTCTCTTTTAAGAATCTTTCCGATCCCCTGATACAAAAGCATTTTTTTGAGAATTCAAATTGCCTTGGTTACTATTCTTTGTTCAAAAGCAATGATGCAACGATGCTTCAACTTACTAATTCCGGTGGATTGAGATTTATCAAAAAAGGTCATGTAGCAGACAGCATTGCGAAGTACGACAACGAGGTAAAAATTATTTATTCCGCGGAGACATTTTGCGCTACCACGACATATGATGCAATCAGGACTGCTCGCGAGGTGTTTGATTATTCGGTTCTTCATGATAGCTCTTTTCGAAAAAGTGACTCTCTTTATATTCAGCGAAACTTGCTTATCACGAACAACCCGGAAAAAATAAAACACCTGTTTAATATAGTCGACCTCGAAATAGGAGCAACAGAAAATTACGTGCAAAATATTCAACGGCGGTATCCTTTTGCAGTTAACCTGATCACATATTTACAAAAAAGGTATGATTTGAAAAATGAATAATAAAGCCTGGACCATTTCATTACTACAATGTTCAATTTTTATTTTTTGATTCTAATTCTAATTATAATATGGAAGTTCATCATCACCCGCATGTAGAAAAGAAAAATTTCAAAGAATATTTTTTGGAATTCTTGATGATATTTCTTGCGGTATACCAGGAGTTATTTGAAACATCTGTACAAACTGTGACCCAATATTACGAAAAATGCACCTTCGGCAGAAGGCTCAAATCAATATTATTCTTTGGAGAAATCTCTATTTTTTATACAGATTTCTCCAAAGATATATTCCAATGTCAATTAATAAAGTTGGAGAAATGTAATATATTTATATAGATTTCTCCAAAGATAAAAATATATAAATTGATAATAAAACTGGTAGGCCGTGAATATGAAATAGAGAAGTTAAATAGCCTTCTAACCCCGGGCCAGCCTGATTTCCTGGCCGTATACGGCAGGCGGAGGGTAGGTAAAACATTTTTAATCCGGCAACATTTGAAAGACAATATAGTATTTGATTTTACAGGAACAAAGACAGGCAAAACAGAACAGCAATTGATTAATTTTTGTGATGAATATATAAAACGTACAAAAAATAAAAAGCTAAAACAGCCCCCATCGTCGTGGCATGAGGCTTTCAGTTGGTTGGCTGCGTATTTAACCAAATTGCCCAAAAAGAAACAAAAGCACGTGGTTTTTATAGACGAAATGCCCTGGGCAGATACTCCAAAATCGGGTTTCGTATCTGCGTTAGAATTTTTTTGGAACCGCCATATTTCCGGTATGGATAATATTTTGCTGATCGCTTGTGGTTCTGCTACTTCGTGGATAAAAACGAAATTGATAAATGCCCGTGGCGGACTGCACAATAGGGTAACACAGCGAATGAAGCTAATGCCTTTTAATTTGTACGAAACAGCCACATTTATAGAGCAGCTGGGAGCAAAATTAACGCCCTACCAGGTGGTTGAACTTTACATGGCTATGGGTGGCATTCCGTTTTACCTTAAAGAAATTACAAAAGGTAAAAGCGCCACGCAGTTGATAGATGAAATTTGTTTTTCAAAAAAAGGTCTGTTGCACGCAGAATATATGCAATTGTACCATTCTCTTTTTAAAAATGCCGGCAACCATCTTAAAATTATTGAAACCCTGGCATCAAAAGCACAGGGGATGACGAGAAAAGATATTGCCCTTAAAACAAGACTCAGCGAAGCCTCCTTGTCGAGAGCTCTGGAAGAATTGACAGATTGTGATTTTATCTCTTTTTACGAACCATTGATCAATAAAAAGAAAGAAGCCATTTATAAACTCACAGATTTATACTCGCTTTTTTATTTGAAATTTATAAAAACAAACAAAAGTGGTGGCAGCGGCACATGGCAACTCTTGTCTAATAAAAGCAGCTTTGCAGCATGGAGCGGTTATGCCTTCGAAAACATTTGTATGATACATATCAGTCAAATAAAAAAAGCATTAGGCATAAGTGGCATTTACAGTACCACCAGTTCCTGGTTATTTAAAGGCAATGATGCACTGCCTGGCGCTCAAATTGACATGATCATTGACAGGGCCGACCAAACCATTAACTTATGTGAGGCAAAATTTACCAAAGAGAATTTTGCCATAACCAAAAGTTATGCTGCACAACTGCGGATGAAAAAATCTGTTTTTACGCAGGCTACGCAAACAAAAAAGACAATTTTTACAACATTGCTTTCAACTTTTCCTTCTATTCAAAACCAGTACTACCTTGCCGAAGTAGATAATGAAGTAACCATGGATAAATTATTTAAACGGGAATAGTGAACTATACCAACTAACAAAACCTACGGGAGAATTATTAAATTCATCATTTATGCCATCGTTGGATTTGCTATTGCTTTTTTCTGGCATCAATATCAAAACAAATAAAAATATTTGCATGTAGATTTATTATTCAATTATAGTATTCATGGAAAAATATTTAAGAAAATTTCCTGTTCTCCTTTTAACAATAAGCTGTAATGTAGCTAATAGCACAAAATAAGGCCATCGATGTACAGCATTACCGTTATGCCATTTCCCTGAATGATAGTAATAATATTATAAAGGGAAAAGCAGAAATTGATTTTATTGCAAGGCAGGTAGCCTCTTCTGTCTACTTCGATCTTACCGGATTTACTGATGCATCAGGCAAAGGAATGAAAGTGATGCAGGTATTTGAAGGCAGCAAAAATTTAAAATTTTCGCAGGATAAAGATCATGTTAATATTTATTTTGATAGTCCCCTGGAAATAAAACAAGCGGGAAAATATTTCCATAACATATGAAGGCGTTCCTGCAGATGGACTTATAATTGATACTAACAAATTTGGTCATCGCACTTTTTTTGCGGATAACTGGCCCAACCGTGCGCACAACTGGATTCCGTGTAATGATCATCCTGCTGATAAAGCATCCGTGGAATTTATTGTAACTGCTCCGGATCATTACCAGGTTATTGCTAACGGTATTCTTAATGAAGAAACGAATTTGCCCAATCATTTAAAATTGACGCATTGGAAAGAAGACATGGTGTTACCCACAAAAGTTATGGTGATAGGCGTTGCGGATTTTGCAGTGCAGCTTGATTCAACAATCAATTGCGTTCCCGTTACCAGTTGGGTTTTTCCTGAAAACAGGGACAGCGGTTTTGCTGCAATATGCTGTTTCAAAAAAAATTCTTCCATTCTATGAAAGTTATATCGGCCCTTATCCTTTTAAAAAATTAGCTAACGTACAATCAAAAACGATTTTTGGCGGAATGGAAAATGCGGGCAATATTTTTTATTATGAGAATTCTGTTGCCATGAACCCTACGCAATACAAGCATAACAGATCAATTGAAGAATTGTTTGCGCATGAAACGGCGCATCAATGGTTTGGCGATGAAGCTTCAGAAATTGATTGGCCGCATCTGTGGTTGAGCGAAGGCTTTGCTACTTATATGACTCATGTGTATATGGAGCATCAATATGGGATTGATACTTTACAAAAAGGAATGAAAAAGGATCGTGATAAAGTAATTGCTTTTTCTAAAAAAAGGAAAACACCTGTTGTTGATACAACTTCGGGCAATGATCTTATGCAATTATTAAATGCTAATTCCTATGAAAAAGGAAGTTGGGTATTACACATGTTGAGAAGAAAATTGGGAGATGCCATTTTCCAAAAAGGAATACAAACCTATTATGCCACTTATAAAGGAAGCAATGCATCAACAGACGATTTCATGCATATTATGGAAAAAGTAAGTAAACAAAATCTTCAAATATTTTTTAAGCAATGGCTATACACAGCACGGCCAGCCTGAATTGCAGGGCAAGTGGAAGTATGATGCCGGTGTCGAAATCAATGGAGATAACCATCACGCAAAAACAGGATTTTATTTTTCAGTTTCCTTTAGAGATTGCAATAACTAACGGTAACAAAACTATTTTCAAAACGATTGACTTCAATAACAGGGAAGAAAAAACAATATACCCGTTAATTTTATTCCACAATCAATTCAATTAGATCCTGCCAATTAATTTACTGTACGAAGGCAGTATTAAGCAAGATAAATAATTCGTTTAATGCTGCTATATTATCTGCACGTTTCCATTACTGTTGTATAAAAATTTTATACAAAATAAATCCATCCTATTCCATAAAGGGTTGGTGATAGAAACAATAATTAAAATCATGTTGTCCGGAAAAATTCTGTGAATCGGCTGAAAGACTTTGGTGTCATGGGTTATGTTCCTCTCCCTTTGGAGAGGCGTTGAGGTGAGGCTTTGCAGGCTGACAAAGAGTTTCTTACATTTAGTCGGGCAACAATAATTAAAATATTAAATAAATGAAAACAATTAAATTTTTGAAATTGAAAATTTTAGATTTGTAAATATTGCTTTGATATGACATTGAAAAAATGCGTCTTATATTTTATAATTGCGACTATCTGTTTTACCGCGGTATCATGTAAATCCACAACCAGCAACCAGGCTTCAAATACTACTGACAGCATTGCCGGGAGAAAATGGTGGAAAGAAGCCATCGTTTATCAAATTTATCCGCGGAGTTTTAAGGATAGTGATGGCGATGGAATTGGCGACCTGAAAGGCATTATATCGAAACTTGATTATATTAAAAGCCTCGGGATAAATGCTGTATGGCTGAATCCAATTTATTCTTCACCTAATGATGACAATGGCTATGACGTAAGTGATTATCGCAATATTATGAAAGACTTTGGCACTATGGCAGATTTTGATTCGCTGCTAACTGGGATGCATAAACGAGGAATTAAGCTGGTGATGGACCTGGTGGTTAATCATAGCAGTGACGAACACGAATGGTTTAAGCAAAGCCGGAGTTCAAGAACCAATCCTTACCGTAATTACTATCATTGGTGGAATGCCGAAAGGGGAAAGCCGCCTTACCGGTATAGTTTGTTTGATATTAATAACGATGCCTGGAAGTACGATTCAACAACCAATGCATATTATTTGCATTATTTTTCGCGTAAGCAGCCAGATCTTAATTGGGAAAATCCGAAAGTGCGGCAGGAAGTATATAACATTATGAAGTTCTGGGCTGATAAAGGCATCGATGGTTTCAGGTTGGATGCATTTCAGTTTGCAGCCAAAGACACAACATTTCCTGCGTTTCCCAAAGGCTTTGAAAAAAACTTTTCATTGTACTATGCTATGCAGGGCAACCTGCATCAATATCTGCAGGAGATGAATAAAGAAGTTTTAAGTAAGTATAATGTGATGAGCGTTGCAGAAGGCGCCGGCAATTCATTTAAGGATGCGCACGATTTGGTAGATTCAAGCCGTCACGAGTTAAATATGGCATATGCATTTGACGGTGTTGACATTGCTAAACCGGAAGGTTACAGCCTGTTGCATTTTAAGGAAGTTTTCACCCGGTGGGATAGTGCTTTTGCTAATAATGGATGGCTGTCTATCTTTCTTGCCAACCACGACCAGGCAAGGCTGGTGAGTAGGTTTGGTAACGATAGCCCTGCCTATAGGAATTTATCTTCCGAAATGCTAACAACATTTATTATGACCATGCGTGGAACGCCTTACTATTACCATGGTGATGAATTGGGAATGACGAATGCGGGCTTTACCAAAATAGAAGATTACCGGGATATGTCTACTATTAATCAATACCTGCATCTTAAAAACACCGGGGGAGATCTTAATAAATTCCTTAAAGAAAAGCAATTTACTGCCCGCGATAATAGTCGTACGCCTTTTCAATGGGATAGTACTGCCAATGCAGGTTTTACAACCGGCAGCCCATGGATAGAAGTAAACAAAAATTACAAAACCATAAATGAAGTTGCGGAAGAAAATGATCCAAACAGCAGCCTTAATTACTTCAGAAAAATAGTTAAGCTGCGAAAAGGATAACCTTGTACTCATTTATGGAAAATATACTTTGCTTGATAAAAATAATCCTAACGTTTACGCTTACACGAGAGAGATGGATGGAAAAAAATTTCTAATTCTTTTAAACTTTACAGGCAAAGTGGCCGCTTTTAATACCGGGACTAAATATGAGTAATGCCAAATTGCTTCTGGATAATTATTCGAATCCGTCGCAGGGAAACAATACATTGCAACCCTATGAGGCTGCGGTGTATGAACTCTGATATTTAAGAAATTATCGACCTGCCGTTGTAGAAATGCTGTCACAAATGGCCACTTTTTATCTAATCACTTTTAATTTATTTCTTTAAAATTGCATTTTGATCCAGGTAACTATTGGATTAAGTTATATTTGAAGAGCAATGGATTTTACCGGGCCGAACGACTTAGCAACATAAATTCTAAATAACTTAAAAAATATTAACATGATACGAGGTTAAAAAAATACTAATAGCAGTAGACGACGGACCTATTTCAGAAAAGGTTGCATTAAATGGCTTTCAATTAGGAAAACAATTAAATGCAGAGATAGCAGTGTTAAGTGTTATTGATATCTCGCTCATAAGGCGTGGCGATGAAGTTACACAAGACGAACTGGAGGACATATCGAAAGGTGAACTGAGAAGAAGTCAACAAACGCTTATCGACAAAGTGTTTAAAGATTTTAAGGTGCTGGCTTTTGTGGAAGACGGAAAGCCTTCTGAAACGATTATAAAAGTTGCTGATGATTGGGGAGCCGACTTAATTGTATTAGGCACCCACGGCAGAACGGGGCTGAAACACTTATTGATGGGCAGCGTTGCGGAAAGAGTAATGAGGCATTCTTTGAAGCCATTAGTTATTATACCAGCTAAATAATAACGGTTAAATAATCTTGATATGAACCGCCGTCTTTTACTTAAAGAAGTAGGTGTTGTTGCACTCTATAGCAGTTTTCCTTCTGTTCTTAGTGAGTTCATTTCTTCCTGTAATACCAAAGAAAAGAAATTGCGTGCAGGCTTTTTTTCTGATGATGAATTTCAACTAACGGAATAGCTTACCGATACAATGTTTCCCAAAACAGCACGCCCGGTGCATTAGAAATACAATTACCTTACTTCATTGACCTTGTTGTGAAAAATTGTATGAGCAGTGATGATCAGCAATTAATTAAAAAAGGATTGCAACAATTAAATGAGTTACCAGGTGGAAAATTTACGTCTCTTTCCAAAGAAGAAAAACTCAATTCAGTTAAAATAATTGATATGCAGCTTTCAAAGATGAAGCAGATAAAGCGTGGTTCAGAATAATAAAAAAACTGGCATTGATCGGATATTTTACATCGCAGGAAGGAATGACGAAAGCATTGAACTATGTAAAAGTTCCCGGAGATTATGAAGCTTGTATTCCTTATAAAAAAGGAGAGAAGGCATTGGCCAAAACATTTTTGCTTTACTGGTAAAAGATATTCCTGTAAATAAAAAATAAAATATGTACGATGCAATTGTAGTAGGCTCGGGCATTTCCGGCGGCTGGGCGGCAAAAGAACTTTGTGAAAAAGGCCTGAAAACATTGCTGCTGGAAAGGGGCCGGGATGTTAAGCATGTGAAGGATTACCCTACTGCTAACCTCGATCCGTGGGAAATCCCAAATCGCAATATGCTTACACAGGAAGATTTGGAAACCTATCCTGTCCAAAGTAAAGTGTATCATTTCGGGCAGGACGATAAACACTTTTTTGTAAAAGATACGGAGCATCCTTACGAACAGGCAAAACCATTTTGGTGGACGCAGGGTAACCAGGTGGGTGGTAAATCCTTGCTATGGTCTAGACATACTTTTCGGTTTAGTGATTTGGATTTTGAAGCGAACATGAAAGAAGGCGTGGGTATTGACTGGCCCATTCGTTATAAAGACATTGCGCCGTGGTATGATTATGTAGAACGTTTCATTGGTGTAAGTGGAAAGAATGAAGGATTACCGCAATTACCGGATGGACAATTTATTCCTCCTTTCGAAATGAATTGTCTTGAAAAGCATTTGAAAAAAAGTATTGAAGAAAAATTTAAAGAAAGAAATTTAATTCAAAGTCGGATGGCTGTACTAACGCAGCCGCATAACGGCAGAGGCAAATGCATGTCAAGAAATCTTTGTCACCGCGGATGCCCGTATGGCGCATATTTCAGCAGTAACTCCTCTACTTTGCCGGCGGCATACGCAACAGGTAATCTTACATTGCGGCCATTTTCGGTAGTACAAAGTATTATATGGGATAAACAAAAAGATAAGGCAACTGGTGTGCGGGTTATTGATGCTGAAACATTAGAAGCCTTTGAATATTTTGCTCCCATTATTTTTTTAAACGCATCTGCATTAGCTACAACAAAAATTTTAATGCAATCAACCTCTGACAGATTTCCAAATGGATTTGCAAATGATAGCGGTGTGCTGGGGCATTATCTTATGGATCATTATTCTGGTCCCGGTGCCTCGGCTGGTTATGATATTTTAAAAGATCAATATTATTTTGGCCAACGGTCAACTTCTGTATATATACCAAGATTTCAAAATCTCAAAGAACGTGACAGGAAATATGCAAGAGGTTTTGCTTATGAAGTTTATGTTTCAAGAGGCGATTGGACAAGAGGTTATCATGGAGCAGGAGCCGGTGCTGATTGGAAAGATTCATTGTCCGAACCCGGCGACTGGCAAGCCAGCATGTTTGCCTTTGGCGAATGCTTGCCGGACTATAAAAACCGGGCTTACCTCGACGAAACAAAAAAAGATAAATGGGGACTTCCGCTCTTAAGTATCGAAATGGAATACGGTGAAAATGAAAAAGCCATGAGAGATGATATGATCAATTCGGCAAAAGAAATGCTTACAAGTGCTAGCCCAACCTGGGTTTCAGAAGTTACCGATCCTTCCGTACCGGGAATGACGATTCATGAAATGGGAACTGCACGAATGGGAAACGATGCAAAAACTTCTATTTTAAATAAATTCAATCAATGTCATGATGCACCAAATGTATTTATCACTGACGGCGCATGTATGGTATCAACTGCGTGTCAAAATCCATCACTTACCTATATGGCCCTAACTGCAAGAGCCTGCGATTATGCGGTGAAACAGTTGAAAAAGGGTGAGATAAAATAAGCCGCACTTTACATTCTTTTTGCAATAATGTTGTTAACTAAAGTGATCTATGGTTTACCTTTCAATAAAAAGATAAAGACATGAATACCTTGCGATATGATAAGGAAATACCTAAATCATCTTTTTGTTTTTCAAAATATTCGGTTCCCATTTTTCTTGTTTTCCTTTTGACGATTCTGATATTTGTTAATAAAGTTATGGCCCAGTCAGAAGTTGAGCCTTGGGGAAACATGGCAGGTATTCGCGTTGGCGGACAATTAATTCCTTTTGAAACCAATCTTTCTTTGGTAAACAATAACTGGTCTGTAATAAAATCGACAGCGCAGGAACGTCAACAGCCAAAATACATGCGTGATGGTAATAAACAAATTGTTACTACAAAAATTGATAGCATAAATTTTATCGAGACCGTTGCAGATACTAAAGAAGGACTGGCAAATATAAACGTGGCTGTTTCATCAGGCGGAGTCGTAAAGCAATGATGCTGTATTTTTCGTTGTGGCTTTACCGTTAGCAGATTATAATAGCGCCATTATTAATCAGCATGGTGTTGGCGGGCCACGAACTTATATTTCTAATCTCAAAATAGATAAAACCTATACGACAACGGATGTGAGTTTTATATCTAAAAGCAGGAAAATTGAATTTGTATTTGAGAAACCAACAGAAATTATTTTTAAGAATAACGTTGACACAGCAGATAAAATAGCCAGGATTTACATTTCTTTAACTGGGTACTGATTCCCAAAAGGATTCAACAGTTCAAAAAAAATTTACTATTAAAGCAAGTGGCACAATTGACAATCGACCGGTAACTTTTAAATTGAATACTTCAAAAGAAGGGAAACCATTTGATGGCTTTGGTGGCAATTTCCGTTTGCAAAATCCAAAAGCAGATCCACAGGTGATTGATTATTGTTTGAAAATTTAAGAGTAGCCTGGGGCAGGGTAGAGTTCCCGTGGAGATTTTGGCAACCGGAAGAAAATACTGATCCTGTTGCTGCTGCCAAAGATGGAAAGCTGAATCTCCATGTGCAGCAATCGATGGAAATGGCCGCCAGGCTGGGTAAAATGGGAATTCCGATTATTCTTTCAGGATGGTTTCCGCCGCAATGGGCGGTGGTTGGCAAGCTTAATATGCGTCCGCAAAACGGCGTTTGGGGTAACCAGTTAGATTCATCTAAAACAGCGGAAATATATAAATCCATCACGGATTATATTTTGTATTTAAAAGATAACTATAACACTGATGTTGCCTTATTTTCTTTTAATGAATCTGATCTTGGGATTAATGTAAGAGTTACTCCCGCGGAGCATGATGCATTAATTAAAGGACTAGGCGCTTATTTCAAATCGCACGGACTGGCTACTAAAATGTTATTGGGTGATAATTCAGATGCAACAACTTATCAATTTATTTATCCGGCTTTGAATGATCCCGATGCCAAACCTTATATCGGAGCTATATCTTTTCACTCATGGCGTGGATGCGACAACGAAACATTAAAAAAATGGAAAGCCGCGTCTGATGAATTAAAAGTGCCGTTAATTGTTGGCGAAGGAAGTATTGATGCGGCCGCCTGGAACTATCCTGCCATTTTCCAGGAACAGATTTACATCATGCAGGAAATCAATTTATATATAAGGTTGCTTGCAGAATGCCAGCCATTAACAATTTTGCAATGGCAATTTACTTCTGATTATTCTCCATTGGCAGGCGGTGGAATATTTGGAGATAACGGTCCACTCAGGCCAACTCAACGATTTTGGAATTTTAAACAATTAGCGTCTACACCCAAGGGTTTGTTTGCCATGCCTGTTAACTGTGACCGGCCAAATATAACAGTTGCAGCCGTCGGTGATAATAAGAAAAAGGAATACACCATTCATATAGTTAATAATGGAGCTGCCAGAAACGCTGTTCTCACAGGGCTTCCAGCTTCTGTAAAAAGTATGAATATTTATACAACGGATAAAGATGATGCTGTAAAAAAAGGGGCTTCGTTAAAAGTGATTAACGGCGCTGTAAAGTTTCATCTTGTTGATGAAAGTTTTACAACATTGATATCGGAGTGAAAAATATTTTAAAATAAGCGGGTTTAGTGAGCCTACTCATTACTCTTTATCTTAAACACCCTAAACAAATAAACAAATCCCGGTATAATAACAATAAGTCCAACTATTAACGCAATCAGCAGTTGATACAAAGTTGCATAAGGCGCCTGCGTATTAAAGAAAGTGAGGGACGTTCCATTGTTCAATTTTATTAAAACAGGAAACTGGATGTAAAACCAGCCAATCAGTACCAGCGTTACCTGCAGGCTGACACCTATTCTCAAATAAACGGTTTTATTTTTTTCTTTATTTAAAAAATGCCAGATAACGGGACAAAGTATTGTTGCCATTACCAGGGTAACAATGCTGGTTATAGAATGTGAAAACTGTTTCACCAGGTTATGGCCCGAAACAGATGCCATAGTAAAGACCAATAGGCCGGTAAGCATGGTGCCAATCATAAATCGTTTTGAAAGGCGCACATACATCTTTCTTTCGCGGTCAATCTTTGTTTCCCCAACTAAAAAAATGGCGGAGATATATGCAAAAAGACAAGTAGCAAATATGCCCATAGAAAAACAAAAGACATTGAGCCATGGTGCCATAAACACTTCATAAAAACTTTGGGAAGTATCAAAGGTTATCCTGCCGAGCATCATTGCTCCCAAAATTATCCCCAGGAAAATGGGGGTAACGAAGCTGGATACCCGAAAAAGTACCGTATAATATTTATGCGATTTATCAAGCACCACATCGTAATGCCTGAAAGTAAATGCTGTCCCGCGGCTGATGATTCCAAGCAACACAATCATTAAAGGAATATGCAGCACGGTCGATAAGGAAGAATAGACCATGGGGAAGGCTGTAAACAAAATAACAACGGCCAGTATCAGCCATACGTGGTTGGCTTCCCATACGGGCGCTATTGCTTTTGAAATAGTTACTTCTTCTCTTCTGCCTGCGAGGCTTTCTATAATGCCTGCGCCAAAATCGGCGCCACCCAATAAAGTGTAAAGAATAAAAGCAATAGCTAATATGATGATAATGATGGTAAGCATTTATGTTTCATTAGCGGTTCGGTAATGTTGTGAAATGTATTTGATCTGTCGCTTCATGAGCCATATAATTATTAATGACAGCAGTATATACACGATGGTTATTACATAAAAAGAATAATGCAATCCAGGCATGGGCGATACGGCATCTTTGGTTCGCATAATTCCATAAATGATCCAGGGTTGCCTGCCTGTTTCCGTTACCGTCCAGCCTGCCTCGACAGCAAGAAAACCTAACGGTGTCGTACACGCAATTAATATCAGCCACCATTTCTTCATAAGTACGTGTCGCCACTTTATACTAAATATTAAATACAATGCACGAAACAAATGCAAGGAAAAATCCTGATGCTACCATCAACTGGAAGGCAATGTGGGTAATAGTCACAGGCGGCCAGTCTTCCTTTGCAAATTTATCAAGGCCGGTTACTTCTGCATTTACATCTCCTTTGGCGAGGTAACTTAATCCACCCGGGAATGCGAATGGCATAGTTTACTTTTTCTTCTTTATTGTTGGGTATCCCACCAATTAAGAGTTCTGCAGGTTTACTTGTTTTATACAACCCTTCCAGTGCAGCCAGTTTTTCCGGTTGTCGTTTGGCCACATCTTTTGCAGAAAAATCGCCACTGAACGGCTGTAATACTGCCGCAACTAGAACCAAAGATCAATGCAGTTTTTACGGCCTGTGAATGAAAAGCATTGGCGCCTTTCCTTAATATCAAATAAGCATGAACACCTGCCACAGCAAAAGAAGTTGCAATAAAAGCCGCCAAGGTCATGTGTATCGATTGTTCGAGCCACGCGGCGTTGAACATGGCTTTTACCGGATCAATATTAATGGCCTTACCATTTACCCAATCAAAGCCGGAAGGGCTGTTCATCCAGGCATTGGCTGAAACAACAAAAATCCCCGAGATAACACCGGAGATACTTACAATAACTCCTGATGCCCAATGAATCCATTTATTCAATTTATTCCATCCGTATAAAAAGATACCTAACGCTATCGCCTCCACGAAGAATGCAGTTCCTTCCCAGGAGAAAGGCATGCCAATAATTGCGCCGGCATGTTGCATAAAAGTCGGCCATAACAAACCCAGCTCAAATGAGAGTACCGTTCCTGATACAGCGCCTACTGCAAAAAAAATAGCAACTCCCTTTGACCAGGCTTTGGTAATATCCAAAAAAACTTCTTTACCCGTACGAAGCCAGCGCCATTCGCTGAAAGCCATTAGAACGGGCATCGTCATTCCTATGCAGGCGAATATGATGTGAAAACCTAATGAAAAAGCCATTTGTGTTCTTGCTGCCAGGAGATCATTCATTACAATAAATTTTGTTTGAATGAATAAAAGTTATGGAAGATATACAAAGGGAATTTTTATGCAAAGAAACGCCGGAACAGCCTGCATAACAAACAAGTAATTTTTTAAAACTATTGTTGTATTTTATTTCAAATCAAATAATTTTTCTGCATCGAGCCAGTTATTCAAACGTTCGTATTTGTTATCATTTGCATTGTGCGCTGCAGTAAACATTATTGCTCTTCCGTTAAATACAGATAAGTTGAAATCATGATCATCAATTAAGATGTCGCCTTTTAAAACGCTTTTATCACCGCAAAATATTCTTCGTTTCCAATGAATGAATGGGAAATGTTTATCGAGCCATTCATATTTATGAGGCAAAGAAAAGGGGAATTCCATAGCAGCAGACGCGATGTACACATCAAACCTGTTATTGAGTTGTTCTATAACTTCCTTGCTGTTTGCAATTACAGGCAGGTCTTTAAAAAATTCTTTGTGATGCGGATAGGCTTTTACAATCTTCCTGTGTTCTTCCGGAACAATGAGATGCAGTTTGGTTCCTTTAAGATCATCTTTCGTATAACGTACGCCAAAATCCCTTTCGTACCATTCATTGAAGCGCTCTTCCGCGTCTGCAATTACATCGTCCATGTCAATAAGTATTCTCATAAAAATTATCAATTACCTGAACGGTAAAATTAAAAAATCGATTTGATGTTAAATTGGGAAACTTGATTTCCAGGAAGAATTCCCACAAAGGCACGAAGAACACAAAGAAGTAGCTTCGTGATAGTAGCAGCTTTTTAATATCATCACCAATAATTATTCTTTCGCAAAAAATTAATAACCGCTGATGAAAACTCTTTTGTGGCCGAAGCATGGTTGTGATCGCCGGGAGTTGTTGCCACAGTGCTGTTCGGTAAAAGCTTTGCCAACTCATGAGAGGAACCATTGTCCGCGTCTTCGCTTCCGCTTATAACCAATACCGGCTTTGTTATTTTACCGAGCGCTTCTTTACTTGTTGATGGTTGTGATCTTTGTAAATAAGCCAATGCAAGCTGATCTAATTTTTGTTGTTGCACGTATTCAATCAACCCTTTTAATTCCGGGACAGAATCTCCCCTTAATGCATGATAAAACATAATTCTTCTTGGCCATTCAGGATTGGTGAAGTCTATGCCCATGCCGCCTAAAACGGCATCCTGTACTCTTTTATCAAGAACTAACAATCGGGCTGTGATGATAGAACCTCTCGAATATCCCACGACGCTGTATTGTTTTATTTTGAGCAAATCCATCAGCAGCATTATGTCTTTTGCTTCAGCATCATTATCATATGCTGTAGAATCATGCGGCTTACCTGATTTTCCGTTACCACGCATATCTAAAACAATTACCTTATATCCGTTATTCAGCAGATCGTTATACAACGCGGCATGCTTCCATGAATTACTGCTAACAATAAAACCATGAACCAGCAAAACCGGCTTGCCTTCGCCACGCACTTCATAATAAATTTTGGCGCCATCGAAGGAAGAAAAATGATTGGAATCAATGGGGAATTTTAAAGACAGCGAATCGGTTTGGGCTTTCGAATTATTTATAATAAAAAAGCAAACAATTACAAATAGAAATCTCATTAACTATTATTTGCATGAAGTTATTTTAATTTTTGTATTTGCATTTTTATTTAGGATGAAATATATTTTTGCCCGGAAACTGATTTTATAAATATTGAAGTAACTTGAAATAAATGCGAAAAATTAAGGCTGTAATTTTTGATCTTGATGGAACCATAGCTAACACACTTCCTCTTTGTGTTCTTGCTTTTAGAAAATCTATTGAACCGTTAATTGACCGATCAATTTCCGATGAAGAAATTATTGCCACCTTTGGGCCTACGGAGGAAGGGACCATTATGGCATTAGCTCCCGACCATTATGAGAAAGGAATAAAAGCCTATCTCAACCATTATGAAGCGTTGCATAATATGTGCCCGAATCCTTTTGATGGTGTAAGGGACATGCTCATTTTTTTGCAAAGGAGGAAAGTGCATGTTGCAATGGTTACCGGTAAAGGAAGAAAAAGCACTGATATTTCTTTGCAACATTTTAGTATTGAAAATTTCTTTGAATTTATTGAAACAGGTTCGCCTCAGGGGCCAATTAAGGCAAGGGGAATTCAATCTGTATTAGACCAATTACCCGGAATAGCAAAAGATGAAGTAATTTATGTAGGTGACTCAACTGGCGATATTGAGGCAAGCAGGAAAGCAGGAATTGCCGTTGTTGCTGCGGCCTGGGCGGAGACAGCTGAGCCGGGAAAATTAATTCAATTTCATCCTGATGAGATTTTTTACACATTGCAGGAGTTTACACAATGGCTATATCCAAAACTTTAATAAAAGTTTGCAATCAAACAATTCCCGACACATTTTTATTTTATGGGAATTAGTTAGTAATTTATAGATGTCATAACACAGAGAATATGCAAAAGGAATTAACTGAATATGAAAATAATCTTAAGCAGAATGGAGAAAAAATAATTATTGACCTGGACAATTGTGATATAAAAGAAAATAACTATTATGAAGATATTGCCAGCAAGATATTGTTGCCTGCGCGGACAGACGATTACCGCGACCAATACATTGTACAATCAGTAATCATCTATAACTATAAAAGAAATGGTACTTCAGAAAAATTTGTGAGCCAGACTTTTGCGGTTGATGCTATAACACTTGAGAGCCATATTCTAAATAATGAAATCATTCTTTATGTTGATACGCTCGATCGGAGCAAATATTTTTTTGATTTCAATCTTGTTCAATAATGTAATCGGCCAATTTAAGAGTTTAAATGATTTGCCTGTTTTGAGCGATGTTTGAATAAAATTGTTATTGTAAGTTATGTCCGATAAAATATATTTTAGAATTGCAATTGGATGGACAATTTTCCTTCTGTTATTAACTGTAATGATAATTTCTTCAGAACCCAAAAACACATCTGGTGGTGAACAATATTTTCTTACATCGATAGCAAAATCAATTTTTGCATTTATTATTGGTCAGATTATTTTATTAATTATATATTTTAGTGTTCGCACTAAAAAGGATACCTAAGTTAATTTTTACAGGATATTCGATGTGCAATAGAAGATTGGAGACTAATTGAACTTAGTCTCTATAAATGGATATTATATGAAACGGTCCTTGCTGATCTTTTTTATTTTGTTATCAACTTCCTCTTACGGCCAGAATAATTCTCCTGAAAAAAATACAATGACTGCGGATTCATTTTTGATTTTAATGGACAAGAAAAACAGCGACTTCATTAATAAACCATTTCCTCAATTTTCGGTTTCAGCAAATAATAAAGAATGTTCAAATAGTACATTAAAAGGAAAAGTGGTTTTTATAAACTTCTGGTTTGCTGCGTGCCCTCCATGCATGGCGGAAATGGATGAACTCAATAAATTATTTGAAAAATACAAATACAATAAATACTTTGAATTTGTATCATTCACTTTTGAAAAACCAAAGGAGATCGCGTTAATAAAAAAGAAATTTAAAATCGTCTATGCTATCTATTCAATATCGCGGGACGAGTGTTATAGATTGAATAACAACAATGGTTTTCCAACGAGTGTAATTGTCGATTCAGCCGGAACTGTACGATATATTCATCCCGGCGATCAACTTAATAAAAAGGAAATAAAAAAGTATTTTACAACCAAAATTCATCCATTAATTGAAAAGGCGCTTAGTGCTCCGCAATGATGTAACAAAAGCGACTTGGCACTTTTTAGAATTAATTCCACAACCAGCTCTAAATTATCGTACAGCTATTTTAACAACTGGTGCTAATCAACCCGGTATTTGTAACTATTGATTTTTATTTTCCAACGCTTCCAAACGTTTTAACAAGAGTTCGTTTTGGTGTTTCAGCAATTCAATTTGTTCCTGTTGCTCCTGCACAGCTTTTACCAATGGTACCACAAACTCAGCATATCTTAATCCGTAAAAACCGGTTGGATTTTTTGGTTTATCTACTCCGCTGAAATCATATCCTGCATCGCTTGCCGCCTGTTCTACTTCCTGCGCGACAAACCCGGAGTAAAGTGTTTTTTCCTTTTCAGCAATAGCTGCTTTCATTTGTGTCATTCCATTCTGCTCCCTGGTTTTCTTTTGATTGTTTACTGATACTTGTAATATCGAGCCTGTAGGTAACCGGCCGGAGTTTCATAATAAAGTCAATCCCTTTAACATCTTCGTTTATATCTTTTTTGAAACGGCCATCGCTGATGTTGGTCCAGTTGGCGTAACCGCCAATAGAATACGTTGCGGAATTACCAATTCTCGCTGTGCTGTTATCGGGGCAGGTAACGCCGAGCCCAATGGCGATAATATTATATTGCCCGTTAAAACTTCCGTCACATCCGGCGCCGATAAGCGTGTTGTTATAACCCAAATCGAAGGAAAGGCCTGCATTATAACCTATAGCTGTATTATA
Source organism: uncultured Chitinophagaceae bacterium (assembly GCA_963756945.1). Taxonomy (GTDB): domain Bacteria; phylum Bacteroidota; class Bacteroidia; order Chitinophagales; family Chitinophagaceae; genus Ginsengibacter. The sequence continues at coordinate 28,837 of CAVWQJ010000030.1, read as the reverse complement.
GTATGAAGCAGTTGTTGTTGAGAGAGCCTGGTAACCCACGGCAGTATTGGCGGTTCCTATAGTGTTTGAGTAAAGAGCTTCGTAGCCGCTGGCCGTATTATTATTCCCCGTTGTATTGCGCAAAAGAGCATCATAACCAGTTGCTGAATTGGCGCCTCCCGAAGTATTTTGATAAAGTGCAGATTGACCGCTGGCGGTATTGGCATTTCCCGTAGTGTTCGAGTAAAGTGCATCATGGCCGTTTGCTGTATTGACAATCCCGGAAATATTTGAAAAAAGAGCATCATAACCAGTTGCAGTATTATTATACCCCGTTTTACAGGAGTAAAGAGCAGCATAACCGTTTGCTGTATTATAACTCCCCGTTGTATTAAAAGAAAGAGCTGAATTACCATTTGCTGTATTATAATTCCCCGTTGTATTGACCTCAAGTGCAGAATACCCCGTTGCTGTATTACCCCCTCCGGTTGTATTAGAAAAAAGAGCTGAATAGCCGGTTGCTGTATTATAGTTTCCGCTTGTATTTGAATATAGAGCATAAGTGCCGCTGACGGTGTTTTCGTTTCCAATCGTGTTAGAATAAAGAGCGTAAGTACCATTAGCCGTGTTGGACTTCCCCGTCGTATTACTAAAAAGAGCATTCGAACCAGTCGCAGTGTTTGCGTTTCCACTCGTATTGGAAGAAAGGGCCAGATTTCCAGTGGCGGTATTTAAAATACCTGAGGTGTTGTAATAAAGAGCGGAGCTGCCGGTTGCGGTGTTAGCGCTTCCAGTTGTATTAGAATAAAGAGCAAGATATCCGTTTGCAACATTATCAGCACCATTAGTATTATGATAAAGTGAGTAGTTTCCATTAGCTGTATTATCATATCCCGTAGTATTCGAATAAAGAGCATGAGAGCCGATGGCCATATTGGCAACTGTCCCGTTATACAAAAACAGCGCAGAATCTCCAATTGCTAGATTGTCGTTTCCTATCGAATTGGTTTTTAAAGCAGCATTGCCGATAGCAATATTACCACCACCTGTACTATTGCTCTGTCCGGCCGCTAATCCAAAGGATATATTTCGACTGGCACCATCTATCTGCCCTGCCCATTTATTATTAATCCTGAAACGCAGGGGAGTATTATCGGAAGTACCTATGAATTGAGTTGCGGGATTTGTAGCCGCATTACCGGTTAAGTTCCATCCGCTTTTTGCTACAATGGTTTGCCAGTTGGGTGATGCAGTAGTTCCCATGTTTACCATCAACTGATTTTTTGTTGAATCATATACCATCAAACCTTTGGCCGGGTTGCTGATGGAAGTAATGGCTGATGTACTCATTCTCGGAATTAATAATCCTTTCGACGTGTTGGTAATATCCAATGCGGAAGATGCATTGGGTGAAGAAGTTCCAATACCGATACTTTGAGAAAAAACATAATAGGGAAACATAATCGTGAGAAAGGCGAATGAAAAAAATGCTTTCATAAATAATTAGTTTTTCTTATCTAATAATTGTTGCAATAATTTATTCTGTGCTTCGAGTGCTTCGATTCTTTTATCCATCGCAGCTATCATTTGTTGCTGCTGCTGCACTGCTTTTACGAGCGGCACAACAAACTCTGCATATCTTAATCCGTAAAATCCGGTTGGATTTTTTGGTTTATCTACTCCGCTGAAATCATATCCAGCGTCACTTGCTGCCTGTTCTACTTCCTGAGCCACAAAGCCGGAGTAAAGTGTTTTTTCCTTTTCCGCAATAGCTGTTTTCATTTGTTCATTCCATTCCGCTCCCTGGTTTTCTTTTGATTGTTTACTGATACTTGTAAGATCAAGCCTGTAGGTAACCGGGCGGAGTTTCATAATAAAGTCAAGCCCTTTCACTTCTTCGTTTATATCTTTTTTGAAGCGGCCATCACTGATGTTGGTCCAGTTGGCATAACCGCCGATGGAGTAAGTTGCGGAATTACCGATTCTTGCCTGGCTATTATCGGTGCAACTAACTCCTTGCCCAATGGCGATATCATTGTATGCGCCGTCAAACGCCGCATTGCAATTGGCACCAAGAATAGTATTGTTATAGCCCAAATCATAGGCTGAACCAGCATTGTAACCAATGGCAGTATTGTAGTAAGAACCGGCTGTTCTAAGCAAGGAAGCACCACCAATTGCAGTATTATAATTACCGTCATTATTTGAATTAAGCGAATACACGCCGATTGCTGTATTATAATAACCAATCGTATTGCTATTAAGAGATTTAAGTCCGTTTGCAGTATTATAAGAACCTGAAGTATTAGAAGAAAGAGCACTAGCGCCTGTCGCTGTATTATAATAACCCGTGGCATTAGAATTGAGAGCTAAGGTACCTGTCGCTGTATTATAATAACCCGTGGTATTGAAAGAGAGAGCTGAGGTACCTGTTGCAATATTGTAGTAGCCGGTAGTATTCGACTGTCCTGTTGTCATCCCTAAAAAAATATTTCCGGTTGATACATTTAATTCACCCGCCCAGGTATTGTTTATTCTAAATCGTAACGGCTGATTATCGGTTGTGCCAATGAATTGACTGGAAGGGATCGTACTGCTATTACCATTTAATCCCCAACCACTCTTTGCCACAATGGTTTGCCAGTTGGGTGATGCAGTAGTTCCCATATTCACCATCAACTGATTTTTTACGGAATCATATACCATCAAACCTTTGGCCGGGTTGCTGATGGAAGTAATGGCAGATGTACTCATTCTCGGAATTAATAATCCTTTTGAATTATTTGTAATATCTAATATTGAGGATGCATTAGGTGAGGTGGTTCCGATTCCGACACTTTGAGAAAATAAAAAATTGCAAATGATAATTAAGCAATAAATAACCAGGAATATCTTTTTCATAACAATTAATTTATTTTTCCAAATACTGCCATACCCTTGTTATTGGCAAAGCCATAGGCGCCTGCCACAAAGCGATTCCCGCTTATTGCACAAGAGTTTCCCAGGAAGTCTTCAGGATTACCGGAAGGATTCACAACTTTTTGCAGGCGCAACCATATCCCTCCCACATTTTGGAAAATATAAGCAGCCCCCTGGTCAGAAACCGTTCCAACCGAGTCCTGGTTAGCGCCAACAATAGCATAGTTGCCTGAAATGGATACCCAATGACCAAACCGGTCATTGTCGTGACCATCAGCAGCAGCCAGTTTTTGTTGTTGCACCCAACTGCTGCCATTGTCATAATAATATACATACGCTGCCCCCTGGCCATTAGATCCAATCTTTGCCAATTCGGCACCTATAATAATATAACTACCGGAAACGGATACACTGAGCCCAAAGTCATCGTTTTGCTTGCCATCGTTGGCAGTTAGTTTTTGTTGCTGTGCCCAACTGCTGCCATCATAAAAAAATATATATGCTGATCCTTGATTAATATTGGCACCAATGTCATCGTCTATGGCACCGATGACAATATAGTTGCCTGATATAGATACACTACTTCCAAAAGCATCATTTGCAGCGCCATCGGCAGCCGTTAGTTTTTGTTGTTGAATCCAGCTGCTGCCATTATAAAAAAATGCGTATGCTGATCCCTGGAAGGGGTTTGCCCCTACTGCATCCCGTTCCGCACCCACAACGACATAGTTGCCCTGGATAGACACACTGAAGCCAAAATAATCATTAGCGGCGCCATCAGCCGCCATTAATTTTTGTTGCTGTACCCAACTGGTCCCATTATAAAAAAATATATAAGCTGAGCCCTGGTCGGTATTAGAGCCAATATCATCTGATACAGCTCCCACGATAGCATAATTGCCCGAGATAGAAGTACTTGCACCAAAATAGTCACCGGAAGCTCCGTCCGAAGCAGTTAGCTTTTGTTGCTGTACCCAGTTGTTGCCGTTAAAAAAATACATATAAACCATGCCCTGGTTTGTATTAGCGCCAACAGTAGCTAGCGGGGCAGCCAGAATAGCGTAGTTACCGGAAATAGACACGGTGTAGCCAAAATCATCATTTGCTGAGCCGTCACTTGCCCCAACCGGGTTATAGTCACTTATGTTATTCATTGAACAATCACCCCAACTGCCAAAACCAACCGAATTGCTTGCCGTCGCAGAATTTATAGCATTCCACTTGTTAGCAGCAGCACTCCAATAATAAAAACCCGGGCTTACTGCATTTTCACTTGCGCCGGCTGTGGCCGTATTATAAATCAATAAAGCATCGGCAGGTGAACTAACGGGAGATGAAACGTTAGCAGCGGTCAATGCAATACGCGGAACGAGTACTCCTTTATTAGTGGATTTAATATCTAATTGCGCACTGGCATCTGGAGCGGTTGTACCAATACCTACGTTTTGGGAAAACACCGGAAAAGACATCCACGTTAAAAAAATACCACTGAAACAGGATGTTTTTAAATAATTTTTTTTCATGAGTAATTTTTATCTGAGTTGTAAGCGGGTAATCACTTTACATAAATAAAAATAGAATTACTCTGAAAGCCCATCAAGCCTCAATCGCTTATCGGTAGCAAATAATTATTCTAAGGCAAGAGTGGCATGAACAGCGGTAGAGGCTATTGAGAATTAAAAAAGAATTATAATGTAGAATTGGAGCACAGGTATCTTCAGAGCTTCTCGAGCCTTTGAAGGAATTCTTCTTTTTTTCTTCGGGAAACATCGATGATCGTTCCATCACTCATGGTAACGGCGCCACCCTCACCTCTTACATAGTTTTTTACGTGATGCAAATTAATAAGGTGTGTTTTATGTACTCGTACAAAATCGCATTCATTCAGCAGGTCCTCATACTCCCTAAGTGTTTTACTTACCAGTACTTTCTTACCTGAGCTAAAGAAGAAATTAGTGTAATTGCCTTCAGCCTGGCAATGAATAATATCTTTTACAGCAAACACAGTCAGGCCGCTAAATGACGGTAAAGCAATTTTTTTCAGATCGTTCTTATATAGTTTAAGGTTATGGAACAGTGTTTCGAATTGTTGTGCATTTTGCTTTCTTTCACGCCGCTGTTCATAGTGGGCAATGGCAATGGAAAGGTCTTCTTCGGTAAAGGGTTTCACGAGGTAATCTAACGCCGCAAATTTTATGGCTTGTATCGCATATTTGTCGTAGCCCGTTGTAAAGAGAATTTCAAAGTCTATTTCGTTTAGTTGCCGCAGCATGGTAAATACGGTTTCTTTCCCGAGTTCTATATCACTAATAACAAGGCCAGGCTTAAAATCTTCTATGGCAGCCTTTGCATCTGCGTTGTTGGTGCAGACTGCCATCACTTTAATATTTTTAAAATGATCGTCTAACATCCCCGTTAGTATCTTTCTGCTTGCTTCTTCGTCTTCAATAACAATTGCTCTTATCATGCTTTATATTTTATTAAAACGCTAACTCAAGCGGCAATAATAATTCTACCCGAATACCTCCTGGTCTGTTCTCTGCATCTTTCAACTGGAAAATATTTACGCTTGCCTTCGCTTTTTTTAAGCGGTTAATAATATTTAGCCTTTCATTAATAATCTTTTTACCAAGCGATTTATGTTGTTTGCCTTTGGCGGCCGTTGTTGATGGTTCTGCAATGCTTCCATTTCCGTTATCTTCCACTACACAACAAATCATTTCATTTACCTTACGTACCAGGATATTTATTACACCATTTTCTTTATTGCGCAGCCCGTGCAGTATGGCATTTTCTGCAAATGGCTGAATCAACATGGGCGGTATCAATGTGTTTTCCGGATCAATAAGCGGATCTACCTCTATGTGATAAGTAAAGCTGTTATTAAAACGCAACAGTTCCAGTTCCATATATAATTCCAAAGCATGTAAATCCTGTTCGAGTGGCACTTCCTGCTCCCGCGAATTTTCTAATATCAAGCGCATAAGGCCAGCAAACTTTGTTAGATAAACGGAAGCATTTTTTTTATCGTTGTCCATTACATATTTATTGATCGAATGCAATGAGTTTGAAATAAAATGCGGGTTCATCTGGGCACGCAAAGCTTTCATCTCCACATCCATTACCTTGTTATCAAACCTGGCTTTTTTTCTTCTGTTATATAAAAAAACGAACAAGCTAATAAGTGCAACTACTGCAATGGCAGAAATAAGAACAACTCTTTTAAGCAATGCCTGGCGTTTTGCTTCGGACAACTGCAATGCAATCTCGTGGTCTTTTGTTTCAGCGAGACTTTCGCTTTCCAGGGCAGCTATCTTCTGTTTATTGTCATCATTAAATATTGAATCTTTAAATAACGTATAATTTTTATGAGATGCCAGCGCATTTTGATAATGACCAAGCAGTTCTTCGATTTCTGACAATACAAGGTTTTGATCTGTCAACAGGGAAGTATTATTTGCACGTTGCGCAAATTTGATAGCCGTGTTTACATAAAATGCAGCGCTGTCGAGCAAGGTCTTTTTATCCTTTTTCATAAATGAGGATATCTTGTACCTCGCTGCTGTGTCTTTTGCAATAGCTAAATAAAGTTCTCCTATAAAACCGTAAGTGGAACTAAGCATTCTGTCTATGCCCAGTTTTTTATTAATCTCTAAAGCGAGTTGATAGTATTCGTATGCTGCTTTTGCATCGTGGAGTTTTATCAGAACGTTCCCACGGTTTCCGTAGATCCTTCCTAAGCCGGGCTGATCATTTACCTCTTCAAACATTTTTACACCGGCACGGTCATATACATCAGCGCTATCATAATTTCCTTTATCCAGATAAACAATTGCTATGTTGTCAAGATCTGACCCGATCTTAAATTTATCGCCTCCTTTTTTGTCAATTATAAGTGCCTTATTATAATTTTCTATCGCCTTACCATATTGACGAAGGTAATAATAGTCGACGCCGATATTGTTATAACAAATACTTATGCCGCGGGTAAAGTCGATGCTTTCATACAGTTTTAACGCTGCAAAATTATTTTCAATTGATTTTGCATAGAAGCTGGTACCCTCATAACTGCTGGCGATGTAATTAAGAGCGGCCGCAGTATTTTTTTTATCATCAGTATTACTAAAAATATCGTATGCCTTCCTGGCGTTCGACATGCTTTGGCTATAATCAGCTACGTTTTTATATATCCTTGCCATTACGAGGTAATATAATCCCAGGCCTTTTTTCCAGTTGAGTTGTTCCGATAATTTTCCCCCTTCATTTGCATAACCGGCAGCAATGGCACTATCGTTGGCTGCATAAAAATGGGCCAGTGAAATCAGAGTTTTTACTTTGGAAGTATCATCTTTTGACCGATCTAGTTCTTTTAGCAGTGAGTCTTTCAATTGATCTCCCTGCAACGGCTTGTGCGAACGTAGCCTGCGGTGTTACTGCTGACGTGCACATAAATAAAAAAAAGATTGAGCTGAGCTTGAAACGTCTCATGATAGTGGCTTTTGGCTTTGAAAAGTTAGTTTATTTCTTTCACTTATACCTTCATGCCATGCGCACCATTTACTAATCATACATGTGTACTAAAAAGGGTGAATAGGAATATTGAAAGTTGTTTCGGATTTGCTAACCAATAGACAAATAGGTCAGCGATTATTTATAAGCGGCGATATATTAGTTTCACGCAAAAAAATCTACACATAAAATTGAATGTGAGGAACAACGCCTCATTGAAATAATATGCCATTGAAACGCCATCATGTTACGTTAGCAGGAACACAAAATTTAGAAACGAATTAAAAATACAGGCGAGTTTACGAAGTTCATCGAGTTGCCGATGCATCATGCCATAAGGGCTTCCCTGTTATATTTGCTCCTGTATTCAACAGGCGACAATCCTGTTATTCTTTTAAATATAGTTCTGAAAGCTTTTGTATCTGAATAGCCAACTTCATACATTACTTCATTCACATTCTTACGTCCTTTTTCCAAATTCTTTTTGGCGGCCTCTATCTTTACCCGCTGAATATATTCTGTAACTGTATTCGCCGTTGCTTTTTTAAATCTTCGTTCCATATTTCTTCTCCCCAAAGCAAACATTGATGCCAACTGGTCAACCGTAATTTTTTCTTCAAAATTATTTTCGATGAACTCCTGTGCTTTTTTTATCGGTTCATCATCATGTGTTTTTTGTCCTTTAAAAATTATAAACGGCGATTGACTAATACGATCTATATCGATCATAAACATTTTTGCAATTAAAACTGCCACATCACGGCCGGCATATTTTTCTATAATGTATACCAGTAAATTAGTAAAAGAATAAGCGCCACCACTGGTGTAAATGCCATCTTCTTCAGTCATAATTTTATCGTCAACCAAATTTACCTGCGGAAAAGTATTTCTGAAATCGTTAGCGGCAGACCAATGAGTTGCGCATTGTTTTCCATCCAGCAAGCCCGTCGCCGCGAGAAAGAATGAAGCAATACACAGGCTGGCCACTTCGGCGCCCGGCATTATATTGGTTTATAATCCACGGAATAAATGGTGCATTGTTTTGCATCATTGTTTTTGGATCACCATGAATTGCAGGAATTATGATGAGATCCGTTTTCTTTACATCATCAATTAAAACATCAGCGTCAATTTTAAATAATCCATTTCGCTGACTGGTTTCTTTTGAAATGCCCACCAACTCCACTTTAAACAAAGGAGGCCTGTCCATACTTTTTAATATGGAATTTACATCATTAAATATCTGGTGAGAACCCTCAATGTTTACAACGCTTGTATGCCCCTGGGGAATGAGTATTGAAACGTGTTTCATAATTTTTTTGTTTTTTAAAGCATTTTTAATGCCATAAAATTAAAAAATGTTTTTGTCGCAATCAACCCTTATATTGCCGCATTTGCACCCGACCTTTTTAGCATGATGATTGTAGGTTTGTGGTGTTATTAATTAAACTACGGTTATGGAAAAATACAAAATCTGCAAGTGATATTCCAGTTTTCGGACTCCAGGTAAAAACCTTTCCATCGGGCATTGGCGAAGCTTTTGATGAATTAATAAAAAGACGGGCGATGACGCAGGGGCACGTGCATACTATGGCATAAGTGAATTTAAAGATGGTAAAATGATTTATTACGCTGTAGCCGAAGAAAAAGTTAAAGGCGAAGCTGAAGAAATATAATTACGAAAAATTAAAAATTGAGAAAGGGAGACTATTTAACAAGAACTCATTATTGAATGGCAGAAAAAAACCGAATGCATTAAGGATGTATTCTCTGAAATAATACAAGACCCCCGGGTGAATAAAACAAAACCCGCAATTGAATGGTATAAGAGTGATAAGGAAATGATGTGCCTGGTTAAAATGAATGATTAAGTATGTCCGTACAGAGCCATAGAGACTCGCAAAGTATTTTTCTTAGCGGTCTTATCCGCTTTCTGCCGAGAGACAAATCAGTGGGGAAACCGGTCAGGTTATAACGATCATGGCTACACTAAAATAAATAATAACAATTTTTTCAAACTTTCTAAAAATTAAAACCATGTTGAAACACTCAAAAGCATTTAGCGGATTTTCAGTAAATGATATTCAGAAAGCAAAAAAATTTTATGGTGAAGTTCTTGGTTTAGAAGTTACCGATAATCCAATGGGATTTATAGAACTGCACATAAAAGGCAGCAATAAAATTATCATTTATCCCAAGCCTAATCATGAGCCGGCGACATTTACAATTTTAAATTTTCCTGTTGATAATATTGAAAAGGCAGTTGACGAACTAACGGCAAAAGGAATAGTGTTTGAACAATATAAGGAATATGGGTACAGATGCAAAGGGTATCAGCAGAAATCCGCGTGGGCCCAAAATTGCATGGTTTAAAGATCCCTGCGGGAAATATTTTATCTGTTATCGAAGGATAAAACATTTATTCAAATAATTACTTATGACAACTGGTACATTAAATACAAAAGCAACTATTTGCATCTTTGAATGAAACCTGGGCCGAATTGGTTACGATGATTTCGTCAACTAACGAGCTCATCAATAAACGCTATTCCTTTTGAAGGTAGCTGGACGGCAGCGCAGTTAGCAACGCATGTTACGAAATCAAATAAAGCAATTGCGCAGGGATTGACATATGGAGGGCAAACCTGCCGAGAGGAATCCCGAAGAAGGAGTTCCTCATCTTAAAGAAACTGTTTTTAAATTTTGAAACTAAATTTCAATCCCCCGAATTCATTGTTCCTGAAAATAAACAATTATGATAAAGAAGCTGTTGTTGCAGCTCTTAAGAAATCAATTGAACAATTAAAGGAAGCTGAGAATCAAAGTAAATCTTACTGAAATTATTAATCTTCCGGTGTTTGGCGAAATAACAAAATTGGAGTTATTGCATTTTGTTTTATATCATACGCAAAGGCACATTCACCAGTTAAAAAAAATTCTTTCTGCGCTGCAACAAAAAAGTAATTAACTAAAAATTGAAAAAGTTTAAAACATAATTGTTACACAATCGTCTTCCATGATTATTGAAGAGGCAATCGGGTTAATTAAACAGGGATAAATGCTATATTCGAATAACTTATAGGGAAGCGAAAGAATTAAAAAGAATTTTATAAAGAAGGGTAAACATTAAAATTTCATATAGAAAATTTATTCATAATTAATTAATAAGTTATGGTAGAAGTTTTTAAAACAAATGTGGAAGATTCTTCTCATGCTGATTTACTGATTGAACAAATTCATAAAACATATACTCATTACACGGCCAATTTCGACCTGGAAGATTGCGATAAAATTCTTCGGGTGGAATCTAAAATTGTCGGAGATTGAACCTTCACCTCTTATCAATCTTTTGAATGAGTTTGGATATGATGCCGAAATTTTGGAGGATGAAATTGCACCGGTTACCAGGTTGGAATATTTATAATTAAATGCATTATCCAGGATTCTTGAAATCAGGATTATTGTACATTGATTTATTAAAGAGGTAATACTTGCCATCTTTATAATTGCGCCAATACCTGTGTCCCATTACGTCGTAATAAAGCCGTCCGTCAACACTTTTGTGGGCAGCACTGTCATTTACAACAATTACTTTTGGAAGTACTGGCTTGGGCCTTCTCTTCGCAACCGTTTTTGTTGTTGAGGTGTATCCGTTTTTTTAGTTGTTGTTTCTGAAGTTGTTTTTGTGGGATGCGTTTTTCGGCTACAACTAAATATTAATAAGGACATTGAACAAAGAACAATAAAAATAATTCTCCTGATCATCTGGTAAAGTTTGCCAACCTCATTTCAATAACTTTACCAAAAATTGTTAAAAGAATTTTTTTGGTTGCATTACAGCTCAATTAAATTTCTTGATAAACAGTATTCCCACAAGGCACACGAAGAATGCTTACAATATAATCTTTATGGATCTTGAGTGTACTCTACAGGACAATTTTGTGACATACACTACGCCCAAGCTTTATCTCCCTTTGCATAAGGAACGCATCCTTCAAACTTGCCTGGGGTTTCAACATAACGCCTTGCCTGTGTACATCCAATTTCGGAAGTGAAATAACCCAGCAGTGTGAGCTGTTTCATTAGTATAAAATAATAATTTGGATTCTCACGCATTTTGCCGAGCCCGGGGATCGGTGCCTTCTTTATCTTTTTGCATGGCCATTTCATGCTTCTGCTCATCGGTCATTGCATCGAAATAATCGTCGGTCTTTTTCTTTAAATCTTTTGCATCTTTATCAAGTTCTACCAATAAATCGTGGCGTTGTTGAGGTGAGCTTTCCATAAAAGATTTTCCATTTTTCTTGTTTGATGCCTCATCAAGTTTAGCCATGCCTTCATGGAAATATTTTTTGATCTGGCGCTTCATAACAATCATTTACCATCACCGTCATAAACTGTCCTACTTTGGCGGCTTTAGCGCCGGGAGTTTTGGTTGTGGGTAAAATAGTGTCTGCCACTTCATCGAGGAAAGAGATATCCTCAGGTGTAAAAGTCATAGAAACACCTGTTTTACTTTTACAGCCTTCTAAAAAATAGTGACTACCTACAATAGTACCTCCTACCAGGAGCGAAATATATTGTACGGCTTCTCTTCTATTCATAGTATTGTATTTTTAAAAAATTATTTACATATTTAACACCAAAACCTTCGCGGTAATTGCGTTTTATAAATTCGTTTACGTCGTCAACGTTAGTAACCTTCATGGCATCATTGTCCCACAAAAGCTCCACATAACGGGCAGGGTAGTCGAAATCTTTACTCCGTTGCTTTCGGCTTCCTGATATCAAATCCTCTTATAGCAAGGTTCGACATTAGCAATGCCTCGGTTAACGGTCCTGCCACTTCAAAATCCGAACTTAGCGGTATTTTACCATATCCTGCAATTGCAGCTTCCACCCATTGGGTATAATGCCCGTTTTGTCACCTCCCGGAACACGTGGATAGTTTTGCGGAACGCTCACTTCTTTAGTTCTTGACGTAGGAAGTAATTGGGGATTAGCTCCATATGTGCCACACATCATACTACCTTTTGTGCCAATAAAATAAGTACCATTGCCACCATCACCAAATGTTTCATTAGGGCCTAACTTCTTCCGGTCTTTCAGGCTGAATGCCGCCATCCATCCAATGAACTTCAACGGGTCCCTGTGTTTTATCCGTCTTTGGAAATTTCATAATTACATGGCTCGACGGAGGACAGCTTTCAGGAAAATAACCTCTTTGAAATTCACCAACATACACACTGCCAACACTTGCCTGCACCGAATTTATATATTTAAGATTAAGTACACCGAAAGCGGGCTGAACAATATGGCATCCCATATCGCCCAATGCGCCTGTACCATAATCCCACCAGCCACGCCAGTTAAAGGGAACCAGGTTATCAAAATAATTTTTTTCAGGTGCTGTTCCCAGCCATAGGTTCCAGTCCAATTCTTTAGGTATGGGAGCTGCATCTGTTGGCCTGGGAATTCCCTGCGGCCAAACGGGACGGTCTGTCCAGCAATATACTGTGTGCACATCACCGATAATGCCGGCATCGTACCATTCCATCAATTGTCGTATGCCATCTCCGGAAGCGCCCTGGTTGCCCATTTGGGTTACCACTTTAAAGCGTTTAGCCGCCTTCGTTAGTGCCCTTGCCTCATACACGTCGTGGGTTAATGGTTTTTGAACATATACATGCTTGCCAAGTTGCATCGCAGAATAAGCAGCTACTGCATGTGTGTGATCGGGAGTTGAAACTGAAACTGCATCAAAGCTTTTATGTTCTTTGTCGAACATTTCCCTGTAGTCTTTGTAATATTTTGCCTTGGGAAATTTTTTCACGGAGTTGGCAGCCTGCCTGTCGTCTACGTCACACAGGAAAGCGATGTCCGCTTTACCGCCTGCATAAAAATGATTGATATCGTCTTCACCTTTTCCTCCAACGCCTATACTTGCAATGGTTAAACGATCGCTCGGGGCGATAAATCCTTTTCCACCTAAAACGTGCCGTGGAACTATCATAAATCCGGTGGCTACCATTCCCGCATCTTTTATAAATCTTCTTCTTGGATAACCGGATTTTGAAATTCCTTTTTCTTTACTCATTATATCTTTTTTAGAGGTAATAATCAGACGTAAAAATGAAATTAAATTAAATGTTACGTTTTTTTAATTCGCTTACAGCGTGGTCAGCGGCTCTTGCTGTCATAGCCATGTAGGTTAATGATGGATTTACACAATTAGCAGAGACCATGAAAGAACCGTCTGTTACAAAGACATTAGGAGCATCCCATATCTGGTTCCATTTATTTAAAACCGACATTTTACGATCATTACCCATGCGGGCGGTTCCCATTTCGTGTATGCCCCTGCCGATAGTACCATCACCATCATGTCCTTTAACATCTTTAACGCCTGCAGCCTCAAGCATTTCAATGGCATCATTCTTCATATCAATGCGCATTTTTCTTTCATTTTCTTTCCATTCAGCATCAAAGGAAATTACATTAAGCCCCCAGGCATCTTTCTTGTTTTTATCTAAGGTCATCTTATTTTCATGGTAAGGAAGTATCTCGCCAAAGCCGCCTATATTCATGCTCCATCCTCCCGGTTCTGCCAATGCATCTTTATAATCGCCGCCAATGGTTATTTCTTCAGCGCTACGGTTATATCCGTCACGACTTGCGCCGCCCTGGTAGCCAAAGCCTCTCAGGTAATCTCTTTTATCGCCGAGGATATTTCTGTACTGTGGAATGTAAATACCATTTGCCCGCCGCCCGTAATAATATTTGTCTTCATAACCATCAACCTTACCCGAAGCGCCAACACCCAAGTGATGGTCCATGATATTATGCCCCAGTTCGCCGCTGCTGCTTCCCAATCCATCAGGCCAAATGTCGGTTGCTGAATTCATTAAAATCCAGGCACTGTTAAATGGACGATGCATTAAGGAAAATTATTTTGGAAAAATATTGATACGTCTTATTGGTTTCAGCATCCAGCACTTCAACGCCGGTCGCTTTTTTAGTATCCTTGTCATATAATATTTTCGTAACAATAGACCATGGGCGTACCTTGAGATTCCCGGTAGCCATTGCAGCAGGCAGTGTGGACGATTGGGTGCTGAAATAAGCGCCAAACGGGCATCCCAGCCAACATTTATTTCTATACTGGCAATTCGTTCTTCCGGGTAGCGGTTCGGTTATGTTAGCCGTACGCCCCATTATCATTCGCTTGGTCTTATAATGCTCGTTAATTCGTGCCTGAACGTCTTTCTCCACGCAATTCATTTCCATTGCCGGTAAAAAATGGCCGTCGGGCAATTGTGGCAAGCCTTCTTTTCCGCCACTGATGCCGGCAAACTTCTCTACATAAGTGTACCATGGCTCAATATCTTTATATCGGATAGGCCAGTCAATGGCAATTCCATCTCTTAGATTGGCTTCAAAACTTAAATCGCTCCAGCGATAGCTTTGACGCCCCCATAAAAGCGATCGGCCACCCACGTGATAGCCCCTGAACCAATCCATGCGCTTAACTTCAGTATAAGGCGATTTTTGATCATCGGCCCACCAGTCTAGATTCATTTCATTCAGCGGATAGTCTCTTCTTAAAGCAGGGTAGTCTTGAATCATTTCCTGTGTGCGTCCTCCACGATGTGGAAATTCCCATGGGCCTTTGGTTGCATTTACATAATCCTTTACATGCTCAATGTTTTTACCTCTTTCAAGCATTATTGTTTTCAGTCCTTTCTCTGTAAGTTCTTTTGCAGCCCAGCCGCCAGAGATCCCTGAACCGATAACAATTGCATCGTAAGTGTTGTCTGCCATAGAATATTTATATTATTTATGATTTATTTTAATTAGGTTGATATTTTAATAAGTCATTTTAGTCAATGGTCAATGGTCATTAAGTCACTGGTCATTGTTAGTCTTTTAATGACTTATTGACTATTGACTTTTTTATTCTTATACATCACATATCTGTATCGCTTCCCTTAATGAATCCAATTTATCAGGATAGGTTGGCATAAACTCCTGGGCCACGTATCCTTTGTATCCTGTTTCAACAATTGCTCTCATTACAGCTGGGTAATGCAATTCCTGCGTATCATTTATCTCATGCCTGCCCGGGATGCCTCCTGTATGATAATGAGCAATATATTGATGATAGTCCCTGATGTTTCTTATAATATCGCCTTCCTGTATCTGCATGTGATAAATATCAAAAAGTAATTTGAAATTATCGGAGCTAATACGCTTGCATAATTCCGCTCCCCATTCCACATGGTTGCACATATAATCTTTGTGATCAATTTTGCTGTTGAGTAATTCCATTACCATCGTTACGCCGTTCTGTTCAGCAAATGGTAAAATCTTTTCTAATGCATCCTGGCAATTCTTCATACCTGTTTCATCATCCATACCTTCACGTTTTCCGCTGAAACAAATAAGATTTTTATAGCCGGCCTTTGCCATAATAGGAATTGTCTCCAGGTATTCCTTTATCAGTTGTTCATGATTTGCGGTATTGTCCAAACCGTTGTATAAATCGTTTTTGCCTGCCGTATAACACATGGAACTGTAAATGCCATGCTTCTGCAATGTGGGCCAGTCTTGCGGTTTTACCAAATCAATGGCGCTGAAACCGATTTTTTTTACGGCTTCACACAAATCATCTAAGGAAAGATATCCAAATGTCCATCTGGAAACTGAATGATTAATATTTCCTTTCAATTTGTAGGGTTTTTTGTCTTCAAAATTTTTTGCGAAAGAGATAGCCGGAGCAGCCATTACAGCTGATGTGCCAAGAGCAATATTTCTTAGAACGGTTCTCCTGTTTTGTTTTGAACTCATTTTTTAAATATTCAAAGTTTGATTAATAATAGATTTCTCCTTTTTTTCATTGAATGAAATTGCGAACAAAAGAAAAACAACCAGTGCAATTGCGGAAGGAATTATCCAAATCATTTTCCAGTTAAAAATTGTTCCTGAACTTGTATACGCATCGGTCACCAGGCCCGCAGTTTTATAACCGATAAGCATTCCTATTCCGTAGGTCGCCAATGTAATTAATCCTTGCGCAGCACTTTTATATTTTATTCCTGCTTTGCTATTCGTATAAATTTGTCCGGTTACAAAAAAGAAATCATAACAAACACCATGTAATGCTATTCCGGTAATAAGCATGAAAGTTAATTCACCTCCATTACCATACGCAAATAACGCATATCGCAATGCCCATGCAAACATACCTGCCAAAATTGTTTTTTTAATTCCATATTTTTTAAAAAAGACGGGTAGCAATAACAGAAATATCACTTCGGACGCCTGCCCTATAGCCATTTTACCGGTAGGTTTCGTGACGCCAATGTTAGATAAAAACTGGTTAGCATCCTGGTAGTAAAACGATAAAGGAATGCAGATGAGAATGGACGCAATAAAAAATATTAAAAAGTTCTTGTTTTTTAAAAGTCTTAAAGCATCCAATCCTAAAATATCTGACACAGTTACTTTCGTTCCCGGAGCAACCTTTGGCGGTGTTTTGGGCAAAGTAAAACTAAATAAACCCAATACCAGAGAGGCGATAGACGCTAATAAAAAAGTGTTTCTCATTAAACCAGCTTTTACGTTCGACTCTTCATCCCATAAGAAAAACAATACTTATCATTAAACCCGCAACAATCCATCCAATAGTGCCCCACACCCGTATACTTGAAAACTCTTTTTCGGGATCTTTCATTTGATTAAATGAAATGGAATTTACCAATGCAAGCGTAGGCATATATAAAATCATGTACACTAACAGGTAATAAAAAAATACATCGGGATATACAGAAGTTATTCCTCCCGATCTATACATCTGGAACATTAATGCTGCTCCAACGAGGTGCAAAACGCCAAGGATTTTTTCGGCATTAAAATACCTGTCTGCAATTAAACCGATAATAAATGGAGCAATAATGGCTCCCCACGACTGAGTTGAAAATACTGAACCTGTTTGAGCCCCGTTAGCATGAAGATTATTTACAAGAAAAGTTCCTAACGTTACGAACCATGCACCCCAGATAAAAAATTCCACAAACATCATGAAAGAAAGTTGCAATCGTGTGGTTAATTTCATTAACTATTATTAAGTGAATCGGAACAAGAAAGTTTAAATGTACTATTTTTAAGACAAGAAAAATTTATAGACAAAATTTTTTTTCATTTTTTTTAATCTTTTGCATCCCTTTATATTTACAAAAAATTGACACATTAAAATTGTTTGATATGAGAAAACTAAGAATGGGAATGGTTGGCGGTGGTAAAGATGCTTTCATCGGCGCTATACATCGCATTGCCGCCAATATGGATGGATTAATTGAATTGTGCTGCGGCGCATTAAGCATCAATCCTGAAATTGCAAAAGCGTCGGGATTGGAATTATTTCTTCCGGCAGACAGAACCTATCTTACTTATGAAGAAATGATTGCAAAAGAAAGTAAAATGCCCGCTGATAAGCGAATTGATTTTATAACCATTGTTACACCCAACTTTGCCCACTTTGGACCTGCAATGATGGCACTTGAAAATGGTTTCAATGTTGTTGTTGAAAAACCAATGACCTTTACTTTGGATGAAGCAAAACAATTAAAAAAGAAAGTTGAAGAAACAGGATTAGTGCTGTGCCTTACACATACTTATTCCGGATACCCAATGGTGAAGCAGGCAAAAGCAATGATGGAAGATGGCGCCTTTGGAAAGATCAGGAAGATCTATGTTGAATATTCGCAGGGATGGCTAAGCAAATTATCGGAACGGGAAGGAAATGCCCAGGCAGCATGGCGTACCGATCCAAAGAAATCAGGAAAGGCAGGTGCCATGGGAGATATAGGAACACACGCAGCGCATCTTGCAGAATATATTTCAGGATTAAAGATTACAAAGCTTTGTGCCGATTTAAATATTATGGTTGAAGGCCGCCATCTCGATGATGATGGAAGTGTTTTATTGAAATTTGATAATGGTGCGGCAGGTGTGTTAAGTGCAACACAAATTGCAGCAGGTGAAGAAAATAATTTAAAGATCAGGATATACGGAGAAAAAGGAGGTATAGAATGGATACAACAGGAACCCAATACCTTGTTGGTAAAATGGCTCGATAAGCCCACGGAAATATTGCGTGCCGGCGCTAACTACGCAAATGTATTAAGCAGCTTTGCTACAAAAAATTGCAGAACACCCGGTGGTCACCCGGAAGGTTATCTTGAAGCTTTTGGAAATATTTATCACAATTTTGCCCAAACATTAATGGCAAAATTGGAAGGCAAAGAACCAACAAAAGAAATGCTTGATTTTCCTGGGGCTGATGATGGTGTTCGGGGCATGGCATTTATAGAAAATGTAGTGGCTTCTGGCCAGTCAACGAAAAGTGGACAGAATTTTAAAATATAATTTATTAATAATCCTTGTCCCTCTCCTTTTGGAGAGAGTTGTCCGGGATTTTTCGGGAGGTGAGGCTAAATAAAAATAATGAAAACAATTAAAGGTCCCGGAATTTTCTTAGCGCAGTTTCTCGGTGATAAGCCACCATTTAATGATATGAAATCCATTTGCCTTTGGGCAAGAGATCTTGGTTTTACAGGCGTTCAGATACCAACATGGGATGCCCGGTGTATTGATTTAAAAAAAGCTGCGGAAAGTAAAACCTATGCAGATGAATTAAAAGGATTAGTGAATGAATGTGGGTTACAGATTACAGAATTGTCAACACATTTGCAAGGACAATTAGTTGCAGTAAATCCTGCTTATGATAAGGTGTTTGATGGCTTTGCACCGAAAGAAGTTCATGGTAATTCCAAAGCAAGAACGGAATGGGCAGTTGAACAATTAACGTTTGCAGCGAAAGCTTCCAAAAATCTTGGATTGAATGCCCATGCAACTTTCAGCGGCGCATTATTATGGCCAATGGTTTATCCATGGCCGCAACGCCCGGCTGGGTTGGTTGAAACCGGGTTTACAGAATTGGCTGCACCGCTGGTTACCCATCTTAAATGTGTTTGATGAAAATGGTGTTGATGTATGTTATGAAATTCATCCGGGAGAAGATCTGCATGATGGAATTACGTATGAAATGTTTTTGGAAAAAGTAAATAATCATCCAAGGGCATGCCTGTTATATGATCCTTCACATTTTGTTTTACAATGCCTCGATTATCTGGAATATATAGATAACTATCACTCACGCATACGTGCTTTTCATGTAAAAGATGCGGAGTTTAATCCAACCGGTAAACAGGGTGTTTATGGAGGTTATCAAAGTTGGATTGACAGGGCTGGCCGGTTTCGTTCGTTAGGCGACGGACAAGTTGACTTTAAATCGATATTCAGTAAACTGGCCGCTTATGATTATCCCGGATGGGCCGTGTTGGAATGGGAATGTTGTTTAAAGGACGCAGAAGTTGGTGCAAAAGAAGGAGCTGAGTTTATCAAAAAAAATATTATCCCTGTAACCGAAAAAGCATTTGATGATTTTGCCGGAACAGCTAAGGATGAGAAATTGATCAATTCAGTTTTAGGTCTTCAATAGTTTTTCAAAATCATCTTTATAAATTAATTACAATTTCCTTTTATCTCTAAAAACTCACACATGCAAAAGTTAACCTTGTTTTTATTAGTTACGATTCTTAGTATCGGTTGTTGCTTTTCCCAGGACAATACACTTACAGCCCAGGAAAAAAAAGACGGATGGAAATTATTATCTGATGGAAAAACTACCAATGGCTGGCACACATGGGGTAAGAAAACAGTAAGTAAAGCCTGGAGTGTAAAAGATGGCGCTTTTGCGCTGGATGCGGAAGCCTTAAAAGGCCATCCCGAAGAAGAAGGAGATTTGGTAACGGATGACGAGTATGGAAATTTTGATTTAAAACTTGATTGGAAAATAGGCTTTAAAGGAAACAGCGGCATTATATTTTATATACATGAAGACACGGTAAAATATGGGGCATACTTACGAAACAGGACTGGAGATGCAGGTGCTGGATAACGGTACCCCTATACGCAAGGGACATGATGATGCCAGGTTGTATACCCACCGTGCCGGAGACTTGTATGATTTGCTGGCATCCAAAGAAGTCGCAAAGCCACAGGGCGAATGGAATCACATAGAAATAAAATCGGTAAATGGTAAAATGGATTTTTATATGAATGGCGTGCATACGCTTTCAACAACGCTGTGGAACGATAACTGGAAGAAAATGGTTGCTATCAGCAAGTTTAAAAACATGCCGGATTTCGGAACTTTTAAAAAGGGAAAAATTTCCCTGCAGGAACACGGAGAAGATGTTTGGTTTAAGAATATCAGGATCAAAAGACTTTGATATTTTTCAATGATTAATTCAGGAAGAATAATCGTGTAGCTGCCGTTATATATATCAGGATACGTGTCGCTTGGTTATTTTGAGTTTTCATTTTTCATCATGTAATAATATAAGGTAGTATGATAAATCCCATGAAAGGTTTAATAGAAAAATTCTATACGGCCTTTCAAAACAAAGATGCAGAAACAATGATTTCCTGCTACCATGACGATGTCATCTTTTCTGATCCGGCTTTTGGAGAATTAAAAGGAGATGATGCAAGGGCAATGTGGCAAATGCTTTGCAGGAATGCTTCGGATTTAAAAGTCGAATTTTCTGATATAAGCGCTTCGCTAAAAAAAGGTTCTGTTCATTGGGAAGCCTGGTATACATTTAGCAAAACAGGAAGAAGAGTTCATAATGTTGTTAATGCCGAATTCGATTTTAAAGATTCCAAAATCATCAAACATACTGATACTTTCAATTTGCATAAATGGGCAACCCAGGCGTTTGGGTTAAAAGGCAGATTGTTAGGTGGAACTAATTTTTTCAAAAATAAATTGAATCAGCAAACCAATAAGACGCTAAAGCAATTTCGGGAAACCAATGCGATCTAATGATCTTCTGTGTGTTCTTTGATCAGGTTTAAAATAGTTATGTTGATTCTGCATTATATATATGTATTTAAGGATTGAAAACGCTTTCATTTAACCATATTAACTTTCTTTTTCATTTCATATTCATATGGGCAGGTAAAAATTCCCGGCTATTTCCGCCAGGAAAAAAGCTTCAATGATTCGCTTAAAAAAATAGTTCACGAGGTTGGTTTAGACAGCACCTGGGATGCCGGCGAAGACGGGATGGAAAAAATTTCTTTTGCTGTGATTGATTTAAATGGAAAGACACCCGGTTTTGGGTTGTGTTGACTGCAGTAATTTTATTTACCCGGCGTCTGTTTATAAAATGTATGTGGCAATGGAAGTTTTAAGGCAGGTTATAATGGCGACTATTCATTATCGAAGCAATACATCGTAAAGTCTCCCAATGATGTTGATAAATCTAAAGAAATAAGTTATGATCCACGACCGCTTTTAAAGGCTGGTGATACCGTTACAGTTAATTACCTGTTGGATTTAATGATAACCCGAAGCGATAATTCCGCCGCCAATTGTTTAATTGATATTGCCACACGGGATAGCATTAATAAAACCATACACGAAATGGGTTGGTATGGCAGCGAGGTTACGCGAAAATTTTTGAGCAGAAAATTCGAAGACCCGGGTTATGATACCGTTAGAGGCACGGAAACATGTGCATTGCACGCAGCAGATTTTATGTATAAAGTCTATACGAATCAGCTGATAAATCCCTGGGTAAGCATGCAATTGAAAGCATTGTTGGGCAGGCAGCTTGATACAACGAAGTTATCCTTAGGATTGCCACGAAATGCTATGTATTTTCATAAAACAGGGTGGTGGAGTATTTATACCAATGATGTTGGAATCGTTGACGACGGTAATATTAAATATATCATTGCTTTATTTACTCCCTGTTGCAGAAGAAAAAGTAACACTTGAGAATGAAAAATCTTTCGATGAGAGTTTACAATCTTATCAGGGATCTCCAAAAATAAGCTTCATTACAAAATTAGTTCATCCCGAACCTGGCTTATGTTAATACCAGTTAAGTCACTGCATCCTGACGGTCCTTTTCCAGCTATTTGAAAGCTGTTTTCTTAATACCATGTTGCTGGTTTCTTGCAGGCATGTTGCTAAGGTTAGCAACATGGGTTCTGGAAGTAGCAAGGAGTTAGCAACAAGCCAGCAACAAAATGTGGTTTTTACGGGTCAGGGAAATCGGCTCCATATTTTTTGTTGATTTATGTAAGGTGTGACGATTTTGCTATTGATAAATAAGCTTTAGCATGATTTGTATTGAACAAGCAAGTCTCAAAAAAAATACTGTTCCCTTACCAATAATGATTGATAAAAGACATTTGAATTATCACAAAAGAATCATAACAAAAAAAATTTACATTTTTTTGCCGAATATTGGTATTTATTTAACAAATGTGTGTAAATTACACGTCAATTAAACATTAACACTTTAATAATTACTTGATTATGAGAAAAAAACTTCTGCTTGGCAGTCTGTTTATGCTATTTTGTTTCCTGACAATGGCTCAACAAACCGAACAGTAACGGGAACAGTAACTTCAAAGGATGGAACTCCTCTTGCTGATGCTTCCGTGGTTGTTGTTGGACAAAAAACGGCGTAAGAACTGCTGCCGATGGTACATTTTCCATTAATGTTCCCCCCAACTCAAACATTCTTCAAATTAGTTATGTAGGATCAGAGACTCAAAGAGTTGACATTTCATCAGCTTCCAATGTGAACTGTTGCCTTCAAGCTCCCGCCAGTCCTTAACTGATGTGGTTGTTATTGGGTATGGTTCGGCTAAGAAAAAGGATTTAACAGGCGCTGTTTCTTCTATCAAAGCAAAAGATTTTAACCAGGGAGTTATTGCCTCTCCCGACCAGTTGTTGCAGGGAAAAGTTCCGGGACTTGAAATTACCAATAATAGTGGGCAACCTGGTGCCGCAACTACTATCAAAATAAGAGGTAATAATTCTATTAGGGCCGGTAATAATCCACTGTATGTTGTTGATGGGGTTCCATTGGATGGAAGAACCGCAAAACCTGGTTTAAATTTTGGATCCGGATCGGGCTTGGATTTCGGTACTACTCCTGAATCTAATCCATTATTATATATTAATCCAAATGACATAGCTCAAGTCGATGTTTTAAAAGATGCTTCTTCAACTGCAATTTATGGTTCGCGGGGAGCAAATGGTATAATTGTGATCACGACGAAAAGAAGTTCATCGAGCGGGACAAAAATAGAATTCGGAACAAAGTTTAGCGCTGCGGCAGGTTACATGCACAAGTATAAAGTGCTAACTACGAGTGAATTTAGAACTGCTCTGAAAACCTATTCCTTACCTAGTACCTTGGATCAGGGAAGTTCAGTTGATGCCTTAAAAGAAATAACACAAAGCTCGTTATCTCAGGACTATAATTTAGCATTGAGTGGCGGAAACGACAATGGAAAATTCAGGGTTTCTTTCCTCGGTTCACAGAATTTCGGCTTTATCAAAAAGACATCCTTAGATAAATACCTTGGAAATTTTTCGGGCGAGTATAAATTTTTAGATAAGCGGTTGACAATAAATTTTGACGTCATTGCTGGTCATACTACGGAACACATGGGACTTGTGAGTAATACGGCCGGAGCAGGTGGTAATTTGATTGCCTGGGCACTCAACTGGAATCCTACAGCGGCATTCAAAACAAGCAACGGGCTTTTTAGTAATGCTGTGAGTTCGGTTCCTAACCCGCTTTCTGTAATAAACGGTTATAGCGATATTGCTAATGTTAATGTGTTTTTGGGAAATATATCAGCAGCCTTGAAACTTACTAAGGGACTGGAGTATAAATTTTTGTACGCAATTAACCATGGTACTGGAAAAAGAAACACAAATATCGATGGATGGATTGACGCAATTAATGGTGTTTCTGGGATAGGGGATGCTGCAATTTCAGATGCTTATTTAACCTCTCAAACTTATACGCATACATTAACTTATAGTACTGATTTAACACAGAATCTCTCAATGGAGGCATTAGCTGGTTATGAATATTGGAAAACTAATTATGGCAATTCATCTGTATTTGCATCTCAATTTAACACCAATCTTGACCAGCAGAGCAGGATACCCATTCTTTATACCAGTTTTTTTCAGAATGCAAAAACACAAACTCCTTTAGTTACTTATGTAGATCCTAAAACTGAAATTCAATCTTATTTTGGAAGAGTAAATTTTAATTTGTCGAGCAAGTATTATTTAACGGGAACTTTGAGGGCAGATGGTTCCAGTAAATTCGGTGCAAATAATAAGTATGGATATTTCCCTTCTGTGGGAGCTAAGTGGGCAATTAGCAATGAGGATTTCTTTAAGTCCATTACCGTTATTAATAATTTGGGGTTACGTGCTTCATGGGGAATTACCGGAAACCAGGAGTTTCCAGCTGGGGCTTCGCAGGAGCAATTTAATTCAGGATCATATAATAGCATAGGGCAAAGCAATGTTGCTAACCCGGATTTGAAATGGGAAAAAACTACCCAGATAAATATAGGCCTTGATTATTCTTTGTTGCATAACAGAATTTATGGTTCATTTGACTACTACCATAAGAACACAACAGATATTTTGTTCCAAAGTACAGCTATTCAACCTGCTCCTGCTTCTATTTTCTTTATTAATTTGCCGGCTCATTTAATTAACTCGGGTGTTGAATTTTCAATTGGAGCTTCGATTGTTTCCAAAGCCAAATTTTCATGGGACGTAGGTTTCAATATAGCCCACAATAAGAACCTTTTAAAAGACTTTACACAAGCTGACATAGCCACAGCGCAGGTAAGCGGGCAGGGAGTTTCCGGAACATTAGCTCAGATTATTGGTAATAATCATCCGGTGAATATATTTTACCTGAAGCAATTTGGCGGTTTTGATCAAATGGGGCAGCAAATTATTGCGGATCAGCCTACTTTTCAGGGTGATCCAAATCCTCATTTATTGTACGGATTCGCTACCACTTTAAAATATAATAAATTGTCTTTGTCCCTTAATGCCAGTGGTGCTTCGGGCTTCTATATCTATAATAATACTTTTAATAGTGTAACTAACATTAGCAATCTTCAAAACGGAAAAAATGTTGATGCTTCAATAATTGGTTCTCCTGAGAACATAAATGCAAGTGTAGCGGTATCAAGTAGGTATCTTGAAAAAGGAGACTATATTAAACTGAGAAACGCAACTTTTACCTATGCTTTTGGAGACTTGGGAAAATATGTTAAAAACCTGAATGTGTTTGTAGGCGGTTCTAACTTGTTTGTGATTACGAAGTTTACAGGGTTTGACCCCGAAGTAAATGTCGATAAAAATCAGAACGGTTACCCGTCAAGGAATATTGAGTATATTCCTTATCCTACGCCAAGAATGATAACTTTTGGTTTCAATATGTCATTATAAAATATTAAAAAAATCATAAATTATGAATTTATTTAAATTAATAAAGTTTTCCCCTGTTTTAATTCTGGCTATAGTTGGAGGATCAGGGTGCACTAAACTTAACCAGAACCTGAACAGTACTTTGACGAAAGACCAGGCTACCAATGCCCTGGGCGCTAACGGAACTCAACTATTATTACAAACTGCCTATAATGACGTAGGAAACCCCTATTCTGATCCGGGCAATATTCTTGCTTTAGAAGAGGTTACAGCTGATGAATGTGTGGTGCCCACGCGTGCAGGTGACTGGGACGATAATGGCAAGTGGCGGGCCTTGAAGCAACAGACATTTGGTCCTGATGGCGTGGACTTAATAATCAATCAATTTAATTCTTTAAATAAATTAAATTTTGATGCGACTAACGTTTTGGCTTTTGCCCCTTCTAAAGGGCAGGCCGCCGAAGCCAGGTTTTTAAGGGCCTTATCATTGTACCAGTTGTTGGATCTTTTCGGGCAATACCCTGTTAGGAATCCCGGAGATAATTTGCTAAATGCTCCAAACGTATATAGAGGGAGACAGCGCTGTCAATTTTATTATAAATGAATTGACAACAATTAATTCCTGACCTTCCTGCAACGAATGGAATGGATAAGGCCAATGCGGATGCAGCTAACATGTTATTAATGAAATTATATTTGAACAGGGGAGCATTTAATAACAGGGCAGCTCCTAGTTTTGATGATGCTGACATGCAGAAAGTCATTTCTCTTGGAAATGCTATCATTAACAGCAGTAAATATTCCTATAGCTCTAACTATTTTAACAATTTTACAGCAAATAACTCTACCTCTTCGGAAGGAATATTCGCTGCTCCGAATACTTCGGGTGTAGCTACCAATAATACCGGCATACACAATATGTGGTGGGCTACTTTGCATTATAATTCTTATAAGCCTCTGGCTCCCCAAGGTGGTTGGAATGGATTTTCTACAGTTGCAGATTTTTATAACACATTTGATATAAATGGTATTCCTACCCAAACTCCGGCTGATACAGTATTGGACCAGAGAATAGGTGGCCGCTATTTTAAAGGGTTAACAGATCTTTCCGGCCTTAGAACGGGATTATTAATAGGACAGCAATATTATGCAGATGGTTCAAAAGTACAAGATAGAAAAGGGAATTTATTGATTTTTAATACAAATTTTTCTCCGGATTTGAAAGAAACAGGGACTCTTCTTGAAGATGTTGGTATTCGTGTGCTTAAATACATACCTGATTTATCTGGTAATGGGAAAAATTATGGAGGAGGAACTGCCGGAAACTGGTGTATGATTTTCAGGTATCCCGATGTAGTATTAATGGTAGCAGAAGCAAAAATGCGTGCATCTTCTCTGGATAATGCCGGAGCTCTTACGCTCGTTAATAACCTGAGAACAGCGAGAGGTGCTGCGCCAATGGCGTCTATGACATTGGTTAATCCAAACGATGTCTATGACCCTAAGACTCTGTTGGCTGAAAGAGGAAGAGAACTGTATTGGGAAATTGTTAGGAGAACTGACTTAATTCGTTTTGGGGTGTTTATGAAACCATGGGCGCTTAAGCCTGCATCTGATGCAACTCACCTGGTTTTTCCAATACCCTCAACGGCGTTGGCTGCGAACCCTAATTTGATTCAGAATCCAGGTTACTAATAAGGAGGAGGATTTTTGAACTGAATTTATAAATACAAAAAGGCCAACAACTGGCCTTTTTGTATTTATAAACTGATTACCAGCCAATCAAATTTTTGTTAAGTAAAAATGACAATGAAATGTAATGTAATTGCAATAGATTAATTAAAAACACTTGCAAATCCATTTACTACCTTTATAATATAGTTTGTTCATTTTCTACCCCCTTTATATTTAATTATCAAATGAATAGATCGCTGATTCTTGCCCTGAGTTTCTCTTCATTGTTTTTCTTTTCATGCTCACCAAAAAAATCCACACCCCTGTTTGAGCTAATTGAAAATACAGGGATCAATTTCGACAATAAAGTGACTGATGGTAAAATCGAGAACAGTTTTCTCTTCCGAAATTTTTATAATGGAGGCGGGGTTGCTATAGGCGATATTAATAATGATGGATTACCGGATGTTTTTCTCACTTCGAATATGGGAGAAAATAAACTGTACCTCAATAAAGGTAATTTTAAATTTGAAGATATATCTGCTGCATCAGGGTTAAAACAAGACAGCATGTGGAGCACAGGCGTAACTTTTGTCGATATTAACGCGGATGGCTGGTTGGATATTTATGTGTGTAACTCCGGGCACATGAAAAGCGGAAACAGGAGAAACAAATTATATGTCAATAATCACAATAATACTTTTACAGAAGAAGCGCATAAATATGGATTAGATATTTCTGCTTATACTACACAAGTCTCGTTTTTTGATTATGATATGGATGGTGACCTGGATTGTTTTATGATCAATAACAGCCCTATGCCCATCAATACATTGAATAATTCTAACCGGAGAGACCTTCCGGATCCCTCTGGCTTAATCGCACCCTTTTTGAAGGGTGGTGGTGATCATTTATATCGCAATGACGACGGGCATTTTACCGAGGTTACCCAATCTGCGGGTATCCATGGCAGTTTGATTAGCTTCGGACTTGGAGTAAGTGTTGGCGACCTTAATAATGATGGATATCCTGATATTTATGTAGCGAATGATTCTTATGAAAAAGATTACCTCTATATCAACCAAAAGAATGGCACTTTCAAGGACGAAATGGAACAATGTCTTCAAAGCATCAGTATGTCTTCGATGGGCAACTATGTCGGGGATCTAAATAACGACTGTTATCCTGAAATATTTACGACAGATATGTTACCTGCCGATGATTACCGGCTTAAGACGCTGGGTTCGTTCGATAATATCGACTTCTATCACAGCAAGGTTAAATCGGGATTTTATCACCAATTCATGAAAAACTGCCTCCAGCTAAAGAATAAGAATGGAACCTTCTCTG
>CAVWQJ010000029.1:0-115984 GCA_963756945.1 uncultured Chitinophagaceae bacterium | reverse complement strand
AAGATGCAAAAGCTTTTTATGATGAAATGATGTTCATGCTTGCTAACCAGATGGCCGCACCGAATAGTCCACAGTGGTTTAATACCGGTTTGAACTGGGCTTATGGTATTACAGGTCCTTCACAAGGACATTACTATGTTGATTATAAAACGGGGGAATTGACAGCTTCCAGGATGCTTATACTCATCCTCAGCCTCATGCCTGCTTTATTCAATCGGTTAGTGACGATCTGGTAAATGAAGGCGGGATCATGGATCTCTGGGTTCGGGAAGCAAGACTTTTTAAGTATGGTTCCGGTACCGGTTCCAATTTTTCCGATATTAGAGGGGCTAATGAGCCTTTGAGCGGTGGAGGAAAATCATCAGGCTTAATGTCTTTCCTGAAAATCGGCGACAGATCTGCAGGCGCAATCAAATCCGGCGGTACAACACGACGGGCAGCAAAGATGGTAACCCTTGATCTTGATCATCCTGATATCGAGGAATATATTAACTGGAAGGTTGTTGAAGAGCAAAAAGTTGCTTCGCTTGTTTCAGGTTCAAAATTATGCAATTACCATCTTAATGCTATTATGAAAGCTTGCTATGATGAGCATCCTGAGAATGACCGTTTCAATAAGAATTTTAACAAGAAATTAAAAAACGCAGTTCTGGATGCCCGGAGAGCTCAAATTCCTAATAATTATGTTGAAAGGGTTATACAGCTTGCAAAACTCGGATTTAAATCAATAGAATTCCCTGTTTATGATGTCGATTGGAATTCCGACGCTTATGCAACAGTATCAGGACAAAATTCAAATAACTCAATACGCGTTACAAACCAGTTCATGGAAGCCGTGCAGAATGATGGCGATTGGAATCTTTACTGGAGAACAGAAAAGAAAAAAGCTAAGGAAGATAACCGCACTCCTAAACCTTGTAAAACACTCAAAGCACGGGAATTATTTGAAGAGATTAGTTATGCGGCATGGTCATGTGCCGATCCCGGGATACAGTTCCATACCACAATAAATGAATGGCATACATGTCCGAATGACGGGGAAATAAAAGCTTCAAATCCCTGCAGTGAATATATGTTTCTCGATGATACTGCATGCAATCTTGCATCTTTGAATCTTGTTAAATTTTACGATATCAGGTACTAAGCAGTTTCAGATTGAGTCTTTTCGACATGCCACAAGATTATGGACGATTGTTTTGGAAATAAGTGTCCTGATGGCCCAGTTCCCGAGTAAAGAGATTGCACAGCTGAGTTACGATTTCAGAACTCTGGGTCTTGGTTATGCTAATCTTGGCTCATTGCTAATGCTTCAGGGAATTCCTTACGACAGCAATGAAGGTTTTGCTATTTGCGGTGCATTAACTGCCATTATGCATATGACAGCTTATGCAGCTTCTGCAGAAATGGCAAAAGAAGCAGGGCCGTTCAGCAAATACGAAAAAAATAAAGAGTCTATGCTTAGGGTTATCAGAAATCACCGAAGAGCAGCTTATAATGTTCCGCATGAAGAATATGAAGGATTATCTATTTATCCCGTCGGAATCAATCCCAAACACTGTCCGTCAGATTTACTGAAGGCTGCAAGAGAGGATGCTGATCTCGCCCTTGAAATGGGAAATCAATTTGGTTTCAGAAATGCACAGGTTACTGTTATTGCGCCTACCGGGACGATCGGACTGTTATGGATTGTGATACTACAGGTGTAGAACCTGACTTTGCTCTTGTAAAATTCAAAAAACTTGCTGGCGGCGGATATTTCAAAATCATCAACCAGTCAATACCGCCTGCACTTGAAAGACTCGGTTATAATAAAGATCAGATAAATGAAATTGTAAGATATGCCAAAGGATCCGGCTCATTGGAGGGTTGCCCTTATATCAATCCTGAATCCTTAAAGGCTAAAGGATTTACAGATGAAGCACTTACTAAGATTGAACATGTTCTCCCATCCGTTTTTGAGCTGAGTTTTGCATTCAACAAATTACGCTCGGCATTGATCTTCTGACAAAGAAGTTGAATATCCCTGAGGATGATATTGACTCATATGATTTTAATCTTCTTACAGCTTTAGGATTTTCAAAACAGGAAATCGCATCTGCCAATGATTATGTTTGCGGTACAATGACAATTGAAGGATCCCCTTTCCTAAGGCATGAACACTATCCTGTTTTTGATTGTGCTAATAAATGCGGAAAAAAAGGAACCAGATTTATTCGTCCCCACGCCCATATCAAAATGATGGCATCTGCTCAGCCGTTTATTTCCGGCGCAATTTCCAAGACGATCAATTTACCAAACCAGGCAACTGTGGAAGATATAAAAGATGCTTATTTACAATCATGGAAGCTTGGAATTAAAGCGAATGCCCTTTACCGTGACGGTTCTAAATTATCTCAGCCGCTTAATTCGGTTAGTGATGAGGAACTGGAAGCATTACTTGAAGACAAGGAAAATAATGATATTGTAAAAATTGCGGAAAAAATTATTCACAGGTACATTGCAAAACGGAGAAGATTGCCTGATAGACGAACCGGGTATACTCAGAAAGCCAAGATAAACGGGCAGTCCGTATACATCAGAACCGGGGAATATGATAACGGACAGATCGGTGAAATATTTATCGATATGCACAGGGAAGGCGCCGCATTCCGAAGCCTGCTTAACTGTTTTGCTATTTCCATCTCTCTTGGTTTGCAGCATGGTGTTCCTCTGGAAGAGTTTGTTGACGCCTTTGTCTTTACCCGCTTTGAACCCAGTGGAATTGTTTCCGGGAATGAAAAAATTAAGATGGCTACCTCGGTAATCGACTACATTTTCAGGGAACTAGCTGTTACTTATTTGGTAGAAATGATCTTTCACATGCCGATACGGAAGATAAAATCGAAAGCTTCTCATAGCATGGTTAAAAAATTATTGGAACCTGAATTTGAGAGCGAGGAAGTTGTAAGTGAAAGATTGATTGAACTGGATAAGAGGAGATCAATTCAAGAGAATTTGCTCCAGCAGATGTAAAAACGGTTAGAAATAAACCTATGGCTGCGCAGGCAGAACATTCAATTCACTCAAAAGTACGTCAGGCAATTGAAAAAGGTTACACAGGTGATATTTGTAAAATCTGGCCGATCGATTTTTCCGTAAGGATGCCCCACACGATCATCAGCACGCTCGGCGGGATCAGCATGCCGAGACAGGATGAGCCGGCGACCGTGCCCAGGGCAAAGCCGCGATCGTAGCCGTGGCGCTTCATCTCCGGATAGGAAATGCGCGAGAACGCGGCAGCGCTGGCGATGCTCACGCCGGTGACGAAGGAAAACAGCGCATTGCCGAGCACGGTAGCGATCGCCAGCCGTCCGGGAATGTGGCGCAACCCGCGGTTAATGCCCTTGTAGACGTCGGTCACCGCGCCCGAGCGGCCGATGAATTCGCCCATCAGCATGAACAGCGGAATGACCGCGAACACGTAGTCGCGCAGCGCCGCATAGGCGGTCGAGCCGAGCATGCTGGTGACCACGTGCATGTCGCCGGTCACCAAATAGAGGCCGAGCGCGCTGGCCACGCCGAGCGCGACGGCGATATGCACGCCCAGCGCCACCAGCACCAGCAGGCTGACGATCAGGATGGAGGCGATACTGACGTCGAACACTCTAAGCGTCCCTTGGACCGGCCGCGGCTTTGCGTCAGCGCGGCAGTCCGGTTTCCTCGTCGTATTTGATCTTCTTTTCGGGCCCGGGGCCGAAAACGTCGATCCACGCCAGCACCAGGTAATTGATCACCGCCAGTCCGGAGCCGATCAGGATCATGAATTGGGTCGGCCAAGATGGTACGTGCAACGCGCCTTCACCCTCGAATTCGCCGCCGACCCATGACGAGATGGCCAGATCCCAGCCGCCGACGATGACGAGGAGAAAAAAGCCCGCGCCGATCAGGTAGCCGATCGCCAGCACGACGCGGCGGACCGCGGGCGGAAACGTATCGATCAGAAAGTCGGCGCTCAGCATGGAGCGGCTGCGGATGGCAAAGCCGACCTGCAGGAACACGATCATGACGATCGAATTGGCGACGATCTCGCGCGTGCCGTTGAGCGGATCGTTGAACAAGGTACGGCTTGTGATGTCGGCGATGATGATGAAGGTGAGCACGAAGGCCCAGGCCGCCGCCATGACCATCATGGCTTTGGAGACTTTGTCGGATAACTGAACGATCGACACGGAATTGCGGGCCTTGGTTTGCATCGAGAGATATCCGGCCGGAGCAAGCGGCTCCGGCCGGTTTCATTTCAAGCGGAGACCGACGCTAGTGCTTGACGATCTTGTAGCGCACCGGCCACTTGTAGCCGTATTTTTCCGCCGCCTTGAGCGTCAGATTGAGCACCTCCACCGCCGGCAGGCCCTGCTTCTCCAGCTCGTCGGCATGCTGCTGCGGCCAGTCTTTCAACGATTGCGCCCATTCCTCGCGCACCGCGTCGGGCAGCACCTTGACGTGGATCAGCTTCTTGAGCTTCTCGACGTCGCTGCCGTAGCGCTCCTTGTTGTTGGAGCCGGTGAGCTGCTCGAAGTCGTGCGCGACTTCCAGCAAAATCGGCTTCACATCGTCGGGAAGCTTTTTCCAGGTGTTCAGGTTGATGGTCAGGCCGTGCCAGGTGATCGAGCCGAAGCCGATCATGGTGTAGTACGGGCCCGGCTCGTAAAGCTTGAGATTGACCCAGGCGCTGGGAAACATGATCCAGCCTTCGTAGACGTGGGTCTTCATGCCGGTATAGGCCTCCGGCAGCGAGCCCTGCACCGGCGTGACGCCGGCATATTTCAGCCAGTTCAGATTGAGCCCGGCGCCGGCGATCTTGATGCCCTTGAGGTCGGAAACCTTGTTCCAATCGAATGAAGTGCCGAGGTTGTAGCCGCCGTCGGCGATGTGCGCCAAAAGCTTCTGGTTATATTTCTTCTCGAACACTTCGGTCAGGTACGGCACCTGCTTGTAGACGTCCTGCGCGATCTTGAGACTGATCGTCGGGTCCATGGTGCCGAACGGCAGCATCACCTGGAAGGCATGCAGCGGCAGCCGCGCTGCCTCGAAGCAGAAGCAGAAGCCGCCGATGTCGACGATACCGTTCTGCACGCCTTGCAGCGTCTCGTTCACCTTGACGATCGAGCCGCTGTAGCCTTCGACCCAATTGATCTTGTGTTTGGTGCGCGCTTCCACGCGCTTCTTCAGTTCCGGCTCGAAGAAGTTCTTCATCAGGCCGGCATAGACGACGCCCGGGGGATGGCCCGTCGCGATCCGCAACGTGATCGTGTCCGCCTTGGCGGCCGAAACAAGACCGGTCGCCGCAAGCGTCAGCGCAGACAACAACGCTGCCAGCGCAAAGCGCTTTCCATGCATATTCATGTCCTCCCAGTTATTGATGTCCTTGCTGGACATTTCGTATGGCGAAATCCGACAATTCAGCCGCGCAAAGTCTTACACAATTCCGCCGAAGTGCCTAGGCGACCAACGTGCGCAGAGTTGCGTTAGAAATTGACCTTGTCACCGCCCTTGAGCGAGAGGATTTCGCGTGCCTCGTCGGGCGAGGCGATATCAAGGCCCATGCCTTCGAGGATCCCACGCACCTTGCGTGACCTGCTGCGCGTTTGACTTGGCCAGCTTGCCGGCGCCGATCCACAGCGAATCCTCCATGCCGACGCGCACATTGCCGCCCATCGACGCCGCCATGGCCGCAACCCGCATCTGATTGCCGCCGGCGCCCAGCACCGACCAATGATAATTGTCGCCGAGCAGCCGGTCGGCGGTGCGCTTCATCATGATGACATCTTCGGGATGCGTGCCGATGCCGCCGAGAATGCCGAACACCGACTGCACGAACAGCGGCGGCTTGACCACGCCGCGGTCGAGAAAGTGCGCAACGTGTAGAGATGGCCGATGTCGTAGCACTCGATCTCGAAGCGAGTGTTGTTCTCCGCGCAGGTGGTGAGGATGTATTCGATGTCGGCGAAGGTGTTCTTGAACATGCCCTTGCGCGAGCCTTCCAGATACGGCTCTTCCCAGTCGTGTTTGAACTTGCCCTTGTAGCGCGGGATCATCGGGTAAAGCCCGAAATTCATCGTGCCCATGTTGAGCGAGGCGACCTCCGGCTTGAAGGTCGCGGCGGGCCGCACGCGTTCTTCCACGGCCATGGTGGGGGCGCCGCCGGTGGTGATGTTCACCACCACGTTGGAGCGCTGCTTGATCACTTTGAGGAAGGGGGCGAAAGCCGCCGGCGTCTGGTCGGGCCGGCCGTCCTGTGGATTGCGCGCATGCAGGTGGACGACCGCGGCGCCGGCTTCGGCCGCGCCGATGGCGGCGTCGGCAATCTCCTGCGGCGTCACCGGCAGATGCGGCGACATCGACGGCGTGTGAATCGAGCCGGTTACGGCACAGGTGATAATGACTTTGCGCGACTTCGCCATGAGCTTTCCATCCCGGTAAGGTGAGCTGTTGATTTCGCGATTGGACTTGAGCGGCGATCCTAGATTATCAGACGGGTCCAAGTCACCTGCGCAGAGTCACTGCGCCGGAGCCGAGCCTGGACGTCAAAGCGCAACCTCCGGCAGCACGCTCCGGCATCCTGATCGGCGTGTTGTGCGGCACCGGCTCGGCGCTCGGCTGGGCTGCCGGCTTTGTCGCCGCCAAGCACGGCATCGATGTCGGCTTCTCGCCGGCCGATCTCGCCTTCCACCGCTTCTTCTGGTCCGGTCTGCTGCTGCTGCCGCTGGCGCTGCGCGACGGCATAAAGGACCTCGGCGGCTTCGGCTGGAGCCGCGGCCTGTTGATGAGCGTGCTGTCGCCGGCCCGCCGCAAGCCATGATCGCCTATAGCGGCTTCATTCTGGTGCCGCTCGGCCACGGCACCACCATTCAGCCCGCCTGCGCCGCGCTGTTCGGGCTGATCCTAGCCACCACGATGTTGCACGAAAAGGCGACCGTCACGCGCATGATCGGCGGCGTAACCATCATCGCCGGGCTGATGGTGTTCGGCGTCGAATCGCTCACCACCTTCGGCCGCGAAGGCGTGGGCGGCGACCTGCTGTTTGTTACCGCTGGCTTTTTCTGGGCGATGTTCGGCACCTTGCTGCGCTATTTCCGCATGTCGGGCACGCGTGCAATTGCGGTCGTCGGCGTGCTGTCTTTGGTCTTCTACGCGCCGCTCTATGTGATTTTCGTCGGCTTTGGAAACATGCTGCGCATGAGCCTGACCGAACTTCTTGCAGATCGTGGTGCAGGGCCTGCTCGCCGGCGTGCTGCCGATTTATTTGTTCGCCCGCGCGGTGATCCTGCTCGGCGCCGGGCGCGCGGCGACCTTCCCGGCGCTGGTGCCCGGCTTCTCGCTCATCATCGGCTTCCTGGCGCTGGGCGTGATGCCGAGTATTCGCGCAGGTTGTCGGGCTGGTGATCGTGGTGATCGGGTTCCGATTTGCATGCGTGCGCTGCCCGCTCGGAGGCACTCTCGCCCCGGTCCCGCGTACTTGCCCGCCGTATCCGGGAACATGCTCTTCACGATCTTGAACTTCGAGATGTCCACGGTCGCGTCCATGTGCAGGAACATCACCGCGTCGCGCAGCACCTTCTCGATGCCGAAATCGAGCATGATGCCGTTGCCGCCGTGCAATTCGACGGCGTGCTGGGCGACCTTCATGATCTCCTCAGATGCGAACATCTTGGCCATGTTGACCAGCGTCTCCGCTTCCGGCGCATTGTCGTCGACCGCCTGCGCCGCGCGTTCGATGAGCGCGCGCACCGCCTCGATCTTGGTCGCCATCTCGGCGAGCCGCAGCGCCACCGCCTGATGCTTGATCAGAATGCGGCCGCCCTGCACGTAGTTCTGCGCATAATCGGCCGCCGCCTCGAAGGCGCGCACGCCGACGCCGAGATTCTTCGCCGCCTGGATGATCTTGCCGGGACGGAAATAGACACCGGCCGATCCCATGCGCCGTGTCCTGCACCAGCAAATGATCGTCCGGTATGAACATGTCCTCGAACACCATCTCGCCGTTGTTCATGAAGCGGCAGCCGAGCGTCTCGTTGCAGCGCGCGACCGAGAAGCCCTTGGTTTCGCGCGGCACCAGAAACGATGAGGTGCCCTGCAACATGCCGACCTTGGGATTGGTGTTGGCATAGACGACATAGAGACTGGCGTCGTAGCCGTTGGAGATGAACTGCTTGCGGCCGTTAATCACCCAGCCGCCGTCGGCCTTGACCGCCTTGGTCTGCATCGCCGCTTCCGGCACGTTGTAAGGCAGCCAACGGTCCGAGGCGCCGCGCGGCTCGGTCAGACAATGCGCCATCAGGAATTGCGGGTTCTTCACCAGCTCGGGAAACCATTTCTCCTGCAGATGGCTGCGGCGCGAACTGGCGCAGCAGCACCGACACCTTCCAGTTTTGCACCAACTTGTCGGCGAGGCCGAATCGCCGCGCGCGATCTCCTCGGCGATGAGCGCGAACGTCTTGACCTCGGTGCCCTTCTCGAGTTCGACGCCGCCGAACTCTTCCGGCACGCCCAAAGTGCGGATACCGATCTTCTCGGCCTCTTCCAGGATGCGCGGCGGCAGCCGGTCTTCCGGCTCCATCGACCATTCGCGCTGCCAGTTCTCGCGGATGAAGGGCAGCACCACCTCATCGACGAAATCGCGGCAGCTCTGCCGCATCATCCGCTGTTCCTCGGACAAACCCCGGTCGTTCATGTGCATAACCTCTCGCTGCCGGCCGCGGCGGATGCCGGGCACCGGCCCGATTTGATATTGGTCCGCTTTCCGCGCTAATTCCAAGGGGGGCTGAGCGGGAACGCGGAATGGACAATATCGAGCAGTTGGCCGGAGCCGTCAGCAACGCGCTGCACAACCTTGGCCAAGAAATCACCTCGTTCTGGCTGTTCATCCAAATCGGCCTGATTCTGCTCGCCGCCGTCGCCGGATATTTGACCGCGGCGCTGATCCGCCACCGCGTTCATCTCACGTCGGTGACCATGGGCTGGCCGCCGCTGCTGCGCCAGTTCACCCGTCACGTGCTGGCCAATCTCGCCACCCTCATCTTCGTGGTGGTGGTGGCGCTGATGCATGCGGCGATGCAATCGCTGACCTGGCCGAGCCGCTCTTACTTGCTCGGCGTCGCCGCCAGCCTCGCCACCGCCTGGGTGGTGATCGCTCTGGTCGCCGGCCTCATCCGCAACCAATTCGCCTACCGGCTGGTGGCGATATCGGCCTGGGCGATCGCCGCGCTCAGCATCCTCGGCCTGCTGCATCCGGTGGAGGCAGCGCTCGACGCGGTGGGCGTGGTGATCGGCGGCTTGCGGGTGACGCCGCTCCTGGTCATCAAGACCACCGTCCTGTTGCTGTTCACGCTGTGGGCGGCAAACGCTGCCAGCGACTTCCTTGAGCGGCGCGTACGCGCCGCAGCCGATCTCACTCCGTCCATCCAGGTGCTGATCGGCAAGCTGATCCGCCTGCTGCTGATCACTTTCGCTATTGTGATTGCCCTGTCGACCGTCGGGATCGATTTTTCCGCGCTCGCATTCTTCTCCGGCGCGGTCGGCGTCGGCCTCGGCTTCGGCTTGCAGAAGATCGTGTCCAATCTGGTGAGCGGCATCATCCTGCTCGCCGACAAGTCGATCAAGCCGGGCGACGTAATCACGGTCGGCAACTCGTTCGGCTGGGTCGGCTCGATGGGCGCGCGCTACACCTCGGTGGTCACGCGCGACGGCCGCGAGTTCCTGATCCCAAACGAGGACTTCGTCACCCAGCGCGTGATCAACTGGTCCTATTCCAACGACGAGGTGCGGCTCGATGTCGAGTTCGGCGTCGCCTATGCCTCCGACCCGCACAAGGTGATCGCGCTGGCGCTGGAAGCGGTCAAATCCGTGACGCGCGTCCTGCCGGCGCCGCATCCCGTTTGCCACCTCAAAGCATTCGGCAATTCCTCGCTCGACTTCATCCTGCGTTTCTGGATCCGCGATCCGGTCGACGGCCTCACCAATGTGCGCGGCCAAGTGCTGCTGGCGCTGTGGGACACGTTCAAGCGCGAGGGCATCGAAATCCCGTTCCCGCAGCACGACCTCAATCCGCGCGGGCCGTTTCGCGTATTTGTAGAGAACGAAAGAAAAATTCCACGGACGTAAGCGCGGTTTTATACCAATCCTCAGATCGGCTGACTTACGAGGGATTCCCAAATCACTTGCAAAGTGATTCAACCTGGCAAACGGAGGATCGTTTGTCATGGGACGGGCCATTGCGGTGCGGTCGGACTATACGAGCGGTGCAGTTCGCAAGCTTGCCAAGCGCGTGAGGGATTTGGCGCAGGCACGACGGCTGTTGGCTATTGCTGCCGTGCTCGACGGCGCCTCGCGGGAAGACGCCGCCAGGGCCGGCGGCATGGATCGCCAGACCCTGCGGGATTGGGTGATCCGCTTCAACGAGCAGGGCCCAGAGGGCCTGATCAACAAGCCTTCGCCGGGCACTCCTGGGAAGCTTAATGAGGAGCACAAAGCGTTTCTCGCGCGCATTGTTGACGACGGGCCGATCCCTGCCGTCCACGGCGTGGTGCGCTGGCGGGCATGCGACCTGATCATGCGACTGTACGAAGAGTTCGGCCTCTCGGTCTCCGACGACACGGTCTACCGCGCCCTGAAAGAGTTGGGCTTTTCGCATGTGAGCGCGCGGCCCAAGGCATACAAGCAAGACGCCGATGCGATGGAGGCGTTCAAAAAAACTTTGCCACCCGTGTGGCGGAAATCCGCAGGACGCTCGCCCCGGATACACCGATAGAAGTGTGGTTCCAGGACGAGATGCGGGTCGGCCAAAAGAACAAATTGACCTATCGCTGGGCGAAAAGGGGTTCACGGCCGCGCGCCATTCACGATCAACGCACGCAATCGACCTATCTGTTCGGCGCGGTCTGCCCCGAACAAGGCACCGGTGCCGCCCTGGTTCTGCCGACTTGTAACAGCGAGGCCATGCAGCTGCATCTTGACGAGATTGCTATCAAAGTCAGCCCCGGCGCACATGCCGTGCTCATTCTCGATCAGGCTGGATGGCACGGCTCCAAAACACTCAAGGTTCCCGGCAACATCTCGCTGTTGCCGCTGCCGCCTCGCTCCCCCGAGCTCAACAGCCAGGAAAACATCTGGCAGTTCATGCCGCAGAACTGGCTGTCAAATCGCGTATTCAAAACCTTCGACGACATCGTCGACCACTGCTGCTGCGCTTGGAATACCCTGATCGATCAGCCCTGGAAGATTATGTCGATCGCCCGGCGCGACTGGGCAAACGTCGGTCATCCGATCTGAGGATTGGTATTAGGGGCCTAAACAGCCCGTTCTACTTGTCCGACGGCCTAGAAAGACTGGACGGCGATTGGTCCGCGTGTAGAATTTCCTTCGTGGCGTGCGAACCGTCCTTGGAGGAACGGTTTCGTGGGGTGATGGACATCATCAGCGCCGGACGCTTCCGGCGTCTTGAACGCAGGGTTAGCATTCGGCCGTTTCGGGCCGCCGTTTCACTTGCCGCAAATTTTTTCGAAAACTGTATGCTGTCCTCAGAGCGCCCCACCCAATTCGACAATGCATTTTCGCCCAGCCGCCATGGCGCGCTAGTGAAGCTTGTCGCTGGCTACATCAGTCCGCTAGGGAGATGAGCAAACAAAACGAACGCTGATGAACAAGGGGGGATTCAGTGTAATGGCCAAGCGTTGCGAGCGGGCGCTGTCCATCTGTGTTGGGCTGGCGTGCGCGACGACGATCAGTCTGCTGGCGCCCGCGCGGGCGATCGAGGGCAGCACCACAGCCGGGCCGATCGGCGGCAACGATATCCGTTCGGCGCTGCTGCCGCCGCCGGGCTTCTATGCCGGCATTGTCGGCCTGATCGTCCCGGTGCACGAAATCCACGACGGCAATGGTAACCCTGCGCCCGGTCTGGACGCCGTCGATCTCATCGGCAGGATCGGCGGGCCGTTCCTCTTTTTCGTTCCGGATATCACTGTGCTGGGCGGCTCGTTCGGCCTGCTTGGCTCGTTTTACTACGGGCAGGAATGCGGGCAGATCGTTTCCTACCTGCCGTCGCGCTGTTCAACCGGTTTCGGCGATCCCTATTTTGAAGTCGAGTGGTCGCGCGCCTTCGGTCAATGGCGGCCGTCGCGCTATCCCGGCGCCTTGCCGATCATGGAGGGACTGGCCGTTAAGCTCGGTCTAGGCGCCGTGCTTCCCATCGGCAAATACGACCGCATGCTGCAGGCAACCAACGGCGTCAGCATCGGCAATAACACTTTCGATCTCGCGCCCTCGATCGCCTTCACTTACACAACACCGCCGCTGCTCGCCGAAGGCACGGAATTCAGCGCCAAGCTCTACTGGAACAATTACAGCACCAACCCCGAGACGCAGTACAAGGCCGGTTCGCTGCTCGATCTCAACTTCGCGGTGTCCGAACACATCGGAAGGTTTCAGGTCGGCGCCGCCGGCTTTTACGCAGTCCAGGCGCAGGACGACACGAAATTCGGCGTGCGGGTTCCGCCCGACGGCCGCCGTGTCGAGCTCCTCGAACTTGGCGGCGTGCTCAATTACGACATGCCCGAATTCGGCGCCACGCTGCGCGTGAAGGCCCTGACGGCGGTTTACGCCCGCAACGTCATCGTTTCGAAATCGATTGCCGTGGGCTTCGCCAAAAAGCTGAACTAGCCGATCCGTATCGCCGACGTTCACACCGCCTTGCGTTTGCTGAGGAAATCGCCCATGCACGCGAGTGCCTGCCTAGGAGAATAGCAATGCAAGTCGGGGTGATCGGCGTCGGGCGCATGGGCAGCGCCATGGCGCGCAATCTCATCAAGGCCGGGCATAGACTCTGTGTTTACGACACCAATGCGGCACCACTGCAGGAGCTTGAAAAGGAAGGCGCTGCGATTGCCACCAACGCCAAAGACGCGTTTGCCGGCGACGCCGTGATCTCCATGCTCCCGAACGACGACGCCATGCGCGCGGTGTTCGTCGCCGGCGGTGTGCTACCGGACGGCGGTTCGCAGACCATCCATGTCAACATGGCGACCGCCTCGGTTGCCTGCGCCGAGGAACTGACGGCGCTGCACAAAGCGCGCGGCGTGCCCTACGTGGCCGCGACGGTCTGGGGCCGGCCGGACGCGGCGGCGGCCGCAGACCTGTCCATTGCGGTCGCCGGCGCCGCCAAGGCAATCGACAAGGTGCAGCCATTATTCGATGTGCTCGGCCGGCGCACCACGCGCGTCGGCGATGAGCCGCGCATGGCCAATGTCGCCAAGATCGCCGGCAATCTCTTGGTCGCCTCCGCCATCGAAGCGATGGGTGAAGCCGCGGCGCTGGTGCGCGGCTATGGCATGTCGGCGCCCGATTTCCTCGATCTCATCGTCACCGCGTTGTTCGAGGTGCCGGTCTATCGCGGCTATGCCGAGCAAATCGGCAGCGGCGTCTACGAGCCGCCCGGTTTCGACATGAAGCTCGGCTTCAAGGACGTGCGGCTGGCGCTCGCCGCCGGCGAAGCGTCAACGTTCCCTTGCCGTTTGCCAACGTGCTGCGCGACGCCTTCCTTGACGCGCTGGCGCATGGCGACGCCAACAAAGATTGGGCAGCGATCGCCAAGGTCGCTGCACGACGTGCGGGACTGGCGGGCTAAGCCGCCTTGCGGCTCGCCAGGAAATCGCCCATGCGGTCGAGCGCCTTGAGGATATTCTCGGTCGAGTTGGCGTAAGAAAGCCGCACATAACCTTCGCCGAGAATGCCGAAGTCCGGCCCGCCGATGATGGCGACGCCGGCGTCTTCCAGCAGCGACGAAGCCAGCGCCTTGGCCTTCCAGCCGGTGCGCTTGATGTTGGGGAAGGCGTAGAACGCGCCCTTCGGCGTCGCGCACGACACGCCCGGCAACTTGTTCAAGCCCTCGACCACGACTTTGCGGCGCTTGTCGAATTCGGCGACCATCTTCCACACTTCGTCCTGCGGACCTTTCAGCGCCGCCAGCCCGGCAAATTGCGCCGAGGCGTTGACGCAGGAATGCAGATTGACCGCGAGCTTGCGCGCATAATCGTAGAGCTTGCCCGGCCACACCGCGTAGCCGAGCCGCCAGCCGGTCATCGCATAGGTCTTCGACCAGCCATTGAGCAGGATCAGCCGGTCGCGGATCGACGGATAAGTGAGCAGGCAGACATGCGTCTCGCCGTCATAGACCATGTGATCGTAGATCTCGTCCGACATGACCGCGACGTCGGGCCACTTCTCCAGCCCGGCGACCAACTTGTCGACCTCCGCCTTGCCGGTGACGCCGCCGGTCGGATTGGCCGGCGAGTTGAGGATCAACAGCCGCGTCTTCGGCGTGATCAGCTTGAGCGTCTCCTCCGCGGAGAAGGCAAAGCCGTTCTCCTCGCGGATCGGCACCGGCACCGGCGTCGCGCCGGTGAACTCGATCATCGAGCGATAAATCGGAAAGCCGGGATCGGGATACATGATCTCCACGCCCGGCTCGCCGAACATCAGGATCGACATGAACATGGTCGGCTTGCCGCCCGGCATGATCATCACGCTCGTCGGGCGAGACCTCGACCTTGAAGCGCTTGTGCAGATCGGCGGCGACCGCCTCGCGCAGCGGCGGGATGCCGGTCGCCGGCGTATAGCCGTGATGGCCCTCGCGCAGCGCCTTGACCGCCGCCTCGACGATGAAATCCGGGGTGCGGAAATCGGGCTGGCCGATGCCGAGATTGATGATGTCGCGCCCTTGCGCGGCCAGCGCATTGGCGCGGGCCAGCACGGCGAAGGCGTTTTCCTCGCCGATACGGTCGAAGGCCGCGATGGTTTTCAGCATGGCAATCATCCCGATGTCGGTTTCGCCCGACAGTTCACCCGATTAATCGCGGAAAATCAATTCGCGCCACCAGGTCCCGGGAGATCCGCAAGGCTTACGGCTCCGGAAAACTGTATGGCGCGCACGCGCAGATGCTCGGCAACCGCGGCGACGCCTCGGCGCCCTGCACCGCCAAACCCCCAATCACCGGCCAGCCGATCAGCGGCGGCTTCGCCGGACCGCCGATTGCAAAGGTTGCTCGGTTCGGCGCATCCTCGCGGCCCCTGAAAGAGGTCGGCGATGAACGCTTCCGATAAACGTCGCATCTTTCTCGAATTGCACCAAAGCGGCTGCTTCGTCATTCCCAATCCGTGGAATGTCGGCACGGCGCGCTTTCTGCAGGGGCTCGGCTTCAAGGCGCTGGCGACCACCAGTTCGGGCTACGCCCATTCGCAAGGGCTAGCCGACGGCGACGTCACGCGCGACCACGTGCTCGCGCATTGCCGCGAGATCGCGGCGGCGACCGACCTGCCGGTGAACGCCGATTTCGAAGGGGGCTATGCGGACGACACTGACGGCGTCGCCGAAAGCGTGCGGCTGTGCGTTGAAACCGGCGTGGCCGGGCTGTCGATTGAGGACTTCACCGGCAACGACGCCGATCCGCTCTACGACTTCGAGCTTGCAGTCAAACGTGTTCGAGCAGCCCGCGAAGCGATCGACAAGGCCGGCGGCGGCGACCTGGTGTTCACCGCCCGCACCGAAGGTTTCATCCAGGCCGGCCCGACATGGCCGAAACGATCCGCCGCCTCAAGGCCTTCGCCGATGCCGGCGCCGATTGTCTCTATGCGCCTGGCCTCAAGACGCGCGAGCAGATCGAAAGCGTGGTGCAGGCGGTGGCGCCGACGCCGGTCAATCTGCTGATGTCGGCGCCTCTCGGCTTCACGGTCGCCGACGTCGCGGCCATGGGCGTCCGCCGTATCAGCGTGGGCGGCACGCTCGCCCGCGTCGCAATGCACACCTTCATCACCTCGGCCACCGAGATCGCCAAAGACGGAACATTTGACAGTTTCGCCGGCGTGGTGTCGAACGCCGAACTCAATAAGTCCTTCAGC
The DNA here is from genome assembly GCA_963756945.1 of uncultured Chitinophagaceae bacterium. Classification (GTDB taxonomy): domain Bacteria; phylum Bacteroidota; class Bacteroidia; order Chitinophagales; family Chitinophagaceae; genus Ginsengibacter. Next base: position 100,057 of record CAVWQJ010000029.1, on the reverse strand, counting down.
CGCCCTGGCACCAAACGCTCATGACCAACTCGGAACCCCATCCCCAAACCGGTCAGCCGGTCGGTTTGCCAGTCGATGCCACGCCGGCGCAGCGTCCCGGCCCGGTGACGCTGAAAGGCCGCTACGGCCGGGTCGAAAAGCTCGAGCCGCGCAGCACGCGGCGGATTTGGGGACGGTGTTCGGCGGCCACGATGAAGTCTGGACCTATATTACCTCGACGGGCCGTTTTCGACGGCGGCGGACTTCGCCGCCTTTATCGCCAAGCGCGCAGCGGCTCCCGACCCTTACGCCTATGCAGTCATCGACCACGTCCGGACATACGGTCGGCTATTTCACGCTCATGGAAATCCGGCCGGCGCATGCGCGTGATCGAAGTCGGCCATGTCGCTCTATTCGCCGGCCTTGCAACGGACGCCGCTGGGCACCGAGGCGCAATATTTGCTGGCGCGCTATGCCTTCGAGACGCTTGGCTACCGCCGCTACGAATGGAAATGTAACGCGCTCAACGCGGCGTCGCGGCGTGCTGCTCTGCGTTTCGGCTTCACCTCGAAGGCACGTTCCGCCAACATCTGATCGCCAAAGGCCGCAACCGCGACAACGCCTGGTTCTCCATGCTCGACGGCGAATGGCCGGCGCGCAAAGCGAGTTTCGAGCGCTGGCTCGCGCCCGACAATTTCACCGCCGACGGCCGGCAGAAGCTCAGCCTCAGCCCGCTCAACGGCGCCACCGAATGAGCTTTCCGTCCCGTCGCTGCCGGGGCTGATGCAGCATCGGCCGTTCGTGCTGTTCTGGCTGGCGCGACTTCTCCACGCTTGGCTATCAGATGCTGGCGCTGACATCGGCTGGCAGATCTACCACTCACCGCAGCGCTTTCGACCTCGGCCTGGTTGGGCTGATCCAGTTCGTGCCGATGGTCGTGCTGACGCTCCTGGTCGGCCACGCCACCGACCGTTACGACCGCCGGCTGATCGTGCGCGGCGCGCAAGCCTTGCAGGCCAGCGCCGCCGCCCTGGTGACCGCTGGCGTTGCTCACCGGCACGCTCAGCCGCGACCTGTTGTTTGCCGCGGTTTCCTGATCGGCAGCGGCCGCGCCTTCGAGATGCCGGCGTCCGTTCGCTGGTGCGACATTGGTGCCGCCCCCTTGTTTCGCGCGCGGTGGCGGCTTGGGCTTCGGCCAACCAGGTGGCGGTGATCTGCGGCCCGGCTGCTCGGCGGACTGACTATACGGTGAGCCCGGTCCTGGTCACCGCGCTGTGCGTGGTGTTTTTCGCGGCTCGATCACGCTGATCACTTCGTCAAATCCAAAGGCCCGGCGCCGCTGCGCGAGCCGCTGACGTTGGCCTCGGTGCTTGCGGGCTTTGATTCTTTCGCAGCCGGCGCCGGCTGCTCGGCGTGATCACGCTCGATTTTTTGTGGTCGTGCTCGGCGGCGCCACCGCGCTGTTGCCGATCTATCGCCCGCGACATTCTGATGCCGGCCCGATCGGGCTCGGCCTGTTGCGCTCGGCGCCGGCGGCCGGCGCGCTGATCACACGATCACGCTGTCGCGCCGCCCGTCGAGCGCCATATCGGACGCAAGATGTTCATGTGGTCGCGCTCTATGGCGTGGCGACATGGTCTTTCGGTCTCGAAATTTTCCCGCTGTCGTTGTTCGCGCTTGCCGTGCTCGGCGCGTCCGACGCGTTGAGCGTGGTGATCCGCTTTTCGCTGGTACAGATCGAGACCCCGGACGAAAAACGCGGCCGCGTCAGCGCCATCAACTATCTGCTGGTTGGCTCGTCGAATACGCTCGGCGAATTCGAATCCGGCACCGTCGCCGCCTGGCTGGGCGCGGTGCCTCAGCCTTTATCGGCGGGCTCGGCTCCCTGCTGGTCGCAGGCACCTGGATGATGTTATTTCCTGACCTGCGCCGCATTGACCGTTACCAGCCGGCGGATGAAGCCAAGCGAGGACGTAAATGCACATCTTGATTACCGGGGCGGCGGGGATGATCGGCCGCAAGCTGACGACACGGCTGGTTATCGACCGGGCGCTCGGCGACCAGCCCATCGAAAAGCTGACATTGATCGACATCGTCGCGCCGACGAGACCTGCGGGCTTTTCCGATCACGTTAAAACCCGGGCTGCCGATCTCGCCGCGCCAGGCGTTGCGGAAAAAGCGATCTCGGAGCGGCCGGACATCATCTTCCATCTCGCCGGCGTGGTATCGGGCGAGGCCGAGACCGATCTCGAGAAAGGCTATCGCGTCAATCTCGACGGCAGCCGCGCCCTGCTCGACGCGGTGCGCTTGGCCGGATTAAAAATTGATCTATATCAATTGGTTTGTTTTCTCGATTCATAAAAATGATGATTCAGAACACTCAAGTCAATAGAAATCCACCTTTTAGTTTTTAGTGTGAGATTCTTTAATTTTATCTCGCCTGAAATTATCTCATCAGTATTGGATTCGTCAGTGTCATAATAAACTTCAGCTTTTAGCAAATAGCCAATCGAATCCGACAACCAATTCCATGATCAGGCTGCTATGCGGTAAATTCTTTGTTATTTGTCTACGTCGGAAGTATCTGTTTTGATTGATATTTTTCAAAAGTTGGATACTATTTAGTATGTTGCTCTTACCAACCCCATTTATTCCTATTAATGTGGTTAAGGTAGCAGTAATATCAACTTTTGTTTTGATACAAGATCTGTAGTTGAAAATTTCAAGTCGTTTGATTATAACCATAAACTATAATATACTGGCTTCGTTACTTCTTTAAATTTGGCATGTTTCGACGTAGATATTTTTAAAAGTAAAGCTATTCTTACATTCATCGTTTTTTTTTAAGATTAATCTTGTGCAATCTGCAAATATTGGAGATACCAGCGTTCAGACTTGTCATTCCAAATTTTTCTGTACACCATAAATGCCCCGCGTTCGCTCCCCATTTTAGTTCAATCATATATAACAATAGCCTGGCCCCATTTTAGTCCAAGCATATAAAACAGTAGCCTGGCGCAAGGGTGTCGGGCGGCTCTTGTGAATCGGCACGCCTTGTGCCTGTATAAACCCTGCTTCCTAATCAGTGTTCATCAGCCACCTATTACAACCGCACACCACCGTATCAAAACCGAACACCTCAACCATCACCATCAAACTCATAAATCCCTCATTCCCAAAAACATAAACTCCACGGCAAGGTTTTAGTTTATAAATGAAACATGCGAAAGATTTTATCATTGAATATTAAAATAACACACCGTGATTAAAAATTACCTCAAAGTCGCCTGGCGCAATCTCGTTCGCAACAAAGCATTTTCGGCAATCAATATACTCGGCCTTTCGCTGGGGCTTACGTGCAGTATGCTTATCATGCTGTGGATACAGGATGAACGCAGCGTGGATGCTTTTCATAAAAACGGCAAGCAACTTTACCAGGTGTACGAGCGCTGGATCGCTAATGGAAAACAGATGCAAGCTATCCTACACAAGGGCTGCTGGCAGATGAATTGAAAAAAGTAATTCCGGAAATTGAATATACAGCCGCTACAGACTATGCAGCAGCGCCGGGTTCGCAAAGCACGTTTGAGGCAAATAATAAAGTAAATAAAAACAATGGCAGGTTTGCCGGCCTCGATTTCTTTCGCATGTTCAGCTACCCGCTGTTGCAGGGCAATGCGGCCACGGTTTTAAATGAACCAAACAGCATCGCGATCTCCCGCAACATGGCGGATAATTTTTTCGGAAGCCCCGCTAACGCCATTGGTAAAACGATACGCTTTGAAAATAAAGAAGACCTGCAGGTAACCGGTGTGTTTGAAAATATTCCTGCAAACTCTTCACAGCAATTTGATTTTATAAGAAGCTGGATAGATTATGTAAAGCAAAATGACTGGGTGCACAACTGGGGCAATACCAGCCCGGAGACTTTTGTAATGCTGCGTGCAGATGCAAACCCTGCGGCCGTGCAGGCAAAGATCAAAGATTTTATTTACCGCTATTCGCAAAAAGATCCCGGCGTGTCAATCGAGCTGGCGCTGCAGCCTTTCCCGGAGAAATACCTGCATTCCAATTTCACCAATGGCAAGGTAGATGGCGGCCGCATTGAATATGTAAACCTCTTTACGCTGGTGGCTATTTTTATCATGCTTATCGCCTGTATCAATTTTATGAACCTCGCCACGGCACGGGCATCAAAGCGTGCAAAGGAAGTGGGGCTGCGCAAAGTGATAGGAGCGAAGCGTTCTTCATTGATCGGGCAGTTTATTGGCGAGGCGATGTTGCTTACAGTATTGTCTGTGATCATCGCGGTGGTTACCACAGCATTGTTGCTGCCGGCATTTAATGGTCTTACAGGCAAACAGTTACACCTTCCCGTTAGCCAGCCTGTTTCCTGGTTCGCTTTGGTCGGTTTGCTTGTTGTTACCGGCCTGGTTGCGGGAAGCTATCCGGCATTTTTCCTTTCTTCATTAAAGCCGGTAAGGGTATTGAAAGGCACGCTTAAGTTTAGCCAGTGCCGCTACATTTCTTCAGGCAGGGGCTGGTGGTTTTCCAGTTTGCGCTTTCCATCATTCTTATTGTAGGCATGATCGTGATCTACCGGCAAATGGATTTTATTCAAACTAAAAACCTCGGCTACGACAGGGAAAATCTTATCTACATTCCTATAGAGGGCGAGTTGATAAATAAGTATGAAGTGTTCAAAGATGAAGTAAGTAAAATGCCTTCTATTATAGATGTCTCCAAGATGCGCAATTCACCAACGATTATCGAGCATCATACCAGTAGTATAAGCTGGCCCGGCAAAGATCCAAACAATAACGTATCATTTGCCGATGGGGTAGTGGGATATGATTTTGTAAAAACGATGAAGCTGCAATTAAAAGACGGCCGTGATTTTTCCAAAGATTATGCTGACTCAAACAGCTTCATTTTGAACGAAACCGCTATAAATAAAATAGGCTATACCAATCCCATTGGCAAACAAATTACGTGGGGAAACCATCCCGGTACCATCGTGGGTGTTATTCAAGATTTTCATTTCAGTTCCATGCACGACCCTATTGATCCGCTTATTGTACGGCTCGATGAAAACTGGCCGTGGGGCACCATCCTGGTTCGTAGCCGTGCAGGCAAAGCGAAAGATGCAATAGCGGGTTTGCAGACCATCTGTAAAACATTGAACCCTAAATTCCCATTCACTTACCAGTTTTCTGATTTGGAATATGCCAATCTTTATAAGGGCGAGCAAGTGGTAAGCAAGCTTTCTGATTATTTTGCGTTCCTCGCTATTTTAATATCATGTCTTGGATTGTTTGGCCTCGCAACATTTGTAGCAGCACAACGGGTTAAGGAAATTGGAGTGCGTAAGGTATTGGGTGCATCTGTTAGGAAATATTGTTACTATGTTCTCCGGTAATTTTTTAAAACTTATTGGGATAGCCATACTCGTTGCCTTCCCTGTGGCATGGTGGGCCATGAATCACTGGCTGCAAAAATTTGCTTACAAAATTGATATTGAGTGGTGGATGTTTGTAGTTGCAGGAATAATAACAATCTGCATCGCATTGCTTACGGTGAGTTATCAAAGTATTAAGGCAGCCGTTGCCAACCCCGTGAGGAGTTTGAGGACGGAATGATGTCTTTGCGAGGAGCCTAATAAAGCCTTGGTTGAATACACTTTCCGGCTCTGACGCAATCTCCCTGGGTAGTGTTACCCTGAGATTGCCACAAAGTTTTCCGGAAAAAGTTTTTCAATTCCTGTACACACAGGAAAACTTTTCGCAAAGCGTGATGGGGTGGTGGCACGTCTTCACGTCTTTGCGAGGAGCCTAATAGAGCTTTGCGTTGAATACACTTTCCGGCTCCGACGCAATCTCCCTGGGTAGTGGTTACCCTGAGATTGCCACAAAGTTTTCCGAAAAAGTTTTTCAATTCCAATTCTCCCCACAGGAAAACTTTTCGCAAAGTCGTACGACCCTCGAACGTCTCTGCGAGGAGCCCGCAAAAGGCTCCGGGTTAGAAACATTTTCCGACTCCGACGCAATCCTTGGATAATGTTTCCCTTAGGTTGCCACAAAGTTTTCCGTAAAAGTTTTCAATGCTAATCTTTCCGCTGGAAAACTTTTTAAAGAAGCCACCTTTCAACTGTCCGCTTTGCCATTCACAGTGTCCGATTACGAACACTTTCTTATATCGCCATTTCATACAAAATGTTAGTTATCAATGCCATGTATCATTGGTACATTGGTTGAAAAGTATTTCCGATACATCTTTCAATCACTCAGCATGATAAAAAACTATCTCAAAATTTCCTGGAGAAATTTATCAAGAAATAAAGGATTCTCCTTTACCAACCTTCTTGGCCTCACCATCGGTATGACCTGCGCCATATTGATTCTCCTTTGGGTTAAAGATGAACTGGGCTATAACAAGTTTCAAAAAAACTACCACGATATATACCAGGTGATGGCGCACCGTACTTTCAACAATCAAACCTTTACGGATGAAAATATGGTATTGCCTCTTGCATCGTCCATTGAGAGCGGCATACCACAGGTGAAGCAAGCCGTGGTTACAACAGGCAGGCAATCACATATTCTTACTTATGGAGATAATAAATTGAAGAAGGAAGGCTATACAGTAGGTGATCATTTCTTCGATATGTTTTCCTGGAAATTTGTACAGGGAAATGCCGCCACGGCCTTACCCGACGCCTATTCTATCGTTCTAACGGAATCCGCTGCACGTACTTTATTCGGCAAAGAAGATCCTATAAATAAAGTAATAAGAGTAGATGATGATTATGATGCAAAAGTTACCGCCATTGTTAAGGACGTTCCCGGCAATTCTACTTTCCAGTTTGATTTTATCAACAAGTTTAATTTTTTAAATGACTACCTGAAAAGAAATTTTGCTAACTGGAAAAATTCATCATGGCATGTGTATGTGCAAACGGTTCCCGGCGCTAATCTTCAAATGGTTCAGAAAAAAATAAATGAGATCAAGCAACAGCATGATCCTTCTGATAAAAAGATCAGCGCCTACTTCGCCTTCCCTATGAGTAAATGGAGACTATACAGCGACTTCAAGGATGGGAAAAATGTAGGCGGCATGATTGAATATGTGAGGCTCTTTACCATTATTGCAATAATAATATTACTGATAGCCTGCGTAAATTTTATGAACCTGTCAACCGCACGTTCGGAAAAAAGGGCGAAAGAAGTGGGGGTAAGAAAAACACTCGGTTCGGGCAGGGGACAATTGGTTGCGCAATTTTTTTGCGAATCAATAATACTCGCATCGCTTGCTTTTGTATTCTCAGTAGCCGCTGTATTTATATTGATGCCATCCTTTAACCAATTAGTTAATAAACACCTTTATTTAGATATCAGCCAGCCACTCTTCTGGCTTGGTGGGGTTGTCATCATTTTATTTACAGGCCTTGTTGCCGGCAGCTATCCCGCACTATACCTGTCTTCGTTTAGCCCCGTCAAAGTCTTGAAGGGAACTTTTCTTCCCGGGCGGAGAGCTATTATGCCGCGCCGCATCCTGGTGGTATCGCAGTTTGTAATTTCCATCTTATTGATATCTGCAACCATAATAGTTTACCAGCAAATACAACATATAAAGAACCGTGATGTAGGTTATGACCCCAATAATCTTATTATGATTTCGACATCGCCGGATACACAAAAAAACTTTACGGTGATAAAACAGGAATTACTGCAAAGCGGTATGATCGGTTCGGTTACAAGGACTATGTCGCCTATTACAGATATATGGTGGAGGTCTCCTGCTCCCGATTGGCCTGGAAAGGCGCCGAATGCTGACATTATTTTTTCAGGATTATCTACGGATGTTGACTTTACCGAAACGGTTGGTGTAAAAGTATTGCAAGGGAAAGATTTTTCCGGCACACCTTCCGATTCATCTTCGATCATTTTAAACAAAGCCGCCGCCGACGTTATAGGTTCTAAAAATTTGGTTGGCATGCAGTTGAAATATGGACGAAACTTTACGGTGGTGGGCGTGATCGATAACATGGTAATGGGTTCTCCTTTTTCACCTGTTGATCCTATGATGATCTTCTTCGAGCCTGCCAATTCCAATTCGATTAGCATCAGGCTTAAGCCATCAGTGAAACCGCAAAAAGCGCTTGCATCAATCGGGACGATCTTTAAAAAATATAATCCGGCTGTTCCATTTGAATACCAATTCGTGGATAAGGAATTTGGAAAGAAATTTTCAACTGAAGAACTGATCAGCAAACTCACGAACATCTTTGCCGGCCTCGCAATATTTATATGCTGCCTTGGCCTGGCCGGTCTTGCATCATTTACTATTGAAAAACGAATACGCGAGATTGGTATCAGGAAAGTGTTGGGCGCTACCGTCCAGCAGTTACTGCTTCTTATATCAAAGGAATTTTTAAAGCTTGTTTTAATAGCATTTGTTATTGCAGTTCCACTCACCTGGTGGTTCATGCATGATTGGTTGTTGAAATACGACTACCACATAAATATCAGCATCTGGATGTTTGGGATAGTCGGCCTGGTTATATTGTTGCTTACGCTGGTAGTGGTGAGTGCAAATACAATGGCTGCAGCTATGAGGAACCCTGTTAAAAGTTTGAGGACGGAGTAACTGATGAGGTTTTTATGCAGTAGGGACTGAATGGTAAATAATTTGATTATCCGGTAAACTTAAAATTCAAGATTAATAAAATGCTGAAGAATTATTTCAAAATCGCATTAAGAAATTTAAGAAAGAATAAGGCCTTTTCGTTTATTAATATTTTTGGCTTGGCTATCGGCCTTACCTGTTTTATGTTCATTGCTGTATTTGTTTATAATGAACTGAGTTATGATACCTATCCCACCGAGGCGAAAAATATTTATCGCATAAATTTGGGAGTTACCAGTAACGGTAATATGGCGGGCTATCTGAATGTAGATAATGGCGTAGGCCCGGGAATTAAAAATGCATTTCCGGAGGTAAAAGCTTTTACGAGAATTTTGCGTGTAGCGGATTATATTAAATACGATAACAATCAATTTAAAGAAGAGCACCTTGCTTTTGCAGATTCTACGTTCCTGCAAATGTTTTCTATCCCTTTATTAGCGGGAAACACAGCAAATGCATTAGTTGACCCTAACAGTATTGTGATTTCAAAAGAGTTTGCAAAAAAATATTTCGGAGCTGGCGAGCCCATCGGGAAGTCTTTAGCAATAGGAACCCAGAAGACATTGTATAAGGTAACCGGTGTTTTCGATAAAGTACCCGATAATTCGCATTTTCATTTTGATGCATTTTTAAGCCTCTCCACTTTGCATATAACAAATCCGACATGGAGTAATATTGGGTTTTATACCTACCTTCTGCTTGATAAAAACACAGATCCAAAAAAGCTCGAAGCAAAATTTCCGCAACTGGTTGCCAAATATGTAGTGCCGGAAATTCAACATGATATGGGTGTAAGCCTTGCAGAAGCACAGAAATCAGTGAACACATTTGTCTTTACACTGCAACCTCTTACTGACATTCACTTATACTCGAATACAAAATATGAGCTGGAGCCAAGCGGAGACATTCAATATGTGTATATATTTTCCGCATTGGCTATCTTCATATTACTGCTCGCCTGTGTAAACTTTACGAACTTGTCTACGGCACGTGCCGTAAAACGTGCCCGGGAAGTAGGCATCCGCAAAGTATTAGGTTCAGTGAAAAAGCAACTGGTTTTTCAATTTCTTACAGAATCAGTTTTGCTTACACTTTTTGCAATGCTGTGTTCCTATGTTTTAATATACTTGTTGTTACCTTATTTCAACCAGGTTGCCAACAAGAATATCGGTTTTGGTTTTTTTATCGGCTACCGGTCAGTATTAATAATGCTGTCATTGGCTTTACTTGCCGGAATTTTGGCGGGAATTTACCCTGCTTTCTTTTTATCATCTTTCAATGCTATTAAAGTTTTAAAAGGTTCATCAACTGGGCAAGGCTCGCAGAGAAAACCATTGCGGAGTGGCCTCGTGGTATTCCAGTTTTTTGTTTCCATTGCATTGATCATGGCTACCATCATCGTTTACCAGCAACTGCATTTTATGCAAAATAAAAAGCTTGGTTACGATAAAGAACAGGTATTGTTTATGAACGATACGAGATTGCTTGGTGACAACCAGGATGCTTTTGAGCAGCAATTATTAAAGGATAACCGGGTCGTTTCGGCAAGCATCTCAAGATATCCTCCCGGTGATATCTTTTATGGATGGAACGGAAATTTATCCGAAGAATGAATCGGGAAACGGTGCGGAAATTCATACAAATATTTTTCATATAGATTATGACTATCTGAAAACATTGGGCATGCAAATAACGCAGGGAAGAAATTTTTCAAAAGATTTTCCAACAGATTCTTCAGGCGTGTTAATTAATGAAGCGGCTGTTGACGAACTCGGCTGGGGCGGCACAAATCCTATTGGAAAAACAATAGTGCGTTCCGGGCAACAGCAATTTAAAGTAGTGGGTGTTGTTCGCGATTTTAACTATGCATCTGTAAAACAAAAAGTAGCGCCACTGATGATGATGCTTACCGGGAACTATGGAGGCCTTATAATAAAAATAAACACAACCGACGTAAAAGGTTTTCTTGCTGATTTAAAAAAACAATGGGATAGTTTTAACCCGGATGGACCTTTGGGTTATACTTTTCTTGATGATAATTTCGCAAAACTTTATGCAAGCGAACAGCGTACTCAACAAATATTTTCGGCATTCGCCGTGCTTGCCATCATAATTGCCAGCCTTGGTTTATTTGGCCTCTCTGCATTCATAATAGAACAGCGCACAAAAGAAATTGGTATTCGTAAAGTATTGGGCGCTTCGGTTCAAAATGTATTGCTGTTGGTTTCGAAAGAATTTTTACTACTTGTGAGTATTGCCTTCATTATTTCAATCCCGGTTACGTGGTGGGCCATGCATAATTGGTTGCAGGATTTTGCCTACCGCATAAATATTAATTGGTGGGTTTTTGCTATCGCAGGCATTGCGGCAATTTTGATCGCTTTACTTACAGTGAGCTTCCAGGCAATAAAAGCGGCATTGTCTAATCCTGTGAAATCATTACGGACTGAATAAATAATAATAGGTGAAGAGCCTGCCGGCATGCAGGTTTGAAAACGGAATAGAGATAGTTAAAAATTTAGGAGGCCATGGCGATGCAGTAACGTCGAATTAAAAAGTAGCTGTTAATTCAGGTAATAATTTTATATGATCAAAATTGGTTTAATATCAGTCCTCTTTTTTCTCGCTCATACCTTACTTTATAGCCAGGTGATTCAACCAGATCTCCGGGATACAACCCAGTGGAAAGTTGTAAACAGAATTGTTCATTCTATTGATGAGAATGGTAAAAAAGGAATTGCATTTAATGAGGTTCCTGATGATGGATCAATGATACTAAAAGGCGCCGATTTTTCAGACGGTATCATTGAATGCGATATTAAAGGGAGCAGTAAAATGCAACAAAGTTTTGTAGGCATCGCTTTTCATGGACAAGACCTTACGCACTACGAAGCGATTTATTTCAGGCCTTTCAATTTTAATAGTGATGATGCAACACGGCGCTCACATGCTGTGCAATATATTAGTAGCCCCGATTACGGCTGGGAGAAATTGCGTAACGAATTTCCCGGTAAATATGAAAATAAGATTGCGACGCCTCCGGGGGCAGACGATTGGTTTCATGCGAAAATAATTGTTGAGGGTAAAACAATATCCGTTTTTGTGAATGGGGAAAAACAGCCCTCATTGCAAGTTGAAAGATTAAATTCCAGTAGCAATGGCGGCATTGCACTTTGGGTGGGAAACAATTCGGGAGGAAGCTTCGCCAATCTTAAAATCGAAAACAAAAGTGAATAGATTTCGCCTACAGGATAGATACTATTGGTGGCTATTTTTAGTTGCGGCGATGATTGAAGTAATTATCGCAATATGCACAAACAGCTTCCAGGCAATAAGGGCCGCAGTTGCAAATCCTGTGAAGAGTTTGAGAACAGAACAAGGGATAGAAATTATTTCGGGATTCTATTTCAAAAAGTATTACATGAGAAAATTTTCGGAAACGATTATTAACTTTTAAAAATTATGTAATGTTTAGAAATTACTGGAAAACGGCTCTGAGAAGTTTTTCCAAAAACAGGCTGAATACATGGATCAGTGTTGGCGGCCTGTCTATCGGGTTGACTGCATTTATTGTTATTGCTCTTTTCATAAATGATGAATTAAGCTATGATACGTTTAATAAAAACAACGATCATATTTATCGCATTGCAATGGATATGGGCCCTGATTTTAATAACCCATTGACCCCGATGCCGCTTGCGCCGGCACTTAAATCAGCATTGCCTGAAATTAATAATGTAGTACGCATTGTAAAAAACCGCGATGCAAAGGCGCTTTTTGTATATGATGATAAGCGCTTTTATGAAACCAATTTTATGTATGCGGACTCAAGTGTCTTTAATGTATTTACATTTAATTTTATTTCCGGCAATCCTCAGAAAGCGCTTACGGAACCAAACACTTTAATAATAGATAAATCAACAGCGCTAAAATATTTCGGCACAGCAAATGCGCTGAATAAAATTATTAGAATAGAAGGTGAGCATAAAGGCTATAAAATAACCGGGGTCATAAACGATCTTCCCGCGCAATCACATTTTCATTTTAATTTCCTGCTTTCTTTTTCTTCGCTTAACCAGGACATAAGGATAACTGGCTGATACCTTACATGTTTACTTATATAGTTACCCGGCCGGATGTTTCGGTAAATGCATTAGCGAAGAAAATCGGGGATATTGTTGTAAAAAATTTTGCTGCGCAGATAACCGAAAAGAGAGGTGTGAGTTGGTCTGATTTTCAAAAGAAAAACGGGCATGGAATAAATGTTTACCTGCAACCGTTACGCAGTATTCACCTGCATTCAAACCTGCGTGTGGAACTTGAGCCGAATGGAAATTATAATTACGTTTTACTATTTGGCGTAATAGCGATATTAATCTTACTTCTTTCTTGTGTAAACTTTATAAACCTTTCTACGGCTTCGGCTTCAATAAGAAGTAAGGAAATTGTGGTGAGAAAAGTTGTTGGTGCACTACGAAAAAATCTTGTCAGGCAATTTTTATTTGAATCTGTTGTGCAGTGTCTTATTGCAGTTATTATATCATTAGTTATCGTTTTTTTCTCTTTGCCTTTTGTAAATCATTTGACCGGCAAAGAGATGAACCTGTTGCAAATATTTCATCCTGTTTTGCTGTCAATTCTTGCAGGCACTTTGATATTGGTAATATTGTTTTCAGGTGGATATCCGGCATTTTATTTATCAGGATTAGCCCCGGTAAAGCTTTTTAAAAGCTCATTCAATTCTAATCGCGACGGAGTCTCTTTGCGCCGCCTCTTAATTGTTGGCCAGTTTACCATTTCGCTTACTTTAATTATTGGTGTAATAATAGTTGGCAGGCAAATTTCTTTCATGAATAATTCGGATTTGGGTTTTCAAAAGGATCAATTAATTGTATTCCCTTTTCATGGAGATCTTTCAACTGATAAAAAGGAAGCTTTAAAAACAGACATATTAAAATATAAGTCTGTGCAAGCTGTAACCATGCTCAATTATTTACCCGGAAAAGAAGCATACGAAAACCAGGATGTATTTATACCGGAAGGAAAAACAAAAGATCAATTTGTTCCTTTATGGTATATACGCGGTGATTGGGATATAACAAAAACAATGGGCTTCCAACTTTTAAACGGAAGAGATTTTAATCCTCAAATGTCTACAGATTCTTTCGGTTATATTTTAAATGAAACGGCAGTTAAGCAATTAGGCTGGAATTCAAATAACGCTGTCGGTAAAACGCTTTCAACTTTTGGTGACGGCCCGGATGATATTATAAAAGGACGTGTGATTGGAGTGGTAAAAGATTTTCATTTTGAAAATTTTTCAAATACTATCAAACCATTATTAATAGGTGCAAATCCTCGCTATTGGTGGAACGTTGCGGTTCGGGTAAATCCCAATGACATTTCTTCAACATTGGCCTATCTGAAACAACAATGGAATTTATATCAACCTGGATATCCTTTTGAATATTATTTCGAAGACCAGAATTTTTCAAAGCTGTGGTCGTCCGATCAAAAGCTTGCAGTTATTCTTGAGTTGTTTACCGGCATAGCACTCGGAATAGCCTGTATTGGATTATTCGGCTTGTCTGTGTTTGCCGCTGAAAGAAGAATAAAAGAAATTGGCATCAGGAAAGTTTTAGGTGCATCTGTTTCACAAGTTACCATATTGCTTTCAAAAGATTTTATTGCTCTCGTTGCAATAGCCATTTTGATTGCATCACCACTCGCATGGTGGGCGGCAAACAAATGGTTACAGGATTTTGCATACCGGATAAATATCAGTTGGTGGATGTTTGCGCTGGCAGGTGTTATAACCTTGCTTATCGCAATGCTCACCATTGGTTTTAAATGTGTGCAGGCTGCAATTGCAAATCCTGTAAAGAGTTTGAGAACGGAATGATAATCGTGAATAGCCAATCGCCAATAGAACTTATAACGTAATACATACAAATTAAAACTTCTTTATGATAAAAAATTATTTCAAAATCGCCTGGAGAAATTTATCCCAGGAATAAGATTACTTCTTTATCAACATCGGCGGTCTCGCAGTAGGCATGGCCGTAGCAATGCTTATCGGTTTATGGGTTTGGGATGAGTTGTCATTTGATAAGTATAATGAAAATTATGATAATATCGCCCAGCTTGCCCGAAAAGAAACGGTGAACGGGAATCTTTTGTTGCTGATAACAGCAACCATTTTCCGATCCCGCTGGCGGCAGAATTAAGAACGAGTTATAATAATTATTTCAAACAGGTAGCCCTGGCTTCGGAAAGCAATGAACAAATGGTTGGTCTTGATGACAAGCAATTTTCACGGCCGGGCATGTACGTTGAACCGTCTTTTCTCAAAATTTTTACGTTCAAAATGCTGGAAGGGCCGGGAGTTGGTTTTAGTGATCCCAATACTATTCTCATAAATAAGTCTCTTGCAACCGCCCTGTTTGGCGACTCTGATCCGACAGGGCAAAATTTTAAAACTAGGCAACACGATACCGGTAAAAGTTGCGGGTGTATTTAAAGATTTTCCGTCCAACTCGAGATTTCAAAATGTAAGTTTTTTTTGCCCGTTTAGTTTGCTCGCAAATATAAATGATAACGTAAAAAGCAACCTCGATAACTGGGAGAATAGTTCTTTCCTCGTTTTTGCACAGGTTAATGGCAATATTTCAATGCAAAAAATATCCGGCGCTATCAAAGAAGTTTATTGGAACAGGATAAAAAGCGGAAGGCCAAAAACTGCAGGAGATAATGTTGCTCTGTTCTTGCATCCAATGAAGGATTGGCACCTGAGGTCTGAATGGAAAAACGGTGTGCATGAAGGAGGGCAAATTCAACTGGTGTGGTTGTTTGGCATGATTGGCATATTTGTACTGCTGCTGGCCTGTATAAACTTTATGAACCTAAGTACGGCCCGGTCTGAGAAAAGAGCAAAAGAAGTTGGCATTCGTAAAACCATTGGTTCATTGCGAAGCCAGTTGGTAAAGCAATTTCTCAGTGAATCTTTTTTTATTGTAATTATTTCATTTGTAATAAGCATCGGCAATTGTTTTTTTGAGCTTTGGTTGGTTCAATGAAATAGCGCAGAAGAAAATCGATTTTCCTTTTGATAATCCCGCATTCTGGATCATATCCATCCTGTTCATCGTCATCACGGCGCTTGTTTCGGGGAGTTATCCGGCAATGTATTTTTCCTCATTCGGCCCGGTTAAAGTATTGAAAGGAACTTTTCGTGCAGGCAAATCAGCGGCGATACCCCGCAGGATAATGGTAGCACTTCAGTTTACGGTTTCAATTATCCTGATCATCGGGACCATTGTTGTATATCGCCAGATTCAGTATGCACAAAACCGGCCCATTGGCTATGATAGAAATGGATTGATCCGTTTCAATATGAATACAGCAGATCTGAATGGAAAGAATGATGTTTTGCGTAAGGAGGTGCTTGCGTCTGGTGGAGCAATTGAAATTGCAGAGTCTTCGAGTGCGACTACAGAGAATAATTATTTTGATGACAGGATTGAATGGGATGGTAAAGATCCCAAATTGCCGAAAATGGCTTTTGTGCTTTCAGCTGTAAGTTATGATTTTGGCAAAACGGTCGGTTGGAAATTTGTGGCGGGCCGCGACTTCTCCAGGAATTTTCAAACGGATAATGCCGCGGTGATGTTAAATGAGGCGGCAGTAAAATATATGCGTTTAGCCGACCCGGTTGGTAAGACGATAACATTCAATAATAATAAGTTTACCGTAGTGGGTGTAATTAAAGACATGATCACTGATTCGCCTTTCAAGCCCGTTCAGCAAAGTATATATTTTATGGTTCCACAGGTGGGGCCGGTTATTACTATCAGGCTGAACCCACAATTAAGCCCTGCAAAAGCGATAAGCCTCATTCAGCCTGTTTTCAAGAGACTTAATCCTGATGGCCTGTTTGATTATAAGTTTGTGGAGGATGAGTATGGAAGAAAGTTCGCTGCGGAACAACGTATCGGTACTTTGTCAACTGTATTTGCAATACTTGCCATTTTCATTTCATGCCTCGGTATTTTTGGCTTGGCATCATTTGTTGCTGCACAACGTATCAAAGAAATTGGTGTGAGAAAAATATTGGGCGCTTCGTTATTAATCTGTGGAGCTTACTTTCAAAAGAATTTATACTGCTTGTTTTGCTTGCATTCGTCATTGCGGTTCCGATAGCTTATTATTTTATGGATCAGTGGTTGCAGAAATATGAATATCGCACCGATATATCATGGTGGATATTCGGCCTGGCCGGAGGAGGTGCACTATTAATTACCCTGTTTACAGTCAGTTTCCAGGCAGTAAAAGCGGCGATTGCAAACCCGGTGAAGAGTTTGAGGACGGAGTGATGCAATTAAGAACGGAACGAAAATACTGAACGATGATTATCTGTCTTAAGGGTAATACACAGGTACGATGAGCAAATGCCGTGAGAAGTTTAAGAACGGAATAAGCAAAAGTCAAAAGTCAAAAGTGATACAACTTTTAATTATCAACTAATCAACCATGTTTAAAAACAATTTTAAAATTGCGTGGCGAAGTCTTGATAAAAGATACGCTCCATTCTTTCATCAATATTGCGGGACTATCTATCGGGATGATGGTTGCCATACTGATTGGCTTATGGATGCACGATGAGCTTTCGTTCAACAAAAATTTTAAAAATTATGATCGTATTGCGCAGGTGATACAGAACGTAACGAACAATGGCGAAGTACAAACATGGTGGAATATGCCGTATCCGCTTGTCAAACGAATTGCGTAAGAATTATGGCAGCGATTTTAAGCATCTTGCCATGGCGGTTAATTGGGGAGATCATCTCGTAACTATCGGGGATAAAAAATTAAAAGAAACCGGTGGGTATTTTGAAAAAGAAATGCCTGATATGTTTTCGCTTGAATATGTTGCAAGGTAAAAGAAATAGCCTCGATGATCCATCATCTGTATTGCTTTCTGCTTCCGCAGCCAAAGCATATTTTGGTAAAGATGACGCGATGAATAAAATTATTAAAGTGACCAGATGCCACCGTTAAAAGTTGCCGGTGTGTACGAGGATTTTCCACAGAACTCGGCTCTGGCAAATCTGAATTTTATTTCATCCTGGGATTTTTGGTATAAGAGCAACAACGAATTAAAAGACATGGAAGATCCGTGGCGGCCAAATTTCACTACGGTGTTTGTTCAGCTAAACGATAACGGGGATTTTAATAAAGTTTCTGCAAAGATTAAAGATGCCAAGTTGAATAAGGTAAATGCGCAGTTGCAAAAAAAGAAGCCGTCTTTGTTTTTACAGCCCATGAGTAAATGGCATTTGTATTCGGAATTTAAAAATGGCTAAATACAGGCGGCGCGATAAAGTATGTAAACATGTTTGCCATTATCGGCATATTTGTTTTGCTGCTGGCGTGTATCAATTTCATGAATCTCAGCACGGCAAAAAGTGAAAAGCGTGCCAGGGAAGTTGGGATACGAAAAACAATTGGGTCTTTGCGTAAACAATTAATATGGCAATTTTTTAGTGAGTCATTACTTACTGTAGTACTTGCGTTTGCACTGGCAATATTACTTCGTGCAACTTGCATTACCATTTTTCAACGATGTTTCCGGTAAGCAAACCGCTATCTTATGGAGCAACGCTTTCTTCTGGTTAATCAGTTTTGTCATTTATTGTTATCACTGCGTTTATTGCTGGCAGTTACCCGGCTTTTTATTTGTCCTCCTTCAAGCCTGTAAAAGTTTTAAAAGGAACTTTTAAAGCCGGGCGTTATGCCGCGTTGCCTCGCAAGGTATCTCGTGGTAGTACAGTTTACAGTTTCAGTGGCACTTATTATCGGAACTATCATGGTGTACCACCAAATACAGTTTGCAAAAACCGGCCTGTAGGTTATTCGCGTGCAAATCTTATCAGCATATCCACAGGTGATTCATCTGTTCACGTACACTTTGATGCGATAAAAATGAATTGATTCAAACAGGAGCCGTAACATCGTTGCAGAATCCGAAAGCCCCACCACCGGTATTTGGAACAGTACCAGTGGCTTTAGCTGGCCCGGCAAAGACCCAAATCTCTCTACTGATTTTGGAGTAGTAAGCGCATCGTATGATTATGGCAAAACCATTGACTGGCAAGTGAAGGAAGGAAGAGGGTTTTCAAAAGATTTCGCAACGGATTCGTCAGCTGTTATTCTCAATGAAGCCGCCGTAAATTATATGAATTTAAAAGACCCTGTAGGCCAAACAATGACATGGTGGGATAAACCCCTTAAAGTAATTGGCATTATTAAAAATATGGTTATTGAATCTCCGTATGATGAAATAAGACCTATAATTTATACCGCTATTATCATACCCGGGCAATATCGCCATCGTTAAATTAAATCCAGCCGTAAGCGCCAAAGCCGCTTTAAGTAAGATTGAACCTGTATTTAAAAAATTCAATTCGCAACAGCCGTTTGAATACAAGTTTGTCGATGATGATTATGCAAAAAAATTTGGTGATGAAGAACGCATTGGCAAGCTTTCCGGATTTTTTGCCATTCTTGCCGTTAGTTATTTCCTGCCTGGGATTATTTGGCCTCACTTCATTTGTAGCAGAGCAACGAAAAAAAGAAATTGGTGTAAGAAAAGTTTTAGGAGCATCAGTTAATGTTATTGGAACCTGCTTTCTAAAGATTTTGTAATGCTTGTTATTATTTCCTTTTTTATTGCCGTTCCGCTTTCTTATTATTTCATGCATGGATGGTTGCAGAATTATCACTACCGCATTAACCTTTCGTGGTGGATTTTCGCCATAGGCGGGCGCAGGCGCTTTAATCATTACATTATTCACTGTGAGCTTCCAGGCAATAAAAGCAGCAATAGCTAATCCTGTGAAGAGTTTGAGGACGGAATAGCCAATTTGAAATTTTTATCATTTGAAAATTTGAAAATGAATGAAGACAACTTTTTATAAATAAACAATGGAATATTAATTGAGAATTATTGCGTCACACGCTTATGCTATAAAAACAATTATTAAAGAAGCAAATTAATTATTAGAGCCTTCCTCCATGACTTTCAGAGCGATTTGAACAGGGTAGTTAATTTTAAATTTGATAATAAAATTGTACATCACAAAGCCATATGTCAAAAATCAACTTTTATGTTAAAAAATTATTTTAAAACCGCATTCAGGAGTTTGACCCGCAATAGGAATTACACTATTATCAACTTAGCAGGATTAACCGTTGGTATTGCCGTTTGTATGATGATCTTTATAATTATTCAATATCAAACAAGCTTTGATAATTTTCACTCAAAGAAAGATCGCATCTATCGTGTATTAACGGAATATCATCATGCGGAGGATGCCAATATCACTTATGGGAAAGATGTTCCGTTCCCGATGCCTAAAGGATTAAAAACGTCTTTCCCCCAGATAGAACAAGTAGCCCCAATTTTTGCAAGCCACGATGATAAGTTGCTGATAACAGACGGTAACGGAACAACGATAAAGGCATTTAAAGAAACCAGAGGTGTTTTTTTTACAGAACCTTCATTCTTTAAAATGTTTGATTTCCCGTTGCTCGCAGGTTCGTATGAATCATTAAAAGAACCGAATAATGTATTTCTTACAAAAGAGATTGCAGAAAAGTATTTTGGTGACTGGAAAAAAGCGATAGGAAAGACCATTAAAATAGAGGTAGGCGGCTATATATTTGAGCACGGCACCGAAGCCCTGAAGGTTTCGGGTATTCTCGCTACCATACCTGCAAATACAGACTTTCAGTTAAAAATTGTTGTGGCTTATGGAACAGGCTTTACAGGAAGTCTATTGGCAACATCCACCAATTGGGAAGATAGAACGAATTCAGGGTATGGTTGCTACGTTATGTTGCCTCCGAATGCTTCTGTTGATAATTTTAATCAGCAACTAAAGGCATATTCAAAAAAGGTTCAATCGTCTGAAAATACGGACAGTCATATTATACAACAATTAACCGCCGTTCATTATGATACACAAACAGGTAACTATAGCAATAAGGCTATCAGTCACCAACTGGTCAATGTATTGTGGCTGATCGCAGCATTCATACTTCTAATTGCCTGCGTAAACTTTATCAATCTCTCCACTGCGCAAGCTGTTAATCGTGCCAAGGAGGTGGGCGTAAGAAAAGTTTTGGGGAGTAATAAATCTCAGTTGCGCACCCAATTTATTATTGAAACATTTTTGATAGTTATGGTTGCCGTAATACTTGCAGCAGGTATGACGCTTCTTGCTTTGCCTTATGTAAATCAACTTTTAGAGCTTTCGCTTTTGTTCAACATATTCAGTAATCCCGCGGTTATTTTATTTCTTTTGATTGTAACAATTGTTGTAACGGCACTTGCCGGTTTTTATCCTTCCATTGTGTTATCACGTTTTAATCCCGTTAATGCTTTAAAAAGTAAACTAACAGTAAATAGTGTTAAAGGGATTTCATTGCGAAGAGGATTGGTTGTATTTCAATTCATAGTTGCACAGGCACTCATCATCGGAACACTCATAATTGTGCAGCAAATGAATTATTTTATGGATCAACCCTTAGGATTCGATAAAGATGCCATTATAAATGTTCCCTTCCGCGTAGATACCACCTGGTTCAGCAGGGAGAATTATTTAAGGCAGCAATTGCTGTCAACAAACGGCGTGCAAGCGGTAAGCTTCAGTTCCAACACACCGGTGGAAGATGCTAACGATATGTGGAGCACATTCAGGTTTGACCATGCAACAAAAGAAGAAGATTTTAAAGCCATCACTAAATTCGCCGACAACGAATATGTGCCGGCCTATAAATTACAACTGGTAGCCGGAAGGAATTTACAACCTTCAAAAATGACAAGAGAATTTTTGGTTAATGAATCCTTCGTTAAAAGTTTAGGACTTAAAAGACCGGAGGATATACTGAACAAAGAAATAAGCATATGGGAGGATCGGATAAAATGCCCCGTTGTTGGTGTATTGAAAGATTTTAATGACAGATCTTTTCGTAACGATCTTGCACCATTGCTTATTACCACAAACGTGACTATGTACAGCCAGGCAGGAATAAAACTTGAAACAAAAAATATTTCTTCTACACTGCAATCTGTTAAAAAAATATGGGAGCAAACATTTCCGGGTTTTGTTTACGAATACAGGTTTCTTGATGATAAAATCGAGAGCTTTTACAAACAGGAAAACCAGCTGTCGCAATTGTATAAAATTTTTGCAGCCATCGCGATATTCCTTAGCTGTCTTGGATTGTATGGTTTAGCGTCGTTCATGGCGGTGCAGCGGATTAAAGAGGTTGGTATCCGTAAAGTGCTTGGTGCAACTGCGGGCAACATCGTTTATTTATTCTCAAAAGAGTTTATCATTCTTATTTCAATTGCGTTTTTAATTGCCACACCCCTTGCATGGTATTTCATGCATCAATGGTTGCAGGATTATGTTTATCGCATCAACATCAGTTGGTGGTTATTTGCTGTGGGCGGACTTGTTGCAATAATCATTGCCCTGGCGACGATCAGTTTCCAGGCAATAAAAGCAGCGGTTGCAAACCCGGTAAAGAGTTTGAGAACGGAGTAATAATTTTTGCAAACAATAATTATAAAACTTTTGAAAAGATGAAAAAAACAAATAGGCTAAATACGATTTTCGTCATCACAACTTTGTATATGAGTCAAATTTGTTTTGGACAGCAATCCACTTACACACCCGACTTATCTGCTGTAAGTGACAGTACAAAATGGGGGAATTTTGATAGAGATGTCAGGCTTGATAGTGTAGTAATTTTTAATGCTAAAGAAAGCGAAGGTGCTATTTGGTTAAAAGATTATTCATTTACCAACGGCAAAATAGAAGTTGATTTGAAAGGAAAAAATCTGCAAGGTCAAAGTTTTGTAGGTGTTGCTTTTCATCTTATTGACGGCAAAACTTTTGATGCCATATATTTCAGACCTTTTAATTTTTTCAATCCTGAAAGAAACACGCATTCCATTCAATATATTTCTATGCCCGATCATCCCTGGCAACAACTAAGACAGGATTTTCCGGGCAAATATGAAAGTAAAATTGCTAATCACCGAATCCCGATGATTGGTTTCACGCCACTATCGAAATAAATTTTCCTAAGATAAGCGTGTTTGTAAATAATGAAAAGACAGCAAGCCTGGTGGTTGAACAATTGCCAGGAGTAAAGACCGGCTCTGTTGGGCTTTGGGTAGGTTACATGTCAGAAGGGGAATTTAAAAATCTAAAAATTACTCCTTTGTAAAATTTAGTTAAGCATAAAAGGCATTTAATTTTAAGATGAACCCGGATATATCGAAGACCTTGCTATAATAATTTTATCAAAATCTTTCATCCGGTTTGCTTTATGAATTTGAAAGATCAAACGAATCTTACAAAAAGGCTGACTAAACCTTAACCGGTTTTGAAATTACGAGATTAAACACATCGCAAATGACACCTGAGGTAACTAAAACCAACCTGGAAGAAATTTTGCATTTGCGAAATTTATTTTTACAGGAAAATAATTTTCAAATCCGCTATAATGCATGTCATGAAAGAGGATGGACAGATAGTTACATTATTAACTGTAACGAAGAAAAAATAGGATACGGTTCTGTAAAAGGCAATGAAAAGTTGAACGACAGGGATGCAGTTTTTGAATTTTATATCATTCCTCAGTTTAGAAATTTATCTTCCACCGCTTTCTTAAAATTGTTACAGGTTTCAAAATCAATTTTTATAGAATGCCAGAGCAATGACCTTTTATTGGCCTCAATGCTATTTGAATTTGCACAAAACATAAATGCCAATACAATTTTATTGGAAGCGGGTATAACCACTGACCTCAAAATAAATGATGTACTATTCAGAAGACGCGGTGAAAACGATGTTGTTTTTGAACACAAGGCTGAGCCTGTAGGGGAGTATATTTTAGAAGTAAACAATGAGGTAGTAGCAACAGGAGGATTTCTTCTTCATTATAATATGCCGTTTGCAGATTTATATATGGAAGTGAAAGAAGACTTTCGCAGAAAAGGATTAGGAAGTTTTTTAATCCAGGAACTAAAAAAACAATGTTATCTCACAGGCAGGATTCCTGCAGCCCGAACGGGCATGGAAAATATTGCTTCAAGGGCAACATTGATAAAAGCTGGTTTAAAAATAGCAGGATTTATATTGTTGGGAGAGGTTAAATCGTAATGATGAAAATAAAAATTCATTGAATTAACCAGGCAAGCTTTACGTTTGTTTCAATATCTGGTGTAAAATTTTTGCCGACTTTTCTTCTGTGTTTATTAAATTATGGAGCGTAACCTTATCGAGCAACTGATCAACACTGAATTGAATCATTTGCCAAAGCGAACGTAAAGAGCAGTCCACTGAATTGGTACAAAGATTTAAATTACCCGGATGAAGGCCGCAAAATCCGGTATCGAAGAGGGACCCTCCCAATGCTTTCAAAACTTCATTGATATTAATTTCAGCTGCCGGCCTGGCTAATATGTATCCTCCTTTATTTCCCGGGGTGCTGTTGATAAAACCCGCTATCCGAAGCGTCCTTGCAAGCTTTGCAATATAATGACTGCTTAACCCTTCCGCCTCAGTCAGCTGGGGAATGCTCATTCCTTCTTCAGATTTGCAGCAGGCAATCCGAACCAATAAACGCAGACCATATTCTTCCTGGGAGCTAATTTTCATAAAATTATTATTGGGTTGATAAGTTCAATGGATCTACGTGGTATCTTTCTGTAAAAAACCGGCGAAGTTCTTCTTTATTTCCTTCTTCATTCTTTTTTGTGCACACCGTATCATACACGCCAGTTAATTCTTCAGCAATTTGCTGTGCCGACCTTGATTCTATTTGATGCCTGTGTAAAATATGTACCAGCTTTCCGTTTTTGAAAATCGCTATGTTGGGCGAAGTAGGGGTAAGTCCGGGTAAGTATTTTGTTCTGAAATGTGCTACCGCTTCTTTTTCCATTCCAGCAAATAATGTTGCCCTTACATCCGGCACAACATCGTTGAATAACGACAGCAGGGTGCCGGGCCTTCCTACCCGTGCAGAGCAACCGCACACGGAGTTCAATACTACTAATATTATTTTATCGTCATTTTTATCCAATACTTTATCTACATCTTCAGGAGTAAGCATTTGCTGAAAACCTGCGCTTACTAATTCTTCCCTGTAGGGAGCTACTATAATTTCTGAATAGCTTGGGCCACTATTGCCCATCAAACTATCTAAACTTATCCTGGCCATAATATTTTTTATTTAAATGATTTTTATTAGAAATTCTTTTTTTATAACATTCCAAGTTCCAGTTGCGCAGCCTCAGACATCATGCTTTTGTCCCATGGAGGATTCCAGGTAACAGACACATGCACATCATTCACGCCTTCTATTTCTTTTACTTTCTGATCCACTTCCACAGGCAGGGATTGAGCGGCAGGGCAACTGGGTGCAGTTAATGTCATCACGATCTGTACGTTTCCCACAGGCAAAATATCTACTTCATAAATCAGCCCGAGCTCATAAATGTTTACCGGTATTTCAGGATCGAAAATTGTCTGCAAACACTCAATTACCTTTTCTTTTAACGCCTCTGTATTCATGATTCTTTTGCTAATGTTTCATTTTTAATTTTAAAAGCCAATGCATAATTTTTCATTTGCTTTACCATCGAAAGCAAGCCATTGGAGCGGGTTTGCGCCAAATGTGTCATCATCCCTATTTCCCGGATAAAATTTAATTTGGCTTCTGAAATTTCATCAGGAGTATGGCCTGATAATACTCTTATAAGCATGCTGATCAATCCCTTTACAATTACTGCATCACTATCTGCCTTAAAGAATATCTTTCCATTTCTGTAGTCTGCTGCCAGGTACACAGTTGACTGGCAACCGCGAACCCTGTTCTCGTCAATTTTGTATTTATCATCTAATGCCGGCAACTTTTTCCCAAGGTCAATTATGTATTCATATTTATCATCCCAGGAATCGAACAGCGAAAATTCTTCCACTATTTCACTCTCCGTTGCGTCTATGGTTTTAGGTGTATCCATTATGATAGCATTTTGATTGCTTTGTGCAAACCTTCAATAAGTGTATCAATTTCGTCATTTGTATTATAAACAGCGAATGATGCCCTGGTTGTTCCCGGAATACCAAAGCGATCCATTAAAGGTTGCGTGCAATGGTGACCCGTGCGTACAGCGATACCCGCATTATCCAATAAAATTCCTATGTCCTGCGGATGTAGATTCTCGATCACAAATGAAATAACACTTACTTTTTCTTTAGCCTGTCCTATAATATGTAAACCCTTTATTTGCTCCAGTTGTCCGGTGGCATATTCCAGTAACTGGCTTTCATGATTCCTTATATTTTCCTTTCCGGTATGGATGATAAAATCAATTGCTGATTTAAATGCAATAACATCCGCAATATTTGGTGTGCCTGCTTCAAATTTATAAGGCAAATCGTTGTAGGTTGTTTTTTCAAAAGTTACTTCACGTATCATTTCACCGCCACCCTGGAATGGAGGCATGCTTTCCAATACATGTCTTTTTCCATATAAAATACCTACGCCTGTTGGCCCATATAACTTATGTGCAGAAAAAGCAAAAAAATCACAATCCAAATCCTGTACATCAATATCAAGATGAACAGCAGATTGGGCACCGTCTACCAAAACGAGTGCGCCGGCATTGTGTGCAGTATCAATTATTTGCTTAACAGGATTTACCGTTCCAAGTGCATTGGACGCATGTACAATGGATACCAATTTCGTTTTAGAGCTTAGGAGGTTTTCGTATGCACCGGGCAATAACTCTCCTTCTTCGTTAACCGGAATGATTCTTAATACAGCATTTTTTTCTTCACACAATATTTGCCACGGAACAATATTAGAATGATGTTCCATAGTGGAAATAATAATTTCATCACCGGCCTTTATATTTTGCCTGCCCCACGTGTAGGCGACCGCGTTAATTCCTTCCGTAGTGCCGCGGGTAAAAATGACCTGTTCCCTGGTTTCAGCATTAATAAATTGTTTTACTGCATCCCTTGTATTTTCAAAAGCAAGCGTTGCTTCTTCAGCCAGCGTATGAATGCCGCGGTGAATATTTGCATTGTAATTTGTATAATAATCCACCAATGCATCTATGACCGATTTTGGTTTTTGCGTAGTAGCCGCATTATCAAAATATACCAAAGGCTTGCCTTTTACTTCGCGGTTTAAAACCGGGAATTGTTTGCGGATGGCATAAACGTCAAGGCCTTTTTGTATGGCAACAGTTTCTGTCATGTAATATCAAATTCTAAACGTTCTGAAATTAATTGGTCAACGTAATCGCGGATCGGCTCCGGTTTTATATGTTCAAGAATATCCACAGCAAAGGAATGTACCAGTAAGGCACGCGCAATTTTTAACGGAATTCCTCTTGAGCGTAAATAAAATAAACCTTCTTCATCCAGCCGGCCAACTGTACAACCATGCGAACATTTTACATCGTCGGCATAGATTTCCAATTGTGGTTTGGCATTAACGCTTGCTGCATCGGAGAGCAAAATATTTTTATTGGATTGATAGGCATTTGTTTTTTGTGCACCGGGCTGAACAAATATTTTTCCATTGAATACGCCACGTTGATTTATCCGTCAAAATGCCTTTATACAATTCATTGCTGAAACAGTTGGGCTTTACATTATCTACAACGGTATGGTTATCTATATGGGTGTTGCCCGTGGGGAAATACAATCCATATAAATGTGCCTCGCTATGCTCCGCATCCAAAACAACATTCATGTTATTGCGGACAATATTTCCATCCAATGAAATGGTTACAGCATGTATAGAACTTTTTCCGAGCTGGCGGATATGTGTAGTGCTTACCTGGTTAGTATGGTTCGCGTCATTTTGAATTTTGTAATATTCAAGCGTCGCATCTTTTTCAACAACTATTTCCATTACCTGGTTTGTAAAACTTTCACCTGCGCCAATGGTAAAATAAGTTTCCACAATTTGAACATTCGCATTTTCACTGACGTGGACAAGGCTTCGCGGCTGTGAAAAAATATTTGCAGAACGTGAGTCTGTAATATTATAGATGTAAACCGGGTGCTCTGTGGATTCTCCTTTTTTTACATGAATATAAACGCCACCTTGTACAAATGCAGTGTTGAGCGCATTGATGCCATCTTTTAAATATTTACCGCTATGGCCGAGGTTGTTGGCAACGATATCCTTGTATTCACTTCTGGCCGCTTCGTCCAAAGGCAATACGACCAATTCGGTCTGAACGAATGGTTGAAAGTGAATGGGAAAATATTCCATTTATAAAAAATAATTCGTTGGACTCTTTATAGCCAGGCAATCTAACGGTATTCAAATCCTCTTCTGAAAGGTTTGCCGGTTTTACAGGGAATTCATAGTCCTTATTAAATAAAGATCCTATGCGTGTGTACTTCCACTCTTCATGCTTTGCATTGGGGATTCCCATCTTGCTGAAATCGTTAAAGGCAGCTCTTTGTAAAGTGCCCAAACCATTTAGCCCATTCCCGGATTGCAGCTGCTCAAAATGTTGTTTAAAATGTTCTATACTATTCATTCAATATTTTTTTAACCTCCGTACATTATAATTATACTTCTTCTTTTACACCTATTTCATTTTTAATAAAATCATAACCTCTTTCTTCCAGTTCCAGCGCCAGTTCCTTCGTTCCCGATTTTACAATGCGCCCATCGTACAAAACATGAACGAAATCGGGCACGATATAATCGAGCAAGCGTTGATAATGTGTAACTACCAAAACGGCATTGTCATTACTCCTTAATGTATTCACGCCATTGGCAACAATGCGTATAGCATCTATATCTAATCCCGAATCCGTTTCATCAAGAATTGCGAGTTTTGGCTGAATCATTGCCATCTGGAAAATTTCGTTGCGCTTTTTTTCACCTCCTGAAAAACCTTCATTTAAAGAACGGCTCAGCAGGGATTTTTCTATCTCCATCAGCGCCATTTTTTCTTTCATCATTTTAAGAAAAGCCACTGCATCGAGCGGTTCTTGTCCGCGATATTTGCGAATTTCATTTACCGACGTTTTTACAAAGTTGATAGTGCTCAACCCGGCAATCTCCACCGGGTATTGAAAAGCAAGGAACAAACCTTCACCGGCTCTTTTTTCAGGTGCTAAATCCAAAAGATCTTTTCCTAAAAAATCAACGGAGCCTTCCGTTACTTCAAAATTTTCCCGGCCTGCCAACACAGATGCGAGTGTGCTTTTTCCTGAACCGTTTGGCCCCATGATAGCATGTACTTCTCCCGCATTTATTTCAAGATTGATTCCTTTTAAAATTTGCTTTCCTTCAATCCCCGCATGTAAATTGTGAATCTTCAACATATTTTTTTATTTATTTAAAATGTTCTGTCTATTCTTTGCTCTTTAATTTATTCTCCTGTTTTTATCCTACACTTCCTTCCAAACTTATCGCCAACAACTTTTGCGCTTCTACTGCAAATTCCATTGGCAACTGGTTCATCACTTCTTTGGCAAAACCGTTTACAATCAAGGCTACAGCCGTCTCTGTGTCAATGCCTCTTTGATTGCAATAAAATAACTGGTCTTCACCTATTTTTGAAGTGGTGGCTTCATGTTCTACCACTGCTGTATTATTTTTTACTTCGATATAGGGAAATGTATGCGCACCGCATTTATCACCTAATAACAATGAATCGCATTGAGAATAGTTCCTCGCGTTCGCTGCATTTTTACTCACATGTACGAGCCCCCTGTAACTATTATTGCTTACACCTGCCGAAATACCTTTTGATACAATACGACTTTTTGTATTTTTTCCGAGATGTTGCATCTTGGTTCCGGTATCCGCCTGTTGGTGATTGTTGGTAACAGCTACAGAATAAAATTCACCGACTGAATTATCACCTTTTAAAATCACACTCGGATACTTCCAGGTAATTGCAGAACCGGTTTCTACCTGCGTCCATGAAATCTTAGAGTTATTCCCTTTGCAAATTCCACGCTTGGTCACGAAATTATAAATGCCTCCATGGCCTTTTTTATCCCCCGGGTACCAGTTCTGAACCGTCGAATATTTTATTTCTGCATTTTCAAGAGCTACCAATTCAACAACCGCAGCATGCAACTGGTTTTCATCACGCATGGGTGCCGTGCAACCTTCAAGATAACTTACATAGCTGCCAGGTTCAGCAATGATAAGTGTTCTTTCAAACTGGCCGGTATTTTCGGCATTTATCCGGAAATAAGTTGATAATTCCATCGGGCAGCGAACCCCTTCAGGTATATAACAAAATGAACCATCAGTAAACACAGCGGAATTCAGGGCGGCAAAATAATTATCGGTTATGGGTACAACAGAACTTAAATATTTTTTTACGAGTTCAGGATGTTCCTGTATTGCTTCGCTCATAGAACAAAAGATAATTCCAAGCTCTGCGAGTTGCTTCTTAAAAGAAGTGCCGATAGAAACACTATCAATAACTGCATCTACAGCAATCCCGCTTAAGCGTTTTTGTTCATCAAGAGAAATACCCAGTTTTTCAAAAGTTCTTCTTAATTCGGGGTCAATTTCGTCGAGGTTTTCCGGATTGATTTTTTGCTTAGGCGCAGAGTAATAAATAATATCCTGGAAATCGATGGCGGGATATTTAATATTTGCCCATTTTGGTTCTTCTCCCGCAAGGCTGCTCCAGTGGCGATATGCCTTTAATCTCCATTCAAGCATCCACAACGGTTCTTTCTTTTTCGCAGAAATAAAAGCTATAATTTCTTCATTTAATCCTTTAGGAGCTGCATCCGCTTCAATATCAGTTACAAAACCATATTTGTAATCACTGAGAACAGTTCTTTCTATAGTGCTGAGTGCATCATTCTTTTCAAGGGAATATGTATCTGTTTTCATTTCGCAAAGATACAAATTCATTTATACTAAAAAGTATAAACAGTAATAATAAGCTCAAAGATTTATTTTGTTTATACTTTTTTAACAGATGTGTCCGACTTCGCTTCTGTTTACTGCGGGAACGATAGATTTACTATTTATCCTTATTGCCGGACCTTATACCCCCGGGCTGAATTTGTCTGCGTTGATTATTTACCTGCTGTTCACGCCGTTGATTCTGGAATTTCTTTTCTTTGATTATTGGCATTTGCCTGTTGTTCGCGTTGTCTTTGTATTGTCGCTTCTCTTCTCTGATTATTGGCATTTGCCTGTTGCTCGCGTTGTCTTTGTATTTCCGCTTCTCTTCTCTGATTATTAGCGTTTACTTGTTGTTCGCGTTGTTTCTGTATCGCCGCTTCTCTTCTCTGATCATTAGCGTTTGCCTGTTGTTCGCGTTGCTGTTTTTGCAGAGTTTCATTCCTTTGATTATTGGCATTTATCTGTTGTTCGCGCTGTTGTTTCTGCAGAGCTTCTTTCCTTTGATCATTGGACTTTATTTGTTGTTCACGCTGTTGTTTCTGCAGAGCTTCTTTTCTTTGATTATTGGCATTTATCTGTTGTTCGCGCTGTTGTTTCTGCAGAGCTTCTTTCCTTTGATCGTTGGCATTTATTTGTTGTTCGCGCTGTTGTTTCTGTAGTGCTTCTTTTCTCTGATTATTAGCATTTACTTGCTGTTCAGACTGTTGTTTCTGTATTGCTTCTTTACGCTGGTTATTAACATCTGGCACCACACCGTTTTTAATTTTTGCACCATGATTATTAATGCCGGTTGGCTCCTCAACTAACTTTGCGGGACGACCATTGCTTGCCAATGCAAATTGACGCCGGTCTGCTTTCGCGGAAGTTTGGCGTGCTACCTGTACCGTCGTTGGCTTAATGTGAGTCTCTCTTGTCGCTGCCAGTTCCTGCCTTGTCGGCTTTACTGCAACCCCGCCCCGCCCGTGGAAACTGGCCCTGTTATTATTGACAATCGTATTATGATTGACCACTGCTCTATTAATATAAGTATTGTGGACAATGGTTGTATTTACCCGCGTAACAGCGGTATTATACCTGAAAGTTCTACCTCTCCATTCGCCACCGCAATAGCCGCGGCCCCCATAGCCGAATCCATAATTTATTCCCCCGTAATATCCTACACGCCGTCCCCAATAACCGGGGTGCCATCCATAATAACCATTTATATAATCCCAATAACCCGGTGTCCATAACAAGCCTACTTCAGGCGGCCATACCCACATGCCCGGAACCCAATAATACCCAGCCTCATCGTAAGCCCAATAACCGGGTATCCATATGTAACCATCGCCGGGAGGATACGGTTGCTCGTAAACGGGAAGGGGTGGCGGACCAATTCTTATTGAGATGGAGACTTGTGCAGTTGCATAACCCGCCATAACGACCGCGATCAGTAATGCAGCAAAAAGCTTTAATATTTTTTTCATAGTTGCTGATTTATTAATGAAGTATCAGATGCTTGTTGATTAATTTTATTTCCTCAAAATAGCATTCATCATCTCAATGCATAAATATCAACTTTCGTGCCCCTGCCGCCTTTTTCTTATAATGGAGTGTTAACAGATATTCATAATGAAGTGTTAACCCATATCTCATATATCAACGTGTTTTTTCCGCTTGCCGAAGCAAACTCTTTTGCATTAAAAAAATGCATTAATATTTCCGCAATGCATTTATCTTTTTGATTGTATTTTTTATAAGCTCTGAGCTTGTAAATTTACGTGGTGGCTTGCTCCCGTGTAGGAACGCAATTGTTGAAAAGATTTTATGCTTTCACCAAATTTTCTGACTAGTAATGAGATATAATAAAATTAGAATTGGTTTTGCAGCAGGCTTTATCCTGCTCTTGATCGCAACACCTGTTTTGTTAATGAACAGTTGGCATACATCATCTGCGACTAAAAAGTCAAATGCGGAAGTGCGCTTCAAAAAAATTATTCTCACCACCGATTTTGTGGCGGAAGGAGTAGCCGTAGCGGACGTAAACAAAGATGGGCAAATGGATGTGTTGGCAGGTACTTTTTGGTTTGAAGCGCCCAGCTGGAAACGGCATAAAATAGATGTCGATAAAATCTATAAAACATCCGAATACAGTAATACTTTTCTTGATTTTACGATGGACGTAAATCATGATGGCTGGATAGATCTCATTCGTATTCCCACGCCAGGGCAGGCTGCCACCTGGTACGAAAATCCTAAAAATTCAACAGCATCCTGGAGGGAGCATGCAGTGTTTCATTCTGTTGGTAATGAATCACCGTCGTTTTATGACATCGACGGTGATGGTATAAAAGACCTTTTATGCGCTGATTCAAAAAATAAAAAGATGGTTTGGGTAAGCCCACCGCTTTCTAAAAACGATACATCATGGGCGACGCATATTATCAGTAATGATTCCATTCGCGGTACACACATGTATACCCATGGCCTGGGTTTCGGAGATATGAATAACGATGGAAGGACGGATGTTGTGATGCGTGAAGGCTGGTGGGAAGCTCCAATAAACCGTGAACAGGAAGACTGGACTTTTCATCCCGCAAATATTAGTGATGAATGCTCCCAGATGTATATGATGGACCTGGATGGTGATGGCGACATGGACGTAATCAGCGCTTCCGCACACCGGTACGGAATATGGTGGCACGAGCAGATGAAGGTCGGCGATTCCGTGAAGTGGCTGCAGCATGAAGATTTATAATAAGTTCTCCCAAACGCACGGTGTGACAATGGCCGACATAAACGGGGACGGCTACCCTGATTTAGTTACGGGAAAAAGATATTACGCACACAACGGGCACGATCCCGGAGCAGAGGAACCGGCGGTGTTATATTGGTTTGAATACAAGCCGGGCAAAACACCCACATGGATCCCACACCAAATTGATGACAATTCCGGTGTGGGCCTGCAGGTGGTAACCGAGGATATGAACAAGGATAATCTTATCGATATTGTTGAGAGCAATAAAAAGGGTGTTTATATTTTTGAGCAAATTAAATGAAGGCTGAAAAGTACCTCCTCAAAAGATCGTTTCTTTTAATAAGGTATGTCTGTATTACATTCGAAGCCAAAACACCTGCACCCGGAAAAAATGGATAGAATAAGATGCCAACAGAAGCCCGCGTCATGTGAATAACGTTGCAACACCTTGGTATAACTAACTGATTTTTTAAATAAAGCTCTGGACAAAAACGAAAAGAATGTTCAGGGTTTACATGCTAATGCTGCAGAACATGAGAAAATTTTATTCAATACTTTTGGTGCTACTTTTTATACAACCAGTGTATGGCCAAGAGAGCCCCTACGACAGCCTTGAACGGCAGCTTGCTTCAGAAAAAATACATACCAACAAACTCACGTTGTTGAAACAATTGACAGATGTAGCCTTTGAATCAGATATAAAAAGAGCTTTGGAATATGCAAAACGAGGTGTACAACTCTCAGATAAAATTGGCGACAAAAACTGGCAGCCCAAATTTTATGAAATGGAGGGAAGGATGCATGCGAATCTGTTGCAACTGGATTCGGCAACGCTCTTTTTTAACAAAGCATGGCAGGATATAAAGCAGTTGATAATAAAAGAGGCCAGGCAACAACTTATTTTAAAATGGGCTGGGTTTATAAAAAAAAAGGAAATTGATAAAGCAATGGCTGCTGATTTAAACGCAGCACGTTTAATGGAGACCTTTGATGATAAACAGGGCATTGCCGGCGCTTACGAAGGGTTTCCAATGATCTTGCCCGCACAGGGACTTAAAGAAGCCATGGATTATGCAAAAAAAGCAATTGCTATTTGTGAAGAAAATAATTTAAATAGATGAATTGGTATACGCTTTTACCGCGGCAGGTGATGTCAAATTGCGGGTGGAAATAACAAGCAGGCGCTTGAATATTTGACCGCGCCTTGACCCTTGCCCGTGCACAAAAATTTTATGAGATTTCCATAACAGATTTTCTAATAACCGCGGCAATGCATTGAAGCGTTTGGGCCGTTACAAGAAGCGCTTAAAGATTATGAAAATGCCTGGCCGCTGCCAGGAAAACAAATTATCCTAACGCAATTGCTGCCAGCATCGCCAACCTTGGCGAAGTGAACCTGCTGATGGGAAATTATAAAGAAGCATTAGGCTACCAATTGGAAACAGTACGTCTGCAGGAAAAAAATAACGACCTGTCCAATATCATGGAAAACTATCTTCACGTAAGCACCATTTACGAACATTTGGGAGACTATAAATCTTCGTTGGCTTACCATAAAAAAGCACTTGTTGATGAGAGACAGCATTGCTTCTGTCGAAAGCGATGATGCCATGTCGAAAATGCTCACCCAATACGAAACCAAAAAGAAAGAAGCTACCATTGCCTCACAACAGAAAGAAATTTCCCAGCAGAAAAAAGTACAATGGCTTGGTGCCGGTATTGTTGTTTTGTTAGGCGGGTTTTTGGTTTTTGGATTTATCAGTTATCGGGAGCCGCTGAAAGGACAATCGCTTGCTGGCGGCAAAAAATGCCGAGAATGAATTGCTGTTGAAGGAAATTCATCACCGGGTAAAAAATAATCTTGAAGTGGTAAGCGGTTTGCTTGCGCTACAATCTGCACAAATTGATGACCCAAATACCAAAGATGCCATGCAGGAAAGCCAGAACCGGGTACAATCTATTGGCATTGTTCACCAGAAACTATACCAGGGAGCCAATCTTGGCTCGATAGAAATGAAAGATTATTTTCTCAATCTGAGCGAAAGCATACTGGATTCTTTTGGCGCTGATAAAAGGGTAACTATTGAATGTGCTATGGAGAAACTTGATGTAGATATTGATACAGCCGTACCGCTTGGGCCTATTGTAAATGAATTGCTCACCAATACACTGAAATATGCTTTTCCAAAAGGGACTAATGGTAAAGTCTTTATCAAGCTTGAAAAAAGAAAAGATCAATATTGCATCTGGAAGTGTCTGATAACGGGGTGGGTAAATCAGGCCTTACACATGGCACCGGTTTTGGCGGCCAGTTGGTATCGTTGCTCACGCAACAACTGAGCGGATCCATGAAAGAAGAAATCAAAGACGGTACGCGGGTTTTATTCGATTTTAAAATGGATAAGGTTGCCTGATTAATCAAACTCAAATTGTATTTACCGGCAATCTATAGTCATAAATTCAGTTCCATTTTTATATCCGCGGTTTCGAAAGGAGCATTAACTACTTCCACATGTTTAAAACCAAATTTTTCATAAAGACGGATAGCCGTTTGCAGGTTGCTGTTGGAAAATAAAATTAGTTTTGAAGCCTTTACCTCTCTCGCTTTGGAAATGCATTTTTCCAAAAGCATATCGCCAAATTTTTTGCCGCGATGTTCCGGTGCGACTGTCATTTTAATGAGTTCGTATTCTTTGTCGTTCATCTTGAAAATGCCCGCACTGCCAATAGCAGCATCGCCTTCCACAAGCATAAATAAAAAACCTCCGCGATCAATCACATTCTCCCGCGGATGGTTTAGGATTTCAAGATCATGTGATTCTACAAGATTAAACTTCTCCAGCCATTCCAGGTTCAACCGCTGAAAAGCGATGATATGTTTGTCTTCATAATCAACAATAACTGCCATAATAATGTGTGTAATCGAAAGATAAGAAAATCAAAGGCAAATATTGATCACAAAAAAGTAAGAGACAAAAACAATTTACTTTTGTGAATTGCTTATATTTTAAAAATATGGAGACAACAATTGCAAT
The DNA here is from genome assembly GCA_963756945.1 of uncultured Chitinophagaceae bacterium. Taxonomy (GTDB): domain Bacteria; phylum Bacteroidota; class Bacteroidia; order Chitinophagales; family Chitinophagaceae; genus Ginsengibacter. The sequence continues at coordinate 63,619 of CAVWQJ010000029.1, read as the reverse complement.
AATGATGGCGGACCTTTCGGGTTACACTGCCATGACGGAAGTGCATGGAGCTGATTCCGCCGCGAGCATTATTGATAAATACCTTGCGATGGTAAAAAAATCACTGGTGGGTAGTAGTCATTTGCATCAAAGGGTAGGAGACGAAATGGTTATTGTTGCAAACTCCGTGGAAGACCTTGCTTATACGGCAACCTTCCTGTTCGAACAGGCCCACAACGAAAATCAATTTTTGCCGCTCCATGCCGGTTTACATTACGGGCCTATTGTAAAAAAAGATGGTGATTATTTTGGAAGTACCATCAATACCGCATCAAGGATCACCTCGGTCGCAAAAAAAGGCCAGATTGTTTGTTCGGCAGAATTTTTAGATCAATTGCCCGAAGGCCACCCGTATGTTGTAGAAAGCAAGGGTGCACACACATTTAAAAACTTACAGAAACCGGTTGAATTATTTCAAATGTCGTGCTGTATTGAATTCATGTCCAGAAAGTATGTGATAGATCCGGTTTGTCATATGCTTATCAAAACGCCGTCTACGGCTCCGCACCTTGCGCATGAAGACGAACTATATTATTTCTGTTCGGATAATTGCGTTGAAATGTACCGGGCATTACATAATATTTCCTAACGGGCTATTGCGGCCTATGTACCGGACGGCTATATATTTTTAATATCCAAACTGTATTAAATTTTCAGCGATTGCCAATAACGCGACGATAATTCTTTAAGCATTAAATATTAAAATAAAGATTTGTATCTTTTTGGTGCTGAGATTTTTTAAACCAATAATATTAACGTTATCATGAGTACTCGTTCACAATGGAAAATGTTGCACCTGCTATACACCCTCCCTCCATCACTTCAACAGGGGTTGACTTATTCGGAACTTAATTCAGTTGGCCTGGATTGTGGCCCCGATACTTTCCAACCTTTGATTAACGCAGAAGCCATTCAATTATCCGGTGATAGGTATGTTTTGTCGAAAGCTGCTATGGGGATTTTAGGAAATTGTATTGTGGCAAACCGGCGATGGGCCAGTAAGGATATATGGGTTGATTTTCCGAAGGCTTTTGTGATCATGCCTTTCAGTGAATCCTGGTCGCCGACGGTTTATGATTTATTCATAGAACCCGCTGTTCTCGGAGCGCAACTGGAATGCGTGCGTGGCGATACCAGTTTAAGAATTGGTGACTTGGCTCAAAATATCTGGAATGATATACTCCAGGCAGGTATCATCATTGCCGATGTCTCCGCTGTAAATGCAAATGTTTTTTACGAGGTGGGGCTTGCTCATGCACTGGGAAAAGAAGTTTTTTTGCTAAAACAAAAGGACAAGAATATTCCCGCCGATTTTGGAGGCTCTCACTATTACGAATATGACTTAAATAATTTGCAGGCGGCTAAAGATATGTTGCAGACCGAGCTTTCAAATTTCTCTAAAGAAAATAATTTCCAAAACGTAAAATCACTTCGTAAGGGATAGTGGACAGCCCTCGAATTGAGGGCTGTATAACGAAATTGCCATACCGGTAATCTCTGCTAGCAGCGCATCTATTTTTGATGAAGGCATAAACTGTTTCCATCAAGATCTTTTAACCATGCAAATTTCCCCCATGGCGTATCGTCAATTTTGCCTGCTTCTATACCCTTTGCTTTTAATTCCCGGGATTCTTTTTCGATATCATCTGTTTCGCAAATGATTCCGTTAAATTTTGCAAGCGATATCGACGTGTCAGAGTTTGGCAGCCCCATTTGAAGCCAGGTTTCACCATGACCCATGGGCGCTTCTGCTATTATTTGAAAGCCAAGTTTTATATAAAATTCTTTCGCTTCTTGTTGGTCCTTTACAGGAATCATAATAATTTCTACTGATTTCATTTTTACAATTTTTGTGTGATTAAATTTCGATGTTTCCGCAAAGCTATACTCAAAATTTCGTTGCAGTGGTTGGTAAATACGACAATCTCCTGTGTTGATTGCGACAACGGTTTGCAATAAATTTGTTTTATGAAACATATTTCTATTATCGCTCTGAATGACGCGACAATAAATTGCATCGACAGCAGTTACCAGATTCTTAACCGGGTAAATGATTTTTTGAAATACCAGGGAAAAGAGCCTTTTTATACAGTCGAAATTGTTGGCTTATCAAAGAATACAAGCCTTGGTAACGGGCTTTATAATATTAATTTAAATCGCACGATCGAGGAGATTGCGAAGACGGATGTGATTGTAATTCCCATTCTATGCGGCGATTTTTCAAAAGCGTTAATTAAGAATGAGACATACGCCGATTGGGTATTGTCTCAATATTATAAAGGTGCTGAAATTGTATGCCTGTGCGTAGGCTCATTTTTTTTGGCATCCACCGGCATTCTGAACGGCAGAAAATGTGCCATACATTGGGCCGCCAAAAATGAATTTAATGACCTGTTCCCTGATGTGCATGTAATTGACGATACAATTATTACAGATGAAAAAGGAATTTACACCTGTGGTGGCGGGTATTCATACCTTAATTTGCTTTTGTATGTGATAGAAAAACACCTTGGAAGAGAGATGTCCATACTGGCGTCAAAGATGTTTGAAATTGATATCGAAAGAAAAAGCCAGAACCCGTTTATTATTTTTTTAGGACAAAAAAGACATGAAGATGAAAACGTGCTTAAAGCGCAGGAATTTATCGAAAACAATCCGACTGAAATATTTACAGTCGACGAAATCTGCCAAAAGTTTGGAGTAGGGCGAAGAACATTTGAAAGGAGATTTAGAAAATGCACGGGCAATTCCGTTGCGGAATATATCCAACGTGTAAAAGTTGAATTTGCTAAAAAACAATTGGAATCAGGAAGGAAAAATATCAATGAAATAATCTACGAAGTGGGCTATAATGATTTAAGTGCTTTTAGAAAAGTATTTAAAAGATATACCGATTTGTCACCTGTTGATTATCGTAAAAAGTACAGTATGGCTTCGTAGAGAAGTCCCGATCAAATGTATAGATCGTTTCGTATCACCGGCACTTATTCAATTATCACGAACCGTTTTCATTTGATACGTTGACCAAAGCCAAACCGGCAAAATAATAATAAACATAATCGAACCGGGCTTGATTAAAGGAGTTACGAAATACACCCTGAGTGCCTGGAAATTGTCAGCGTATAAATCATGGTCTTTGTAGTACGCGATAGCTGCTGCATAAATAATTATTGCCAAAATAATAAGAGCCGCGTATTTAATCGCAATAAGCGTAGTATTCTTTTTTTTATTGATAATGATTTCGGTAGCTGCCAATCCTGCAAAAAAATAGGTAAGCCCAAATAGAATTATTAAAATAGCAATTAAATGAATGTTCGATATGGCCTGGAAAAAGAATAAAATGCCATTGGCAAAATCACCTCGCGTCTCCATTATCAGCAAGATGATCAGAAGAAAAGCAACCAGGATGCCAGTAACTTTCAGGGCCTTTTTTCTACCAAATGTTTTTGCTTCTGATGCGGACATAATTATTGCAGACTTTCGTATCAAAAATAAAGGACAACTTCCAGCTGTTTAAAAATCAAAAATATTGATGAATGAAAGTCTTTTGTTTAAATCGTCTTCTGCATTGAGATATTGCTGCCCAAAGACATCACGGAATTATTACCAACCATTTCCCATCGGGAGCTATTTTTCTATTAGATTTAATCCACAAAAATTGTGTCGTCTGCATTTTTTTCAATAGTTAAATTTACTGTCCTCGTAGCCGCACTTGTTTTATGAATTGTTTTAGAAGGGATCGTAATAAATTCTCCCGGTTGTAAAAACACTGTATCGCTATCCTGTATTTCAATTTTAAGTTCACCTTCCAAAACAATAAATATTTCGTCAGTATTATTATGATAATGCCATCTATAGTCTCCCTGCATTATTGCCATTCGTAAACAATGATCATTTATGTTGTCAAGAATAAAATTGTCATAGTTTTTCTCAACTCCTTCGCTGAATTCTTTTAAGCTTTTCTTTATTAAAATTTGTTTTTGATTCATATTGCTGTCCTACATACCAGGTTTAAAAATGGCAGGAAGCCATTGTAAAAATACACAAGGAATAAGACTTCATCGGCGTGAACGGATATAGAAGTATTACTTTAAAAAAATTATAAAAAGAATAATGAGGTTTAAGATATGCTCAACCTCGCATGTCGCAAACATCCTCTCAATTTTTGTTTATTTCGCCCGCTGCCTCATAAACTTTCTTTCCTTCAAACATAGTCCATAATACACGGGTATTGTTCATAGCTTCCGGGGTTACGGTAAGTACATCCCTATCCAGTAAAATCATATCAGCAATTTTTCCTGCCTGGAGAGAGCCTATCTTTTTTTCAAGCATCAGGGCTTTCGCTGCTTCTAGAAGTATAAGCATATAACATTGCGATTCGTGGCATGCATTGCCCGCTATCCAGCACACCTAAAGGGCCCTTCCTGGTTTCGGCATGATAAATTGCTTCAAATGGATTAGCGGTTGTTACAGGCCAGTCACTGGCTCCGCAGATGGTGGCACCTGCCTGCAGCAATGACCTGGCCGGATACTGCCATTGGTAAAGGGACGGATCAATGTATGGTTTAACAATATCTATGGCTGAAAAATCACCAACAGCCCATAGTAACTGAACGGATGCCAGTACATTGAGTTGGGCAAAACGATCAAAGTCGGTGGGCTGCACAATTTGCAAATGAGTGATGGTGTGGGGTATCCTAAAATTCTTATTGGTTTTTCGTGCCACCTCAAAACCATTGAGTGCTTCTGTTACAGCAAGGTCGCCAATGGCGTGCACATGCACCAGCAGGTTTTCTTTGTCAGCCATCGTGGCCAACCGTGCAAATTTTTTAGGCTCAAATAATAATACGCCTTTTGATTGTGTATTGGTATATGGTATTGACAATGCGGCAGTATGTGTAGGATGTTCAATAACGCCATCTGCAAAAACCTTTAGACCGATAATTGAAAAATTTTCGGTATTGTATTTTTTTTGTAAAGCCTTCACAGAATCGATCGTAGTTTTCGGGTCAGCATTTGCATCTACTACAATTGCAGCAGCAATGTGTGCTGTTAGTTTCCCCTTGGCAATTAGATACTGATACCAGTCTATAGAATTTAATGTTATAAATGAAAGTGCGTTTAAAGACGAAGCTGAGGCATCAAGCCAGGCAGTTATTCCATATTGGTTGTTGTACTCTATGGCCCTTTCAGCGGCCTCGCTGTAGTCTGTTTCAATTATTAATGACGATAGTAATTTATTGGTGCCCTCTTCTGAAACAAAACCGGTGAGTCCGCCGTCTTTATCAACGCCGTAATATATTTTTTCATCTGGTTTTAATTGGTCAATAAACGCTTTGTTCAGGCCAGCTCTTGACATCATTACTTTATTGCCCCAGGCAGTGTGCCCATCCATACCCATCAGGAGTATGGGCTGTGTTTCAAATTCGCCGCTATTAAATACACGGTTGATTTGGTCAAGCAGTTGCCAGGCGCTGAGGTCTAAACGATGGATCACCAGGACATCCCCGGTCATTCCTTCTCTTTTTGCCAATTTCTCTTTTGCATAGGCAAGAAGTTCATCGGTACCTGACATATATTTTTTGAAACTGGCCTTCGTTAATTCATGGCCACCATAAATTGCATGAGTATGACTATCAATAAATCCTGGCATCAGGAAACCGCCGTTTAAATCAATCCACTGTGCATTGGTACTTGCCTTTATTTTTACTTCATTATAGTTGCCTACGGCAGTAATTATTTTTCCATTTATGGCAATTGCTTCTGCAAATGGTTTTTGAGGATCGGCTGTAAAAATCTTTGCATTATAAAATACGATTTCCTGGGCCATACACAATAAGGGACAGGCAAAGAATAAAAACAGGCAAATTTGTTTCATACTGAAATATTTAAAAACCATTGAGAGAAAGGTATTAATAAATCTGGTAACGAAAGCCTGCACAGGTTGTCGTACCGTTTATGGAATTAAATTAAGAGGCATTCTTTTACCGGGTAGTTTTAATGTCCAAAACAATCACATTATGACTATTAAAAAACAAATTAAGCAGGCAATTAGTATAATACCTATGTTTTTCCTTTGTCAATCTTTATTTGCACAACTTTCAAATTCCGGAACCTCCAGGTTTGATTTTTGGATCGGAGAATGGGATTTATTTACCAATGGGAGTAAATTTGGTGAAAGCAAGGTTGATACTTTATTAGATGGTTATGCAATTGAGGAAGATTTTGTAGAATTTCCTCCCGACCCTTTTCATGGTATCAATTTTACGACATTCAATGCAGAGACAAAAAAATGGGAACAGACTATGATTGACAACCAGGGGCATCATTCATTTTTTATTGGAGAATTTAACGAAAATGGTATGACGTTTAAAAGAAATTTTAAGAGTAAGAAAGGTGAAAACAGGATACAGCGAACCAGGTTTTACAATATTTCGAAAGACAATTTTGATTGGACTTTTGACGCTTCTTCAGATGACGGAAAAACCTGGAACGTATTTTACAATGTACATTACGTAAGAAGAAGGTAAGCTGTAAATTAGCAATAATAGCGTTGCATTTAAATATTTGCAACTAACACAACTAACTTATTTTAAGAACAAAAATTCAAATTATGTATCGCGACACGGCTTGCACCTTGTTGTCAGCAATGATTCGCACATAGCTTCCTGCTTATATCCAGGTTAAAATATTTATCAAAAAAGCAACTTCACTTTTCCTCCGCTAATTCTTATATCCTTATAAGGCTATCTTCTATTTTCCTGTTCCATCTTTTAAAATCTTTTCAATTTTATCACCTGCATGATTTAAATTGAAGATGTAAAAGCAGAACCCGGATGAAACAAATAATCCTTTCCATAGTATTGGCTTTTATATACCTTCCCGGCCTTGGCCAGCAGAAGGAAATGAAGGAAGAACCAAGAGGTACACTTAAACACACGATCAGTGGCACCATCAGGAATAAGACAACCGGTGAAAGTGTAATTGGAGCCACTATAAAAATTCTTGATAATCCGCAAGCAACTGTCACCAATGACTATGGTTTTTTTTCTCTTACACTTCCTGAAGGAGATTATGAACTGGAAGTTACTTCTGCAGGTTTACATCCTTTGATACAGGTTGTTCATCTTGCGAAGGAAGTGAGGACCGATATTTTTCTAGATGAGTATTCAAAACAACTTGATGAAGTTGTAATAAATAAAACCAACGCAGGCCGGAGCATTACAGGCACCCAGATGGGCGTAGAGCAGCTGTCAATACAGGAGATGAAATATATCCCAAGAATTTTTGGTGAGAACGACCCGATGAAAGCAATCCAGTTACTGCCGGGCATAAAGGCGGTGAGCGAAGGCAACAGTGGCATCTTTGTAAGGGGAGGAGCAGCAGATCAAAATCTTATCATGCTGGATGAAGCACCTGTCTATAATGCATCGCATCTTTTGGGATTTTTTTCAACCTTCAACCCGGATGCTATAAAAGACATCACCGTTTATAAAACAGGCATGCCTGCTCAATATGGGGGAAGGCTTTCTTCTGTTGTTGATATTCGCATGAACGATGGCAACAACCAGGATTATGCGGTAAGCGGGGGTATTGGATTAATCTCTTCGAAATTAAATATTGAAGGCCCCATTCAAAAGAATAATTCTTCCTTTCTCGTGTCGGGCAGGAGCACATATGTAGACTTATTTTTGAAATTGTCTAACGATTCAATTATCCGCAGAAATAAAATTGGTTTCTATGATCTGAATGCAAAAATGAATTTTACCCTTGGCAAAAAAGATCAGTTATTTTTATCGGGCTATTTTGGAAACGACCATTTGAATGCCGGCGACAACTTTGGTTTACACTGGGGAAATACTACGGGAACCTTGCGCTGGAACCATGTTTATGGCAATAAGATTTTTGCCAATACTTCTCTCATCTACAGCAATTTTAATTATGGGATCGATTTGCAATTGGGTGCAAATGATGTAAATATTTTTTCGCAAATACGTGACTGGAATTTAAAAGAAGACCTGCAATTAAACATTGGCAATAGTCATAAGTTTCGCCTGGGCATTAATTCTATTTATCATACCATTCAGCCGGGGAATGTAACTTCTTCCATTACATCAAGTTTTAATAATGTGGTATTTCAAAAAAGATATTCCTGGGAGAATGCATTTTATTTTACTGATGCATGGAAGTTAAACCACAAATGGAACCTGACTTATGGACTGCGGGTTGCCGGTTTCAGCATATCAGGCAAAGGTGATTTTTATAATATTGAAAAAGGAAAAATTATTGATACTATTCGAATCGCTGAAGGGAAAATTTTGAAAACCTATTTTAATATTGAGCCACGTTTTGCGATCAGCTATCTGCTTACAAATTCTACCTCTCTAAAAGCATCGTACGTAAGAAATTCACAAAACCTTCACCTGATTTCCAATTCAACCTCTGCAAGGCCAACCGACAGGTGGGTTGCAAGTACCAATAATATCAAACCTGAAACGAGCGACCAGGTATCATTGGGCTATTATAAAAATCTATCGGGAACAAAATACGAGCTCACGGTTGAAACTTATTTCAAAGACATGCAAAATCAAATTGATTACCGTGATGGCTCTGATATAACAGACGCCAACGCATTAGAAACACAATTGCTTTATGGCAAAGGCAGGGCGTATGGAATAGAATTTTTGTTGAGAAAAAAATCAGGAAGATTTACGGGATGGGTAAGTTATACGCTGTCGAAATCGGAAAAGAAAATAGAAGGTATAAATGCAAATGAATGGTACAATGCGCGACAAGACAGGACGCACGACATCGCGATAGTCGGCGCTTATAAACTTAAAAAGAAATGGACACTTTCTGCAAACTGGGTTTTGTACACCGGCGACGCAGTTTCTTTTCCTGAGGGAAAATATAATATCGGCACAGAAACTTTTTTTTATTACACGAGCAGGAATGGTTACCGGATGCCGACCTATCACAGGCTTGATATTGCAGCCACCAAAGATCTTGAAAGAGAAAAAACGCTTTTCATCGGAATTGTCGTTTAGTATCTACAATGTCTATGGTCGGGAAAATGCCTACTTCATTTCCTTTCGCGACAAGAAAGGTGAACCTTTGCAAACTGAGGCCGTCAAAACAATTTTATTCCGGTTCGTACCTTCGGTTTCATACAATTTCAAATTTTAATTTTATGTTTCCAGGACTAAAAACTTTAAAAATTGATTTTGCTTTTTTGACGAGGAAATTGAAATCTTTCGTCGCCGCTTTGCTGCTAAAAAGGGATTTCGAATTACCTCTAACTTTTAAAATAAATGATTTCAAATTTTCTTTAGGTATATTTTTATTTGCAATATTTTTTTGTTCGTGTGAAAAGGTGATTGAGGTGGATCTTGAAAAACCAGTTTCGAAATATGTGATCCAGGGATATATTACTGACCAACCCGGCGATTGCAAAGTACAAATAACCCAGATGGTAAATTTTAGCGATTCTGCAGTATTTCCTGGCGTAACAGGTGCCCTTGGTAACCATCCGGGATAATAATGAAGCTCCTGTAGAACTTGCGGATATTGGCGGCGGTATGTATGAGACAACGAATCTCACGGGAATGGAGAATCATACTTACTCGCTTTCTGTAAAAATTTATGAGCGTGTTTTTTCATCAAGTAGCAAGATGCCGGTGCGGGTAAATTTTGATAGCTTGAGCATTGTTGATTTCAGATCTTTCGACGGCAACAGGAAATTTTCGAACGTTACTTTTTATGACCCTCCCGGTAAGGGAAATGCATATCGTTTTATTCAATCCAAAGGCCCGATTATCAATACCAATATTTTTGTATTAAATGATGACTTTACTGACGGGCGGGTTAATAATTCTCTCTTAACTTTTTTCGATAGAACTAATGATCAGCGTATTCAAACCGGCGACTCTGTTACAGTAGAAATGCAATGTGTAGATTTACCGGTTTATAAATTTTTTTCCAGCCTGAGCCAAAGCAGCACCGGCAGCAGCGACAATGTTTCTCCCGGCAATCCTGTAACAAATATCGTCGGCGGCGCACTTGGATATTTTAGTGCGTATACCACGCAAAGCAAAACCGTAATTGCAAATTAAAAACAGAAGATGTACAAATAATAATCTTACAATGTGCTACCGACTATTCTCTAATTACCAGGAATTTCATCATGCTGCTTTTCCAATTTTTTAATAATTCTTTTCAGCATTATTGGTGCAATTAGCCGGTGAAACCGCCTTACAAGGGAAAAATAAAACCGCCCCAGCCAGTTATTAAATTCAACTGTTGTGGACATCGTTATATTTTTCTTTTCAACTTCGTTTTTGTTTTGCTCCAAAAATAGTGAAACTCTAAAATTCAGATGTTTGTCATCAGCTCCTATTACAACTTCTTTGGGCGTAGTATTAAACACGGTAAAAAGCCCGACCTGTTCTCCTTGCTCACATTTAAAACCGGCAAGTCTTGTTTGCCTGTTGTTGCCGCTCCTTGAAGTTTTCAATCCAAAAGGTGAAACGATTTTATTTCTTAAAGAGAGAAGTACATCAACCCATTTTGGACTGCTTGTAAAAAATGCTCTCGCAACTTTTTGAGGATTTATAGAATTATTTTTATCCACCAAGACACTTTCAAAACTATCGACATAGTCGTACTTTTTATCCTGAGTTTTCAACAGGGATAATGCTGGCAAATAGGATTTTAAAGTTTTCATTTTTCTTTAGTGCTTTTGTCTATTGCTTTGGTAGATACACGTATCAATTATGCCACTACTTAATTGCAACTCGTCTGATGTAAGCCCCAGCGGTTTTGCCATCAGGTTAAAATAGTTTTCCGTGGCATTTAGCCAGGTAATTTCTACGATCTCTTTGTCTGAAAAATATTGCTTCAGTTCATTAAAAGTTTCATCAGTAGCGGTTTTTGTAAAATTCACTTCTTCAAGATAGCTCAATAAAGATTTTTCTTTATTAGAAAATTTATCACTGTTTTTGAAATTCATAAACTCTTTCCATTTGGTAAATTCGGCACTTTCCTTTTGCATCATAAATTCAGAAATGTTGGAGCAAAAGGGACAATCATTCAGGTGTGAGGTATAGTAACGGATAAGCAGTTTTGTTTGTTTTGAAAGGCTTAGCTTTTTCTCCGACTTATAAATTTTTAACGAAGTCATCATCGCAGGAATACTTCTTGAATAAATGTACCTGAGCGGTGCTATCACTTTTCCAAATTGTTTTTTACTCAGGTAATATGCTATTTTCAGCAATATCGGTTTAGGATGTTCTATAGGTGTTAATCTCATGATTGGTGCTTTTAAATGATGTTTAGAAAATGAAATCGTCCGCCTGCAACGAAAAAACATACAAGAGCAGTAAACAATGTTACGGTGGCAGTTCTGTATTCCCTTCTGCGGATATGAATGCCTGATGCCATGGTAATATCAATGCCAAATAGAAAGGCTGCAACAGGAGTAAGTATTGGGAACACATTAAGGAGCCAGGGAACTATCAACCCGACCGAACCAAGTAATTGGCAGATGCCGATAAAGTGTATCAGCGGGTTTGGTAATCCTTCGACCCCGGTCTGCTTCATTTCGTATACCAATTTTTTTTCAGGGAAAAATGATTTACTCAACCCGGAAAATAAACAGGCTGCCGCAAGATATATTTGAGCTACCCAGAGTATAGTATTCATAATTTTTGATTTTGTTGAAAGCAAAATTATTATGCCCGATACCCACTTCTTTTGACATTTGTCAAAAAGTTAGATCTGTGCCCGGATGCGGCTCAACGTTTCTTGAGTTATACCGAGATAAGATGCGATCATTCCCAGGGGAACTCTTTGAATGAGCGTAGAATTTTCATTCATCAATGTCTGGTATCGTTGCAATGCGGTAGCAAAATGAAGGTCATCAAATCTCTGTTGTAATGCAACGAGTCCTGAACTTACCAATCGCCTTATCATGCGCTCGATGTCGTGATGTTTCGCACAGAGTTGTTCCAGTTCATAATACTGAACCGGCCAAAGCACGGAGTCTTCGAGCAGTTCAATTTGCCTCCTGTCCGGCTTGCGGGAAATAAAACTAACTATGGAACATGCAAAAGTGTTTTCGGGGCTAAGCCAGTCAGTGACATCTTTTCCATCTTTGTAATAGTAAGTTCTTGTGAGACCGCTTTCAACAAAGTAGAGGTAATTGCAAACGGAGTTTTGCCGGACCAATATGTGCCCTTTTTTTAGCTCCAGGCTTTTTGAAATTGCAGCAAGAGCCTGTTTGCTTTCTATAGAGAGACTGCTTAATAAGGTAACTATTTCGAAGAATTTTTCCATCGGCTACTTGGTTTGCTGCTGCTGGGCGAAATACCTATAACGGTATAACCTCGCCTTTTTTACTTCACCCCTGTATTTGCATCCCACCAACCTTTCATTTTTCTGATATAAATTATTTGCCCGGTATGGTATGCATTATGTGTTCCAATATGGGCAATCGTTGAATACCATTTTTGCAACTTAGTTTCGTCTGCATTGACAACTGCGTTTTCCCATGCCGTTAGTACGCTGTCGAGCCTCTGTACTGTAGCATTCCATGTTTGTTCCGTCACGGGAGTAAATGTTTCTTTATTATCTCCGCTGAAAGGGCTTTGTGGTTTACCATCAAATTTATCGAGTGATTGCATATTCCAGAAAATAAGATGCGTGGTAAGCTGTGCTATGGAATGGTTTTCTGTATTGTCTTTCCAGTTGGCCTGTTCGGCGGTGAGGCCCGCAATGGCAATGGAAGGCGGCACGAACCAGTCTTTTACGTTATGTGTGGTTTTAAGTTGCTCAAGTAAAATTGATTTGAGCGTTTGGGTGCTGTCATTTTGGGCAAAGGAATGAGACACCATAAATGCAAGGCATGCACTGAAAAAATATTTCATCTGTTTATATTTTATTTGTTTTTAAAAAGTATTTGTTACAAGCTTACTCAAAATTTACTCTTCAACAGAACTACAATTAAAAAGCTAAGTCCTGTTAAGTTCAAAACTGCTCTCACAGCATGCGAGTACTCCCAGTTTTTCCGCAATCCTTCCCAGTCCTGTGGCAATGCCGTCCAGTTTGCTGTTGCCTGGTTTGCCGGAAACGTAAACATGAAAAATATAACGAGACTGATGATAAAAATTATCAGAGACGTAATCAACCAGGGGAATATATTTTTCTTTTTTCTTTCCCAAACAGCCCAAATCAAAGTAAGCGGTATGGCACCGATTTCGAAAATGCCCAGCCATGCCCATCCCCTGTAAATTCCCTGCACTACGAGGTAATCATCTTTTGGCAAATTGATTTTGCCAGGCAACGCAAAGAGGTGAGCCAGCAAAGCGCCGAGAGTAATCACGGCAAAAAAAATAGTGCTGAATTTTAACAGGTTTTTCATTTTTGTTTTAATTTTTTGGAATGGGCTTTAAAATACAATGTCACTAAATGAGTTATCTAAAAAATTTGGTATTCCCTGGTGTACCGCTCAAATACTATTCCGAATAGATAAGCATAGCCAGGCGTAGTTGATATTTGCATTTCACCGGAATTGATTTTTTTGTTTTCCTTCCTGAATTGAATTTAACCGACTTTAGTGCAATGAATGAAAAGCTCTATGATATCATTGTGATAGGTTGCGGCTCCGGCGGATTGAGTGTTGGATTGTTTATGGCGAAAGCTGGATTCAAAGTCTTAATGGTTTCTTTAAATGATAGAGATATCGGCGGCGATTGTCTTAATGATGGCTGTGTACCCAGTAAAGCCATGATCCATGCAGCGAAAATCATAAGGAACGCAAAAGAAGCGGAAAATTTTGGTCTTAAAATGAATGGGACTACTGATATAAAGAAAGTAATTAAATATGTTTATGACAGGCAGGAAAATATAAGAGAACATGAAAATGCTTCCTGGTTGCGGAAGCAAGGCGCTGATGTCGTTTTAGGAAAAGCACATTTTACAGGCAAAAATGAAATTGAAGTAAATGGAAAAAAATATCGTGGAAAGAAAATAATAATCATTACTGGTTCCAAACCCCGAAAGCTAAAAATACCCGGGGTGGAATTGGTGAGGTATCATGATAATGAAAGTATTTTTCATATAGATGCGTTGCCCGGGAAACTATTGGTTATAGGTGGCGGCCCTATTGGCATAGAGATGGCACAGACAATGAGCAGGCTCGGGAGTAAGGTCATTGTAGCGCATAAAGGTGAAATGATTTTGGAGCATGATGACAGCGTAATAGCAACCATTCTATGTGAGCAGTTAAAAAAAGAAGGTATTGAATTTCTATTTCACGCAGATGTAAAAACATTCACGTCTGGTAATGAAGCAGCTATTCAATTGAAGAATGGCAAAGCAATGCAGGTGACATTCGATGCGGTATTTGTGGCTATCGGAAGAGAATTAAATCTTTCAGCCCTGCAATTAGAAAATGCCGGTATTGAGATAAAAGACAACAAAATAGTAGTTGATAAATATCTAAAGACAACAAATAAAAATATTTTTGTTTGTGGTGACGTAGCCGGTGACCTTCTCTTTTCTCATGCAGCTGAATTCCATGCACGCATTTTAATTAATAATTTCTTTTCTCCGATAAAGAAAAGATTGAATAACGATTATATGTCCTGGGTTACATTTACTGACCCTGAATTGGCAACTTTTGGACTAAATGAAAAACAATTAAAAGAAAGAGGGATTTCCTTTGAAAGGCTCGAACAGGATTTTACAGAAGATGATCGGGCTGTGGTTGACAATTTTCAATACGGGAAAATGGTTTTGTTTATCAGTAAGGGATTTTTGAAGAAACAGAAAATATTAGGCGGAACGATGATCGCTCCAGGTGCCGGGAGAAATAATCCAGGAATTAATTTTAGCAAATACAAGAGGTATTTCGATCAATGCTATATTTAATAAAATTTATCCTTACCCTGTTGCTTCGCGTATCAATCAAAAGATTATTGTGGAGTATAAATCAAAAAGCCTTACAGACAATGTCAAAAAGCTTTTGCAGCTGGCATATAAAATTTTTAGTTGATGGAATTGTGGGAAACAATCAAATTATGGTTCCTGGGGCTTGGTGATAAGTATAATGTAAACCCGTACATCTTCGGCGGAATCTACGTTGGCGCTATTCCCTTTTTTTTCCTGTGCCTTGGCTGGACAATTAAAAATAAAAGAAGAAAGAAATCATTTGTTTTGCCGGTATTTCTTACAGGTTTCTTTTTTGTTTCCGCCTATTTATATCTTATTGTAGTTGGAAAAAATATTCCTTTTTGGGTTTATATATTTATCGCCATACTCGTGATCTACGGAGTATATTCTACAATAAAAAAGGTAAAGGCCAAAGTATAAAACAAGATAAACGTAACGCTGCTACCAGCCTACATAATCGGGCGGCGTGATTCCTTTTAACCTCAGGTAAACAATTATTTGCCCGATGTGGTGTGTTTGATGATCGTGCATTAGAATCAATATTTGTCTTCGTGTCATTGGACCGGCAAAGAAAGTTACCATTTCATCAAGCTGTTTTGCATCAATGCTTTTATGCGCCGCCAGGCCCATATCGTAAGCATCGCTTAATATTTTTATCACAGCGATCTTATCTTTTGCATTCTCATTTTTTGCTATTTTACTTTTATCCTGGAAAAGATAGGATGTAGAAAGCCACTGCATATTTTGGGCAATATGCAACAGTTGTTCTCTAAAACTCATTTCCTCGGGTACCGGCTTAAATTCATAAAATTCTTCAGGCATTAACTTCGCCATTTTTAACGCGTATACTTTTGCATTCTCCCATTTACGTGCAAGCTGTACAAGAAGGCTGTCAGTAGATTGAGCCTGCATTTTCAGGGGAGCATGTAAAAATAACAGTGCCGAAATGATAGTTAGAGGCTTTACAAACATTGTAATTTTTTTTTGAAAAGATATCGAAAAAATTGCTCCCGGGAGGCGCTACTTGTGAGTAAGAAAAATTTTTTCATAAAGCAGCGATGACTTGCAAAATCCATACACAAAATAAAATTAGGATTGTTACAAACTTTGTTATTCCTATTTTTATAACCTATTAAAATCGACTATATGTTAGTGAGAGCCGGTTGCCCCTTGCTTCTTCAAAAATTGAGGTCATTGACGCACATCAGCATTTTTGGAAATTTGATCCGGTCAGGGATAGCTGGATCAATGATGACATGAAGATTATTCAAAGAGATTTTTTGCCGGCTGATCTTGAAATACTATTGAAGGAAAATGACATAGACGGCTCCGTTATTGTTCAGTCAGATCAATCAGAACAGGAAAATGAATTTCAATTAAACAATGCATCCGAACATGAATTTATAAAAGGAGTTGTGGGCTGGATTGATTTGCAGGCGAATGATATAGAAGAAAAATTAGTCTATTATAAACAATTTAAAAAACTTAAAGGGCTTCAGGCATGTGCTGCAGGGAGAGCCTCAAAGAGACCTTATGCTTCAGCCTGCGTTTAAAAGAGGAATCGGTCTCTTACGTAAATATGGATTTACCTATGACATTCTTATTTTCCCTGATCAGCTGCTTTATGCAAGTGATTTGGTTAGCGAATTTCCCTGACCAGCTGTTTGTAGTGGATCATATTGCGAAGCCGGATATAAAAAATAAAAAAATAGATGAATGGAAAAAAGATATACATGGCTCTCGGTGCTCATGAAAATGTATATTGCAAATTGTCAGGAATGGTAACCGAAGCAGATTGGAGAAACTGGCATAAGCATGACTTTATGCCCTATCATTGATGTGGTTGTTAACGCTTTTGGAACAAAAAGAATTATGTTTGGATCAGATTGGCCGGTGTGTCTTGTTGCCGCTTCTTATAAAGAAATGAAAGAAATTGTTGACGATTATTTTTCTTTCTTTTCAAAAGATGAACAAAAAACTTTTTATGGAAAAACAGCAATTGAATTCTATAATCTATAAATAATTTAATATGGATCTGCAATTAAAGAATAAAGTGATTATTGTTTCCGGTGGGGCTAAAGGAATAGGAGCAGGCATTGTAAAGGTATTGGCTGGTGAAGGCGCTATCCCTGTAATTATCGGCAGAAATAAAGAAGATAATATGGAGATGGTTGAGTGGGTTGCATACCATGGTGGCAAAGCTTACCAGGTTGTGGCTGAATTATCTGATCCCGATGTTTGTGAAAAATCACTGTAATGATGTGATGGAAAAATTTGGCCGCATTGATGGCCTTGTTAACAATGCCGGGGTGAATGATGGCATAGGCCTCGAGAACGGCAGTTATGATAAGTTTATGGGCTCGCTTCATAAAAACCTCGTTCATTATTATTTGCTTGCACATCATGCATTGCCGGCATTGATAAAATCAAAAGGTGCTATTGTAAATATTACTTCTAAAGACTGCTGAAACAGGCCAGGGAAATACATCAGCTTATGCTGCGGCTAATGGTGGTCGTAATGCGTTAACAAGAGAGTGGGCAGTTGAACTTTTAAAATATGGCATTCGTGTAAATGCAATTGTAGTGGCAGAATGCTGGACTCCCCAGTATGAAAAATGGATAGAAACGCTTCGAATCCAAAGGAAAAACTGGAAGAAATCACTTCTAAAATTCCGTTTGAAAAAAGAATGACAACGGCAGAAGAAATTGCAAATATGACTGCATTTTTATTATCGAAATGTTCAAGCCATACTACCGGTCAATTGATTCATGTGGATGGAGGATATGTGCATTTAGATAGGGCGTTGGCGAATGCATAAAACTTTTAAGCCGATCTTAACTTATAACTGGAAAATATTAATATGTTAAATCCAACAATAATGTTTTGAACTGAAATAGTATCTAATTCTCCTTTCCTGGAGATGGATTGCGCAGGACCAAATAAAAAATGAAATCCTTAATCTGTATAAAACCCGGCTTATTAGAATATAAAAATATTCCGCCACCAATATTACAACCCGGCCATGCAATATTGAAAGTCAAACGCATTGGCATTTGTGGTACCGATCTTCACGCTTACGAAGGCACACAACCTTATTTTAACTACCCAAGAATTTTAGGACATGAGCTCGCGGCAGATTTTATTGAGGCAGATGGGGCTGATGGATTTGTACCCGGGGAAGCCGTAACAATTATTCCCTATTTCAATTGTGGTGAATGCATCGCATGCAGAAATAATAAACCCAATTGTTGCGCAAAAATCAATGTATTTGGCGTACATATTGACGGTGGCATGGCAGAATATCATTTCCGTTCCTTCTTATTCATTGGTTAAAAATGAAGGCCTTGGTTTTGATGAATTGGCTTTGATAGAACCACTGTCGATAGGGGCTCACGGAATCAGACGTGCAAATATTTCAAAAGATGAATTTGTTTTGATAATAGGAGCGGGACCTATTGGCCTGGGAACTATGGAGTTTGCACGTATTGCCGGCGCCACATGTTATTGCACTTGATATTAATGAAAGCCGGTTAAAATTTTGCGAAAGACAAATTAAAAATTGAACATACTATTAATGCATTGACGGATAATGTTTTTGAACAAATAAATGAAATTACCAAAGGCGATATGCCAACAGTTGTAATTGATGCCACAGGAAACAGGAAAGCTATCAACAATGCATTACAATATTTGGCTCATGGAGGAAGGTTTATTTTGATAGGTTTACAAAAAGAAGAAATATGTTTTAGCCATCCTGAATTTCACAAACGGGAAGCAACGCTTATGAGTAGCCGCAATGCAACAAGAGAAGATTTTGTACATGTGATTCATTCAATTAAAAATGGCCTTGTTAATCCGGAGACTTATATTACACATCGCGTAAAATTTGATAACCTTAAAAATACTTTTGAAACATTGCTTGATCCCGCGAATAATGTAATTAAAGCGATGGTGGAATTCGACTAATATTATATTATAAAAATACCATGAAGCGATCTTGTATATTGACTGCGATAATAATATTTGTTTTAATTTTCCTCATTTGCACAAAATCATTTAAAGCTCTGGTATGATAAACCTGCAGAAGTGTGGACAGAAGCATTGCCTCTTGGTAACGGAAGGCTTGGCGCTATGGTTTTTGGAAAAGTCGACGAAGAATTGATACAATTGAATGAAAGTTCATTATGGTCTGGTGGCCCGGTAAAAACAAATGTGAATCCGCAGGCAGCCTCTTATTTACCCCTGATAAGAAAGGCGCTTCTTAAAGAAGAAGATTATGCAAAGGCAAACGAGCTCACAAAAAAAATGCAGGGCGTATTTTCTGAATCGTTTATGCCACTTGGAAATCTGATGATCAGACAACATTTTCAATCAAAACAAATAACAGCTTATTACCGTGATCTTAATATTGAAGATGCGATTGCAACCACACACTTTACTGCTGACGGAATTAAATTCACGAGAGAAATTTTCATATCTGCACCAGACCAGGTTATGGTGCTGCGGTTAAAATCCGGTAAAGACGGCGCTTTAAACTTTGATGCAGCAATCAACAGCCAGTTGCGCTATGTAAATACAATTGCAGGTAATGAATTAGTGCTAAAAGGAAAAGCCCGGCGCATGTTGATCCCAATTACCACACCGGAGATGGTGATCCGGTTATTTATGAAGATACTTCAGGTTGCAACGGCATGCGTTTTCAAATACGATTGAAGGCGATTAACCAGGGAGGCAATGTTAAGATTGACACAGCAGGTATACATGTTAGTGGATGCGACAGAAGTTTTGTTATTCTTATCAGCAGCCACGAGTTTCAACGGCTTTGATAAATGCCCTGATAAAGACGGGAAAGATGAAAATAAAATTGCTGCCGGATATCTTGACAAGGCCGTTAAGAAATCATTCACTGAATTATTTAAAAACCATATTTCAGACTATCATAAATATTTCAATCGCGTATCATTGAGCTTAAATAACGCAGACAAAACGAAAAAAATAATTTACCGTCAGACCAGAGATTGCTTGCTTATTCAAAAGGTGGTGACGACTCCTGGGTAGAAAGAATGTATTTTCAATACGGCCGCTATTTGCTGATCTCATCTTCAAGGCCTGGTGGAGTTCCTGCTAATCTCCAGGGAATCTGGAATAAAGAAATAAGGCCGCCATGGAGTTCCAATTATACCATCAATATCAATACACAAATGAATTACTGGCCATCAGAAGTTACGAATCTTTCTGAAATGCATGAGCCGCTATTCAATTTAATAGAAGATATTTCTGTAACGGGCGCGGTTACCGCAAAACAGTTTTATAATATGCATGGATGGGTTGCGCATCACAATTCTGATATATGGGCATTGTCCAACCCGGTAGGCAACAGGGGTGGTGGTGATCCAAAATGGGCCAACTGGAGCCAGGGTGCAAACTGGCTTTGCCAGGACCTTTGGGAGCATTACAGGTTTACAATGGACAAAAATTTTCTAAGAGATACTGCATATCCTTTAATGAAAGGCGCCGCAATTTTTACCATGGACTGGCTGGTAGAGGACAAAGATGGTTATCTCGTAACAGCACCATCCGTTTCCCCCGAAAATGTTTTTTTATATGCACGGTGGAAAACATGGTGATGTCTCTGTTGCCACCACGATGGATATGTCTATTATATGGGATCTTGTTTACCAATCTTATTAATGCGTCTGAGGTATTAAATGTTGATACTGATTTCAGGAAATTATTAATTGAAAAGAAAGCTAAATTATTTCCTTTGAAAATTGGCCATAAAGGAAACCTCCAGGAATGGTATAAAGATTTTGAAGATGTAGAAGTGCATCACCGTCATGTTTCTCATCTGTTTGGATTATACCCGGGACACGAAATTTCGCCCATCACTACTCCCGAATTTGCGGAGGCTGCAAAAAAGACACTGGAGATAAGAGGCGATGAAGGCACAGGCTGGAGCAAAGCGTGGAAGATTAATTTCTGGGCGAGATTGCTGGATGGAAATCACGCGTATATTTTATTAAAAGATTTATTGCACGCTACGAGTGAAACCAATACCAATTACGGAGAAGGTGGTGGTACTTATCCCAATTTCTTCGATGCACATCCGCCATTCCAGATTGACGGAAATTTTGGTGGCACGGCTGGCATTGCAGAAATGCTGTTGCAAAGCCAGTTGGGTGAAATTCAATTATTGCCTGCATTGCCCGACGCCTGGAAAGATGGATCTGTAAAAGGCCTTAAGGCAAGAGGAAACTTTGAAATTGACATTGATTGGAAAAATCATCGGTTGAATAAAGGAACCATTAAATCTTTTTCCGACGGTATTTGCAAAATAAGAACTGCAGTACCTGTCACTATCATTGGAGTGGCCGGTAAACCAATAAAAGATTCCAATGGATATCTCACGACGTTTAATGCCGCACAAGGAAAGACTTATATTATCATCGCTACTGGCAAATAAAGACTTGCATTCGCATGACAATTACAAGTACGGACATATTAAAATTATCAGCGATTGAATTCTTATAACCGGAAGCCTATAAAAAATAATAATAATTGTCAGAATTACAATTGATATTATTACATTTATATTTAGGATTAATTTCGCGGAAGAAAGGAAGCCTTGAATAGTATAATTTATTTTCTTGTATTAAGGGCATTTTAAAACTTCAGAAAGGTTGCTTGTAATAAAATCAATTCCTCGTTGAAGTCAAATTTAATTATCAATAGTCGCTGCTATAAATTTTCCTAAACCGGCAACAAATATTTTTTATGAAAAAAGCATTTCTATTACTTTCTTTTTTTTCTTTTTATTCAATTTCCCGGGCGCAAACCGAAATGGAATTAAAAGCAGATTCAGGTAAACAAATAATTAATAAAAATATTTATGGCCACTTTGCCGAACATCTTGGCCGGTGCATTTACGATGGTTTTTTCGTTGGCGATACAAACAAAGCGATTCCTAATACGGAAGGGGTACGAAATGATGTAATAGCAGCACTGCGTAAAATGAAGATTCCTTTATTGCGCTGGCCGGGCGGTTGCTTCGCAGACACTTATCATTGGAAAGATGGGGTAGGCCCAAAAGATAAGCGGCCGGAAATGGTGAATACCTGGTGGGGTGGTGTTACGGAAGATAACAGCTTCGGGACACACGATTTTTTGAATATGTGCGAACGCCTGGGTGCAGATCCCTATCTCGCAGGTAACGTTGGTAGCGGAACCGTTCAGGAATTGTCTCAATGGCTGCAATATGTAAATTTTGATGGTAAAAGCCCTATGTCAGATTGGAGAAGAGAGAATGGCCGCGATAAACCATGGAATGTAAAATATTGGGGTGTTGGAAATGAGGCATGGGGATGCGGTGGTAATATGACAGCCGAGTATTACGCAAATATTTACAGGCAGTATGCCACCTTCATGACCGACTGGACAAATTCCAATAGTTTATTTCGCATTGCTTCGGGAGCCAGCGATGCGGATTATCATTGGACAGAAGTATTGATGCGTGATATCCCTCACAATATGATCGCCGGCACAGGCCTTCATCATTATGCTGTTATTGAATGGAATCATAAAGGCCCTGCGGTAGATTTTACCGAGCAGCAATATTTTCAAACGTTGAAGTCTGCCTGGCAAATGGAGGAGTTAGTTACAAAGCATTCTGCTATTATGGATAAATATGATCCACAAAAAAAGATTGCATTAGCAGTTGATGAATGGGGAGGATGGTACGATGTGGAACCTGGCACTAATCCTGGCTTTCTCTATCAGCAAAATACCATGCGTGATGCAATGATTGCAGGAATGACATTAAATATTTTCAATAACCATTCTGATCGTGTCCGGATGGCAAACCTGGCGCAAACTATCAACGTGCTGCAGGCTGTTATTTTGACCAATAAAGAAAAAATAATTTTGACACCTACATACCATGTAATGGAAATGTATAATGTGCACCAGGATGCAATGCTATTGCCGCTTAAAATAAAAACAGATAATTACACTTTCGGCAATGAAAGCTTACCAGCGGTTTCGGGCTCTGCATCAAAAGATTCAACGGGGCTCATTCATGTTTCTCTTACTAATATAAATCCTACCAAAGAAGAAACTGTTACTATAAAAATTGATGGGAAAAAGTTTAGCAAAGTAAGTGGAAGAATACTAGCCTCTAAAAAATTACAGGATCATAATACATTTGATGAGCCGGATAAAATTATACCGCAGGCTTTTAATGGCGCTTCGTTAAAAGGGGACGCATTGAATGTAAAACTGCCACCTTTTTCAGTTGTGGTTTTAGAATTAAAATGACATTTAAGCTTTTACTAAAAAGCACTAATTAAATAATTATAAAAGGATAGTAGAAATGGAAGTATTAATTCCTGCAAGAAAAAATTATAGCTATGCCCGGTGATTCGCTGCTGGTAAATAACAAAGCCACGTCTCAAAATACATATGATGCAATTGTAATTGGATCTGGCATAAGTGGCGGCTGGGCTGCCAAAGAATTGACAGAAAAAGGTTTGAAGGTTTTAATGCTGGAACGTGGCCGCAACTTTGAACATGTTAAAGATTACAAAAGTGCAGCTAAGCGTCCCTGGGAGTTTGAGCACAGGGGCAAAGCGACACTTAAGCAAAAGCAGGATAACCCGGTAATATCGAGAGACTGGGCTATGTATGGCACCGCTGCACAGGAAGCAATAATGGATTATTGGGTCAATGAAAAAGAATGCCCTTATGTTGAGGTAAAGCCATTTACCTGGTGGCGTAGTTACCAGCTTGGAGGCCGTTCGATCTTGTGGGGGAGGCAAAGTTATCGCCTGAGCGATATTGATTTTGAAGCAAACGTGAAAGACGGAATTGCAATAGACTGGCCCATTCGTTACAAAGAAATGGCGCCGTGGTATGATTATGTAGAAACGTTTGCCGGCATCAGCGGGTCCAAAGAAGGTTTACCTCAATTGCCCGATGGAAAGTTTCTCCCGCCGATGGATCTCAACTGTGTAGAGAAAGATGTTGCATCCCGAATAAAGGATTATTATAAAGGCAGTCGCCACATGTTCATTGGCCGCGTCGCTAATTTAACGCAGGCGATTCCGGGGCGAACCAAATGCCAGTTCCGAAACCGCTGTTGGGAAGGTTGTCCCTTTGGAGGATATTTTAGTACCCAATCTTCTACACTTCCGGCGGCAACTGCTACAGGTAATCTAACCGTTCGCCCATGGTCGATTGTTACCAGGATACTTTACGATAAGGATAGTAAGAAGGCGACAGGGGTTGAAGTATTGGATGGCGAAACCAATAAGACCTACACATTCAATTCAAAAATTGTTTTCCTGAATGCGTCAGCATTGAACAGTGCCTGGGTTTTGATGAACTCAGCAACAGATGTATGGCCCGATGGGCTTGGTAGCAGTTCATGGCGAATTGGGGCATAATATTATGGACCATCACTACATGCTCGGAGCCCAGGGATCGATCGAAGGTTTTGAAGATAAATATTATTACGGCAGAAGGGCGAATGGATTTTACATCCCACGTTTCGCAAATTTGTTTGGAGATAAAAGAGATTTTTTACGGGGATATGGATACCAGGGAAGTGCCAGCCGACAGGGCTGGAGCCGCGATGTTGCGGAATTGAACATTGGGGCAGATTTTAAAGAAGCGCTTACCGAGCCAGGTTCCTGGGCAATTGGTGCCACAGGCTTTGGAGAAATATTGCCTTATCATGATAACAAAATTTCACTCGATAAAAATAAAAAAGATAAATGGGGCCTTCCGGTACTTGCAATGGATGCGGGGCTGAAAGAAAATGAATTAAAAATGAGGCAGGATATAATAAAAGAATTGGTTGCCATGTTTGAAGTCGCCGGCGTAAAAAATATTACTACCTGGGATAAAGATTATGCCATAGGGCAAGGTATTCACGAGATGGGATCGGCCCGTATGGGAAATGATCCTAAAACATCTGTGCTTAACTCTCACAACCAGGTTTGGGATGCAAAAAATGTTTTCATAACGGACGGGGCGTGTATGGTTTCAAGTGCCTGCCAGAATCCATCGCTTACTTATATGGCTCTCACGGCAAGAGCGGCAGATTACGCGGTAAGTGAAATGAAAAAAGGAAATATATAAAGGATGTTGTTTTGTGGCAATGCGCAAGCAGTTCTCACTTTGATGATAAAACTAGTCACACATATTTGATAAAAAATTAAACGGCCTGATGAGCATAAAAAAATCAATTGCTTGTATAATATTTCTAATAACAATTGTATGCTCTGATAAAATTGCCGGCCAGTCTAAGCCAGACATCGTTATTAATGTAAACAATCCAATCGCAGAAGTGCAGCCTACCATGTGGGGCATTTTTTTCGAAGATATAAATTTTGGCGCTGATGGGGGAATTTATGCGGAATTGATCAAGAACCGTTCATTTGAATTTTCAATGCCTTTGATGGGATGGACCGTCACTCAAAATAAATTTAATGAAGGAGCAGTACTCGTTCTCAACAGGCAGGATATTAATACAAGCAATCCGCGTTTTGTGCGAATAACAAAAAACAATGAAGACGATTCGCTAAGCCTTACCAATGAAGGATTTCGGGGCATGGGAATTAAAAAAGATTTGCGTTATGATTTTTCAGTTTTGTGCAGGCAGCAAACTCCCGGTTTAAAATTGCATATTGAATTATTAAATTCCAGCGGTGAAGTCCATTGGCGAGTGCAACACTTATTCCTTCAGGCGCGGATAAATGAATGGAAAAAAGAAGCAATAAGTTTTAATGCAAGTGACACCGCATTAAAAGGAAAATTAAAAATTTCTTTTGAAGGAAATGGCGTAGTGGATCTTGATATGATTTCTTTATTTCCCTCTGATACATGGAAGAACAGGCCTGGTGGCATGCGAAGTGATATGATACAATTACTCGCTGATATGAAACCGGGATTTATCCGGTTTCCCGGTGGGTGTATTGTGGAAGGCCGTGATCTTGCAAGCCGCTACCAATGGAAAAAAACATTAGGCCCACTCGACGAACGCGCATCTGATTATAAATCGTTGGAACACTGAATTTGCACATCGCCCTGCACCGGATTATTTTCAATCTTTCGGCCTTGGCTTTTATGAATATTTTCAATTGGCCGAAGATATTGGCGCAGAGCCTTTACCTATTCTTAATTGTGGCATGGCGTGCCAGTTCAATACCGCGGAAGCAGTTCCATTAAACGAACTGGATCCATATGTACAGGATGCTTTGGACCTTATTGAATTCGCTAACGGAGATATGAACACGAAGTGGGGAAAGATTCGTGCATCACTTGGCCATCCTGATCCGTTTAATTTAAAAATGATGGGAGTTGGTAATGAGAACTGGGGGCCGCAATACATTGAGCGGTTGAAAGTTTTTTTTAAAGCTATAAAAGATAAATACCCGGATTTCAAAATAGTATCAAGTTCCGGAACCGATCCTAATGGAGAACGGTTTGATTATCTCAATGATGAAATAAGAAAATTGGGCACTGATCTTATTGATGAACATTACTACCGCAGGCCCGAATGGTTTTTGGCAAATGCAAACCGTTATGATAACTATCCAAGAAATGGCTCCAAAATATTTGCAGGAGAATATGCAGCTCAAAGTGACCATACCGTAAGCATCAACAATAAAAATAATATGGCCACTGCCATTTCCGAAGCGGCCTTTATGACAGGGCTGGAAAGAAATGCGGCTGTTGTAAACATGGCATCTTATGCGCCGCTTTTTGCCCATGACGAAGCATGGCAATGGACACCCGATCTCATCTGGGTTAACAACCTGACACTCGTACGGCACAACCGATTATTATGTACAAAAATTATTTTCAACAAACAGGGGAACCAATGTAGTTACTGCATTGCGGGATGGTAAACCATTAACAGGGCAGGATAGTCTCTATGTTTCATCAGTAATTGATAAGGACAAACATGAGATAATTATTAAAGTCGTAAATGCTTCGGCTAAAGAACAAACAAATTTGTTCAGGCTACAGGGAGTAAAAAGGGCGGGTGCACAAGCAGAGGTGATTACGTTGCAAAGTAACGATCTTAGCAGTGAAAATTCTTTCACCAGTCCCGAAAATGTAAGCCCGAAAAAATCATCCGCAGCTGTAAAAAATAAAAAGATAAATTTTACGTCGATGCCTTATTCTTTTTCAGTAATTAAGGTTAAGATGTAATTTGAAATAAAAAATATGAATATCAATTTTCGAAAAATATTCATGGTCAAATTAACAGGCTTTTCAAGTAAGTTAGTTCCCTCTCCTTTGGAGAGCAGCCGTTGGGGCCTGAAAGAGTTTCACAATCGATCAGGCATTCAAAAATGTCTTCAAAATAATTAATTAATGAAAAAAGTTTTACTCGTCCTTAAGGTTGTAATCCTGGCCTTTTGCATGCAATTTTCCGCAACAGCCCAACAACCAAAATTTCAGCCCACATGGCAATCATTGGAGCAATACCAAATCCCTGGTTGGTTTCGCGATGCCAAGTTTGGAATATTTATTCATTGGGGTGTTTATTCAGTTCCTGCATTTGCAAATGAATGGTATCCCCGCAACATGTATTTAAAAGATTCAAAGGAATTCAAACATCACGTTGAAACTTACGGACCGCAAAATAAGTTCGGTTACAAAGATTTCATCCCTATGTTTAAAGCGGAAAAATTTGATGCGGAAAAATGGGTGGACTTGTTTAAAAAAGCTGGTGCAAAATATATTGTTCCTGTCGCGGAACATCACGACGGATTTGCCATGTACAATTCGGCGCTCACAAGATGGAATGCTTTCCTGATGGGGCCAAAGCGCGATGTAGTTGGAGAATTGGAAGCTGCAAGCCGTAAAGCCGGATTGATGTTTGGAGTATCATCACATCGTATTGAGCATTGGTGGTTTATGGGCGGTGGCCGCAATTTTGATTCAGATGTAAATGATCCGGCCTACGAAGATTTTTATGGGCCTGCGCAAAATACAGATGGAACAAAAGACAGTGCTGACCGCAAGCCGATCTCGCCGGAATATATGAACGACTGGCTGCTGCGTGATGTGGAACTGGTTGATAAATATCATCCCGATCTTGTATGGTTCGACTGGTGGATAGCCCAAAAAGAAATGGAACCCTATAGAAAATCTTTTGCTGCATTTTACTACAACAAGGCAAAGGAATGGAATAAGCAGGTAGTTATAAATTATAAACATGATGCCTATCCCGATAGTGCGGCGGTTTTGGATCTTGAAAGAGGAAAGCTGGCAGGAATAAGACTTTTGGCATGGCAAACAGATGATGCTATCGGTAACAAATCATGGGGATTTACCAATGATAATACTTTTAAAACTTCCCAATACGTAATTACAAACCTTATAGATATAGTAAGTAAAAACGGGAATCTTTTATTGAATATCGGCCCACGTTCTGATGGAACAATTACAGATGAAGAAACAAATGTATTATTGGGAACAGGAAAATGGCTGGCAATAAACGGTGAAGCGATTTATGGTACACGCCCATGGAAAATGTATGGCGAAGGGCCAACTGAATCGGCAAGCGGGGAGTTCAAAGATCAGAAACCATACACTTCAAAAGACATTCGCTTCACAACAAAAAATGAGGTATTGTATGCGATCACCCTGGCATTACCGGCACCAAAAGAAACTATAAAAATTAATGCGCTTTCGCTGAAAAATAATAATGGTTTAATTTCCGATGTGCAATTAATTGGGAGCGATGAAAAATTGAATTGGTCTCAGAAAAAAGAGGCCTTGGTCATAAAAGCGCCGGCCACGTATCCCTCGGAAGATGCGGCAGCGTTTAGAATAATTTTTAAAAAATAGGGCAACAACGCAGTTTTCAAATACAAAAACAACATCATGAAAAAAATGAATAAAATTTTGCCGGCAATATTTTTTGTGACCATTGGTATTGCGGCCTGTAACAGTAATAACGAAAATCAAAAAGAAGAAAATAATATGACTAACACGACACAGGCAGGTATAACAAAACAAGATTGGGGAACGGCTGAGGGAAAGAATGTTTCGCTCTTCACTTTGACTAACGATAAAGGAACTGTGGTTACCATTACCAATTACGGCGGTATAGTTGCCTCGTTTGTAACACCCGAAAAGTCCGGTAAAAAATCAAGTATTGTAATTGGGTTCGATAGTCTTGCACCCTATCTTCGGAAACCACCGTACTTCGGGGCATTGGTTGGCCGCTACGGCAACAGGATTGGCGACGCAAAATTTTCTTTGAATGGCACGACATACCAGTTGGCCGCCAACAACGGAAAGAACCATCTTCATGGAGGATTAAAAGGTTTTGATAAAGTGGTGTGGGATGCATCGGTTGCAAACGATAGCATTCCGTCTCTTAGGTTACATTATGTAAGTAAAGATGGAGAAGAAGGATATCCTGGCAATTTAGATGTCACCGTAAATTACACATTGACTAACGATGATGAACTTAAGATTGAATATAGTGCCACGACTGATAAGGCGACGCCTGTTAACCTGACCAATCATAGCTACTTTAATTTAACCGGCGATGTAGGCAATACCATTCTTGACCACACCCTGATGATCGATGCTGATAATTACACACCGGTCGACACCACGCTGATCCCAACGGGTGAAATCAAACCGGTAAAAGGAACTCCTTTTGATTTTACCACACCTAAAAAGATAGGGAAAGATATTGAACAGGTAACTGGCGGCTACGATCATAACTTCGTTCTTAATAAAAAAGATTCTTCCTTACAAAAAATAGTTGAGGTTTCAGATTCAACAACCGGGAGAACAATGGAAGTGTACACTACACAGCCAGGGGTTCAGTTTTATACGGGAAATTTCCTGGACGGTAGCCTTGAGAACCATGATGGGAAGCCGATTAAACAACACACGGCCTTCTGCCTCGAGACACAGCATTTTCCTGATTCTCCAAACAAACCAAATTTCCCGACGACGATTTTACAACCGGGCGATACCTATCATTCTGTTACTGTTTATAAAGTAAAGCTTAATTAAAGTGCCTGGTATAATGACAGTATCGGTTGGCCTGCAAAAAAATAAACTGATCAATGCGATACTTTCGGGAGTGTCACTTTTTATTTGCCTGCTGGTGCATACTGGCAATGCTTTTGCGCAACCCGTTTCAACAGAAATCACTATTGACCTTAATAAAATAACAGGGCCTTACAAACCCATCTGGTCTTACTTTGGTTACGATGAAGCCAACTTCACGACAATGAAGGATGGTAAAAAATTGCTATCAGAATTATCGCACATAAGTGATGCTCCTGTATATGTCCGTATGCATAATTTATTAACCTCGGGCGATGGCAAAGCCGATCTGAAATGGAGCTCAACAAATGCATACACGGAAGATGCCAATGGAAATCCTGTTTATAGCTGGCAAATAGTTGATTCCATTTTTGATGTATTAATTAAACGCGGCCTCAGGCCAATTGCAGAAATCGGTTTTATGCCGGAGGCGCTGTCCATAAAACCTAAACCATATCGCCATCACTGGAGACCCGGTGTACCTTACGATTCTATTTATACAGGTTGGGCGTATCCCCCAAAAGATTATAAAAAATGGTCTGAGCTAATTTACCAATGGGTAAAACATTGTATCGAAAGATATGGAGAGCCCGAAGTAAAAACCTGGTATTGGGAAGTGTGGAACGAGCCGAATATTTCCTATTGGAAAGGCACCATGGATCAGTATTTTACTTTATACGACTATACAGTTGATGCCGTTAGAAGGGCCTTACCTGGTGCAAAAGTCGGCGGTCCTACATCGACAGGGCCACGCTGGGATAAAGCCGGAAATTTCCTTAAAGAATTTTTACAACATTGTGTGGATGGAAAAAATGATGCAACCGGTGAAAAAGGTGCGCCGCTTGATTACATAACTTTCCATGCAAAAGGATCGCCTTCTGTGGTAAATAATCATGTTCAAATGAATATGGCCGTTCAGTTGCAGGATGTGGCGAAAGGATTTGAAATTATCAACTCATTTCCTTCGTTAAAAAATTTGCCGGTAATTATTGGGGAGTTTGACCCCGAGGGCTGCGCGGCTTGTTCTGTTGATTATAGTCCGCAGAATGCTTATAGAAATGGTACCATGTATTCGAGCTATACCGCTGCATCTTTTGCGCAGTTGTATGCAATGGAAAAAAAATATAACGTAAATCTAACTGGCGCCGTTAGCTGGTCATTTGAATTTGAAAATGAACCCTGGTTTGCCGGCTTCAGAGACCTCGCAACAAACGGAGTTGACAAACCGGTTCTTAATGTTTTCCGCATGTTTGGAATGATGAAAGGAAATATGCTCTCTATAAATAATTCAAATAAAATTTCTCTTCAAGCTATCACTGACAGCAGCGTTCGTAACAAACCTTACGTGGATGCATTGGCAACCGCTGATGCACACAATATGTATGTAATGCTTTGGAATTATCACGATGACGAGAATAGAAAGATCGATGCAGAAATCAATTTACTGCTACAGGGATTGCCTTCAAAAAGTATAACTTTAAACAGTTACATCGTGGATGAAAATCATAGTAATGCATACGCTGTGTGGAGAAAAATGGGTTCGCCGCAGCAAGTTTCTAAAAAACAATTTAACGAATTGCAAAGGTCAGGGCAATTGCAAAAGAACGTTAGTGATAAAAAATTAAAGGCTACTAATGCAGCTTTAAACTATCATTTAATTTTACCCCGACAAGCTGTTGTATTATTAAAGCTGGGTTGGTAAAAAATATTTACAAAAGCTAAGAACCCCGGGGCATTTAAAAGATTCAAATTGCAAACAAACAATACAAATCAAAAAAACATACACACCAAACATTGGCCCCCCGCTGAAGGAGAGGGGAGTGAGGCTTTCATCTTCGACTTAAACGGAACAATGATAGATGATATGCAGTATCATTTAGAAGCATGGTATGATATATTGAACAATGATCTAAAAGCCGGGCTTACCCGGGAAGAAGTAAAGGCGGAAATGTATGGAAAGAATGAAGAAGTGCTTGCAAGAGTTTTCGGAGACAATCATTTTTCCAAAGACAAGGTGAAAGAAATATCCCTTGAAAAAGAAAGAAGATACCAGGCCATGTATTTGCCAAATCTTCAGCTCATAAATGGATTACGTGAATTTTTGGAAAAGGCGCAGGAGCGGCAAATTCCAATGGCTATTGGTTCCGCCGCTATTCCGTTCAATATAGATTTTGTGTTGGATAATTTGAATATTCGTCATTTTTTCAAGGCAATTGTAAGTGCGGATGATGTCGTGATAAGCAAACCGGATCCGGAAACTTTCATAAAATGCGCACAATTGTTAGAGGTTTCCCCGGAAGATTGCATTGTTTTTGAGGATGCTCCAAAAGGAGTTGAAGCCGCACAAAACGCCGGAATGAAAACAGTGGTGCTAACGACGATGCATGACAAAAGCGAATTTGCCGGCTACACCAATGTGATTTCATTTACCGGGAATTATGAAACCGTCGAACTTTACAATTTAATATTACCTGGTTAAACTTAGTTCATAACATGGGAGAAATATTTTTTAGATGCTGCCATAAATGTTAATGTGACACTTATAGAAATAATCTTATACTTTTGCTTTCATAGATCGCTTGTTGGTATGTCTTAAAAAAATCATGTGTTCCCGAAGGAGTTTACAACACTAATTTAGAATTTCCGAAATAAGAAAATAAGAAGTATGAAACGATTATCCCTCGTGCTTTTTTTTATTGCTAACACGTTATTATATGCACAACAGAAAGACTACCCTTACGTGGCACTTCCATTTAATAAAGTAAAACTGACGGATAATTTCTGGCTCCCGCGTATTAAAATCAATCAAACGGTTACCATCCCTGCATCATTTGAACGTTGTGAAAAAACGGGCCGTGTAAAGAATTTTGTAATGGCCGCAGCACACTCGGGAAAATTTTGTACGATATATCCTTTTGATGACACCGATATTTATAAAACAATTGAAGGCGCTTCCTATTCATTAAGTTTATTCCCGGATGCAAAGCTTGAAAAATATGTTGATTCATTAATTACGATTATTGGGAAGGCACAAGAGCCCGATGGCTATTTATATACAGCACGAACGATCAATCCGAATGATGTATGGCCCTGGGTCGGCAAGGTACGATGGGAAAAAGAAAGGGAACTGAGTCATGAATTATATAATGCCGGCCACATGTACGAAGCAGCAGCAGCTCATTATATGGCAACCGGTAAAAAATCCTTTTTAAATATCGCATTAAAAAATGCGGATCTGGTTTGTTCCGTTTTTGGCCCTGGTAAAAAACACGTTGCTCCCGGCCATGAAGTAGTGGAAATGGGCCTTGTAAAACTGTACCGGATTACCGGTAAACAAGAATACCTGCAACCGCAAAATTTTTTATTGAAGAAAGAGGTCATTATAAGGGCTATGATTCTACAAGTAAAGATGAATGGAAGAATGGCATATACTGGCAGGATGATAAGCCTGTAATATGATCAAACAGAAGCAGAAGGCCATGCGGTGCGTGCCGGATATTTATATTCAGCGATGGCAGATGTGGCAGCGCTAACGGGCGATGAAAAATTATTTCATGCGATCGATACGATCTGGAACAATATGGTCTGCAAAAAAATATATGTGCAGGGTGGTGCAGGCGCTATTGGAGATGGCGAACGATATGGAGACAATTATGAATTGCCCAATACAACCGCCTACAATGAAACCTGCGCGGCTATTGCCAATGTTTTCTGGAATGAAAGAATGTTTTTATTGCATGGCGATTCAAAATATATTGATGTATTGGAAAAGATCCTTTACAATGGATTGATATCCGGTGTGGGGCTTGACGGTAAATCTTTTTTTTATACCAATGCGATGCAGATCAAAAATAGTTTTACTCATCCTGATATGGAAGCAACCCGTTCCGGTTGGTTTCCCTGTTCCTGTTGCCCCACTAATCTTGTAAGGTTGTTGCCTTCTGTTCCCGGTTATATATATGCGCAAAAAGATGACAAAATCTTTGTAAATCTGTTTATCAGTCAGCAGCGCACGTTTCATTGAATATTCAAAACAGCCAGGTTGCTATTATCCAGGAAAATAATTATCCCTGGGATGGTGATCTGAAATTTACTGTTAATCCAAAAAAACCTTTCGCTTTTTCAATGCTGATACGCATTCCGGGTTGGGCACAAAATGAAGCCATGCCTTCAGACCTCTATTCTTTTGAAAATATTTCTGATAAAAAAGTAATTATTAAAATCAATGGTAAAGCGGTGAATATACAATTGAAAATGGATATGCTGTGTTAAGCCAGAACATGGAAAAAGAATGATGTGGTTGAAGTAAATCTTCCTATGGAAGTAAGAAGAGTGGTAGCCAATGCAAATGTAAAAAATGATATTGGAAAAGTCGCCTTGCAACGCGGCCCGTTATGTATTGTGCGGAGTGGATCGATAATAATGGCAAAGCTTCGCAACATTGTAATGCCCGCTCAACACAACAGTTTACAACTGAATATAAGCCCGGTCTTTTGAATGGGATAGAAATGTAAAGGCAACAGTACCTGCCGTGTTGATTGATAATAATGGTGAAAGCTTGCACACGGAAAAACAAACATTCATGGCTATACCTTACTATGCCTGGGCTAACAGGGGAAAGGGAGAAATGATGCTGTGGTTTCCCGAACGTGTAAAAGATATTGACCTGGTTTCGAATGAATGAAATATTTTATTTCCTGCTCAAACATTTCAAAATAAGATTTATTGAGGGTAACAGAAATAAAATAAGGCTATACAAATTTTTTAAAAAGAACGATAAACATTTTTACCATGAAGGATCTTAAAAAAATGGAAGTGTGGTTTGCAACAGGCAGCCAGCATTTATATGGCGAAGAAACATTGAAACAGGTAGCCGAACATTCGCAGGCTAATTGCAAAATCATTTAACGATGCTGCAACAGATTCCGGTAACGGTTGTATTTAAGCCAACAGTGAAGACACCAGAAGAAATTTTATGCCTTATGCCAGGAAGCCAATACCAATAACAACTGCATTGGAATTATTGCCTGGATGCATACTTTTTCACCGGCAAAAATGTGGATCGGGGGCTTGAAGATTTTGCAAAAACCATTGTGTCATTTGCATACACAGTTTAACCGCGATATTCCCTGGAATGATATTGATATGGATTTTATGAACCTGAATCAAAGCGCACATGGCGACCGTGAGTTTGGTTTTATGGTGACCCGGATGCGGATAAAGCAGAAAAGTAGTGGTTGGCCATTGGCAGGATACGAAAGTGTTGCAAAAATTGAATGTATGGGCCAGAGCTGCTGCCGGATGGCACGATTGGCAGGGTGCAAAATTTGTTCGCTTTGGCGATAATATGCGGCATGTAGCCGTTACCGATGGCGATAAAGTAGAAGCAGAAATACAATTTGGGTATTCAGTAAATACACATGGCATCGGTGATCTGGTAAAAGTGATCAATGAAGTAAGTGATGGTGAAATTGATAAATTATTTGGATGTGTATAATGAGCAATATACATTGGTGGACAGTTTGAAAAAAGGAGGTGATAAACTATAGTTCGTTAAGAGATGCTGCAAAAATTGAAATTGGTTTGAAGTATTTCTTGGAACAGGGAAATTTCAAAGGCTTTACCGATACATTTGAAGATTTGCATGGTATGACGCAATTGCCCGGTATTGCCGTCACAACGGTTGATGGCGGATGGTTATGGTTTTGCCGGGGAAGGCGACTGGAAAACAGCCGCGCTGGTACGGGCGATGAAAGTGATGGCAACAGGTTTGCCAGGCGGAAATTCTTTTATGGAAGATTATACCTATCATTTTGATCCGGATAATCAAATGGTATTGGGATCACATATGCTGGAAATATGCCCTTCTATTGCAGAGGCAAAACCTTCCTGCGAAATTCATCCGTTGGGTATTGGGGGCAAAGAAGATCCGGTGCGTTTGGTGTTTAACGTTAGTGCCGGCGCTGCATTGAATGCTTCTGTTGTGGATATGGGCAATCGTTTCCGGTTGCTGGTTAATGAAGTAGAAGCAGTTGCCCCGGAGCATGAACTTACCAAAACTTCCGGTTGCAAGGGTATTCTGGAAACCACTATCCTGATATGAAAACCGGCTGCGCTGCATGGATATTGGCAGGTGGTGCGCACCATACTGGTTTTAGCCAAAATCTTACATCTGAACACCTGGAAGATTTTGCCGATATGGCCGGTATTGAAATTGTGTTTATTGATAAAGAAACGAAAATCCGCATGTTAAAAACGAACTGCGCTGGCGAAGTTTATTACCAATTGAATAAATAAATGTGAAATTACAATGTAATCGGTATAATCGAGTAAAATTTCAAACTTTTACCTCTTAAAAAGGATAAAGTTCTAATCAGCGATTGCTTGAGACAACATAATGCGTTCATGAAATGTAGTTTAGAACTGATAAACAACCTATAAACTTCAAACAACGATTGCTTATGAACAAGAACCTCGCCTTTACCGATTACGCGGTCTTTATTGTGTATTTCATTATTGTAGCCGGTTATGGTTACTACATCTATCATAAACGCAAAAGAAATGAGCATGATGCCAAAGCATTTTTTCTTGCAGAAGGAACTCTTACCTGGTGGGCTATTGGCGCTTCATTGATCGCTTCCAATATTTCTGCAGAACAATTTATTGGAATGAGCGGCGAAGGATTTTTCCTAGGTATTGCTGTTGCTGCTTATGAATGGATAGCCGCCATCGCACTTATTATTGTGGCTGTTTGGTTTATTCCGGTTTATCTTAAGAATAAGATTTATACCATGCCGCAGTTTTTAAAAACAAGGTATAATGAATCTGTGGCATTGATCATGGCAGTTTTTTGGTTATTTCTGTATGTATTTGTAAACCTTACTTCTATTTTATATTTGGGTGCTGTGCTATCAATGGCCTTACCGGCGGCGGCTATCTTCATGTTATCATGATTGGCCTGGCCATTTTTGCATTGGTGATTTCATTGGGTGGTATGAAAGTGATTGGCTATACAGATGTAATACAGGTAGCCGTATTGATTATTGGCGGATTGGTAACTACCTACATTGCACTGACTGTAGTGGGGGAAAAATTTGGTGTAGGAAGCAATGCCATCGCCGGTTTTAAAGCGTTGATGAAACAAGCACCGGAACATTTTAAAATGATCATTCCAAGCCAACAGCAGCTCCACTCAAAACGATATTAATAAATACCTTACTTTTCCGGGCTTGCTTTCTTATTTGGCAGGCATCTGGATCATCAATCTTAATTACTGGGGATGTAATCAATATATTACACAAAGAGCACTGGGTGCCGATCTGCAAACAGCCCGTACGGGTATTTTGTTTGCAGGATTTTTAAAATTATTGATGCCGGTGATTGTTATGCTGCCCGGTATTGCGGCTTTTGTTTTATATAAAGATGGCCATTTACCACAATTGGTTGGTGGTAAAGATGGCGCCTATTCTGCTATGCTTACTTTTTTACCAACAGGTCTTAAAGGGCTTTCTGTTGCCGCGTTAACGGCCGCAATTGTTGCATCTCTTGCGGGAAAGGTTAATAGCATTTCCACAATTTATACATTGGATATTCATAAAAAATATTTCGATAAAAACGCGGACGAAAGAAAACAGGTATACACTGGGCAGGGTCGACAGTTTTTGCGGCGATGATTCTTGCAGTTATGTTTACATGGAACGATTTGCTGGGTATTGGCGGGGTAGGTGGATTTACTTATATTCAAAAATATACCGGCTTTATAAGTCCGGGTGTATTTGCCATGTTTTTTCTTGGTATGTTTTGGAAAAGAACAACGGGTCTGGCTGCAATTGTTGGTGTTATAACAGGATTTTGTGTTTCTGTTTTGTTTAATGAATTTGCACCGCAGGTTGTTTGGTAACGAAACATTTCTGTACACTGCTTATCCAAACGGAAAAGGCGGTATTTGAAATTCCATTTCATATTTGCATGGGATTGTCATTTGTATTTACGATGATTATTATGATTGCCATTAGTCTTGGCGGGCCGAAAGTAAATCCAAAAGCATTTCGAGTTGATAAGGAACACATGTTTTAAGGCATTAAGAGCCTCAAACGGCATTCTCATTAGATTATTCTGATACTCTTATTATGTGATCTCTTCATGCTTTGTATCGTAAAGATTTCTGGTAAATTATTTTTCTAATAGTAAATTAAGAAATATTTAAATCTAAAGATGGTTTATGAATGTTATTAGCGAATATAAAGTCCATGACAAAATGCTGATTGCCGTGGATTGTATTATCTTTGGGTTTGATGGTAAAAATCTAAAGGCGCTGTTGGTTAAAAGGGGGTTTCAACCTGAATTGGGAAACTGGTCCCTGATGGGTGGATTTGTAAAAAAAGAAGAATCCGTTGATGCCGCAGCATTTCGCATATCTTGAGGTACTGTACCGGCCTTAAAAATATTTATATGGAACAATTGTATAGCTTTGGAGAAGTAGATCAGTGATCCCGGGGGACGCGTCAGTATCAATTGCCTATTTTGCCTTAATAAAACTGGATGATTATTCTCCTGGATTTGATGAAGGAACACAATGCTTACTGGTTTGATATCCGACCATATTCCTCCCATGATTTTTGATCATAAAAAAATGATCCTATGGCAAAAGAGCGCCTTCGGCAAAGGTGCCGTTAATCATCCTATTGGATTTGAGTTGTTGCCTGAAAAATTTACCCTTGCCGCAATTGCAAAATCTCTATGAAGCCATTTACGAAACTTCATTTGACAAACGCAATTTTTCAAGGAAAATTTTATCGCTGGATATTTTGAAAAAACTGAATGAAAAAGAAAAATCTTTTCAAAAAAGGGAGCCTTCTATTATACGTTCGACCGAAATAAATATAAAAAACTTGCCAGCGAAGGATTGAAATTTATTTGATAGTGCAAGGAATATTTTGCCACGAGCTACACGAATTGACATGGAGTTCCTATGTGAATTAGGCTCTTTTTATTCGTGAAAATTAGTGCAATTCGTGGCTTCTTAGTAAGAAACTCCGGCTTGCTTTAATACTTCATCCAAAATTTTACTGACAGTTAAAGTCATATTGTGAGGAAATTTACTACTCTCTGATAAGCCTTTGTCGAGACAATCCATTACTTCTTTTATTTCATGTTCAAATCCATTGCATAGATGTGGAATAGAAAAATCCTCCGTTGCGCCTTCATTTAGCTTTACCGAGAAGTCTGTCGCCTTAAACCAGGGATTTTTAATTTTTATGGAACCTTTTGTACCAATGATCTCCGCCTCAATGTCTGAATTGAAAGTGATACCACATAATAGTTGCGCCGTTTCGCCGCCCGGGTATTGTAAAATCATATTTGCATACTCGTCTATACCTGTTGATGCTATTTTGGCAACAGATTTTATCACTGAAGGTTCACCGAAGATTAAAGTCGCAAAAGAAACCGGGTAGATACCCACATCAAGCGTGGCGCCACCTCCCAATGATTTGTTGTATAATCTGTCGTCCATATTCATCGGTGCCTGGAAACAAAAATCAGCGGTGACATATT
This sequence comes from uncultured Chitinophagaceae bacterium, assembly GCA_963756945.1. GTDB lineage: Bacteria > Bacteroidota > Bacteroidia > Chitinophagales > Chitinophagaceae > Ginsengibacter. The sequence goes on along the minus strand of CAVWQJ010000029.1, from coordinate 23,988 downwards.
GCGGTTTGCCTATTACATCTTCATCGATAAGTGATTTAATTTTTTCAACGAAGGGCATGCATGCCGTCCACATTCCTTCCATAAAAAATATTTTCTTCTCTTCGGCAAATGCAATCATTTCGGACGTTTGCCGGTACGTGACCGACATGGGTTTTTCACATAAAACCGCTTTGTTATTCCGAAGGCAATGCATCGTTTGTTCGTAGTGAAATGGATGTGGAGTCGCTATATAAATGATGTCTACATTTTCATCTTTTATCAAGTCGTCATAGATATCATAGGCTTTTGTTGCATTATATTTTGAAGCGTATGCTTTTGCATTTTCAATATCGCGTGAAGCGACAGCATATACTTCAGAGCCTTCCACAAAGCAAAGCGCTTCGCAAAATTTAGCTGCAATTCTTCCTGCGCCTAATAATACCCAGCGATATTTTTTGTTCATGTGACAAATTTTTTTTAATAAGTAAGTAGCATTGTGCGATGGGCCAAATATAAATAACTTTTAAGCGGCCTTTGTTCATTACGGTTAAGTACACATTAAAATTTCATAAGGCTCGTTCGGCCAAAAATATTTTTTAAGAGGGGCTTGATTCATGGAAAAGGAAACAAGACTTGTATATCTTTAGCTCCAACCAAAACGCTCTAACGTGCAAGGCATTATAATTCTCCTTTTGATAGTTATTTTAATAGTACTAATTACGTTCAAAAATTATGTCACCGATTATTTTAAAAAAATTGATTCTGAAATCCAGGCTCTAAAAAGGAAGCTGCCTGAAATGCCGATTGAACCTTCGAAAGTAATTAAAACGGAAGCTGCAAAAGGCGCGGAGAAAGCCAAAGAAGATAAGTGGGAATCGTCATTTAAAAGAATGGACGATCCACTGGTTGTACTTACAGAAAAGGAGAATTTTTCCGGTGAAAAAGTGCATATTGAACCGCCGGTACATGAAGAAAAAATTACCCCTGCGGTTTCGATGAAAACTAATTTGCCGCCCCGGAATATTCCGGCGCCAAAGCCTTCATTTTTCGAAAGAAACCCTGACCTGGAAAAATTTATTGGTGAAAACCTGGTAAGCAAAATTGGGATTGCGATTCTTGTATTAGCGATAGGCTTCTTTGTAAAGTTTGCTATCGATAATAATTGGATTGGCCCTGTTGGCCGTGTTGGTATTGGATTGCTGTGTGGTGGGATCCTGGTTTTTCTGGCACACAGGCTTCGCAAAAATTACCAGGCATTCAGTTCGGTTCTTGTGGGCGGAGGACTCGCTGTTTTTTATTTTACGATCACGCTTGCTTATCACCAATTTCATTTGTTCAGCCAAACGATCGCTTTTGCAATAATGATAGTCATTACCATTTTTGCTGTTGTATTATCCATCTTATACGATCGCCAGGAGTTGGCAATTATAGCGCTTGTGGGAGGATTCTCGGCGCCGTTTTTAGTGAGCGACGGCAACGGCAATTATAAAACATTGTTTACTTATTTAATTGTACTCAACGCCGGCTTGCTGATAATTGCTTACAATAGAGCATGGCGGTTGCTGAACTTATTGGCCTTTATTTTTACCATAATTCTTTTTACCGGCTGGCTTGTTTCGTTGTCCTATGATACACCTGTAGCGGTTTATAATAATGCCCTGATGTTTGCAACCATTTTTTATTTTTTATTCTTCTTTATAAATATTGCGAATAATATTAAGGCAAATAAAAAATTTATTGCCGCCGACTTTAGTATTCTTTTAGTGAACACGGGATTGTTTTTTGCTGCGGGCCTGTATTGCCTGGCGGAGATGAATAAAACGGAATACCAGGGATTGCTTACCATCCTGCTTGGCGTGTTTAATCTTGTTGCTTCTTATTTTCTATTTAGAAAAAGAGAAGTCGATAAAAATATCCTGTACCTGTTTATTGGCATCACGCTTACTTTTATTTCGTTAACGGCGCCCATCCAACTTCATGGAAACAATATCACTTTGTTCTGGGCATCGGAAGCGGTTTTGTTATACTGGTTGTTTCAGAAATCTAAAATCAGCATCATTCAATACGCGTCTGTTATTGTGTGGTTTGCAATGTTGTTTAGTTTATTGATGGACTGGAGTAATGTCTACAATGATTCCGGTAATGCCGTTACAATTATTGCGAATAAGGGATTTATCACCGGCCTGTATTCTGCCATTGCATCTTATGTTTTATTTATTCTAAGAAATAGAACGAAGGAAGAAGCCGGCTTTTTTGAAAAAATAATATCGAAAAGTACATTCCGCGTTACAGGCATTGTTTTGTTATTTCTGACGGGAGCACTCGAGGTCAATTTTCAATGCAAACATTTTTACCCGCAAACTTCAATGAATGTAATTTATTTGCAGTTGTATAGTTTTAGTTTCGTGCTGTTGCTTTTATTTATAAACGACAAACTGGCAACAATAAAAATTACAGCAAGGCTGCAGGTAATTCTTCTGTCGGCTTGCGTTTTGTTTTTTCTTTTTAGCCTTAGGATAATTACAAACCTACAGGCCGATTTGTTAAAAGAACAAAAACTTTTAGCACATTTCTATGCGTTTTGGATCGTTGCCATCCTTGTGGGTATTATCTTTTACAGGCTTATAAAAACCTCGGGAACGGAAAATTCGATTGCCCCGATTCGCCCCGAAGCGTTTGTGTGGCTCACCTGTATTGGAATTGTTATTTTCTTAAGTTTTGAAACATCCTGGATTGCCAACCGGCTTTTCTATGATGCTCAAAATTCACTGGATAAAATTCAAAGGGTGTTTATCAAAACGTGCCTCCCCATTTTATGGGGAGTATGTTCTTTCTGTTTTATGTGGCTGGGCATGAAATACAAATTCAAAACGCTCCGAATCATTTCACTCGTACTTTTCCTGGTTACGCTTCTGAAATTATTTATGTTTGATATCAGCAACATTCCTGCCGGGGGTAAAATAGCAGCATTCTTTTGTCTCGGCGTATTATTGCTGATCGTTTCTTTTATGTATCAACGTTTAAAAAACCTAATCATTGATGATGAAGAAAGGAAGCAGCTATAAATTTTACTTATTTCTCTTTGGTTTGTTGAGCATGTTGCAGGGTCAGGCTCAAAATGATTTTGCCTACAGGGCCGCAATAGACACGATAAGGGAAACTAAATTTTATAAGATAAATCTTTCACCGGAAATTGTTGCAAAATGTAAACCGGGGTTCGGAGACATGCGCATCCTGGATGAGGATGGCAACCAGGTTTCTTACATTTTAAAAAATGATCTGCCGGTTTTTAAAACAGAAAAATTTATAGAATTTCCGATCATTAAAACTGAAAGGGAAAGCGACAAACAAACTCATGTAACACTTCAAAACAGCGGCAATAAAGCCATCGATAACCTGTTGCTTTTTGTAAAGAATGCAGAGGCCAACCGCATGTTCAACATAAGCGGGAGTGATGACAGTGTACACTGGTTTGTAATTAAAGAAAATATTTATCTTGATAATTCCTTTAAAGCTGATGGTGAAACGATTATTCAATCACTCTCATTTCCTTCAAGTAGCTATAAGTATTTTCAGCTTACCATATTGGGGAAAGATGTGCTTCCCTTTAATGTTGTGAAGGCCGGTGTTTATAGTGAAGATTTAAAATATGGCAGGTACGTACAAATACCCCAGCCGGGCATTTCCCAAAAAGATAGTTCCGATAAGGTCACTTATATCCACATTCATTTTAATGACGAATACCTTGTCAACAAAATTATTTTTAACGTGGAGGGCACAAAATATTTTAAGCGCAAATTTTCTCTTTTTTAAGCAAAATGGTAAAGATGACTTTCTGCTGGACGGATATCTCTCTTCAGAAGCAACCAATGAATTCGTAACTGAAAGTAAGGCCGGTAAATTTTTGCTTACGATAGATAATGAAGATAATATCCCTTTGAAAGTAACGGCAGTTCAGGCTTTTCAATTGAACACCTATTTGCTTACCTACCTGCAGGCGGGGAAAAATTACTTTTTAAACTTTGGAGATTCTTCTGTTCAGGCACCTAAGTACGATCTTGAATTCTTTTCAGACAGCGCTAATAACAATCCTTCCGAAGTATCTGTGGGCCATATGGAAAAAAATAACGCTTCACAAAATAAGAGTACTTCATCTGCAAAAAATAATACGTTGCTTCTTTGGATTATTATCGGTGTTATTCTCGTTGTGTTATGTTTTTTTACTTTTAAAATGATGGAAGAAGTAAAAAAGAAAGGCAATAAGAATATGTAACACAGGGAACGGGAGGCGTCAAAATTTTATTACCACTGTTCCCGGCTTCCGACTCTCTTTGGACCAATCAGGACCATTTTCCAAAAGACTGATTGCTAATTTTTCACACGCCTCGCATGTTGATTTTAGTATCTTAATATTTTCCGGTCTTCCTTTTTTATCAATTGTGAAGGCGAGCTCAACATCACCTGTTATTTGATTATTATTGGAATCTAAAAGCGGAACCAAAATCTCCTGGAGATATTCTTCAAATTCTTCATTTTTTGGAAATGGCTGTATTTCTGAATTTGGCATTGCAAGCCCTGAAGCTTCTTCTTTTATTTTTTTTGGCGTAGCAGTTTTGTTTTTCCGGATAGATTTTTTTCTTCCGAATCCAAGAACCACAACTTCTGTTAGTGTTTTTTATTTTTAGTGAGTGTAACCGCGGCGGTTAAATTATTTCGAGTTATAAATTTTTTATAATCGTGATTTACTGCAGAAGCTATTACAAAAACGATGCTATCCGGGGATTGTAATACAAAGTTTCCCTCGCCATCTGTAATCGTGCCATTGCTAGTGCCCTTTTCTTGTATCGATGCATTAGGGAATGGGCACTCCCGTGTTGTCAATAACTTTCCCTTTTATCAGGTATTTCTTTTCTGCCTCCTTGCGATAAGCTTTATCTTCATTATTTATGGCAATATTATTCCCTACCGCAGTGTCTCTTAATTTATTTAATTGCGAGGCATCTGCCTGAGATTGCGCCCTGGTCTTCAGGAGAGAAACTCTTTTCGTTGCCCGTTGTATCCGGCCTTAGAGAAGAAAGAATTTCTTGTTGGGAGTATTGAGATACTTTTGGTTTTTCAAAAGCCATCTCATCACTCGCTTTGCTGGAATTATTTAGGATCGGTGGAATGTTTTCGTTTTTCCCTTTTAACAATTCACTATTCTTATCCCGGGCAAATTCCGGTGCGGACGGATTTTGAAATGTAACATCCCCGGGGGCTGGTATAGAGTCTTTTAAAAGAGCAGCGCTGCCTGATTTTTTTTCAACATCTCTTAGTTTATTTGTGGCAAGTGAATCTTCTTTAGCGTCAAAATTTATTTTGTAAAATAAAAAGCTAACTCCCGCTATAATCACTAATATCGCAGCAATGCGCCACCATTTATTTTGTGCAACAGATGCAATGCTAAAAATATTTTTCCTTTTTCTCTTTCCTTCAAGGCGAGCCTTCAACTCCAAAATATCCGCTTTGAAATCGGGAGCATTAACGTAACCTTCTAATGCATCTGAAAGAAAAGGATCCTCTAAGGCTGCTTTTTCCAGCGAATGCATTTCATCTGCCGGCATTTCTCCGGAGTGGTAGCGTTCAAAATCTGTGGCGGTATATGTTTTATTTTTTTCGTCCATTAATCATGCTTTTTGCAAAGCCTGTTTTTCCATGCATATTTTTAAATTTCTTCTTCCGTTTTGTATAAAACTTCTCACTTTGTTAATATCCGTATTTGTTGCTTCTGCTATTTCTTTATAACATTTCTCCTGTAAGTAAAATAATTGAATTGCTGATTTCTGCTCTTCCGGCAATTGCTCTATACAAAATTCCATACTGTTTAGACTTTGTTCTTTCTCCATTACAACATCCAGATGATTATTTTCCTGTAAATGCACAATATCTGCATCAATATTTATAGGAATATTTTTTATTGGAACGTAATTTCATCAGGCAATAATTTTTTGAAAGCTGGTAAATCCACCCTTTAAAATTATCCACCTCATATTTTTTCATTTTTATCAACGAGCTCTTCAAAAATATTTATCACACAATCTTTAGCGTCCTCAGGCTCTTTCATGTATTTAAGACATACACCATAAACCAGCTCCATGTAACGGCTGTATAATTCTCCAAGCATATCCATATTGCCGCTACTCCTGTATTGCAGTACAAGTTCCTTGTCACTTTCCGCTGTTAATATTTTTCTTATAAATGCCAATAAATAAAGTTATTCAAATATTTCTCTTAAATGATTTATGTAATCCTTAAAGATGCGGCATCCTTCTTAAAAATCAATTTCGCACGCGGTATAATTCAAGAGAAAATAACCGTGAGCTATAATCTAAAAATTAAAGTTTATGAAACCGATTAAACCGATCATATTAATGTCTTTTCCTGTTGCCTTTTTAATATTAGGTATCTCATCTTTATTGGCAGGATTTAACGACAAGCAAACAATTGCCATTACAGGAAAGGTAATGGATGAAGCTGGCGCCCCCGTTTCATTTGCAACCATCGCTGTAACGGGCACAAGGAATGCAACTACAGCAGATGTAAATGGAGAATATGCGATTAACGTAGATGAAAAGGAAGAGTCTCTTACTTTTACAGCCACCGGCTATGACCTAATTAGTATAAAGATTAATGGACAGAAAGTATTAACGCAGTAATGAAACGTAATCTATCTGAATTGTCAGCCGTGATTGTGACAACTGCTTTGGGAACCAGGCGAAAGGGCCGCATTGCGGGATCCGGGTCCGATAAAGCGGCAAGCTACGACAGCAGGGCCTATTCTTCGCCTACCCTGTTGAAACGCGAGATGGAGGATATTAATGATGACGAATTCAATACCGAAGAATACAGCAACATAGTTGAAAATGGTTTCCACAAAGTTTCAGATGACCCGCTCTCTACTTTTTCTATTGATGTAGATGCGGCATCGTACAGCAATGTGCGTCGCTATATTAACAGCAATCAACTGCCTCCTGCCGGCGCCGTACGTACTGAAGAAATGATCAATTATTTTAAATATCAATACCCGCAACCAACCGGCAAAGACCCTTTTTCAATCAATACGGAGATAAGTGATTGCCCATGGAATAACGAAAATAAACTTGTGCTTATCGGCTTACAGGGAAAAAATATTCCTGTTGAAAATTTGCCTGCGTCTAATCTTGTTTTTTTGATTGATGTATCCGGTTCTATGATGGATGAAAATAAATTGCCGCTTGTAAAAGCTTCTATGAAAATACTTACTGATCAGCTTCGCGAAGAAGATCATATATCCATAGTTGTTTATGCGGGGAATGCAGGACTTGTGCTGCCTGCAACCAGTGGCGCTAATAAAACAAAAATTAAAACCGCCATTGATGCATTGGAAGCCGGCGGTTCTACAGCAGGTGGCGCAGGCATCCAGCTTGCTTATAAAACTGCCATGCAAAATTTTATGCAGGATGGAAACAACCGGATTATACTTTGTACCGACGGCGATTTTAATGTAGGCGCCAGCAGTGATGATGATATGGTAAGACTAATAGAGAAGGAACGCAACCAGGGAATTTATCTTACCGTGCTTGGCTATGGCATGGGTAATTATAAGGACAGTAAAATGCAGCAACTTGCTGATAAAGGAAATGGCAATCATGCATACATTGATGGAATAAATGAAGCAAAGAAAGTTTTGGTAAATGAATTTGGCGGAACACTATTTACCATCGCGAAAGATGTAAAGTTGCAACTGGAATTTAACCCTGCAAAAGTTGCAGGTTATCGGTTGATAGGATATGAGAATCGCATTCTAAACAAAGAAGATTTTAATGATGATAAAAAAGATGCAGGCGAATTGGGAAGCGGCCACACAGTAACCGCCCTGTATGAAATAATTCCTGCAGGCGTACAGTCCGAATTTCTGAAAAATGTAGATCCTTTAAAATATCAAAAGCAATAAAAATAAAAGCACGTCTTCTTTTAACGATGAAATTCTAACTGTAAAATTCCGGTACAAAGCTCCGGGCAGCGATAAAAGTGAACTAATCGTTCATCCTGTTATTGATGATAAAATTGACATTGAAAACACTTCAGATAATTTCCGCTTCGCAACATCAGTGGCAGATTTTGCAATGCTGCTTCGCAACAGCGAATACAAAGGCAACAGCTCTTACGACATGGTTTTAAAAATGGCAAATAACTCATTGGGAGATGACGCTGAAGGTTACCGCAAAGAATTTGTATCACTCGTAAAAAAAGCGGCAGGCATGAAAGACAATACGACCAAACGATAAAGTTCGGCAGAAAAGAATTCAATTTATATTAAAGTCTGCAATCATAGCAGGCTTTAATATTATTGGATTAGGCGGTTTCGCCGTAAAGGATATGTCACAGAGAATGTCAGATGTGTTTTTTAGTTCCAGCGGAACTTTTGGTGGGTAGAATATTCAAAATGAAAAGCACAAAACGTTCCGAAGGAACGTCTGGTGCGCTTGTAATTAAATCCATCTACCCGCCACATGTACCTACGGCACAAAATACAGAAAGGCATTGAACGTCTGACTACCGTTATTCGATGGGGCTCTACGTCCAAACCGACTAATTCGATATTTTATTTTCAACCGGGAAATAATAGAGCCACTTTTATTTCTTCCACCATTTCAAAGGAAATTTAATATCCTTTACAGAGCCTACAATCATATCCGGCTTAAAAGCGTAGTTGTTTAATTCTTCTTTTTTTGTAATACCGGATAAAACAAGAATGGTCTTGTAGCCCATCTGCACACCGCCCTGTATGTCTGTATCCATAGTATCGCCAATCACTGTGGTATCCGCTGTTTCGAGATTAAGTGTTTTACGTGCAGAGCGCATCATTACAGGGCTGGGCTTCCCAATCGGGAACGCTTTAATTCCCGTTGCTTCTTCGATCATGGCAGTTGTCGCTGCAATACCCAGGTTGTTCCATCCCGGTTTTTTTGGCGAAGGATCCCTGTTGGTGGTAATAAATTTTGCACCGCCAAGGATCATGTCCACTGCTCTCTGTACCATCTCCAGTGTGAAATTTCTTCCTTCCCCGAGAACTACGAAATCAGGCTCGGAATCAACAAGAGTCAACCCGTTGTCATGAAGGCTTGTAAGCAAACCGCCTTCGCCTAACACATAGACCGTTCCTTTTGGCGCCTGGGCCGCAAGAAATTGCCCCGTAGCGATTGCGCTTGTATATACATGATCTTCCGTTACAGAAATGCCCAGCTTTTTTAATTTGCGCACCACCTCAAGTTTGGTTCGCTGGCTGTTGTTGGTCATAAATAAAAACGGGATATCATTTTTCAATAACTGCGCAATAAATTCATCGGCGCCATGTATCATTTCATCCCCACCATAAATAACACCATCCATATCTATCAATAAACCTTGTTTCATAATTATTAATTTTTGATTTCAGAATCTACTTTTAAAATCTTTTATAAAAGTAGCAATTAGCAAAGCCCTTTTAAAAATAACTTTATCATGTAAACGGGATATCCAAAATTGAAAACCGGGTGCAGCCCTACATGTAATTTTATGGCACGCCCTTATCTTTATGTTAGTTTTAAAAAGGTATTTCATGGAATAAAAGAAGCTGTAAAAATTTACTTATACCGTATAATACTTACCGATTATGAACTATGTCATTTTAGTAACCGTGCTGTTATTTGGTGTCACATTCCTGGCAGGTGTAAGCAATAAATATAATTTACCCTTCCCGATTATACTTGTTTTGACAGGGCTCCTTATCAGTATTATTCCCGGCTTGCCTGCTATAACACTGCGGCCGGAAATCGTGTTCCTCATTTTTTCTGCCGCCTTTGCTATACGAAGCAGCATGGAAAACCAACTGGCATAATTTCAAAAAATTTAAAAGGCCGATATTACTGGCAGCCTTTGGCCTTGTATTTTTTACAACTGTGATGGTTGGGGTTGCCGCACATTTATTTATACCGGGCATCAGCTGGCCACTGGGATTTCTTTTAGGCGCCATAGTTTCACCCACCGATGCAGTGGCTGCAACCTCCATAACCAGGAACCTGCACTTATCGCCAAGAATAGTTACGATACTCGAAGGCGAAAGCCTAGTAAATGATGCAAGCGGCCTGGTCGCTTACAAATATGCAATAAGTGCGGTGATGGCCGGCAACTTTATTTTCTGGGAAGCAGGATTAAATTTTCTTATAGTAATTGTAGGAAGCATTGCGACCGGCCTTTTAACAGGGTATATCGCAAGGTTAATTTTAAAAAGAATTTGCGTGGATAGTGTTATTCAAACTACCATCACTTTCATCATTCCCTTTACCTCTTACCTTGTTGCCGAAGAATTGGAAATCTCGGGTGTGCTTGCAGTCGTTTGTACAGGGTTGTATTTATCTTATTACTCCGGGTCGATTATTACCAACAGGTCGCGCATTACAATCTATGCGGTGTGGGATGTAGTTTCTTTTATACTCAACGGGCTTATTTTTATACTGATCGGCCTGCAATTAAAAACAGTAATGAAAGGCATCACCGGGTACTCTGCGCGTGAGTTAATTATTTATGGCTTGTTTGTAAGCATTGTTGTAATTATCTGCCGCTTTGTATTCACGATTCCTGCAGTATTGTTGCCACGCATATTGAGCAAACGCATCAGGGAGACAGAACCTTTTAACCGCGGTAATATGTGGGTGTTTGGCTTTGCGGGTATACGGGGTGTGGTGTCACTCGCGGCGGCGTTGGCGCTTCCCAATCTCTTACCCGATGGCACTCCTTTTCCGGAACGCAATCTTATTATATACCTTACCTTCTGCGTGATACTTACTACGCTTGTATTGCTGGGGCACAATTTACCGCCAATCATTCGCCGGCTGAAATTACCAACGCACTCGCTGGTTGCCGAAGAATATGAAACACGCACGATAATTCTTGAAAACACCATCAACCATATTGAGCAAAATCTCACCACAGTAAAAGAAGAATTTTTAAATAACCTGAAAAGAAAATACGATACCAAATACAAAAGAATTCAACGGACGGAATTACCCGCAGGTTATTTTAAAAAAGAAAAGCATAGCGATGCCGGTAATGAAATTTTTAATGAATACTCAAAGCTGGAACTGGATATTTTATCCGTAGAGCGCAGGTGGCTTGGCCAGCTAAACCGCGAAGGAAAAGTAAGCGAGGAGATTGTTCGTAAAATTGAAAGAGAACTCGATTTGGAGGAGACAAGATTGAGTATGGAATTGCAGGGATGAAGTAGTGCTTGTAAATTCTGATAACACAGATTTTAAAGATGAAATAATAAACAGCGTTGCAACAGTGTATAACTGGAAAAAATTCTATCCTTTTGTTCCAAAGAAAATTATTTCAGTTGCAGATTCAACTGCGACAAATACTTAGGCAAGTATAAATTTGAAAATTCTGATACAGGTCCTGTTATTGTTAAGGAGAATCATACATTATATTTAATTGCGCCGGGCTCTCCAACGAAATGGAAAATTTACTTCACATCAATAAAAGATTTCTTTATGCTGGAATCGAAATGGGTTAACCAGCAATTTTTTATTGATGAAAATGGAAGAAGTGAAAGGCTTTTATATTTTAGGGGACAATTACAAAGCAACAGTAAATAAAGTTGAATAGCGCTCTCAATAAAGGGCACAGACACACAACATTTGGTGACCGATGCACCACGTCTTATAAAAATTAATCGGTACGATAAATTGCAGGATTGTTTCAATTTCAACAAATAAAAAAATCAGAACAAAAGACCAATGATTAAATCCCTAAACCAGGTTTTAGTTTTTATCCTTGAAATTATTATGTTGATTTCCTATGGCTATTTTGGAATGACAAGGCAGTGGAACCTGGCATCAAAACTTTCATTCACAATTATTGTTGTTTCAATTGCTATTATATTATGGTCAATATTTGCAGCACCTAAATCGGGACGTCGGTTAGAGATGCCTTATCTGTCTATATTCAGGATGCTTATGTTTTCATTGCCCGCATTGCTGCTGTTTCAATCAGGGCATAAAAACTTTGCCATAATTATTTTTGTTTTGTCTCTGCTAACGCAAGCAATCAGCTATTTCACAGAAAAATGAAGACAGTTAATTATAATTTACCAGGCAAAAATTCCCTGGTTTTTTACTCCTCTTTTTAACACTTAATTTTTGCCTGCACGCACCCATTTTGGGAACTTCGCCAGGCGCCTCAATGGGGCAATAATACAGTACCTGTTAGTTCACATGTAAATGCAATGAAGTAAAGTGCCTGTAGAACTGTTTAATATTGATAAAGGCTACTCGGTATTTACTGAAAGTAATTATGAAACCGCGAAGCATGCTCACTACGCCATTGAAATAGTATGCTGTACCGGCGGCACTTTTAATGTAACAACCCATCTTTCTGAATATGCAAACTTAAAAAGTGTAATTATTCCCTCAAACCTTCCCCATAGTTTTAGTTGCATGAATGCTGCATGCAATCTTTTATTTTTAGATCCGCTTTCAGATATCGGGATGTATTTTTTACAACAATACGATTTGGCTTCACAGAAAGATATCATCGTGAACCCTCCCGGTTTAAACCCATTTCATACAGAAGGAAAATTCAACATTCCATTGATGCTGGACAGCGCCAAAACAAATAATACCGGGAATATAGACTCCAGGATTTCTACATGCATCGAAACAATAAACTCCCGTACCGATCACAAACTAACGGTATCGCAATTATCCAAAGTTTCATTTTTATCAGAGAGCAGGCTTGCCCATTTATTCAAAAAGCAGTTAGGGATATCTGTTCACCAATGTATTCTTTGGAAAAAAATATTATTGGCAGTATTGAAATCAAGAGAAGGATATTCCCTCACCGAATGCGCCCATTATGTTGGATTCGCGGATTCTTCACATTTCAATAAAGTATTTAATAAAATGTTTGGCGTCAATCCATTCTTTGTACTTAAAGATTAGCAGGTTTATACAATTTTTTTCGTTTTCATCTTTTGAACTTTGCATTATTTAACCATAAAATACAATATGATGGAAACAAAAGAAACAATAATGACAATTGACGAAATCGCCGGAAACTTTGTGAACTGGAGAAACAACGACAATGCTGCTATGCTGCGTTCAGAACTTTACAGTCCTGGTATTGAAAGCATAGAGGAGGGGAATACTTCAGATTTTGGCCGTGTGAAAGGCATGGAAGGCCTAAAGAAAAAAGGAGCAGGACTGTCCCGGGATTTTGAAGTGCATAATATCAAAGCATCTCACCCTGTAGTGGCCGATAACTGGTTCTCCGTAAAATTTGAAATAGATACCACGGATAAAAAATCAGGCAAACGGTCAACGCTATCCGAAATAGGTGTGTACAAAGTTGAGGATGGTAAAATAGTAAAAGAACATTATTTTATGTTTTAAAGTCCCTGCCAATGCCGGCGTCCGCGCCGGCATTTTTTTTGATCATTAAATGCATTACCCGAAAGACTTTCCGTGCAGGCGACCTTTGACGTCCCGGCGGGGTTTTCATGACAGAGCAAGGCGGGAGGCATGAAACCCCGACGAAGAATAATTCATCAACCTGGTAAAGCCACTCTTGTGAATTGGAATGCTTACAAAGCCATTGAGTTTGGTGCATGATAGTGATAGCTCGTTCATTCGCCGGGGTTTCACGATAGTTCTTTTATGATTTACAGTTCGTGCGGTGAAAACCCCGCCGCGACACAATAAACTCCACCCGTCATAATATAAGTATCTTTTACCCTTAGCACAAGTATAGCTAACACACAAGGCTACCCTGCAAAACTTGCGCTAAACAACTTTTATAACCTGGACCAGTAGGGAGGTCTCACAGGTTGCAAGCAAACCTTAAAAATGTTTTTCGTTTCATCATCACGCCGCTGTGGTTGATTTAAATTCAAAGGATATATGTGTACCGTTGGTGTTGTCCTCCTTCATAATGCCACCCAATTGCTGTGTAAGCAGGGAAATGAGTTGCCCGCCGAAGCCGGTGCCGGTTGTCTTGCCGCTTTTGCCCACGCCGTTATCAGATACCAGCATTTGTAAATTACCATTGGCTGCCTGCTCTAATTTTATTTGCACTTTTCCGCGTTCTGCCTTCGGGAAATGCATATTTAACCGTGTTGGTAAGCAGTTCGTTTACAATAAGGCCAAGCGGTACCGCTGTATCTATATCTACATTCAATTTGCTCATGGCGCATTCCACCTGCACCCTTTTATGTGCGTCAAAGGATTCCAGTACGCTTTCGCTGAGATTGATAAAATAATCTTTCATTTCAATGGCGCCCAGGTTTTCACCCTGGTATAATTTCTGGTGAACAATGCCGATTGAATGAACGCGGTTCTGGCTGGCCAGCATTGCCTCTTTTGTGTTGGCATCATCAATTTGACTGCTTTGCAAAGCAAGGAGGCTACTAACCACTTCAAGATTATTTTTTACCCGGTGATGAATTTCCTTCAGCAATAATTCATTTTCTGCATTCCTGGCAACAAGCGATGCCTGCGTTTTATTGAGTGCGGAAACGGTATTTTCTATTTTTTCATTTTTGTCTTGTAAAGCCAGGTTTGATTTTTGTTTGTTACGATTGTTGCGGTAAAGAACAAATGAAATAACAAGTGCACTTACAAACAAAGCCACCGCTGTATTAAAACGCAACTGGTTTTTAGCGTATACCTCCGCTAAGTTCAAATCCTCAACGCGTTGCTTTTCTTTTATTTCTAATTGTTTAACCTGCTTGGTTTTTTCAATATTTGTGATGGTATCCTTTGCCCCGGTTGAAATTTTTAAAAAGTTATAAGCTTTTGCCGGATCCGTTTTTTCATAGAGCTCTGATAACAGGTGCGACGAATTCATGATGACAAGATAATTTTTGAATTTGCTTGCTCCTGCCAGCGTCACGCTTGCATATTTTTGGGCGGAGTCTGGTTGATGCTGGTTAAAATAAATCTGCGCCAATTCATTTTCTACCTCATTTTCAAAAAAACCTTCGGTGCCATTTGCACTTTTTAAAATCTGTTTACAATAATTTACCGCTTCATCATATTTCCCCAGTTTGCTGTTAATCCGGGCCAGTATCAGCATAGGGTAACTTTCCTGGAAAGGGAAATAGCGTTTTGAAAAGTCCAGTGTTTCCGTGGCGAAATGTAAAGAAGAATCCAGGTTGTTTAATCTTTCATGTTCCTGGGCTAATAAGAACATGGCACTCCATTGAGTGAAATTATCTGATTGCTTAATTTTTGGATGATAGTAGGCTCTTTGTGCCCACTTTAATGACTCTTTATCATCCCCTAATTTTTGGTAAAGTAAGCCCATCATATTTATTCCAAATATTTCACGTACAGGGGCATATTTTTTACTAAGATCAATTACTTCATATGCAGTACTAAAGCCTTTTTCAAATGAAGATGTAATAGCATAGGAAAAAGAAAGTGCTTCCAAACATTCCAGTTGTCCTATCGGGAATTTTATTTTTTTAGCTAAATCAAGGCCGCCGTTTGCGAATTCAATAGATTCGCCGGCATCGCTGAGCGTTTTTACGCGGCCCAGCCAATAAAAAGCATGCACTTTATTTGTGTCTGCAGTGTTGCTTTTTAGGATATTTTTCAAGCTGTCTACCCCCGATAAATCCATTGGAGCAGGTTGTGCAACCAGTGAATGGACACTTAATGCAGTTGCCAGCGCCAGCAGGATAGTTTTAGTACTTTTAAATATTTTCTTTAAGCGAAGAAAAAAGTAAGAAGGCATGGTTTATATTTTTAGCCGCGCTGCCTCTGCCTGCCCGGTTCGCTTTGCAAAGTGCAAAATAACATTTCTAAAGCGCCTCTCCAATATGCTTTCAAATTCCGAAAATTCCGGTCCCTGTTCTCCCGGCCAGCGGGATTATATATCCAGCCTTACTATCCCGAAAAATGTTTCAGTATTTCAAAACCAGTTTTGCCATCACGATGAAATCTTGCTGATGAATAATAAGGCGGATACATTATAATGGTTTCGCCGTTGGTCAAAGACCACACTTCGGCTCCCACGAGTAGATGGGTTGGGCTTTTGAAAAGGTTGAACACCTACACAGGTTACAGTTCATACTATGAAAACCCCGCCGCGACACAAAAGGATTTGATTTTGGTTTAAAGTTCTTTTAAATACAATTTTGATTTTCCGTCACTGCACCTGCTCGTAACCGGCAGGCTCACCCGCTTTTTCGATACAACGAAAGTAGCAATCGCTTTTGGCCGGCGAGTTTTTGAACCTGGTTTGCCCGGGGTTGTCATAAGTTGCCGGTTGTTGTTGCCCCGTTCCGGCAGTTGCATCCGCTTTCCGCAGTTTGCCACCTGTTTCCTTTTGTTGCCGGGGTAGTATGGCAGGGGTCTTGTTCTGGTCTTGTTCGGGTCTTGTTCTGGTCATGTTCGGGAAAGGGGCTGAGGCAGCGTTGCCATCCCCCTGGCCACCCGGCCAAAAAGCAAAACATGGCCAAAACGAAACCAGGCAAAAAGAAGCAGATAAGGGGTACAATAAAAGTTTAAAATAACAGTTATAAATTTAAAGTAACTATTACCCCCCGGGCGGCTCACTTAAAGACCGGTAACCGGGATTGCTGACAATTAATTATTTCCTCAAAATAAAAATTGAAAAACCATGAAGAAAAAGTTACGCAAAAAAACATCACCTGTCTCTCCACTTGTTCCACAAACACCACCCGCCCCGCCACAGGCAGCCAATACAGCAAATACCATAGATGGATCTAGCAACTGGATACCCAAAGAAGAAGTAATGGAACAACTTCAGGTAAGCGTACGTACCCTTTTTAACTGGCGCAAAAAAGGTGTGATACCCTTTAAAACTATAGGCGGTAAAATTTACTACAACGGAAAAGTCATAGACCAGATGCTCGCGGGTGATGGCAGCAAGGTTGCCTGAGACAGGTTGCACGGCATTTCTCCCGGGGCACTCCCGTTATTTATTTCAAAAAGAATTGAAGGCAATATGATAGTATGCGAGACGCAAATGTAAGGTGCATAACTGCACCAGGCCAGGGCCAGCAATGGCCTGATTTCCGCGAATGCTTATACACAGATTGCAAACGAATGGATTGAAGAAATGCAGGGGAGGAATTGAAAGAGAAGATTAAAGGGTTGCCGGAGGTTTATAGGGTTGGAGTAAAGATTGTAGTTTAGAATTAACGTCCCGGCGGGGTTTTCATGGCAGAGCAAGGCGGGAGGCATGAAACCCCGACGAAGAATAATCCATCAACCTGGTAAAGCCACCCTTGTGAATTGGAATGCTTACAAATCCATTGAGTTTGGTGCATGATAATGATAGCCCGTTTATTCGCCGGGTTTCACGATAGTTCTTTTATGATTTACAGTTCGTGCTGTGAAAACCCCGCCGCGATACAAAAGGATATACACCTGCCTGCCTCAAATTTACTTTATGCATTAAGAAAAGAAATTAATTATTTATAACTTGCATATATACTATCTGCCTATTAACCTACTTATGGACTAATTTGCTAATCACAAAAAACTAAAATGCCTGATACAAATACCGAGTTCGCGAAGCTAATTGAGCAAAATGATGAGCTGGAAAACTATTTTAGAAACACGATCATTCCGCAGTTATTTGTAGATGCAGACCTTATCCTGCGTAAGTTTACCCCGCCTGCTATGAAGCAGTTCAATGTCTCGGCGCAGGACATCGGGAAATCTATTTCTGACATAGTAGATAATTTTCGGTTTCCCTCAATAGTTGAGAATATCCGCAGCGTCATTAACTCTGGTGAAATTCTTGAAAAAGAGATTCAAACTACAGATCTCCGATGGTACCAGATGAACATATTGCCTTATGTGGTAGTCGCAACAAATAAAACCAATGGCGTTATTTTAACTTTTATAGAAATTACACGGCGCATAAAGGACCTTAAAGACCAGGAAAAGCTTATCGCAGAAAACGAACTTTTATTAGACACGATTTCTCACGACATAAAAACTCCGCTTACTAACCTTGTATTACTGGTCGAGCTTTTTAAAAGTATATCGCCCGAAAACGCAGGAGAATTTAAAGAGCTCGTGCAAATGGTGGAAAATTCGGTATTAAAAATGCAGCACCTCATTGCCGATCTTACCAACACAAGGATGGAAAGTCATAAGTATAGAACCGAGGTGGAGTTAATAAATTTTGAACATATAATGGAAGATGTACGCCTTACGATTGCGGAAAATATTAAGGAATCAGGGGCAATAATCCGTACTGAAATAAATGTTTCGGAGCTTATATTTTCAAGACGACAAATAAGAAGTATTGTTTATAACCTTGTAAACAATGCTATTAAATTTAAATCGCCTGGTTCCCGTCCGGAAATACTGGTTGCAACGAAAAGGGAGAAAGATTATGTATCAATTTCCGTGAAGGATAATGGCATTGGTATTGATGCCGCTGACCGCGATCAAATATTTTCAAAATATTTTAGTATTAAAAATGATGGGGCAAGTTCAGGGATTGGCTTATACCTGGTGAACGAAATTGTAAAAAATGCAGGGGGACATATTTTGTTACAAAGCGAACCCGGCAAGGGATCTGAATTTATTGTGTATTTAAAAATGTAAGCAAAGATTACCGACCTGTGAACGGGCTTTTCAAAAAACTTAGCGTCCCGGCGGGGTTTTCATGGCAGAGCAAGGCGGGAGGCATGAAACCCCGACGAAGAATAATCCATCAACCTGGTAAGGCCACTCTTGTGAATTGGGATGCTTACAAATCCATTGAGTTTGGTGCATGATAATGATAGCTCGTTCATTCGCCGGGTTTCACGATAGTCTATTTAACGTCCCGGCGGGGTTTTCATGGCAGAGCAAAGCGGGAGGCATGAAACCCCGACGAAGAATAATCCATCAACCTGGTAAAGCCACTCTTGCGAATTTGGATGCCTGCAAATCCATTGAGTTTGATGCATGATAATGATAGCTCGTTTTCGCCGGGGTTTCACGATAGTTCTTTTAACATCCACGGTTCGTGCTGTGAAAACCCCCCGCGACACAAAACCTTTGCAAGGGTTCGGAAAGTGTGTATCATAAAAATAAAAAAAGACTACCTAAGCAGTCTTTTTCAAAAAAAAAATCATTTAACCCTTATAGTTATTATGCAACCCTGCAACGTATTATGTCGCTGTACATAACCTGGTTCCTGGCCCATGCTGGCCTTAGTTTAGTTACATTAGAAAAAACGCTTACAGCTCCTACCCTTTACAGCTTGTAAATAATTAGGGAGCGCAACTTTCGGTTGGAGCCAAACTAGCGATAGCGCGGGAGTGGCCAGTTTATTTTCCCGTGGAGCGGAAAGAGCGATACAGATAATTCCGCAGCACTCCATCAATTTCAATTTTTGGAAGTTTACAGGCTATAATAACTTAATAGCTCCACGAAACAATTGAATTTTCTTATCTCTTTCAAATTGTTTGAGAATACGGGATATTACAACCCTTGTAGTGCCCAGCTCATTGGCCAGGTTTTGATGGGATAGGTATATCATTCCACTCGCATCAATTTCACTTTTATATTTTAGATATTCCATTACCCGCACATCAATATGTTCAAACACCACCTTTTGGAAGGAGCCAATTAATTCATCATACCGGCTTCTGAACATCCGCATTACATACTTGTTCCAGGAAGGATACTTGAGCTGCCATTCCATAATGAGGCCTGCAGGAAAAATAAGCGCTTCTGTAGGTTCAATTGCCACCCCGTGTGAAGTACTTTTATTATCAAAATATGCAGCAGCTAAAGACATAGTACAAGTTTCTTCTGCCCTTACATAATAAAGCAAAATCTCCCTGTCTTCTTTCTGCTGGTAAACCCTGATAGCACCTTTAATAACTATCGGCAGAAATTTTATGTACTGTCCATCCCGCACAAGAACATCCCCTTTATTGAGGGTGACTATATTTGCGTTTTTACTAAGGTCCTCTTGTAGCCCAGGCTCTGAAAAGAAGGATAATTTTTTAGACAGATTGTATGTAGTATCCATAGTTTTGAAAGTATTTAAAAGAAAGCTTTAAATAATTATCATGGTGCTATTTAATAATGTCGTGATACAACCTGATAAGACTTTTTCAATTTTAAGATGCCTCTGTTTGTTCATCTTTAATCAGGCCTTTTATCTGTTCGGCAAGTTCTGGCGTAACAGTCACACCATGTACATCTTTTGCATGCACCGCTGCCTGGTTCATTATTTCTTCATCGGATGTGGCATGAATAACAGCTTTGCAATCAAAGCCGGCATCAGAACAATGTAATGTTTTCATCGTGTTTAATTTTCTGTTTATGATTTTTGTTTACACTGTAATATACTCACCTAAATTGCTATTAAACGGTATCAAAAGATACACATAAAAAAATATTTCTTCTAACTAGTGCTTGTTAGCAACGAGGGTTAAATGATTCGATTATTTATTAGCTTGCCAGGGCGATAAATATTTACTAAGTGAAAAAGCAGGCTCGTTGCTATTCCACTCGTGAGAGCTACCATCTGTCTCTCCACAGGAGCCCCCAGCTGTCCTTCGCAACTTTCAAACTAATAGAAGCCACAGTTAGATAACAATACGAGCTTTAAATAATAAAAAGAACTGCTGTTTTTAGTTCGCAACTAAGGACATTTACTTTATTTTTAAAAGCTAAGGATACAGGAGGTTGCCGGACGATTAAATGTTCAGGAAATTATTATTATGAAAAACAATGTGAGCTTTTAGGGATTAAATTTTATTTTGTTACTCAATTTTATAGGTCTTAGTTGCAAACTAAGGATAGCGCACCTCACGAGTTTTTGAAGTTGCTACCGGTTGCCGGCAGACTGAATACTAATGCCAACCTGCATAAAGCCTTTACACTAACGGAAATTTTAAAAGCAAATCAAAAAAATGAGGTTGTTTTACCTTTTTAGCTTTATTAGCCTTTTAAGTTTAACGTGCAGGGAGCAACATAAGTCCAATGTGAAAGACCCCGTTGATCCTTGTATAAATGGGCATGACACAAGTTACACTTTGCATTTTTCGATTGATACTTCAAGTAAGGATTTCTATGACCTGCTCGGTTTAATTGAAAGTAAAGGTCAGTTTTCCAGGATAAATCAGGAACATAAAATCGACAGTTTTTCTACTGATAGTATTGTACTAAAAAAGATTCTTTGCTATGCAAAAAATTATGATTCTCCGCTGGAAACATGCATCTTAAAGGGAACTTACAACAAGAGTTGCTTTTTTACTTCAAAATATCCGTCAGAAGAAGATAAAAACGACTATGCAAGTTTCAGAATCATACAGGTAAATTTTGTTAATCCACAGGAACAAGAGACAGCGAAAAATAAGATAATGGAACTTCGATGGGGCGAGCCCTTTGTCCCATCCAATTTTTGGTTTTTGGTAGAAGGATTTAACCGTATTTATATTTTGGAAAATTATGTTCCAAAATATACAGAAGTCACACGTAAATACAGTGAATTGATTAAAACAGAATGGGTGAATAGAAACCTCCGATAACAAATAAGACTTCGCCGGTCAGCAGCGGCAGAAAATAAGGCCTCGTTCGAAATGGAGAATTGATACATCCCGGCCAATGGAAAGCGTCAGGTAGCTTTTTTATCAGGGTAAGCTTCTTTGCTGTATAGCCATACATCGTTGATCAATATAACACCGGCAGGATCTATATAATAATTTACGGTTACTGTGCGCTCTGTCTCCTGGGCCCGTATAAGTTCAGTTTCGAAATTGTTGCTATTGGGAGGGAAAAAAACCATTCAAACCCGGCGCTTCCCACCATAATCTTCCGCTCGTTGGCATTGGTTATCACAGCCTGAACTTTGCCGGTTACAGATTTACTTTTTTCCATCTGTTGCTGTACCCTTTTAAGAATTTCTTTACTGACTCCGGAATTTTGAAGTGCATTGGTAACGATGCCGGAAATAACGGTGGGGTGGAGACATTCCATATAAATTATTTTTAGATTATAAAAAAGATTACTTATAAAGTTATTTCTTTTATCTATACCTTAATTTCAGCTTCCCCATCTTTCGGGTAGCGCCTGCGAGCATATGGCTTACATTCCGGCGATCGTGAATGTTCTCTCACTTTCGCAAGCCCCACATCATCGATTCGTGAAAGGGCCGGGTCACCTTATGACGGGCTGGTGAATGCAATTTTTTTTACAACGGCTTCGTTATAAAAAAAAGCCCTATGATAGTCCCTAATATGTCGTTGCCCGAAATCAGGAAGTCAGTATTAGATGATTTTGCAGGTGAGATAAAAAGTAAGATAGAATCCATTAAAGTGACTCACAAGTGTAAATGGATAAGAAACGGGAGAAAGGATTTTGTGGAAACAATTCACTTTCCTGTGAAAAGCAAAAATAACTGGCGCATAACAGTTAACTGCAATAAAATGGGAGTAACCGCTACTCCTTATCTTATATCGTACAACAAGATAGGCGTGACAGCTTCGCACATTTCTTTGGATTCTTTTTCCACATCATTGATGCATTTCAATACGCATTTTTTTAAACGCTACAGGGAACGTGGAAAAATTGCAATTGAAAAGCCTGAAGAACTTGTAAAATTTTTCTTTAAAAAGAATACGGTTCTTTTATCCTGCTATTTTCCCCGGGAAGATGGCACTCAGCAACTCTTTACTCCGCTGGCGGGAGGTGTGGGGTTAGGTAACTATCACCTGGAGTCTGATATATGCGAATTCAAAACATTTGTAGATGACGGCCTGCTGCGGCAAGACCAGAAAGACGAAATCTGTAATATATGGACGACTACTCTTAACGAACTGACGACTGAAATAAACAGGCGTCTCAATAAGAAGCAAGGGCAACCGCAGCTGGTCTAAGGGTATAAGCTCAAAACTACCAATTTATGGAGGTGAGAACGATTTCCTTCGTTATGAATTGAAATGCTTTTACCGGATAGTAGTGGTTGCAAACCAGGGCAGCGGATATTTTTAATGTTGAGTGTGACATGTGACAATGGAAAACGGGGTAAACCGGCCGCATAAATACACTATAGGCGTACTGAAATTTTAAGAAGCAACTTTCACTCCTTGAAATGTACAGGAAAATTCCAGCCTTTGCATGTACTTACCAGGGACATCCTTGCCAAAATAGTGTTCATGATAACCAGAAAAATTACCGTCGAGAATTGTAAAAACGGCTCCTTTCCAATGGACATCATATTTTCTGGTTATCGTAAGCTTGCAATACACTTTCGCTGTTGCATCATCAATTGTTCCATCTGCGGGAATTTGATCTTGTGAGAGAAAATACCGCCAACTCGCAGGTCCTGCGCCCTGGTGACAAGAAATTAAGATCGGAGAGGACAAATAGTTGCAGCAATGCCAGCAGGAGAATATGGTAGCACATGTAGCTTGCAAAGAACAACCTTCAGTGAAACACATTGCCAACGAATTTTTGGCAGAAAGCTTTTCATATGATAAGGATACAGACAGTTACACTTGCCCTGCGGGAGCCATACTAACGTCGTTGGGTACGTGTCACAACAAAAGAGGAGAAGCAAACGAAACCAGCTACCGTTTTAAGACATACCGCACTGATGCCTGTAAAAGCTGTGCTTTAAAAAATCAATGTACCAAACTTCCTAAACGCATCATCCAGCGAAGCGCGTTCCAGGATGCAGCAGATATAAACTATAACAATATCAAACAAAACCCGGAGTATTATAAACGACGCCAGGCCATCTGCGAACACCCATTTGGCAGCATCAAAACGGCATTGGGGATATACTCATATGTTAGTAAAAGGATTGGAGAAAGTAAATGGAGAGATGAACATTATCATGCTCTGCTATAACTTTATGCGAACCAAAAATATATTAGGCTTTGAAAAAATGTTGAAAGCCGTCGGGAACTGGACACCAGATTACGATAAAGTAATCCGTACCCTTAAAAAGGCCTTTACT
>CAVWQJ010000028.1:0-58765 GCA_963756945.1 uncultured Chitinophagaceae bacterium | reverse complement strand
TAATGATATTGCTTTCAAATAATTTTAATTCTAAGGCATTTATCAATCTGCATGATTTTGCAAATACCGAACAAGTAATAGAGAGAATTATTGAATTGGATAACAGTGATACATTATATATAGAAATGATGAATCAACCGGTATTTTGTAAAACTCCACAATATCTTGAAACGAATTATTTATTAAATTTTTACGATAAGATATTTGATCAACCCCTCGAAGAAGCAAAAAAACGAACTGCATATGGATATACAGGCGTGTATGAACAAAGAACAAAAAATCAGCTTAAGGAACTTGAAAACTATAGGAAATCTTTTAAAAGTACATTAAAGCAATTTTTGATGAAACATTTCTTAAGGTCAAATTGAATTTAAAATTGAATACATCTTCAACTCCATTAGTGAGTGTTTTAATGACGGCTTACAATCGTGAAAAAGTATATTTCGGAAGCGATAGAAAGCGTGCTTGCAACTAGTTATAAAAATTGGGAATTAATAATTGTTGATGACTGCTCAAAAGATAATACAGTGGCTATGGCTAAAAGCTATGCGGCAAAAGATGAAAGAATAAAAGTGTTTGTGAATGACAAGAACCTTGGCGATTATCCCAACAGGAACAGGGCAATTTCTTATGCGAATGGCGAATACCTTATGTTTTGTGATTCAGATGTACAAGTTATTTCCGGATGACGATTACCAAAAATTCTCACCTTGGTAAATCAAACCACTGATTTCAATTTTGCAATGTACTGGCACCATTCCTCAGATACTTTTATATTGGAAGGCAATGAAGCGTTAAAGAAGCATTTTTTTGATATACAATTTTTATATATGGGGCCGGGTAGTACCTTCTTTCGCAAAAGTTTTTATGCAAAAAATAAATGGATACCCGGAGAAATATGGTCCGGCAAACGACATGTATTTTAATTTGAAAGCTTGTTGTTATTCTTCTGTTCTGCTCTTGCCATTTGAATTTATGTATTACCGCCGCCATGATGGGCAGGAAGTGAACAATCGTTTTAGCTACCTGTATAATAATTATCTCTATATGCGGGATGCGCTCGATGATCTGCCCTTGCCTTTTACCCGGGAAAAACTTACCTGGCTTAAAAAGAAAAACAAACGCCGCTTTATAGTCCATCTTTTTAATCTCGCTGTTAAAAACAAAAGATATAAAACGGGTACGCTTCGCTTTGAAAAAAACTGAATTTACTTTAGCAGATGTTTTGGCGGGAATTTTTCATTGACCTGTTTTAGACTGTCCTGTCATTTTTAATTATTAAAAAATCTCAATCCTATGCATTTGAATTCCCAACTCTTAATTAAAAAATATGCGACACCTTATTTTAAGAAAGGCTTGAAAGTTTTAGAAATAGGGCCAGACCAAATTCCGTCAACTATTGAAAGTTTGGTCGGGGAATCATTAAGATGGCATACACTGAATATTTTCGATGATAAAAGGCTTACGTTTCCATCATCACCGGAATATGCCTTTCCTATACAAGCAGAAGAGTACGATATTGTTATTTCCGCCAACGTAATAGAACATGTGAAAATGATTTGGAAATGGCTACCGGAACTTTCCCAGGGTTACCAAAAAGGGGGGGGAAAGTAATTACGGTTAATCCCGTAAGCTGGGGCTATCACGAAGACCCTGTAGATTGCTGGAGAATCTACCCGGAAGGAATGAAAACACTGTATAGTGAAGCAGGATTGGCTATTGAAATATCTGTAGCAGAAAGCCTTGAAAGCATGCACCTTTATAAAAAACCATTCAACGTTTTAAAAATGTGGCCGGGCAGCAGCATGAATTCAAAAAATTTTTCAGACCAGTTAAAAATGGCTATCGGATATCCTGTCAAGGCTTCGATTGATACCATCACTATAGGAACAAAATGAAACTAACAAAGGCAATAAAATTTCACGGATTAAAATGGTTGAGATTATGCTGGTATAATATTTTCTTCGGTTTTAATAAATGGAAGATAATACAGGGGATTTACCTCCCTGCTTATCCACGGTTTGGCTATTGGTCCTTCGTTTTATGCACGATGGTACTTATGAATGTGAAGAATTAGCGATAATTGAGTCCAGATTAGAAATTTCAGATAGGGTTTTTGAATTAGGTACCGGCTTAGGTTTTATATCAGTATATTGTGCTAAAAAAATTGGTGGCGATAGAATTTACACTTTTGAGGCAAATGTGTTTATGGAACCGATAATTAATGAAGTATTTAAAAAAAATAAGGTAAGTCCGAATTTCCAGGTTGCGCTGTTAGGGGATGATCTGCTTGAAAATAAATTCATGGCCCAAAAAAACTTCCTGGCTTCTTCGCAAAAAATAAATAATAATCGCGGCAAAAAGGTTAACATTCCCTTACTGAACTTAAATGAAACAATAAAAAAATATGCTCCAAATTATTTAGTAATGGACATAGAAGGAAATGAATTTGAAGTGTTTTCCATTATTGATTTTCAAACAATTTGCAAAGTACAATTTGAATTGCACCCTTTACTTCTAACAGAGGAAAAGATAGATTTCATTTTTGAAAAATTGGCTCGTCATAATTTCAAAAAAGATGAAAGCGTAAGTACTGAAAAGAATTATTATTTTGAAAGAAATACTTTTTCAACTTGAAAATTATTTTCTGTCTTCATCATTTTCTTCCTGACTATGTAGCCGGCACAGAAATTTATACTTATAACCTGGCAAAAAATTTAACCAATTCAGGAGTCCGCGTTGCAGTTGTGATTCCCAATTTTGATATCCCCGATACCAAAGAATATAAATGGCAGGGAATAAGGGTGATAAAATATGCAGAGAATAGCACAGGAGGACAGAAAAATGATCATGGGTAAAAAAAAACCGGATGGCCTGGAAGAGTTTTCGAAAATTATTGGTAACGGAGAAACCCGATATTATTCACTTTCATGAATTAGCGCCGGGACGAGGTATTAATATTTTTCATGTGGAAAAGGCTCATGAACTTAAAATTCCGATAGTGCTTACTTTTCATTTATCTTATTATACCTGTTTTAAGGGTTCTTTAATTTATAAAGATGAAAAAAAATGTGATGGTATTATAAAAGTAAAAAGGTGTACGGAATGTGTTTACCAGTCAAAAAACATTACTGGCATAAAAGCTAAAATGCTGGATACGGCAGCTCTTGCACTTTTTAAAACGGGAATAGATACAACTGCATTTAACAGCAGCATTGGAACGGCCCTGGGTTTTCCGTTTGTTATTAATAAAATAAAAAACGATCTGGTGAGGCTTTCCGCCATGGCGAATAAAATTGTGGTGCTTGCTGACTGGTATAAGAATATATTGGAAAAGAATGGCGTTCCTTCATCAAAACTTATTTATATAAAACAGGGATTAACGGGTGCAGTAAAAGAATTACCGGTTAGTGATAAAATTGCAGCTCCTTTAAAACTTGTTTTTATTGGACGCATAAGCGCTTTGAAAGGATTGCATTTGCTGATAGATGCAATGGCCGATTTGCCTGCAGAAAAAATTTGCCTGGACATTTATGGCCCGGAAACCGGCGATGGTTATGCAGTCGAATGCAAACAAAAATCTGCATCCATGAAAAATATTCGCTGGATGGGGACAGTTGCTTCCGAAAATGTGATAGAAACTTTATCGCAATATCACCTGCTATGTTTGCCATCCACCTTTTCGGAAATGAGCCCGCTTGTGATCCAGGAAGCATTTGCCGCGGGCATCCCGGTTCTTGCCTCTAGATGTGTATGGCAATGCAGAACAAATGCAAGAAGGCAGTTAATGGATGGCTATTCCGTTTTAAAGACAGCATCGACCTTACTCTTAAATTGCAAAACCTCATGGATGATCCGTGCAAAGTAGAAAGTGCAAAACAAATTTGCCTGTGACCAATGGTTTAGACGAAGTTGCCGCTAAACATCTTGAATTGTATTCACAAATTATTACCAGCAAAAACAGGTTTCTGAAAATATTATTTCTTACAACTCATAATCTTGCAACCAATCCACGGCTGGTAAAGGAAATAAAGCTTGCATTAGCATTGCATCATGCCGTTGAAGTTATCTGTTTTGAATTTGATAACTGGAGCCGCGGACTGAATGAAGAAATAAAAAAACAGCTTCCAGGTATAAAAATACATTCAATTTCTGCAGGAGAAAGCCGCTTATTACCTGGTTTGAAATGTAGCTGACTGAAAAATTATATCGGTCTCTGCTGAAAATATTTCCATTAGGAATACGAGCATTATCGCAGGCTGTATCCCGGCGAAGCAATATGCTTATTAATGCATTAAAGAATATTGATGGTGCGGATTTGGTAATAGGCCATAATCCCGGCGCATTATTCCCAACATTTGTTGCAGCAAACAAATTCAAATGCAGGATGGGCTTTGATGTGGAAGATTATCATCCCGGCGAAGGGAGACAATCTATACCTGCAAAAACTTACACTCAGGCTGATGCAAAAATTATTGCCGCTAATGGACTATGTTTCATTTGCATCGCCGCTAATTATGAAAGAGGTGCAGCATGATATGGCAAACGTTCTGATAAACCATTCAGCTATACTGAATTATTTTCCGGCCGGAGATTTTATCGAACCTGTGAATGTTGCCGAAGGCAGGTTAAAACTGGTTTGGTTTTCACAAAATATAAATGCGGGCCGGGGCCTGGAATTGGTATTGCCATTTATAAAACAATCTCCGCATGAAACGAGAACTGCACCTGGTAGGAAATGTGAATGCAGCGTTTTATGAAAAATATTTAAAAGGCTGTGCAAATATATTCGTTCACGCCCCTTTGCTCAAAAAGAATTACATCAATCGCTGGCTCAATATGATATTGGCCTGGCCATTGGAACCGGCTAAAGACCGTAATAATGAACTGGCGATTTCTAATAAAATATTGGCTTACCTGCAATCAGGATTATATGTGATGGCGACAAATACACCTGCGCAAAAAGATCTTTTTAAGAAATTTTCGGAAGCGCATGGGATTTGCTTTGACTACACGGAAAATAATTTTGAAGAAGTATTAAATGATATTTTAAAACAAAAGGAATTAATTCGTTCAAGGACACGCTTTCAAGGTTTCAAAATTTTAAGAACAGAAACTGGAGCACGGAAGCAGTAAAGCTATCAGACACCTGGAATGCAGTTAATTAATTGAAAAAAATTCTGATCATATCTCCTCATTTTCCGCCATCGAATTTAGCGGGTGTACACCGGCCACGGCTGTTTGCACAACATTTCCTTCTTTTGGATGGGAGCCGGTAATTCTAACGGTACATGAAAAATACTATGAGGAAAAGTCTGGACTGTAACCTTGTAAAGCTTTTACCCGCAAGTCTTCGCATTGAAAAAGTAAATGCTTTTAAAATCACCAGGCCGAGATTAATCGGTGATATAGGATTGAGAGGCATTTTTTCAATTGTATAAAAAAGCAAAAAAACTGGTAAAAAGCGAATCCTTTGATTTTGTATATATTTCAATTCCCTCTTTTTATTGTGCATTATTAGGCAGGTGGCTTCATAGCAGCACCGGAATAAAATATGGAATAGATTATATTGACCCGTGGGTACACGATTTTCCCGGAAGCAATAAAATATTTTCGCGGCATTGGTTTAGTAAAAAAATGGCCGGTTTCTGGAACCCGTTGCCGTTAAAAAAGCGTCCCTTATTACCGGCGTAGCGGAAGGATATTATTTACCGGTTGTGGAACGAAACCCACATCTTAAAGAAACGGGCCGTTACGGGAGCTATGCCGTATGGCGGCGAGAAGCAGGACCATGATATATTAAAGGAACTTGAATTTAAAGCCTTATCTTTTTGAAAAGAAACAAGGACAGGCTGCAATTGGTGTATGCGGGGGCGATGTTGCCTAAAGCCTACAGGCCGCTGGAAGCTATTTTTAAAACGATAAATGCAACAACCGAGTAATGTTTAAACACGCAGAGTTTCATTTTATAGGAACCGGTAAAACAGCTAACGATCCCGAGGGTTTAATATAAAGCCATTGGCAGAAAAATATGGACTATGGCAAACTATCGTATATGAATATCCTAAAAGAATTCCTTACTTAGATGTATTGGTTCATTTGCAATGCCGCGGATGGTGTTTTTATTTTGGGAAGTACGGAACCGCACTATACACCTTCAAAACCTTACCAGGGAGTTTTATCGGGTAAACCCATACTTGCAGTATTGCATAAGGAAAGCACGGCAGTAAATGTTATAAAGGAATCTGGGGTCAGGTATAGCTTTGACCTTTCGATGGCCAGGCGACATAAAAAGTTTCAGATCGAATTTTGCGGGTTCATCAATATTTTATGACATTTAGTAATGGACTTAATACCACAACAATAAATCTTGAGTGAGTTTCAAAAATACTCCGCAAAATATAATTACATCGCATCTCGCGAATACCTTGATGAAATTCGAGCCTATAAAAATTACCTCTAAAGAATTGACTTCGCTTTTTTTTCAACTATACTGATTTAGTTTATACAATTAAATTTTATAATGTTGGATTTATTATACCGATAAAGCAGAAAGTAAATCGCACGATTGGGATAAGGATCACCTACTTTTGAAGAATACAATCCGTTCTCTTTTCAATCAAAAAAATCCTGCCTTTAAAATTTTATTTTCTATACTGACATGCCTTTTATGATTGACAGCGAAAAAGTTGTTTATATTAAATATCCATTCCCTTTTGTTACGGCTAAAGAAATTACGGATTATGACACTGTGTTAAGTAAACAATATTCAGATGCTATGGGTCAGTCAGTATTTGATAAAGGCAAGCGGGTGCTGTTTGGTTGCAGTATCGCAAGGCAACACGGATGCAGGTATGTTATTTCATTTGATTCAGACGATTTAGTGAGTGATAGGCTATCTGATTTGTAGCCAAAAACGATTACGAAAAATATGGTTGGTTCGTAGATAAGGGTTATTTCATGAATCAAATGAGCCGACTATTGCTTAAGGTTCCTTCCGATATGATCATTTAAATGGTTCTACCAATATTGTTATATGAACATCGGTTCCAACGATAACTTTAATACGAAAAATTTAAATGATGTTTGTTTTTTATCGCTCATGGATATCTAAAAGACAGGATTAAGCTTGAATATAATGAAGCCTTGAAACCATTGCCTTTTTATGCAGTTATATATTTAGATTCATAGCACTAATTGGTCAGGCTATGGGTCAATGCTTGAGGTGATCGCGCTGAAAACTTTAATAAAATATTTACTCAGGGGTAAATGGTTAAATAAAAAAATAAAAAGTGAGTTTGGGATTTTACAACGAGTTTGAAAAAATTAGCCATCATAACAACTCATCCTATCCAGTATAATGCGCCACTGTTTCACCTTTTGCAACAGCGGAATAAACTGTTCAGTAAAAGTATTTTATACCTGGGGCAAATGGTGTATTGAACAATAAATATGATCCCGGTTTTAATAAAACGATTCGATGGGATATTCCACTGCTGGATGGATATGAATACAGTTTTGTAAAAAACATTTCACAAGATCCGGGTTCTCATCATTTTAAAGGAATTGATAATCCCTTCTTTGACAAAACGAAATAGAACAATGGGGCGCTGATACTATATTGGTTTTTGGATGGAATTTTAAAAGCCATTTTAAGGTGATGCGGTATTTCCATGGTAAAATTCCGGTACTTTTTAGGGGCGATTCTACGTTTGTGAGAATCAGCCAGTTTTTAACAAAAAATAGCCAGGAAAGTTTTTCTGCAATTTGTTTACCGGTATGTCGATAAAGCACTGTACGCGGGCACACTAAATAAAGCTTATTTTAAAAATTGTGGATTAGAAGAAAGCCAACTTGTATTTGCACCGCATGCCGTAGACAACCGACCGTTTTTTACCGCGAAAAAAATAGATAACCTGGTTGACAATAGGAGAAGGAACCGGGATACCCGCCAGTGCGATCGTGATATTGTTTGCTGGTAAATTGGAACCTGTTAAAAATCCTGGCCATTTGCTGCAGGTATTTAAAAGCGCCAACTTAAAACAAGGCCACCTGGTTATTGCGGGCAACGGCCCTTTAGAAAATGAACTAAAAGAAATGGCCACTAGGCCATACTAATATTCATTTTATGCCATTCAAAATCAATCGGTTATGCCATCGGTTTACAGGATGGCCGACCTCTTTGTATTACCTTCCAGGTCCGGGTGAAACCTGGGGGCTGGCAGTAAATGAAGCCATGGCATGTAGCAGGGCGGTATTAGTTAGCGATAAATGCGGGTGTTATCCTGACCTTATTCAGGATAATATAAATGGCTTTGTTTTTAAAAGTGATGACAGCGAATGACCTGGCAGAAAAAATGAAAATACTTGCGGCAGATAAAAATAAATTGAAAGCTATGGGCAGTTGCCTCTGCGGCAATAATCAAAGGACTGGTCGTATAACAAAATTTGCGAAGCCATAGAGGCAGTAATCAAATAATTTTACAGGAGCTAATATTTTGAAATAATTGAAGACACTGTTTCCCAAATCTTTTGACTGGTCAGTTTATATTATAACCGGGTTAATAATACGGCTGGTATTTTATGAGATCAGTGTGTTTTCTTACGTGGCAATAATGATTTCTCTATACGAATTTATCCTCCTCTTTAGCAGTATCAGGTTTATCATCCCTACCCGTTACCTGCTGGGAAGTTTTATGTGTATCCAGTTTTTCATTGGTCCCACACTGGCTTATAACGGGCTGGACCAATACCAGTATTTCGTGTACAAAATGCAGATTCCCGAAACGGAGTATTTTTTATATGCTATTCCCGCAGTACTTGCCTTTATTCTTGGGCTTCACATCAATGCCGGACATTACCGCGGGGAAATTATTGATCAGAAAAGGGTAAAGTTTTTTGTGGATAAACATCCATTCCTGCCATATACCTTTATCATTATTGGTTTTCTGGCCAGCGTTGTTGCGGAAAGGTTTTCATCAGACCTGGCGTTTGTATTTTATTTGTTAGGCAGCTTTAAATTTATTGGGTTGTTCATGCTGATACTGGGGACCAAACAATTGAAGATTATTCCTCTTTTACTGGTTATCGGCTCTATTGTTTCTTCTTCGCTGGGTAGCGGAATGTTTCATGATCTGATCACATGGTTTGTTTTTACCGCGTCGGTATTTGCTATTAAATACAAATTCAGCTTTCAAAATCAAGATCATAGGGCTAAGCGCTTTTGTATTTATTGCGCTCACGATCCAGTTATTAAAAACTTCCTATAGAACCGTGACAGGAACTGGCCAGGCATCAGCAGGGGCAGAGACCTTTGCAAAATTGTATGAAAAACAAAGTGAGCAAAACGGTGTATTTAATTTTAATAGTCTCGCAGAAGCTAATGTGCGTATTAACCAGGGCTTTATTATAACCAATATCATGAGAACGGTACCTGACAAAGTGGAATTTCAGAACGGGGGAGAGATGTACCAGATATTTGAATCCGCGGTTTTGCCAAGGATACTGGCGCCAAATAAATTAAATGCAGGTGACAGGGCCATATTTGCAAAGTACAGCCAAATTGCAGTTGCTCCCGGCACCTCGATGGGGCTTAGTTCGCTGGGAGATGCCTATATTAACTGGGGAACCATTGGTGGAACTATTTTTATGCTGTTCCTGGGAATTTTATACAGCGAGGTCCTGAATGCTTTTCAAAAATATAGCCGGGATTACCCGGTCTTAATATTATTTACTGCGCTGGTCTTTTATTACCCAATCCGCCCCGATTGTGAATTACAAACCATTTGGGCCATCTTTTTAAATCCTGTTTTCTTATTTTCGTGATGATACAGCTATGGCGGTATGTATTTTATGTACCCCCTAACATCTCTTTCAAAAAACCGGTTCCGGCATAAATTGATAAAGACTGTAAAGCGGTTGGTGTACCGCACGTTTTTCAAAAATAAGGCAGGGAAATTATGGCTGAATGCGAATTTTAAATTGAGGTATAAAACAGCCGCAGCCTACTGGGAGAACAGGTACCGGAAAAAGGGAACTTCAGGACCGGGCTCGTATGGCGACCTGGCTGCATATAAAGCCGGCATCGTAAACAAATTTGTAACGGACAATAAAATTGCAAAAGTAATAGAATTTGGTTGCGGCGATGGAAACCAGTTACAGGAGTTTAACATTCCGGCTTATATAGGTTTGGATGTATCTCAAACGGCAATTGAAAAATGTAAAGCCCTTTTCCATGGGGATCCTTCAAAAAGTTTTTTCTTATATGATCACGAAAGCTTTATTGAAAGGGCGGATACCTTCAGAGCCGGCCTGGCTTTATCACTGGATGTCATCTACCATTTACTGGAAGATGACGTTTTCGAAACGTATATGTCAGATTTGTTTGCATGTTCCTCCGGGTTTGTGATAATATATGCCTGGGATGTGGATTCGCCCCAAAATCTTCACGTACGCCACCGCAATTTCACAAAGTGGATTGAGCACAACATCGAAGGTTGGCAGTTGATACAAACTATCAGGAATGAAACCCCGCATCCTGCATGCGACTTTTTTATTTATCAAAAACGGTAGACCAAATACATCTGTAAAAAGTAATCATTATAATGACTGTAACCCTAATGGTATGTCAATTTTATTATGCCTTAAAGAGTTTTCCCACAAAGCAACAAAGAACACGAAGAATATTACTTTGTGATAAGAGTTTTCCCAGAAAGCAACAAAGAACACGAAGAACATTACTTTGTGATCTTCGTGTCGCTGTGGGATATGCGAAATTGTACAGTTGACATGGCATTAGCCGTATTTCGTTCACGGGGGCAAATATTTTTTTAAAAGAGAGTGATGGAAGATTATAATATTAAGGTTGTTAAGGTTGTTTTGATTGCTTTAATAATGCTAACAGGTGGTAAGGCACAGGCATTATACCTTACAAGGGACACCACTATTAATGGCACCTGGGACTTACAGGGAAAAGTCCTGGTTATTTCAGCAAAGATCAGTGGCAATGGGACCATAAAAAATGCACTGATAGAAGCAAATCCTTTTGTGCAGGTATTTGACACAACGATTAATTTAGTTGGGTGCAGAACACGCGAGTTTTCGGCGATGTGGTATGGTGCATCTCCGGGCAGCAAAGACAATTATGCAGCTTTGCAAAAATCTATAAATACCTGCATCGGAACATTTCCGCTGTATATACCGCGGGGTGTCTATAATTATTCACGGTCTTTAAAAATATTTGTACTCTATAAGGGCAGCTACGTAGGAGCATCCATTCATATGTATGGGGATGGCGGCATTTGGAATGATGGCACCGTTTTGCATTACACGGGAAATGATTTTGCCCTTGGCGGCCAATACCTCAAAGGCGCTGAAATTGACCATTTAACATTTCGCGGAAATTTTCACGCTCCTTCGGTAAATGGTCCGGCTTATTATGCGATTCCGTTTAATAAATACAACGATCCGAAGGTGGGCGCGAACCTCACGGGAATAATCATAGACTATGATGGATCAAAAAATACAGGAGGCTCAACTGCGGTTCAGCTTCATGATCTTAACGTGGGCAATTTTGCCATCGATTATGCCATCTCTCCAAACGGCCGCACCTTTAATGCAGATATAATTATAATGGAGAATATTACCTGCGGCGATGCGAGGCTCGGTATCTCTTCGGGGCAGGCCCAGGAAAAAGGAAATGTAATCCGCGGCCTGTATAGCTGGGGCCGCATTCACACCCTGTTTGCCACCAATATTTATGGTAAGAACCAGGCCGGAAATTATACCATCGACGGCGGTAATATTGCAGGTCTCTGCATCAGGTTATTCTATAACCCGGAATCAGGTTGGTTCCCTACAAATATCTCCAACCTGTACTGCGAGTCAATCGGAAGCATTGGCACTATTACGGCTGGTGACAGTAAAAACAATATGCCCACTTCAATAAGTAATTGCGTCTTCGATTTTGCTTATACTGCGGATGCAGGAGTGCAGACATTATTTACATCCAACAGCACTTTTATTAAATTCAGTAACTGCCAGTTCAGGTATTATGGAAGGTATTCCGACACCTTACATTTTTCCGGCATGGCAACATTTGATAACTGCAATTTCAGTGGTCCCGTTATCGGCAATGAAAAAAGTGTTTTCATAAAATATCCCGCAGCAGCTTCACACTAAACCTTAAGTCTTTATTTACACCGAAAGGACGGGCATCATAACAATGTCGGCAGCATTACTGTGAACCCGTTGTGTTTTCCCCCTCTCCCTCGGGAGAGGGGCAGGGGTGAGGCTTCCATCTCAGCCGGGTCTCATGGAGACCCGGCGCTACTACCAGCTCTTCCCACTAAACCTGGCAGGAAACAACTCCCGTGGCAAAAAAAAAATTAATGATACTGGTCGATTGGTACAGCCCCGGATACAAAGCCGGTGGCCCTATTCAGTCCTGCGTCAATATTGTGAATGCCTTGTATCAATATTACGATATCTATGTTCTTACTTCCGACACTGATCATGGGGAAACACAACCCTATGCCGGCATCGAATCCAATAAGTGGCTTAAAGATGGTGTCTCCCGGCATTTCGTTTTACTACACCCGAAAAGCGACACTGAAGAAAAAGCAGGTACACGAATTAATTAATGAAATTGCGCCTGATTTTATTTACCTGAACCATATGTATTCGCCGGTTTTTGTTATTTATCCTTTATGGTTGAAGTGGCGTAACAAGATCGCGGGGAAAATAATACTTTGCCCGCGGGGAGCTCTGCATAAAGGTGCATTAGCCGTAAAAACGTATAAGAAATTACCTTTCCTGTATTTGTCGCGGTGGTTGGGAATAAATAAAAAGATATTGTTTCATGCAACCAATGAAATAGAAAAAGAAGAAATCGAAAATTTCTTTCCACGAAGTAATATAATGGTTGCGAATAACCTCCCGGAAATGAATCAGCCGGAATTAGTTATTTGCGAAAAACAAAAAGGGGAACTAAAATGTATTTTTATCTCCCGCATAGTGCCGATAAAAAATCTATTGTATTTATTGGATATGCTCGGCAAAATAACCTGCCATGTTAGTCTTACGTTGGCTGGTCCGGTTGAAGATAAAAACTATTGGGATGCCTGTCTTAAAAAAATGGGCGAACTTCCGCCAAATATCGCGGTGAAATATTTAGGAAGTTTACAAAAAAATGAATTGAAAAATACTTTCAGGGAAAATCATTTATTCGTGTTGCCTACAACCGGGGAGAACTTTGGGCACTCAATTTTTGAATCATTTTTATTTGGCCGGCCGGTATTGATCAGTGACCGCACCCCGTGGAAACAGTTAAAGGAAAAAAAAATTGGATGGGACATCTCCCTTGATGAACCGGGATCATTCATGCAGGCAATTGAAGTTGCTGCCGGGTGGGAACAAAACGATTTTGAATCTTTCGCCACAGCTTCATGGAATTTTGCCCGTGATTTTATAAACGATCCGTCACCGGTTGAAAAATACAAACTACTATTTTCATGAAGCAGGTAGATAATTCAGCATACAAAACAACTATTAATATAGGGGCAGGTAAAGCAAAACAATTGCTGTGGTATTTCGTAAATATCCTTATTCTGAAAAATTCTTTAATTGTTTTTTCGGGGTGGAAAGTCTTTGTACTGAAGTTATTTGGCGCCAGCATCGGGAAAGGTGTGGTAATAAAACCTATCGTGAATATTAAGTATCCCTGGAAACTGCAGTATAGGAAACAATTCATGGATTGGGGAAAGTGTTTGGATCGACAACCTTTCTGATGTAACGATCGGGAGTAATGTAACGGTGTCGCAGGGAGCTGTATTACTTACCGGCAGCCACGACCACACCAAAGAAACATTCGACTTTCTTTCATCACCCATCATTTTGGAAGACGGCGTTTGGATTGGTGCCAAAGCCATTGTCTTCGGCGGCGTCACTTGTCACACCCATAGCATACTCGGAATGAATTCCGTGGCAGAAAAAAATTTGAATGCCTATGTCATTTACAAGGGAAATCCCGCAGTACCGGTTATTGAGAGGAATATTACATGATCGAGTCGTTTATACAAGTAATGTTACCAGGCCTGGTTATTTAATTCCCGAATGCGACATTAGCAGATTTTCAGCAACAAGCCCATGGGCAATGTCATTAAGTTAAGAATTTTTAAAATGAAATTAATCTATCACCCCTTCGGGGTTTGATGTGATTTCTATCTTCAGCTATAATAATTGCATCCCTTCGGGATTAATACAAAGCCTGAAAGGCTGATATGATTATAGAATTACAATAAGAAAATTTTCTAAACCCCGAAGGGGTGACATCATTCCCTTAACTTAAGGATATTGCCCATCGGGGCGATAGGTCAGCAGCAAAAACGAAAAGTATTCAATTTCTTCGGTTAGCTCCGTAGGAGCGACATGTTACATATAGATCCCGGAATGAATTCAGTATATAAAAAAAATCTAAACGCCGACCGCATTTACAAGGAAACCCTACGATACCTGTTATTGAAAAGGAATATTACATGATCAGCCAGGCAGGGTTTTTTTTAACCATTTGATTTATCATTTCAAAAATTTCCCTTAGAATTACAACCAGCCGTCAAAAATAATTTGTACCCGGTTTCTTAAAAGAATATGGTCACCACAAAGATCAATCACAGGTTAATAAAGAAAGCAATCACCATTCGTACGGTGGAGGAGAAATTTATGAGCCTCTTCTCTGAAGGCAAATTAAATGGAACGGTGCATACCTGTGTGGGACAGGAATTTTCTGCCCTTGCCTTTGCCGGCCAGTTGCAAAAGAAAGATTTCATTTTCTCCAATCACCGCTGCCACGGGCACTATATTGCTTTTACGGGAGATGTAAGGGGACTGCTGGCGGAACTCATGGGTAAGGCTTCGGGAACGTCAGGTGGTATTGGAAGCAGCCAGCACTTATGTCATAACAATTTTTATTCTAACGGTATCCAGGGCGGCATCGTCCCTGTGGCGGCAGGCTATGCACTGGGCAACAAATTAAAAAATAATGGCGCCATAGGCATTGTGTTTATTGGCGATGGTACCCTCGGCGAGGGAGTGCTCTACGAAACCCTTAACATCATCTCAAAATGGAACATCCCCTTACTGGTCGTTTGTGAAAATAATTTCTATGCACAGTCAACTCCCCAATCCATAAGCCTTGCCGGCGATATCTTGCTGAGAGCTGCCGCATTCGATATCAGGGCCGCAGAGGGAAATACCTGCGATCCGGCTACGTTGATGGAACAGGCCTCCGAAGCAATTGCTTATGTGCGGGAACAGGTTAAGCCATTTTTCTTCCTCGTAAACACGTACAGGCTCAACCCGCATTCAAAAGGAGACGACGACAGGGACGTTGCCGAAATCAACAGCAACCGTGAGAAAGATTTTTTAGAAATATTCAGCAGGGAAGAATCTGCCTATTATAATAACTACCATAAAGTGATAGCCGACGATGTAAATAAAATGGCAGACGACATTTTGAGGGAGGAAGACCAGCAGCCGGAACAATATTATAGCCCGCTCACGCAGGTTGATAACAACGAATGGAACGAATTAGACTCCATAAACAAGCGCCAGGTAGAGTTATTAAATATCTTCTTTAAAGAAAATATTCTTGCCAACGACAAAATGATTTGTATCGGCGAAGACATCCTTTCTCCCTATGGCGGGGCATTTAAAGTAACAAAGGGACTATCAGATATTGCTGCCTCCCGGGTATTGTCAACGCCCATTTCTGAGGCAGCTTTAGTGGGTGTCTCCAATGGGCTCGCCCTGAATGGCTTTAAACCTTTTGCCGAAATTATGTTTGGTGATTTTGTTACGCTGGCGTTTGATCAGATCGTGAATCATGCTTCGAAGTTCCACCACATGTTTAACAAAAAAGTCAATTGCCCGGTAGTGATCCGTACGCCAATGGGTGGCAGGCGGGGCTATGGCCCAACACATTCTCAAACGCTCGATAAGTTCCTGGTCGGGATTGATAATATAAAGACGGTTGCCCTTAATACTTTTTTCGATCCTGCCATCATCTATCGTTCTGTAATGGAAGAAAAGCATCCCGTAATAGTTATTGAGAATAAAACAGATTATGGTAAAAAGATTTTGCATAGCAAGGCAGTAAATTTCACCTATGAAAAAAACAACAATGACTACCCTGTAGTACGCATTTACCCTGCAATTGCCCAACCCACTATTACTATAGTGGCCTATGGGGGCATGGCCGGTGAAGTGAATACTATGCTGAATAACATTTTTCTTGAAACCGATCACAAACCTGAATTGATAGTGCCTTCAATGATTTCTCATTTACCCCTGGACATTATCGGAGCCTCTGTTGAGGTAACGGGCCGTTTATTGGTGGTAGAGGAGGGTAGTGCGGTGGGTGGCATAGGCAGTGAATTGATAGCTTCACTAACTGAAAAACTCGATGTACCTTTTAAAGCCAAAAGAGTGGCCGCATGGCCGGTTCCGGTTCCATCGGTTAAATCATTGGAAAATGTGGTACTGCCCGGCGAACAGCGAATCATTGAGGAAATAAAAAATTGTTTTAAATAATGGCAGTCCTGCAGGAAATAAAAGTTCCCCTTATTTCTGTTAATGATACGGCGCTTACGGTTTTGGAAGCGCCTTTCGTAACCGGGGATAAAATAAAGCCCGGGGATGTAATACTTATTTTTGAGACGTCAAAAACGGCTTATGATGTGGAAGCCGAAGCGGAAGGGTATATAGAATACGCCTGCCTGGTGGGCTGTGATTATGAAGTGGATACCATCGTGGCCCGTATTGTAAGCACAATTGAAGAAATAAAGGAAACTGTTGAGGCGAGGAGCCCGGCCGTACAATCCGGCCTGCAAAAAAATAACCAGGCAACTAACTGGAACGGGCAAACGCTGTTTTCAAAAGTTGCCCTGGAATTGATAAAGGAAAACGGAATTGACCAGCAGGTATTCAACGGGCGGGATTTCGTTAATAACGAAGATGTGTTGCAATACCTTGGTAAAGACACCCGTAAAAATCAGTCTGCCGTTAGGCCTCCGCCCGGGGGAATAAAACCCCTGAACTTACCGGCCGGCGAAAACGCGACCATTAAAAAGCTAACGTCTAACAAAAAACGCGAAATCGAATACCTGCAGAGTGTACAGTCAGTTGGTTTGACGAGCACGATAAACACATTCATTGAAACCGATGGCATATTTGTGCATTTGAACAAAGCCGGAACAATCCTCAAAGACTCATTGCTGCCGGTTACTGTTTTTGAAACAGCGCGGTTGCTAAATAAATACAAAGAACTCAATGCTTTTTACAAGGACGGTGCAATCCATTACTATGAAAATATTAATGTTGGGTTTGCAATAGATATCGACCGCGGGTTAAAAGTCATAAAAATTCCGGGCGCACAGCTCAAATCCTTTCCAGAGGTTGAAGAAGATATTGTTAGCTTATCCGGGAAATACCTCGATGATACCTTGCATTATGATGATTTGGCCGGTGTGACATTTACGATTACCGACCTTTCCTCAGAGAACGTGGCTTTCTTCAGGCCGCTGGTTAATTTTATGAATAGTGCAATTTTGGGCATTTCGGCAATCGACGAAAAGTTGGGAAGATGCATTTATACAGTAACCTTCGATCACCGGGTTACAGAAGGGAAATTAGTGGCCCGCTTTTTAAAAGAGCTGAAAGACAGGCTGGAGTCTTATAGGTCTGTGCATTTTACCAAACAATCGTTAGTGAAGTGTTTTAAATGCCTTAAGTCACTGAGCGACGACCTGGGTGATGTCGGATTTGCCAAATGCATCACTCCGCAGGGTGAAGAAGCATATATCTGCCAAAGTTGTTTAAAAGGATTTTAAAGGATGATAGAAACAATTAAAAAAATAGTCTCGGAGTACACCCGCATTCCGGCAGATCAGTTGCAATCAGAAACCCTCATCGGGAGGTCAGTAGTCGGAAATTCTATCGTCCTGCATCGCATGTATGCGGCATTGGCCAAAGAAGGTACTAACGTAGCCGGATACCAGCAGATTGAGACGTACGGAGAGTTGGTGGATAAGATATCCGGGAATACAAATGCGGTCAATTTCGCAATTAACCCCGTAGTCACGGATGCTCAATTAAATGGAATAAGGCACCCAAACAACACCTGGAATAGGGATTGATATGGAGGAAGTCGCGAATATGCCGGTCGTGGCTGATTGCAGGGAAGATGAATTTTATAAAATGAATTTCACTTCCGCTGAAATGGCATATTGTATTATACAGCCCGATCAGTATGCGTCGTTCGCCGGTTTGTTTGCTGCGAAGGAAGCAATCGTAAAAGCCGATAACCGGTTTAAAACAGTTCCTTTTAACCAGGTCTTCATCGATCATTTACCGGGCGGCCAACCTGTTTTTGCCGGCTTTAATATTTCCATTTCTCATGTAAAGCAACTTGCCGTTGCCATAGCAATTAAGAACGCCGGGCAAGGTAATACGGGTGATAATTTGCAACCTGCAGTAAATGGCAAGTCACCGTTGGCTGTCTTCTTATCTGTTATAGCAATTATGCTTTCTTTAATTGCCATTTGCATATTATTATTTGGATGATTAGAACAAAGGCCACTTTCACCTCGTGATCTTTCACCGTGCGGGCCAAAGAGTGGATTCCCGCCAGGTCAATTTCGACGTCAGCAGAAATCCTGGAAGAAATCTCCGCTTAGCCTAAAGTTTCTTGAGTTATACTCAGTGGCCTCTGTGACTTTGTTGGAAAGATTTTTTAAGATGTCCACACCAATTGGCGCCGGCACGATAAAATAACCCTTAACCCAAACATTGACAAAAGTCTTCATCACCATTCCCTGGTTCTCGCCAGCATTTCGGGCCGGCGGTCCCATTCAGTCAGTGGCTAATCTCGTAAAGGAATGCCGTGATAATATAGAATACTACATTTTCTGCAGCGATACTGATCTAAATGGAGGTGCCCTGGAAAACATCACCACTGATGAGTGGACGACTTATAATGATTGCACTAAAGTGTGGTACGCCCACCACGAAAAGATCAGTGATAGCCTGGTGAAACAGGTAGAAGCGGTGAAACCCGCTGTCCTGTATATCATAGGGATGTATTCATGGCACTTCAACACGGTTCCCCTGGTATTTGCCAAAGCCCCAAAAAAAATTCTCTCGGTGAGAGGAATGTTACATCCGGGAGCCTTGTCGCAAAAAAAATGGAATAAGAAAATATACCTGCAGCTTTTTAAATTGTTCGAATACCACCATAAAGTCATTTTCCATGCAACCGATGCAGCAGAAGAAAATTTCATCCGGAATCATTTCGGCAAACCGGCGGTGATAAAAATAGCCGGCAATTTTCCTGATAATATCGGCATACTGCCCGTGGCAAAAAAAGAACCCGGCATGTTGAAGTTGATAACAATAGAACTAATCAGCCCGGTGAAAAATATTTTGATGGTGCTCGATGCATTAGCGGAAATTGAATCAGCCGTTCAGTATGACATCTATGGACCCGCCGGGGATGCGGCCTATCGCGACGAATGTGTGGCCAGGGCCAAAACACTGCCGGCAAACATCACCGTTAACATGCATAGGGAAATAGATCCTTCAAAAATAAAGGATGTATTAGCGGGGGTGCATGTCTTTATTATGCCCGGCAAAAGTGAGAGCTTTGGCCATGCCATTTATGAAGCCCTTTCTGCCGGGCAGGCCCGTTATTACCGGTAATCATACACCCTGGAGTCATTTACACGCATCCTTTGCAGGAAAAAATGTCTCTTTTGAAAATAATACGGAGCTCATTAATGCAATCGGCTTCTTCGCAGCAATGGATGATGCAACCTTATCGCAATGGCAGCAGGGCTCCATCAAATATGCCGGCAATGCCATCGATATAGAAAAGACCAGGCAACAATATCATGAGATGTTCTCATCTTCTCCCTCTCCTTCAGGAGAGGGGCAGGGGTGAAGCTTTAATTACAAAATAAACCAGCCAACCCATCAAACCAAAACACTCCGTCCTTATCTATCTCCTGAAATTCATTGGTATTTTCTGCCTCTGCTATTTCGGTACCCTGGTGGTAATTGGCCTTGCTGCACCTGGGGGATACTATAGTCCTTTTACAGAACATTATCTCGATTATGTGAGTTGGATAAAGTATTCGCTGATCAATGCAACATCAGGTATCCTTTCATTATTTCATGTCCCAACTATAAAGGAAGCCGGTTTTGGCCTGAGTATAAAAGGAGGACGGGGCATAATTGTAGCCATGGATTGCGTTGGTTATGGGGTGTATAGCTTCTGGGTTGCATTTGTCCTGGCAAATACCGGAACGTTTCGAAAGAAGACCCTGTGGATCATCGGGGGATTATTTATACTATGGCTGATAAATGTAATCCGCATCACATTGTTTTTAGTGGCAATTAATAAGGGGTGGCCCATGCCGCTTGGTATCGGCCATCACGCGTGGTTTACGATTGTTGCCTATGGGATGATCTTTGTCCTGATTTGGCTGTATGACCGGAAATCCGGAAATAAAATTTTGAATATAGAAAAAAAAAGCAGTAATTTACGTAACCGTTAGTTTCGGGCAATACGACGAACACAATGACTCATTTTATCAGCTCGGATTTCTACTGAAATTTTCTGTTATTATTTCAATATCCTCATTTCTAAAACTCCTCCTTTACTCCTCGGCTCGCAGTTATTCATTATGGCTTTTTACATGAGCATCATGCAAAAAGTACTAAGGAA
Organism: uncultured Chitinophagaceae bacterium; assembly: GCA_963756945.1. Taxonomy (GTDB): domain Bacteria; phylum Bacteroidota; class Bacteroidia; order Chitinophagales; family Chitinophagaceae; genus Ginsengibacter. The sequence continues at coordinate 37,986 of CAVWQJ010000028.1, read as the reverse complement.
AATCTGGCCGGCATCAAAGCGGGTTCACGAAATGGCATTGAAGCCCATGCAATGACTGTTTTGTGCCGTGTAATTTTTATTCCCTGGACCGGCCCCTGGGTGCGATAGGTTGATGAGCATATAGGATATATTAAAAAATCTGTCCTGCACAATTTAGCTTAGTGAATTACGTTACGTCATATACTTGATAATAAGTTGACGTTAAAATTTATGACTTTATAAGAAAAAACATTTACTTTACTAAACTTACCGAAGTGAATCTGCCCGTGAGAGTATCCATTATAACTGCGACATATAACTCAGAAAAGTATCTCGCTGACTGCATAGCCTCTGTCAGGAAACAAACGTATGGCAACATCGAGCACATAATTGTGGATGGAAAATCGACCGACGGTACCCTAAAAATTATTCAGAAAAATTCCGGCTCATTAGCACATTGGATTTCCGAAACTGACCGGGGCATGTATGATGCCATTAATAAGGGCATCAAAATGGCAACGGGCGATATTATTGGGGTTTTAAACAGTGATGATATGCTGGCCTCACCGGATGTGATCATGGATATTGTGGCCTGTTTTGATGAAAAAAATGTGGATTCGGTATATGGCGACCTGGTATATGTGGATCCAGTAAACCCGCAAAAAGTGATGCGGTATTGGAAAGGGCTTACCTATAAGCGCTCCAGGTTCAATTACGGCTGGATGCCTGCGCATCCTACATTTTACATTCGCCGTGAGCTGATTGAGAAATATGGAGAATATGAAAATCATTACTATACTGCTGCCGATTATGAATTTATGGCCAGGTACCTGTACCACCATAAAGTAAGTTCCTGTTACATCCCGAAGCTGGTTGTAAAAATGAGGAACGGTGGCGCCAGCAACGGCAGTGTTTACCGCCGGCTCCGCGCCAACCGCAGGGATTATCTGGCAATGAAGAAAAACAGGATTCCCTTTGCTTTCATAGTGTCAATTTTAAAGCCCCTGATAAAGATCCCTCAGTATAAAAGTTCCCGCGGCCAGAAAGTGGATGACCCCGCCAGACCGCACAAATTTTTTAGCACAACTGTTTTATTTTTCCCGGCAGATTCAAAAGCCGAAGCAGGAGGGTAACTTGCAATTCCATGTTGAACTTTTTTAAGAAGAACAATACAGTCGCAGCTCCTTATGATTTTACCTGCATGGCCCAGGACATCCATTGCCATCTGTTGCCCGGCATTGATGATGGCTCCCCCGATGTGGAAACTTCGATTGAGTTGATACAATCCCTGTCAGCGGCAGGAATTACCAGGTTTATCTGTACGCCGCATATTATTGGGGATATGTATCGCAATACACCCGAAACGGTACACGACGCATTGGCAATTTTAAAAGACGCTTGCCGGAAAAATAACCTTGATGTACAGTTGAGTGCTGCTGCAGAATACATGATGGATGATTACTTCATGGATCTGCTGCGTAATAAAGCGCCATTGCTTACACTAACTAAAAATTATGTTCTCACAGAGCTTTCTTACGCAACGCCTCCCAATAATATTGAAACGATTGCATTTGAATTGAACGTCAGCGGCTACCAGCCTTTAATGGCCCATCCTGAAAGGTATTTCTATTACCATAAAAACTACGACGCTTTTCACCGCATGAAAGAGCTCGGATTCCTCCTCCAGGTAAACCTGCTTTCCATAATCGGTTACTATGGAAAATCTACCGCCAAAGCAGCCCGCTATATCATTGAAAATGACCTCGCCGATTTCATCGGCACCGATCTGCATCATTCAAATCACCTGAGAGCCCTCACCGACACCAAAAACAGGGAACTCTTTCAAAAAGTGTTAGGCGATAAAGTCTATAATACTTTTGACGGACATTAACAACCGCCAACAAACAGCAGTAATTTGGCTCGTTTTTTACGCAAAGGCAAATCTGCGGAAAACCTTAAACTGAATTCATCTGTCTAATTTCATTCCTTGTATTTATTGTAAATGCGCACCGCAACGAAATATAGAATTATAATAAGTATGCAGCCGCCAACAAGATAGAATGATTGATAGATTGCGACACTGGCCAAAAAAATAAAGAGCATAACAACACCAGCCAAAATGAAGGTCACTGACAACAAAATGAGTATTACATTTTTATTCATCTGGCATAAGGTTTAAAATTTTTGTATTATAGCCATTTTCAGAATATTATTTTGCGTTCAAGCCTAAAGCTATTGATCACAGATATCTTTTTTGTTACCCTACATTTTCATTCCCGCCATCGGATTTGCGCCATTTTTGAAAATGTATTCGCTATTGAGTAAATAGGCACCGCTTGTTACCACTACATCACCCGGATTGAGTCCGGAAATAATCTCAATTTCATCGTTATCAGTAATACCGGTTGTAACCATCCGTACATCATAAACGCCGGGCTTTACTTCCACCCAAACTGCAGATCCTTTACTATCAACTAATACTGCCTCTGATGGTAACGTAAGAGAGTTATGCTGTTTATTACTAATGATAATATAGACTGCCATTCCCGGATGTAACAGGTTATTTTTATTTGGGATAGTAACCCTGGCAAGATTTATTCTCGTATCCGGGTTTATTTCAGGATTTACGAAATCAATTGATCCATTAATATCCAGTTTGTTTAAATCAGGAATTTCAACAGTGACTTCGTCATTACTTTTTACAGAAGGCATCTGGCTTGTATAAACCTGCGCCTCCGCCCATAACGTAGTAAGGCTGGCAAGTTTTACTACAGAGGCCCCTTCCATTACATAATCACCTTCGTTTATGTCGAATGATGTGATGTAACCCGATTCTGTACTATAAAACGAAGTGAGTACAGTCGCTTTTTTGTTTTGCGCAAGTTGTTTGATTTGAGCATTGTTCATTCCCCATAACAGCAATTTATTTTTGGCACTTTCCACCAGCGCTGCATAATTAATAAGCGTATTACCAATTGTGCTTTCCTGTTCCAAAGCATTGATGTATTCCTGCTTCGCATTGTTCAGTTGCCCGCTATAAAGATCATATAATTTATCTCCCTTGCGAACGTAATCTCCCACGCTTTTAAAATAAATTTTATCCACTCTTCCTTCCACCCTGGCACTTACTGAATACAATTCATTTTGGTTAAAATTTAAAGTTCCCGTGAGAATAAGCTTGTTACCAATGTTCCCTTTGCCTATTGTATCTGTGTGAATGTTGCCAAGCATTATCTGCTCTGTACTTAAATGAATTTGCGTCGTTGCGGGTTTACTATTTTTGGAAACAGCGATTAACTTCATCCCGCAGATCGGACAATTTCCCGGATGTTCCTCGTGTACCTGCGGATGCATACTGCAGGTGTAAAAAACATTGGCGCTGACGGGTACTGCTTTCTCCTTTGGTTTTTTCTTTACAAGAGGGGATAATAAGCAATAAGCAATAAGCAGTGAGCAGTATTGCTTCTCTTTGCCAACATATAATTGAAGAATTATTTTTTACAATTTTTTTCATTTTTTACTATTATTTGCAGGTTCACCGATTTTCTCTTGACGAGTACTTATTCATTTGCTTTAATAAAACTTTCACTATCCATCAGGTATTGCGCATTCGCAGCTATGGTATCAGTTGCATTGAGCCCTGAAATTATTTGTACGCTATTGCCTGGTGCGGACACCAGTTGTTATTTTATGCGCCCTGAATCCACCGCCGGATTTAATAAAAGCAATTTCGTTTATGCCAAGCGTTAGTTCAGCTGTTCCGGGTATCCATAAGCCCTTTTTACGCCGGGTATAAATATTAGCTGTTACCTGGCTTCCCACAGTAAGCATATCCATATTGTGGAAATAGACTCTTGCAGTAATTGTTTTACTATCGTTCCTGAAAAAGGGTTCAATATAATCAATAGTACCTTTTATTACAGCGCCCGGATCTGTTTCGGGAACAATATTTACGCTATACCTTTCTTGACAAATGCAAGATCGTTTGGAAAGATCTGCAAAGCAATCCATGCTTTATGATGATTCATGACCATAAATAATGTTTGCCCTTTGTCCACATACATTCCTTCCCGCAGGGACAGTTCCTGTGTAGCAGTTGAGCTAATGTTGATCCCTGTTTCATTCATATTATGTGTCATACCGGCATCATGAACATGGCCGGCGTATTTGCTATAGACACCCACACTATATAACGGTTTACCATACCTGATAATTTTATTTAACTCTGTTGAACTCATACCAAGCAACAGCAATTTTTGTTTGGCTGCGTTGATGAAAGAAATATTCTGTGCATCATTTTTTAACAGGAATAATAAATTTTCCTGTGCCGTTAATAATTCCGGGGAGTATATGTCCATTACTTTTTGTCCGGCTTCTACTTTTTGGTACCGATATCGTAAATACAATTTTTCAATGCGGCCGGATACATTTGATGAAATAGTGCCCGCAGCCCTGGTGTCGGATTCAATTGTTCCATATGCTTTCACCGGAATATCAATGTCGCTCTCCTTTGGTGTCGTAACAGGAAGCGAAGCCACCACGTATTCATTGGTTGGTTTGAGTAATGTTTCAAGGTCAACATTATTTATGGCAACTGGCTTTGCGTTCACCTTAATCAACTTCATACCGCAAATAGGGCATTTGCCGGGTTTATTTTCTTTTACCTGCGGATGCATGGAGCAAGTGTAGACGTCTGTGGACGAAGGGTCGTCCTGTTTTTTTTGCATTATCACAGGCTTGCATAAACGAAGAAGTTGCTAATACAAAAGCAATATATATCCACAATTTATTTTTCATTTTTCATGATTTAATCTCTAATACTTTTTCCAGGTCAACCTGCATACTTAACAGTTGTTGCAACTGATCCAGGTATTCAAGTTCTGTGTTATTCAAAGTTTCCCATGCATCATACAGCTCAAAAAGTTCGGCTGTATTTTGCTGATAAGCCAACAGGTTGCTTTGATAATTTTTCTTAAGCGCAGCTATAATATTATTTTCAAATAGTTGCACCTGCTTTTTCTTTGCTGTCAGATCTTGTTGCAATTGATAAGCCTTGCCCGAATAATCGTTAGCCATAGATGCTTTCTCTTCTTCTAAAGATTGAGCTTTCCACCGGATACTTTCAATATTCGCTTTATTAGCTCTTGTTGACCAGTTCATCGGAATTTTTACAGTACCCATTAAGTTGAACATAATGGGTGATCCGCCAAAGCCAAACATGTTACCAAATTGAATCCCAAATTGTGGTTTTAAGCTGGCCTGCTCTATATTTTGTTGCAGGTAAGCCAGTTGAATATTTTGATCGATTGCTTTTATATCACTTCTGTTATTATAAAACAGGGTACTGTCGAATACCATTGTTGAATAATCTTTAATTATATAATTGGTATCAACGGAAAATTCTGCAAGCTTATTCCGGTTCATTAGTGTGTTTAGTGCTATTCGTTTTTGAATAATCTCATTCTGTAATCCCACACGCATATAGTCTATGTTGCCCAATGATGCTTTTGCTTTATAATAAGCGCTTATTTTTCCTAATCCATTCTTATATCTTGTTTCTGCATTAGTAATCATAAACTGCAAAAGCTTTTCACTTTCATCAAGCACAGATAATTTTTTTTCAATGATGATCCATTCATAATAGTCTTTTTTTGCAGCAGCAATAAGTTCGTTTAATGTTGCCTGTTTGTTTTCTTTTTCCACTGAAGACATCGCTTTCATGTAGGCTTCATTGGCATCATTGTATTTTCTATTGGGAAACATTTGTTCAGCACTTATCATGTAACTGCCCATTCCATTTTGTGCAGGCATACTGCCTGTTGCTTTGGAGCCACTCCAAAGACCAGTATTATAAGGCGTCATCCAGAAACCGGTAGAAAGCTGCGGTGGATCCCAGTTCCTGGCTCCTTTGGCTGCAGCATCCAGCGAATTAATTTTTGCATCAAATACTTTCAAAGAAGGATAAGATTGTCGTATCGTTTGCAAAACATCCTTCAGTTCCAGCGTTTGGGAAGAAGTTGGTATCATGTAATAATAAAATGGATGCGATCAGCTATAATAAGTCGTTTCATATTTTTCTTTTTAATTCTTTATTTCACTTACTTGTATCTTGCCAAATTTTTTCAATTCATATTCTTTATTCATTAAAAAAATAAGTGGTGTAACGAGCAATACATAAATTGCTGATGTGATTACACCGCCTACCATCGGCAATACAATCGGCTTCATCACATCGCTGCCCACACCTGAGCTCCATAAAATGGGAACCAGTGCAAAAAGTGAAACACTAACGGTCATGATCTTGGGGCGTAATCGCTTTGCAGCGCCCATTATAGTATATTCCCGCAGGTCATCTTTTGTAATCGTCTCACTGGAATTTCCCTGTCCGTCCGACAGGCGGGCTTTTTTTGTGACGAGCTGCTGCATGGCATCATTGAGATAAATGACCATCACAATGTTAGTTTCCACAGCAAGCCCGAATAATGCTATAAAACCTACGGCCACTGCCACCGATAAATTCACACCCCAGAAGTATATGATGAAGGCTCCCCCGATAAGAGCAAAAGGCAGTGATATCAAACTAAGTAAAGCTTCTCTTGCAGAATTAAATGCAAAATACATGCTGATGAAAATAATAACCAGCACGAAAGGCATGATCAGCTTTAATGTTTTTTCACTGCGAATAAGATTTTCATATTCACCGCTCCAGTCAACAAAAAACCCTTTGGGCATTTTGCCTATAGACAGCATTTAATTTTTGCTGTGCTTCCTGCACAGTGCTGCCCAGGTCTCGCCCTCTTACGTTGAACAAAACAGTTCCTCTCAACAATGCATTTTCAGAATTGATCATGGCAGGACCTTCAGTAACTTTTATATCGGCCAGGGCATTAAGAGGCACCGGGCCAAAACCCTGTGTTTGAACCTGTAAATTTTTTAGAGCCTGTATGTTGTTGCGGTAATCCTGGCCAAATCTTGCATTTACTGAAAATCGTTGACGCCCTTCAACCGTAGTGGTAATGCGGGCTCCGCCTAAGGCAGTTTCAATTACAGCATTTACATCGTCTATGCTTAAGTTGTAACGGGCAATTTCTTCCCGGTTGATATTCACATCAATGTATTTGCCACCGGTTATCGGTTCTACATATAAATCTTTTACCCCCGGTATTCCTTCCAAATCTTTTTTTATCACCTGGGAAAAAGCATAAATGCTGTCGAGGTTTTGCCCATAAACTTTTACGCCCACATCAGTTCTTATTCCGGTTGACAGCATGTTGATCCTGTTAATTATCGGTTGTGTCCAACCGTTAGTAACGCCCGGTATTTGCAATTTGCTGTTGAGCTCATTAATAATGCTGTCTTTGGTTACTCCTTTTCTCCATTCGACTTCGTGGCTTCAGCATTACAATTGTTTCAATCATACTGATTGGAGAATTATCAGTTGCAGTATTGGCTCTTCCTGCTTTACCCAGTACTGATTTTACTTCCGGCTCACCGAGGCGAGAATTTTATCCTGTACCTGTAAAATTCTTTTTACTTCACTGTTGGATACATCCGGCAGCGTAACGGGCATAAATAGATATAGATCCTTCATCAAGTGGTGGCATAAATTCTGTACCTAAACTCATCACCATTGGAACGCTCGCCGCCAAGAGCAATAAGCATTATTCCGATGGTTGTTTTACGCCATTTAATACATGCCCGGATAACAGGTTCGTATATCTTTTCTAAAAAGCGGTTAACCGGGTTAGCGCTTTCTGGCCTGAACCTGCCCCGCATAAAGAACGAAATCAGAACCGGCGCAAGCGTTACCACCAATATGGCATCCACAACCAATATAAATGTTTTTGTAAATGCCAGCGGATGAAATAATTTACCTTCCTGGCCGGTAAGTAAAAACACAGGGAGAAAAGAAGTGATGATGATAACGGTTGAAAAGAATACGCCACGGGAAACCTGCTTGCAGGCCATTTCAATAATACGCATTCTTTCTGCCCCGGGAATTTTTTTATATGGTTTTCTTAATTTCATTTTTTAATTTTATTAGTGTCTGCTTATGCCTAGCTGTTTTGCCATTCCGATAAATGGCGGTAAGCATTTTCACTCATGATGATCCCGTTATCAACAATAACACCAATGGCCAATGCTATCCCTGTTAACGACATGATATTAGATGACATGCCAAATGCATTGAGCAGGATGAAACTAACGGACACGGTTATGGGTATTTGAATAATGATGCTGAGGGCGCTGCGCCAGTGCATCAGGAAAATGATGACGATGATGCAAACGATGCTTATCTCTTCCACCAGTTTGTCTTTTATGTTGGCTATAGCGGCTTCAATCAGTTGACTGCGGTCATAGTCAACTTTAAAGGAAACATCTGCCGGCAAACCCTTCTGGAGATCCGCCATTTTTTTCTTAACGGCCTGTATCACTTTGTCTGCATTTTCTCCATACCGCATGATCACAATTCCTCCAACCACTTCACCTTCTCCATTGGCATCAAAAATGCCTAAGCGTAAATCGCCTCCCATTTGTACGGCGCCAATATCTTTTACCCTCACAGGAATACCATTAACATTGCTTAGCGCAATGTTTTCGATATCCACTTTGTTTTTGATATAGCCTAATCCACGAATGATGTAGCCCATTCCGCTCATATCAAGTTTTCTTCCGCCGACGTCATTGTTATTTGCTCTTACTTTTTTAATTACGTCCATCATGGAAAGGTTATAGTACTGCAGCTTTACCGGGTCAACCACTAACTGGTATTGCTTCTCAAAACCGCCGAAAGATGCCACTTCAGCTACTCCGGGCACTGTTTGTAATGCAAATTTTATATACCAGTCCTGCAAAGCCCTTTGTTCTCCGAGATCCATTTTTGGTGCATCGAGGTGATACCAGAAAATATGTCCGACACCCGTTCCATCGGGACCGAGGGCAGGTGTTACTCCCTGCGGTAACAATCGTTGTGCATAATTTAATTTTTCGAGTACGCGTGTACGTGCCCAGTAAATATCAACATCATCGTCAAAAACAATGTACACGAAACTCATCCCGAACATTGAAGTGCCGCGGATATCTTTCACCTTTGGCACACCTTGCAGATTGCTTACTAATGGATAGGTTACCTGGTCTTCCATGATCTGCGGACTTTGCCCGGTCCATTCTGAAAAGACAATCACTTCATTTTCGCTTAAATCCGGAATCGCATCCACCGGATTGCGCCGGATGTTGTAAATACCCCAGGCAAATAAACCCAAAGCAACGGCCAGTACGATGTACCGGTTGCGTAATGACAGCTCTATTAATTTATTTACCATGTGCTATTCTTTAGGGTTTACGTAAGTTTCTTCTTTCAGCATCTTTTCCTGCGCCGGGGTCATTTTTTGTTTAACGAGCGTCATACCACATTTGGAGCATTCTCCCGGTTGATCGCTCATGACTTCGTTGTGCATAGTGCACGTATAAATTTCATTATTTGGCAAAGGGGTAAGAGATGTCGTGATTTGTTTTTCTTTTGTATTTTTTTCTTTTGAAGAATTATTACAGGCAATAAAACCGATAGTAAATGCTGCGCCGAGTAACACTATCCAAAAAGTATTTTTCATATTTAAATCTTTTATTAGATTGGAAATAATTTAATTACCGGCAACCGGAGAATGCCTATAGCCCGGAAGAACACCGGGCGAGAGAAAGGAAGAGAAATCAAATACGAAAAACGCAGTTGGAAATATAAACAGCCACCCCCGAATGCAGCGGCGGTGCGTGGCTTCTGTTTGTCTCAATTTCTGCAACGTACTTAACTATTTTATCGCCATTCTGTGAAGGACAAAATGGTAAATAATTAAAATCATGAGAAGTATTTATCAGAATAGTTGAAGCAAGATGACTCTGCTTAACTTTAAGATACTGAACTTTCGTTTTGCAGCATTTGTCATTACTTTCGTTTTTGCTGCATTCTTTCCTGCCGTCTTGATGCAACGAGAGCGTTACAGATTTTAATTTACCGCAACAATAAAATTCTTTTACACTAAATCCTAAAGAGGATAAGGCGTAAACGCAAATGATGAATATGGCTGCTGCTTTTTTCATTTCACATTCAAAAGTAATAAAGGTTTTACGAACCCGTTTGTAAAATAATATAAATCATTTATGAAATTCTATGATTTTGATGCACTTTGATTGTGACTTTCAGCATAAGCCGCGGGATTCAGGACAAATCTTTTTTACGATCCTTGTACAACACCCGGCCCATCCTTAAATTCGACGATAGAATATTTTAGAAAAGGATTGAACTTAAAAGGCAGAAACCAAACAATAAGAATAAGCCATACTGCCACATTAAGAAGGAAGAGATTGAAATTGCCAAAGTGGATTTATTGCCATTTTGGAAGAATTGAAAACGAGGCATGCAAGATAAAACAACATAAGCCAGGATTATTTGTAATGGATATATCTGGCTTCTATGTTCTTCATATATGTCATTCTCTATTTTCAGAAAATATTTATTTGTAAGACAAACATGTTTTTATCTCAAGCCATATTTTTAATTGATGAACGTCTTTTCGGCTCCCATTTTTCTTTGTGGCTTTTTAGTTTTCTTTCAAGGGTATCGGTTGTTTCTGTAACCGCTGCTTCAAAACTTGCTCCATCGGATGAAGCATAAATGACAGGCCCCGGAACACTTAATCTTATTTCACAAATTTTACCCTTACCATGTGTGTTTTTCTCCTCCTGGAAAAATACCTCTGCATTGATGATCCAGCTGAATTTCTTCTGAAGATTTTCCAGCTTTTCATAAACTAAGGAAGCTACTTTCGGATAGGTTCTCGTTTGTACAAATTGCAAATTGATATTCATAGATTTATTTTTTTTATTTTGATTTGTTGTTTAAATGCTGGAGTAAATGAAGAGTTCCTTTTCTTCTGTTTTTTTTGATTTGTTCAATGGATAGCGGTTAACCCGAAGCTTCATAAACTACAACTTTCACATATTTGCTAACCCGATGAGAAGAAAAACTAAAACAGTTTTTCCGGCACTTCCTCTGTATCTTCAAAACTTTCTTCATAATCCGTTAATACAAACTCGTCAGATGAATTCCTGGACATTTCATTCACTTCCTTTAACGTAAAGTCATCCATGGCGGTAGTTTGCACCCAGCCGTTATTCTCTTTTTTTAATACCTGAACCGATAAACCGAAACGTACCGTGAACTCCCTTTCTACATTCGCCACCTTATACATTGGCAACATTTCAAGCAGGCCGGAAACATGCGTTTTTTTTATTTCACCGACAGTATGTTCAGGGTTAATCAAATCTGTTTCCTTAGATGCTTCGTATTTTTTGTGGCGCTTTCTGTAAAAATTAATCTTCAGGTAAGGATAATAGTTATTAAACACATCCTGTATCTCTTTAAGTGTGGTGTTATCATTTATTTCGATATGCATAGTATTGTCTTTTTATAAATTAAATGAACTTTAGTTTTTACACTCTTTCGCTGACGCTTAAGTCAGGCACTGCGTTACTACGGCTTTTTCATCAAAACTATTTACCAGTTTGCCTTTTGCCAATGATTGTAATTAGTAAAAAGTATGACTGTTATCAAGTTGATTTGAATGATGAGAAATTTCAAAAAAAATGTGTTTTTGCTGAATGATAAAATACTTGTACTGCAACGGAATATAACTTAAGTATGAATTAGGCCCAATGACAAAAGTTGATCTTACTGAGCAGCTTGAACATCAATTATAGCAATCAATTCAAAAGGGCGCAGGTTTTGCCTTTGGAATTAGAAATGGGTGCAACTTTCACCCTTCATTATTGCTGAATGTACATAAAGGCATGCCTGCATTTGCTGAAGATATATTTGAACCTCGCCTCCAAACAGTGGAAATAAGATAGATAAGAAACTTGCAGAAAATATAACGAATATTCAACAGTGACGTTTACAAGATCCCGACGGAAAAATTGATAATATTCCGTTAGTTATTAGTTGACGTTTCACTGAGCTTCTTTTTTACAACATCTGCAGGATATTTTAATGCGAGCTTCCTTATTTCATAACTAAAATCATTAAAAGTTTCTTCCCATAGTCTTGCTTCTTCTTCAGTATAATTATAAAATCCTTTACCGTTCGCAACGCCTCTGCCGCCGGCTTTTACAATGTCATCGATGAGTTTGGGTATTTCAGTGTTATTGCTGAGTGTAGGAAGCAGATCTTTCATTACCGTGTGATAGGCAGGCACTCCCGTTAAATCCATCCACCGAAATGCACCAACTAACGTCATCCAGTAACCGGCGTTATTGCGGCAAGCTCTATCAACATCTTCAACGGTCGCATAACCGTTTTCAACTAAATAACAAGCTTCGCGATATAGCGAATACATAAGCCTGTTAGTAATAAAACCCCTGATATCTTTTCTTACAAGTGTTGGCTCTTTTCCCCACCTATGAGATAAATCATAAAGCTTTTCGCCTAATTCCACATCACTTTCTTTACCGCAAATAATTTCAAGGAAACGGGTTGTATGCGAGGGCTCGGCCCAATGCAATCCAAAAAATCTTTCCGGATGAAGCGTTTCTTTTTGAAGAATACTTATTGGAATAGCAGATGTGTTACTTGCAAGTAAAGCATTGGGTGAGATAACGGATTCAATTTTGGCATAGACGCTTTTTTTGATGTCAATATTTTCGAGTGTGCATTCAATTACCAGTGAACAATTTGCAAGGTTGCTGTAATCTTCTGTAATGACTAAATTCTTAAAATATTCATCTGCTTTCATTTTTGCCATTCCTTCTTCATAAGATTTATCAAGATGCTTCCTTATTCTCTTTTCGGCGTGATTGAGATCATCGGGAATTGGTGCAACAGCAATCACTTGATGACCGGCAATGAGAAGGCAAGTACAGATGCTGCAACCCATCAGTCCAAGTCCTACAACTCCGATTGTTATATCATCATTATCAAAAATGTTTTCTTTCATATGATTTTCTTTTTAATTGAGACCGGCAATTTTTCTTTTACATTAATATGTGGCTCGTCCACCTGAAAGGTCGAATGTAAATCCTGTACTAAAACTATTTTGGTCCGAAACAATAAAAGCAGCCACGTCAGCAACTTCGTCCAATGTACCGCATCGTTTCATCGGAATCTTATCAGTCATATAAGTCACTTGTTCCGTTGGCATTGCTTTAACCAACGCAGTTTCAATTACAGCCGGAGCTAATGCATTAATGGTGATGTTTGTTTCCGCATATTCTTTCCCCTGAACTTTGGTCATTGCTATTACGGCGGCCTTTGATGCTGAATAAGCCAACATGCCGGCGTTGCCTTCTTTTCCAGCGATCGATGCTATGTGCAAAATGCGACCATAGTTATTTTTTAGCATCCACGGCAGAACGCATTTGGATGTAAAGAAACTGCCAACGAAATTCACATCGAAAACCTGTTTAAGGTTAGGGTATTCCACTTCATGCGATTTAATATTTGTTTTTCCCGTAATACCAGCGCTATTGATTAATATATCAATTGAGCTAAAATGTTCGGCTGTTTCATCGATAGCTTTTTTGACTTCGGTCTCATTGGTTATATCAACTATGCACAATTTTGTATGTTCAGGAAATTCCTGTTGGAGTTTCAGGAGAAGCTCTTTGTTGTTATCGAATAAAGCAAGCTTAACATTATAAGAAGATAATTTTTTTGCAATCGCCAATCCTATGCCGGAAGCGGCACCCGTTACTATGCCAACTTTTCCTTCAAATGCTTTGTACATTAATTATGTGTTTAAGGTGGAATTTATTTCAGATAATAAATTGTAAACCACTTTGAGACATCGATAAAAGAATATGATGCTACCTATCGCCTGCCGAATATATTTCCGCGTTTTTGCCATCAATACCAAAAATTAAATCGTTGTTCACACGCACAAGGCTTTTTACATCGCCCCTGATATTTAAGCCGCTTTTGGATTGTGGAACGCTTATAAACCCGCCTTTACCATCTCCCAACAATAACAATCCATGATTTGATTCATATCTCCCGTAACGAATTCTTGTCCAGGCATTGTTGCCAGCCAATATCAAATCCTTTTTACCATCTTTATTAACATCCATTGATGTGATTGCATACACCGGTGAAAACTGTGCTTCAATTGGCAGTTCATGCAAAACAAAACCTTTGGATCCTTCATTCTCAAGATAGACAGTACGCATTTCTTCAGCCTTCAATACGCCTGCGCCCTGCAATTGTTCAGCGGTGAAAAGATCATTAATAGTTGCGTCGCTATAATCTTTATAAGCAAGAAATTTCTTTTTTAATGATGGTAACTGTTCGGTAAGATCATCTCTTGACAAGGCGGGATAAGACTTACCGTCGATGTAGTAACAAAAGATGGGATCAATTGAGCCGTTATCATCAAAATCTTTGTAATAGAGGCTCACCGGTTCTTTTTCGCTGGCCCTGAATTGTGTATTCAATCCCATGTTGCCTATAACAAGGTCAGTATCTCCATCTCCATCCATATCTGCTGCGTATACTGTATTCCACCAACCGCTGCCTGGGAAGTGTATGTACTTATCCGATTCATCCTGTAATTTTCCATTGTTATTAATAAATATTTTGATGGGCATGTATTCGCCAACAACAATAAGATCGGACTTCTTATCACCGTTAACGTCTACCCAAACAGCATCCGTTACCATTCCCATGTTTTTAAATTCGGGAGCGACAGACGCAGTTGCATCTGTAAAGTTTCCCTTTCCATCATTTAATAAAATTTTACTCCCGGGAGATAAAGGATATTTTCCAGGGATGACTCTTCCTCCGATAAATAAATCCGTGTATCCGTCTCCGTTAACATCAGCCGCTTTTACACAACTTTTACTGAAAGGCAATATAGGCAATGCTTTCGAGCTCCTTATAAAATGGCCTTTGCCGTCATTAAGATACAGCCTGTCTTCCAAAGCCGGGCTATTTGAATCTAATTCATACCCGCTGCTGGCAACGTACAGGTCCTGATCACCATCATTATCTGCGTCAAAAAATACAGCTGAACTTCCTGCATACATTGAATCCATCGCGAAAGCAGGCTGGGCGGAAGCAACGAGTTTTCCATTCGTCGTTTGCATAAACAGTTGAGCCGGCTGGTTGCGGCCTCCGCCAAAAAAGATATCCTGCAGTCCGTCTTTATTTACGTCAGCTTCCGCGATACACGGGCCTGTTTTGGAAAGAAAATTTGTGAGCAGCGGTTGAAGATTAAAATCATTAAAGCTATTTTCACGGTGTAGCATATTCGAAGGAGGAGTAACCGAAGTGAGATATGTTGGAGTACTTTTACCAATTGTATCATATACCCATTTGCCTGTTGCATCTGTCAATTTGAGATCTCAGCGTTTGATTCACTTTTACGTTCAGTAATTTTTGCGTTTGGTCACCGGGCCATATTACAATCAGCGAATCAATTACTGTATTATTGCCAAGTCCAAAATGAAGGACCTGGTCAACTGACGATTGAAAACCTCTCACCGGGAATTGCTCCAGGTAATACTCATGTCCTTTACAAAACACTTTAACCTTTGAACCTATCCCGGTACTGTTTTTCGCATCGCCATGCAAGGCTACCCGCAGATAGTTGCTTTTGTTTAGCGTTTGACTGTTATTTTTAAAAACTCCCGCAATGTCGTTTGTATTATTTACTACGAGGTCCATAGCTCCATCATTGTCCAGGTCAGCATACGCAACTCCTGCCGATACTGATTTCTGATTCAATCCCCAATTGCTTGTTTCGTTGGAAAAAGTAAGATTGCCATTGTTTCGAAAGAAATAACTCGGCAATGTATTATCCGGCATTTTCTTAATATAATCTTCAACGGCATTATTTTGACCACCATTCTGAACATGTATGGATTTGTCCATTGTATATTTAATAAAATCCATGTCAGTGTAATCTTTCACATAACCGTTTGATATAAAAATGTCTTTGTTGCCATCGTTATCAAAATCCGAGAATAGGGCAGACCAGCTCCAGTCTGTGTTTGAAACACCGGCCAGTTGGCCGATTTCGCTGAAGGTGCCATCACCATTATTTTTTTGGAGCATGTTCCTGCTGTATTGATAATAGAATCCTTTACCAAAAAGCATCTGGAACTTGTCAAAATTTTCTGAACCAGTATGCATTTTTTGAGCCTTGTTACTTTCCGGCAGCATATCTAATGTTAATAAGTCAACCAATCCATCGTTATTAAAATCAGCAGCATCACATCCCATGGAATAGAGAGATACCTCGTCCATGCAGTCACTGGTTTTTTCAGTGAAAGTCCCATTCCGGTTATTGATGAACAGATAATCAGGTTCATTGAAATCATTGGAGGCGTAGATATCGGGCCAACCGTCATTATTAATATCTGAGACAACCACTCCCAGGCCGAAAGTAAGTACATTGGATGTTATTCCGGCCTGGTTCGATACGTCCGTAAACACCGGGTGATGCAGGTTGTCATTCCAGTCATTACGGTATAGCCTACACGAAAAATTGCTGTTTTTTTCCTGGCGCCACGATGGATTCTGAATAGCGCCTGTTGTATATTGATGCAGGGAATGATTGATGAGGAACATATCAAGATCGCCATCTTTATCGTAATCAAAAAAAACTGCCTGTGTGCTGTAGCCTGCATCGGCGAGACCATATTCTTCTGCCTTTTCTGAAAACGTGAGATCTCCATTATTAATGAACAATAGATTTTTTCTCATCGCCGCTTTGCCATCCGCTGAACGGCATATGTAAATATCCATTTTGCCGTCCCCATTAATATCGGCCATGGTCGCTCCTGTACACCAACCTTCCTTTTCGGCGATGCCGCTTTTTTCGGTGATGTCTTCAAATTTAAAATTGCCTCTGTTAAGGTATAGCCGGTTTTTAACCATATTACCTGTAAACAAAATATCCGGCAGACCATCATTATTTATATCGCCGATAGCTACTCCGCCGCCGTTATAAAAATAGATGTAATTGAGTACGTTAAACGCATCATTTTCAAAGAGCTGGTTCCTGAAGTTTATCCCGGTTCGGTCTTCATCGAGTTTGGCAAACAATTTGGAAGTATCGGCTTTGCATCCAAAGAACAAAACTATGATTAGCAGGAAGGATAAAAGTTTATTAAATCGCAACATCTGGATTATTTAGAAAAAAGCTTCCGGGGTTATCAAATAAAAAGATTCCACTCTTAGCGGAATGGAATCTTCAAGTTATGCATTTATACAATATTAATTTTTATCCCACCACAATGGTGTTGTTACTTTATCAGGTCCGCCAAGTAATGATTCTGCCCCAGTTACCGCCTCAGCATTCGTCTGTTTTTCTGTATCAAGAAATGGTATTCGCCTTATCCACTGACTTGATGTATTCGTAATATCCGGGTTGTCTGAATTTACAACAGGATACAATTTCAATACATGGCTTCTCCTGTAATCTGCCCAGGCTTCCATACCATCGGGATAAAGGGCCAGCCATTTTTGCGTGGCAATTTGTTCGAGAGCTTTTGCCATATTAGCTTCGTCAAACTTAACCGGGATATTTGTCATTGGTGGAGAACTGAGCCCATCACCGGGTGCAACGGGTGTGTTGGTACTATTGATGTACGCCGTTTGAGCCGCAGCATTTGTAACATTCCACTGAATCAAAGAATTAGTTATTCCTTTATTATACAGGTCTTTAGCGGTACCTCCCATATTCCAGCCAAGGAGGGCGCCCTCCGCACGGTTGAAATAGGATTCTGCGGTAACCATTACGTTTTGTGCTGTCGCTATTGAATTAGCTGAACCCAAAACATTGCCATTTTTATCAACTATTGCCGTAGAAGACCAGCGCTGACCTACATGCGAGTTGTTTGCTGCCTGGTTGGGAGCATCTCCCAATTGTGTAACGGAAAGCCCATTCCGGATCCCTGAATACAAACCCGTATTTAATGCGGGTAAGAAATATTGAGGTAACCTGGGGTCCTGGTATCCTTTAAGCACGGAAGCCATGGAAGCACTCATCCTAAATTCGTTCCAGTCGGACATAGATTGAAGCCCATTTCCGTCGGGGTCGCCTTTAGCGCTTCGTTGTACAAATGCATCATCGCCGGACGTTTGAGCCGTTGGATCGGTTATTGCAGCGCTGGTTGTCATTACTCCATCAGCAACGGCGGCTTCAGCCAATGTTTTGGCAGTGGCAGGATCCACCTTAGATATCCTGAGTGCTATTCGAAGGCGAAGTGAATTAGCAAACTTGATCCAACGATCTACATCGCCTCCATAAACCAGATCATAACTTCCAAAATGATTTTCACCCGCGTGTTGATGTAACACCGCCACGGCACCGGCGAGTCGTTTAATAAAATCAGCATAAATGTCGCTTTGTGCGTCGTAAGGAACCGAATTGCCAGGCTTGCCTGCGGAAAAATAGGGTATCGGCCCCCAATAGTCTGTTACCCTTTGAAAAGTATATACCCACCATACCTGGGCCATCGCATTTTCTGCAGATGTAGCAGAATCTGTTGCATCAAAAATAGATTGCAACTGGGGCATAACGGTGGTGTACATAGGGCTAAAAGCAGCACCTACCCAACCTTGCACGATGGTTAACCGATCAGAAGGAAAATAAGTGGCTTCACAGCCAAAATACTGGCAGTATTGGTCAGCAAAAAGATTCTCTGCAACCTGGTAATTCCAATAAGAACCGGGCGATGTAGACTCTGCCTTTGAAAATAGAAAAGGAAGGTCGGCAGCTCCCAGGGTGGCAATTTTATTTTTATCTACATTAATACTGTCATATTTTTTTGTACACGATCCCACGACTGCAATAATTAAAACGAGCATCAATGCAGAAAAGGAGTTCTTCATTAAAAATGTCTTACTATTTTTCATATATTTTAGTATTTAAAGATTAGAAGGTAAGTTGCAGGTTAAGTCCGTAGCTGCGGGTTGCAGGCAAGGTACCATAAGAAATACCCTGAAAATTACCGTTACCCAGGCTCATGTCCGGATCAAATGTCATCTTACGTTTTCCAATTCCAGGTATATCCAAAATCGATTCACCGCGGTATAACCACAATACATTTCTTGCTACGGCTGATATTCTTGCTGCCTTAATAATATCGGTGGAGTGCAAAGGTATTTCATAACCTAAAGATAATTCTCTTACCCGGAAATTTGTTGCATCATACGTAAAGAATTCCGCAGTACCGTAGCGCTGGGTGGAAGCAGTTTGCCAGAATGTTTGTGCGTTTATGGTAGTGCTTACGCTGCTTCCGCTTACATCAACTCCCTGGAGATTCAGACCACCTTCCCTATACTTGGTAGTAACGGCAGGGATACCGCTGAAAGCAAGGTTCATCTCCGTGCCATCCACCATCACACCCCCGATACGTCCATCCATTAGCACCCGTAATGAAAATGCCTTATACCTAAAGGTATTCGTAAAGCCTACTGTTTCTTTCGGATTAAAGTTCCCAATCAACCCTTGAGGAGCACCAATTGCATTTCCGGTAATCGGTCTGCCAAGGCTATCTACCTCATGTTGGCCTTTTGCATTTTTTATCCATTGGTAACCTACCATGTCGCCATACCTGCCTCCTTCCTTAACTTGTGGCGTAGCAGAACGGCCAAAACCGTTACCCCCCAAATAAACAACTTTGAGATTGGGGCTTAATTTAATCACCTTATTGCGGTTAAGCGCAAAATTCAAAGCAAGATCCCAGTTGAAATCTTTATTTCTTACTGGTACAGCATTTAATACTACTTCTATTCCCTGGTTTTGGATATTTCCAGCATTGATATATTGTGTGCTATAGCCGGTAGCGGCTGGCAGAGCAATAGACAACAACTGGTTAAATGAATTACTCTTATAATAGGTTGCTGTAAAACCAAGGCGGTCATCTGCAAATCTTGCTTCTATGCCCGCTTCAAGACTTTTTACAATTTCAGGCTTTAAATCAGGAAATGGAAGTGTAGTTCCACGTTGTAAAAAGCCATTGCCAGCGCCCTGTCCGTAGCTATAACTATTAGTAAGCAGGCCAAACTGGCCGCCATTTCCTACTTCTGCGTAGCTTATACTCGCTTTTAAGAAAGAGATACTTGTTGGAAGCGTAATCAGGTCAGATAGTATTGCCGATCCACCAAGGGAATAATATTGGAAAGTATAAGGAGATGCGATACGTGAATCCCAATCATTGCGAAAACTTCCATCTATAAATATCGCATCCTTATAAGAAATATTTGCCTGGCCAAAAACAGCCTGCGTTTGAACTTCTTGACCAGAAGTTTCCATTTTCGGATTTGTAGCATAGTTTAAACTAAATTTGTTAGTTACGTTTAAGCCGTCAGCAGTATTAGTTAACACATCCGATTTTGAGTCCTGGAATATAGCGCCGGCATGATAATTTATTTTTAAATCGTTTGTTATAGTATTATTTCCTTCAAATATTCCATCGAACCACTTTTTAGTCGTTTCGATATTTTGTTCGGCATAATATCCACCGGTATGCGCCCAGAGTGTTGTGGTCTGCGCATATTGCGAGGTAAGTTTATCAAATGTCTTATCGATATTGGCCCTTCCCGTAAAGCTTAGCCAATTTGTTATCATATACTTACCAGACAGAAATCCCATAACCCTGTTCCTGGTTTGATTTAAAGCAGTATTGTAAATCATCCAGTAAGGATCCTGGTAAATGCCAGTATTCGTTGATGGATAGTTAGGATAAGCATTGGGTACGCCCACATTATTTATGAATTGGTATTGTTTAGCATCCGAAAGGGGCATATTTCTCGGAATACTGTAAATATCTATTACCGGGGCATTTTCTTCGCCTGTCCGGGGCCTGTTCTTAATATCCTCATTTATATAAGTAACCTTTCCATCTGTTGAAAACTTTTTACTTATCTGGTTGGTAATCCGCAGGTCAATTGTATGACTCACCAGGTTATTGCGAGGTATAATACCCTGGATGTCTTTATTAGTATAAGACAAATAAGTCTGAGCTTTTTCGGAACCGCCGCTAACGCTTATGGAATTATTCAAGCTTAGGCCAGTCCTGAAAAAATCCTTGATATTATCTGGTTGCGATGAGTATGACGAAGGATTGCCAAGAAAATTTGTGAAAGTCTGACCCGTCATTTTAGCCCCCCAACTTGCGCCAGCCGCTGAATCAATTTTGCCGGCACTGCCCTGGCCATAAGCGTTTTGAACTTTTGGCAATGCAAACGGCGATTCAAAAACAGCTCCGGAATTGATGCTAACAGACAACTTTTCTTTGCTTCCTTTTTTAGTGGTAATAACAATTACACCATTACCTGCCTGGCTGCCATATAATGCGGCTGCAGAAGCACCACGTAAAATTGTAACAGATGCTATATCGTCAGGATTTATATTTGATGCACCATCGGTACCTTGTATAGAACCAAAATCGCTTCCCGCTGCACTGTACGTGCTATTATCAATTGGCACGCCATCCACAACAATCAATGCATTGTTGGATCCCTGGATAGAACGGTTTCCTCTCAATACTATCCTTGCCCCGCTGCCCGGTCCACCCGAACCCTGGGAAATCACTGCATTTGCAACTTTGCCTTGCAATGAGTTCAAGACATTATTCGGATCTCTGTACACCGGTAATTTCCGCTGTCTTTACACTTTGGGTGGCATAAACAAGTGTTTTACTTTGCCGGCTGATGCCTAAAGCAGTAACAACTACTTCATTCAACCGTTCAGACGAAGCACTTAATGCTATACTCACGTTGTCGGAAGAACCATTTACCACAACTTCTTTGTTTGCATACCCAACATAAGAAATAACAAGAGTAACATTTCCTGCCGGCGCAGCAATTGAAAATTTTCCATCTTCTGCACTTGTGGTAGCTTTTCGCGAACCTTTTATGGTTATGGTTGCTCCTGATAACAGGAGTTTGAGTTCCTTCAACCAAAATCTGCCCTGTAATAGTTCTTTGCTGGGAGAAAGCCGAGGTAATAAAGAGTGCCATCGTGATGGTCAGTAAAAATTTCAATCTGTTCATAAGCATTAGTTTTTAAATTGAGTGGAAAGAAACAATAACAAAAAATTAAGATAGACCTCACAAATATGATTTTTTTCTTTGGAAAAAAAGTCACTAGAAAATATATTGTTTCTTTATTAGAGACGAGCAAACGTTTGCATGCTGCATGCAAACGTTTGCGTTAATTTTGAATCGATTTTGGTAATTGGCTTATTGAATTGGGAATCCCGCAAAATCGTTCAGCTAATTTAATTTTTTTAAGTCTTTTGGCAATCTCAAAGCATTAATTGCGGGCACTGTAATAATAATGCTGAGGTTATTTAAAAAGTTGAAAAAGTCAGTCAATATCTAACGCCTTTTACATGAGCATCATAATATGCGGATCATTTATTTGCTGGCAGTTGAAAAAGAATAGATGGTTTTGCTGTAAAACCGTTGACCTGGCTCAAGTATAGTTGTCGGAAAATGTGGTTTATTTGGAGCGTCAGGGTAATGTTGGGTTTCAAGACAAAATCCTTCCCTGCTCTTGTAAATTGCATGATTTTTTCCAGCGACATTTTCAAGAAAATTACCTGCATAAAAATGAACGGCTGGCTCGGTAGTATATAAATTGAGTTCTATGCCCCCGCTCAATTCCTTTACAGTTGCTGCGTGAACCATTTGCAAGGATGATTTTTCTTTAAGTATCCAGCTATGGTCATAGCCATTGCTGATTAATAGTTGAAGATTTCTGTCGTTTATTTTTTTGTCAATCTTTCTTAACCTGGTGAAATCAAAAGGTGTATTTTTTACCGGAGCTATTTTGCCATCCGGCACCTGCGATTTATTTACAGGCAGATAAGAACTCGAATAAATCTGTATAACATGATCCAGGATTGAACCTGTATTATGGCCCTTCAGGTTGAAATAAGCATGTTGGGTAAGGTTGACGATCGTCGTTTTGTCACTTTTGCATTCATATTGTATAATCCAGTTGTCTTCATCATCAAGTTTATAAGTAACTTTTAAACTGAGTTCACCGGGAAAGCCTTCTTCCATGTGAGGGCTTGTGTAATAAAATTCGATAAGGGAAATATTGCTATCAGGTATTTTAAAATCAAAAGCTTTTTTATTAAAACCGCAGTTGCCGCCATGCAGATGATATCCTCCTTCCCTGGTTGCAAGATTGTATTTTTTACCATCTATAAAAACTTCTCCGCCAGAAATTCTGTTTGCATTTCTGCCAACAACGGTCCCTATATAAAAGTTATCATCCTTATAGCTTTTTAAATTATCATAGCCAAGAAGTACATCAGTAAAATGTCCGTGTTTATTTTTTATAAACAAAGATTGTGCGGCGGCACCGTAATTTGATACATAAAATTTTGTTCCCCGTTTATTTTTGAAACAGAATAAATAAATATCCTTGCCGGCGACATTCCCCAAAGTTGCTTTTCAATTAATCCAACTTCAGTACCGTTCGTTATCATGTTGAATTTTCTCTCATTTAACTATAATCGATTGATGTAAATATTATAACCTGTATTACTTTCCCAGGTATCCATGTTCGCCAAACGTAAACAATATTCCGGTCTGCTTGCTTAGCCGAACGTTTGCGTCAGGCAGAAATAAAAACAGCTCATATTTCCCGGGCAGTAAGTTTTTACTTAATTGTATTTCTTCTTTTATTTCATGATGCCCGGTAAATAAAAATCTTACATCAGTCTTCAATAAAATAATTTTTTCTTCTTTTGTTTGTTCATTGCGAAGCACCAATTCCAGTGGTCTTGGGTTGATACGGTGATGCATAGCCGGCATTATCAATTTCGAAAAGAATTTTAATTGATTTACCTCTCTTTACTTTTTCGGGAAACCTGGTTTTCTTTTAATATAAAACGGTAACCAAGTTTTTTTTGATGCTATTCATGCACCCGCTGCTATCCCAATCATTATCCACATCAGTATTATATGCCGCATTTAAAAAACTGTAGTGCATATTTTTCATTTCCGTTTCCGCATGGCCCGCAGGTTCACAATCGTTTTGCGGGCTGAATGTATCGTCACATGTTTCACCTCCAACAGCCGTAAACTTTGTATCTTCCTCAATATATTTTCTTAGCACATCGGTAGCCAGACTCCCTGGGTTGAGTGGAACTTCCATAATCCATATAAGTTCCATAATCATCCGCTGATGACAGGAAACAATCATTATGAAAACCTATTCTTGATTTGTCTTCTCCGCTGAAGGCCTCCGGCTAATTGCAGTGGGGCGCTGTTTACAGTTGCTGACGGACCATAAACATATTTCTGTTTTATTTGCGGTGTGCGTACCTGTATCATTCTATCTTTTGGAAGTGCATCAAGTAATCTTTTTAATAATTCGTTCCTCAGTTTCCATCCACTGTCGGTCATTTTTCCAATTCCATTTGTTGATGCATCTCCAAAATAATCTGTAAAATAGTTTTCACCCCAAATGCCTATAAACCCTTCCTGCATTACTGCAATTACATCAGCATTTTTTTGAAGCAATGGTTTCAGTTGGGCAATATGATGAAACACTATTTGTACCGGAGCATCGCCGTAGGGAGGACAAATTTTATATTCGCTATTGCAATTGCCATCTTTTGCCGTATTTGTATAAGCAAAGCGAATGATCATTTTTAAACCAGCATTTCTTACCGCATCAAAATCTTTTTGCAGGTTGTTTAAAAATTCCTGTGAGATAGGTTTGTCTTTAAAATTATCGAGTACGTATCCCCGGTAGATTAATGAGGCGTTAACTTTGTAAGTTGCTTTAGGTATCTGTTGCGGGCTTTCCCTGTAACTTTTTAAAACTGCAGCATCAAGGGGAATGAAATTGCTTGCCCTTGTTCCGGACGGAATATAGAAACCTCTCTCCGGATTTACAATATCAGCATTATCCTCCTTGTAAGTAATCGTTCTGTAAGTAGTGCAGGAACCTAAAACAAAAGTGGCGGATAAAAAAAGAAAAAGGTTTTTCAAAAGTAGATTTTAAAGTTTAAGAAATAATTTTCTATGCATATAACCAATAAACACATGACCACATTATAAAGTCCGTGAAAATAGACCTTGATCTTTTTATTAGGCATCACATCATGAAGCAATTGTTGCTGATGCATTTTGTAATTAATATTGAATTCGAAAAATTATAGTTCGATGAAAATTATTAAAAGCTTTATATAAAAATGAGTGCAAACGTTTTACCTTGTTTTATCGCTCGAGTCCTAAGTTTGAAATATTTTTTATCCGGAAGCCAAAGATCATATGCGAATTATTAAAGATACATTTGTGTTCTTTGTATTCCTATGTGAAACCGAAACATTACTTTATCTGTATCAGTAAAAAAGAATATACTTTAGAGTTATGGAAGAAAAACCAACAACGATTAAGGAGATCGCCAAAATACTCAACATCTCGTTTTCAACAGTATCAAGGGCTTTGCATGATCATCCAAATATTGGGCTGCGTACCAAGATGCGGGTACAACAGTTAGCTAAAGAATTAAATTATGAACCTAACCAGGCTGCGATATTTTTTCAACGAGGAAAAACATATACCATTGGTGTTATTCTTGCCTGAGCTATCCGAAGCTTTTTTTTCAACATCGATAAGCGGCATTGAAAATACCGCGGAGAAAAATAACTACACGGTTTTCTTAGGACAGTCGCATGATAGTGAAGAAAGAGAAAAGAAGATTGTAGAGACGATGAAAAATCACCGGGTTGATGGATTAATTATTTCTATTTCGAAAAACACTGTGAATTATGATCATTTTGAAAGCCTGAAAAAATATGGAATACCGGTCGTGTTCTTTGACCGCATACCTAAAATGGATGATATACATTATGTAGCCTGCAACATGGTTTCGGGTACGGTGCAGGCCGTATCGTATCTTCTTAAAAAGGGCCATCGGGTAATAGGTATGATCAACGGCCCCGAGAAATTATTTGCAAGCCAGGAAAGAAAAGATGGATATATACAGGCTATGACAAGGAACCGTTTGAAGTTTGATCCATCACTTGTTGTAAACAGCGATCTTACTTTAGAAGGAACACAGCGGGCGATGGAAGAATTATTAGTCTCTAAACGGAAACCCACTGCCATTGTGGCTTTTAACGATTATGTGGCGCTTGATGCCATACAATTTGCACAAAAGAGAAAAAGAAAAATAAACAAAGATATCTCTTTCGTTAGCTTTGCAAATCTTCCGATAAGCAGTTATAGCGCCTATCCTCCGTTAGCGTCAGTAGAGCAATATCCTTATGTGCAGGGGCAAAAGGCAACGGGAATATTAATCGAGCTTATGAACAAATCAAAAGAACAATCCGCCCACAAGGACACTTACTATAAAATTATAGTTGAGTCGCAACTGGTACTGCACGAGAAGAAATAATTATAGCAAACGTTTTACTTCACTCTATGTTGCCTTATTATTTAAGTTTGAGCGATTGATTAATAATTTATCAACTAACTATCACGAATGCTCCAGCTTGTTTTTAATGCTTTTGGTATTTCAGAAAATATTAATAATGCAATTCCATTTGGCAATGGATTAATCAATCGAACATGGAAAATAAATCGCGGCGGTAAAGCATTTATACTCCAGCAGATTAATAACAACGTTTTCAAAGATCCCGAAGCAATTGCTTACAACATCAATGTAACGGGAAACTATCTTCGTAAAAATTTTCCTTCTTATTTATTTGTTATGCCTGTTACATCTGTTCATAACGGTGATATTTTTTTTGACGAAAATGCAGGCTACTACAGGCTTTTGCCATTCATTGAAAATTCACATACCATTGATGTAGTACAGGATCCTCAAATGGCCTATGAAGCGGCGAAAGAGTTTGGTAAGTTTACAAAATTATTGTCAGGCTTTGATGCAAGTCTTCTTAAGATAACGTTGCCGGATTTTCACAATCTCTCGTTTCGCTATAAGCAGTTTGAAGAAGCCTTATCTCACGGTAATGCAGCCCGAATTAAAAACTCCCGTACATGGATAGACGCAGTATCTGATAATAAATATATTTTGGATGAATTCGAAAAAATAAAAACAAATCCACAGTTTAAAATCCGTGCCACTCATCATGATACAAAAATAAGCAATGTACTTTTTGATGAAAATGACGAAGGGTTATGCGTAATTGATTTGGATACGCTGATGCCGGGTTATTTCATCAGCGACCTGGGAGACATGTTGCGCACTTATTTAAGTCCCGTAAGCGAGGAAGAAAATGATTTTTCAAAAATTGAAATCCGAAATGAATACTTCGTCAGGCATTGTTAAGGGATATCTTGGGCAATTGCAGGATGAACTTACGCAGTGAAGAAAAAGAACATTTTATTTATGCCGGTAAATTTATGATTTACATGCAGGGGCTTCGGTTTCTTGCCGATTATATTAATAATGATGTTTACTATGGAGCCAAATATGAAGATCACAACCTGGTAAGAGCGGGCAACCAGTTCACGCTTCTGCAAAAGCTAACAGAAAAGGAAACCGAATTACAAAGCTATGTGGCTGCGCTTACGTCGAACTAATTTCACGGCAACTTGTGTTTTTAATTTTCAGCTATCCAGATTTAGTTGTTCGTATTTTTTTCAGCCGGTTGCCATGCTCACTTAAAGGAGATTCTGTCTTAATCGTAATTAAAATTATACTTCGAAAAAAATAAAGATGAAAAAACTCACGCAAATACTAGCAGTACTTCTTTTACTCGGGAACTGCCCGATGCGATCGCACAGGATAAAGTGCAAACAAATGTTGCCCGTAATGGCAACCAGCAGGTATTTACTTTATCTAATAATAAGGTTACGGAGAAGGTAGTCATTGCCGATGATATGTTATGGGGAGATGAATTGATCGGTAGTAAGAAATGGCTGGATGAATATCACAACGATAATCATTCTGTAACTACCGATGGCGATTATGCGCTGGAAATGATGTGGACGGATTGGAGCGCACCCGGTAAGATTTTCAACGGCGACTACAGGTAAGTTTTACAAAAAAGGATTATAAATACGTCAATTATGATTTTAAAGATGTAGCCAATGGAGGCAGCGAATTGGAATTATATTTCACTCCCTTTAATCATGACAATACCGTGCAATTAAAACTGACCTACCAATTGCTGGCGGATAAATTCTATAGCCGAAGAAAAATATCCTTGCAGGATACAACACTGGCAAAGAACTGGCTGGAAGCTGTTGATTCAAGAAAAGGACTTGTCGGGGAAGTGAATAATACATCCGGCGGATACCTGATGCGGGAAGAAAGCAGTAACAATTACCAACAGGTTCAAAATGTTCAAAACAATCAACAACCAACAACTTCAATTGTGAAACGAGGTGAGTTTGGACAGCCCTGTGCCGCAGATTTTTCACATGGTGGTGTTTTCTTTGGTATCGAATATCCGTCTGGCACCAACGTGCTGCAACAAGCTACGGGCAACCAACTGGAACTTTCCTGCCGGCAATTAATAGGACAGGTCGTGCGCAAACAATGGGTAGAAAGTGATTGGGTAGTTGAAGGATTGGCGCCCAATCATTACGTAAAAGATTGGTTTTTTAATTACTTGCCCGATATAAAGGTAGCGCCCAACCGGCCCTACGCACTTTACAATAGCTGGTACGATTTGCGTTCACCCATGTATCCCGGCGTAAAGCCTGATCATGTAATGAATGAAAAAAATATTCTTCATATCATTGACTTGTTTCAGAAGGACATGATTAAACCTTATGGAATTCATCTTGATGCATTTGTGTTGGATGATGGATGGGATGTATATGAAAGCGACTGGATAATGCGCAAAAATACTTTTCCTAACGGTGTAAAGCCGATCGTAGACGCATTAAAACCGCTGGGCACTACGCTCGGTATGTGGCTTGGCCCAACCGGGGGATATTCTTTTCGTATGAAAAGAATCAACTGGATGAAAGAACATGGGTATGAAACAGTCGGGCTACAGAAAATGATGCCATGATGGATATTGCAGGGCCTAAATACAGTGCCTTATTTGAAAAGAGAACGACCGATTTTGCCAAGCAGGGTGTAGGTTATTTTAAATGGGATGGTATCCAGTTTTCTTCAAGCGAACCTGGCAATGGCCACCCTGTAGGATATTTTTCGCGTAGGGCTGCATTGGAAAGTGTAATCGAAAAATGCAAAGCCGTGCGTGCTGTTAATCCAAATGAATTTTTAAATATTACTTCCGGAACCTGGATGAGTCCCTGGTGGATGCAATATGCTAACCAGATATGGATGCAGGGCGCCGATTATGGATTTGCAGATGTGCCTTCCGTAAATGAGAGAGATGGGGCAGTTACTTATAAAGATTTTGTTTTGTATGATGATTTTCATAACCAGGATACATGGTTTCCTGTGGGTAATCTTATGACGCATGGTATCATTAAAGGCAGCCTTGAAAACGTTGGTGGCAGTGACGATCCGTTGGACAAATTTACCGATGATGTGGCTTTTTATTTTGGCCGTGGTGTTACGATGTATGAATTGTATATTTCGCCCGACATTCTTAACAAAGGTGAATGGAATGCGTTAAGTAAATCGCTTGCCTGGGCCAAAGACCGCTTTAGTATTTTAAATAAAACGTATATGCTTGGTGGCGATCCTACTAAAGGTAACGCATACGGCTATGTGCATTTTAAAGATGACAGCGGCATTATTGCAATTCGCAACCCGCAAATGGATGCACAAAAAATCACGGTGAAATTAGATCCTGCATTTGGCATGAATGCCGAAGCTAATAGTTTGGTATTGGAGAGAATTTATCCAACCCGTTGGGTGTCTCCTGATTTGTATGCGGCTGGCGCCACGATTACTTTGCCATTGCAGGGTTATGAAGCGGCTGTGTATGAAGTGTATCCATTGAAGGAAGCCAGCAGCCCGCTTTTGGCAGGGGTTACCTACGATGCAAAAGTGGAAGAGGCCAATGAATTGGGAATACATATTTTGCAAACGGGTAACGAAATAAAATTGTTGAATCCTGCCAGCGTAAGTTCTGTTTCTATCGACGGCAAATCTTCCGACATAACGAAACTTAATATTCCAGGAATCCATGCGCTTGGAATGGTGAAAGATCAACAAAATCATTTTTCTAAAAATGAAATTTCCAGCACCATTGATTTAGATGCCTCTGTGGTTACCGCTCGATATATCCTCTTCGTAAAACCCGATAGCTCCAGCGTGGGCAAGCCTTTCCCAAATATGATATTGAAAGTGGATGGAAAAACGGAACAGCCTTCTCTACAGCAGCAAAGCGGAAACTGGGCGACCTATTCTTTCGTATTAGACAAAGCAGGCCCTCATCATCTTGAATGGCAACTTCAGGCTTCAGATAAAGTCAGCAATTGGAAGGGAGCCGCAACAATTTGGCTCAGCGGACAACAATTGCAAAAAGGATTGAACGTTACCATTAAAACAACAAATGCCATTCACTACCGCCCGATGTTGCCTTCGCCTTATGCCAATAATACATTGAAAAAAGAGTTGTTGCTGGGCGAGGGCTCATTAGAATTGTAAAAACAAACAACCTTTATAATCACAAATAAAAGGCAATGCGGAATTGGTAATTGTAAAAGCTCTAATTAAAAAATAATCAATGTAAGTTGAACGCTGAGTTGAAGCTAATTTAATTTTAGACCTTTAATAAACTTGTAATCGTTTTTATTAAAAGTAAGTAACGAAGCCCCGGTATAAATTGTAGTTGCTGCAATAAAAGCGTCAGGCATAAATAAATTCTTAGTATGGGAATTGTATTCTGTCAATAATCGTTTTGTAAGAAGATAAATCTCATTGTTAATCTTTAGTTTATCAAATGGCTCAAGAATTGTTTTTGCTTGTTGCTTTTGCAGCCTTGTTTTCGCACCTACAAATAATTCAAGCTCAGTTATGATGGAGACGGCTGCTTTTCCTTTTAAAGTTGTGAGTTGCTTTGCGGCCTCCTTATTTCCCCTTAGTGCACCAATGAAAATATCAGTATCAATAATCACCATTGTAACTGGCCTGTTTTTCTTGAACTGTTTCTTATATCTGAGCTGCTGACAACCGTATTTCTCCAGGCACCAAACACGGATGAAATGTCGGCCCTGGGATTTGTGGCGGGAACAATTATATCATCGATATTTTTTATCAAGGATTTCTTATTCTTTTTAATTTCCTTTACTTCAACGAAGTCCAATTCCTTCAAAAAATTGATGAGTTTTGCGGCTTTATTTTTTTCAATAAGTAATTCTACTTTTTCCATAATCCAAATATAAAATAAACTTTTCATTAAAGTTGCGATAGCCATTCTGCACCGATACTGCCGGAAAATGCTATTGGATTTGATAATTCTAAACATATTTATTTTGAAATTATCTTGTCTGATTCTATATTTTTACTGCATGACTTTAAGATACTTTCTGCTTTTTATTTTCTCTTTGGCCCTCCTTCAATCCGCCTCCTCACAGGTAAGTGTAAACGATAACCTTGTTTTTGATTCATTACCCAAAAGATGGGACGAAGCGATTCCGTTAGGCAATGGAATGTTGGGCGCATTGGTTTGGCAGAAAGATGATAAACTGCGTTTCTCTCTTGATCGTGCCGATTTATGGGACGAACGGCCTGCCATAGATTTTTCTAAGTTTAATTTTAAATGGGTGCAGCAACAGGTTGCCAAAAAGCAATATGATACCGTTCAGAAATTAGGAGATGTTCCTTACGAGGCGTATCCTTATCCCACAAAACTCCCGGCAGGCGCCATAGAGTTTGATATGGCCTCGTTTGGCAAGGTGAAGCGTTCCATGCTGGATGTAGCCCATGCAGTTTGCAAAGTAGAGTGGGAGAGCGGTGTTGAATTGCAAACCTATGTGTGCGCCAATGCAGGCTTTGGCGTTTTTACTTTTAAGAATGTTTCAAAAAATATTGTTGCTGATATTATTGCGCCACCGTATCACACCAACAGGAAAGGCGGCACAGGCAATTCTGTAGAGGGCCAGGGATTGGAAAGATTGGGATACCGGCAAGGCGCAATTACCCGGGGGAAAAACTTTCTCCAGTATACCCAAACAATAACTAACGGTGAGGTGTATGTGATAACGGTTAAATGGAAAGAGCAAGGTAATGAAGTTAACGGTGCCTGGTATATCAATAAGATGAAAGCTAGTGTGGCAAAAAAGAATGTTACTGCTATTGCTGATACCAGTTTTGCAAAGCATTGTTTGTGGTGGAAAAATTTCTGGAACCAATCTTCGGTTACTGTTCCTGATGAACAAATTGAAAAACAATATTATCTTGAATTGTACAAATTGGGATGTGTTGCCAGGAAAGGCGCTCCGGCAATAACCTTGCAAGCCATCTGGACTGCGGACAATGGCAACCTGCCGCCATGGAAGGGCGATTTTCATAACGATTTGAACACGCAACTTTCTTACTGGCCTTCTTATGCATCCAATCATTTGCAGGAAGCAAAAACTTTTACTGATTGGTTGTGGAAGATTAAAAAGGAAAATGAAAAATATACCAAAGAATATTTTGGTGTTGGATGGTTTAAATGTTCCCGGTGTTGCAACCATTTCGGGTTACCCGATGGGCGGATGGATTCAATATTCACTATCGCCGACGATTGCTGCATGGCTATCGCAACATTTTTACTGGCAATGGAAATATTCGATGGATAAAAATTTCCTGCAAACAAGAGCCTATCCGTATTTGCACGAAGTAGCTGTTTTCTTGGAAAATATTTCATACCTGGAAAACGGGAAACGAAAACTGCCACTAAGTTCCAGTCCCGAATACAATGATAACAGTATCAACGCATGGTTTCTTAATACAACCAATTACGATTTGTCTTTAATGAAATTTGCTTTCCAGGCAGCGGCAACATGTGCAACGGCTATGAATAAAAAAGAAGAAGCATTGCATTGGCAAAAGATCAATGCTGAATTGCCTGCATTAGATGCAGATGAAACAGGACTCACCATTGCGCCGGGTTTTCCGCGAAAAGTTTCTCATCGCCATCATTCAAATTTGATGTCAATTTATCCGTTGGGACTTATTGAATGTAAATAATGCCCATGATAAAATGATCATAGATTCGTCCTTGCGGTGGATGGAGAAAACCGGCACCGGCGAATGGTGCGGCTATTCGTTTAGTTGGGCTGCGTCTTTATATGCAAGAGCAAAAGAAGGCGACAGCGCTGCGAGGGAATTAAAAATATTTGCTTCCAATTTTTGCTCACCTAACAGTTTTCATTTGAATGGAGACCAGAAAGGCGGACAGTATTCCAATTTTACCTACCGGCCATTTACCCTGGAAGGAAATTTTGCTTTTGCACAGGGATTGCAGGAAATGCTGTTGCAGAGTTATAGCGGCGTTATCGAAATATTTCCTGCAATACCCGCATCGTGGAAAAATGTCAGCTTTAATAATTTACGTGCGGAAGGCGCTTTCTTAGTAAGCGCTGCCAAAACTAACGGAGTTATAGACGCAGTTACTGTTACTGCAGAACAAGGCGGAATTTTGCGATTAAAACTTCCTTTCAAAACATTTTATCTTGCTGATGCTGCAAAGAGGTACGATGTTGCAAATGGAATTATAGAGATCGATATGAGCAGGGGAGAAAAAATTGTTATTAAGAATGGATTTGAATAACGGGCAAGTCTCCAGTTAGCGGCGGGTGTTTCACTATAGAATTATTACGTTGTCATTAAACTGCTTTTTCAATTCTTCTCCGTTACATTATTTGGCACGCCGATACATAGTAAACTTCTCGGTCTTGAAATCGCGACATAAATCAAGCGTTGCTTTTCAGTTGGCATTGCAGTCTTTCAAAGTAAAATCATTTAATGTATATTTTCTCCTTATGATTTTTGCACTTTAATATTAAAAAAACGGAATCAAAAGTCATTCCTTTAACTTGATGAATAGTTGTTACAGGAATATTATTGTCAGTCGTAGATTTCTTGAAATACCTGTTTACAGGATTTATCTAAAGTCGCTTTTCAAAGTATTTTCCCATTTTGTGTTACATTTTTTTTCTTATTTTTAAATCGGCTCGCATCTAATTCTAATTTTGATTTTCAGATATTGCTGTGTTTGATTTGTCCATTCGTTAAGTGATAAATCAAATGAAGGCAAACCCCTAATCAAATTAAAGATTCCAGCATTTGTTTGTTTGTCGTTTTTTAATTCCTGCTCCTTTTTTTTCAAGTCCGCAAAAGAAATATCAGGGTTATAAAGAGTCCTATTATAACTCGCCTTACTTTTTTTACTGCCTCTTTATTTCATTTGATTGTAAATGGATTTTTGATTCAATCAGGGGATATGGTAATGAAGTGTTCCAAGGGGAGTAATTACTTTCCTTCCCGAGTAATGAATTTTTTAGTGCATTTCCTCTGACAAGAATTTTATTGGAAACAAATTGATTATCAGTGCAAAGTTTCTCATACTTACCTATTGCATCAGCATAGTTTGCACTATCATACTTAATGAATGTGAATGGTAAGTCAGCCGGCGGTATCAATGACTGGAACTATAGCCTTATCGTATTTCGTCTCAACACACTGAAAACATCAATTATTTTTTTTGTTGAACGCCTGTTTTCAGTCAAGTATATTCCTTTCCAATTTGCGGCATCGTCAAACTTTTGAAGAAATAATTCAGGACTTGCATCTCTCCATTGATATAAACATTGGTAAGGATCGCCCACCAAATCAATATGTTTTAATCCTTCGTTGTAAAGCATTTCCAAAATTGAATGCTGAATTTCGGAAGTGTCTTGCGCCTCGTCGATTATTAAATAAGGAAATTTTGCTGCAAGATATTTTGCTAACCGTGGGATACTTTTTCAAAATTTGATATGCGAAAAAAGCAGAGTCACTTGTTTTTAAGTAAGCCATATGAAAATTGGAGTGTTTTTGATTGCTTTAGCATACTTTACAAACTCTGCATCGTCTGATTTTATCATGTCCATCCCACGCAACCATTATTACTAGTGTAATCAATTTTGCTTGGTGTGAAAACGATGCAATAAGTTTTCAAATCGTTTTCTTCAATTCCAATTCGATTGAAAAATATTATCTAAGTATTCATGTCGTCAATTATTCGGTAGCGTTTGCCTATATCCTTTAACTTATGTGCAAACGGCAACGTAATGTATGCGTTACAAAACTGTCAATTGTCGAAATTAGATGAGGGGATGGGCAATGAGAAACCGTTTATTTGTCCTGAACTTTTCAGCAATTTCATTTTTAGCAACATTTGTAAAAGAAAGACAAACGATTCCTGAATTTTTTCGAAAAATATTCCCCAATTCTGAATTAATGAATAAAGCTTATGAGCTATAGTTGTCGTCTTGCCGCTTCCAGGACAAGCATTGAGAATTACTTTTCCCGATGCCTGCACATAGATAATTTGTTCATCGGATAGAGTTATACTCATTTTAATTTGTATTTGATTAAATGAGTAATTGCTTTTTGAATATAATCAGGAACAATAAAGTTAGTTTTGCTGTTTCAAGATTCGCTAATAGGTAAACAGAAAAATCTTGTGCAAACTCTGCTTTGCTGGGCAATGCTTTCCAAATTAGAATTTGCAGCTTGTTTAGTTCTGCTTCAGTTATTTAGCTCCAGCAAATGAATCTAAATGTTCTTTTATCTTGTTGAACTTCTTTACGATTGATTTGTTTTGTGCTAAATATTTCCAAAGTAAGTTTGTCAACTAATTTGAGTTTTTGTATTTTGAGATGTTGGCTTGAACAAGTGCAAATTCAAATGTTTTATTTGAAAAGTTTAAACTGATTTTTTCGGATACGCTTTTTACTATTTCTGATATATTTTTAATCCTTGTTGATTGTGCTGCAGCTTTTATTTTTTCAAAAAGTTCTTCTGCCTTTGGCCAAGATTATCTTTAATATTTTTGAAACTGTATTCTGTATTTTTTGATTCTGTGAACTTATCATCATCTGTCAAGATTGATAAAGGGATGGGAAGTGTTTTTAATTTATCAGTAGAGTTGAACAAGTAGATGAAAGGATAAAAAGAAGTTCCGTTAGCATTAACAAGTTCAATTTTATAGTCCTCTAATCTTTGATTGAGAATTTGAGCAAATACAGGAACTAAAAGTTCTTCTGAAATTCCTTCAACAAATAAAACCCCTTTTGAAAAGAATAACTGTGATTTTGTAACATCAATGTATCGCTCTAATTGCTTCTTCCTATTTAATGCATCGTCTAGAAAAGCATCTTCGTCTTCTTCTTCAACTTGAATTGCTTCTCTGCCTTCAAAACAGTTGATTCAAGTTAATTAGCCTCATCGTTTTTTGATAAATGAATTAAATTGTCAAGAGGAACTTTAGAAGTTAGTGTTGGTGAATGGGTTGTAATAAAAAGTTGCGAATTATCTTGATTGTTTGTTTGCTTTAGAAAATTATACAAATTCAATTGCAACTGTGGATGGAGATGTGCTTCAGGTTCTTCAATTAGCAAAGTGTAAGTGAGAAGTTTCATCATCTTTAAGTTGTTGGTTTATGTCACCTAAAACAGTTGCTATATATATCAGATTATTAAACCCTAAACTATTTTGCTTTAAGTTGAAACCATCACCTGTAAGGGTTTTAGTGTCATGAGGTAAATAAGGTTTGATAATATTTACAATGTATTCCGCTTTTGTTTCTTCAATCGTAAGCCAATTTGATTTTCTATTGCCTGTTTATATATATTAATTAGGTTGGAATTAATTGACTGTTGGAATCTGTAACCTCACTCAAGTTTTAATAAATCGTCATTGGCTGTTTTGATAATGGTTTCATATTACTTTGACTTTTATTTTTCTCAACTTGTCGGTTTATTAAGCTCCCAAAATACCGTTTCGATTATTTAATAAATCTCTTGTGCTATCTCGAAGTGCTCCTAAATAATAATGAATAAAGTATTGAAATGTTGCACTATCTGCTTTTTGCCCTTCTACTTCGCCGGTGAAGTAACTAAAAATGGATTTTTTGATTTTCTTTTTTATAAGAGATTGTGATTTTTGCAAAGTCCTGATCTTCACTTTCCCCTAAAACGAGATATTCATAAAATGCTCCTTTTTGGTCTGTGTTAAATCTGTAAACTCGTATGAAATATTAATAACCGTTTCTCCGGTATAAAAGTCGTCTGCGTTACGTATAATTCCTTTTGTTGCTTGCCCAAATTGTAAAGCAATCTTATAGCGTCAATTAGCCCTGTTTTACAAGCACCATTTTCTCCTATAATTACATTTATATCTTTACTAAAATTCACTTTCAGGTTTTTAATTCCCTTGTAGTTTTGTATGTGAATTGATGATAAAAACATACTAGTTAAGGATTAAGGTTATTAGTTTTGATTGTCGAAGTCTGGTCGCAGCCACATAGTGTCTATATTCTTGCAGCTAACTCTTTCATTGCCGCATCTTAAAACTA
The DNA here is from genome assembly GCA_963756945.1 of uncultured Chitinophagaceae bacterium. Lineage (GTDB taxonomy): Bacteria > Bacteroidota > Bacteroidia > Chitinophagales > Chitinophagaceae > Ginsengibacter. The sequence goes on along the minus strand of CAVWQJ010000028.1, from coordinate 534 downwards.
ATCAATTGCGTCAATGCCGCAAAATGAGGTTCACTTACGCTCCATGGCTCACACTTCTTTAATTTGCCGATATAAGCTTTAGCACTTCTTCAAAATTGCTTTGTCCCCAGTGTTCTGCATACTTGCCATCCTCAATTCTGATGATGTCAATAATGTTTATCTCCACTTGTTTGTTGCCCGGCGGTATTCCAAAGATTTCACCGGTGTGGGTCGCCCTGATTCTTTTTCTTGTTGTTACCAGGTCCCCTTCGGCAACCTGTTCCAGTATTTCTACTTTAAGATCGGGAAAGCCTTTTCGCAATACATTGTTCAGGAAGAAATAAAAACTTTCCTTGCCATTGGGCATTCCCGCCGGTGCGGAATGGTTAATCACACTGTCCGACAGTAATTCGTTAAAAGAATTTTCGTTGCCCTGCTCAATAAACTCTTTGTTGAAACGCACAACGATTGCCTTGTTTTGTTCTGTACTCATTGTTTAAAATTTTAAGGCAAAGTTGGTGCAGTTGCACAAGGTATTGTTAGTCGTGTTGGTTC
>CAVWQJ010000027.1:0-4447 GCA_963756945.1 uncultured Chitinophagaceae bacterium | reverse complement strand
ATTTACCTTTATATTAAATAGGTGAATAAGCAATTTTTTTCTTTCAACCACGCAAAGGACATCTTACTCCAGGTTGATTTAATTAACCTGCTTCGGGATTGGACACAATTATCTGATTGTTTCAACGCCCAACCCCCATTGGTACTTTTGCTAACTGCAGGCAATTGACTTATCCATATATCTCTCTCTCTTTGTATAAAAATATTAAATTGCATAAATGCCAACAGTAATAAAAGAGCAGGGGTTCAGATTCTTTTTCTGGAGCAATGAGAACGATGAGCCAATGCACGTGCATGTTGAGAAGGGCGGCGCAGAAGGAAAAATATGGCTTGAACCTATTATTAACGTAGCATACATGCATGGATTCACTTCTAAGGAACAAAAGATTATTACAGGAATTGTAACGATAAATTTTTTAATTTTTAAACAAAAATGGAATGAATACTTCACACAATAAATATGATGCAATAGAGAATATTATTTTCAAAGAAGGTCTAAGAATTACCTCATTAAAACTAAGCCCTGACAGCGATAAATTATTAATTCATCTGAATACTAATCTGACATTTGTAACTCCTGTCAAAAATTATAAGGCGTTAAAAAATGCGAGTGTCAAGCATTTAAGAAACTATCGGCTTGTTGGCAGTGGAGTGGGAATTCATTGGCCCGATCTGGATGAAGATCTTAGTTTTAAAAGGATTTTTAAAAGAATTTTTAAGCCAAAAAATTAAAAGCCGCAAAAAATTGATCATAGCCTAATCAGGCAAAGGTGGTGTTTGCATCCTCGCGAACAACTTTTGTTGAATATACCTTGTCATGGCGTCAAATCCAACAATTCCTTTACAAACAACTTCAATTAGGTATGGTTGTAATGTCTTATTAAAGTCCTGGATGGTAAAAGTGCTTTTAGTACCAGAATTGCAACTTGAAAAAATTGTTGTAATTGAAATTAATAAAGTGGTGAAGATATTTTTCATAATAAAGAAATAAAGATATTTCGTCTATTCCCGCCCTTTTCCGTTAGTGCCCGGCAATTGTCGTCAACTTGCCCGTTGAATAAACTTAATCCAGTTTCCATAGTTAATTGTTCGAGTTGTTTCGTCAGTATCAAAAAATGAAGCAAGCTCCTGGTCTAACCAATTTTCAACCTCCTCATAAGTTGTTTGGTTCTTTCTCCACCGCTGCAATAATGTTACTCTGCGTTGTGAAATATAAGGCAAGTTGGTTTTTGTTGAAAATAATGGAGTTTTTAAATCTTTCCTCATTTACAAAATTGAAATTCTTTGGTTAGATTTTCATTCGTCCAGGAGTAGGAGTTGTTGCGGGGTGGCGAAGGAAATTTTTTCAAATAAACATTCATAAACCAATTAGTGAAGTTGTCGTTGCCAACCATTTCAGCAATAAAATGATTTTCGTAAAGTACGAGCCACGATTTACTTTTTAAAAGCCTGTTCGCTTCTGCGAGGAATTTATCAATGTTAAACCAATGAACACCTGAACTAACCGTAATTAAGTCAAAGTAATTATCTGCAAACGGTTGTTGCTCTGCCGCAGCGATTGAATAATGAATTTTGTCAGTTTGCCCGGCAAAATTCAACATCTCTTGCGAAATGTCTGTGCCGTAAACATTTGTTGCAATTTCTAAAAGTGCTTTGGTTGAAAGCCCTGTGCCACAGGCGATGTCTAGTGCGTTATTGAGTTTTCTGTCAAGATGCAAATAATCTTTGATATGCTTTATAGTGTTGCTGTGGAAGCCTGGTCGCCCTTTTGAATAGCGCTCTGCTGCTGTCTTTGGATTAAAGTAGTTCATTGTTTAAATGGAGTCCATCATTTGTATTACGTCAACTTAAAACTAAAGAATTACCATAACGCGGGCAAATGAACATCATCGCAAAGGTTCTAACAAAATATATATTCCAGCAAATTCCACTTCGTGCAACCCGCTTAAAAAATTTTAAAGCGCGGATACAATACAAATCTTTCCTGTACCGTTTAAAAATAGATGCCGAATCAATTTCCGGAGAACGCCCCGGGGAAACCATTTTCATAAAGGAGAAGATCCATTTGCCCTATGATATTACGAAACCTGTTAATAATTCTTTTAATACCGCCGGTTACCATGACATTTTCATTTGGTAAAAATGTAATTAATGAAAATGAGTGCATGCCGGGTATTCCAGGTTTTTTTTATAGAGAAATTGATACAGCTTATTTTGATAACACGGGCCCTGCGGCACCGGGCAACGATTCCACTAATCATAGTTTACCAGGTATTAAAGCATTTCCACCTGCTGTACTGCTTGATATGCCTGTTCCCGGAGACCAGGGAAAGCAGCCTTCATGCGGAGCATGGGCAGCCGTTTATGGTGCCGGCAGTTATTACATACATCTGAACACCGGCAAACCTTATAGTGACAGCGAAATTTTAAGTCCTGCTTTTGTATTTAACCAGGTGCCTAAGGGTGCAGGCGGTACTGCCGCTTTTATAGATAATTTAAACTTATTTCAAGCCGAGGGAGCGTGTTCATTAAAAAGTATGCCTTATAACGCTAACGACTACTCGACTAAACCTGACAGTGCTCAGCATTATGAGGCCGCGAAAAATAAAATCAAAGGTTGGGAAAAGATAGATCCTCATAATCTTCTCTTACTGAAAAAAGAGCTGTGTCAAAAGAAGCCGGTTATTTTTTTTATCGCAACAGATGAAGGATTTAATAAAATAAGATCTCCATTTACATGGAAAGAAAGACGCGGCCGTTTGGGAGAAATACATTCGATGTTGATCACCGGCTATGATGATAGCAGGAACGCCTTCCTGGTTATGAATTCCTGGGGTACCTCATGGGGAGACAGAGGTTTTGTTTGGATAGACTACCAGTTCTTTTTAAAAAATGCAACACCGAAAGCATACATATTGATATAGTCTTGTTATATCGCCTCTAACTGAAATGTTTTAAGAAATGTTAAACGGAATGTATTATGGTTTGACCAGGCCTGGCGGAATTCTCACACTAACGGTAAAGGTGACATGTTTTTTTTCGCTTTGGGAAAAAGCTACCAATCACGATTTAGAATTTCATTATCCCGGCAATTCTCTATTTGGATAGCATTTAAAAACTCTTCAATGCCTTTCGCAGTTTGTTCTTTCGTTGGTTTGGATAATTTCCATGTTACCCACGACATTATTTTATCCCAATCAGGAGTTGAATGAATTGAATAAACAGGATAATGGTTATTATTTTTATAAACACGTTTCCACGTCCAGAAGGAAGTGCCGCAAAGACTGGGTTGTTGCGATAGAAGGGTAAATATTTCTTTTAAATTTTGTCGCGTATCCTCTCCCCATTCACCGCACCAAAACGGTAAGCCAGTTTTGATGTCGGAAGTGATTTCCCGAATGTTCCTGGATTTATTGTTTTCTCCAAACCAGGCGTAATAATGATAGCTATAGATTTGATTGTCGTCAAACTTTGCAGGAAAGCATTTAAAGGAATGAGCCAGTTTATTTCCTTCTATAATCAAGAGATGATTCTTGTCAGCGCTTCTGATATTTTTAACCAGGCCCGTATAAAAATTTACAAGCTTTGAAGTGCTATTAACATCAGGTTCGTTCAGTAAATCATAGCCAGCTATCGTCGTATCATTTTTATATCTTTCTGCAATCTTCATCCATAGCTCATAAGTTTGTTGCTGGTCATCAGCAGAACTCCAAAGCTTTGTATTTTCGGGATCAGAAATAAAAACATTGTTCTGCCCTCCCGGCGCTGCATGCATGTCGGGGATAAGATAAAGATTGTATTTTTTGCACCATCGTATTACCTCGTCCACTTTTTTAAATCCATCTATATATGCGCTATCTTCAGAAGTGAAAATCCGGTAATTAAAGGGAAGCCTTATACTATTAAATCCGCGGTCCGCAATCAGTGCGATATCTTTTTCGGTAATGTAATTTTCATAAAACCTGTGCAGAAAATCGGTGTATTCTTCCTGGCCCAACAATTCAAGCAGTCGTCTTTTTATAACGGTTTCTTTTGTAAAGCCGCCTCCAAATATCCATCCCTCCCACAAAAGCCAACCACCAAGGTTAATAGATTTTAGTGTTAGAGGCATACCCGATGCTGTTACCAGCATATTATTCTCCACGTGGACGAATTTAGCCTGGCCATTTGCAGGTATTGTAATAGCGATCGCAATAATCAGAATTAAGTATTGAAAATTTTTTTTCATTGTGTGAATATCACCAGCACCCAGTGCCGTGACCAGGGAACTACTTCATAAGTGATGGGATAATTTTTTATCCCGCCGGCTTAAAGCTAAATAATTGAAGCAACGAGACAAAAAGTTCCTCAGTTACCAGGTTCCGGTTTTATAATGTAATGGTTAAAGTCCATTTTACGCTACGCATAGGAACAGCCTGTCTGAAGATTTCAAATTGCAAATGGTCCAA
>CAVWQJ010000026.1:7500-351379 GCA_963756945.1 uncultured Chitinophagaceae bacterium | reverse complement strand
TTAATTAAACTGGGCGACTTTATTCCTTTTTATTTTGGTGTTAGAATGCCTATGCTTTTCGTTATACAGAAAGGATACAATGGAGTTGAAAGGCAATTACCTGAAAACATTGTATATTGTGTGAGCAGTGTGCAAAGCATTATCGATGAGGGCCTGAAATTTTATTTTACCGATGGACATGCAATTAATTATTTAAGTTCCTGTTACGATTCAGGGATGGTAAAGAGTATAAATGAAATTGTAGATATTAAGGCCACAAAAGCAATTGATTGGACTGTCGCAAGGGATTTGAAACGAAAAAAAGAAGCTGAATTCTTAGTCGGAAGCGATATCCCTTCGAATTGTATTCTGGGATTTGTATGTTATAATACAAAATCAAAAAATAAGCTCGAACAAATGAATGCAGGAGAAAAAATTATTAATATTAATCCACAATATTATTTCTGATTTATGATTCATTATGAAAAAGGAAATATTTTGGAGAGTTCTGCAGAGGCACTTGTAAATACTGTAAACACTCAAGGTATAATGGGCAAAGGAATTGCTTTGCAATTCAAAAAAGCCTTTCCCCACAATTTTAAAGTTTATAAAGACGCTTGTAGTATCGGCGGGTTGGCACCTGGAAAACTATTGATTGTTAAGGACCAGGATTTACTGGGAGGAAGTAAGTGGATTATAAATTTTCCTACTAAAACTTCCTGGCGAAAACCTTCTGAATATGAATATATAGAAAGAGGCCTGGATGAACTGGTAAAACGACTTCCGGAAATTTCAGTTTCTTCTTTGGCCCTGCCGCCCCTTGGTAGTGGTAATGGAGGTTTGGACTGGAATAAAGTTAAGGGGATAATTGAAAATAAACTTTCAAAAATTACTATTGATATTACAGTTTTTGAACCAAATGCTCTTATAGAAGAAACTATGAAAAAGGAGCGGGTTAAGCTTACAGAAGCAAGAGCTATGCTATTGTACATGTTGTATCAATTGCAAAAAAGCGGTGAATTTGTATCGGAATTCTCAAGTGAAAAGATGTGCTATTTCCTGCAGAAATTTGGTGGCAGCAGGTATCTTAAATTAGATTTTCAGCCGAATTTTTATGGCCCCTATTCAGGCAAAGTACGGCATGTAATTAATTATTTGAATGGAAGCTATATTATGGGATTCAGCGCAATGGATAAAAAGCCCTTTGAAGCTTTGCAATTGATTCCTGACGGAGAAGAAACTGTAAAACAGTATTTAGATGAAAAGCCGGAATTAAAAAAAATTACCGGTGCGACTGAAAATTTTTTGGATGGATTTTATTCCGACTTTGCGCTCGAATTACTTTCTTCTATAGATTATATAACACAAAAAGAAGATTCCTACGACTTTGATAAAGTGAAAACTTCTCTCACCAATTGGAGCGATAGAAAACGAACTTTATTTTCAAATGACCGGTTTATTTCTATTGCTTTAGATCATTTGAAATCTGCAAGATTCGATATCTAATGAACCTTCACTTCTACAGTAACCGGCAGTGCATTTGCAAATAGGTTTGGCGAAAAAGAAATTCACTTGTTCATTTGTTGGATTGGCACACATGCTGACTATGACAAACTCTGCAAAGAGAATGAACAATACACGATAAGTAAATTCTAAAAACAAATTAGAATGAAAGCGTTGAAATATAAAATCATCAAGAGCAGAAAGCAATACAATGAATATTGCGAATCAACTTAGAAACAATGCTTGACAGTAACAGCAAGTCAAAATCAATGAAGGAAGAAATTGAATTGCTTACTTTCTTAATTGAAAAGTGGGACAATGAACACAATTCATTTGACGATATAGACCCGGTTCAGTTGTTGAAATCATTAATGAATGACCGCAACATGAAGCCAGTTTCATTGGCTGAATTGTTAGGAGTGAGTAAAGGGCTGGTTTCTGATATTCTGAATTACAAAAAAGGATTGAGCAAAGAAATTATCAGGAAACTTGCTGACACTTTCAAACTTTCGCACGAAGCATTTAACAGGCATTACGATTTGGTTGCTTCTGTCAATGCGCAGGCGCACTCGTTCAGGAAAAGTATCTTCAGGAAGAAGAGTTGCAGTTTAGTCCATTTCGATTACCAGGATATAAGAGACGACCGGGTGTACACCTATTTTAATATGAATGAAAACGAAACCCTCACTTATTATATCCAATTGAATGCGGCTTACCTCGGTAAATATTTTTTACCGGGAACGTATTGCGGCGCTATGTATGATAATACGATTAATACGGTTAAGATTATGTTGCTAATTCTTATTATATAACAAAATGATTAATTTGTTATAAATTTTTTAGAAGTTTTTATATGCTTAGAGAAGTTAACTGGTCAGAAGATAGATCTTATAGAACGGGAAGCGAAAATGAACCCATTCAGTTTTACATGGACAGTCTGTGTAATAGTAACAAATTGGACTTGCTCTTAGGATATTTTAGCTCTGCTGCAATTAATATATTATCTCCAGGCTTTGCATCATTCCTTTACAATTCCGGAACACTTCGAATAGTCGTAAATAATATCTTGTCACAAGAAGATAAAAACGCCATCAAAGCTGGGCAGGAAGGAAATGTTTTAAATACTGCTTTTGATTTAAGCGACATTAAGCAAATGAAAAGAACGCTTGATGATTATGGTAAACATTTTTTTGAGTGCCTTGCGTGGCTAATTGCAGAAGAAAAGATTCAGATAAAAATTATTAAACCGAAGTCTGGCAAAGGTATTGCACATTACAAGTCAGGAGCATTTTCAGACGGAACAGATACAGTTAGTTTCAAAGCATCATGCAACTTTATGGCATTTGGGTTACTTGAAAACCTGGAGGAATTAGATGGGTTTTTAAGTTGGGAAGAAGGTCGTTCAAGTAAAATGATAAAAAGGCAGAGCCAAGATTTCGAGAATATTTTTTCTGGCAAATCAGATATTGCGGAATGCCTGGAAGCGGAAGTTATTTCAGTTTCTATCAAAAAGGAATTTGGAAATAATTCACTTAGGGAATTATTGATAAGGGAAAAACAATTAATCGAAAATAAAAAGCAAAGTAAGGCAAGGATAATACTTCATTTAATTCCTCCGATATAGTCATGCGGAAGGTGTCTTGGTTTATTGCATGGGTTCAAAATAGCAAATAAAATTGCATCTTTCTTCGTTAGATGTGTTGCCACGAAATAATTTTTATCATCATCTGAAAATGAAATCCATTTGGGCAATCTGAAATCATTTTGCTTTTGAATTATTCTTCCATTAAACCACCATTCGTCAATTTCAATTGCAACTGGTTTTTTGTTTCCAAATAAGTCTTTCATGGTTTTTATTTTCTATGGTTATCCACTTCACCAATTTACTTGTTTTAATGTTGAAGTAATAATCGGGTTTATATTTTTTTTCTCTCAAGAACATTGATTACGCTAATTCTAAAATTTATTTTGTTGCCTTCATCAATAATTTTTCTTTTCAGGAATTACTCCTCTTACTCCCCCTTTCGGTTCTTTCACATCACCTTTATATCGTGGAATTAGATGAATGTGAACATGTGGAACAGTTTGTCCTGCCGATTCGCTGATGTTGATTCCAACATTGAATCCATCAGGATTCAATTTGTCTTTTAAAATTTCTTTTACTTTGTTCAACATAAACCAACAAGCAGATTGTTCTTTGAACGAAAGTTCAAAATAATCAGCATAATGTTTCTTAGGAATGATTAAAGTGTGTCCATTACTCACTGGAAATTTATCAAACATTGTGTAAACAGTTGCAGATTCTAAAAGTAATTCTCTTTCTGAATCGGGATTGCAAAACGGACAATCAGTATTTGTCTTTTTGTTGATTTGATTGAAGTGTTTGTATTCATAAATTTCGCAATTTTCATTTTTGAAAATTGATTTGTAATTCAACATTATATTGCATTGGTAAGTTGGTTTCTGATGAACCTTGTGAGTTCTGAAACCTTCATATTGCAAATCTCTTCTCACTGCAAAATAAGCTTTGCCGGTTGGCTTTAAGAGTTGAGAAATTTCCATTAGTACGTTTGCTTGTTCTTCCTGCATTAAAACATTCAGAACATAAAAACAAATGATTGTATCAAACTTCTGGGTTGGATACTTTGGAAAATAATGTTTGTCGTAGCCGACAATATTTATTCCTTTTGCTTTTAGTAACTCAACATCTTTTCCAAAGCCACAACCAAAATCTAAAATATCACCGACCAATAAACTTTTGTTCATCAAAAGTTTTGTCGGAAACGAGAGTGTTTCTCTTTCTTTTGCTGTCAGATGATTGTATTGATTTGTTTGTATCATTTTAAAAATTCAAATCCATTGTTTGATGCAATTGTGATTAGGGGTTGAATTCTTTCTCTGAATTTTTCTTTTGTGAAATTCTTATCCAAGTCAGGAAGGATTGTTAAGTAATCCTCAAGTAATCTACTGTCTGGTTTCTTTTCTCTTACAATTTCAATTGCTGCTTTTTGTAATTCAAAAAACGGATTGAAATACTTCTCAAGTGGCGGAAGTTTATCACTCTTTGAGCAGTTAAATGATTTATTAGCAGGAATTAAATTCCAAATTAAATTGTGAGAGACGAAGTTGTAAGGAATGAAGTGTTCAACCGCATAGTTTCCAATGGTGAGTTTCTGTCCAGTGTAAATACATTTTATAGAGCCAAGTTCTTTAATAACCAAATCCCAAAACTGTGTTCGTTGTTTTGTCAACCCACTCCTTAATGCTGGTTTAATCAACTTGTTTGGAATGTCAGGAACATTCGGATTTTTCGATTGTAAAAACAACACAAGATTCCAGTAGCAAAAATCTTTTAGCACTCTTGCATTTTCGGTCAGATAATTTTTCCATTCAGGATTGACTGTGATACTATCATCATGCAAAGCATACAAGCATTTTTCTTTGAAAGTTTTTGAATCTGTATAAATTCGCTTTTCTTGTTGAGAATCGTTTTCGTTTTTGGTTTTAGGAAACCATGGACTCAAAAACCAGTGAGGGACATTTCTATTGAAATGCCAAAGTTGCTTTTCAGTTTTTGTGTTTGATGAAGTTGAAAGTTTTTGGAAAACCAATTGCTGCTTTTCATCAATCGGTATTTTTTCAATTTCATTTATAGCTTGAATTGCTTGTTGAATTAAATCTTGCTTGCCGAATGAAACATGAAAATAATTTACAGTGAACCAAGCATTGGAAATCATTCTTGAATACAAATCTCTTTTAGATATTTTGAGATTTCCTTCTTCAACAGATTGCAGAATTGAAAGCAGCCAATAAAATTTATAAGTGGCAGATGTGTTATTGAAACAAGCTGATAAAAGATTAATAGGTAAAGTATTTGATTTAGGAAGCTGATTCATCTGCTTTAAACAATAATGTTTTTAGTTGACTAATAGATAATGTCTTCACCTTTTTTCTATGAACCATTGCATGGCAATTAGCGCAAAGAACTATTAAATCTTTGGTTGGATTCACTTCTGCTTCAGATTTCCTTCCTGATAGGGGTTTCAAATGGTGAACCTGAATGTATCCCTCTCCCCACTTCCCATAGATTGTTTCAAAATTAAATCCACAAGCTGCACATGTTGTTCCATGAATAATCACTGCTTTGCTTCTAAGTTTTGCATTCCTCTCGTAAGTCGTAGTATAAATTTTTTTTTTCTTTCCTTCAAAACCCGATGTAATGGCCTCTGGAGTTCCTTGATTCAAATCATTTAGTTCATTTCTTTCTCTCCAAACTTCAAAACTTTCATAAAGGTTTTTCGCAAATTGAAAGCAATCAAATTTTCTTGGTTTAGCTTTCATTAGAAACTTTTGAATATCTGAAATTCTTGCGTTGCTGAAATTTGGCATGTTTAATTCTTTTGCACACCATTTAAGCGGTAGCTTTGAAAAGATTGGAATTAAATTCTTTTGCGAAAATAAAAAAGCAATTTTCCATTTGAACATGCTGTTCAAATCATTTATTGTATCTATCCCTCGAAAATTTTTCTGCATTGCAAAATGAACGGTTTGTATAACTAAATTAATAACTGTTTCAAATGCTTCGTGCCTGTCTTTTCCAAATTTAGTTCTCCAAACATATTGTTCATCATAGCTAAAATCACCACTGATTGGCAGTTTGGAACTTTCTGCTCGTTTGTAAATGCCAAACTTATTTGAAGGATAGCCTTTTATACTACCTAATGAAATTGTTTTTGTTTCTACCCAATAGCAAAAAGTATCTTTATTGTTTACATCGACATATTCTTCCAAAGAAATTTTTTCCAATTTAGAAAGTGTCCATCGTTTTCTAAAAGCATTTAATAAGTTATCGGCATTTTTTACTAGCAGTTGCATAGTGAAGTATTTCATGCGGAATTTCTGTCCACTCATTATTTTCTATGGAGTAGATGTCAATAATTTCTGTCCTTTTTCCTACCTCAATTTTTTTTTTGATAGCATTTCAATAAGAATAGTTCTGTAAGTAATCCTGAAAAGCTATCTTCTTTATCTTTGCTTTGGGCGCCATAAAGAAGCTTCATCTTCTAAATAGGGGTCATAACCAGCATCTGCAAAAAGCTTATGAGCAAACAGGGTTAATTCATCATCCTGCGTTAATAAGTTAAAGGCTTTCATCCAATACCGGATCGACGAAACCATATTTTTCCCAACTCCTAATTCAACAACAGCATCTTTATCGGCAAATGATTTTTTTTTCTTTGCATAGTCGTACCCTTTCTTTAGCCACATTTGACGGCATTGGAATGATTCATGGCCTGAGAAAGTATATTTCATTAAGCTACTTTTTTAGGAGTGTGAATTTTTTTCATCAAGACTCTTCATTTCTACACGCAAATTTAAAATTGCAATAATCAAAAGTCATTTAATTTATTCACATCTTGAAGATGTAATGGGGACAAGGTAAGAAATGCTTTCTCGATTACTTTTTTTATTCATATTCCCTCAAGGTATTTCCAATAAAAAAATGTGAAGAAATAAACACTTAACTATTGTCCCTCATTTCAAAATCTTAGAATTAAATTGTGAATACTATGAGCAACATAAAATTATTTTTAAGATGAAAAAAGAACAAATTCATCAACTCTTTGAACAGTTCGAGAGTGCATGTTACATCTATAAAGGTATTGAATGCTGGAGTGCAAGAGAATTGCAAAACATTTTTAATTATACTGATTGGCGTAACTTTTTAAAAGTAATTGATAAAGCAAAGGCAGCCTGCAAAAACAGTGGCGGAGAGGTTTCTCATCATTTTGTTGACACCAGCAAAATGATAGAACCTTGCCAAAGGAGCCCAACGTGAAATTGAGGATATTGCCCTTACAAGGTATGCCTGTTATCTCATTGCTCAAAATGGCAATGCTGCAAAAGCCGAAATTGCTTTTGCGCAAACTTATTTTGCTGTACAAACCCGCCGGCAGGAAATTATTGAACAAAGATTATTGGATATAGCGAGAGTAACTGCAAGAGAAAAATTATCAAAGTCTGAAAAGAAACTTTCCGGTATTATTTACGAAAGAGGTGTAGATGATAAAGGTTTTTCAATTATCCGCAGCAAAGGCGACAAGGCTTTATTTGGAGGATACACTACCAGTGACATGAAAGTGAAATTACAAATCCCCCGTACCAGGCCTTTAGCAGATTTCTTACCCACTCTTACTATTAAAGCAAAAGATTTTGCAACGGAACTTACCAGTCATAATGTGACAGAAAAAGATCTGAAAGGACAAAATACCATTTCAAAAGAACATGTTGACAATAATCTTGCAGTGCGAAAAATGTTAATAGAGAGAGGCGTAAAACCCGAACAACTTCCTGCATCTGAGGATTTGAAGAAAGTTCAACGCAGATTAGAAAGTGACAAAAAGAAAGTTATAAAAGACGCAAAAAAAAGGACATGACCCTCAAAAAATATTTATCTCAATTCACGAAGGAGCAACTCGTTGGTCAAATATTGGAACTTCATAAAAAGTACAAAGATGTAAAGGAGTATTATGAATTTTCCATCAACCCGGACGTAACTGCTAAAAGAGAGAAAGTAAAAGAGGCGGTACTCGAATGTTTCTTTCCAAAACGTGGTTTCAAATTGCGCCTGAAAGATGCCCGTAAAATTGTTTCAGACTTTAAAAAACTGGAGCCTGATGCCGAATCTCTGGCAGATGTAATGCTGTATTATGTAGAATGCGGTGTGCGGTTTACAAACGATTTTGGGGATATAGATGAGCCATTTTACAATAGTATTTTCAGTATGTTCAGCAGTGCTGCACAGTTTATACAAGGCAATGAGTTGGATAAAATATTTTTGGCAAGAGCTGAAAAATTAGTTGAAGATAGCAATGGCATTGGTTGGGGTTTTCACGATGCGGTATTAAATACTTTCCTTAATTATTTTGAATTCGATGAATGAAATCGCAAATCATCTTTAAACAATAAAAGCGAGATGTTATAAATTCTATTGCTAATGTGTATATAAGCGATTTTATTTTATTCAAAAAAAATTTTAAAGCAAAGCAATGTGAAGAAATAAACACTTCATCCGGTTCATTCATTTCAAAATCTTAGTATTAAATTGTAAATACTATGAGCAACATAAAATTATTTGAAAGTAAAAAAATCCGCAGCCAGTGGGATGCAGAGAAAGAAACTTGGTATTTCTCAATTGTGGATGTGATAGCTGTTTTAACTGAAAGTCCCAATCCACAAGTATATTGGCGTGTTATGAAGAAAAGGCTTCTTGCGGAAGGAAATGAAACCGTTACAAATTGTAACGCTTTGAAAATGGAAGCGCCTGATGGTAAAATGCGATTGACTGATGTTGCCGATACTGAGCAACTCCTCCGTCTCATTCAATCCATTCCATCACCAAAAGCTGAACCCTTTAAACAATGGCTTGCAAAAACAGGTTACGAAAGAATTGAAGAAATACAGGATCCGGAAAAAAGTATTGACAGGGCAATGGAAAACTATTTGAAACTTGGTTATAGCAAGGAGTGGATAAATCAACGATTAAAAAGTATTGAAGTAAGGAAAGAACTAACAGACGAGTGGGAAAACCGCGGAGTAAAAAAAGGCCAACAATTTGCAACGCTTACTGATATTATTACACAGGCATGGAGCGGTAAAACAGTAAAGCAATACAAGCAACATAAAGGTTTAAAAAAGGAAAACCTGCGAGATAACATGACCAATCTTGAATTGGTTCTTAACATGCTGGCTGAAGCAACAACCACTGAAATCAGCAAAGAAAAAAATCCCCAAACTTTTGATGATAATAAAATAATTGCAAGGCAGGGTGGAACTATTGCGGGTAATGCAAGAAAGGAGATCGAAGCAAAATCCGGTAAAAAGATTGTAAGCCCGCTTAATGCAAAGAAATTGAAATCGAAAGATGAAATCAAAAAATTGGAAAATTAGTTACTCCTTTTTGGCCCATTTTAATTTATTAATAATCTGCTTTGAAAGTAAAATATAAAAACCGCTATTTTACTTTGGGGCCACTAAAGTAAAATAAGACAATTTTTATTTTACCTTCGGGCTAAAATTTTTTGGCATGATTCACGTGGAAAAATTTAAATCGGGAAATAAGATTCAGAGTATTGGTTACAAATATTTTATGCCCGAAAAAATAAATGATAGTTGGACCTGGATTGATCCAAAATTAAATACCTTATTATCCAAAGCCTCTTACGAGTTAGGCCAGTTAAATTCATTTGCCAAACTGGTACCCAATATTAATTTATTTATACATCTTCACATTACCAAAGAGGCAGTTATTTCCAGTAAAATTGAAGGCACCCAAACGAGTTTTGACGAGGCTTTCCTGCAAAAAGAAAATGTAAATCCGGAACGAAAAAATGACTGGCAGGAAGTTCAAAATTATACAGAATCGCTTAATTATTCTATAGAGCAACTTAAGACCTTACCCATCTCATCGCGATTGCTACTAAAAGCTCACTTAATATTGATGCAGGGCGTAAGAGGCGAAAAGAAAACACCGGGCCATTATCGGAGAAGCCAAAACTGGATAGGAGGGAGGTCATTAGCAGATGCAGTTTTTATACCGCCTCACCAGGATTACTTAAATGAATTAATAGGAGACCTGGAAAATTTTTTACACAACGAAAACATAGATTTGCCGGAACTTGTAAAAATTGCGATCGCCCACTATCAGTTTGAAACCATACATCCTTTTTTAGATGGCAATGGGAGAATAGGAAGACTTCTAATTACTTTATTCCTGGTAGAAAAGAAAGTTCTTGATCAACCACTTTTATATTTATCCGCTTATTTTGAAAAAGATAAAAATTTATACTATGATAACCTTACAAGAGTTAGAACGCACAACGATATGCTGCAATGGTTAAAATATTTTTTAGTGGGTGTAGCAGAAACGGCAAGTCAGGCCTCGAAAACACTTTCAAAAGTTCTCAGCCTTAAAAACGAAACTGATATTTTAATACATAAAAATTTTGGGAAAAGAATAAAAGTGAGTCTCAGCCTTTTTCAACATTTACTAAAACAACCGTTAGTAAGCATAAAAGAAGTTCAAAAAATTTGCAACTTGAGCCCGAAGGCCGCTGGTGAATTGGTAGCTCTATTTGAAGAACAGGATTTACTAAAAGAATTTACTGGCAATCATCGCAATCGCATCTTCAGTTTTGATAAATATCTTAACTTATTCAACGAATAACATTTTTAATTTAAGGTTAGCAATTGTCAAAAATTCCTCTCAAAATAAAGCTCCTCTTCATAACAGCAATTGCTTTATACACCTGGTTTTATTTCTGTCTTCCTTCAAAATTATTCAACGCACCTACCTGTTTTGTAATTGAAGATAAAGATGGCAATTTGTTAAATGCATCTATCGCAGCAGATGGACAATGGCGGTTTCCTTACGATGAAAATGTGCCTGATAAATTTATAAAATGCATTACCACTTTTGAAGATAAAAGATTTTATAGTCATCCCGGAGTTGATATAATCGCATTCGCAAGAGCGACGGTAAGAAACATAAAAAGCAAAGAAATCGTCCAGGGAGGCAGCACACTAACGATGCAGGTTATACGCTTAAGCCGTCATGAAACTAACAGGAGCATTTTGGAAAAAATTATTGAGAGCATTCAGTCTGTTCGGTTGGAATGCAGTTATTCCAAAAAGCAAATTATGGCTTTGTATGCTTCTGAAGCGCCTTTCGGAAGCAATGTGGTTGGCCTTGATGCAGCATCATGGCGGTATTTTGGAAGAAGTCCTGAAAAATTAAGCTGGGGTGAAATGGCTGCATTAGCGGTATTGCCAAATGCGCCGGCATTGGTGCATCCGGGTAAAAACAGGGAAGTGCTTTTAAAGAAGAGAAATGCATTGCTCGATAAATTGCTGGCAAATAAGATTATCGATAAGTCCGTTTGTTATCTTTCAAAATTAGAACCGCTGCCTGGCGAGCCGGTTTCATTACCGCAACTTGCTCCGCATTTGCTGCAGCGTTTTAAAGAAGATGCGCATATAAATAAAAATCTGCCTTCAAAATTAAAAACAACGGTAGATATCAATCTTCAAAAAAATGTGATCGACATCTTAAATCAGCATCACAATGTTTTAAAAGGAAATGGAATTAATAACGCCTGCGCTTTGGTGCTGGATGTTGAAACCGGAAATGTTTTGGCTTATGTTGGCAATATTTATAACCCATCGAATCCCGAACTGGAAAGTGATGTAGACGTGATAAAAGCGCCTCGAAGCCCTGGTAGTGCTTTAAAGCCAATTTTATATTCAGCTATGTTTAGTGATGGCATGATTCTTCCTAATTCGCTTGTACCAGATATCCCGACGCAGATAGGAGGATATGCTCCGCAAAATTTTGATTTAAGTTTTGATGGCGCAGTTCCTGCATCACAGGCTTTATCACGATCGCTTAATATACCTGCCGTAAGATTGTTGCGGCAATATAAGTACCAGCGTTTTTATGATTTACTCAAACAACTCGGCATAACAACATTGAATCGCCCTGCAGATAATTATGGCCTCTCCTTAATTCTTGGAGGGAGTGAAGTAACAATGTGGGACCTTGCCGGAATCTACGCCGGTATGGCACGGACTTTAAATCATCAGAAAAAAAATAATGGTCTTGTATTGAAGGGAGATTTTCGTTCGCCCAATTATTTTATAAATGATCAATCAATAAAAAAATCATTATCAGAAGATGTTATTAATTCTTTAGATGCCACATCAATTTGGTTTGCTTTTTCTGCAATGGAGGAAGTAATGCGACCTGGCGAAGAAGGCTTGTGGCAGGAATTTACTTCATCTCAACAAATAGCGTGGAAAACAGGAACCAGCTTTGGTTTCAGGGATGCATGGGCAATTGGAGTTACACCAAAATATGTGGTTGCAGTTTGGACGGGCAATACCGATGGAGAGGGAAGGGCGGGACTTATTGGTGTGCAAACTTCGGCGCCAATTATGTTTGATATTTTTCGGGAACTGCCTTCATCAAAATGGTTTGCGAAGCCAGAGAACAGTTTTGCTTTTATTCCGGTGTGCAGACAAAGCGGTTTCAGAGCTGGTATTGATTGCCCCGATGTGGATACGATTATGGTTTCAAAAAACGGGTATAGGTCACCGTTATGTCCCTATCATAAATTGATTCACTTAGACCCAACAGGCACCTATCGCGTAAATGAAAGTTGTGAATCGCCCTCAAAGATGATTCACAAAAGCTGGTTTGTATTAACACCTGCAATGGAATGGTATTACAAAGAAAAGAATCATGATTATAAACCATTGCCTTCGTTTAAGCCTGGCTGTGAGTTTACGGAAACAGGTAAACAATTGGAAATAATATATCCCGTTCAGGATGCAAAAATATATGTGCCGTTGGAAATAGATGGCAAGCGCGGAAAAACTATTTTTACTGCCGCGAACAGAAAACCAGGAAGTAAAATCTTCTGGCACCTTGATGACGAATACATTGGCACGACGGTAAATTTTCATCAAATGGCATTAAGTCCGGCTCCCGGGAAACATTTGCTTACTATTGTAGATGAAAATGGCGAGAGCGTTAGCAGGGAGTTTGAGATATTGGAGAAGGAAAAGTGAATGCAATGTGCGATGTACGATGTTCAAATAATGTGCGGTGTGCGATGTTTGATGTACGATGTTGGTATGCAAAAAAATATGGTTCTATTACAATCCGCCCCCGGCGAAGGTTTAGTTCCCTCCCGATTCATCGGGAGGAGCTGCGGTGAGGCTAAATAAACAATTATGAATTCTTCTCAACAATCTTTTTTTAAGCTGGTGAATCATCCATTTAAATTCAACCTGTTTTTATTTTATAAACTTCCTGCGGCGTTTTTTTCTGGAGTACGGGTGCGAGAACTTACCGAAGAAAAATGTTCCACTTCGGTTCCATTTAAATGGCTTACACAAAATCCGTTTCGCTCTACTTATTTTGCTTCACTTGCTATGGCAGCGGAAATGAGCACCGGTATTATTGCATTGAGCAATGCACACAAAAGAAAACCACCACTATCGATGCTTGTTACAAAAATGGAAGCGATATATTTTAAAAAGGCAACCGGAACTATTTTCTTTACTTGTGAGCAGGGAAAAGAAATTACATCGGCAATTGATGAGGCTGTTGCAACAGGAGAAGGAAAAAATATTTTAGCGAAATCGACGGGGAAAAATAAACATGGAGAGATAGTTGCTGAATTTTTATTTACATGGTCATTTAAATCCAAAACCACTAAGATTATCGCATGATAAATCATTTTGAAATTTGATTTCTTATCTTCAATTTTCAATGCTTAAATATTAAAACGTATTATGAAGATTGCATTTCACGGCGCAGCCCGTACCGTAACCGGTTCTAAACATTTACTCACTTTAAAAAATGGAAAAAAATATTTATTGGACTGTGGCATGTTCCAGGGGATGGGTGATGAAACTGATGAACTCAACCGTGACTTTGGTTTTGTTTCTTCTGAAATAGATTATTTAATTCTGTCGCATGCACATGTTGATCATTGTGGGCTTATTCCGAAGTTGGTTAAAGAAGGGTTTGCAGGAAAAATTTTTGCAACTGATGCAACAAAAGCTTTATCAGCAATACTTATGGCCGATAGCGCAGGAATACAGGAAAACGATTTAAAGTTTGAAAACAAAACCCGTGCGGTGCAAGGCAGGCCTTACCTGCAGCCATTATATACAACAGAAGATGCTGTTAAAGCTCTTGATTATTTTGTTATTGTTGAATATGGACAATGGCGTCGCATAGACGAAAATGTTCAGTTCATGTATTTGGATGCGGGCCATATAATCGGCAGCACAACGGTTCATTTAAAAATAAATGAAAACGGAAAAGAAACGCATCTCACTTTTTCAGGCGATGTTGGAAGATATCGTGATGTTATATTAAAATCGCCTGAAGTTTTTCCGCAAGCTGACTATATTATAATGGAATCAACTTATGGCAATAAACTGCATGATGAGGTAACTGGTACTGCTGAAGCACTTTTGCAATGGATAACAAAAACATGTTTGCAGAAAAAAGGAAAATTAATTATTCCTGCATTTAGTGTGGGCCGTACACAGGAAATATTATTTTTTTTAAACCAGCTTGAAAATGAAAATCGCCTGCCCCCCGTACGATACTTTGTTGATAGCCCCTTAAGCCTTGAAGCCACCGTAATTATTAAAAGCTATCCGCAATATTTTAATAATCGTATTCAAAAAATATTACAAAACGATGAAGATCCATTTGGTTTTAAAGGATTGCATTTTATTAAAACTGTGGAAGAAAGCAAATCACTGAATTATTTGAACGAACCTTGTGTTATTATTTCAGCCAGCGGCATGGCCGATGCCGGGAGAGTAAAACATCATATCAGCAACAATATTGAGAATAGCCGTAATTCAATTTTATTTTCCGGTTACTGTGAACCAAATTCATTGGGAGGTAGATTAAAATTGCATCCTAAGGAAGTTGGGATTTTCGGGCAATCTCATGAAGTGCACGCTGAAATAGGTGAGATACAAAGTATGAGCGCTCACGGCGATTATAATGATCTCAGCCAATGGCTCGCGTGCCAGGATCCCAAACAAGTAAAGAAATTATTTTTAGTTCACGGCGAGTATGCGGTACAGTTAGATTTTAAAAATCGCCTTATGAGTAAAGGATTTACTGACGTTGAAATTCCGCCAAGGCATTGGGAAATTGGATTAACTTAAATGTTCTGCCTGTCATCGAACTTTTCTTTTCAAAAAATACGACTCAAAATAGAAATAACTTATCACACTAATGAGATAACTTATAATAAGGCACACAAACAGAGAAGTGCCATGTGCAACCTGCTCGTTAAAATTTCCTGATTTAACAAACCAATTTTTAAACCTTGGTTCGAGAGCTCTCAAAACAAGCCAATGAAAAATATATAATCCGTAAGAAATTTTGCCTGTAAATCTTAGCCACCCGTATTTGAAAACAGTTGATAATATTCCGGAAGAATTGTCGATTGCCGTTTGAATCAGTCCGGCAAAAACAATAGCTATTAAAGTGAATCCGATGGTGCTGAGAAACGGATTATAACCTTTGGCGTTGCCCGTGATAAATATTCCTGCGGCTAATAAGATCAAAGAAATTAAGTAATATAAATTGAATTGTTTATGGCGATTGGTTTTTTGCAAGATAAACAGGCAACCTCCTATTAAAAAGCCGTCCATTCTGCAAAACGAATTATAGAAATAATATTTATAATCTAAAATGCCCGGATGATTTATGTATAATACTGTTCTTACAATTAGTATTGAAACAACTATTATAAAAATGAGTTTGAAAAAATATTTCTTTTGCCAGAACAGGTATAAAAAAAATGGCCACACAAGATAAAATTGTTCCTCAACAGCCAGCGACCAGAAGTGATCCAGGAAATTTTCCTTTAATCCATTGTAAAAAATTAAGCTCCAGTTTTGAAAAAAGAACACAAAGCTTACCCAGTGATTATTGTAAAAATCAAATAAATAAAAATTTTGCCTTTTTACAAGCAAATTGATTCCGATATAAAATATAATCAAAACGAGATAATACAATGGTAAAATTCTCAATGCCCTGTTTATATAAAATTTTTGGAGAGAATTTTTTTGTTGTTGTAAAGCGATAAGCCGGGATGTAATCAGGTAACCAGATAAAACAAAAAACAAGTCAACACCACACCATCCAAATGAAAATATGGCAATGTTGCCCCAATAATGAAATGATATTACCAATAGTATTGCGAGGCCTCTTATACCATCTAATTGCGGTATGTGTTGTTTTGTTACATCGCTTTGGCTGTTCATTAATTTTTCAAAATTTTAAATTGATAATTAAATTTTTGGGTTAAATGCCAATATGATTATACCAGGATAAATATCGCTTAAAATATTTGAAGGATTTAATGCCGGTGAGTTGCGTAATATTAAATCTTTTTGAAAAGGTGTTTTGTAATAAAGTATAAAATAATTGATATGATATTCTTTAATTGCGCCAATAATTTCCTGCGTGTTATAGTCGGTAGTGAAAGGCCCGTAATGCCGGCATTTGGCGAGATAATTTATTATAACGGATTCAGAAAAATCTTCGCTGCTTTGATTGCTAAAAAGCACGTTGCCATTAATGTTGTTTTCTTTTAAGGCATTGGCAATTTCAAAATAATTTTTGCCAACTCCATATTGATTTTTCAACTCGGTTATTGGATATAAATAAAAACTTCCGATAATTACCAGGCTGAATAAATACAGGTATTTTTTATTGAATGAAAAGTTGTCAATTAAAAGAGAAAGTAATACCGCGGCAAGTAGTAATATAGATAGACTAACGATCCACAGATATCTCGGCTCAGAATGAAATAATAAAAAACCGGATGGCCAAATAACAATAAAGCTCAGAAGTATGGTCAGGTTATTTTGGTTCGAAAAACTTTTAAATCTGGCAGCAGTTAAGAAAATACCAAGTACAATAATTGTTATAAATGCAAATGAGAAATCATTAAAATGTCCGATAGTTTTTAAAGCATTAAATGCAATTAATTTAAATTGTGCCACAAAAACTTTAGTGTTGGCAAAAGGAGTAATATTTTTAAATTTCTGATAGCTTATGTCATCGAAAATCGAGTAGGCACCGGCGAAAGGTGGCGGATAAAAAACAATTCTTGGCTGATTATAAGCAGGAGAGAGAGAACCGGAAATGTTTTGTTGTCCTAATACAAAATGTCCATATTTTAAATTCAATGTAATTATCCAAAAACTGACGACTAAACAGAGAACAAATATTGCTGCAAAAGTTTTTGCAAGAAATGACAAAGCAGTTTGTTTATTTAAATTTTTACCGGCTGATAAATAAATAGCAATTGGTAAATGAACAAGAACAAAATAAAAGGCATATGACTTCGCATAAAAAGCCATTGCTCCTGCCAGCGCCGCTAAAATGATTCTTTTATAATTAGTTCCAAATCTTTCCGAACAAATAATATTTAGGTACAATATCAAACATAGTAATTCCAATAAGTCACCAAATAAGCGATCAAAGGTAAAATGTACAATCAGCAAAACTGCACCAAACATAGCTGCTGTTGCAATAGAAAGGTCTGTCTTACATTTTTTCAATAAGTAGAAAAACGCCGTAACACTCAGGAAGCCATACAATCCATTTAAATATTTGACCGAAAGAATTTCGTCAAAATTTAATTTTATAAAAGGAGTTAACAGCCATGAACTTAACGGACTCCAGATTCCATTTATCGAATTATTAAAATTGCCTTTCGCAAATTGTTCCGCAACACTTAAATAGCCCGTAGCGTCAGGATCTATTACGTAACGGTACCCCGGAAAAAGTATAAAAAACAGGGAAGTGTAAATAGCAAGAAATAGAAGTAAATGCTTTAATCTCATTATTTCATTCCATTGAGTTGTATCATGCGTGCCACATATTTACCCAACATATCAAATTCCAAATTTACCATATCATCTTCCTGTAAGTTTTTAAAATTAGTATGTTCAAAAGTGTAAGGAATTATTGCAACGGTAAAAGTGTTTTTAGTCACATTAAACGCAGTAAGGCTTACCCCATTGACACATATTGACCCCTTTTCAATTATTAAAGCCGCTTTCTCTTCATCAAAGCTGAAAATAAATTCGAAACTTCCATCAAGATTTTTTTTCGAAATGCATTTGCCCGTTCCATCCACGTGGCCCTGAACAATATGCCCATCAATGCGGCCATTCATTTGCATGGAACGTTCGAGATTTATAATATCCCCTTCTTTCCAGTTTTGCAGGTTTGTTTTTTCCAAAGTTTCCTGTATGGCAGTTACCTGGTATTCATTATCCTTAATGTCTTCTATGGTAAGGCATGCGCCATTATGACAAAGGCTTTCATCAATTTTTAACTGAGAAGAAATGCTGCTATTAATCCAGAATATTCTGTTGGTTCCGGCCGTAGAAATATGTTGAATAGTCCCAAGTGCCTCAATAATTCCGGTAAACATAGTTGTTGTTTTTATATAAGCTTTTATGACTTATGGTTTCTAAATTTAAAAATTTACTTTATCTTCGCATTCCTAAAAAAATAAAAGAAAAAAATTTATGCTCATTATTGATTCGAAAGATTGCGAAAATATTGATAAAGCGCTCAAAAAGTATAAGAAAAAATTTGAGAAAAGCCGCACATTGCTGCAGCTTCGTGAGCGCCAATCTTTTACTAAGCCTTCAGTAAAAAGGCGCGGTGAGGTTTTAAAAGCGGTTTATAAGCAGCAAATTGCCAGTGGCAAAATAGAAGCATAGATTCCCTTATTTATAATCTTCTTACGGATAGCCTGAGTTAATTAACTTTGCAGCTACCGTTTTTTTATGCCTATACCTGAAGCTTATCCTATCCGGGAATTTTTGAATTACCTCACTTTTCAAAAGCGATATTCCAGGCATACTATCATCTCTTACGAAAATGATCTCACGGGGTTTTTTGACTTTGTTGTTTTGCAATATAAGTCGATGGAATTAACTGAGATTTCCGCATCAGTAGTTCGTTCGTGGTTAGCGTCTCTGAAAGGGAATAAGATCACTTCTAAAACTATTAATCGTAAGATATCTACACTTAAATCATTTTTTAAGTACCAGCTTAAGATGAATAAGATAGAGGTGAATCCTGTGTCTGCAATTACATCGCTCAAAATAAGTAAGCGGCTGCCGTCATTTGTTGAACAAAAAGATATTAAAACATTATTCGGCTATGTGGAATTTCCAGATACCTGGGAAGGCAAAACGAATCGGCTTCTGTTGCTGATTTTTTATGAGACAGGCATAAGGCTTAGTGAGCTTATTAATATAAAAGAATCTCATATTGACAACAGTAAAGGCTCCGTTAAAGTATTGGGAAAAGGAAATAAGGAGAGAATAATTCCCGTAAATAATGCATTGCTAAAAAAAATTGAAAGCTATATTTCTGAAAAGAATTCGAACATTAATGCAAGGGGAAATGATTTCTTGTTTATAAATGTAAAAGGCAAAAAACTTTATCCCAAATACGTGTATAATGTTGTAAAAAAATACCTTGGTGACGTTTCTACCAACGAAAGAAAAAGTCCGCATGTGCTCAGGCATACTTTTGCAACACATTTAACCAATAATGGTGCCGATATTAATGCTATAAAAGAGCTGCTTGGTCACGCCAGTCTTGCATCTACACAAATTTATACCCATAACTCAATTGATAAGCTAAAGGAAGTTCATAAGCTGGCCCATCCAAAATCATAACCAGTGGAGAAATATAAGGGAATTTGCGGGAATATAAATTAAATAAATATGAAATTTTCCTTTGAAAAATGCGTTCTCGAATGTAACTTCATTCAAACAGTTTTCATGACTCACCTCAAAATTGTTTATTGCTTACAACCTGCTAAATTCAATCGAATTAATCTTTATTGTTCACCGTTAAAATTTATGATTTTTATGAACGTCAAAATTCAATCGCTTCATTTCGAAGCCGATTCAAAATTGGTTACCTATGTGGAGAAAAAACTCTCGAAACTTACACAGTACCACGAAAGGATTACCAAAGTAGATGTCTTTCTTAAGCTGGATAATGTGGTTCACAATATTAAAGACAAAATCGCCGAAATTAAGGTTCACGTGCCGCGACATGATTTCTTTGTAAAACATTCTTCCAAATCTTTCGAAGAAAGTTTTGACATAGCGCTGGACTCGGTTATAACGCAAATGAAAAGAAAGAAGGAAAAGATGGCGGCGTGAATTGCAATATTTTTTTATATTAATCCCCCTTTTTGGGGGATTTTTTTTTGGTTGACTATTTTGAAATATTAAAAAGCGACAGCAAGTGGTAAGTCTTAATTTGCCTGCGTTTTGCCCGATATAATAATACTTTCTACGGCATTTGAATGAGGCTGTTTTATCAACTCGAAATTTTCTTTTTCAAAATTTTTCCATTAAACATTTTGCATTACCTTTGCCTTCCCAAAAAAAAAACCTATTTGGGTATACATATTGGGAAAGTTCATTACAGGTGTATGTTTGCGGCAATTGCCAGTGTAGCTCAGTTGGCCAGAGCAGCTGATTTGTAATCAGCTGGTCGGGGGTTCGAATCCCTCCACTGGCTCAAATTAAATTGGCAATAGACAATAATCAATGGGCAATCGGAAATACTATTTTGCCAATTGTTAATTGCATATTGAATAGGGCAGTTACCAGAGTGGCCAAATGGGGCGGACTGTAAATCCGCTGTCTTCGACTTCGGTGGTTCGAATCCACCACTGCCCACTTAGATCGAAATTAGTTTTTTGAAATAGCATCGATAATATTAAAAGCGGAAGTAGCTCATTTGGTAGAGCGGTAGCCTTCCAAGCTTCAGGTGGCCGGTTCGAGCCCGGTCTTCCGCTCTTGGTAGTCATTAAGTCATTTAAGAATTGTTTGTTGACTACTGGCCAATGGCCGCTGGCTATAACAAGCTGTTGTAGCTCAGGGGTAGAGCATCCCGATGGCAATCGGGAAGGTCGGAGTTCAATCCTCCGAAATAAATTGAAGTTGAGTTTTTTGAAATGGATAAGTTGGACTTCTCTCAAGCTGTTGTAGCTCAGGGGTAGAGCACTTCCTTGGTAAGGAAGAGGTCGTGAGTTCAATTCTCATCAACAGCTCAATGATATTAAAGATGACCTGTTTCTTCTTACGATAAAATTTTTAAAATCAAATATTAAAAACAAATAAAATGGCAAAAGAGAATTTTAAAAGGGATAAACCCCACGTTAACGTTGGTACTATCGGTCACGTGGATCATGGTAAAACCACGCTAACAGCCGCTATAACCGATATTTTGTCTAAAAAAGGTTTAGCGGAAAAAAGAAATTATGATGATATTGATGGTGCTCCTGAAGAAAAAGAAAGGGGTATTACAATTAATACTGCACACGTTGAATACGCGACTGCAAATCGTCACTATGCACACGTAGACTGCCCGGGCCATGCGGATTATGTTAAGAATATGATTACAGGTGCCGCCCAGATGGATGGCGCTATTTTAGTTGTTGCTGCTACTGATGGTCCTATGCCCCAAACCAGGGAACATATTCTGTTGGCCCGCCAGGTTGGTGTGCCACGTATGGTAGTTTTCATGAACAAGGTTGATTTGGTAGATGATCCTGAATTGATCGAATTAGTTGAAATGGAAATTCGCGAACTGTTAACTAAAAACGGTTTCGACGGTGATAATACTCCGATTATTAAAGGTTCTGCAACTGGCGCTTTGGCCGGAGATGCAAAATGGGTAGGTGCAATTGACGAATTGATGGAAGCAGTTGATTCATACATTCCATTACCTCCCCGCCCGGTTGATCAACCATTCCTTATGAGTGTTGAAGATGTATTTTCAATTACAGGACGCGGAACGGTTGCAACAGGTCGTATCGAAAGAGGACGTATAAAAGTTGGTGAAGGTGTTGAAATTGTAGGTTTAATGGAAAAGCCTTTAACATCAACCGTTACTGGTGTTGAAATGTTTAAGAAATTACTGGAAGAAGGTGAAGCTGGTGATAATGCAGGTTTATTGTTACGTGGCATTGAGAAAACCCAGATCCGCCGTGGCATGGTTCTTTGCAAACCAGGTTCAATTACTCCGCATACTGAATTTAAAGGTGAAGTTTACGTTCTGAGTAAAGAAGAAGGCGGACGTCATACTCCATTCTTCCAAAAGTATCGTCCACAGTTCTATTTCAGAACAACAGACGTTACCGGTGAAGTTGAATTACCTGCAGGAACCGAAATGGTGATGCCTGGTGATAATACAAGTCTTACTGTTAAGTTAATTGCTCCTATTGCAATGGAAAAAGGTTTGAAGTTTGCAATTCGTGAAGGTGGACGTACAGTAGGTGCAGGACAGGTTACAGAAATATTAAAATAAAAAAGATAGCCGTTAGCGTTTAGCTATTAGCTGTTAGCAAGTGCGGCTAACAATTAATTGTCTATCTTTAAAAAATAATGCTAAGAGCTATTGGCTAACCGCTAATAGCTTTTAGCTTTCTTACGGGCATAGTTCAACGGTAGAATAGAGGTCTCCAAAACCTTTGATCAGGGTTCGAATCCTTGTGCCCGTGCAAACGAAATTTGACATTGAAATTTACCGGAAACTATTGTCCGGATAGATTTGGGAATGATCTATTTCAAAATTTTTAATTTTTTTTATGAACAAGATATCATTATACATCAGGGATTCTTATAAAGAAATGATGCAAAAAGTAACGTGGCCAACCTGGGAGGAACTACAACAATCTACTATGATTGTTTTGGCTGCCACTATTATTATAACTGCACTTGTGGCCTTAATGGACTTTGCATCGAATGGTGTTTTAAAATTTATTTATTCTTTATTTCAGTAATTATGACAGACACTAATAATACGGAGCAGGAAACTACAACTAGTGAAAATGAGGAAGTAAAATCTTCTGTGCCTGAAAAGGAAACAAAATGGTATGTTTTAAGAGTTGTAAGTGGCAAAGAGAGAAAAGTAAAAGAATATCTTGACAAAGACATTATAAGAAATGGGTGGGATAAATTAATTCTGCAGGTTTTTTTACCGGTTGAAAAAGTTTATAAGGTGCAGAATGGTAAAAAGGTAATGCGGGAAAGAAATTTTTATCCCGGTTATGTAATGATCGAAGTTGTTGATGGAAAATTAACTGACGAAATTGTTCAGCACCTGAGTAACATAAGTAATGTAATGCATTTTTTAACCGACGGTAAAGGCTCCAAAGGAAATATTATCAGTCTTAGAAAAGCAGAAGTTAACAAAATGCTTGGCAAGGTAGATGAAATGGCGGATGCCGGCGGAATGACAATGAGTGAACCATTTATTGTGGGTGAAACTATTAAAATTATTGACGGGCCGTTCAATGATTTTAATGGTGTAATCGAAGAAGTAACTGATGAAAAGAAAAAGTTGAAGGTTCAGGTTAAAATATTTGGCCGTGCAACTCCTGTTGAATTAAATTATATGCAGGTAGAAAAAATTTCTTAAAAAATATTCCGATAATATTAAAACCCATTTCAATTTTGAAATGGGTTTTTTGTTTTCAAAATTATTCCTCTTTTCTTTTAACCAACAAATACCAATCATTTTCCAGAGGCAAATAACCGATATCATAACAAAAGAAATACACGTTTCCTTTTTTGTTGGTATAAGTATGTGTAATGTATTTAAACTGAAATCCTTTTTCCAATAATTTGTCTTTGGTCGTTTTAATCATCTCTTCCTTACCAAAAAAATTTTCGAGTATTCTCCTGTTCTTTCCCAATGCATTATTAATGTTTCTTACAAGGTTGGTCGTGGCGGATTTTAATTGATTGTTATAATTGTTTCGGCAATAATCATCGCAAAATTTTTTATCAGTTCTTCCTTTAATCGGTTTTGAACAAGTAAGGCAAAGTTTGGCTTTAGTATCGGCTGTCATCCTCGTTGGTATTGATTTATTTGGACAAGTTACAATTAATATCTTTCATGTACAAGCGTTTACAAACGGTTATATCCAACTATAAACGATTAAAATACGAGTAAGGCTTTTACACGATTGCATCTTTGTGGTGTTGATGAAACGATCCAACTTGAATCGTCAACTGAAATAAAAAACAATTTAAAAACAAGTTCATCTAAAAATGATGGGCACAAAACTCAAAGTCATGAATGCTTTAAAAAACAAAGTTCAGTTAATTGGAAATTTAGGTAATGCACCTGAAGTACGTAACACAGAAAGCGGTAAAAAACTTGTTCGCTTTTCTATCGCAACCAGCGAAACTTATCGTAACGCAAAAGGCGAAAAAGTAAAAGAAACACAATGGCATAATGTAATTGCCTGGGGCAAAGTGGCCGACATTGCTGAAAAGTATTTAGCAAAAGGCAGCGAAGTTGCTATTGAAGGTAAATTAATGAATAACAATTACACCGATAAAGACGGTGTAAAAAAATATAGCACAGAGATACAGGTGCATGAATTATTGCTTTTAGGGAGCAAAGCATCTGCTTAATTATTTTGACCACGGGTTTTCATTTTTATGTAAATAAATTTGTGCAACCCGTGGTTGTCTTTATAAAACAAAATAATTAGCAGGTAATGCAAAATCTTAACTCAATTGAACGCAATGAAATATTTGAACTCGCATTTCGGTTTGTAACCGAGACAAGCGAAAATATTTTTCTTACAGGCAAAGCTGGTACCGGCAAAACAACGTTTTTAAAATATTTAAAAGAAAACTGCTCAAAGAATATTATAGTAGCTGCGCCAACGGGGGTGGCTGCTATTAATGCCGGAGGAGTTACATTACATAGTTTATTTCAATTACCTTTTCATCCCTTCCTGCCTACGAAATATAATAAAGATGAACTACTTGCAAAAATCAGGTTTAACAAACAGCGGCAACAATCTGCTTCGTAAAATGGAGTTACTTGTTATTGATGAAATAAGCATGGTTCGCTGCGATACGATGGATGCAATAGATACCATTTTAAAATCAGTCAGGAGAAGATACGATGTGCCATTTGGCGGTGTTCAATTATTATGTATTGGTGATTTGCATCAGCTCCCCCCGTTGCTCAGCGACATGAGTGGGAAATTTTGCAGGAATACTATCCCTCGAGTTTTTTCTTTGATAGCATGGTTATTAAAGAACAAATGCCTTTGTTGATCGAACTCAATAAAATTTACAGGCAAAAAGAAGATTCGTTTGTTGCGCTATTAAATAAAGTTCGCAACAATCAAATGAACGCCGATGATTTTGAAGATTTACATCTGCGTTATAACCCCTCATTTCGACCAACGCTTGAAGAAAAATATGTTACACTTACATCTCACAACAACCAGGCAGATCAGATTAATGCCCGGGAATTACAAAAATTATTAACACCGTCTTCTCAATACGAAGCGAGTATAGAAGGTGATTTTGCTGAAAACAATTATCCTGCTGAAGGTTCTTTAATTTTAAAGGTTGGCGCCCAGGTAATGTTTCTAAAAAATGATACTATACTTAAAAGATATTTTAATGGAAAAATAGGCATTGTAAAAGCATTGTTTAAGGAAGAAATATTGGTGGAATGTGATGGCGCAGACTATTGCCGTTTCGAGGGAAACATGGGAAAATACAAGATATGTTTTGGATAGAACCGATGGTAAACTACAACAAGAGACATTGGGCAGCTTTACGCAATTTCCCTTACGGCTGGCATGGGCAATTACCATTCACAAAAGCCAGGGACTTACATTTGAAAAAGTATTGATTGATGCCGGCGCAGCTTTTAGCAGCGGGCAGGTTTACGTAGCTTTGAGCCGGTGTACGAGCCTTGAAGGAATTATTCTATTATCAAAAATTCCATCAGCAGCCATTTATAGTAATGATAGCGTAATAAAAGGGCAACAGGCATTAACCCATAAAGGTTCACTGGCAGAAAGATTTAATGGCGCCAGACAGATTTTTACACAACAATTACTGGAAGAGATTTTCTCTTTTAATGAAATAGAGGGCAGCCATTAACACATTAGCTTATCATATTAATGAACATAAGAATAAATTAAACAATGAAGGAATAAAATGGATTGAAAATTTCAAAAATGATTTTTCTGCAGATAAAAAAGTGGGTTTAAAATTTATCACACAGGTGGCGACATTAATGAAGGAAGAGCCTGTGATTGAAAAAAATGCATCCTTACAAAAAAGAATCAATGCCGCCGCCAATCATTTTGAATCGAAATTCGCGGCGTACAAGCAATCTATACAAAATCATCCTATAATTACAGAAAGCAGGGAAACAGCAAACGCTATAAATGAATATTTAAATCAACTGATAGTTTCGATTTCCGTTACAAATTATTTTTTAGAATATTGTAAAGAGCCATTTTCTGTGGCGTCTTTCCTTCAGCATAAATTAAAATTTGCGCAGCCCCGTTTCAATCTAAGTTGTTATGCAAGTGGCAAGAAGCAATCGTACACGGATATTCCTAATATCGAATTATATCATTTATTAAAAAGGTGGCGGGATGAAGTTTGTGATACATCCGGAATGCCCATTTATATGGTTGCCAACAGGGTAACGTTAACAGAAATTGCTACCTATTTGCCGTTAAATAAAAAAAGCTTATTACAAATTAGCGGCTTCGGAAAAGCAAAGGTTGATAAATATGGAGATGATATATTGAGGCTGTGCAGGATTATTGTTCAGCAAATAATATAGAAACTAATATAGCTGCTAAAGAAGCAAATCCTAAAAGAGAACGGAAAGAAAAAAGTGCCGAAGAAAAAACTGATACCAAAACACTTTCTTATAATTTATATAAAGAAGGAAAATCAATTGCTGAAATTGCAAAAGAAAGAAACATGGCAATTGTTACTATTGAAGGCCATCTGGCATGGTTTGTAGGCAATGGCGATATTGATATAAATAAATTAGTGCCATTGGAAAAACAACTTCTCATTAAAGCTGCAATCAAATCGCATGGGATGGCAAGCCATAAAATTTTAAAGGAAAATTTGCCTGAAAATATTTCTTATGGAGAAATAAAACTGGTATTGCGGCGGAAAAACACGATAGCTAATAGCGGCAGGAACTATTTTTTAAGATGAAATTCATAATTGCTAAAACAGAACCTACGATTGCTAAAAATTGAACAATGCCAACGATATAAATAGAACGCATTAAATCCACTTTATCGTCTTTGGTAAGAAAAGTATCCTTACGATTATCAAATTCTGAAATCACTTCGGATTTTACAAAATCAACCAATTGTTTGGCTTCTGTATCACCCAACTTTGCTTTTAACGCATTGTATAATTGTATCTCGGAAATTCTCATAATGTTAAGATAACAATTTGTTCAAAAAACTTATAGGATGTGTCGATTTTAATTTATTCCCTTACCTTTGCCCTCCCAAAAAAAGTTCTTTATTATGAAATCATTCATTGGGAGCCCGCCGCAGGCGAGGCGCTAACACCAAAAAATTAATTATGGCAAAAGAAATCACCGGCTATGTCAAGCTCCAATGTAAAGGAGGACAAGCCAATCCTGCACCGCCAATAGGCCCTGCTCTCGGTTCAAAAGGTATCAATATCATGGAATTTTGCAAGCAATTCAATGCAAGAACCCAGGATAAACAAGGGAAAGTTCTTCCCGTTCTCATTACAGTTTACGGCGATAAATCATTTGATTTTATTATTAAAACTCCTCCCGCTGCAGTACAATTAAAAGATGCTGCCAAAATTCAAAGTGGCAGCAAAGAACCCAATCGTAATAAAGTAGGTAAAGTATCCTGGGCACAGGTAGAAGAAATTGCCAAAGATAAAATGGCAGATCTTAACGCATTTACTTTAGACAGCGCTATGAAAATGGTTGCCGGTACTGCCCGCAGTATGGGATTAACTGTTGATGGAACCGCTCCATGGGAAAAAAATTAATTGTACACGATTTCCGATAGCCATCGGGATTAAACTTTTGAAAAAATGATTACTAAAAAAAGAAAAGAAGCCAACGCTAAAGTTGATCAAAATAAAGCTTATTCGCTTAAGGAAGCTTCATCCCTTATAAAAGATATTAATACAACCAAATTCGACAGTTCTGTTGATCTGCACATACGCCTTGGAGTAGATCCCAAAAAAGCAGACCAGGCGGTGCGTGGCACGGTATCTCTACCTCATGGTACAGGCAAAACGAAGAAAGTTTTAGTGCTTTGTACACCAGATAAAGAACAAGCCGCAAAAGATGCCGGTGCTGATTTTGTTGGTCTTGATGAATTCATTACAAAGATTGAAGGTGGATGGACGGATGTTGATGTAATTATTGCAACACCTTCTGTAATGCCTAAAATTGGTAGACTTGGTAAAGTGTTAGGTCCCAGAAACCTGATGCCAAATCCAAAAACAGGTACTGTTACCAATGATGTGGTTGCGGCAATCAGTGATGTAAAAGGTGGTAAAATCGCATTTAAAGTTGATAAAGTAGGTATAGTACATGCATCAATTGGAAGAGTTAGTTTTTCTTCAGATAAAATTGAGGCCAACAGCCAGGAACTTATCAATGCAATTATTAAATTAAAGCCTTCAACTTCAAAAGGAACTTATTTGAAAAGCCTTAGCATGGCAAGCACGATGAGCCCCGGCATTACAATAGATGCAAAATCTGTTCAGAACTAATAAAAATTATTTGCTTCGTCGTTAAATACAACACAAGCAGCAAAACACATTGTATGAATAAAGAACAAAAGCAGGAAGTAATTGATACTTTGAAAGATAAATTTTCTCAGTACTCTAACTTTTATGTAACCGATACTCAAAATCTTAGTGTGGCGCAGATTAATAACCTTCGCCGTCATTGCTTTGATAAACAAGTGGAGATGCGTGTAGCAAAAAACACACTTATAAAGAAAGCATTGGAAAGTCTTGATAATGATAAATATTCTGGTGTGTACGATTCATTGCACCAGGTAACAGCTTTAATGTTCAGCGAAAGCCCTAAGGAACCCGCTCTTATTATTAGCAGTTTCCGTAAATCAATCAATGGCGAAAAGCCGCTATTGAAAGCAGCGTTTTTGAATGGAGATATTTTCGTCGGAGATAATCAATTGGTTGCTCTTACAAAAATCAAAACAAAAAATGAATTAATAGGTGAAGTAATTGGCTTATTGATGTCTCCAATACAACGTGTTATCGGCGCATTGCAAAACAGGCCCGAGAATGTCGAAAAAATTGAATCAAAGGTAGAATCAACAGTAGAAATTAAACCGGAAGTAACGGCGGAGGTTGCATCTGCTCCGGCGGTGGAGGATAAAGCACCAGTTGAGGAAGCAAAAACTGAAGAATCTCCGAAGACTGAAGGTGAAGAGACAGAACCTAAAACTGAAGCTTAATCAAAATAGATATTCAAAATTTCTAAATAAACAATTTTTTTAAAACCCTCCGCCGGACCCCAATCACTAATCGGGGAGAGAAGCCGGAAAAAATTAAATCAAAAAAAATGGCAGACGTAAAAGCATTAGCTGAAAATTTAGTAAGCTTAACAGTAAAAGAAGTTCAGGAATTAGCTGAATTCTTAAAATCAGAATATGGAATTGAACCTGCAGCAGCAACGGTAGTTGCCAGTGCCGATGCAGGCGGCGGAGCCGCAGCAGTTGAAGAAAAAACATCTTTCAATGTTATTCTTAAAGCTCCCGGTGCTAATAAACTGGGTATTGTAAAAATTGTAAAAGAACTTACAGGCCTTGGTTTAAAAGAAGCGAAAGACCTTGTTGATGGTGCTCCTAAAGCAATAAAAGAGGGTGTTGATAAAGCGACTTCAGAAGAAATTAAAAATAAGCTTACTGAAGCCGGCGCTGACGTTGAAATACAATAATATTTTGTATTAAATATTCGCAAAGGCCGGGGATGTACTTCGGCCTTTACTTACTTACGGCATTTTTGACTTAATATATCTTAATTTAAAATTTCTCTAAAATATTCTTGCGAGGAGTTACTTTTAAGATATTTGAATAATTATGCTTACTTTTGCACTCCTTTATTTTCGGGTAACTGACAAAATACCTGTAATTACCCTTGTAAAGGTGCTCTCACTTTAAAATATTTTAACTAAAATATGGCTCCAACTAAAGTAGCTCCAGATCAAAGAATCAGTTTTGGAAAAATTGAACATTTGGCGGAAACCCCTGATCTATTGGGGATACAAATACAATCTTTTAAAGACTTTTTCCAGTTAGAAACTACACCCGACAAACGTAATGTTGAGGGTTTGTTTCGTGTGTTTAAGGAAAATTTTCCTATTACAGATACGCGAAATATTTTCATGCTGGAATTCCTGGATTATTTTGTAGATCCTCCACGTTACACAATTGAAGAATGTATTGAGAGAGGCCTTACTTATGCAGTACCTCTTAAAGCCAAACTTCGCCTTAGCTGTAACGATGAAGAGCATGTTGATTTCCAGACAATCGTTCAGGATGTGTTCCTTGGAAATATTCCTTACATGACTCCCCGCGGTACTTTTGTAATTAACGGTGCAGAAAGAGTTGTGGTAAGCCAGTTGCATCGTTCTCCGGGTGTATTTTTTGGTCAGTCTGTTCATCCAAACGGAACTAAAATTTATTCTGCAAGAGTTATTCCTTTTAAAGGTGCGTGGATGGAATTTGCTACAGACATTAACAATGTTATGTATGCATATATAGATCGTAAGAAAAAATTCCCGGTAACAACTTTATTGCGTTCTATCGGCTACGAAACCGATAAAGATATTCTGGAACTTTTCGGAATGGCTGAAGAAGTAAAGGCTGATAAAAAAACATTGCATGCTAATGCCGGAAAACGGTTGGCTGCAAGAGTACTTCGTACATGGGTTGAAGATTTTGTTGATGAAGATACCGGTGAAGTAGTAAGTCTTGAAAGGAATGAAATTGTTCTTGAAAGAGATACAATTTTAGATGAAGACAATATTGCCATGATTTTAGAACTCGAAGTGAAAAGTGTTTTTATACAGAGGGAAGAAGTAAGCGGCGATTATGCAATTATCTACAATACTTTAAATAAAGATACTTCTAATAGTGAAATAGAAGCTGTGCAGCATATTTATCGCCAGTTAAGAGGTGCAGATGCACCTGATGATGAGACTGCTCGCGGCATTATCGATAAATTATTCTTCAGTGATAAGCGTTATGATCTTGGTGAAGTTGGTCGCTATAAAATCAATCGTAAGCTTGGTTTAAATTATCCAATTGAAAAGAAGGTTTTAACTAAAGAAGATATAATCGCAATAATAAAATATCTCGTTTTACTTACCAATGCAAAAAGTGAAATTGATGATATTGATCATTTAAGCAATCGTCGCGTACGTACTGTGGGCGAGCAATTATATGCCCAGTTTGGTGTTGGTCTTGCCCGTATGGCACGTACCATTCGTGAAAGGATGAACGTAAGAGATAATGAAGTATTTACTCCGGTTGATTTGATTAATGCAAGAACATTATCTTCTGTTATCAATTCCTTTTTTGGAACCTCACAATTATCGCAATTTTTGGATCAAACAAATCCTTTAAGTGAAATAACACATAAGCGTCGTATCTCAGCACTCGGGCCCGGTGGTTTAAGCAGGGAGCGTGCGGGATTTGAAGTTCGTGACGTTCACTATTCACACTATGGTCGTCTTTGTACAATTGAAACTCCTGAAGGACCAAACATTGGATTGATATCTACACTTTGTGTTCATGCGAAAATCAACGAAATGGGTTTCATTGAAACTCCTTATCAGTAAAGTGAATGATGGTCATGTGGATATGAAGAAAGTATATTTCCTGAGTGCGGAAGAAGAAGATACTGCAAAGATTGCCCAGGCAAATGCACCGCTTGATGATCATTCAAACTTTTTGAATGACAAAGTGAAATCCCGTGAAACCGGTGACTTTCCTATTCTTGATAAAAATGAAGTAGAATATATGGATGTGGCGCCAAACCAGATTGTTGGTTTGAGTGCTTCATTAATTCCGTTCCTTGAGCATGATGATGCCAACAGGGCATTGATGGGTTCAAACATGCAACGCCAGGCTGTTCCATTGATTCTTCCACAAGTTCCTATTGTTGGTACAGGTTTGGAAGGCAAAGCGGCACGTGATGCAAGGATTCAAATACATGCTGATGGCGATGGGGTTGTTGAATATGTAGATGCCAACGAAATTCATGTTAGATATAACAGGAACCAATCGCAAAAATTGGTAAGTTTTGAAGAAGACCTTATTGTTTATAAACTTACCAAGTTCATAAAGACCAACCAGAGCACTTGTATCAATCTTCGTCCTGCAGTTAAGAAAGGACAAACTGTAAAATCAGGCGATTTCTTAACAGAAGGATATGCAACAAAAGATGGTGAATTAGCTTTGGGTCGTAACCTGAAAGTGGCTTTCATGCCATGGAAAGGTTACAACTTTGAGGATGCTATTGTAATCAGTGAAAAAGTGGTTAAAGAAGATCTGTTTACTTCAATACATATTGATGAATTTGAGCTGGAAGTTAGGGATACTAAATTAGGTGAAGAAGAATTGACTCCGGATATTCCGAACGTTAGTGAAGAAGCTACAAAAGATCTGGATCAGCATGGTGTAATAAGAATTGGTGCACAGGTTAAAGAAGGTGATATTATTATTGGAAAAATTACTCCAAAAGGCGAAAGCGATCCAACTCCGGAAGAGAAATTATTGAGGGCCATCTTTGGAGATAAAGCCGGTGATGCAAAAGATGCTTCTTTAAAAGCACCAAGTGGAACAGAAGGTGTTGTAATTGATAAGAAATTATTCCAGCGTGCCAAGAAAGATAAGAATGGCAAAGTAAAAGAGAAAGCTTCTCTTGAGAAGATTGATAAGACTCATGAGAAGAATGAAGCTGACCAGTTGGAATTACTTATCAGCAAGCTTCTGGTTTTGTTGAAAGATAAGACTTCGGCAGGTGTAAGTAATAATTTTGGCGAAATGCTGATTGGCAAAGGCTCCAAGTTCACTCCAAAAAATCTTTCCAATATTGATTATCAGAATGTGAATCCTTTAGGATGGACTGGTGAAGCAAAAACAGATGATCACATCAATACTTTGTTGCACAATTATAATATTAAGTACAACGAAGAATTAGGGAGATACAAGAGAGAGAAATTCAATATTTCAATTGGTGATGAATTACCTGCAGGTGTATTAAAACTTGCAAAAGTTTATCTCGCTGTTAAACGTAAGTTGAAAGTGGGAGATAAAATGGCCGGCCGTCATGGTAATAAAGGAATTGTTGCAAAAATTGTTCGCCAGGAAGATATGCCGTTCCTTGAAGATGGAACGCCGGTTGATATTGTGTTGAATCCATTGGGTGTACCAAGTCGTATGAACCTCGGACAGATATATGAAACTGTTCTTGGATGGGCTGGTGAAAAATTAGATAAAAGATATGCAACTCCAATTTTTGATGGTGCTTCAGTTGCAGAAATTGCGGAACAGATTGAAAAAGCAAACCTGCCAACTTTTGGTCATACTTATTTATATGATGGTGAAACAGGAGATCGTTTCGATCAAAAAGCGACTGTTGGTATCATCTACGTTATTAAGTTACACCACATGGTTGATGATAAAATGCATGCACGTTCTATCGGGCCATACAGCTTGATTACACAACAACCGTTGGGTGGTAAGGCACAGTTTGGTGGACAGCGTTTTGGTGAAATGGAAGTATGGGCATTGGAAGCTTATGGTGCATCGAACATACTACAGGAGTTACTCACATTAAATCTGATGATATCATCGGAAGAGCGAAGACTTATGAAGCCATAGTAAAAGGTGATAATATTCCAAGGCCCGGTGTTCCTGAATCATTCAATGTATTGGTTCATGAGTTAAGAGGTTTGGGATTGGATTTACAATTTGAATAACCTCTTTAACCTGATGGGAATTTCGAAAATCGTAAAACAATAAATTAAAAAGCTCAAAACTGCTCTAACGGTTTGGGGTAAATGAAAATAATATGATAAGAAAAGAAAATCGTCCACGTCCAACGTTTTCTCAAATCACAATTGGCCTTACTTCTCCTGATTCTATTTTAGAAAGAAGTTATGGTGAAGTATTAAAGCCTGAAACAATTAACTACCGTACCTACAAACCTGAAAGAGATGGTTTGTTTTGCGAAAGAATTTTTGGGCCGGTAAAAGATTACGAATGTGCCTGCGGAAAGTATAAGCGTATCCGTTATAAAGGTATCGTTTGCGACCGCTGCGGTGTTGAGGTTACCGAAAAGAAAGTTCGTCGCGAAAGAATGGGCCACATTAAATTGGTGGTTCCCGTTGTTCACATCTGGTACTTCAAATCGCTTCCAAATAAAATTGGTTACCTGCTTGGAATGAGCTCTAAGAAATTGGAAACTATTGTTTATTATGAAAGATTTGTAGTGATACAATCCGGTATCCGTGCAGATAAAGGGCAGAATTATGGTGATCTCTTAACTGAAGAAGAATACCTTGATATCCTTGGATACACTTCCAAAAGATAACCAACATCTACCAGATGAAGATCCTGATAAATTCATTGCCAAGATGGGAGCTGAAGCGGTTCATGATATGTTGCAAAGAATTGATCTTGATCAATTATCATTTGATCTTCGTAATGCTGCTGCCAACGAAACTTCCCAGCAACGTAAAGCGGATGCATTAAAGCGTCTAAGCGTGGTAGAAAGTTTCCGTGATGCTAATACAAGAATCAATAATCGTCCTGAGTGGATGGTAATGCAATACATTCCTGTTATTCCACCTGAACTGCGTCCATTAGTACCGTTAGATGGTGGTCGTTTTGCATCATCTGATTTAAATGATCTATATCGTCGTGTTATCATTCGTAACAATCGTTT
Source organism: uncultured Chitinophagaceae bacterium (assembly GCA_963756945.1). Lineage (GTDB taxonomy): Bacteria > Bacteroidota > Bacteroidia > Chitinophagales > Chitinophagaceae > Ginsengibacter. Next base: position 316,447 of record CAVWQJ010000026.1, on the reverse strand, counting down.
AAAAAGGTTATTGGAAATTAAAGCTCCTGAAGTAATTCTTCGTAATGAAAAAAGAATGCTGCAGGAAGCAATCGACTCTCTTTTTGATAATCAGCCGTAAATCTAATGCTGTAAAAGCAGAAGGTGGCCGTGCGTTAAAATCATTGAGTGATGTTTTAAAAGGTAAACAAGGACGTTTCCGTCAGAACCTTTTGGGTAAACGTGTTGACTATTCTGGTCGTTCGGTAATTGTAGTAGGTCCTGAATTAAAGATGCACGAATGTGGTTTACCAAAAGATATGGCTGCAGAATTATTCAAGCCATTTATTATTCGCAAATTAATTGAAAGAGGAATTGTAAAAACTGTAAAGAGTGCCCGTAAGCTGGTTGATAAAAAAGAAGCCATCATCTGGGATATTCTTGAAAATATATTGAAAGGTCATCCTGTTATGTTGAACAGGGCTCCAACATTGCACCGTTTGTCAATACAGGCTTTTCAGCCAAAATTGATTGAAGGAAAGGCAATTCAATTGCATCCGTTGGTAACAACAGCTTTCAATGCGGATTTCGATGGTGATCAGATGGCAGTTCACGTACCGCTAAGCAATGCTGCAGTTTTGGAAGCGCAGATGTTGATGTTGTCTTCGCACAATATATTAAATCCCCAAAATGGAACCCCTATTACACTTCCTTCACAGGATATGGTTTTGGGATTATACTATATCACTAAAGCCAGAAAGTCCACAAAAGACCAGGTAGTTAGAGGCGAAGGTAAATCGTATTACTCTCCGGAAGAAGTGATAATTGCTTATAACGAGCAACAAATTGATTTGCACGCAAGCATTAAGGTTAAGGTTGATATTCGTAATGATGATGGAACTTTTCAAAATAAATTAATTGATACAACTGTAGGTCGCGTGATTTTTAACCAGCATGTACCAAAAGGTGCAGGTTATGTAAATGCCTTGCTTACTAAAAAAGCGTTGCGTGAAATTATTGGCGATATTATTAAATGGACTAACATTCCGGCTACTGCAAAATTCCTGGATGATATAAAGCAACTGGGTTTCCGCATGGCATTCAGGGGTGGATTATCGTTCAATATTAATGATCTTATTATTCCTGATACCAAGCAGGAAATGATTGATAATGCAACCGGGGAAGTAGATGAAGTGTGGGATAACTATAATGCAGGTCTTATTACTAACAATGAAAGATATAATGGTATCATTGATATCTGGAGCAGGGTGGATACACGTCTAACCGAAACGCTTATACGCGAATTAGCAGCGATAAACAGGGGTTCAATTCGGTTTATATGATGTTGGATTCGGGAGCAAGAGGTTCAAAGCAGCAGATTAAACAATTGGCTGGTATCAGGGGCTTAATGGCAAAACCGCGTAAATCAGGTAGTACCGGAAGTGAAATTATTGAGAATCCAATTCTCTCTAATTTTAAAGATGGTTTGAATGTATTGGAATACTTCATTTCAACACATGGTGCCCGTAAAGGTCTTGCAGATACAGCATTGAAAACTGCTGATGCAGGTTACTTAACAAGAAGGCTTGTTGACGTTGCACAGGATGTAGTAATAAACGAGGAAGATTGCGGAACACTAAGAGGTATCGCGACAACAGCATTAAAAGATAACGAAGATATTATCGAGCCGTTATATGATAGAATTTTAGGCAGAACGTCCTTGCATAATGTGTATAATCCGGTTAATGATGAACTGCTGGTTGAAGCTGGCGGGATTATAACGGAAGATATTGCACATGCAATTGATGAGGCTGGCGTTGAAATTGTAGAGATAAGGTCAGTACTTACCTGCGAGAGCCGTCGCGGAGTTTGTGTGAAATGTTATGGTAAAAACCTGGCGTCTGGTTATACTGCCCAAAAAGGTGATGCAGTTGGTATCATTGCAGCTCAATCAATTGGTGAGCCGGGAACACAGCTTACTTTGCGTACATTCCACGTGGGCGGTGTTGCAGGTTCTGCATCAGTAGAATCTACATTGAATGCTAAATTTGACGGAACTATCCAGTTCGATGGTTTACGTACAGTCGATGCCGTTAGCAACGCCGGAGAAAAAACAAAAGTTGTAATTGGCCGTACCGGTGAAGTAAGAATAATGGACGTAAAAAACGATCGCCTGCTTATTACAAATAACGTTCCTTATGGTGCAACGCTCAATGTAAAAGACGGGCAGAAAGTTACGAAGGGTGAAGTTATTTGCACATGGGATCCGTTCAATAATGTTATCGTTTCTGAAATTGACGGTAATATTAAATTTGAAAACATTGTTGAAGGTATCACCTTCCGTGAGGAAGCGGATGAACAAACAGGACATAGGGAGAAAGTAGTTATTGAAACTAAAGATAAAGCCCGCATTCCTTCATTAATAGTGGAGGGCAAGAAGGAATCAAAATCATATAACTTACCGGTTGGTTCACACATTATTATGGACGAAGGCGAAGAATTAAGAGCCGGCCAGGTTGTTGTAAAAATTCCAAGAGTGTTAGGTAAACTAAGAGATATAACCGGAGGTTTGCCACGTGTAACAGAATTGTTTGAAGCAAGAAACCCGGGTAACCCTGCTGTTGTTTCTGAAATTGATGGTGTGGTTTCTTTTGGTAATATTAAGCGTGGTAACCGGGAGATTATAGTTGAAGCAAAAGATGGCGTTATAAAAAAATACCTGGTTCCCCTTACAAGACAAATTCTTGCCCAGGACGGTGACTTTATAAAAGCCGGCGTGGCTTTGTCTGATGGTCAGATTGCACCTGCGGATATTCTTTCAATTAAAGGTCCGTTCGCAGTTCAGGAATATGTGGTGAACGAAATACAGGAAGTGTATCGCCTGCAAGGTGTAAAAATAAATGATAAGCATATTGAGGTTATTGTAAGGCAGATGATGCGTAAAGTAACCATCGAAGATGCTGGTGATACCAAATTCCTCGAAGGAGATACCGAAGACAGGTACGACTTTAATACAGAGAATGACTGGATATTTGATAAAAAAGTTGTGACCGAATCAGGGGATAGTAATAAAATGCGCCCCGGTAAAATTGTTACACTTACGTGAAATAAGAGAAGAAAATTCTGTACTTCGTCGTGCTGATAAAAAGACTGTTGAATATCGCGATGCAAGACCTGCCACGTCTTCGCCTTTATTGTTGGGCATTACGAAAGCTTCCCTGGGAACACAAAGCTGGATATCAGCAGCATCTTTCCAGGAAACAACGAAGGTATTGTCATCTGCTGCTATTCAAGGTAAAACAGATACTATGCTTGGCCTGAAAGAAAACGTAATTACAGGTCACCCGATACCGGCAGGCACAGGACTAAGGGAGTTTGAAAATATGATCGTGGGAAGCAAAGAAGAATATGAATTATTGATGACTACGAAAGAGGCAATGGCTTTTGATGAAGAAGAATAGATGTAATGTTTAGTGCTATAATATTAATAAAAAGGGTAAGAGAAATCTTACTCTTTTTTATTGAGAGCAATTTAAGAACCTAAAGCTATTCCTTAACAACTTTAGCGCCTAACACGGCAATAGCAACACTATCAGTCCCTTTCGGAGCAAAATATTTTGTTTTAAAATTTTTAGATTCTCCCGGATGTAATACTTCGAAAACAGTTTCTTTATCCTGTTTCCAGCAATGCATGTGTTTTACTGTAAAATGATAAATTTATATTCACATCCTTAAATACAGCTACAGTGGCCTTGTTAGTTAATGAGCCTTTAATAACGGTTTGCCCAAAAAGATTTCGTTTGTTGTGCCCTTCAACAAATAAAAAATTCTGAGGATTTTTTTCTTCTTTCGCCTTGAGGCTTTCTTTTGTTTTTTCATAAACCTCTTTTTCAGTTGTGGCTTTTTTTGCGTCGCTTGTGCAAGAGAATATAATTACCGGAAATGCAATAAGAAATAGAAAGAAACTTTTCATTAAAATAAATTTTATCACAATAAAAACAATTTTCCCGAAACTACGTGTTAAAATATATTCTTAGAGAATGGTCCTTTGGATATTAAGCCTCTGTACCCAGCCATAAAGCACCGCCGATACTGTTCTGGCTTGCACCGGTTACCGAAGAAAGCATGTGTACTGCTCGCGCCACCTGAGTGCGCCGAGCAACCCCATAATAAGAGCTTCCTTATATTTTATAGTGTCGCTATCAGGAACAAAAATTTCAAAGTTTATTTCCTTCAGATAGCTTTGAAGTCTTTCCATAAGAAAAGTATTAAAGGCGCCGCCGCCGGTAATAAATAAATATTGGACATTACTTTCGTTTAAACAACCGGAGTGAATTTTTTATTTGAATAGAAATATGTTCCGTATAAGTTCGCAAATTATCCTCAACATTAATTACCGGAGATTGCAATAGTGGATAAACTACGTCGGTACCGAAAGTGTTTGCCAACGATTTGGGATAATGCAATTGATAATATTCAAGCATGTTTAATTTATTCAATAAATCTTCGTTTATGCTTCCCTGTGATGCGATCTTTCCTTCATCATCATAGGCAAAGCCTTTTTCGTTTGCGAGCATATTTAATACGCGATTAGCAGCGCAAACATCAAAAGCAATTACTTTAGCCTGGCCGATGAATAGAAATATTTGCAATACCTCCAATATTTAAAAAGTAATTGTATTGGCTGAATAATAATTTTTCTCCTAAAGGCACTATTGGAGCCCCTTGCCCGCCAAAAGCAACATCAATTGATCGTAGATCGCTAACGACTGGAAGTTTTGTTTCTGCGGCAATAGCAGCACCATCACCTAATTGGTGCGTCATTTTCTTTTCCGGTAAATGAAAAGTTGTATGGCCATGGAAAGAAATAAGATTTACCTGGTGGTACAGATTATTTTCATCAATAAATCCATTAATTTTTTTCCCGATAAATTGACCGTATGCAGTATTTAATAAAAGATATTCTTTTGCTGAAAGACTGACGGATTGCTGCAATTTTTCAATCCATTCTTTATCATAAGGGATACATTCTGCATGCTTAATTTCATATTGCCATTTTCCGGCTTGTTCCTGAAGTTCTGCATAAACTATATCTATTCCATCCAAAGAACTTCCACTCATAATGCCAATCACTTTATAAACCATTTTCAGTATTTAATATGCCGTTTAAAACTTTTCGAAATTAGATTTGTTCAAATTTATAACTTTAAGTCTTGGGTAGTACCTTGTGTCAACTTTAAAACCTGAATAAATGGTAATCAATCTTAGCGAAGAGCATTCACTGGTAAGTAATATTTTGAGCGAATTGAGAGATATTGAAATCCAGGAAGACAGGATGAGATTTCGCAGGAACCTGGAGAAGATTAGGGGAAATTTGCGCCTATGAAATAAGCAAAAAATTGCCTTGGATTGAAAAGGAAATAACGACACCATTAGGTACGTCAGTATGCAGAGTTTTGGAAAAGCAACCGGTGCTGGCGACTATTTTAAGAGCGGGCCTGGCAATGCATACCGGTATGCTTGAATTATTTTGATAAAGCCGACAATGCCTTTATAAGCGCTTATCGCAAGCACAACCCTGACGGGAGTTTTGATATAAGCCTGGATTATATCAGTTGCCCTGATATGGAAAACCGCGTTGTTATTATATCTGATCCTATGCTTGCTACCGGCTCTTCGCTTGGTAAAAACCATACAATTTATTCGGGAGGAAGGGAACCCCGCAGAAATTCATATTGTATGTGCAGTTGCATGCACGGTGGGTATTGAATATGTATTACGGGCTGAACCGCGGGCCACCATTTGGTGTGGTGATATTGACGACGAACTGACTGCAAAAGGATATATTGTTCCTGGATTGGGCGATGCGGGAGATCTTGCATTCGGTGTAAAAGTGCAGATGTAAAAAGTTTCTGAAGTAGCGCCAGAAATGGCGATTTGGTGCAATTACAAAATGCAGCGCTTTAGCGGTAAATACGGTCTTCTATCATGTAGTTTTTTCAATAAGAATAAAAATTAAACACCTATCTTTATTTATCAGACCAATTGCCTGTAATGAAAACAAGATTACGTCTCTTAGCTACCCTGTTGCTTATGTGTTTTTTTGCTAATGCACAGGATCCTCATTTCTCGCAATTTTTTGCTTCACCACTCACATTAAATCCCGCACTTACAGGAAAATTTGACGGCACATTACGTGTCGCAGGTAACTATCGCAATCAATGGCCGGCATTTAATAATGTATACACCACCTATACCGTGAGTGTCGATTTTCCCATTTTAAAAAGCAGGTTGCCGGATTATGATACCTGGGGCAGTTGGAATTTTAGCGCTCAACGATCAGGCGGGTGCGGGTGTGTTAACGAACACTTACGTGGGTTTGTCTACTTCTTACCATAAAGCGCTTGATGAAAACGGTTTCCAGCAATTGGGAATAGGTTTCCAGGGAACTTATGGACAGAAAAGATTAAATACAAATAATCTAAAATTTGAAGATCAGTTAACTCCTTTCGGGTTTACAGGTGTAACTCAAGACATATTTAATACTGAAAATCTCAATATAAATTATCTTGATATGAATGCGGGCTTGTTATTTACAAGTTCTACCAACGAAGACAATAATTTTTATGTTGGAGCGTCCATGTATCATATAAACCGGCCCAAAGAAAGTTTTAAAGGAGGCAGCTTGGAATATTGCAACCCGAACTACGATAAGTGCCGGCGGATATTTTCCGGTTGGTGAAAACCTTACGCTGCATACCAGTGGTATTTACCAGGTACAAAATAAAGCGACCGAAACAAATATTGGCGGAGCCCTTGCCGTTGCAATCGATCCCGAAAGTGCTAATCCCTCAAATGTTTATGTAGGCTCCTGGTATCGGATTGGAGATGCAATAATTCCTTACGTCGGACTTGAATTTGCCGGTATGAGATTTGGAGCTACTTACGACATTAATATTTCCAGTTTAAAAGCAGGTTCACAAAGCCGGGGCGGTATGGAAATTTCATTAATTTATGTTAAGCGTCCTGCAGGTTCCAAAGGCATTCCCTGTCCTAAGTTTTAGCATTTAAGACTAATGTTTTCTACTTCTAAATCATTTTATTTGGGATCATAAAAAATTTGGCAGCAAAACAGCCTAAGGTTATCTTTGCCGTCCCTTAATAAAACCTGCCGCGTTGGTCAAGGGGTTAAGACGCCTCCCTTTCACGGAGGAATCACGGGTTCGAATCCCGTACGTGGTACGAAATGTTATTTTGAAGCCTTGTAAATAAATTTGCAAGGCTTTTTTTATAGTGCACGTTCTGGAATCCAACCTGCGAAATTGGCCGAAAAGACATTAACCCGGAAACATGTTAATTTTGAAGATAAGACTCATGAAAGAAATTCGTGAAATAATAAAAGCGTATGAAGCAGCGACAAAAGCCGGTAAGAAATCCGCATTGGCTTCGGTAGTTCATCTCAACGGATCTTCTTATCGCCGGCCGGGGGCAAGAATGCTCGTTACCGATGAGGGTGAACTTACAGGAGCGATAAGTGGCGGATGCCTTGAAGGAGATGCATTGCGAAAAGCGATGATGGTTTTATCACAACAAAAAGCGAAGCTGGTAACTTATGATACTAATGATGAAGACGATGCAAGTATCGGAGTTCAATTGGGTTGCGCCGGTGTTATCCAGGTTTTGTTTGAACCTATAGACGAAAATGATGCAAACAATCCCATCCGCCTGTTAAGTAAAGCAATTTCTAAAAGACAAAAAGCGGTGCTGGTGACATTGTTTTCTTTGGAAGATAAAAAAAATGAACAATCGGGAACCTGCCTGTTATTAGAAGAGAATGAAAATGTTTCCGGTCATATTCCTTTTCCGGAATTGCAAAGTGAAATAATGAACGATGTACATGAAGCAATGAAACATCAGACCTCTTCATTTAAAAATTATGCAGGTGAAACTTTACCTGTTACCGCATTTATAGAATTTCTGCCGCCGCCTGTTTCGCTGGTTATAGTGGGTGCCGGAAATGATGCATTACCACTTATGCAAATGGCGGATATAACGGGATGGGATGTACGAATTGTAGATGGCAGAAGTACCCACGCCAAACAGGAGAGATTTGTAAGTGCCTGCCAGGTGATAGTGAGTAAACCTGAACAAGTTTTGGAACAAATTGAAATTGACAGCCAGACTGTGTTTGTGTTAATGACGCACAATTACAATTATGATCTTGCGATGCTAAAAGCTTTGATTCTTCGTAATGTAACATACATAGGCTTATTAGGACCAAAAAAGAAATTGGACCGGATGCTTGATGAAATAAGTGCAGAAGGGATTGAGTATCAATGAAGAACAATTAAAAAATATTTATGGGCCTGTAGGTCTTGAAATAGGCGCCGAAACTGCTGAGGAAATTGCAATAAGTATTATCGCAGAAATTAAAGCAGTGCTTTCAGGAAAATCCGGCGGCTTGCTACGTGAAAAACACGACGCTATTCATTCCATGAATGATACTTTTGTTGATAGTAAAAAATTTGCATTGAGCAGCATGCAATATACGATCAGCAAATGCGCTGTTGTTATTTTGGCCGCGGGTCAAAGCAGCCGTTTAGGTAGCCCAAAACAATTGTTACAATTTAACGGAAAAAGTCTTTTGCAACATTCTGTTGAAGAAGCGCTGCAAACCCATCTTCCGGTAATTGTCGTTGTTGGTGCCAAGAGTCGATTGATAAAAGATGAGTTGAAAGAATTCAATGTATCAATTGCTGAAAATAACAGATGGCACGAAGGAATGTCAACTTCAATGCAGTGCGGCCTAGCGGCTGCCAAAAATCTAAAAGATGAAATTGACGGAATAATTTTTATGGTGAGTGATCAGCCTTTTGTTTCGATTACGTTACTTAGTAATTTACTGAAAGCCCAAAATGAAAACGGCTTGCCAATAGCTGCCTCCGGCTATGCAGGCAGGTTAGGAACACCGGTATTATTTCATAAATTCTTTTTCGATGAATCTGATGAATTTGCAAGGTGATATGGGTGCAAGAAAATTGATTGAGAAATATAAAAATCTTGCACCTCCTCAGTCTCTTTTCCCGAAGGAACTATTGATATTGACACAGCAGAAGATTACGATGAACTTTATTGCAAAACACAAAAACTGGCTGAGAAAATTGATCTGTATAACGGAAACCATTAAACGTAATTTAAGACATGGAATCTACTAATGGTTTTGCGCCTGGTTTGCCGGGAAACGGAACAGGAATTTTTGAGAGCTAAATTTTGATGCCTGGAAAATTTCATACGTCTTCGACATTGCTGTACCAATAATATACCCAATAAAGCGCCGGCGACTATATCAGAAGGAAAATGTTTCCCTACGTAAATTTGTGCATAACAAATTAAACTTGCCCATATCCAAAGCCAGTTCCATTTCTTTCCTGTCATTTTTAAAATGCACCAAAACCAGAAACGTTGCCAAACCGAAATGATTGGCGGCATGAGATGATGGAAATGAATATTCCCCACCACAATCTATTAAATGTCTTACCAGTCCTGAGATTTCGGTATCATAGCAAGGTCGTGCCCGTTCAAATATATTTTTAAATAAAGTGCTGACACTATCGGTTAGGGCTACACAGACTAAACTAAACAAAACTATTTGCCAACCCTTCGACACCGCTTTCTTAAAAAAATACCATATTATAAAAAGATAAAGAGGTATCCATGTCAAAGGATTTCTTAGAACAAGCATTATTGTATCGAGGTAGCGATAAGAAGAATCATGATTGATGAGAAGAAAAAATATCTTATCTAATCTTTTGAGAAATTCGATAAATGACATAGGCTTAATTTTGCTAAAAATAGATGCCTTAATTTATCGAATGGTTACCCGAACATTATTTCAATGTAAAATTTAATAAAACAAAAATTTGGATGTTTATCAATCCTGTTTCTAAAAAAATGGCAAACTCCCTCAAAGACTTTTTTACGAGACATGACAAGGCTTATGCTTTGAAATCACTTTCAAAGTATAAGCCTTGTGAATTTTTTAAAAAATATTTTCTTAATATTGCGAATGAAGCGCAATGCGATTTCCTTCCGTATCGATGAAGTTGGCCATGTAACCAATTTCAGGAGCGATCAATGTTTTGGGCATTATTATTTGTCCTCCTTCAGACAGTATCCTGTCTAATACGTCAGCCATATCAGGATTTGCATTTAAATAAATGAGCACTCCGTCAATTGAATGGTTTGCTATAGTCACTTTTTACAAGAGCACCGGATGCTTTGCCGCTTCCCGCTTCATAAGGAAAGCCAGCCATTTCCATACCCGGCATGTTCATGTCTTCCATGTGAATGCCGAAAGCAACCTGGTAAAAATGTTTTGCACGCTGCATATCCGTCACCGGTATTTCAAACCAGTTGAGGCTATTTGTTTCTTTGTTCATAAATTAAAATTTAATGCAAGCTAATTATCTTATAATTTATAAAACATGCTTCGGGTGAAAATAACATAAACTTTTTATTGGATGTTAGTCCACATGGCGTTTTTACATATTTTAAATAATTTCTTTTTTTGAACACTGCAAGCTTTTACTAACACTGCAGTTTTTTCTCGGCGAAGGTCGTTTTTTATTAAATAAAAATGAAGCCCATTTTTTTCTTGCTTAATATTAATACTGCGGGTTATCTTGCGACAATAATTAATCATCCCTTTTACTTTGAAACGAACTTTTTCTCAATATGAAATTTATCTCTATTGGTTGTTTCTTTTTTCTTTTATTGCCAACTTTTATACAGGCTCAAAAAATAAATGCGCACAAGCTTCCTTTTGAGGACAGCACTTTGCAAAATGCCAACAGGTTTACCATTATGCCCTATAACCGGCTGATAAAGTCTGCGGGAAAAGTTATTACTTATGGCGATTCCTCGTTAGAAAACCACACGCTTGATGTGTGCGTGCTTCCCGATAAAAAAAATATAGCTGTGGAAGACCGCTATGGGATTGCAGTTATAAGCAGTAAAACCAATAGAATAATTTCCAGGTGGAGCTTTACCAAAGATGCGCAATGGCAATATCTCATCAGTACTTATTCCGGAATTACCTCTTTTGTTTATAAAAACAAAACTTTCATTGCCTGGGGTGCTTCCGGAACTAATCACCGGGCCGCTGTAATGATTGCAGAATGGAACGGTGCTTCAATTGCGGATGTAACCGGAATTGATATAGAAAGAATATTGCCTGCAGATGCAGCTTTACCTAACCAGGTCATCAGTAATATCGAAGATGGTAAACTTTACTTGTATGTTACGTTAAATGGAAATGATCAATTGCTGAAAATAGATTTCGACAGTAAAAAAATCGTTTATGCGGCACCGTCAGGTGTGGCTCCATATGGTGTTTGTATCGTTGGTAAAAAGGCGTACGTTACCAACTGGGCTGGCCCGCAGGTAACGGATACTGTTCCGGAACACGCAGGAACTCCCTGGGGAAGCGCTTATACCAATCCCGTTACCGGCGCCACAAAATCCGGCAGCTTATCCATAATTAATATTGCAGATGGAACACCTGAGAATGAATTACAGCTTGGTCTTCATCCAACGGCTATCACCAAAAGCGGCGATAACAAATTTCTATATATTACTAACGGCAACAGTGATTATGTAAGCGTGGTGGATGTAAAGAAAGAAAAGGTGATTGATTCTATTCCAACAGGATTGTTTGGAAAACAAAGTCATTATTTTGGTAGTAGCCCTAACGGTTTGTGTATTAATGATGCAACTAAAACACTATACGTTGCTAATGGAATGGATAACGCAATAGCTGTTGTTAATTTGGGTGCAGGAGTTTATTCCGGAGCGAAGGGCAGGACAAAAATTGCCGGTTACATTCCTACAGAAGCTTATCCGTCAGGCATTGCTATGGTTAATAAAACTTTATATGTAACCAACATAGAAGCACGTGGAGCAAGAGTTTTATCTAAACCTTTCGAATTTAAAAGTGCTTCGGGCAAGCCATTGAACGAATATACTGTTCATAAAGAGATAGCGTCAATAAGTATTATTCCATTGCCTTCGTCTAAAACACTGCAGCAATATACTGCCGGGGTAAGAATGATGAACCTCTTTACCAGGACTGCCGCTATGAATGGAAGTCCGCGAAAGAATGTTGCCCCAAAGCCGCTGCCGGACAGAATTGGTGAGCCTTCTGTATTTAAACATGTAATATATATCATTAAAGAAAATAAAACATACGACCAGGTATTTGGAGACATTGCCAGTGGAAGAGGCGATAAAGATCTTTGCATTTATGGAGCTAACGTTACTCCAAATCAGCATAAGCTGGCGAATGATTTTGTATTGCTCGATAATTATTATGCTTCAGGTAAATCGTCCGCAGAAGGTCATCAATGGACAGACGCTGCATTGGTTTCGGACTATATTGAAAAAAATGTCCGTGCATGGTTCAGGAGTTATCCTCACCGGCAGGAAGATGCATTAGTGTATAGCAAAAACGGTTTCATCTGGAACAATGCCATGGATCATGGAAAGAAAGTTCGCATTTATGGCGAAGCATGCCTCACGCATTATGATGGTGAAATGCAGTGGCTGGATATCTATAATAAATATACAAATCGCGAGGCGCTTAATTTATACAATACAAGCACAATTGCCAGGATAAGGCCAGTGATTTCAGCAACCTATCCTGACTGTGATAATTTTAATTTTACTGATCAGTTACGGGCAGATGTTTTTATAAATGAATGGAAAAAATATGAGGAACAGCCAGGAGATAGTTTGCCGGATTTGATGGTGCTTTCAATACCGAATGATCATACCGCAGGTACTTCACAAAATTTTCCAATACCTGCTGCTATGGTTGCAGATAATGATCTGGCTTTGGGCCGCATTATTGAAACCATTACCCACAGCAGGTTTTGGGACTCTACAGTTATTTTTGTTACTGAAGATGATTCACAATCCGGGTGGGATCACATATCTTCTTATCGAACAACCTGCCTCGTTATAAGTCCGTATTCAAGATTGAATAAAACAATTCACACCAATTATAATCAAACTTCAATGGTGCGAAGCATAGAACAGATTTTAGGCTTGCCGCCAATGACAGTTATTGATGCAACTGCGCTGCCCATGTTTGATTGTTTCAGCGATACAAAACAATCGTACAATTATAATTCTATGCCAAATAATATTCCTTTAAATGAAATGAACAAGTCTCTGTCTCAATTAAATGGTAAAGCAAAACACTATGCAAAGATTTCTGCTGATGAGGCCTTTAAAGAATTGGATAGTGGAGATGATGATATGATGAACAGAATATTATGGTTTGCAGCCAAAGGAAATAAAAAATATCCGGAAGATAAGTAATTAGCAACCTTCAGACGCATCGTTACATTAGTTACGGTAAATTGCAAAGAATCATTTTCTTTGCACGATGGAGGTAAAAGAACTGCTGTCTTTATACATTGAAGACCTTAACTTTAGTGTTGTTGAGAAAGGGACGCGTATAAATAATTATAGAAAGAAAGAGATTGCCGTATTAGCATTTAATATGCTGGGAGCAATTGTAACAGTACCAAGCGAGAGCGGTAGCAATAAAGCATATACAATAACATTTAAATTCGACCTTGCAAAAGATTACGTTGCCGATAATTGTGAATGCATAGCCTTTGGGAATTTTGGAGAGTGCAAACATTGCGCTGCTGCTGCTATCTATTTGATCAATCATTGGTCGCAACCGGGTAAGATATTACAACCGGTCGCAAAAAAAGAAACAACTAACAGAGCACCGGAAAAAAAAGAGGCCTCCAGAGGTAAAATCATCTTACCATTTAATTCCATTTCAGCGAATGATATTTTAATGCTTACAAATCGCTACGGTCAATGGCAGGATTACTTTGGTCATTCAGGTTGCACGCTCATTAAAACAATTGGCTCCAATCATTTTTTTCAAGTCGTTACCGCCAGCCGTGAAATTTTTTCTGCAGAAATTAATTTTATTCTTCCCAACCAACTTGAGTTTACCTGCACTTGCGGTAAAGCGAAATTAAGTTTGCTTTGCTCTCATATTTCCAGCGCTTTAATTTTTTTAAGCAAAACCTATGGGCCGTATTATTTTAATAAGTTTAAAGATTTTTCAAAAGAAAAAAATGAATTGTTAGCCGAATATGGTTTGAGCCTTGCAGATAAAGAAGCTAACGATTTTGAATTTGATTTCGACAACGAAGGCAACATTTTTATTAAAAAATTTCCTTCTTACCTGGTAAAAGTTAAAGATGAAAAATCTTTATCAGCTTTAGCCCGCCAAATGATTTACAGCGCTGAAAAGCCAACTATTGCAAGACCCGAATTACCACCCGGTAAATTCATTGATTTCGATCTTGGTTACTTGTTTAATTTTTCTTCAAAGCAGCATTTTCATTTTTTATTGCAGCCACTTACTATTTCAGAAAAAAGCAGCAAACGTTCCTTTGGAAAAATAGTGTTGTCAAAGAAACAAAACCTTGCATGGTTAAAATCGCTGCCCGATGAACAGTTTATTCTTTTTGAACAATTAAGCGACGATGCTATAAAGAATCATCTTATATTTAAAGGGTTTGTCAATCTTACTAATTATTCAGCCTGGCAGCAGCAATTGGATGATAAGGCAGTAGACGTTATAAGGGAATATTATCATTCGATATTAAAACAATTGTGGCCATTTCTCGCAGAGCAGGAAAATCTTTTTATGTTGCCTGCCGAAAAAACATTTACTCCAAAAAATCTCCAGCCAATTGAAGTTGCTATTGGCGATCCTGAAGTAAGTTTCAAAGTAACACGCGATGAAAAGTTTGTTACCGTTCAATTGCTTTTCACTATTAACGGTGAATCTTTGTCTGTTACTAACGGTGCAGCCTTACGCTATATTTTCATAATGCATAATGGCAAATACCACCTGCTTCATAACTATGCACATGTTAAACTATTGCAGCAATTTGAAAGCGGAATGCTCAAATTTCCGGTGAATCATTTGTTTGATGTGCTGCGTAAAGTTATAATGCCGCTGCAACAAATTTATCCGGTAGAAATAGATGCTGCCCTGCGCTTTGAAAGCCGGAAAGCAGATGCGGTACCTCATGTGATGGTAAGTGAATACCTTAACCAGTTTCTAATGCTTATGCCGCATTTTGATTATGAAGGCCACACTGTAGAGTATGATGACGAGCCGGGCATAAGCATACAAAATGACGAAGGTTTTTTTGTTATTGAAAGAGATAAGAACGCTGAAAAAAACTTTTACGAAAGACTTCGCTATCTGCATCCGTCCTTTACCAGGCAATTGCAAAATCCGTTTTATTATGTACCATTTTCAGAGGTTATGAAAGGGAATTGGTTCCTGCATGCTATCCGGCAATTACAGGATGAAAATATTACGGTAAAGGGAATTCAGCATCTTAAAAAGTTTCGCTATAATACAGCAAGACCAAAATGGCAAATGAAAACAGGCAGCGGTGTTGATTGGTTTGAACTACAGATAAATGTAAGTTTTGGCGAGCAGCAGGTACCCTTGCGGGATATACAAAAAGCCATACGATCAGGGCAAAAAATAATTGTGCTGGGCGATGGAACTTTTGGTGTGCTGCCCGAAGAATGGCTGAAGCAATACAGCATGCTGATGAAAATGGGAGATGAAGACAAAGGTACTTTGCGGGTAAATAAATTGCACTTTACTTTAATAGATGAATTGCATGAGCTTATTGATGAAGAAGCCGTGTTACACGAACTGGCAGAAAAGAAACATCGGCTCCAAATCATTGAAAACGTAAATCACAAGCCGGTTAGCAAAAAGATACAAGCAAAGTTGCGTCCTTACCAACTAAGCGGATTTAAGTGGATGCAGGTGTTGGATGAATTGAATTGGGGCGGTTGCCTGGCGGATGATATGGGGCTTGGTAAAACACTGCAGGCCATTTGTTTTCTGCAGTATATAAAAGAAAAAAACAAAGGCGCTACCAGTTTGGTAGTATGCCCTACATCACTTATATATAATTGGGAAAATGAATTGCAAAAATTTTCACCGTCCCTAAAGTATCATATTTACTATGGAAGTAATCGCAGTTTTAGCGATGAGCATTTAGAGAATTACGATATTATCATTACCAGCTATGGTACCATGCGCAATGATATTAAGGAATTGAAGGAGCATAAGTTTGAATACATACTTTTGGATGAAAGCCAGCAAATAAAAAACCCGGATGCGCAGGTTACAAAAGCCGTTGTGCTATTACAGTCGAAAAACCGCCTGATACTTAGCGGGACGCCTGTTCAAAATAATACATTTGATTTATATGCGCAGATGAACTTTCTTAATCCGGGTTTTTTAGGCAACAGGGAATTTTTTAAAGCCAACTTTGCAACACCCATTGATAAAAGCGGTGATAGCGAAACCGCAGCACAATTGCGCAGGCTTATTTATCCTTTTATAATGCGGCGCACTAAAGAGCAGGTAGCTACTGACCTGCCTGATAAAACAGAAACCATACTTTGGTGCGAAATGGGAAAGGAGCAGCGTGCCGTTTATGACGAATATAAAAATTACTACCGTCATAAATTATTGGATAAAATTGAGGAATCGGGTATGGGCAATGCTGCGATGTATATTCTTGAAGGGCTAATGCGTTTGAGGCAAATTTGCGACAGCCCGGTATTGGTAAAAGATGAGGAAGTTACCACTACTGCCAGTATAAAGCTGGAAGAACTATTGCGTGAAGTATTGGAAAACACAGGTAATCACAAATTGCTCATCTTTAGCCAGTTTACCGAAATGCTTGCATTGGTAAAAGACATATTTATTAAAAATAAGATAGCACATCTCTATCTTGATGGCAGCACACCGGCTGGTAAGCGGAAAGAAATTGTGGATCAGTTTCAAAACGAAGAAAATATAAAATCATTCCTTATCTCTCTGAAAGCAGGCGGGGTGGGGCTTAATCTTACTTCCGCAGATTATGTGTACCTCATAGATCCCTGGTGGAACCCCGCGGTTGAAGACCAGGCGATAGACCGTACTCACAGGATAGGTCAAACGCAAAAGGTATTTGCATATAAAATGATTTGTAAAGATACTGTTGAAGAAAAAATATTACAATTACAACAAAAGAAAAAGGCACTCTCAAAAGAGCTTATTAGTGAAGAAAAGAGTTTTATTAAAAAGCTTACGAAAGATGATGTGGCTTTTTTATTTAGTTAATTATGAATAGTTCCTGCAAGCGTGGTTGCTGTTATTTACTGCTTCCATTTTTTAAGTTACTAAATTGTAAATTTCTTTTTACCGGTCGAAAGGTGTTGTATCAATTCTTACATTGCCCCGGTCTTAAATTTTTCTCCGATCATTAATTATTATATCAATGAAAAATCTTTTTATTCCATTATTTTTTTGCTCTGTTTTATTTTCATATCGTCAGGTTGATGGGCAAAAAACTTACCAGATGTTGTCGGTTCCTGCTATTAAAGCATACACACACATTGATAAGCAGGATAAAAGTGTGTTAGCCAGTGGCAGGTACATAACCCCCGCGGGAGAAACCATCCAGATAACACATGATCCTTTTGGAATGGCCATATCTCCAGATGGCGAAAAAACGGTTACAATTCATAATGGCGTATTCACAATTATTGATAACGAAACCCTTGCCAATACAAGAATTCCCAGTTATGATAAGACAATCGCGTCACCTTTTTCTAACGGGTCGTTTTTGGGTGTAGCATTTTCGCCTGATTCAAAAACCGTGTATTTAAGCGGCGGTGATAATGGGGCTGTGATTGTTTATGATATTGAAAAATTCCAACGGCTTGATTCGATTTCATTAAACGGAATGGTTGACTCTGTGGATTATGAAGATAGTTTTACCGCGGATCTTTTACTGAATGAAAGTAACAATGAACTGCTGGTTTTAGACAGGGGAAATTTTAGAATGGTTCGTATTGATCTTACAACTCACAAAATAACGGCTTCTATAAAAACCGGGCGGCAGCCATTTGGGCTTGCCATTAGTCCCGATAAAAAAACTGCGTTTGTGGCTAACGTTGGTATGTATGATTATCCTTTGATCCCTGATATTACTCCGCAAAACTATGACAGTATGCTGCTTCCGATTCAGCCTTATGGCAATGATACCAAAGAATCTATAAATGGATATGTATTAAATGGACGAAAAATTCCTGGTGTAGGAAGCCCTCTGGCGCCTGAAGCGATGAGTGTATATACAATTGACCTTGATAATAACAAAGTAATTGACAGGTTTAAAACAGGATACCAGGTAGGCCAGATGGTAGAAGGTGCAGAAGTAACGGGTGGTGCAAGTCCTAACTCTATTGCTGCAGGAAGCAGGTATGCTTATGTTACTAACGCTACCAATGATAATATTTCGGTTATAGATTACCGTGAGCATAAGATTGTTGACCAGATTGATATTAAAGTTGATAAACTAATTGATCAATATCGGGGCCTATTGCCCTTCGGAATTTCGTTAAGTAAAGATGAAAAAACGCTATACGTTGCTTTGCTCGGTTTTAATGCAGTAGCGGTAATTGATGTGGATACAAAAACAACGAAAGGTTTAATACCAACTGGTTGGGGACCAGCAAGAGTAATGCCTTCTTTAGACGGAAAAGATTTATATGTTATCAGCTGCAGGGGATATGGCGCCGGGCCCAACGGAGGAAAAGATTTTGTTGCACCCGTTCAGGGAACATATATTGGAGATATACAACTGGCCACTTTTCAAAAAATAAAAATACCGGATGAGCAAGAGTTAGCCGCTTATACACGACAGGCAATTAACAATACATTTATGCGGGTGACTGTAAAAGACGATGGGAAAAATCCGCTGCCGGTAGTAGAAAATATAAGGAAGAGCCCGATAAAATATATAGTCTATATCACTAAAGAAAACAGGACATACGATGAAGTGCTGGGCCAGTTAAAAAAAGGAATCGGCGATTCAACTTTGGCTCGTTTTGGCGTAAACGTTAGTATCATTCCGCGGGATGCAAAAGATAAGACGCTCTATCATGTGAACATTGCGCCTAATCATTTAAAAATTGCAACACAATTTGCCTTTGGCGATAATTATTATTGCGATAGTGACGCATCTATACATGGCCATCATTGGATGTTGGGTGTAATACCTAATGAGTGGGTCGAAACAAATTCCAGCGTTGATAAAACAGCAAAGCTTTTTTCAAAAGCATCCGGCAGAAGGTTTCCGGGATCAACAGGCAGTATGGATCCGGAAGACTATGCAGAAAGGGGTGGCCTATGGGAAGCTATGGACAGGAGCCATATTTCTTTTTACAATTTTGGCGAAGCCAATGAAACAGCACATAACCGGGAAGAATGGAACGATACACTTACCGGCTCAGGCCACAGTGTAATGGTTCCGATGCAGAAAGCGTTGTACCCTGTTACAAGTCATAATTACGCAGGTTTCAATACTAACATTCCCGATCAATTTCGGATGGAACAATTTGAACACGAGTTTACAAAAATGTGGTTGAAAGGTAAAACTAAAATGCCGCAGCTTATAACAATGCAGGTTCCCAATGACCATACGGCTTCGCCACGTCCGGAATATGGTTATCCTTATTATCATTCTTATGTAGCAGATAATGATTTGGCAATCGGAAGAATTTTGAACTTCCTTTCAAGAACGCCGTACTGGAAAAATATGCTGGTAATAATTACAGAAGATGATCCGCAGGGAGGAGTTGATCATGTTGACGCACACAGGAGCATCTTAATGATGGCTGGCCCTTATGTTAAGCATGGTTATGTTTCACACACGCATGCGAACTTCGGGTCTATATTAAAAACTATTTATACAATATTAAATGTGCCTTATGTAAATCAATATGATGCCACAGGAACGTTACTGCAGGATTGGTTTACCGATAAACCTAACTACCAATCCTACTCGCTGGTTTTTCCGTCAAAAGAAGTTTTTGATCCACAGGTTGCCATGAAAAGATATAACAGGAAAATTGACTGGCGCAAAGTTTTAAAAGGCCCTGAAATGGATGATGAAGATGAGTTAAGAAAAGAACACTATAGACAACAAGGTGTAATTATAAAAAAGAAGGATTGATAAGTGCACTTTCCGGCTTTGCCTTGGGGAGATAACGCAAAGGGCTAATCGCAGAAATCAATTCCGCAAGCTTATTAATAAATCAAATGAAAATAACTATAGTTGAAGTTTTCGCAACGCCTGAATTTTTAAAATATTGCAAATAAAAACTGCAGGGATTAAATTTAAAATAAACCTTCAACTTTTCATTGGGTGCATGCAGCAGGGTTATCTTAATAAAACAAGTCAGGGTTGTCGTAATGTTTAACTTTTTTTAAAGGTAGTACAGGCTTGACTTTCAGACTATACTTGTTTATTTTTTCCGCTACCGCATCTGGCTAGCAGATCATTTTAATTTGTAGATTCTCCTTAACAATCCACTAACAATTCCATAACGTTTTGTTTACACCCCTTTAATAAATCGTTAACATAGTCAGGATAGCTTTGCCACTCAAATTCAAAAATTTAGTTGTTTATGAAACAATTCAACCTCGCGGTTACAAAGAGATTATTTCCTGTAATTTATTTAGCTTTTTTTTCAACAATCATTTTCGCTCAGTCCGGCACTTTTGAAGGAAAAGTTGTGGATGCGGCCACAAAAGCCCCTTTGGAAGGTGTAAGTGTTTCAATAAAAAATTCAAGCAAGGGAACATCCACAAATAAGAATGGCGAATTCAGTTTGCCAATTCGTAAACAGAGCAGGATTGTTTTAAGTTTTGTTGGGTATGATCCTAAAGAAATTGTCTCTTCGGAGGGTAACCCCATAATAGAACTTTCCGCTTCAAACCAATTAATGAGTAATATAGTAGTTACTGCTTTAGGAGTTAAAAAGGACTCGAGAAAGATTGGCTACTCTATCCAGGAGGTAAAGGGCGAGGATCTTATAAAAGCAAGAGATCAGAATCCTATTTCAGGATTAGCCGGAAAAGTCGCGGGGCTATCAGTGGGTCCGTCTGCAGAGTTATTAAGAAAACCAACTGTTTTATTGCGCGGCAATGAAATTACCTTATACGTGGTAGATGGTATTCCTATTAGCTCCGATACATGGAACATCAGCCCCGATGATATTGAATCTTATACAGTCTTAAAAGGACCCAGTGCGGCAGCATTATATGGAAGCCGGGCACAATATGGAGCTATTTTGATTACAACAAAAAAAGGAAATAAAAACCGGAAAGGATGGACTGTTGAGGTCAATTCAACCAATTCAATCGATAAGGGATTTCTTGCATTTCCTAGAGTTCAGGATGCATATGGACCCGGTGAAAATTGCTTGTATGCTTTTGGAAACGGTTTGGGTGGCGGCTTAAATGATGCTGACTATGATGTGTGGGGCCCCAAGTTTGAAGGTCAATTAATACCACAATGGGACGGAGAATACGATCCTAACCAAACATTTACAACTACTTTTCCCGGCGGTTATGTATGGACGGGTAATATAAAACCAACTCCCTTTGTTGCCCGCGGTAAAGGTAATTTGAATCGCTTTTTAAGATCGGGTTTCCAAACTACCAATAATATTTCTCTAAGTGCTGCAGGTGATAATTATAATCTTCGTTTTTCTCTTTCCCATTCTTACCAGGAAAGTATCATTCCCAACATGCAACTGAATATTACAAACTTTAATTTATATGGTTCTTTCAATCCTTCGAAGAGATTAAAGATTGAAGCCAATATGAATTTCAACAGGCAATACACTCCTAATTTCCCCGATGTGGATTATGGGCCCAATAGTTTGATATATAACATGGCAGTATGGACAGGTGATGACTGGGATGTCACATCACCGTTGATTAAAGGAGAGTGGCAGCCTGGTAAAGTAGGAACGCAGAATATTTTTGCCGAATATCAACGCTACCATAATCCATGGTTTATGGTGAATGAATGGCTGCGCGGCCATTATAAAACTGATGTCTATGGTTATGTTTCTGCAAATTTTAAGATAAATAAAAACCTCAATGTAACGGGCCGTACCCAGGTAACTACTTATAACTTATTAAGAACCGAAAAGATGCCCTACTCGGCACACCCTTACAGCAGGGAAGGTAATAAAGGAGACTACAGAGAAGATCACCGCAACCTTTTTGAAAACAACTCGGAGGTCCTGCTGAATTATAATTATACTGTAGAAAACTTTCTGAATCTTAGCGGTTTCGTAGGTGGCAACATCCGGTCGTTTATGTACAATTCAAATTTTACATCTACTGATTATTTAAGTGTGCCAGGCGTATATAGTTTTAGCAATTCTCTCAATCCTGTTCAGTCAAACAGCTTTGCTTCAGATATGAGAGTAATAAGTGCTTATGGCTCTCTCGATGCTTCTCTTGATAAATATGCAACGCTATCTTTTACCGGTCGCGTGGATAAATCATCTGCTCTTCCCCAAAATCATAACAGCTATTTTTATCCGAGTATTTCAGTGGCTTCGGCTATTTCTGATTATGTGCACCTGCCTGAAGCGATTTCATTTTTGAAAATTCGTGGTTCTTTTGCAGATGTACATGGCGATGCTACTTCGTCTACTATTGGAATGGCTCCTTATTCGACTATTTCTGCATTTGGTAACCCTCCTTCCGGAAACTCACTATATGATTATCCTTTAGATTATGGAAATAATTATTTGTCTCCTTATGGCGGTCCCGATTATTCTTTAATTCCTGTTTATTCTACTTCAAAGCCATACAACAACCAGGCCGCCGCAACCTATTCTGATGAACTTGTGGATCCGAATATAAAAACTTTTAATCGCGTAAATTTCGAAGAAGGGTTTGACATGAAGTTCTTAAAAAACCGGCTTGGTTTAAGTGCTACCGCTTTTCAGTATATCGATGGGCCGCGGATATTGAGTAACCCCATCTCAAGTGCCACGGGTTACAGTATATATGTTTTAAATGCTTTAAAAACCAAAAAAACAGGGTATGAATTTTCATTATCCGGCACGCCAGTAAAAACAGCGAATGGAATCAACTGGAATGTGCTAATAAATGTGTCCACTTTCCAGGATAGATATCTTGAACTTCCTCCGGGTCAAACAGTTTACAATACCTTCTTTAAAAAAGGAGACCGGGTTGATAAATTCTATAGCAGCGCTTTTGTAAGAACTCCGGATGGTAAGATCATTAATGATGCTGCAGGCAAACCATTATCTAACCCCATTTCCCAATTTTTAGGGTATTTAAATGCAAAATACCAATGGAGTATTTACAATTCAGTTTCATGGAGAAACTTATCAATAGGTTTTCAATTTGATGGAAGCGTAGGCGGAGTCACTACTGATTATATGCATAATAAAACTATGCGTGGCGGAAGGAATATCGAAACAGCCGAAGGAGCACTTGGAGCAGCGAGGTCAACAGATAATGATCATGCAGGAGATTCAAACTACCCGGGCGTTTATGTCGGAGAGGGAGTAGTTGTGTCCAATGGTACTGCTATTAACTACGATGGACAAACAGGAGCTATTCTTAATTATAAAGATTTGCAGTTTGCCTCTAACAGCCAGGTTGTGCAGGTACAGGACTATGTAAGTAAATACTATAATATAAGTGAGGCAAACCTGATGAGTAAAAGTTTTGCCAAATTAAGAGAGGTTACTATTGGTTACAGTTTGCCTGATAAAATGCTGAATAAATCTTTTATCACTAAAGTCACTTTTTCACTTGTAGGACGTAACCTGCTCTATTTCTACAAAGACAAACGGTTCAAAGATGTGGATCTTGATCAGTACAATTATGAAGAGGGTGGAACTGCCTTACAATCTCCAACAACACGCAGGTATGGTTTTAATATTAATGTAGTATTCTGAAAAACAAAAAAATAAATAAATGAAACGCACATTCTATATACTTCTTATTGCAGTTATTGCCATCGGAGGCGCAGGTTGCAAAAAAACATTCGAAGATTTAAATCTAAACGAAAATAAGCCGACGAGTGTTCCTGCCTCTTTATTGTTTAATGGTATTTTAAACAGCATGTATGATGCTCCTTATGGATCCGGGGAAAGGTTCTCGCAATATTTTTTATGCAATTATGATTATTATGGCAATAATCGTTATGACTTTGGTTCGGGCGATAATTATTATGGCACTTTAAAGAATGTAAACAAAATGGTTGATGAAGCGGCAAACAGTGGATTGCCTGCCGAAAATTCGTATGAGGCAATGGCAAAATTTTTTAAAGCTTATTTCTTTACGAAAATGAGTCTTGAAATGGGCGATATACCTATGACAGAAGCCTTGGAGGGTTCCGAAAATTTAACCCCTGTTTATGATCCTCAAAAGAAAGTGTTTCAGCAAGCTTTTGTATGGCTTGATAGTGCTAATACAGAGTTAGGACAATTAATTACAGAGAATGCTACCATAAGCGGAGATATATATTTGGGTAATGATCTGTCAAAATGGAGAAAGGTTGTAAATACTTTTCGGATTCGCCTTTTGATTGCCTTAAGTAAAAAAGAGAGCGATGCAGACCTAAACATAAAACAACAGTTTGCTACTATTTTAAGTGATGCGAATAAGTATCCTATCATGACAAGCATGGATGATAATCTTCAGTACCAGTTTGTTTACCCAACAAATGACTACCCAATGAACCCGGATAATTTTGGGTTTGATGCTTTACGGTACAATACTTCCGCAACGTATATTAGTCTTCTTACCAAAACGAGCGACCCACGGGTTTTTGTAACAGCAGAACCAGCCGCGGCATTGGTAGCAGGCGGAAAAAGTCCAACGAGTTTTGATGCATTTTTAGGAGCGGACCCGGGTGAAGATTTGGGAATAATGTATGTAAAAGGAAACAGTGGTCAATATTCATTGATCAACCGGAAGCGGTATTATGAAACATACACAGGTGAGCCCAGTATTCAAATTGGTTATCCTGAATTGCTGTTTAATATTGCTGAAGCTATCAACCGGGGGTGGGTTAGCTCGGGTCCGTTAGGCGATGCGGAAGCACATTACAAGGCAGCCATTAAAGCATCTATGTCTTATTATGGGATTCCCGAATCGGGCTCGTTCACGGTTTATTTTTATCAATCAGGAGCCCCGGGCTCAACGGCAAGTTATAATACCTATAGTGTTAATTTTGACTTTGATACTTACTACAATCAGGGTTCCGTAAAATATTCCGGTAATAATGGCACAGGCTTAACGCAAATATTAAAGGAGAGATATATTGCTTTGTTCCGTCACTCTGGGTTTGAATCGTATTTCACATATCGGAGAACCGGCGTGCCCGCCTTCACTACCGGCCCGGGCACAGGAAATGGCGGAAGAATTGCTTTGCGGTTTAAATATCCTGGCTCAGAACAAACAGCAAATGCAGAGAACTACCAGGCAGCATTGCAATCGCAATTCGGTGGCAACGATGACATAAATGGTACGATGTGGTTACTTCAGTAAACTATAGTCCAGTTTGGTTTTAGAACATAGAGACGGAATGGAATTTATTCCGTCTCATTTTCTTTTTCTTTTGAATATTTGCTAAAAAAATTATGGAAGAATCTAAGGCTATAGAAGTTGTTGATGAAATAATGAGTCTATATAACAACTATGGTGACGAAGATTATATTGGTGAGCCGGTTTCGCAAATTGAACACATGTGCCAATGCGCTCAGTTAGCCGAAAAAGGAAACTATGATGATGAAGTAATTCTTGCTGCATTCTTTCACGATATAGGGCATTTATGCGAACACATTATGGATGTGGATTATATGGATGGGTATGGCATTGTGGACCATGAAAAAATTGGCGCCGAATACCTTGCTGGGAAAGGATTTTCTAAAAAAATAACAAGGCTCATTGAATCGCATGTTGCTGCAAAACGCTACCTTACTTATAAAAATCCTGCCTATTACGACAAGCTTTCAGAAGCCAGTAAAAGCACATTGAATTTCCAGGGCGGACGCATGAACGAACAGGAAGCAAAAGATTTTGAAAAAGAAGAATGGTTCACTTTATATATTACCCTTAGAGGCTGGGATGAAAGAGCAAAAGAAGAACATGTTGCCGCTGCCGGACTTACAACGTTACAGGAACATGATGATTAATCACCTTACTAAAAAATAAATGAATGAGTATTGAACTGGTAGTATTCGACATTGCAGGAACCACTGTTGCCGACAAAGGAAATATAAATGATGTTTTCAGAAAGGCCTTTTTAAACGCAGGAATAGAAAATGTAGATGCCGCCGATGTAGACGAAGTAATGGGATACAGAAAGAAAGAAGCAATAGAAATAATAGTTGCAAAATATAAACCTGGTTATGAAAAAGATGAGGCATTTATAGATGCTATTCACGAAGATTTTACAAATCAAATGGTAGCGTATTATGAAACGTGCGAAGGCCTGGTTCCGCTGCCATTTGCTGAAAAAGTATTCCGCGAACTACATACCAACAAAGTAAAAGTGGCACTCAATACCGGGTTTACCCGGGTTATTACCACGCCTATTTTAAAACGTCTTGGGTGGGATAACGCCTCATTCATAGACGAAGTTATTTGCAGCGATGAAGTTCCTGAAGGTCGTCCGCATCCTTATATGATAGAAAAGCTTATGCAGAAATTAAACATCAGCAATGCAGAAGATGTGGCAAAAGTTGGCGATACTAAAGTAGATATTGAAGAAGGCCAGAACGCCGGATGCGGCATTGTGGTGGGCGTAACTACCGGCGCTTATACTAAGGAGCAATTGATAAAATATCAAGCCTGATTATATTATAGATTCATTAGAAATTTTGCCTTCATTAATTCTTTGATAAGTGCAGCCAGTTTCCATACCAGTTACTAAAAACAAATACCGCGATACTTATGTAGCGATCTTCGCATCGATCATTACCTTTCTTAACTTATGCATCGGTATATGCATTCCGGAAACCATTTACTGTTGGCAGTTTCAGCAAAGCGCCACTTATATTTGGCATGGACTACAAAGATGCGCTGGTTATAACCCAGGTGATTGCATACATGTTCAGTAAGTTTTACGGAATAAAATTTATTGCTGAGTTAAAGAGGTTTGGAAGAGGAAAATTAATTCTGTTGCTCATTGGTATTTCATGGATAGCATTATTACTTTTTGCAATAACACCTGCGCCATTCAACATTATATTTTTATTTATTAATGGATTTCCTTTAGGTATTATTTGGGGAATCGTTTTTTCATTTGTTGAAGGAAGAAGAGCCACCGATTTTATTGGCGCTTCTCTTGCAGTAAGTTTTATTTTTTCATCTGGTTTTGTAAAATCAGTAGCAAAATATTTGCAGGTTGATTTTCATGTAACCGATTGGTGGCTTCCTTTTATTACCGGGCTCGTTTTTATCCTACCCTTATTGCTTTTTGTTTTTTTACTGGAAAAAATTCCGGCACCTTCCGAAGAAGATGTTGCAAGCCGGATCGTTCGGCTTCCTATGAATAAAATGGAGCGGAAAATATTTTTTAATGAGTTTAAATACGGGCTGATATTGCTGGTTATACTATATGTTTTCTTAACTGTGTTCCGCGATATACGCGATAATTTTGCTGCTGATATTTGGAAGGAACTGGGCTTTGGTAATGAACCTTCTGTTTTTACCGCAACGGAAATACCGATCACTATAATTGTATTAATAATGATTGGCAGTATGATTATTATACGCAATAACAAGAGAGCGCTTGTTATAACACACATCATTATTGTCGCAGGTTTTTTATTAGCAGGAATCAGTTCGTGGATGTTTATCAATCATCATCTTTCTCCTTTTTTATGGATGACTTTAGTGGGACTGGGATTGTATATGGGCTATATTCCTTTTAACTGTATTTTGTTCGAAAGGCTGATTGCAACTTTCAGACATGGCGGAAACGTTGGATTCCTGATATACATCGCTGACTCATTTGGTTACTTGGGAAGCGTACTGGTTATTGTAAGTAAATCTGTTTACAGCAATAAATTACCATGGGCAACTGTGTATTCTAACGGTGTTATGTACCTGTCAATTGTTGGCGTTGCGGGAACCTTACTGGCATTACGTTATTTTAATAGAAAGTATAAAAGGAGTAACGTTGTTCAGTTAAAAAATGACGAACAGGAAATTATATCCTTAACAATTTAAAAAACAACCTTCATAACTTACGTGACTCGAATTAATTCATGGGAATTCGGTAAGTTAGTTCCCTACTGGCATGTCGAATGGAGAGGGGTTGGGGTGAGGCTATGAGTAAATCAGCGATAGTAATAGGAGCAGGGATTGTAGGCTTGGCAACCGCAAGGGCACTTTCTTTAAATGGCTTTAAAGTAACTGTTATTGAAAGATCGGGAAAAGCGGTTGGCGCATCTGTAAGAAATTTTGGAATGGTTTGGCCCGTTGGCCAGCCCGATGGAACAATGTATAATCGTGCATTGCGCAGCAGAAACATTTGGAAAGAAATTGCGGATACGGCCGGCTTTTGGTACGATGAATGCGGCAGTATTCATTTGGCTTATCATGCAGATGAATGGACGGTATTGCAGGAGTTGTATGAAGCATTTAATAAAAATGATCGCCCTGTTACTTTAATGAATCCATCGCAGATAAAGGAGAAAATAAATGGTGTTAATCCGGATAATTTAATTGGCGGATTGTTTAGCAAAACAGAATTGATTATAGACCCAAGAGAAGCTATTGCTGCACTGCCTGTCTTATTTATCAGAAATTCATGATGTTAATTTTATATGGAATAAAAATGTAACCGCAATTGAAAAAAATAAAGTAATGGTTGGCGAGGAATCGATGCAAGCTGATGTTATTTGCATTTGTTCCGGTGCCGATTTTGAAACACTATATCCTGCGAAAGTTTGCAGAGCTGCAGTTAACAAAATGTAAACTGCAGATGATGCGGTTTATGAATGCTGACAAACAGTTCAGGATTGGAACGGCTTTATGCGGAGGCTTATCACTTATTCATTATGAAAGTTTCAAAGCTGCGCCATCACTGCCATTGCTGAAAGAGCGATATCAAAATGAATTAAGCGATTACCTGCGATTAGGCATTCACGTTATGGTTTCTCAAAATGGGAAAGGCGAACTTACCGTGGGCGATTCACATGAATATGGATTGACATTTTCGCCTTTTGATGAAGTGTATATTAATGACTTAATTACAACCTATCTTAAAACTTTTGCCGTTACTGATCAATGGAAATTGATTCAATCATGGCATGGCATTTATCCTAAAATGACGAATGGTAAAACGGATATTTTTCTGCAGGCGGAAGAAGGTGTTTATATTATCAATGGACTCGGCGGAGCAGGAATGACTTTATCTTTTGGCTTTGCAGAAGAAGTTGTTGAAACTATTGTAAAGTGATCGAAAAATTGTCTCCGATTAAAAAAGTGAATTATATTTAAGCCGGATTAAATCAGCTATCGGCATACGCTGCATGTTGTAAACTTTCGCCATTATCCATCAATTCCTTTTTCTTCTATTCGTTTATGCAACTCTAATTTGGTTTCGGAGTCTATTATGTTGGCCTGTACTTCATTTTTAATTGTCAATTCAATTTCGTTTAAATATTCATCATAGGGGCCGCGGCTTGTTAATCCTTTCCAGGTTACCGGTAAAATATCAACTAAAATGAAAAAGATAATTAAGAACCAGGTAGTGATCCTGATAATGCTATTGGAAGCAGTTAACCGGCTTAATGCATTTTCTCTTTCAAGATAATCGCGGCTAAAAGTAAGCCTGTTTATTTTTGCTTGTCTTGTTGAGTCGAGTTTTGCTATTGCAATTGTGTTTTCAATCTTCTTTGCTTCATTGGATATTTTCGTTTGTGCCAGATCGTTATATAACCGGTTAAGATAGGCAGTATCATATTTAAAAGTCGGGCCTTCGCCAGCTTTTCCGGTTGTGCGATCATCGCTTCTTACTACTCCCTTTATTTCATCATGCAGAATTCCTTCCTGGGTATGAATGGTATCGGATATAGCCTTTGCCGTGTTATCAATATTATCCCTTTGCAGTTGTAATTCTTTTTTCTGCAATTGATAAACATTTTCAATGCTATCTACTTTTGCATGAGCCACTTCATCCATATTAACCTCAATACTTTCATGAAAGTAAAGCAGTACTAATGGGTGCGCTACCGCAATGCCAACGAAAGCTGAAAAAACAACCCGTGACAAAAATGTAAGCGAACTGATATCTTTTAATATAGAACCTTTTTTGCGAAATGTAGAGATGATAAATCTGTCGAAAATAAAAACAATGCAAGCCCATACTATTCCTGCAAGAATATATAGATAAGGATTATTTACAAATGTTGAAATAGCATAGGTCATGGAGAATAAACCCAACGTTGCCGGAACCAAAACAAGAGCGCCAAAGCCCGCATGTTTTATATGTTCAGAGCGGGGGCATCTTTTAAGAATATCTTCATCGGAGCCTGCGCAACCGATTAAAAAGCGATATAATAATGATTTCAAAAGATTAAGTTTTTCTTTCTGATTTAAATGCTGTTATATATCCTGATAATCACCGGCAGCGTGACATTGCGGTTTGCAGGAAAATAAATACTTCGTCTTTTAAGGTTGAATAGTTGAAAGAAAAACAGTAGTCAAAAGTATATAGAAAGAATTGAGATTTCAATAGCATTAACAGAACTTTTGTAATTGATAGACCGCTTATTATCCTGATATTCCGTAAAGTATTAATCAGCATAATGGTAGCCGAGCATTTATTCCGTGCGTAGCTGTTCACGGATGGCTACACATGTATTTAAAACACCTATAATATACTGAGCATTTAACAACGATTTGAATAAGACGGTTTTTGTTGAATTTAACGATGGCAAAATAACTGAAAAATTCTTTTATAAATAGTGATATCATACCCCAATCTTATATTTGCAGAATGTTATCAATAAGCCATCGCGGCACAATAATGCCCGCATCTCCAATACGAAAATTGGTTCCTTATGCAGAAGTAGCCAAAGCTAAAGGGATAAAAATTTATCATCTCAATATAGGCCAGCCAGACATTGAAACTCCAAAAGAAGCGCTTGATGCAGTACGGCATTCAGATTTTAAAATTTTGGAATACAGCCATAGTGCAGGCAATGAAAGCTATCGCCGGAAGTTGGTTGAATATTATCGATCCGTAAACATTGAAGTGGATTATCGCGATATTTTAATAACAACCGGAGGAAGTGAAGCTATTTTATTTGGATTTATGGGTTGCCTTGATGCTGGCGATGAAGTAATTATACCCGGAACCTTTTTATGCCAATTACAATGGTTTTGCAGTGGCGGCAGATGTAGTTGTAAAGCCAATTACTTCTTCTATTGAAACCGGCTTTGCTTTGCCACCAATAGAAGAATTTGAAAAAGTAATCACTAGTAAAACAAAAGCAATTGTAATTTGTAATCCCAATAACCCAACAGGTTATTTGTACAGCAGGGAAGAAATGGAAGTGCTGAAAACAATTATACGAAAGCATAATCTATATTTATTTTCTGATGAAGCCTACCGCGAATTTTGTTATGAAGGAGAGCATTTTAGTGCTATGCAACTGACCGGTGTAGAAGAAAATGTGGTTATGATGGATACAATAAGTAAAAGATATAGCGCTTGCGGAGCAAGGATTGGGGCTTTGGTAACAAGGAACAAAACAGTAGCTGGAAACAGTTTTGAAATTTGCGCAGGCAAGGTTAAGCCCGCCATCGTTTGGACAAATTATTGGTGAAGCCGCCATTAGTCTTCCTGCTAACTATTTTGAAGAAACAAAAGGCTGAATATAAATTAAGGAGAGATCTTATTGTAAAAAGATTAAATGATATTCCGGGAGTATTTTGCCCGCAACCAGGCGGAGCATTTTATGCGATGGCATCATTGCCTATTGATGATGCAGACAAATTTTGTCAATGGTTGCTTGAGTCATTCGATTATGAAAGGATCTACTGTTATGTTGGCTCCCGCTACGGGCTTTTATGGAACAATTGGCCTTGGGCAAAAAGAAGTTCGGCTGGCCTACGTATTAAATACTGAATCAATTAATGGCGCTATGGATTGTCTCCAAAAGGCGCTACAAGTATACCCAGGCCGGAACTTCTTAAAAAATAATGCTGCAATAAACCTGTTTTTCATGTTGCCTGTTTTCCGCAATACATTATCTTTGCCGCCCAAAATGTCGGGGTAGCTCAGCTGGTTAGAGCATCGGATTCATAACCCGAAGGTCGGCAGTTCAAGTCTGCTCCCCGATACCAGAAACCCTCTGAAGTTGCGGGGGGTTTTTTTATGTTACTATCTTCAGGAATTCTTTTAGGTTACTGGTAACTTTTTATAATAACGGTTGGATTGATGTTTACGGCAACATTTGGTAATGGCCGCAGTTAGAACACATTTTTTGCGAACATCTATTGCTTACCCAGTTTTTCTTAATGAGTATGAAAAGGATCGCCAGGATTTTGAACAATCAACACATATTAAAAACCTCTTGAGTATTGGGCGCAATGGCGAATTTGCCCATAAATTCATGGAAAATGTTTATTGGCGTACACGCAAAAAAGTGGCAAATTTAGTCGACTTAATATAGCACTTCCAGAGAACTAAAGACTAAAAGCAACTTTACTCTCGGGATTTGTGAGGCGATTGCTTTTCCGATTTCCATTTACAGTAATATATACTAATTGAATTTGATTATCGTAGAGTTCATAAAAATTATATCTAATTCAAATTTTTTATGCCGTTCACGACAATTGTTGTAAAATAAGTCCAAATGGCATTATCATTTTTTTTATAATTTGTAAAAACAAAATGCTATCATCTTCCCATTTATTTTTAAGTGTAAATGTTTTTTATATACCCTTCCATCTCAGAAGAAGATTTTTAATATTTTGAGGATTATCGAAATTTTCTGTTTTATAATACTGGTTTTGTAATGCCAGCTTAAAATCATCTGAAAATGTTTTGCATATAATAGATGCAAACCGACGCCATTATTTTATACGTAAGTTCTACCACAGAAACGTAAATAGGTGACGATATTTCCGGTTTTCTCTTAAAAAGATGAATAGAATAAAAGGGATCAGGAATGTGATATGATGAAAGAAACCTTCCATCAATGTTTTATGAACTTACGAATGTATTTATTTTCAGTATTCTGCACAATTAATGTATAAGTACCCATTGGCAAGCTACTGGTATTAATAGAGAAATAATTATTGCCTACTTCAAATAGTGGTGGGGGCAATTTCATTATTGTTTTCCCACTTATATCATTTATCAAGACATCGTAACGCGATTTCTTTTCAAGTATAAGCTGAAATTTTAATTGATCATGTGCGGGATTGGGGTATACCAAAATATCTTTAACGTGATTGTCCGCCATTATTAATATTACATTGGAATAGGTAAAGCTTCCATCTTTGTCAACCATTTTTAAACGATAATAGTAAGGCTTTATTTCATCAATATTACTATCATCATAATCGTATTGAGAATTGCCATTACCACCAATAATATCAATTGAATCAAAAGTATTTCCATCAGTGCTACGCTCAATATTATAATAAGAAAAATTCATTCCCTCTTCAGCCTGCCAGTTTAATTTATTGATACCATTTTGCTTCATACCGCTAAACTCAATTAAACTTATTGGTAACGGGCTGCTATCAATAAGTTTAACTCTAAAAGATTTCAATTGATTTTTACCAATAAGAGTATTAAGTGTTTTATTAGAAAATGAGGCATCGGAGATATCAGTCTCAACATGTGTTATATTTTTTGCTTCAGTAATATAGTCATTAAAAATAAAACTAGTATTGACAGAAGTATTAGCGAAGTTCCAAACCCTCACAACAGCACCTTTTGAATCCATACCGTCTTCAGCAGGTTTTAAAGCCCAAAGAACAGTATTTGGATCGGCGATAGTCATAAAAGAAAAATTATCTTCGGGCAAGTTTCCTGAAGTATTATTAATTTCTGCAGAAACTAAACTGTTTTGGTGTTCGAGAGCACTTTTCATTGAGTTAGCAGTTGAATAAGTATTATAAGTGCTTATGGCATATCGTTGATTGAATTCTGTTTCATTGGCCTGATTGAACGCACCGTAGCCGTCAATTGAACCTCCAATAAGCACTTTTATTCTAGCTGTATTTTCATCAAGAGTTTGAATATTACTGCTACCGGTCTCCATAAAATAACAATCCTGGTTGGAGAGCGTGACGCCGTAATTACCATTGCTGCTTACTGCTGCAAAATGATTTAAAGTTAACCAGTCATAACGTGCCTGCTGATCGGCATAATGTCCTCCATGGCTAACTTTTTTTGCATTGATTACTGCACCATTTTCTTCATGCCAGATAGTGGGCGAACTTATGCTTGTATTGTTGAATGAAAATATAGTATATAGGTAGTGGTTGAGAAAATTTTGAGTTATTTTGTTATCTATTTCTATACGGGGAATATCTTTGAAGACAGTCAAAAGAGTTTCGTGATTTACAGTTGCTGTTGATGTTATTTTAACAGATAAGCTAACAGGGCCGTTACTTTCAAGAGTAAAAGATCCATTGGCATTATCACTGCCTGTAAAAGTGGTATCAAAAGTAGAGGCTTGACTTATATTATTAATGTAACTGCTGTCACTGTTAGTACTTACCAATTCCTTATTTCCGTGTGTCTTGTCAATTAAACTTGTAATCACACCATTGTTCGTGAAAACAATTGTGAAATAATCGTTGTCAATCGTTCTGGAAGCATTATCAAGAGAACCGGCGTCTGGAAAAGTTGCGCCTGCCCCATTTATTATTTCAAAAACTTTATAACCAACTGAAGGGATATTTGCTGCTAATACTCTTAAATATTGAGTGCCATTTATATTTACAACTTGTGATTTTACTTCTGTATTAGAAGTGACATCCATTACATGGACAGGTAATGAACCGGAATAGACAAAGTCAGTATAGTCAGTTCTTGTCCAACCCAAAGGATTAAATACAACAAAACTTTTGTTAGCGGATACTTTTTTTACCTGATTAGCGAGGTTAGCTTTAGCCAGATCATATAATTGATTTACATAGCTACTAAAAGTTTGCTGCATTCTTATTTCCCATGCAACCCTTTCATCACTGGTTACTCCGGTTCCATTGCCTCCAAAGTCGTGTTCCCAATAAAGTCCTAAAGACATCCAGGCATCTCTGCGCAAACTGTCCAAAGCAGTTGCAAAAGAAGGGTTTGTCCTTGCCACAATGGTTGCCATGGCTTCCGCTGATCTTAACTTTTCCAGGGATCTCTTTATATTGGCACTTACTTCCGCAAGTGATGAGCAGGTGTGGTCCCAATCATTACCATAACTCTGGGTAAGGGAAGGTAGTGTTGCGCCATAATTAGTTTCAAAATCTCTAAAAAAGTCAAGTTCGTTAGAAACTATAACTCGTCTGGAAGCATCACTTAAAGATTGAGCAGCAGATACCAGATGGTCTGTTTTAGTTTCCAGGCCATCGCCGCCAACCCCAAAAGCGCCAGCAATATTGTAGTTATAACTGGAAGTATTTACTTTATCGGTTAAATAAGAAACCGCATTAGTTGGATCTGCTGCTTCTGCATATCCGCCGAGAGAGCCGGCAGCAATAAAATTGTACCATTTCATAAGAACGCTGGAATCATCTAATCCCTTATACCAATAAATCTCTTTTTCTCTCGGATTATTTAGATCGGGGACAAAAGTGGCGCAGTTACATACCCCATGCCACGCATATTTAGCGCCAGAACCTTTCCACAATGAAGGTAAGCCCAAAGGCAATACCTGGTCTTCCATACTCTGAGCAATATCAAGGTTAAGGTTATACTTTCGCTCTAATTCTCCTGCATAGTACATACCTCTAAGTGTAGCTTCTGTAGGCACGCAACCATAGGTTAGTACAAGGGGATTCATGGGTATTACAATTCGTTCGCTTTTTACCTGGTTAATAAAAGTTTGAAATTGAGCAGGTGTTCTGCTTTTTTCATAAGCCCAGGCCCAATAACTGCCATCACAATTAAACTTAGTTTGATAATCAGGAGAGTTTCCGTTAGTTGCATTATTATTTGCAATCCATGCGTCTATCATCTGTGCAAAAGCGCTGTCATAAGCCGTTTCATTGGCGGCCCACATGTAATCTGTATGGTCATCATTTGAAAGGTATAAGCGGGATTGTGCTTTAGAATAATTAGCAAAGAACGTAATAAATAGAAACAAAATTGGTATGATTCTCTTTTTTCTAAAAAGATACCTTAATTCTATTTTATTTTTTAGGGCTTTACATAAGCGACTCATTTTCAATAAATATAAGTTTTAAAAAATTAATTTACTTTCGTTAAGAAAGATTTTGGATAGAATCTGAAAAAAGTATGTACGATTTTATCTGGTATCGGATTTCATCTTGCTGAACAGAAATATCTAAATCGTTTTCTGTTCAATTAATCGTGCAGGAAGCATCAAATATAATGCTGTTTTTGAAATATTTAGGATATACGATTTTATCTGGTATCGGATTTCATCTTGCTGAACAGAAATATCTAAATCGTTTTCTGTTCAATTAAATCGTGCAGGAAACATCAAATATAATGCTGTTTTTGAAATATTTGAATAAAATATAAGAAAAATGTTTAATTCATGACTTATAACACAAAGTTAAGTTGTGTGAAATTCCTTCATTAAGTTGTGTGAAAATTCCTTCATCAATAAGCTGATCTTGTCTGCAGGTGTTCAGAGCGAACGATCAAATCTTTATTCTGTCTGAATTGAATGAATATAAAATAGAAAGAGGAATAGAGAAAAACCGCATCTAAAAATTATGCCAAAAAAGATTTTTTTTTAACAAATATTTAAGATTTGTTTTTTTTAACAAATTTTACTCCGTAAATATTTCATTTACAATATAAAATTGAATGTCGGCGTGATTTTGTCCACATAATTTATTTCAATTTGTTGATAAAAAATGTTGCAAAAATAAATTTTAATGATCATTGAAGTTTATGGTTTGGAATTTGCTTAGCAAGGTTTGCCAAATATTACTTTGATATCAACATGGGAAATTTAATGACGAAAAATTGTAAAGACAAATCCTGAAAAGCTTAATGAAAATAGAATTATCACACTGAAATCCTATAGGCCTCTGCAAGACGTTCAACTAACTAGTTCGATTCAAGTGATACTTACCTTCTCATTTTTGATGTTCAATTAGTAGATAAAGCACGGTCTAAATTTTTGCGATGTAAACAAAATTTTAATATAAAAAAAAACCTAATGAAAAACGCTTTAAACTTTATGAGAAAATTCTTATCAACCTTAATCGTTACATTGCTGATATGTTTTACCGCAGACGCAAAAACTTATTATGTATCTAATTCCGGGAATGATAATAACAATGGTTTATCAACCACGTCTCCCTGGAAAACACTTGACAAAGTAAGTTCCTTTACCGGCTTTGTCGCAGGAGATGCAATACTTTTTAACAGAGGAGAAGTTTTTTATGGTAGTATTAAAATTAATAACTCGGGTTCGTCAGGAAATCCAATAACATTTGGAGCGTATGGTTCTGGTGCAAAGCCAGTAATCACAGGTTTTGCAACAGTAAACGGATGGACTAATTTAGGTGGAAACATTTGGGAAAGTTCGGGGGCAGTATCTTCATTATCCACTCTTAAAATGGTGTCAATTAACAGCGCAAATACTCCGGTTGGCAGATATCCAAATTCCGGGACGTATTTAACCTTCCAATCTCATACAGGAAGTACATCAATCACAAGTAACTCTCTAACTGGCTCGCCTAACTGGGTAGGGGCAGATGTAGTAATAAGAACTTATAGATGGTCATGGGATAAAGGAGCCATTACAAGTCAATCAGGGGGCAAATTAACCTATTCAGGAGGAACTGTTGATCCCACTTCAGATAGCTGGGGATTTTTTATTCAAAATGACGTGAGAACGCTTGATGCTCAAAATGAATGGTATTACAATCCTTCAACAAAAAAAATAAGAGTTTATAGTGGAAGTTCTCCTTCAAAAGTGCAGGTAGCTTCCGTTGATGTTTTGGTAAATGGTAACAACAAAAATTATATAACAATTGATAATATTGCTTTTACAGGTGCAAATTCATCGGCTTTAAGTTCCGCAGGAACCCATTTGACCGTAACAAATTGCGATATTTCTTATGCAGGTGTAGATGGCGTCCAAATAAATTCTACCTCGTCATATGCCGATGTGGAATATAATAATATCAGTGAATGCAACAATTCAGGTATTGCATCGTATGGAGCAGGAGAAAATAACATTATAATTAAATATAACATTATAAAAAAATCAGGCCTTATACCAGGAACAACGCAAAAGAATTTTTACTCTTATGGAGCAATTAATTGTTCGGGTAATTATTCATTGGTACAATATAATCAAATTGACAGTAGTGGGTATTGCGGTATTTTGTTCAATGGCACTAATACTAAAATACTTAATAATTTTGTCAACAATTCGTGCATCGTGAAAGATGACGGCGGTGGAATATATACAAGCGGTTCTCAATCTTCAGGTAGAGAAATTACTGGAAACATAGTTTTAAATACAATTGGTAATTCTGCAGGTACAAACACTACAGATCTATTAGCCGAAGGAATATTTTTAGATGACAATGTTCATGATACAAAGGTGTTAAATAATTCTGTTGCAAACTGCGGAAGTGCTGGTCTTTTGCTACATAACTGCTATAATATTACTATTAGCAATAACACTATCTATAATAGTAAAGGACTTGGCTTTACTAGGTCTGCGTTTATGATTCAAGGAGATAAATCCGGATCATCAGTAAGAAATTTATCAGTCAAAAATAATATCTTTTTCGCGAGGGATGCAACTCAGTTTTGCTTCTTTTATTATAACACTATTGGCACTGGTGATGTGACGCAGTATGGAACAGTGGATAGCAATTATTATGCTCGACCGCTCGATGATAACGGCATGCTTAGATTATTTGTTCCACCAACTACAGTATATTACAATGTATCCGGATGGCACACATTTAGCGGTCAGGATTTGCATTCAAAACAGTCTCCAAAAACTACTACGAATGTCAATGATCTTAGATTTGAGTATAATGCCTCATCTACGAGCAAGACGATATCTTTAGATGCAAACTATTTAGATGTTAAAAACATAGCACATAATGGATCGATAACCCTTGCTCCTTATACATCTGCAGTTCTTATAAAAAATGGGGCGATTACAGGGAATCAATCACCGGTAGCTAATGCCGGTACTGATATTACCGTAACGCTGCCTTCAAGTACTGCTACTTTGAACGGAAGCGGAACAGATCCGGATGGAACTATTAGTAATTACGCATGGACAAAAACATCTGGCCCCGCAGCAACTATAGTTTCGCCTAATTCAGCAACTACTTCGCTGACTGGACTAACACAAGGAACTTACCAGTTTCAATTAATGGTTACTGATAACAAAGGCGCAACTGCCACAGATGTTGTACAGGTTACCGTAAATCTTTCGGGTGGAGCGGGAGGATCATTTTATGCCCGTGCGGGGGACGATCAAACTATTACCTCAAGTACAGTTAGTCTTGCAGGTTGGGCAAGTGACGGTTCGAAAACTATACCGGCTTCATCTTATAACTGGACTAAAATAGCAGGGCCTTCAGGTGGTACTATCACAGCCCCGAATGCCCAGGGAACAGACGTGACAAATTTGGTACAAGGAGTTTACCAGTTTCAATTAAAAGTTACTGATGCCAGCGGAGCCAGCAGCACAGATGTAATGCAAGTAACCGTGAATGCTTCAGGCGGCGGTGGATCGTTATTTGCCCGTGCGGGGAACGATCAAACTGTTACCTCAAGTACAGTTAGTCTTGCAGGTTGGGCAAGTGACGGTTCGAAAACTATACCGGCTTCATCTTATAACTGGACTAAAATAGCAGGGCCTTCAGGTGGTACTATCACAAACCCGAATGCCCAGGGAACAGACGTGACAAATTTGGTACAAGGAGTTTACCAGTTTCAATTAAAAGTTACTGATGCCAGCGGAGCCAGCAGCACAGATGTAATGCAAGTAACTGTTAACGCAGGAATTATCAGTAACTTCTTTGCCCGCGCTGGCCTTGATCAGGTTGTTAATTTACCAACGAACACTGTATATCTTGCAGGATGGGCCAGCAACGGACTAATTGATGTAATTGCTTCGAGCTATCAATGGACTAAGATATCAGGTCCATCCGGTGGAACTATTACAAAGCCTAGTTGGCAAGGCACAACTGTTACAAACCTCGCACAGGGAGTTTATCAATTTCAATTAAAAGTTATTAGTGCTGGTGGTGCCACGAGTACTGATATAATGCAGGTAACAGTTAATCCTGTAGGAGTAGGTGGTAATTTTTCACAACTAAATCCCCTAATAAGTAATACTGAACAAAAATCAGGACTAACAGTTTATCCCAATCCTTTTACTGATCATTTTGACATTAGTATAAATGGAATTGCAACAGGTGAATTTAAACTGGTATTATTCGATGCTGCAGGGAAGATGGTATGGAATAAAAATGTTAGTAACCCAGGAATGAGTTATCATGAAACGGTAAACACTTCGGCTTTCGCAAGAGGAATTTATTTATTAAAGATGATACAGAATAATAATACTTCTGTTGTTAAACTTGTGAAATAAGATAAGAGCAGAAATTATAAAATATAAAAAAGGAGATTGTACTTTGCAATCTCCTTTTTTATATTACAACTTGCTCGAGATCCCTATAATAATATCAATTAATTTATTAGAAAATGCTTTCGCACCCTCATTATTTAAGTGCACCATATCAGCAAAAAGCCTGGGCGTATTTAAGATTGTGGAATCTTTGGAATAGTCTAGAAAATTTAACGAGTATTTTTTTGCAATTTCTTCCCCTAAATCAATCGATGGGCTTACGTAGCCTTGTTTTACAAACACAGGAGAACAAACCACGTATAGCTCCGCTTTTGAACTAATGCAATCCCTTATAAAACTTTCATAGACTTTAACTTTATTGCTGTCGATCTCATAATTTATCGAAGGAGGTTCTTTTCTTTCTGGCTCCCTCCAGGTGCTTGATAAGGGGAAATAACCGTTAGTATTTACATCTTTGCTTTTTTGCCTGTTATTAAAATACTCTATATTAAAGTAGCCAATATTACCCCCTAAAATTGAAACAATTAAAGAGTTGTATGGATATATTTTTGACAACAATTTGAATTTCTCATAGGGGCTTTTAAGTTCTACCACAGGGCGAATTTCGGGGTGCGTTTTATAATATGGCAAAAGAGGAGATAATCTGTCGTAACTCTCCTGTGTTTTTTTAAATTCGTTTATGTCAAAATCCAATATTATGATTTTGGGTGTATATCTTTTTAAGATACCTTTTAAAATTGCGTAATCATATAAAATTGTATTTCCGTCCCTACCTACATTATAGTAAGAAAGATTTAAGCGATCCTTAAATACGTCGGGATGATAATCGTGTGTTGCTGTCGAAGATCCAAATATTATTACATCTTCAGTAGTTTTTTCGATTGCGTAAGTTGTGCGGTAAAGAAAACCGGATTTTTGTCTGAAATAATATAAATTAAGCAAGCTGCCAATTATAAAATCGAATAAAATAAGGGTAATAAAAAATAAAAATAATCTTACCAGAAATTTTTGAAACTGATTATTTTTGAATTTGGATATAAATGATTTTATCATGAACTCATTGTTAGAACTGAAAATATATAAATTGCCCTCCGTCAAAAACACCAATTAATAAAATAATAATAATTATAAAAACGTATGATAGATTCCGGATAATCCAGTTTTTGTTATTAAAAAAAGAAAAGTTATTCTCGTGGTATTCAGTCTTCCATTCTATAAAAAAGAGGAGTGAAATTCCAAATAAAAGAAAAATAATCATTGAAGGATTTTCAAAAAATACTGAGCCACTGAACTCTGTAAATATTTTCTTAATGATAAAAAAAGCATCGTTTATGGAACTTACTGGCCCACAGAATATTTCCGAAAATGCAAACAATAAATAGGTAAAAGCACAGCTTAAAAAAATAAACCAGCCTTTTTTACTCAGGTTATATTTTTTTATAAAAGATTTCTTTCTTTTATTCGTCAAGGCTTCTATACTCAAAATTGCTCCCTGTATAAAGCCCCAGAAAATAAATGTTAAGGCTGCACCATGCCATATCCCTGAAATAATAAAAGTTAACAAAAGAGCCATTACAATGCCCCATGTTTTATATTTTCTCAGGCTAAATGAGAATGGCGTGTAAATATAATCAGTGAGCCATGCGATTAAAGAAATATGCCATCTGCGCCAGAAC
Organism: uncultured Chitinophagaceae bacterium; assembly: GCA_963756945.1. GTDB lineage: Bacteria > Bacteroidota > Bacteroidia > Chitinophagales > Chitinophagaceae > Ginsengibacter. The sequence continues at coordinate 274,043 of CAVWQJ010000026.1, read as the reverse complement.
TCGGACATTGACGTAGCGAAAAATGGTCTGTGGAAATTTTGCATAACATCTATTCCCATTACATTTGCTGCACCTATTGCTATTAAAGAATAGCCGCCAAGATCCGCATAAACCTGGATCGGGTAAAGCAATACCGCTAAGAATAATGAACTACCGGATAGCAGTTGAACATGTGTGTAAATTGAATGAACTAAAATAGCAACTCTGTCAGCAACAACCAATTTCATAAAATATCCCCACATCATGAATTGAATACCTCTTACAATCTTGGCATAATTGAAAATGAGTTTTCCTTTGAACTGATGAAACATATTAGTTGCCCTTTCAATGGGGCCGGATAATACAAGAGGAAAAAATGCTAAAAAAAGTGCAACGATACCAAAGTTTCTCTCTGCTTCAATTTCTTCATTGTAGACATCTATAGAATAACTTAATGCCATAAAAGTATAGAAGGATATTCCTATAGGGAGCAAAAGACTTATATCAGGCAATGGCCATCTTACGCCCGCATAATCCAATAGTTGAAACATTCCATTGTTTACAAAATTGTAGTATTTAAAAAAAAACAGCGGTAGTAGTGTGACAATAATATTTATTACCAGAAGTAATTTCTTTTTTTTGTGAGATTCAGCTTTGTCAATTAAGAGAGCAAAAGCATAAGTTATTAATGTTATCGCCGCAAGCAATAAAGCATATATTGGTTTAATGTTGATATAGAAATAATAACTGGCTAATAAAAGAAAACCCCACCTTAATTTAAGAGGAAGCAAATAGTAAATCGCAATTACTATCGGGAAAAAAATTAAGAAATTAAAGGAAGTAAAAATCATGTAAAGGATGGTTCAGAAACAGCGCAAAAATAATCTGCAATATTTATTATAATAATGAATTCCTGCTAATTAATTAAGTTCTTTGATTCAATCAATTCAATTAAGCTCCCGACATTTTTTAGTTTATTAATTTCTCTTAATTTAAATTTTATGGAAAATGCATTTTCAACTTCCGTTATCATAAGCATGTGCGATAAAGAATCCCATGACCCAATGTCTTTGGCCGTGGTGCCACTATTTAAATTAATTGTATCATCGTTAAACACATTTCTAAATATTTTTGTCATTTTCTCCAATATAAATTCGGTTTCCATATTTTTATTACTTTTTTATTGTGATTAAGGTAAAAGCTTAATGATTAGCTGCAACTATTACGCCATCAAAAAATTCGTTATTTAAGAGATTCATTAAGTTTTTCTTTGAGTTTTATTTTATCCACCTTACTATTCGTATTAAGAGGGAATTCCTGTTCTATTAAAACTTTAGTAGGAATCATATAGAAGGGCAATTTAGTTTTCATATAATCAATAAGAGATGTTGTATCTATTATCGCTCCTTCAACAAAAAGGGCAAGTTCAGTATTACCGATATTATTAGTGAATGTAAGAACTACCGCATTATTACCATTTAAATACTTTCTTGCATGAAATTCTATTTCTCCAAGTTCTGCGCGGTAGCCCTGTATTTTTGCCTGTGAATCAAGTCTCCCATATAGCATTAAATAGCCTTCTTCATCATGATAACATAAATCGCCTGTGTGATAAAATCTCTGTAATTCTCCATTGAATTTTTTTTCGAAAAATGATTCACTATTTTTTTCCGGGCTTGCCCAATAACCAGGGGTAACCTGTTTTCCGCAAACGCATAACTCACCCTTTTCTCCTTTTGATAAAATATTATGAGCTTCATCAATGATAATTGTCTGAACATTTTTCATAGGCTTACCAATAGAAATCATTCCATTCAGTGTTTTATTTGGATATTGTCTTTTGATTTTATAATAAGTGCAGTAAATAGTTGTTTCTGTAGGGCCATAAAAATCATATATCTCAGCATTAGGAATGCATTTTGCCCATTCCTCAACCAAATCGAGCGGCGATGCTTCTGCAGTAAGAATGCAATATTTCATACTTGGTGCATAAATTTCATCGAAATAAGGTTTTAGATAACGCAACATGGAAGGCGCTATTGCACCAAACGTTAATTTATGATCTTCGAGAAGGCCATAAAAATAACTGTATTTTATTTCTTCATGTGGTATGGTGTATACACATGCACCTTTAGTTAGAGGAACTAAAAATGATTGTACGGAGACATCAAAGGTTAAGTCAAAGCACTGTAAACACCTGTCTTCTTCAGTAATTGTAATTCCACAATCCCAAAAGGAATTCATAAAGGCGCCTAAATTTCTTCTGCTTATTGTAACGCCTTTTGGCTTTCCGGTACTTCCGGATGTAAATAAAACATAAGCCAATGTATCATCGTCAGCGCTGACATCATTAACTAAAGAACTATTCTCGTATTGTAAATCGCGTGTATTTAATACGCGGTAATTCAAAAATTTTGATGCCTCATTTGAATCTAAAATTGTGCCGATACTAATTTGTCTTGTTACTTCTTTACATCTATCTAATGGCTGATTAGGATGTAACGGAATATAAGCCTTGCCCTCAAGCCACAAAGCAATAATAGATGCATAGGTTTCAATATCATCATTCGCTACCAAGCCAATATGCACCTCACTCTTTTGTAATGCTCTTACTGCAAACCTTATTTTTGAAATGTATTCACCAAACTGTTTATAGGTATAAAAAATATCATTTATACAAAAAGCATTTCTCATCGAAAAACGGGAGATATTTAAAAGTAATAGGTTAATTACCTCGCTTTGAAATGTACTATTTTCATTGTTGATCATCTTAGCAATTGATTAATGGGTGCAAATGTAGGAAAAACCATAGCTCACAATCATAATCTTGATAGTATCATTACGGTTAAATACGACATTATTACGATGATCAAACGTACTACTACCCTAAGTATTATCATTTTGTAATAATTCCTTTCTTTTTAACGTTTGAAAGCATTACCTCTCAATTGTCTCAATTCCACACTTGAAATAATTGAAAAAGTAAAAACGCTTAACCAATAACCTACATCGAAAAACCGTGAAATCACTTTTGCTATTATTCTTAATCGCGTACTCGCATTTAGCCAATGCAAAAACCTACTACGTATCAGGCTCGGGAAGCGATGGTAATGATGGATTATCAACCACATCTCCCTGGAAAACTGTTGCTAAAGTAAGTTCTTTTAAAAGTTTTGTTGCCGGCGATCATATCCTCTTTAACAGAGGAGAGATTTTTTACGGCGGCATTACAATTAATAACTCAGGAACATCAGGTAACCCGATAACCTTTGGTGCCTATGGCACAGGTGCCAGGCCAATTATCACAGGACTTACAACAGTAAGTAGCTGGACAAGTTTAGGAGGAAATATTTGGGAAAGTACTAGCCCGATTTCATCATTATCCAGCGTGAGTATTGTTATTGTAAACGGCGTTAATACAGCGATGGGCAGGTATCCTAATACGGGTTATTTTATTTCTCAATCTCATTCCGGTAATAGCTCAATTACAAGTAGTTCATTAACCGGTTCAACTAATTGGACAGGTGCAACTATAGTTTTAAGGGTTCTTAGAGATTTATCCGATAAAGGAACAATAACGAGCCAATCCGGAGGCACATTAAATTATTCGGGAAACTCCTATACACCTCAGGATGGATATGGATTTTTTATTCAAAACGATGCAAGAACATTAGATGTTCAAAATGAATGGTACTATAATCCATCTACAAAAAAAATAAGAATATATTCTACCAGTACCCCTACAAATGTGCAGGTATCTACTGTTGATAATTTAATTAATAATGTAAACAGAACTTATATATCAGTCGATAATATTGATTTTAGAGGATCAAACTTATCAGCATTATATTTTACTTCCGCAGGTAATGCAACCATTACAAATTGTAATATTTCTTTCGCAGGTATTGATGGGTTTCAGGGCGATGGTACAACTGCCTATGTTGATATAGAAAACAACACTATCAGGGAGTGTAATAATTCCGGAATAGCTTCTTATGCAACTAACAATACAAATTTTACAATAATAGGGAATAGTGTAGTAAAGTCTGGAACGTCGCTGGGTGCAAGACAATTAAGTGCTCACGGTGGTATACAGGCAAATGGGAACAATTCTTTGATTCAATATAATATAGTAGATAGTAGTGGATATGCCGGTATACAATTTATAGGAACAGGTTCCCAGGTAAGAAATAATTTCGTTAACCACTCGTGCCTTGTTTTAGATGATGGCGGGGGAATTTATACAAACGGTACGGGAATAAATAAAGTTATTGATGGCAATATAGTATTAAATACAATTGGAAATGCTGATGGTACTAATAATCCTGACATGTATGCCCAGGGAATATATTGTGATGACGGAAGTTCTACATATACAATTACAAACAACACTTCTGCCGGTAATAGCTCAGCAGGGTATTTATTCCATAATGCTAATAATATTACTATGCGAAACAATACCGCATACGATAATAAAGGATTAGGATTTTCAAGAGGCGCTATTATGATTGAGGCGGACGCAGGCAGGGGGGCAGTAAGAAATTTTTCTATCAAAAACAATATCCTTTTTGCTAAGGATGCAACCCAGTTTTGTTTCTTTTATTATAATACGATAAGTGCGGCAGATGTGAAGCTTTATGGTACGGCTGATAGTAACTATTATGCGAGACCGTTGGATGATAATAATATGCTTCGGACTTTTGTTCCACCTGCTACTACATATTATAACATATCAGGGTGGAATACCTTTACAGCGCAGGATGTACATTCTAAACAATCTCCGAAAACTACAACTACAGTTAATGATCTGAGATTTGAGTACAATGCATCATCGTCAAGTAAGACAGTAATTTTAGATGGTAATTATATCGACGTTAGAAATGTATCATATAATGGAACCATAACGCTTGCACCTTATTCATCTGCAGTACTAATAAGAAATGGAGCAGCTACTAATCAACCGCCAGTAGCTAATGCAGGCTCAGATAAAACAATAACATTGCCCACAAATTCAGTAGCACTTTCAGGAAGCGGAAGTGATCCTGATGGAACAATTTCATCTTATCAATGGTCAAAAATATCAGGTCCGTCAGGGTACAGCATTGCAAATCCGGGTTCGGCCAACACTTCCATTACAGGTCTTGTGCAGGGAGTCTATCAATTTCAATTGAAAGTTACTGACAATGGCGGTGCAACCGGAAATGATACCATTCAGGTGACGGTAAACGCGGCACCCAATCAGCCTCCGGTGGCAAATGCCGGATCGGATCTAACAATAACTTTACCAACGAATTCCGCCACTCTTTCGGGAAGTGGAACCGATCCTGATGGAACTATATCATCATATAAATGGGCTAAAGTATCAGGACCGTCGTCTTATACTATTGCGAATGCAAATTCAGCGACAACAAATATTACAAGCCTCGTTCAAGGTGTATACCAGTTTCAACTAACGGTTACTGACAATAGTGGAGCAACCGGAACCGATGTGATCCTGGTAACCGTAAACCCCGCAGCAAATGTTGCACCCACTGCCAATGCCGGAACAGACCAGGCAATTACATTGCCCGTTAGTACGATAACACTTTCGGGGAGCGGCACTGACGCAGACGGTACAGTTGTAAATTATTCATGGACTGAAATATCCGGCCCTTCAGGTTTTAATATAGTAAATTCAACTTCACCTGTTACCGATGTTACCGGGTTAGTAAAGGGTGTATATCAGTTTCAATTGAAAGTAACAGACAATGATGGCGCCATTGGTACGGATATAATTCAAATTACAGTGAATGCTGCAGTAAATATTCCTCCTGTAGCAAATGCCGGGTCAAATCAGGCAATAATTTTACCCGTTAATACAATTGCACTTTCGGGAAGTGGTAACGATGCAGATGGCACAATCGCAGGTTATGCATGGACGCAAATATCAGGACCATCGGGTGACAATATTTCAAATTCAAATTCAGCCACTACAAATGTCACAAACCTGGTGCAGGGGGTATACCAGTTTCAATTGGAAGTTACAGATAACGATGGTGCCATTGGAACGGACATAATGCAGGTAACAGTAGATGCTGCCCCTAATCAAGCTCCCGTAGCCAATGCAGGATCAGATCAATCAATAATCTTACCAGTTAGTACAGTTACTTTGTCAGGTAGCGGCACGGATGTCGATGGGTCAGTTGTGAGCTATGCATGGACAACAATATCCGGCCCCTCGGGGAGTACTATAGTAAATTCAAATTCACCTAACTCAGATGTTACCGGCTTGAAACAAGGAGTTTATAAGTTTCAATTAACCGTTACCGATAATGATGGATCAACAGGAACTGATATCATTCAGGTAACGGTAAACGCAGCGGCCAACATACCTCCTGTTGCGAATGCCGGATCAGACCAATTGATTACCTTGCCTGTTAATGCGATAACTCTTTCAGGTAGCGGCACGGATGCTGATGGTTCAGTTGTAGGTTATACATGGACGCAAATATCAGGTCCATTGGGCGATAATATCGTAAGTTCAAATTCGGCTGTTACAACCGTTACGGCTTTGGTGCAAGGTGTATACCAGTTTCAGCTGGAGGTCACAGATAATAACGGTGCAATAGCCACCGATATAATCCAGGTAACGGTAAATGCCGCTGCTAATATAGCGCCAGTCGCGAATGGAGGATCAGACCAAACAATTACTTTACCCGTGAATTCAGTAACTCTTTCAGGAAGCGGCAGCGACGCGGACGGTACTGTTGTGAGTTATGCTTGGACTCAAATATCCGGACCGGCCGGCGACAATATAGTAAATCCAAATTCGCCCAATACAGATGTCACCGGGTTGGCACAAGGAGTCTACCAATTTCAACTTCAAGTTACCGATAATGACGGCGCAATAGGAACAGACATAATGCAATTAACGGTTAATGCCGCCACTAATATAGCACCGATTGCTGATGCAGGATCCGATCAATCAATAGCATTACCTGTTAACACCGTTACCCTTTCAGGAAGCGGCAGCGATGCCGATGGAACAGTTGCAGGCTATGCGTGGACGAAAATATCCGGGCCATCAAGTTATAATATTGTGAATGCAAATTCTTCAGGCACTGATGTTACAGGACTTGTTCAAGGCACTTACCAGTTTCAATTGAAAGTTACTGACAATAATGGAGCAACAGGAACAGATATCGTTAGAATTATAGTAAATGCTGCTGCGAATATTGCTCCAGTGCCGGACGCCGGGCCAGATCAAACGATCACATTGCCGGTTAACACAGTGACCCTTTCCGGAAGTGGAAGCGATGCAGATGGAACAGTTACTGGATATGTTTGGACAAAAATATCCGGTCCGTCAGCGTATAACATTGTAAATTCAAATAGAGCTAATACATCCGTTACAGGACTTGTACAAGGCACCTACCAGTTTCAATTAAAGGTTACCGACAATAGCGGAGCAACGGCAACTGATATAATCCAGATTACAGTAAATGCAGCAAATAACATAACTCCGGTAGCCAACGCAGGACCAGATCAAACAATTACTTTACCCACTAACACTATAACACTTTCAGGTAGTGGCAGCGATGCAGACGGAACAATTGCAAGTTATGTATGGACACAAATATCAGGCCCCTCAAGTTATAATATCGTGAACCCAAATTCACCATTTACGGATGTATCCGGACTTGCAGAAGGTGTGTACCAGTTTGAATTACAGGTAACAGACAATAGTGGAGCAACAGGAACAGATATAATGCAGGTTACCGTGAACTCGGCTGCTAATATTCCACCTGTAGCGGACGCAGGAACCGACCAAACAGTTACTCTCCCGATAAACACTGTTACACTTTCCGGAAACGGCAGCGATTCAGATGGAGCAATTGTGGATTTTCATTGGACAAAAATCTCCGGGCCTTTAAATTATAATATTATTGATGCCAATTCTCCAGGTACAGACATTACCGGCCTTGTTGAGGGAATTTATGAATTTCAATTAGAGGTCACTGATGATAATGGCGCAACGGCAGTTGATACAATACAGGTTACTGTAAATGCGGCGACTAATATACCACCAGTTGCCAATGCAGGATCAGATCAAACAATAACATTGCCAGTTAGCACGGTGCTACTTTCCGGAAGCGGCAGTGATGCAGACGGAACAATTGTGGGTTATCAATGGACACAAGTATCCGGACCTTCGGGTTATAGCATTGTAAATGCAGCATCGGCATCTACAAATGTGACCGGGCTGGTTCAGGGTGTTTACCAGTTTGAACTACAAGTTACTGACGATAAGGGAGCAGCAGCAGCAGATACAATTGAAGTTATAGTGAATATCGCAGGTAACATTTCTCCAACAGCAAATGCTGGTAGCAACAAAACAATCACATTACCGGTAAATTCTGTCACATTATCCGGAAGCGGCAGCGATGCAGATGGAACGGTGGTCGGTTATTCATGGACAGAAATATCCGGTCCGGCAACTTACAATATTGTAAGTGCGACATCAGCATCCACAAATATCACAGGATTGGTTCAGGGAGTGTATCAATTCCAATTACAAGTAACGGATAATAATGGAGCAACCGGTACCGATGTCGTTCGCGTGACAGTGAATGCTGCACCAAATCAGTCGCCCGTTGCAAACGCAGGCTCAGATCTTACTATAACATTACCAATAAACTCAGTGACATTATCAGGAAGCGGCAGTGATGCTGATGGAACTGTTGTAAGTTATAGATGGACAAAAATATCCGGTCCTTCAAGTTTCAACTTTGTGAATTCGAATTCTGCTACCACGGACGTGAATAATCTCGTGAAAGGAGTTTATAAATTTCAATTGAGAGTTACAGATAACAACGGTGCAACCGGAACCGATATAATACAAATAACCGTAAATACTGCTACTAATCAGCCACCTGTAGCTAATGCAGGACCGGATCAGTCGATTACATTGCCGGCTAATGCGATAACTCTTTCAGGTAGTGGCACTGATGCGGATGGTACGGTTGTAAGCTATTCATGGGCGAAAATATCCGGTCCGTCAGGTTATAATATTGTAAACGCAAATTCGGCTGGCACAAATGTTACAGGGCTGGTTCAGGGACTATACCAGTTTCAATTAAAAGTTACGGATAACAAGGGTGCTATAGGAATTGATATAATACAGGTCACTGTGAACCCTGCGCCTAATCAACCGCCGGTGGCAGATGCAGGATTGGATCAGACAATAACGTTGCCTCTAAATTCTGTAACTATTTCCGGAAGTGGTAACGATGCCGATGGAACTGTAGTAAGCTATCAATGGATGGAAATATCAGGACCATCAACTTATTCTATTGTAAATCCAACATCAGGAGTCACAGATATCAACAACCTTACTCAAGGAACATACCAGTTTCAATTAACTGTGACGGATAATAGTGGAGCTATCGGTACAGATATAATGCAGGTAATAGTAAATGCAGCGCCCAATCTGCCACCAGTGGCAGACGCTGGTACAGATTGGATGATAACTTTGCCGGTAAATTCCCTAACAGTTTCGGGTGGCGGTAGCGATGCAGATGGAGCGGTTGTTGGTTATCAATGGACAAAAATATCCGGACCGACAACTTACACTATCGTAAACCCAACATCATCAGTTACAGATATTAAGAACCTGGTGCAGGGAGTATACCAGTTTCAATTGGAAGTAACGGATAACAATGGTGCGACAAGCACGGACCTAATGCAGGTTACCGTAAACCCGGCTGCGAATAATCCACCAGTGGCAGACGCAGGAGGCGATAAAACTATCACCTTGCCAACAAATTCGTTGACAATTTCAGGCAGTGGAAATGATGTGGATGGAATCGTTGTGGGTTATCAATGGACAAAAATATCCGGTCCTTCAGCTTATACTATTGTAAGCCCGGCAGCACATATTACTGATATTAACGGCCTTGCTCAGGGAACGTACCAGTTTCAGTTGAAAGTTACTGACAATAATGGAGCAACAGGTATTGATGTAATGCAGGTAACAGTAAATGCAGCAGCAAATCAGTCACCGGTCGCCAATGCTGGCATAGACAAAGTGATTACGTTGCCAACAAAAACAGCGACGGTAACAGGAAGTGGCAGTGATCCGGATGGAACAATCGTGGGATATCAATGGACAAAAATATCCGGCCCGTCTACTTACAACATTGTAAGTCCTTCGTCAGCCGCCACTACCATTAATAATCTTGTGCAGGGGGTGTATCAGTTTCAATTAAAAGTTACAGACAATAGTGGAGCAACAAGCACCGATGTAATCCAGTTGACAGTTAATCCTACACCTAATCAACCTCCTGTTGCCAATGCTGGTACAAATAAAACGATAACGTTACCGACGAATTCTATAACAGTTTCGGGAAGTGGAAGTGATGCCGACGGAACCGTTGTTGGGTATCAATGGACAAAAATATCCGGACCTTCAAGTTACGCCATCGCAAATCCGTCAACAGCCGCTACCAGTATTAACAATCTTGTTCAGGGAGTGTACCAATTTCAATTAACTGTAACGGATAATAATGGAGCAATAGCAACAGACGTAATGCGAGTAACGGTAAATGCAGCTCCCAATCAGCCACCGGTAGCAGATGCCGGTTCAGATTGGACGATTACATTGCCAACGAATTCTTTAACAGTTTCGGGAAGCGGCAGTGATGCAGATGGAACTATTGTGGGATATCAATGGACAAAAATATCCGGCCCTTCAAGTTATACTATTGTAAGCCCAACATCAGCAGCCTCGGGTATTAGTAATCTTGTTCAGGGTGTGTACCAGTTTCAATTAAAAGTTACGGATAATAGTGGTGCAACAAGCACAGACATAATGCAGGTGACAGTAAATACACCACCCAATCAACCACCGACAGCAGACGCAGGTTCTGACAGGACCATAACCTTACCAACAAATTCTCTGACGATTTCAGGGAGTGGAACTGATGTAGACGGAACGATTGTAAGTTATGCGTGGACGAGGATATCTGGTCCTTCAGCTTATAATATTGTAAGTCCCACATCAGCCACGACTGATATCACGGGCCTTGTCCAGGGAGTATACCAGTTCCAGTTAACCGTAAAGGATAATAGCGGAGCCATAGCAACCGATATAATGCAGGTAACTGTAAATGCTGCATCTAATCAGGCCCCGGGGGCAAATGCCGGATCAGATAGGACGATAACATTACCAACGGATTCATTAACGATCATTGGAAGTGGCAATGATGCAGACGGAACAGTTGTGGGTTATCAATGGACAAAAATATCCGGTCCCACATCTTATAATATCGTAAGCCCTACTTCGGCGATAACAGTGTTTAACGGTCTTGTTCAGGGAGTATATCAATTTGAATTAAGAGTTACGGATAACAGTGGAGCAAGAGGAAGGGATACTGTTGAAATCAGGGTTAATGCTTCAGCTAACTTAGCACCGGTTGCAAATGCCGGTCCTGATCAGACAATAACGCTACCTACAAACAGTGTAACACTCTCGGGAAGTGGTATAGACGCAGATGGAATAATAACAGGATATTCGTGGAAACAGATATCCGGCCCGTCGGCCAGTGTGATTGCATCTCCAGGTGACACAACTACATTATCAAACGGCCTTATTGGTGGTAACTATCAATTCGAACTAACGATAACGGATAACCTGGGGGCAGTCGGGAAGGATACAGTATCGATAGTTGTTGCGGAACCAAGGCTTAATCTTAGTGCGCAAAGTGTCCAGGTAAAAGTTTATCCAAATCCGGTGGTTGATGTAGCTACAGTGGAGATAATTACACCCCAGATATATTCTAAGCTAATGCTTGTTGTTAAAGATATATATGGTCACGCAGTTTATAAAAAGGAGATGAAACCAACGCAAACCGATATCACGGAGACTATAAATATGAGCACTTTCGAGAAAGGATTTTATATAGTAACAGTTTATTTTGATAATAAAGTAAAACAAAGCATTAAGGTCATAAGGCTTTAGATTTTCTGTCAACCCTTTTTAAAGATAAGTTCTCGACAAACGCAATTTGATGCAGATGGAACGATTGTAATTTATGCATAAACGAAGAAATCAGGCGCTTCAAGCTATAATATTGCAAATGCAACCGATGTGATTACAAGCATTAATTCCCTGTTACAAGAAGTTTGCCATTTCGAACTGAGAGTTACGGTGCCCAAGGCAGAAATACCCAAACCAAAAGGCGGCACGAAAATGTTAGGAATTTCAACGGCAAAGAGAGGTCTATTGCACGAAGCCGTAGCGCAATGGTTAAGCCTACAGTACAAAGAAGAATTTTCAGATTACAGTTATGGGTTTAGAGAAGGACGTAATGCTCTCCAGGCAGCGTTGCGAGCGCAACAAAACCTGAAAGAAGGCTACGAATGGATAGTAGAAGTAGATTTAAAAAAATTTTTCGACAGGGTAAATCATGACAAACTAATGGGGCTGGTTGCAAAGAAGGTAACTGACAAGTGTACACTAAAACTAATACGCAGCTACCTGAACAGCGGTATCATGGAAGGTGGCATGGTAAGCCCCCGCACCGAAGGATCGCCACAAAAGAGTTCACTAAGTCCGCTATTGTCAAACATTGTTTTAAATGCGCTGGGCAAAGAATTACAGGCAAGAGGTCATCGCTTTGCGATACACCGATGATTGTAGCATCTATGTAAGGAATTAAAAATCTGCCCAACGGGAAATGAGAACAGCACACCAAACAAAATTATTCTAACAAACCGACGTGATACGAGGCCCGTAGGTCCGGTGGTGTGAGAAGATATTGAGAGAAATAATCTCATCACTTCCTCCGCAATTGATTGAACCAGATATATTTTAATGAGTAAATTTTATATAAACTGGTTTCTTTTTAAAAATACCGTCATAAATAAATTAAACAAATTGATTTGGTTATTTAAGCAAGCGAATTGAAAGACTAATTTAAAAACTCATTAAAATGAAACATAGTTATTGATTTCGTTAATCCAAAAAATTTTTCCCTGTAAACTTTTCCTTCAGGGAATAATTTTTTCATTTGTTTCTCCGTAAGAAGTTTTACTTCTTTAACCCTTTGTGTTGCCGCATCTTTTGTAATGGCTTTTTTATAATGGCCAAGGTTAAAACGCTTTGTCATTGCTACTTTCAATTTAAAAGGTAAAAATTGAAAAAACGGAAATAGCCAATGAGGCTCCAGGGGAAAATACCGGTTTGGTGTTTGTATGTGATAAGCTTTGCCAACTCGTTTAACTTCATCTGCCATCTTTTGTTGATTCTCAAGGGAAAACAGGTGTTCAATAACTGAGTTTGAAAACACAATATCAAATTGGTTGTCGTTAAATTCCGGCATATTGCAGGCATCACCTTTAACGCTCGTGAATTTTTTATTTTTAACCGGTTCCGACTCCAAATTTAAGAGAGTAATATGAACATTTTCATTTGTTGGAAATCCCATTCTTTCCCAATATATTTCTGTTCCTCCAATATCTAAAATTTGAATAGTATTCTCTGATTGAATTTTTGCAAGCATAGACCTGAAGAATTCAAATCTTTTTTCCCTGAATTTTTGATTGATTGATTTTTTAGAGTCGGGATCAAAAAAATTATTTTGCATAATACGTCTTGGTTATTTTTTTTATTTGTAACACTTATTTCAAATCATTCATTCTAAAAGTACTGATTTAACGGTGCAATTTTTACTCTCATTTTTGTATTACTTAAAACAATTTATGATTTAAAAAGTACACTACTCAATTTGTAATTTAACTTTTAATGATCTCTGAATAATATAAGCAATCCAAATAAACAATATGGGTACAATTATCGCAAACATTCTGCTTTCAGCACTTCCCAATAAACTTCCCCCAAAGTATAAGAGTGCAATAAACAACATAAACCGGATAGAAAATAATATTCTTCGCCAGCTTACCAGGGTTGGAATAAGACAAAATAATGCAAAGACAAGTATCGTTCCATTGGTTGGCAATCTTAATAAGGTTCCTGTTTTTTGAGTTTCATAAGTGTATGGAAAATTAAAAAGCATTCTTCCTGCATTGCTGAAACAGTTTTTTAAAAACTTCAGCGGGTATGTTTCAATGTTTTTTATAGCGATCTTTTTAAAAGCATCATCCTGTTCTGTTCCGGTATATTTCAAAATTTCATCAAGATCCTTTTTATGCCTTGCCTGAATTAATGCTGAGCTTCCGGGTATCGTTTCTTTTAAGTTCGGATTGTATGGATATGCGACCCAACTTCCGGTTTCATCTTCGTAAGGAGTACTCATCCAATATAAATTATTGCCTCCAAATGAGCTCCAATAAAGCATTTTCCCTGTTAGATGATAGGTATAAGCCAAATACGGGATAGTGGTTGCAAAAGCGATTAATAAAATAATCATACTTCTTTTGAAGTGCATACTTTTTCTGTTTGCTACCCATAACAAACCCATTCCAACAATCATCACCATTAACACATAACCAAATACAGGTTTGGTCAGCGCCATATATCCGAATATAAACCCGGAAAAAAACAGGTACTGTTTTTTAGTTTTACTATCATGGTTGTTGAATGCTTTTATTACACAGAAAATTAATACGGGAATTAATGATTGTGCAAATACTTCTGGCAGCACGTGAGTCATTTGCTCATAAAAAGTGAAATACAATGCCCAGAGTAAACTGAATACAATTGAAATTCTAAACGATACAATTTGTTGCATTGATTTAAATAAGAAAACAATAGATAAATAATAAAATACTGCATTCATTAACTGCATATAAATTAAGGGCAAACGCAGAGCTATAAAAGGAACTAATAATATTGGGTAACCGGGACCGTTTCCCAAATCAATATTGGGCGGGGGAGGTGAGTAAAAGCCATGAAGCAGATTTTGCGCATAGATAAGAAACCTGCCCTGGTCATCCCTGCTTACTTCATTAGTAGCAAAAATCAAAATCAATACCAGGTATAAAATAAGAAATGGTAAAAAAAGTAAGAAAGGGTTTTTGGTTAATTTCAAATTCTTTATTTCCGAATACATCTAGTTTGTTTTGGTTAAGGTGGTGTTGCAAAAAGTTAACGGTTATACTGATACAACATCTTGCAACCTAAATGATTTTTTGAAAATCTTCTTTATCTGTTTATTTCAAAAATATTAAAAGTTCGCCTCATTTTCATTTTGTTTTTTCAATGATGTTCCCAGGTGAAAAAGTTCTTCAAAGTATCGTTTGCTTTGAAGGGATAAAAACCCAAGACTAAGAATTTGAATGGCAGCAATAAACGTAATGCCACCTACAATAAAAGTTTGCGGATTTTTTCTGAACTGTAAAGCAAGGCTTATGGAAAATGATTTTTCAGATTGAGCTGAAGTTGATAAGTCAGCTAAGGTATCATGAAGCAGCCATATCAATTCATACAAGGAAAGTAACATAAGAATTACGCCAATGCCAAGGAAGAAAATATAGGGCCTGAAAATAAAACTTGACATTATCCCGGAAAAAAAACCACGCAACACCCGCATACTGGAAGTACGTTTACCCGCATGTTTATTCTGTTCTGTCCAGTCAAGATGTGCCGGAATCTCAACTATCCTTGCCCGCAGAATCATTCCTTTATATAGAATTTCGGGATTTATCTCGTAATCTTTTGTTTTAAGATTTACCGTACTAATAAAATCTCTTCTATAAGCTCTAACCATGCCGGTATAGGTATGATATTTATCTTGCGCAGCAATACGCATAAATTTATTTACCCAAACACTCAACGTCTTTCTCATAAAAGGTATATCAGTTGTTTTTCCTCCTTTCATATAAGGTGAGGCTATTACAATATCGGAACTCGTTTCTATTAATTTATCAACCAGCATTTCAATATGATCTACTGAATAACTTAAATCAATATCCATAACTACAATGATATCTCCTTTTGCATTTTTGAAACAAGTTTTTAAAGCATTCCCTAAATTTAAGTTCGTCGGATGATGAATAGTTCTGATATTAGGATACTGTTTTTCATAATCGTCAGCTATCATTCCGGTTTTATCTTTACTTCCATCATTTACAATAACAATTTCCCATTGATATTTCTCGCTCTTGCTTTCCAGGTATTTAATTATTGTATCTAAATTTAACCGTAGAATAGCTTCTTCATTATAGCAGGGAAGTACAATGCTGATGAATGGCTTATTTAATAAATTCATAATAATTTTCTTTGATTAAATTTTGAAATTCAAGTTAATAATATATAGATATTCGGCTTTTGCAATTTCGTTTCCCATCCCATGATTCAACGGGTACATGGCCATTTTGTTATACTCAAACAGGATAATTCTGTTAAAAGCCCACAAAAACCCTGTCTTAAAAGCTTTAATTTTTAAAGAAAAACCGATTTTTGTTTTGAATTAATAAAAAATCTAATTTATCAAACCATGGCTTTATAACAGAGTTATATTTTTGAGGCAAGGACCATACAACCAAAATAATCCATAATATCAAATCAATAATAAAAAGACTATAATGGCCAATGGCATACAGAAAAAAGATTAATGCTAAATTTAGCATATTATTGTTGAATGGCTTTTTAATTAAAAGATATAATGCGGCGGGAAGTAATAATAATATATAAAAACTTTGTGTATTAGGATAGATTAACAGTGACATGGGAATAAAAATAATGAAAGAGAGGAGATTGGATTTTTTTGCTAACATTTTTGATGAATAAAAAGTAATTAATATCATAATAATGCTTAAAAGAGAAGCAACAATCCTGATACTTTTGAAGTTCACATACCCGGAAATCCTAAGTTGCAGCCGTAACAATATTGCATTAAGAGATTCACTTGTGGGTTCATAAAGTATTTCCGGCGGTATACGATTGGTTGGAGGCGATTTGAAAAAAATTATAAAAGAATCATATCCAAACAAAAATATTGAAACAAGTATTACTGCGCATCCACTTAAAACAAAAAAGCCAAGGACTTTCCATTTTTTAAATAAGAGAAAGTATAATGCAAATATTGCTGCTAACGGTTTTATAAGAATCAGAACAGTCAAAAATATTCCTGCTTTCCAATTATCAAGATTAAGCATCAACAAAATCAGGAAGAATAGAAATACGCTGATAGTTTGACTATACAACATAGGTGATAAAATACTCGGGAAAAGCAAGACTAAAATTGCCGACAAATAGATTATGATATTTTTGTTATAGATCTTGTTTATTGAAATTGGAAAATATTTAACCAGTAAAAAAATATCAGCAATAAGAAAAACAATGATTATTGTTTGCCAGATAAAATAACCTGTTTGAATATCAAACATGCCAAGCGGTAAAAATAAAAGCATTGATGGGGGTGGATACCAAAATCCGACATTTACAATTTCCGGTATAAAACCGCCATTCACCCTGGTTTGTAAATCAAGTGTATTATAAAATTTCATGAAAATATCCGGATCATAGAAATTCGAATGAGCTATTCCCACTTTACCGAATAGGAAAAAGCTTACAAAATCCCATTGCGGAATATGCAGGTAGGTTAGAGCTAAATCATAAAAAAGACTAATTAATAAAAATAACAGTATTCCTAAAACAATATTGGTTATTTGTATTTCATATTTTTTTTGCTTAAATGTTGAGTAGTAAACTAAAATGCATGAAATGAAAAAAATAACCGGCTTATTGGCAGCTTCACTGATTCCAATTTTCTTTAATTCATAAATAAAAAATGCAAATAAAAAACCTGCCACAATCCAAAATAACTGCAGGGAGTATGATTGAACACTTTTCTTAACCATCTTGCTATTTAAATTGAAATAAATAAAATTACACCTATAAGAAAAAAGATGCAATAGCTTGTTATATCCTTTATGGCAAAAATAATAGGGTCATCAGTCATTTTACCATGAATAGTCTTATGCCAGATGCGGCTTATCCAAAATAAAAATAGAAGGCTCATTGCCCATAGTATTTTAGGTTTTGAATATATCAATGCCACTTCGGGACTATCTATATACAATGAAAACACAATAACCGATAAGAATCCGCTTACTATCCCCATTATCTGCAGCAGGTTAAGGTCTTCAACCGAATATTCTCTTCTTTTATTCCGAAGGTTTGGTTCGTTTTTTATCATGATAAGTTCTGAATATCTTTTAACTAATGCAAGACTTAAAAAAATAAAAGTTGAAAAAGCAATGAGCCAGAATGATAACGTAACATTAATAACAATTGCACCTGCAAATACTCTTATTGAATATAACAATGCTAAAATAAACACATCGTATAGCGCAATTTTTTTTAAATAAACTGAATACGAAAAAGATAGCAGAAAGTATAGTGTTACGACAATTAGAAATAGAAGATCGAGATTTGCTGCTATTACTAATCCCACAGTAAGAAGAGTAATCGCTAAAAAAAATCCTGATGGAATTGATAATTTTCCTGAGGCTAAAGGCCTGAATTTTTTTCGCAAATGAGCACGGTCTGATTCTAAATCTAACAGGTCATTTAATAAATAACCGGATGAAGCCACAAAACTAAATGTAAGAAAAGCAAGTGTTGTATTAACAAATAAGTTGAATGAATGAAATGAATGAGAGGTAATTAATGGAACAAATATTAGGAAATTTTTTACCCATTGATATGCCCGTATGCCTTTTAAATAACTTCTTATTGAACCTTTTCCTGAATTCCAGGTATGCTTAAGATTTGATGTTTTCCTTGTTTTTCTTTCGAGAGATCTTTTTGGATTAACCAAATATGCATAGCGTGATGAAGCAAATATTACCAGGTCAGAATTAGAGTTTCCTATATAATCAAATTTGGATTTACCGAATAATTCAATAAGAAGGTTTAATTTATTTTTTCCTTTTAAATTTATAGATTCAGTGCCATGTATCTCATCAAATATCGGATGAACTTTACAAATTTCAGTTGCACTAAATTGTAAAGAGGCTGTTGCTAAAATTAATTTTCTTCCCTTATTACGTTCTTCTTTAAGAAAATCAAGTAGCTCAACATTGTACGGTAATAGCTCAGGATGTATGATTATGTGGGAAAATATTTTGTTTTTGAAATAGGCTTTTCCCTTAAACAGCCATACAATACTTTCGAAAACGTAAAAAAAATTTTTCCTGATTAATAATATAAATCCCTCATGTAAAAGATCGGTATTAATTAATGTACCATCCAGATCGACAACTAATGGAATATTTTCATCAATAGAATTGCTGTTCATTTGTTTATGAGGTTCTATAAACTAATAAATAAAAAATTAATCTTTTATTTAGATTTTCTTGTATTCTAGCTTTGTATTGCCGTCAATGAAGTTCGAATGTTTTGTCATATTCACAAATTCGAAATGCTTTTTAATAGAATTAATAACAGTTTTAAATATTTCTACTTTCTTATCACTGCTTACATTCATTCCTGGAAAAAAAGCAAGCTGTTCAATTTGATCTCCGCCAATAAGATCAAGCGGATGGAGCAGAAAGCTAATTGGCGTTTTGGTCATTTTGCACATTCTTATTGCGCTATTAAGATAAATCTTCATTAAAGGCATTGAAATATTTCCCAGGTAAATCAAATAACTTAAATGAAAAGGTAATTTAAAAACAGGCATCGTAGTTACCGGAATTTCTGTAATACTTTTTCCATTACCCAAATCCCATTTATAAGGTTTCAATTTTCTAAAGCCTTCGCTAAATTTTCCAAAAAGTTCTTTGCGTGCCTTTTTTTCTTCTTTTGATAAGTCTGATTTTTTAAAATAATACATTCGTGCAAGCGGCCCTAAATATGTTGGTAAAGTAGATGCATCAAAATGATATCCTCTCTTTTCTAATACTTTTAATAAATCTTTGCTCCAGCTAAAACCAGGTCCCCTGAAACCTGTTGTTCGTTGGCCTGTGACATTATAGATAGCTTCTTCTGCTTCCTTTATTTCATTTTCAATTTTTTCATAACTGTATGTTTGCAACCATGATTCATGATGATAAGAATGATTGCCAACTTCATGTCCACGGTCAGTGATCATTTTCAAGTACTTCCTGTTGTCTTCCGATTCAGTATCTTTTCCCACAATAAAAAAAGTAATTTTTAAATCAAGCTCATCCAACACATTTAAAACATGCGGTACAAAAATGTTGAAATACGAAGGGTATTTATCCCAGCCCTCATCTCCATGAATTTTCATGTAAGACCATTGGTTATCGAGGTCGAGTGAAATGCTTGCTATTGGTTTTTTCTTACTCATTTTTCTTTTAATATTTCTTTCAGCTTTGTTTCTGCAACTTGTATGGTTTCATTTACATTGAGCGTTCCATTAATTATTTGGGCCGAATTAATAACGTAATAATTCCCGAGGGACGTTTTTATTCCCGGAATCTTTTTTGAATAATTAATTGTAGGTAATGCAAAAACAATTCTTGCTTTTGACACTCCCCAAAAATGCAAATCATCTTCCGAAATATCCGGATACATTTTATACAATGCCCCTAAAAATATTTCGCGTAATTCTTTATCGTTTTTGATAAATAACTCATCATCCGGATTCACATATTTTGGAAGATAAACGAGATTATTTCCTTTTGTTTCTTTCTTATCAATAAGTGCCGTCATTTCTATAACACCCGTAAATGGCGGCCACGTGTCTGTTATGTTAGTTACATAATATGGAGAGATAGGTTTTTTTAATAAGATAGAAGGGCAAATGACGCCGAGATATTTAATACTATTATGCAGTTGTATTTCTGCATCAGTAAGTCCTTCAGCAATTTTTACTGATTCTTTGGATGATAATGTTGAAATGACTTCATCAAAAACAGAGGAAGAATTATTTTCAGTCATAACTTCCAACATGCCTGATGAAGTTTTCTTTACAGACTTTACTTTTGAATTGTATTTAATGTCAATCCCTTTTTCTGATAAATATTCTGCAAAGCGATTATTTATTTTTTCATAGCCACCGGTTACATAGCCAAACATTTCTTTTTTAAGCCCGCTCTTTCTTGCTGCATACATGCGCTGAATAGTTGTCCATATAAAAGCTGCCGAAGTATTTTTATAATTCTCACCCAATTTTGCTTTGAGTAATGGAAGCCATATTTTTTCAAACACTCTTTTGCCAGACCATTTTGTAAGCCATTCTGCTACGGGAATATTTTCTAAGCGTTCCCAGTTTTTTATTTTTGAAGCCGCAAAAATGGTTAACCCTAAACGAAACTTATCAATAAGATTTATCGGGGGAAATTTAAAAAACTCAATGAGGTTTGACATCGAGTATAGCTTACCGTTAGAATAAAAACCTGTTTTGGTTTCTACCCATCGCAAATCATTTTCAAGCCCAATCTCTTTAAGAATTTTCCTGGTGTTTATATCTGACATTAAAATAACATGATAATATTTATCCCATACCACCCCATTCATTTGCCATGAACCGGTAAGGCCGCCAACTTTATCAGCAGCTTCATAAATAGTTACTTTATGGCCTTGTTGCGAAAGCCTTAATGCCAGCGTCATTCCAAGCATTCCGCCACCAATGATTCCCCATGTTTTTTGTTCAGCCATATTTATTTAATGTGGTTAATTATCTTTATCATTTTCCCGGTTACATTTTTCCCAAAAACTTCTTTTTGATTTTTTCCTGGCTTAAAAGCATCAATCTTTGATGCTATTTTTTTATCTGACGGATTGATTAATAAATTCCATTTTTCTCTTACCGTTTCAACCCATTCGGTTTCTGTTCGTAAAGTGATGCAAGGCTTACGAAGAATATAGGCTTCCTTTTGAATGCCACCCGAATCAGTAATTATTCTTTTTGAAAAATGCTCAAGCACAATAAAATCCAAATAACCCTGCGGTTCTGTCAATTGAATATTTTTTGAAATCGAAATACCTGCAAGCATTTTTCTTGTTCTCGGATGAACAGGGAAAATTATTTTTTCGCCAAGCTTTCCTATCTGGTTTAATATATGCTCAAGAATTTTTGTATCATCAACATTATAATTTCGATGAAGCGTTAACAGGTTGAATTTTTCATTCTCCAGTTTCAATTCGGAAATTATGTTTGATTTTCGTAAAGCAATCTCAAGATTGTTCTTCATCGTATCAACCATAATATCTCCCGTAAAAAAAGTATGTTTTTTTAATCCTTCTTTTTTTAAAATATCTACAGCAGTTTGTGTAGGCGCAAAAAGATATTCCGAAACATGATCAGTTGTGATACGATTAATCTCCTCCGGCATAGATTTATTATAACTTCTCAAACCTGCTTCAATATGAATGATTGGAATGTTTAGCTTCGCCGCGGCCAATGCACCTGCCATAGTTGAATTTGTGTCACCAAAAACAATAATGATATCCGGCTTGTTTTCTATCATAGCTGCCTCCAGCTTTATCATCATCTCTCCTGTTTGCGATGCATGGCTTCCCGATCCTACTCCTAAATGAATATCGGGCTTCCTGATACCGAGGTCTGCAAAAATTTTCTCTGACATTGCATAATCATAATGCTGCCCTGTGTGTACAATCACTTCTTCATGCAAACCTGCAAGCCCGGCTGATAACGGCGCCAACTTTATAAACTGCGGTCTTGCCCCAACTATAGAAAATATTTTCAACGGATTAGTTTAAGATTGCTTTTTTTACAAGCTTTGATGAGAAGCCATTATACTCCGGAACTGTCTCCACTTTTTCGGGATCGGCGATTTCACAACCTGTTGAACATGTTTTAGCCAATCGCTGCACATCTTCAAACTTTACTTTATTATATTCATCGTAAGCATAATTTTCATTATAGAAATTAATAAGGCCTAACAGTTCACGCCCTAATCCTTTTTCCATTGCCCTGAAGCTTCCATAAACAAAATCTACGAAATCGCTTTCGGGTTCTTCTTTTCCTCTTCCTATGCCGGAATATTTTATTGATGATTTATTTGAAAATTGCTTCTCATGGTAAATATTAGAAGCATCCATAACTCCTTGTATATTCTTTCCTGAAGTTATTTTGTCAAAACTGTCAATATATTCTTTATGAGCTGTACAGATAAAAATGTAATCAGCAAACTGAAGCGCCTTATCAAGATCGTTTGTGAAATGATCCTGTTGACTATATTTTTCAACATTCTGATCATCTCCTTTTACGTAAGGATCATGCATGATGTAGCTCACTTTATTATCCCTTAAATAATTGGCAAGGGTAAGGGTAGGAGAGTTGCGGGTATCTTCTGAATTAAAACGATATGCAACGCCCAATAAAGCAATTTTTTTATCATGAAGATTTCCAAATACTTTTTCTGCCTGGTTAAATGTATAAGAAGGTGATTCGTCATTAATTAATCTTGATTCAAGAATTAAACTCTTTGTAGTGTCATTTCCTTTTTGCAGTATTTCTCCACCAAAGAAGAATTCCATCTTTTGGAAGGCAATGGCCGCCTACACCAAGCATAGGGATAAGCAAACCACCGCTTGGAACGGCATTGGGATCGCTTGTCGCCTTATCAGATTGAGAAAGCATATTGTTAACCTTATCTCTTACTTTATAAAAGTCAATATTATTTTCATCACAGTATCTTACTACTTCCGTAGAAAATGCAATTCTTACATCACGGTAAGCATTTTCAAGTGTCTTTACAATTTCTGCAGTAAGGCTGTTTGTTTGAAAGACTTCACCTTTGGTTACAATATGCTTATAAAGCTTTGAAATAAGTTTTGGTGTTTCAGGATGAAGTCCCCCCGCAAGCTTATCTGATTCGCGGATTCTTTCAACAAGTCGTCCGGGCATTACCCGATTTGGACTGTTTCCCAAAAGAATATCTTTCCCTTCTTCTAAACCATACTTCTTAAAATGCTCCCTGAATAAAGTATCCATCGTGGTAGGAGCAAGTGTTGATTCAATAATAACCAACGGAATTTTTGAAGCAGGTTTATTTCTCAAGGCCTCGCCCAATTTTTCAAGGCCGCCAAACATTGGACCGTAGTCCGGTTCAAAACCATTTTCTTTTTTATCAGTTTGAATTGATACTAATATTACATCAGCATCTGAAAGAACAGAAAAATCAGAACTTGCAGAAAGGTTCCCGGCTTTTACGGCCTCACGTGTAATATCATCAAGCTCGGGTTCAATACCACCAATTACAGATTTTCCATTATTAATAGAGTCAACCTTCCAACCGGAATTTTTAGAAGCTCTTTGTACGACAACTACTTTAGCAGGTTGATCGCTGCCAATTTTGATTTTTGCATTTGCAAGCATAGCGGCCATAGGCATTCCAACAATACCGGGCCCGATAACCCCGATTTTCTCAATTTTCCATGACTGCGAATTGATAGGGGCTGACTTTGAATTCATTTATAAAATATTTAATGGTTAAAAATCGGTGATTAAAATTATTATTGAATAAAACTATTTTATTTTTTTAAGTTATTTATCAATGAATTCATTGTACCATAGTTCCAAAGACAGAAGTCCCCATAAACCCCTGCTAAAGGGTTGTTCGGAGCTTATCAATGTCTCTACGTATTTTGTATTTATTATATTTCTTTCTTTCGCTTTTTTTGATAACAAAACATCCATAATAAAATCTTTTGCTTTATTTTTTGACCATATATGCAAAGGAACCGGGAATCCCATTTTGTCTTTTCGGTTCATGATTTCAGCCGGCATAATATCTTTTATTGTTCTTTTCAATAAGTATTTCATTTCCCCTCCTTTGAATTTCATTCCTGCAGGCATTCTTGAAATCAGATCAACAATTCTTCTGTCAAGAAGCGGAACTCTGGATTCAATTGAGACAGACATACTAACCCTGTCCTCAACCTGCAATAAACCCGGCAGGCTTCCATACATATCAAAGTGAGTCATTTTATTAATATAGCTTTTGGTATCTGGATTATTAAAATATCCTGAAAACTTCGTAAATATTTTTTCGTTTTTGCACTGCTGAACCAATTCCGGGTGAAGGAAGCTGCTGGTTGATCCCATCCTGTTTATCAGGTTGAAATATCTTCGATCCATAGGTTCAAACGCGCCATCTTTCCAGAAGGTTTTCATCATAGGAATGTATTGCTTTAATGCAGGAAGATTGGGAAGAATAGAGCTTAAAGAAACAATGTGTTCTTCTTCTTCATTGGTTTCGTTTATTGCACCTTTTATGGCCTGTTCAAGATAAGCGACCATATATCTTGCATAGCCTCCAAAAATTTCATCACCGCCCTGGCCTCCCAAAATTACTTTTACATGTTTTGATGCAAATCTTGAAACAATATATTGGGGAAATAGTCCTGGCCCGGCAACGGGCTCATCGAGATGATAAATTAACTTTGGCATCAAATCAATAAACTCCTGCTCAGTTGGAAAAATTTCAAAGAGTTCAGACTTTGCTGCATTTGATGCGATGCGTGCATAATGGAGCTCATTAAATTCCGGCCCTTCTTTAAAAGCTCCGCTAAAAGATTTAATCGGCTTATCAAGAAATTTGGAAGCCATTACCGTTACAAGCGAAGAATCAATACCTCCGCTTAAGTAGGTGCCAATAGAAACATCACTTCTTAATTGTTGTGAGATGGTTTCATCAAGAATTTTTCTAAGCTCAACAATAAAATATTCTTCAGTATGATATTGATCTAAATTGAAGTTTGGTCCCCAATATTTTACAGATTTGGTATCCCATGATTTAAGATCAATAGTCATGTAATGACCCGGCTGAACTGTAAAAATATTTTTAAACATAGTACCTTCTCCCATTATAAACTGGAAAGTGAGGTATTCATATAGATTTTCTGTATCTGATTCTGTTCGGATATCCGGATGTGCCAAAAGTGCTTTTATCTCACTCCCAAAAACTATTTTGTCATCATCGTGAAACCAATATAGGGGCTTAATTCCAAAGTGATCTCGTGCAATAAGCAATCGGTTATTATTCCTGTCGAAAATGATGAATGCAAACATTCCGTTGAGGAGGTTTACAAATTCATTACCGTATTCAAGATATAAATGAAGAATTACTTCTGTATCAGAAGTTGTTTGAAATTGATGACCTTTCTTTTTGAGGTCTTCCCGCAGTTCAATATAATTATAAATTTCGCCATTAAATACAATGGTGCAGTTGCTAAAATTCATTGGCTGCTGGCCTGTGGAAAGGTCAATGATGGAAAGCCTTTTATGAAAAAAGCCAACAGGTCCCTCAATCATCATTCCTTCCTCATCGGGGCCACGGTGATGAATAGTGGAGGCCATCTTGTGCAAAAGATTGCTTTCGACGTCACTTCCTGTTTTATTAATAACTCCTACAAAGCCGCACATGATTAATCATCTTTTTTTGGGTTAATAATGCCTCAGTTATTTTATAAATTAATTTCACTTAGATTGTTATAACGGTGGTAAAGAAGTAATATTTGATGTTAATAGAGAATATACTTTAAAATTCACAATGAGAGTTTTAAAAAGCATTCTTATCTCCCTTAAAAACGTGGTATATAGTCAAGAAAAGAATCTGAATATCGAACCATAATGTCCAGTTTTCCAAATACCATAGATCTTTGTCAACCCTCATTTGAATTTGTTCAGGATTGGTGATTTCACCCCTATAGCCGTTTATCTGTGCCCAGCCCGTTATCCCTGGCTTTATGAATTGACGAATCATATAATCATCCACCACTTTTGAATAATCAGTTGTATGTTTAAGCATATGTGGCCTTGGCCCTACTAAACTCATTTGTCCTTTGAATACATTAATAAACTGGGGAAATTCATCAAGACTGGTTTTTCTTAAGAATTTACCCAAACGGGTTATTCTCGAATCATTTTGCGTCGCCTGTTTCTGATCGGCATCTTTGTCATAACGCATGCTTCTGAATTTTAAACAGTAAAACGATTTTTTATTTTTTCCTGTTCGTAATTGAGCAAAGAAGATTGGCCTTCCGGATTCTAAAAAAATTAATAAACCTATTAAGGGTATAAGCCATGAAAGTATAAACACAATAACCAAAAAGCTTATTAATATATCAAGTGCTCTTTTTTTAAGCCTGTTTCCAACATCATCCAAAGGCTCGCTTCTTAAAGAGAGAATCGGCAAATCACCAAAGTAATCTATATGAACCTCTCTTGTGATGAAAACAGAAAGATTGGGGACTATTTTAAACCTGATACATTCTTTTTCTGATTGATACATTAACTCATATATGTATTTGTTTTGTTCTGGTGTTATGGTTGAAAATATTTCCTGGGCTTCCTGATCTTTTGCTATTTGCAAGGTATTTGAAACATCGCCAAGCACAGGATAATGTGATAGTTCATTTATATTTCTATTGTCCTCAATAAAACCAATGATCTGAGTATTTATACCATCTTCTTCAAAATATTTTGCCAGCCTTTTTGCTGTATCGTTATACCCGAGTATTATTATTTTTTTGACAAGATAATTACTGTTTCGAAAATATTTGAATATTCCCAAGTAAATAAATCTGTTTACTAATAAGCACAATCCAAAACCTCCTAGGGTTGTTGCAATAAATGGCCGTGAAACAGTTAACTCTCTTGAAAAAAACAAATAAATCAGAATAAAAATAATCCAAACCAAATACACCTGTATGGTTCTTTTTGTGAAATATTCGAAGTTTAAAATTATCTTACCAGCATAAGTTCTTAAGAAAAAAGAAAATAATAACCATATAATGTTCGCAAGTATCCAATAATCCAGGTAACCATAAAAGTAGGTTGAAGGAATTGATCTCCTAAATAATGCGTGGCAGAGAAAAAATAATATATTTAATACAGATAAGTCTAAGGTAACTAGAGTGATTTGTAAGTAACGTTCAAACTGCCTGTTCACGGAATAAAATTATTTTATAATGTTTTTTTTGAAAATCTTAAGGGAACCAAAAGTTTAATTCTAATATACTCCTTAAATAAAATCCACAAAAAAAAACTATTTGTACTAAAATATCTTTGGAATAATCTTCGGGGCTCCTGCGATAACCGGAAAAGCCATTCAAGACCCCTTTTTTGCATCCATACCGGTGCTCTTTTTTGAATTCCCAGCATTACAGGCAAAGCCCCTCCAATGCCTATCATTACAGAATTAATTTTGTTTTGCATCATTGCCATCCATTTTTCTTGTTTTGGGCAACCTAATACTACAAAAACAACCGAAGGCTTTAAATCATTTATTTTTTTTACTATGCCTTCTTCTTCTATGTCATCGTGCGAGCCAAAAGGAGGGCTGTGAAAGCCTGCTATCTGTAATTTAGGATATTTATTTTCCAAATACGATTGAGTATTGTTTAGAATCGATTGTGTGCTGCCATAAAAAAAGACGGGAATATTTTCTGATTCCATTTTTTTTAGTAAATCAGGTAACAGGTCCATTCCTGCCACTCTTTCCTGGGTAATACCATATAATAGCCGCAAAGCCCAGATAAGTGGCCTTCCATCAGGAGTTATTAATTTTGCACTTTTAACTACATCAAGAAATCTTTTATCCCTATGGGCTTCAATAAACATGTGTACATTAGCAACACATATTATTGAGGATTCCCTGATTTTGCCGAGCTCAAGTATCTCATCAAGAAATACTGAATATTTACCTATGTTTATTGGAAACTTTATGACAAGTTGTTTGTCCATTTAAAATGAAGTACTAATTTTTTTCAATTATTTTGACATATAAATTATTAGTTTCTAAACTCATTCTTTCCCAGGAATATTTTTTTGAATTAATTAACCCAAGTCGCTTGAATGAATTTAAAACATTTTGGTCTTTAAAACTTTCAATAAGTTTTTCAACAGAAATATTACATAAATTGTCTTCTACATAATAAGCAGAATTACCAAGTATTTCTTTAAAAACCGGAATATTGGAGCAAAAAACGGGCAAATTATTTGCCTGGGCCTCCAGGACCGGCAATCCAAATCCTTCATACTCCGATAAAAGTAATACCAAATCAAATTTTGAATATATATCTTCTAATTTCACAACTGACGCAAACGGAATAAAAAACACGTAGTCACTCAACGAAAGTTTCTCTTTAAAATTGTTTACTTCTTCAATGTAATTAGGAAAAGCAGGGTTTCCTCTAAAATAAATTTTAAATTCTTTAAAATCACTTTGGATGAGTTTATGAGCGAGCTCCAATACTTTTAAGTGGCCTTTATGAGGATAAAAGCCGGCTATTACTCCAATATTTAATATGGGTGAAGTTAAATTTGATTTGAAATCTATTTGATTATTTGAACTTTCAGCAGCTTCATAAATTGGAAATATCTTGGTTTCACTGGTTTTGTATTTTTCCGTTACTTCGTTTTTAATTGTATGACAAGGCACAATAACAGCATCACTTGTTTTTAACGCGTGCTTCGTAATTATTCTGAAAATATAAAACTTTATAAGGTCAGCTCTACTTAAAAATCTTCTTATGTTCTTATTTGAAATATAATAATCGAACATAAGGTCATGAAGCGTACAAATATATCTGCAAAATTTTATTAAAGGCAACTCCGGAGTTACCCTGTGTAATAAATTAATTTTATACCGGATGCAAAAAAAAGGAAGGTAAATTTGAATCCAAAAAAAACGCAGAATAAAATTTTGTGTGTTGAGGGATGTGTTTATAAATTGTATATTTTGACACTCTTCAAAACCTGTGAAGTTTATATTTTTTATACAGCAGATGAATAAATTTCCCGCATCACAGGCTTGATCCAGACTTTTAATAAGGTGTAGCGAGTATGTTGCAATACCTCCTCCTGAACCTCCTTTGCCGGGTACTATATTAGAGATGTCTATGCAGATTTTTTTTTTGTTCATTCAAAAAAACGGGTACAGGGTGCAATGCTACGGTATTAAATTGATTCCGGGTGCAACTTAATTTATTAAATTATTACTTTTTGCCCAGGCTCGAACTTATTAAAATTCTGTTGATATTTTCTATTAATGAATGCGAAACATTTTCCGCCTTAAACATTTCTGAGGATTGTAATGCATTTGCAGCAAATACCTCATAATTGTTTAAAATTTGGTTAATTCTGTGAATATATTTATCATCATCGAAGTTGATAGGAAGCAGAAATCCGTTGAAATTATCTTTCACAGCTCTTGGAATATCACCTGTGATGGTTGTAATTACAGGAACACCTACTGACAAGCTTTCTGCTATTGCCATCGGTAAGCCTTCCTGCGATGAGGCCATTAGTAATATTTTTTTCTCCGAAACAATTTGAACAAGTTTATCATTTGGAATATCACCCGTGAATATCACCCTGTTTGATATTTTTAAATCTGTCGTTACTTGTTTCAAAAAGCTTTCCTGGGTGCCAAAGCCGGCAATATATAATGCATGGTTCTTTATTATTTCATCTGGCAATAAAGAATAAACCTTAATTATCCTGTCAATATTTTTTATCTTTTCAAGGCGTCCTGCAAAAATAAAACCTGAGCGTTGCTCTGTTGGTTTTACCGAAACAGAATGAAAAATCGGGTTTAATATTTTTGGAATATTATCACGTTCATTGCCCACGGTATAAAGTAATTTGGCCTTTTTAATTATTCTTTTATCAAGAGAATTGTACACTCTTTTGAAATATTTACCATACCAAAAGCGCGATTGGCTCATTGGGTTATGATTGCCGTGAAATATGTGCACCAATGGGACATTGATGAATGAAACAATGTAGGATCCCTCTGGCAAATGAGAAAATATTACATCATATTTTTTTAAACTTTTTCTTTTAAATAACAAGAAAAGAGAAAACACAAGCCTGTTTGGAATAAATCTTATGTTGTGAAGATGATCGGGTAGATTTATGTATGTTACATCAAAGGCGTCACGCAAAAATGGGTCTAAATTTCTTATAAACGGGCCGATTCCTCCATACGATGTTGTGTAGTGAGTAGTATTTACAATTCCTAATTTTATCTTTTTTGTTGAATCGGTGTTTGGTTTCGGAAGCATTCTGCTCAATTTATTATCAGTTACGATCATAATTTTCTAATTATTTGCCCTTAGCAGGAATTTTTCTGAAGACAATTAAAATTGAGTGCCCTTTTATTTTATTTGCACGGTTCTTGACGAATTTCAGCAACGGACTTTTTAATCTAAAAAAATTAATGAGCTTCATTACCCTTCCTGACAAGTATTTCCCGGTAAATCTATTAACGGTGATACTTAAGTACCACTCATAGTGATATTCTTGAAGTGGCTCAAAAGACACTTCTACAAGTTCCAGGTTAAAGTAATCTCCTATTTTTCTTAAAGAATTTTCGGTCCACAAACCCATGTGATGCGGAGGCATGTTTAGAATATTATACTTACTGTGTTTAATAAAGCTGTTGTTGTTGGGCACACAAATAATAAGTAGTCCGTTGTCTGCCAAACACCTTATGTTAGCCTTTAAAAAACTATTGACTAAAGGTATATGCTCAAGTACCTGGAATGAGCATACAATATCGAACTTGCCTTCATGCGTGAGACTAAAATCTTCTACTGTTATATTTTGAATTTCAAGCCTGTCACCTGAAAAAACCGACTTCTTATTTAATTCTAATCCTACACATTGAATGTTTCTAAATTTATTACTTATGTTTTTTAAAAAATCACCTCTGCCGCAACCAACTTCAAGAATTTTATCGGTTTCCTTTATATACTTTTCACATAATTGGTGCTCCCATTTCCATGGCATATAATACCAATCGTTATCCTGTAACTTCTCATAAAATTTTGAATCACCTGCAACTTCAAAAGGATAGTAAAAACAATATCCTGAATCGCGGCATTTGTAAATAGAGATTTTATCAGTAGTGGAGAAAATATAACTTATATCCAAATCATGTATCTCCTTATACCTTTTTATCAACAAATCTTTAGAAACATCTTTTTCATAAATTACCGGCGAAGTTTCAATGAACGGATTTTTAATCATTATTTAGTTCCTTAAGTTTTAAAACTGCTGTTTGTAATAAATTAATCAAATGTCAAAATTGACTTATTGCTGCGATACCATTCTATGAATTTTTTTATTCCTGCCTCAAGATCACACTTTGGGTTATACCCTATTTCTTTTTTTGCTTTTGAAATGTCAGCATAAGTAATTTTTACGTCTCCGGCCTGAAAGGGCAATTTGCGCAGTGTCGCTTTTTTACCGAGTGAACTTTCTATTGTTTCAACAAGTTTTTTTAAATCAATAACCTTTGATTCGCCTAAATTGTACACCTTGTATTTATCTAAATGCATTAAAGCACAACCAATGCCAGTTACTATATCGTCTATAAAAGTATAATCTCTCGAAGTAGAACCATCACCATAAAAAGGAATAGGTTTTTCCTGGTCAATCAATCTTGTAAATTTATGAATTGCCAAATCGGGCCGTTGCCTTGGGCCGTAAACGGTAAAAAATCGCAGGCACGTAATATCAAAATTGTATAAATGGGTATACACATGACACAAAAGCTCGCCACTTTTTTTTGTTGAAGCGTATGGGGATATAGGGTTATCAACAAAATCAGATTCTGAGAAGGGTACTTTAGAATTGTTACCATAAATTGATGATGATGATGCAAATAACATTTTCTTTACGTCATGTGTTCTCATAGATTCTAATATAGTAACGGTGCCATTTACATTTACATCATAGTACTCTGCTATTGATTCAATGGAAGGTCTTACGCCGGCTTTTGCAGCCAGGTGTATTACAACATCAATTTGTGAAGTAGAAAATATTAAATCCAAAATTTTACTGTCTCGGATATCGCCTTTATAGAAGTTGAATTTTGGATTTTCTTTTATTAAAGAGAGATTGATATTTTTAAGATTAATTGAATAAAAATTGTCGAAATTATCTAAGCCTGTTACATTGTGGCCATGCTTTATAAAATGCTCACAAACGTGTGATCCAATAAAACCTGCAGCCCCGGTTACTAAAATATTCATTATTGTATCTTTTCTTTCAATAGTTTTTCATATACGGCCACGTAATTGTTTGCCATTATTTTTAAGTCAAATTTTTCACGTACTATCTGGCTGCCTTTTTTACCAAGCTCTGCTATTTGCTGCCTTTGTTTAATAAATGTTTCAAGCTTTTCTACTAATTGATCTTCTCTGTCAGGATCAATCAGGTAACCATTTTGCTTATCTAAAACTGCTTCATCTGTCCCACCTCCACGAGTAGCTATTACAGGTTTTCCCAGCGCCATATATTCTATTATAGAGTTTGAAATCCCTTCTCCGTGAACTTTGGAATTGGTAAGCAATATTCCCACATCAAAAATATTGGCGATGGATTCAACATCTGATCTTTTGCCTAAAAAAATTATTTTTTCCCGTAATAACGCCGGTACGCTGTCTTTTATTTCAGTGAAATCAGCACCTTCTCCAATTAAGACAAAGCGAACCTTATCATTTTTTGAGAGAAGAAGAGTGGCTGCCTTTATTAATGTTTTATAATCTTTACGATCTTCAAAAGCAGCCACCATGCCTGCAACAAAAAGATCCGAAGCTTCTTCTCCAAATATTTCTTTCCGGATTGCTGAAGATGCTTTTAATTTATCAAAGCGGCCAAGATCCATGCCGTTATAAACACAAATTGATTTTTTTGCGGGTGCATTATAAGCCTTTAAACCTGCCTTTGAATTTCCAATAATAATAGTTGAAAAGGGAAAAGTTAATTTGGCCCGAAGCCAATGCTTA
Source organism: uncultured Chitinophagaceae bacterium (assembly GCA_963756945.1). GTDB lineage: Bacteria > Bacteroidota > Bacteroidia > Chitinophagales > Chitinophagaceae > Ginsengibacter. The sequence continues at coordinate 240,382 of CAVWQJ010000026.1, read as the reverse complement.
TTTTGAAAATTTCTATTTACCGGTGTATCAATCACCATTCCGTTTACCAGTTTTATATTTAGCAATTTACATGGAGGAACAGCATAAGTTGCGGTCATGCTATCCCAGCAATGCACAATATCCGGTTTATAAACTTTGCAGATTTGATAAAATTTTTTAAAAACAGAAATATCTTTTTTTGTTTTTCGAATTATATAATGAATTTTAATATTTAAATCCAGCACTTCTTTATAATGAATTTCTTTTTTCATTACAACCAATTCAAAATTAATCTCAGGCCTTAAATTAATTGCTTTCATTAATTCAGTAAGCCTTCTTTCTTTGCCGCCGGCTATTAAGCTATCAATGAAATACAATATTTTCATACAACTAAAATCCTTTTTTTAATTCTTCAATAAAATCTTCAATCATAAAATATTGAGGATTTACTTTTTTTTCATGCCAGTTTAAATCTGGATCCCAATAACCGGGACAATCATCATAAAACGGACCAATTATAAAACAATAACTCATTTCAATTATTTTGGGATCTTCTCCATCCCATATAAAATCAAACGCTACAGATTGTGCTTTTATTTTTTTTGCTGTCTGGAATGCTGCTTCAATGCATCTTCTGTCAAAAAGTTTCGGATCATATTCTTTTATTCCACTTCCTGAAGCCCTGAAGTCGCCTTTTCTGCAATACCTGCGGACTGCAAAACAACGGTTTCCGATTACAACTACCCTTGAATCATAATCGTTTCCCGGCATAAAATCCTGGAAATAAAGGTAGCCTTTTTGATAAGGAGAAAATTTTTCAACTTCTGTAGGTATAAACATTCTTGCGACCCCGTTTACAATTCCTCTTATAGCTTTTTTGCTTTTATCTCTTTTAAAAACCCAGAGACGATCTTTTAAACGCGACAAGCGATCAACGGGAGAAAATCCTCTGCCAAATGCTTTTTTTGTAAGTGAAATTGCTTCGGCTTTTGTCTTGACAAGTTGTACGTTAATGGAACCGGCTCCGCCACGAAGTTTAAAAACTTTTGGAAAATTTGTGGAATCAATCCATTCCAACGCATCTTGTTTTGAATAAAAAACATATGATTTTATAAACGGGGCATTAATAGATTCCAATAAATATTTCTGTCCCACTTTATCATCAAAATGCCATGCTGTATTTACATCAGGAAAAACTTTGGTTCTTTTTGTTTCTAATGCAAGTGTTAACTGTCGTGCAAATAATGCCGCCTTATAATCGTTTTGATTCCAATGCCACATTAATCCGTCACAATCCTGAAGACGGGCTATGATATCAGAATCATAACAGTTTACCAGTTTAAATTCAATACCATTTTCATGGCAATACATTAACCATCTGTCACTGAAACTTTCGGGAGTATGATGAATTGCTAATTTCAATAATAATAAGTTTTAAGCCGGATAAGTATGTAATATTTGTGATTGAATCTCTTTTAAAAAACTCTCAATAATAAAATAAGTTGGATTAACATTTTCGTGCCAATTGAAATCGGTATCCCAATAGCCAGGGCAATTTGATGTGTTTAAGGGGGCAAGCCCAAAACAATAACTCATTTCAATAATTTTAGGTTCATTATTTTCAAAAATGAAATCAAAGGCAATTGATTGAGTTTTTAATTTTTTTGCAGTTTGAAAAGCTACTTCTAAACACTTTTTATCTATCAATGCAGGCCTGTAATCTTCAATTCCACTTCCAGAAGCCCTGAAATCTCTTTTCCTGCAGTAACGCCGAAAACCGAAGCCACGATTTCCTATTATAACTATTCTTGAATCATAACCATTACCAGGTAAAAAATCCTGGAAATAAATATAGCCTTTTTGATTAGAGGAAAATTTTTCAACTTCTGTTGGTATAAATATTCTCGCAACACCGGTTGCAATACCTCTTATAGCTTTCCTGTTTTTATCTCTTTCAAAAACCCAAAGGCGATCTTTTAAACGAGACAAGCGATTAACAGAAGAAAATCCCCCGCCAAATGCTTTTTTTGTAAGTGAAATTGCTTCAGCCTTTGTTTTTACAAGTCTTACGTTGCTGGAACCTGCTCCAACCCGAAGCTTAAAAACTTTTGGAAATTTTGTTGTATTAATCCAATTCAAAGCATCTTTTTTGGAATAGAAAACATAAGATGGTACAAAAGGAGCATTAATAGATTCCAATAGATATTTTTGGCCTACTTTATCATCGAAATGCCAGGCTGTATATGCATTCGGGAAAACCTTAATTCCTTTTTTTTCTAGGGAAGTGGTCAATTGTCTTGCAAATAAGGGAGCCCTATAATCGTTGTGATTCCAATGCCACATTAATCCATTACAATCCTGGAGCTGGGTTATTATATCAGAATTATAACAGTTAACAATTTTAAATTCAACTTTATTTTCCCTGCAATACTGCAGCCAGTTGTCGCTAAAGCTTTCTGGAGTATGGTGAATTGCAATTTTCAATTTTTTACTAAGACTAATTATTTTTTATTTTATATAATCCCGCAGGATTTCAAAAGTAATATCTCTGTGAGCTTCACAACGGGAATAATTTAAAATAGACTTTAATTGTTCTTTTCTTAAAAACAAACGTTCTAATCCCAACTTTCTTATACCGGATCGAAAATACCTGTGTTTCAAAAAATAGGAAGTGCTAAACATTGATAAAACATTTTTCTTTTGCTCTTCTATAAATTCATGAAACTTTTCTTTTAATTTTTCAGGATTAGCTATTACAGATTTAATATTTTTTATTTCAGCCTCAACCTGTAATTTTTCTTCTCCTTCTAAAAATTCAACTTTTAATATTTTATCACATTGTTTAAACGGATGTAATTTCCAACTTATCTTTTTTTCATTGTTAATCTCTAAACTTAATAACAGCCCCTGGTACCAATCTTTCATATTTATTGAAGAGTCAAACAAAAAATTGCCTAATCCATAAAAAATGGGAACACCATTGTAAATTTCATAACCACTTATGTAGTGTGAATGATGGCTCACAATTAATGAAGCGCCTTGTTCCGCATAAAAGCGATATTGATCTACCATTCGAGGGCTTGGGTAGTGATAGAGTTCGTGACCTCCATGTATTATTAAAATTATTATATCGGCAAGCTTTTTTGCCTCATTGATTGATTGAATGTTGGCCATAATATTCATAGGGTTTGCACCTGCATGAATATCATCGGCATTTGACCATTCATTTTCGGCAATATTTATAAATGCAACAGTTACATCTTCAAATTTTTTTAAGAATATTTTTGATGCATCTGCTACGGAAGCGCCTGCTCCAACAGTCGATATATTGCGCTTTTCACACAATGAAAGCGTATCATTTAAGCCTTTATCACCATAATCATAAATGTGATTGTTTGCAAGTGTTACAAGATTTGTTTTTAATATTTCTAACGCACCGATGGTTTCAGGCGAGGCCTTTAAGTGTGGTCCCGTTTTTATTGTTTCACTCTCTTTGCCAGCCGTTGTTAATGGGCTTTCAAGGTTTACTATATTGAAATCAGAATTTGAAAATGTTTCCAGCACTTTTGAATCGAAAAGTGATTCGGGATTTTTTATTGCAATAGATTCTAATCTTCTGCCTAAATACAAATCACCGGCGATATTAATTTTTATATTATACATTTTATTTTCATAACGAATGCAAAGGTTATCTATTTATTTGCTCCGTCAATAATTTATAGTTATGTTGCCGTTGCGTTATAAGAAACATTTGTTCCATAACTTTTGCCTGGGTTAAATAGTTGAACTCATTATAGACTAATTTTTTTCCTTCAATTCCAATTAAACTTTTATTTGGGTCAAGAAGGGCTTCGCGTAATTTTTCTGAAAATTTTTCTGCACTGTCCGGCTCAGCTACAAATGCGTTTATTTTATCTTTCAAGAAAATTCCTATCTCTCCAACATTCGTAACCACGACGGGATTGCCAGTTGCTAAATACTCACCAAGCTTTGTAGGAAAGCCACCTTCAGCCTGTTTATTCGCCGGCCTCGCCAGGGCCAATATATCTGAATGCTTAAGAAATTCCGGCATTTCCTGTCTTTTTACAGAGCCGGTAAAAATTACTTTGTCTCCAATATTTAATTCCGAAACTTTCGATTTAATCTTTTGTTTTGTTCTTTCATTATCTAAAGAACCAATTAACTGTAACATAACATACGGGAATTCATCGGCAATTTTTGCAAATGATTCAATTAAAATTGGAACGCCATCTTTATCTCCCTCAAGCGTACCACAATATGTTATGAGAGTTTTTGCATTTGGCGGATTATCCGGAACCGATTCAAACCTTGCAGGGTCAACTATCATATTGACAATAACAACAGGAATCTTTGAATCGGTTATTTCTTCAAAATATTTTTTTAATGCTTTATTAATAACATATATTCCATCAAATTTTTTTATAACAGATTTTAAATAAATATTTAAATCAAGTTTTCCTAAGAATGATTTAACTGCAACAACGGCCGGATATTCTGTGCGTTCATGAAATATTTTCAATCCAAGTTTTTTGCCATGCTTTATTAAAGGATTTAAAATAGTAATGCTTGTGTTTAGTAAAATGAGCGCTGAAATTTTATTTTTTGCCTGGGAAGCAATTAAAGTTTGTTTTGCTTTGTTGATTGTTCTAAAATGAGATTGAATTTTTTTTAATTTCGATATATTACCGACGCCTTCGGCATAGACGCTGATAAATTTTATTCCATTGAAAATAAATTCAGTTTCATTCCATTGTTGTTTATTCAGTAAAATAAATTCAATTTCATGACCAAGTTCTCTTAATCCCTTTGCATAGGCAAGGTGTCTGTTGGTGGCAGCTCCTCCGTCAGGATATTGCCCTGAAGAAACAAAGATTAATTTCATTTTTTAATCCCCCACCATTTATTGCTCAATTTTGTATTTCCTGCAATCAGCTTAACCACCCTCCAGGAAGTATCTTCAATTTGGTAATCCTGCGGTACGCTGTTTATTTTTCGCTCTGTCTTTTCTTTTATTGATAAAGAAATAGAATTTAAAATTACATCTACATCAAATCCTGTTAATATTATAGAGCCGGTATCCTGTGCTTCAGGACGTTCCATTGACTGTCTTAACGAAATTGCAGGAAAATTTAAAATCGATGATTCTTCACTTATCGTTCCACTATCTGACAAAGTACAAAGTGCATGTTGTTGTAAGTTTACATAGTCAAGAAATCCAAATGGTTTAAGAAATTGTATTTTATTATTAATGGATGTTTCACCGGATTGTTCAATACGCTTACGGGTTCTGGGGTGAGTGCTGACAATTACCGGTAAGTTATAAATAATAACGAGCTCTTCCAGCACACTAAGAATTTTTTTAAAATTAGAAGGATTGTCTACGTTTTCTTCTCTATGAGTTGATATAACAAAATATTTTTTCTTTTCAAGATTTAATGATGTAAGAATTGTTGATTTATTTATTTTGGGAAGATAATAATTCAACACTTCACGCATAGGCGATCCTGTTAGGTAAATCCGGCGATGAGGAATTCCTTCACTTAGAAGATGCCTGCGTGCATGTTCAGTATATACTAAATTAAAATCAGCAATGTGATCAATAATTCTCCTGTTGGTTTCTTCAGGAACATTAAAATCAAAGCTGCGGTTTCCTGCCTCCATGTGAAAAACAGGGATATGCATGCGCTTCGCCATGTACGCAGAAAGACACGAATTAGTATCTCCTAAAACCAACAATCCATCAGGGTTTTCTTTTTGCAATACTTTTTCTGTTTTTCGTAAAATATCACCAACGGCGGCACCAAGTGAAGACGTATCTATTTCTAAAAAATGATCAGGCTTGCGCAAATCCAGGTCTTTCCAAAAAACTTCATTGAGCTCATAATCATAATTCTGCCCGGTATGAACAATTACCTGGTTTGTATATTCATCAAGAAGTGACATTGTTCTTGATAATCTTATAATTTCAGGCCTGGTACCTACAACCGTTACTATTTTTAATTTTGTATTTGGCATTTTATAAAATAAAAATTTAAAGTCTATACTTTTTCAAAATAAGTATCGGGATCATTTGCATCAAAAAATTCATTGATCCAAAATAAAGTTAAGAGTTCTTGATTACCTGCATTGGTAATGTTGTGTGTATACCAAACCGGCATATCCACAAATGCCGGTTGATCGCCATTAAGTTCAAAATGAAGAATTTCATTTGTTCCTATTCTCCTTAATTCAATTACTGCCTCTCCACTTATAACAGCAAAACGTTCTATTTTTCTTGTATGAAAATGATTGCCACGTGTGATTCCGGGATGCGTATTCGAAAAAGAAAACTGTCCACCGATAGATGCCCTAACAGTCTCCACAAAACTACCCCGGTTATCGGTATTCTTTTTAAGCAAAACCGGGTAACGGGTTGAATGATTAAAATAAGAGCGAAAAGTATTAAATAAATTTAATTGAAACCTGTTATCTATAACGGGGAAATTATTGTTGTCAAAATATTCATTTTTATAATTTTCAAGTAGACTAAGAATTTCTGAAACTTTAGCTTCAGCAGTATGAGTCACTAAATATGATGCCCCGATTTTTTTCTCATTAATTACTTTCCATATTTCGATTACCAATTCGCCAATATAAATAAGTTTTAATGTGCCATCTATTTCTATTTTGGGAGTTTCACCGTGAGTAAGTTGATATGAAAAAGTAGCAATCACAGAATTATAAAATGGATTTCCAAAAGGCCCGAATATATTTGGAATTACCAAGCCGGTAAACGCAGCGTTATGTCGTTTTGCCCATTGCAGAAAAAGTTCTCTTCCTTCTTTTTTTGATTTGCCATAAACATTATCTCTTTCTTCCTGCGAAGACGAAGAAAAAATAACGTGGGGTGTTACATTCTCAGCTTCCATAGTATCTATGAGTTGTGTCACCAGGTTTATATTAGTTTTATAAATGGTTTCAGGATCATTATGCCGGTTTTTTGCAGCAAGATGAATTATTACATCACACTGTTTTACAAAATTTCTTAGCTGTTTTTCATCTTTAAAAAAAGCTTTGTCAAAATTAATGCGCTCAACTCCTTCCTGCAGGCCGAGATAATTATATAAATGAGTTCCTACAAATCCGGCCTGGCCCGTTATTCCAATTCGAAGCATACTTGTTAATTAAAGCTCAATAAATAATACTGATGAGTGATTTTAATTGCTATTTTAATGTATTCCAATTTACCCATCTGTCAGCAGGTTGCCTGTAATCATCACCTTTTGAAGCTGCAAAATCCAAACCTGACAGAGCTAATAAAGTTGACCCAGGTGTAAGTGCTTTTATTCCCGTGTAACATCCCGGGGGTACACGAAGAAACCTGTTATTTTCATCATTCAATTCAAAAAACTCCGCTATTTCATCTTCTGCAGGCGTCTCAAAAGAAAGCGGGCAAACAACTGCAATAATAAATTTTCCATTAATAGCATAAAACCCCTTTTCTTCTATTTTATGACCTTGCCATGCTCTTATAACATTCGTGTCGGTATGGGTTATAAGATAAAAACGCCGATAGTGCCCCGGGTTTGTTTCATTTACAAATTGAAGTATTCCTCTCTCATCAACAAACTTTCCTCCCTGGTGTAAAAAAGCTTTCATTAAGATTATAGCTTTAAGTCGTTGCGAATGATATCTAACTTCAGCAATAATTCTTTTGTTCCGTCTATATCCAATCGTTTGGTATTATGAGAATGATATTCTTCCACTGTCGATACATCTGTTCCTTCCGAGAAAAATTGTTCATAATTAAGATCGCGGGTGTCTGCAGGTATCCGGTAAAAATCACCCATATCTTCCGCCTTAACCATATCTTCCCTGTTTACGAGTACTTCATAAACTTTTTCACCATGCCTTGTACCAATAACCTTTATAGGATTATCTGCCTTATATAATTCTTTTAATGCCTGTGCAAGTGTGGCGATTGTTGCCGCAGGAGCTTTTTGTACAAAAAGATCTCCCTGGCCGCCATTTTTAAATGCAAATAATACAAGCTCCACAGCATCTTCAAGCGTCATCATAAATCGCGTCATTGAAGGATCAGTAATTGTCAGAGGAGCTCCTTTTTTTATTTGTTCTATAAATAATGGAATAACCGAACCCCTTGAAGCCATTACATTACCATACCTGGTTCCGCAAAATACAGGTTCTCCACTGGTAATATTACGGCTTTTAGCAACCATTACTTTTTCACTTAAAGCTTTTGACATACCCATTGCATTTATCGGATACACTGCTTTATCGGTACTCAGCACAATTACGTTTTTTACTCCGTATTCTAACGCACTATCTAATACATTTTCACAGCCTACAATATTCGTATATACAGCTTCCATAGGAAAAAATTCGCATGAGGGAACCTGCTTTAATGCTGCGGCCTGAAATACGTAATCTACACCACGCATTGCTGTATCAACGCTTCTCTTATTGCGTGTATCACCGATATAATATTTAATTTTATCGTTACGATATACCTGCCGCATATCATCCTGCTTTTTTTCATCCCTGCTGAAAATTCTGATTTCTTTAATGCCCGTATTTAAAAAACGCTTTAGTACCGCATTACCAAATGAACCGGTACCACCCGTTATAAGCAGTATTTTATTATCTAACATATTCCTGGTCAATTAAAAATTCTAATTATTAAAAAATTTATTTGCGTATTGGATTTTAAAATATAATTAAGTTATGTTTTATATGAAATTAAAACTATTTTAAAATGTTACTGAGTTAAAGTAAAAGATTTTCTAAACTGGTCTCTCACTAAGCCCGAATCATAGTGGCTTATTGCAAATTCTTTTGCAGTACTACCCAGCTTAATTCTTAAGTCTTTATTTTTATAGATTTCGTTAATTGCATTCTCCAGTTTAGTAATATTTTTTCCTGACACTACATATGCCCAATTATATTGCAATGCATGAAGCGCAACTGCAGTTTCTATGCTTGAATAAACCAGGATGGGTGTTCCGGATGCCATGTATTCACTTGCTTTGGTAGGCATAGAAAATCTTAAAAAAGAAATTGACTTGTTATCAAAATCATTTGGCATTATAAGCAAATCAGATTTTGCAAAGACCTGGGGCAATTCATTATATGGAACAGCTTTATTCAATTGCACAAAATCATACTTTGCTAATTCAGCTAAAAGAGGACTGGAATTAGTAGCCTGTATATGCAATTTAATTTTTAATCCTTTTGCTGTAAGATTTTTTATTGCCTGGACAATATCAAAAAAAGCATCGCGGATACCTAAACCAATTCTACCTGCATAAAGAATAACAAAAGGTTCATTTGCATCATAACTTTTTTTTGAAGCGCTGCCCCAAAATTTAATATCAATAGGATTATGGAAATAAGAAAAATCATAACCATAACGGGATTGATATTCTTTGCTCATAGCTTCGCTGATGCTCATCAGAACAGATGCATTTGATAACAGGTTACGAAATTTTTTATCAATCACGTTATGCCAATATGATTGTGAAATTCCTTGTTTGCTAATCGTCAAGGGCCAATCGTCCATGATGTGAATTGCAATAGGTATTTGTAATTTTTTATGAAGTTCGCTAACCAGCGCAATAAGTTCAATATTGGAAAGCTGTGAATAGATAACATCAGGAGAATATTCTTTTATCCAATTTAATAGTTCTTTGCTGATTCTATACCTGCGCTTATAATGACTTAACCCCGTAAATTCTAAAAAACTCACATACAGATCTTTCAATTTAGATTTTTTGACTTGATTTGACGAGACGGAATTATTTTCTTTCTCTTGAACTAACTGGCCTGATTTGATTTTTTTTCCCCATCGATTAAGATTAAATGGAAATCTTCTCTTAAACTCCTGGGAGCCTAATTGGTAATACGTATTACAAATTTCAAAATTGGGATTGTGTATATTTTCTGCAGTGGCAGCAATACTCTCTTTGTTCCATCCTTCAAATAAATTAGCCATAGTTATTCCTCCGCCGGAAGTTTTGTTGAAGTATTGTCCTACAATTAAGATTTTGGGGTAAACGAATGACATCTTATTTGGATTAAAAAATTATTCTGGACTACCTGCCAAGTCTGGCAAATAAAATTTTACAAAGACTTTTGAATACTGAATAATTTTTTTAAGGAGATAAAAAATATTTTTTTATAAAATCATCTGGCATATTTCTGATTTTTTTGGAATAACAAATTGCTACGGAAATCCATACTAGTATATACCGTAAAATAAATGAATCAATGGTGGTGGGGTATAAGCTTATTAATACAAGAAAAATCCATATTCCTGCGGCCTTTGATAAAGAATTCTTTGAAAAAAAAACACCGTTAATAATTGCTGGGATAGTAATAAGAAGAAGTAAACCTAAGCTTACCAAGCCACCCTTTAATATGATTTCTAAATAACCTGTTTCTATTACACCTCTGTAATTGGTTACAACTTCCTGTTCCACAATTGGGCAAAAATATTCGCCATTTATACCTCGGCCAAATATCCAATCATTTGTTTTCATATCCGCATAAAAATAAAGTTCTACTGCGGTTCGTGTATCTTCATTGCCTCTTTCAGCTACAAAACCAAAGATAGGATTTTGACGCACCTTGTACATCTGACTCGCATAAATAGCCCCTATACAAAAAATTAATATTGAAAAATAAATAAACAAAAATTTTCGTTTGGAAGTAAGTAAATATTGTATGGCAGCAAAGAGGACAATAGTGGAAGTCATGAAGATTAAAGTTCTCCTGGCTCTTATGACAGCAAATAAAAGTGTGAGGAGAATTGCTCCGATTGCCAACAACTTTTTTTTATTGGGTTGATAGGAATAGGTTAATAACAAAAAACCACATGGCAAACTTAATATGCCGGATGTTTCAATTGCGCCCTGGCTTAAAATACTCTCACGGTCTGCACTGAGAAGTACTCTAATAAATATGATATCGTAGAGGAAATAAAAAAGTCCTAAAATAAAAATGACATCAAAAACTTTTTTGTAAAACAAAAGACGGGTAGGTAATAATAACATCAAGGGTACAAGATAAATGATACCCCCGTAAGCGGGGTTAAGAAAAAAATTTAATAAATAAGTTTTATCAGACAAGGAGCCGGCACCCTTTGAAATAATCAAACAAAGCCAACAACAATAAATAAAATAAACGAATAGTAAATATTTATTCTCTATTTTAAACCGAATGATTTTAACCGCTCCCGAAATCATTAACATCAACCCAATAATTTGCAGCAACTGAAAGATTTTGCCATTGATAAAAGTTATGCCGGAAAATGTATCAGATACAGTGTAAATGATAAATCCCAGCCAAAAAAAATTAAAGTTTTTTATTTCACTTTTATTAAAAGAAAATTCTTCATCCAATGAATATGTGTTTGTTTTAAACAACTGTTATTAAGATTTTGGTGATCGTATGTAATCGAATAATTGCAGGTGCTTTTTAATAATGGAATCAGGTTCAAATTCTGGTAATGTATACCCTTTAATTTTATTATTTAAACAGAATTTAATTCCCTCTACAATATCACCTGCATTTTTATACTTTGCCAAATAACCATTTTCTTTATGCCTGATCATATCAGGAATTCCTCCGACTTCAAAACCAACTACGGGTGTACCACAACTTAAACTTTCTAAAACAGTGGTGGGCAAATTATCAGCTAATGATGGCGCAACAAATACATCTGAGGCATTATAAACTAATACGGTTGAATGCTCATCAGCCAAGTGACCGGTGAATTTTGTTTTAAAAGGAATTTCTTCTGCAATTTCTTTTTTATATCCACTGCCAAATATTAAGACAGTACTATTTTCAAATTTTTGGTCCTGGGATAAGATCTTTAAAGCTTCTAACATATAATCCCAGCCTTTATACGGGCTAACAAACGAAACAGCTCCAAATGATATAACTATTTCATCTGGATTAATATTTAAAATTCGTTTTGCGGTTTTTTTATCAAAAGGTTTAAAAAAGGTATTATCAAGCACATTTGGAATATGAAAAACAGGTTTGTTTTTTGTGAGTGCCGATTGTTTTGCGCAATCAAATAGCCATTTGCTTGGCGATATAAAATACAGATTATTGTATTTTGAATAGAGTCTTGATTTTCTTTTAAATTCTTTTGCTGATAAATCATTTTTTTTATCTCTTGGAAAAATTTGACAGTTATAACATTGGGATTTATACTTTTCACAAGAAAAGCTGTGATGGCATCCTCCTGTAATAGTCCACATATCGTGCATGAAGAAAAGAATAGGTTTTCCAAGCATTGCCAGTTGTTCAATATTTGAAAGATTCATGAAACCACCCAGAACCCAGTGCAGGTATATAAAATCCGCATTTTTAACATTATCCATCTTGGAAACATTTGTGCCAAAAACGGGGTAAGAAAATGAGCCAAATTTTTTAATATTATTTCGGTTTAAATGCGCTTTTATCCTATCATCTAATCTTTTCGACAGATTAATTTTGTTTTTTTTTTGTTTTATTTTTCCATCGTCATTTATGGATGACCGTAAGGTGATAATGGTTGAGTCAATTTCGTTTTTTAAAAATGTTTTATGTAGCCTTAAGGCTGCTCTTCCGGTAGCTTCCGTAGATATTTGCAATTGAACAATTCTAAGCATTTAAATTTATTTAATCCAAATTCCCTTTTTGTTTTTAATGATAACCATATAATATTGCAATGGTGCTATTATGATGGCATTAAAATTAGCTACAATAGAAGCAACAAAAAGAGCATACACTCCCATTCGGTAATATCTTATCAGGAATATTGCAATAGCAACATACAAAAACGGACTGATTATGGATGCCCAAAATTGTATTCTTAAAGCACTGATTCCATTTAAAAAATAAACGTATTTACTACCGAAAATTATCACGTTAAAATAAACGAAGCCCCATAGCGATAAAAGAAAACTAATATTAACCTTTCCTTTTCCCAACCATAAAATATATATTTTGTCAGAAAAGAACAACATTAAAATACCGACAGACGCTAAAAGAATATTTAGATGATTGTACCTCTTTATGCTATTCTTAATCCATGCGATATCGTTTTTAAAGTAAGCCTCTGTAGTAGCGGACCAAAAAGGAGTAAGAAAAATAACACACACCATATTCAATACACCAAAGTATTTATAAACTATATTGTAGGAGGTTACATCACTTGTGCTGAAATTCCGGGCAATAATAATATTGGCAGTCTGAAATTGAACAATACCAGCAATCTGAATGATGAAAAATATTAATCCCAAATTAAAAAGACCCTTCGCATGAGAAAATTTTATTTTGGAAAAGGACGGCTTATATTTTTTATAAACGCCATTAAATAAAAAAATGTTTGCTCCGGCTAAGATCAATAAAGGGGAAATACATAATACAATTCCAAGTTTAATTAAAGAACCTTGAGTTGTCTTTATGAGAATAACTATAAAAATCAAAGAAAGAATTTGTCCTAAAACATCAATTAAAGATGATCTTGCCGGTTGCTGATCTGCTAAAATCAGCGTAGTGATTATTCTTAAAACAAACTGTATACAGAAGTAAGTAAAAACAATTACTGCCAAAACAGAAACCTCCGCTTGCATGGTTTCTGAAATATTCAGAATGTGGGACCAATTTAAAAAGTGATTGACAATTAAGAAAATAATCCAGATAGCAAAAAAAATTATTGCAAGTACGGCATAAGTAGTACTGACATAAATCTGGGCAAGAGCGTCTTCTCCTTTAGCTTTCGCTTCAGCAAATTTATTGCGCAAGCCTTGGGAAAGTCCTATGTCGAAAAAACTAAACCACCCGACTATGGAGCTTAACGTTAACCAAATACCGTAACGAGACGGATTTATATAATTTATTGTTAATGGAACAACTACAAGACTGATGGCAATACTAAGTCCCCTGATGAATATGGACGCAACAATATTTTTTTTAGCCTTAACGCTGCGATGATGTCCTCTGGTTAATATATTGGTAAGAAATGGGAAAGAAGATAGGATCTTATCTTTCATGTTCGCTTAGGGTTAATAGTTTTCAAGAGGTTCAATTAAATTTATAACGGAGTAAGTGTTCTAATATTATTATATGAAATATTTTCTTTCTATGCTTCTCTTATAGGTTTCTAAATCGCTTGCTACCATTTCTTTCACTAATCCTTCTAAGTTGTATTTAGGTTGCCAGCCTAATTTTTCTTTTGCTTTCGTGGCATCACCAATGAGTAAATCCACTTCAGTGGGACGAAAATATTCTGCGTCTATAGCTACTACTTCCTTGCCTAATGGCAATTGATATTCGGGATTATTACAAGCTTTGACAGTTCCTTTTTCTTGTTTTCCTTTACCTGTAAATTCCAGTTCTATTCCAGCTTCCGAAAATGCCATTTTTGTGAAATCCCGTACGCTTGTAGTAATCCCCGTGGCTATTACAAAGTCTTCGGGTTTATCTTGTTGCAACATAAGCCACATTGCCTCTACATAATCTTTAGCGTGACCCCAATCCCTTCTTGCGTCCAAATTTCCTAAATATACCGTATCCTGTAAGCCTTGGGCAATTGCTGCAACAGCCCTTGTTATTTTTCGGGTTACAAAAGTTTCTCCACGGAGCGGGCTTTCATGATTAAAAAGTATCCCATTACAGGCAAACATATTGTAAGCTTCTCTATAGTTTATTACTATCCAGTATGCATATAATTTTGCTACTCCATATGGGCTTCTTGGATAAAACGGAGTTTTTTCATTTTGCGGTACTTCCTGAACCAGGCCATATAATTCAGACGTGGATGCCTGGTAAATTCGCGTTTTCTTTTCAAGCTTTAATATTCTAACTGCCTCCATTAAACGTAAAGTACCAACGCCATCTGCGTTAGCTGTATATTCGGGGGTATCAAAGCTTACTTTTACGTGACTCATGGCAGCCAGATTGTAAATTTCATCTGGTTGTGTTTCTTGTACAATACGAATCAGGTTAGTACTGTCAGTCATGTCTCCATAATGCAGCGTAAAACGAACATTTTTCTCGTGTGGGTCCATGTATAAATGATCAATACGATCAGTATTGATTAATGACGATCTTCTTTTAATGCCATGTACAACATAGCCTTTGTTTAGAAGCAGATCAGCAAGGTAAGCTCCATCCTGCCCTGTAATACCAGTTATTAATGCGGTCTTCATAAATTTGTATATGCGATTTTTGAATTGAACTTATTGTGGAACCTAACTCAATTTCTGTCTCATTAAAAAATCATTGTAAGCTATTTTTATTCCTTCGCCCATGGAAGTTTTATGATGCCAGCCTAAAGCATGAATTTTGTTTACGTCCAATAATTTTCGTGGAGTTCCATCTGGTTTTGTATTATCAAATACCATGTTACCGGTATAACCAATAATATCTCTTATCAATTCGGCTAAATTTTTAATACTTATGTCTTCTCCACATCCAATATTAATAATTTCTTTTTCATTGTATTTGTCCATCAAAAACAAACAGGCATCAGCTAAATCATCTGCAAATAAAAATTCTCTTTTAGGGGTGCCGGTTCCCCATATTACCACGTCCTTTAAGCCTTGAACTTTTGCTTCATGAAATTTGCGGATAAGAGCCGGTAAAACATGCGAGTCCTGGGGATGGTAATTATCATTAATGCCATAAAGATTTGTTGGCATCGCACTTATGAAATCAGCGCCATATTGATCTGAAAATGTTTCACACAATTTGATTCCGGCAATCTTTGCTATGGAATACGGTTCATTAGTTCGTTCCAATGGTCCCGTTAAAAGATATTCTTCTTTAATAGGTTGATTTGCCATTTTCGGGTAAATGCATGAGCTACCCAGAAAAAGTAATTTCTGTACTTTGTTGTTGTAAGCTGTGTGAATAACGTTTGATGCTATCATCAGGTTATCATAAAGAAAATCCGCACGGTAAGTATTATTAGCAACAATGCCACCTACTTTAGCTGCAGCAAGAAAAACGAAGCCGGGTTGTTGCTCTTCAAAAAATTTTTGGACTGCCGATTGATTTCTAAGATCAAGCTCTTTGGAACTCCGGTAAACAAGATTCCTAAATCCTTTCAGCTTTAATGCATTTACTATCGCTGAACCAACTAATCCGTTATGGCCTGCTACGTAGATTTTATCTTCAATCTTCATTATGAATGTACAAACGAATTATTTTGTAAAATATTCGTTTCTCTGCCAAAAATACTTTCTTCTTCTCTTTCTGCAATCATAATAAAGCCGAGTGATGGTAGATTAACTCTGATAGTTTTATTTTTTAGCGCAAAAAATTTACCATCAACAGAAAAAGAGACGCCATTATTTGTATGTCCATCTTCTGGTACAGCAACCTGCGCCCGTTCTATTTTAATATTATGATGTTGATTTGTAAATTCTTTTATTGTCTCTATTTCTTCATCTTTAATGATGGCATATGTTCCCCGCCAATAAAGTAAATTTATTACCCCATCTACATGCTTAAGAAGAGAAATCTCTTCCAGGTTTATATGTACAAAAACATATGAACTAAATAAAGGCTGCTGAATAAATCTGTCCCGTTTCTGAACCTTTACTTTTATAGAATTCAAAGGACAAAAAGTTTCAATTTTCTTTTTTAATAACGTGGCGGCAACTTTTTTTTCGCAGCGCGGCCTTGTATAAACTGCATACCAGTTCTTCTGCATTTTCTTTTTTTTACATTTGAAATTTGCAGCTATTCAAAGGATGAATTATTCAATACGCCATGGCTTCGCCTCTCTCAGTTCCAGCTAATTGAATGAGTTAAAATATTATTTTTCATGGCATATGGATTTATAATTTGTGATATTTTTTTTCGTTTGCGCCTCTTTCTTTGTTCCCATAAACATAATCGTATCCGTACCCATAATTATATTTGAAAAAACCTCTTATTTTAACACCGTTAAATATTATGGCGGGGTTATTTATAGGATTAATCTGGTTACGTTCATCAATTCTTTTTACAATTATTTTAGGAGTATATTTATGTCGTATTACATACAACGTAGCATCGCACAAGCCAGTCAACAAATAACCATCAGTAACTAACACAAGTGGCGAAGTATCAATTATAACAACATCAAAAATATTATCTAAATACTCGATAATTTCATTCACTTTTCCATTCGCCAAAAGTTCTGTGGGATTTTGAGGTAAGTCGCCTGCAGAAATGAAAAATAAATTTTCATGAGCCTTTACTCGTTTTATGATTTCTTCAGGTTCTTTTTCCCCAGTGAGGAATTGAGTAATGCCATCTTCCTGGTTCACATTCAATATTTTGGCGATAGTGGGATTATTCAAATCCAATATCAACTAATAACTACTTTTTTTCCTGTCAGGGAAAGACTGACAGCAAGATTAGCTGCAATAAAACTTTTTCCCTCTCCTGATATGCTTGAAGTAATCAAAATCTTTTTGTGTTTTTCATTAATGCCTAAAAAAGACAAAGAAATTCTCAGCTTTCTAAATTCTTCGGCTATAAAACTCCTTTTCCCGGCTTCTACTACCAATGGCACCTTCGTTTTGTTAAAAGCAATTTCTCCGATAATTGGAATAGAAGTACGTGATTCCACTTCGTGCCGATAGAGTACCTTACCAGTTAAAGATTCTCGTATCACTATTATTGCAAAACATACGCCAACACACATCACAATAGAAACAAGGTATATCAATGACCTTTTAGGACTAACTGGTCCAGAACCGGCTAGCGCATTATCAACAATTCGATGATCGGAAACGGTCGAAGCATATGAAAGCTCACTTTCTTCCTTTTTCTGTAACAAAAAGGCATATATCCCACTTTTTGTGGCCTGTTCACGGCTTATATCGAGAAGTTGCCGTTCTTTTTGTGGAACTGTTTGAAGAATTGAATTATAGCTGCCATTAGTCATTGTACAATTTTGTTTTGCGGCATTTAAACTTTGCTGCTGACTTTGAATATTTTGTAAAATGCTCGGTTTCATCTTATTTATTTGGTCCCTAAGGGCAACAAGGGTGGGATTATTTTCACCCACCGTTTTTTTCAGTTTGTCATATTCGAGTTCTGAATCATACAACTTTTCTATTAAGCTGAGTAAAGCAAAGGATCGCTTACGCCTAAAGTAGAAGGAACAATCGCCGAACTATTATCTTTATTAGTTACAAATTTTTCCACCTGGTTTAATACGGACAATTGTGTATTTACATTCACCGATTTTTTGATCATTGGCACTTACGTTTTGTAAAAACAGTTGTCCTTGGGCGCTGATATCGACTGCACCTTTTCCTGATTTATATTGTTGAACTTTCTTTTCGATTGAATCCAGATCGTGCGCTACCGCGCTTAGTCTTTCCTGCACAAAAGAAAGTGTATTGCTAGCGAGTTTGTCTTTTTCATAGATCGAAGCCATGTCATAGGCATAGAGTAATTGATTTAATATATCTTCGGCACGTTGGGGTACCTGGTCTCTAAAGCTCAGATCAATAACCGATGACAATTTACTGGAGGCTTCCACTTTTAAATTTCCTAAAAGACCATTCGCAGCATTGGTGGGTTTTAAAAGCTCAAAATAAAATTTGTGCGCAAGAGTGTCAGATATATTATAATATTTGATTATGAACAAATTTTAATATCCCGTAAGGTGTACTAACAATTTGGTTTATGGAATATCTGTATTTGTTGTCTAATAAGACAGTCTGATTTTTTCTATTGTAAGAAAATTTATTTTGTCAGAAGTTATTAAGGAATCCGGGGATGGGGATTCTATACTGATCGGTGATATCGTGTAAGCCGATACTGTATTTATTCTACCTTCATCATAAACGGGGGCATAAAGGCGACATCTTTTACAACATTTATCATTAATGTACGAGACTGTAATATTTCTATTTCATTTTCAACAATTTTTTTCGAGGATATCGGATCTAACGATTCCATTAATTTTGAGTCTTCATTACCCTTTTTTTCATCTTTGATTATAATAGTTGCGGCAGCTTGATATATTGGGATCGTAGTCATTCAGATAAAAGTAAGCCATGCCGCCGGCTACCAATGAAGCGATTACGAACATCGGCCAGTACGGAACATATTTCAACACTACTTGCTGAATCCAATTCTCCTCGATGTCTTCATTTAATTTATGATTATTAGTTTGCATTTTTTAAAATTTAATTCGGTCTAAGGCAACTACTATGACTGATAAGCCACTCAACATAATTGGTAACAACTGCTGAGTTCTTCCGGCACTGGCTACCTTTGCCTTATTTGGCTGCACATAAACCACATCGTTAGGTTGCTAAATAATAATAGGGTGAATTGAAAAAGTTACTTGAATTGAGATCGATGTGACGCGTTATCTTTTTCCCATTCTTCTTCTCTTATCAGTAAAACATTTTCTCTTTTTCCATAAATGGTGAGATCACCGGCTAGCCCTATTGCCTTTAAAAGAGAAATTTTTTCACTTGGCACAGTTATAACTGTCGGCTTTGCTACTTCACCAATTACCGTAACCTCAAAATTTAAAAAGCGAATTTCCACAAGAGGATCAACAAGAAGCTTTTTCGATAGGATCATATTTGTGATATTATCTTTCAATTCCTTTTTTGTTAGTCCTGCTGCTTTAACATCCCCAAGGCCGCCGGGCAATTGAATGGTTCCGTCGGAATTTACGAGATAACCTCCGGGTTCTGTGCTACTTCCTGTTACTGTTGTTGATCTGATATTACTGGTATTGTCTGATTATATAAAGCAGAGGCCTCAGCATTAGCGCTGCTTATCGTAATAGCTAATATATCATTCTCTTCAATAGGTATTTCCATTTCAGAGTCCTTCTTTGTAAATAAGTAGTATCCTCAACATTATAAAAATAAACTACGTTTTTTGTGCTTGTGCAGGAGATACTAAAAAGTGCGATTTGACGCAATAAAATAAGAAAATTCAGAGTTCGGAGCATAAGCTATATTTATTGGTGAAAACACCATTATAAACCAGGAAATTCTTTGGAAATTAGACTCGTGAATTCTAAGGAATTTGGAATACGAATTTTTAACAAATAATCTTTGGTAATCAATAGAATAGAAGGATGCTTCTTATTGTGGTAATCCATATAAATTGAAGGGCCTGATTTACAGGCTTGGATTTCGGTAAACAAAACGAGATCTTTGAATACAGGTGCAAACATAATAGTTTAAGATTTAATATCCAAATCTCCCGATTTTATTTTTAGATTACTTTTTACGTTAGGCATTGAATATCATGTGAATTAACTGCTATAATATTAAACATTTAATGAAGATTTAAACTCTAAGACTCACTAAGTTTACAATTTCAAAACAGCATTCAGGATGGATTTATAAAAAACATTTACTCATTTTTTTAAATCGTGTCTATGAAATAATTTCAAAGACCGTCGTAACTTAGTTGCCAGATTGTTCAACATTCCTCCTCTTCTAACCCTCATAATTTTTTTAAAATGATTAAGATACTCCTTGCAGATGATCACGTGATAATCAGGGCAGGATTAAAAACCTATATTCAAAATATAATACCTCATTCAAGTATTGAAGAAGCCTACGATGGTGATTCTACTTTTGAAAAAATAAAGGAAAACGATTATGCGGTTATTATTTTGGACATCAACATGCCCGCAACAGATTCGTTTGGTCTCGTTAGCAATATTCTCGCTATTAAACCTGATTCCAAAATATTGATGTTCAGCATGAATTCGGAAGAAATATTTGCAAAGAAATATTTGAATATCGGCGCTCTGGGTTATCTGAATAAAGATGCTTCTGCCGAAGAAATAAAACAAGCTATTAACAATGTAATGAACAATAAGCGATATATAAGTTCATCATTAACTCAAACTCTTACAGATAATGCACTCGGCAAAAAGGCAAATAATCAGAATCCATTTGATTTATTATCACCGCGTGAACTGGAGATCGTAAGGCATTTAATGAAAGGTGAATCTGTATCCCAAATTGGTACTTATTTAAATCTTCATACGTCCACAGTAGGCACTCATAAGGCCAGAATATTCGATAAGCTGAATTGTAAAAATGTTATTGGAATAAACGAACTCGCCAGGTTGCATAATTTCACTCAACCTGAATAATTCATAATCTGACAACATTGTTCCTTCCACAATTTGTATTTGCTGAAGGGGAAAATTGCAGCATGTTTACATTTCTTATGTTTGCTTTCTATGCAATTGTTCAATAAGCCAGCTCGCATTATTATCACCTGTAACAAACGATTATCGGGTTACCTGGAAAAAGAAATAACGAGAATTGGGATTTAAGATATTTGAGAACCTTTTCTACAGGCGTGGAATTAACCGGAACTCTAAATGATTGCATTAAACTTAATCTGAATCTGCGATGTGCCAGCCAGGTTTTGTATTCACTCAAATACTTTTCCTGTAATAGTCCCGCAGAGTTATATGATTCAATATTCAAAATTGAATGGGAAAATATTATTTTAAAAGACGGCTATTTTTCCGTCACCAGCACTATCGATCATCCAACAATAAATAACTCTTTATTTGCTAATGTAAAAGTGAAAGATGCTATTGCAGATCGTTTCCGGCAGAAGATGCAGGTAAGGCCCGATTCGGGTGCGGACTTAAAAAATACCGTAATTCACTTATTTTGGAAAAATGAATTTGCCGAAATTTTTATCGATACATCCGGCGAAACTTTAGCGAAACATGGATACAGAAAAATTCCGGGAAAAGCGCCCATGCTGGAAGCACTTGCTGCTGCAACATTATTGGCAACAAGTTGGGACAGGCGAAGTGTATTTATTAATCCTATGTGTGGTTCGTCAACCGTTGCTATTGAAGCGGCATTATTGGCAACCAACAGGCGCCCGGGTTTATTTCGTGATAATTATGGATTTAAACACCTTCCCGGTTTCGATAAATATTTTTATGAAAAGGAAAAAAGAAAATTAATAGACCAGGTTATTGACTTGCCTCAACTCAAGATTATTGCTTCAGACATAAGTGCTGATGCAATCAATATTTCTAAAATAAATGCAGGCGCGGCAGGAGTTGAAAAATTAATTGAATTTGAAGTCTGCGATTTTAGGGAAAGCAAAATTCCGGAAAATGAACCTGGAGTTATTTACTTTAATCCAGAATATGGAGAAAGGTTAGGTGACGTAGCCGAATTACAGAATACCTATGCACAAATTGGCGATTTTATGAAGAAGAAATGCAATGGTTATACAGGTTATGTATTCACAGGAAATCTTGAACTTGCCAAAAAAATTGGGTTAAAGGCAAAACGTCGGATTGAATTTTATACCAGTAAAATCGATTGCCGCTTATTAGAATTTGAGTTATATCCAGGCACAAAGCGATCCGATAAATTATAAGCTGAAACTGATTTATTCATAAATCTCTTACTCTTTCTTAAACCCTTTCCCATTAAGGATTTACAAGGCTCCTGTTAAGTCTTTCCTAAATCAACTATGTTTGTTCCTGTAAAACCTTTCTATTTTTCTATCTTGCTGTTCTTAATTGATTTTCATGAAGAATATTTTACTCATTATTAATATTGTTTTGATTTGCCTAGTAGGTTATTTATATTATCTGCATTTTAATGAGCCAAAGAAGTTGGCTGTCCATGGCTCCGGTTCTCAGGCAATAAATGGAAATGGAACAGCAACAACAAACGCCAAAGTAGCTTACATAGATCTTGATTCTTTACAAAATAATTACACGTACTATAAGAAAATTAAAGCCGATTTCGAACGCAAACAATCTGCCGCTAATGATGAAATTGGCGGAATGCAAAAAAAATACCAGGCTCGGGCAATGCAATTGCAGAAAAAAGGTTCAACAATGAATCAGCAGGAGCAGGAGGAAGCCATGCAGGAAATTAATAAAATGCAACAGGATCTCCAGTCGAAAAAGCAGGAAATAGACAATGAACTATATACTTATAATTCAAAAATGAAAGAAGATATTTTAACACGCATTCAAAATTTTTTGAAAGATTATAATAAAGATGGAAAATATTCTTATATATTTTCTTACGAGCCTGGATTCATGTTCTACAAAGATTCCACATTGAATATAACACCTGATGTTATTGAAGGCCTTAACAGTCTATATACTTCCGAAAATAAAAAGTAATTACACAGAACCAATCTGAAATAAATATTTATCTTCAATCCTGTTTATTAAAACAGGTTTTTTTATGAGTGAACATGCTACTTCGTTTAAGCCAAGTCTTCGCCTTTTTGATGCAACAATGATTGTTGCAGGATCAATGATCGGTTCAGGTATTTTTATTGTAAGCACAGATATCGTTAGAAATGTAGGCAGCGCCGGATGGCTTATAGTGGTATGGGCTATCACCGGTTTAATGACCGTTATGGCTGCCGTTAGTTATGGAGAAATGAGTGGTATGTTTCCCAAAGCAGGCGGACAATATGTTTTTTTGAAAGAAGCTTTCAATCCACTCGCAGGTTTCTTGTATGGATGGAGTTCATTCACGGTAATTCAAACTGCTACTATTGCCGCTGTGGGTGTTGCCTTCAGCAGGTTTACCGCATATCTTATTCCTG
Source organism: uncultured Chitinophagaceae bacterium (assembly GCA_963756945.1). Lineage (GTDB taxonomy): Bacteria > Bacteroidota > Bacteroidia > Chitinophagales > Chitinophagaceae > Ginsengibacter. Next base: position 216,778 of record CAVWQJ010000026.1, on the reverse strand, counting down.
AAGTGGGTGAAAATGTTTTTCTTGTAACGCTGGGAAACTTTCATATTTCCGCTGCGCAAATTTTGGCAATAGCGTTAATTATTTTTCTCACTTATACAAACACAAAAGGCATAAAGGGCGGTAAATTAATTCAATCATCATTTACCACCGTAAAACTTTTATCCTTATTCGGTTTAATTGTTCTTGGCTTTCTTTTAGTGAAACATAGTTTCTGGAACGAAAACTGGCAAACGGGTCTAAAGGCAATGCAGTTAGAAAAAGCAGACGGCGCTTTTGTTACACATGGAAACTGGTTTCCAATAACCGGAACCGTTTTAATCGGTGCCATTGCCGCCTCTATGGTAGGTTCGCTTTTCAGCAGCGATGCATGGAACAATGTAACTTTTATTGCAAGCGAAATAAAAAATCCGAAAAGGAATTTAGGGCTTAGCCTTTTCCTCGGTACATTTATAGTATCGGTTATTTATATCACCACCAATTTAATGTACCTGAATGTATTACCCTTAAATCAAATCGCATTTCCTGGCGGGGACAGAGTTGCTGTAGCTGCATCCAATGCCATCTTTGGTACCAATGGCGCAATAATAATAGCCGTAATGATTATGGTTTCTACGTTTGGCTGCAACAATGGTTTAATATTAGCGGGCGCCAGGGTTTATTATACTATGGCGCAGGATAAACTTTTCTTTAAAAAGGCCGCCCAACTTAATAAAAATGCAGTACCGGAATGGGCGCTATGGGCCCAGGCGATTGTTGCTTCCATACTTTGCCTGAGTGGCGGATACAATGATCTGCTTGATATGATTGCATTTGTTGTAGTAATTTTTTATGTACTCACCATTATCGGTATTTTTGTTTTGCGTAATAAAAGGCCTGATGCAGAAAGGCCATATAAAGCATTTGCTTATCCTTTTTTGCCTGCCTTATATATAATTCTGGGTTTGATATTTTGCGTATTTCTTGTAATTTTTAAACCCGTTTATACTTTATGGGGTTTAGGCATTGTGCTAATTGGCATCCCTGTCTATTATCTCACTATTTCCGGACAAAAGAAAAATAAAATAAACATTCGAATAATGGCTGTTGATTTCGATAAAATGTTTAGCGATATTTCAAAAATGAAAGTTGCTGTAATAGGTGATGTTATGCTGGATACTTATTGGTGGGGAAATGTAGAAAGAATTTCGCCCGAAGCGCCGGTTCCTGTGGTTGCCGTTGACAGGCGTGAGAAGCGTATTGGCGGAGCTGGCAATGTTGCGTTAAATGTTCAGGCATTCGGGACGAAAGTAGCAATGATTAGTATTTTGGGAGATGACGAAGACGGTGTTCAGCTAAAACAATTATTATTTGATAATAATATTGATGCCCGTTTCATTCTCGAAAGCAAGAAGCGAATTACAACAAACAAAATCAGGATTATAAGCCGCAACCAGCAGATGATGCGCCTCGATGCCGAACATACAGAAGATTTAGACGTAACAGATCAAACTAAATTGCAGAATCAAATAGAAAAATATATTGTTTCAGAAAAACCTAATGTGGTGATTCTTGAAGATTATAACAAAGGAATTCTTACGAAAAGTATTATTGAAAATACAATCGACCTTTGCAACAAAAATAATATTCCTATAACGGTCGACCCTAAACGAAAGAATTTTTTCTCTTACAGGAATGCAACCTTGTTCAAGCCGAATTTGCATGAGGTATTTACAAGCTTGAATTTAATTCCCGAAAAAATTTCTATTGATTTACTTTCAGAAATTCACAATAAGCTGAAGGAAATTCTTAACCATTCTATTTCGATGATTACCTTATCCGATAAAGGGATTTTTTACCAGGAAAGAAACAATAAAAAAATAATTCCTTCTCATCGCAGAAATATTGCAGATGTCAGCGGGGCCGGCGACACAGTCATAGCTGTTGCTTCCTTAATTTACGCCTCGACCAGTGATATTAATCTTGCCACAGAAGTTGCAAATATCGCCGGTGGCATAGTTTGTGAAGAAGTAGGAACTGCAGCAATAAATAACGAAAAACTCCTGACAGAGTGCAAGATGCTGTTAAAGATTTGAGTGAATATTTTTAAAGTTCGTGTTAACAAATTTTCAACAATCAAAAACAGTTATAATTTTACGGTATTAATATTAGCTTAATGCAAAAGTTTTCAATTGCTATACACGGCGGCGCTGGTACTATTAATAAAGAAGAAATGACGCCTGAATTGGAAGCTGGGTATAGAAATGCGTTGAAAGAGTCACTGGATACAGGTTATTTGGTTTTGTCCAATGGGGGTTCCGCTGTAAATGCCGTAAAAGCTGCGGTGGCAATGCTCGAAGACAATGTATTATTCAATGCCGGCAGAGGCTCAGTGTTTACCCACAGAGGATTGCACGAAATGGATGCTGCCATTATGAACGGAAGCACGCTCGATGCAGGCGCAGTGGCTGGCATCACAAATATTCGTAATCCTATTAAACTTGCAGAAGAAATTATGTTGCATAGCGGCCATGTTTTTTTGGCCGGAGAAGGTGCCACCGATTTTGCGATGAAACGTGAAATGAAATTCGAACCCGATGAATATTTTTTTTCTGAATTTCGATACAAGCAACTGAAGGAAATAAAAGATAGTGATTCGTATCAGCTCGATCATAATGCCGCTAAAACTGAGACTTCAGTAAACGATAAAAAGTTTGGTACAGTTGGAGCGGTTGCATGCGATGGCTATGGAAATGTTGCAGCGGCAACGTCAACGGGTGGTATGACCAACAAAAAATATGGAAGAATAGGCGACAGCCCAATGATAGGTGCGGGAACATATGCCAATAATAACACCTGTGCAATTTCGTGTACAGGTCACGGTGAGATATTTATTAAAGCTGTTGCTGCTTATGATGTTAGTTGTCTTATGGAATATAAAAACATGAGTCTCCAGGAGGCCTGTGAAGAGGTAGTGATGAAAAAATTAGTTGCGTTGCACGGCGAGGGAGGTTTGATAGGTGCGGATGCCGGGGGAAATGTAGCATTGGTTTTTAATAGTATGGGCATGTATCGTGGGTATAAGAACAGCGAAGGAGACTATTTAATTGCCATTTATGGAAGTTGATTTTGTTTAAAAAGATATGAAGAAATTTGCCGTTATAGTTGCAGGGGGAAGGGGAACAAGAATGAATAGTGACATTCCTAAACAATTCCTCCTATTAAAAAATAAACCTATATTATATTATACCATAAAAGCATTCCTGGATGGCTGTGAAAATATCGAAATCATATTGGTGCTGCCTGAAGAACACATCGCGCAAGGGACGGGAAATTATCGATGGATATTTCGATCCATCACGGATACGCATAACCGCAGGAGGAAGAACCCGGTTTCATTCTGTACAAAACGGACCTTCGCTAATAAAAGAGGAAAGTATCATTTTTGTTCATGATGGAGTTCGGTGCCTGGTTACAGGTGATCTTATAAGAAAATGTTATGAAACCGCTCTCAGCGGAAGGCAATGCGATCCCAGCTTTGGAATGCGGCGACAGTGTAAGATTATTGACAGCCAATGGAAATAAAATCGTTGATAGAAATAAAGTAAAACTCATTCAAACGCCGCAAACTTTCCATAGTAAAATATTATTGCCGGCATATAAAATCGATTATAAAGATAAGTACACGGATGAAGCTTCAGTTGTTGAGGCTTTTGGTCTTGCCATAAATTTAATTGAGGGCGAACGCAACAATATTAAGATTACAACACCTTTTGATTTGCGTTTGGCAGAAATGTTATTGCCTGAATAATTTGGCAATCGCCGGAAGTTTAATTTGCCGAAAGCTATTTTTCATTCTCTTTCAAAAATTTATTTACATCATTTAGCCATTGTTGTTTATACTTTGTAAGGTAGTCTTCATGCCCCGCAAGTGGATATGTTTTAAGCTGCTTTTTGCCTTGCAGGTTTGAATATATTTCATCTATTTCATGGCGGCTTACTTTCTCATCCTGTTCACCATAAAGCAAAAGCGTCGGGCACTTAACTGACTTTGCATATTCAACCGGTTTGTTCGAAAAAGCCCAAAAACCATTTTGCACGCCACCCCAAAAGTCAAGCATGGCAGCCATAGGAAAAACAGGAACACCCAATGTTCTAAACCTTGCACAAGTTGTTTGATACATCGTCGCAAACGGGCACTCAATAATAATTGCTGCCGGGTGAATAGTGTAATCGTTGATGGCCTTTAAAATGGCCGCCGCACCCATCGAAGTGCCAAAAAGATAGATTTTATTTTCTCCTTGTTTAATCAGATAATTATAACAGGTTTTTACTTCCCCGGCTTCTTTAAAACCTATAGTTGTTTGATTTCCCTCTGAACCACCCGACCCCATAAAGTCAACCAATAAGGTATTATAACCCATTTTCAGAAATTCATTTGACTTTCCAATTAATGAAACTTTTGAACCACCATAACCGTGAAATAGAATAACAGTTCCTTTTGAACTATCAGCTTTAATACTCCAGCATTCAATTTTTTTGTTACTCCGTAATTGAATTGTTTCAAACTTTTGCGACGGGATTACATTGTTCTCCGGTCGCGGATTATCAATGCCAAACAGTAATACTTTTATTTTAGCTACTGTCGAAAGATTCTTTGATTTTAGTTACCCGTGCCGCGGTAAAATGCGTGAATTTATAAGCGTGAAAAAACGCGATGGCATTCATCAACAGCAGGATGACGACCAGCGACCAAAGCAGTCTCTTAAATATATTTTTTCGTTTCACTTATGCGTTAGCGTTAGTTAAAAAAAATGCTTTACTGGTTAAATAATTATCATAGCGATTGACCTGTAAATATTATTTGGACACCTGACAATTTTTAATTTATTCATCCCAATCATCCCACCTAATAGTATGATGGGTATGCAAAAAGAAGTCATGTACATTTTTATTTGCAATTATAAAAAAACAAAAAAAGAAATAAACACAAGTAACAAAACCAGCGGGAAGCGGGCACTTGTTTTCATAATGTTTTTTAAAGACAAACCTACGCGATTAAAGGCATGATTGCTATAAAATACAAACTCGCATTACCCAATTGTACTATCGCGTAACTCATAGTAGTTTTTTATATTGGCGTAACTTTAAGATTAAACAATATGGAACAGGATTTCAAATATCAATTTAAATTGCCTTTCAAAAACTGAAAAAAGTCAGAACCTGTGTTAAACAAAAAGCAAAAGAATAATGACACGCACAATAAAACTAAAAACTATTTTACCACACCCACCTGAAAAAGTTTGGCAGGCTTTAACGGATTCAAAACTACTTGGCAGTTGGTTTATGAAAAATGATATTGAGCCCAGGCAAGGACAATATTTTACTTTTCGAATGGCACCGCAGAAAGGTTGGGATGGAGTTACACACTGTGAAATTATTGCCATGGAACCATTAAAGCACATCGCTTATACATACAGGGGCGAAGCATCCGGGGAAAAGGCGTTGGCGTGTGCAGGTATTCACTCCGATGCTGCAGACAAACTTACAGAAGGTATCTTCACAAAGTTAGACACTGTATTAAGTTTTACGTTAGAATCAACTTGCAGCGGAACAATTCTTTCTTTAGAACATTCAGGTTACAATGGGATAAAACTTGTTATCATTAGTTTAATAATGCAAATGGGTTGGAAAAAACAGTTAACTAAGAAACTACCTAAAGTATTGGAGCAAATTACATAAGGCAAGAACTGCCGGCGCTAACATCGTTCTTCTGAAGTGTAGCTATGGTTCTAAATCTGAAGATTGGAAATATTGTTGAACCTAACGGATTGAATTTCTCATAAGGCGCCATGTTTTGTGAGAGAGGAATCATGGAGGGTAAATGTTGTTTTTGTTTCGATCATTATTTTATATGATAAGTATTATAATACCCACATTTAATGAAGGAGATGTTATAAAAAGCAACATTCAAAAAATAAAAGCGGCCGACGTACAAAACCTCGTAACAGAAATTATTGTATCCGATGGCGGCAGCACCGATGCAACTTTGCAACAGGCCCAAATGGAAGGTGCCATCGTGCTTAACAGCCCGCAAAAAGGACGTGCTGCTCAAATGAATTATGGTGCAGCCGCAGCAACCGGGGCGGTATTATTTTTTTTGCATGCAGATACTTTGCCACCACACGATTTTTCAGGTCAAATTGTAAAGGCACAACAACAGGGCTTTGCAAGCGGATGTTTCAGGCTGAGGTTCGATCTTGATCATTGGTTTTTGGACCTGAATAGTTGGGCTACCCGCTTTAATGTTAATAATTTCCGTTTTGGAGACCAGGGCTTATTCATAGACAAAACTATTTTTGATCAATCAGGTAAATTCCTGGCAGATCATATTGTAATGGAAGACCAGGAATTTATTAAGCGCATTAAAAAAACAAATTCCTTCATCGTATTAAAATCTTCCGTAACTACATCAGCACGAAAATACATTGTGAATGGGGTGTATAAAACGCAAGCTGTATTTTTCTTAATTTATTTTATGTATTACCTCGGCTTTAGTCAGGCCAGGATGATAAGTACCTATAAAAAATTATTACGACAACAGAAGCTATGAGCCCCGCCCCTTAGTTTTAATTATAAAAATACAAACGCCAGGTAAAATGAAAAAAATAACAAGGATGTGGCACGGAATAACAAAAGCGGTACATGCTGATGAATATTTAAAATATGTGGAAGATACCGGGATGAAAGACTATAGAACGGTTAAAGGGAATATATCAGCGAAGTTATTAAGAAGAATAGAAGGCGACATCTGTCATTTCTTAACAGTGACTGAATGGGATTCTTATGAAAGCATCAAAAAATTTGCAGGTAATGATTTTCAAAAAGCAAGATATTATCCGGCCGACAAAAATTATCTTTTGGAATTCGAAGAAAATGTTGTCCATTATGAAACGTTTGAGTATTGACTGCGAGCAGAAAGTTAATATTTTTATAGTGCGATAAACATGTACGAATATGGATAAGCTAATGCTCGTAAGAAACGATACTATAAATTTTAAAGAACAGACGAATGAGTAAACCTAAAGCTATATTTTCCTCGAGTGGAGGAAAAGATTCTTCTTATTGCCTGCACAAAGTTTTAACTGAAGAATTATATGATGTAAAATATCTTCTGAGTACTATAAACGAAAAGTTTAAAAGAATTTCAATGCACGGAGTTAGAGAAGAACTATTGGAATATCAAATCGAATCAATCGGTATTCCGCTTCTGAAGGTAGGCGTAACAGAAGGAACAAATGATGAGTATGAAAAAAGAATGGAAGAAACTTTGCTGCAAGCCAAATCAGAAGGAATTGATATTGTAATTTTTGGCGACATCTTTTTGGAAGATCTAAGAGTATATCGTGAAAACAATTTAGCGAAGGTGGGAATGAAAGGAGTTTTCCCATTATGGAAAATGGACACAACAATTCTTATAAATGATTTTGTTAGTAAGCAATTTAAAACTGTTGTATGTTGTACGAATGACGGATACCTTGGCAGAGAATGGGCAGGCAGAGAAATAGACAATTTATTTATTGCTGAACTGCCTGCCGGGGTTGACCCTTGTGGTGAAAATGGGGAATACCATACCTTTTGCTGTGATGGACCTTTATTCAAAAAGAAAATTGATTTTACAATTGGTGAAAAAGTTTATAAGCCACTTGAAATAAAAACAAGTGATGTTTGCTCTCTTCCTTCAAACGTAACGACAAAAGGATTTTGGTTTTGCGATTTGTTACCGGCACAGTTTGAATAGATGAATAGGGATGAGAAACAGATCCCATAAAGAAAGGCAACAAAAAGAGAATTGTGATGGATAAATTTTTCGAAATAGTTTCACAAACAGCCAGTCTCACAGCAGAAAGCAAGCAAGATCTTTCTTCAATTCTTAAAAGATTGGAGCTGGATAAGGGACATATACTGGTGCGGCAGAACTCGGTTTGCAATTATCTGTACTTTATTGAAAGCGGCCTAACGAGGACTTACTATTTCAATGAGGGAAAAGATATCACCGATTGGATTAGTCCTGAAAATACTTTCGCCTGCTCTATCGTTAGCTTTATTTCACGCAAACCCGACAGGAGGCAAATTGAACTTCTCGAACCTTCTATACTCTGGTCACTTCAGTATTACGAAATAGAACACCTCTGTGCCAAACACCATGATGTGGAGCGAATGATAAGACATCTGGTAAGCTCCGGCCTCGTTCAGTTGCAGCGGCGTTTTGATGATCTGCACTTTGCTACGGCATTACAGCGATACCAAACGTTGATGAATGAAAACCCTACACTTATCCAGCGGGTGCCCTTGGGCATGATTGCCTCCTATCTTGGTATTACACAGGAAACCCTCAGCCGTATTCGTTCCCGCATATAGTTTTTTTGACAAATGTCAAAGGAAGTCGGCATAGATGATTTTAATTTTGTTTCAACAAAAAAGAAAATCTATGAACACTATACTCTGGATTGGCCAGCTATACCTGGCCATAAATTGCCTTTTTTCCGGCATCAGTAAATCATTGTTTTCAGAAAGAAAATTGGTATTGGAAATGAAACAAACCGGCGCGGAAGGATTGCCGCAACCATTGATCCGCTTCATTGGTATTTCTCAATTGCTGGTGCGTTGGGACTGATACTTCCCTGGCTCCTGCAGGTAGTTCCCGTTCTCACCCCTGTTGCCGCATTTGCATTTGGCATTGATGTAACAATGGCACCAGGCATCCACATTCTAAGAAGAGAATATAAGACTGCTACGATAACTCTCTTTACCGCTCTTGTATGTTTTTTTGTATCAGCAGGCAGATTTCATTCTTTAAACATTCTTTAAATTTATTAGCAATGAGACTCACAGCTATTGAAACACCCAAATCACTATTATTGAAAATAGCCTATTACACAAGCAGGAAACAATTTGGAAAAGTGATTGCTCCATTGAAGTATATTTATTCTAAAAGTATTCCTGCCCTGCTTACTTCACTCAAGATTTATAAATCAGAGAATAGAATAAGTCTTCCGAAGGAAACACGACTACTGATCCGGTATTATACTTCGCATCTGAATGATTGTCCTTTTTGTTCGAACAGTGCTGCGTTTATGGCGCAAAAAGAAAACATGGAGTTGCAACAATGGAAAGAGTTTATGAACTTCAGGAACAGTGATATGTTTTCCAATAAAGAAAAAGCATTATTAGCCTATCTTGAAGAAGTGAATTTTACAAAGACCGCCACCAATGAAACCTTTAATGAGTTAAAGAAAAATTTTTCAGAAAAAGAAATTGTAGAAATTACCTGGCTGAACGCTACCGAAAATTATTATAACCTGATGGCAAAGCCGCTTGGGCTTACTTCGGATGAGTTGACTAACCGATAGCAAAAAGTGTCTTGTTTGATGAAGCAAATAAAAATAATTTTTAATTCGGCGAAATGAAAACGGCAATTGCAATATTATTATTCCTGGTTTTTCTTTTCTTTTCCTTACTTCATTTCTATTGGGGCTTCGGCGGTAAGTGGGGAACGAAGGGAGTTTTTCCAACAAAAGATGATAGTGTTCCAACAAGAAACCCTGGAGCTATTCCTACGTTTGTCGTTGCGTTAGGCTTGTTGTGTTTTGGGTTTTTTGTTTTAGCAAAATACGAAGTAATAAATGTTGGTTTGCCAGCGTGGCTTGAGAAATTTGGCGCCTGGATCATTGCAGGTATTTTTATTGTAAGAGCCATTGGAGATTTTAAATACGTTGGATTTTTCAAGAAATACAAACGAACAAAATTTGGACAATACGATACAAAGTATTACTCGCCGCTTAGCCTCGCAATTGGAATATTACTATTGATTTTAGAAGTGTTGGATTAAATTTTTTCAGTCGGCAGAATTGTTCCTGGCCTTTTGCGGCCTGATTTTCGCAATCATCAATGGCTCACTACGTGATTTCAAACCGATCGTTGAAAGGCATGCAAACGATTTAAAACACGAGGCAGAAAGAGCTCCGTCATAAACGCAGTTTTAAGTTGCACCACTAATCCTCATTTCCAGCCATGACTGTAAAAGGAGTAGTAGATCCAGTGCTTATTTTAATATCTTTAAAAAGCATTTAATCTTAAAACTTAAATTATGAAGTACTGTCTCAGTTTATTTTTTGCGTTCGTTATTATTTCAGGTTATGCTCAAAATGATTCTACACCTACGTTAAAATCAATATTGTTAGAACAGCTCAAAACTACTCATAATGTAAAAGACTGGTTTGTTCCGCCAATAATTGCTGTAGGAGGATTAACAGCTGAACAGGCAAACTGGAAAGACAGTACCGAAAATCATTCAATTGCGCAACTTACCACGCATCTCCTTTTTTGGAATAAGCGGGCTCTTGATAAATTTACCGGCAAACCTCAGAGTGCTTTTGGTGGCGACAATAAAGAAACTTTTGCTCCCGTTACTGAAAAAACATGGAACGCCGCTATACAAAGCCTGGACAGTGTTTTAACTGCATGGGAAGGTGCCGTACAAAATGCTGATGAAAAAAAATTAAAGGAATGGTATTCTACAATTGCTCATATCGGCACTCACAATGCATATCATACCGGGCAAATTCTTTATATAAGAAAGATGAAAGGGTGGTGGGATGATAACAACGGAGTAAAGTAATTTAATTGGCGACAAGACTTCAAAAACAGCTGTAGTAAAAAGTCAGGGGTAATTGGCATACTTTTTTCATACATATTTATAATACTCACTTAGTCACGATAATAGATAATGTCTGGAAGCGGGTCAGATTTTTATCTGACCTTTCCATTTTTTAACTAGCTATTTTCCATTTTTTGGTACATTTTTTTCAACGATTATTACATTAATATCTACATCCATAATAATGGATATTCGGTTTAAGTTTAGAAAAGGTCAGATTCGGGGTCTGGCCTTTTTTATTATATGCATTCTCTTTTGGGCGTTAATAATTTATTCCGGCAAGGCAACCTTCTTCCTTGTAAACGTGCGGTACTCTTTAATGGTTGTTAATCCAAATACAAAAGGAGAAGTTCTGTTGTTTGCAACTATTGAGGACTCACTTTTGAAATGGCATTGGTACTTGAGCATCCTACAAACAAATTGCCAGCCTGGTCAATTGCAATTGCATTAGGTTCATCGAGGCCTTGTGCAATTATTTCAATTGTTCCTGTGTGTTTAATTTTCGTAACAGTATTATTTTGTGGATCAGTTACATATAAATTGCCCGCCTTGTCGCTGGTGATGTCGGAAGGTGTATGGAGACCGGTCGCAAAAGTACTAACATCGCCGTTCGGGGTAATTTTCGACACAGAATTACCAGCAGAATTCGTCAGGTATACATTGCCGTTAGCATCCATGGTAATTCCCGTAGTATAAATGATGCCTGTATTTATTGTTCTGATAGTTCCACCTCCCGAGATTATTGAAATAGTCGTGTCTCCGAAATTCGTCACATACATATTACCGGCGGCATCAATAACGATACCGGCTGGATGGCTGATGCTGTCTTTATAAGTAGAAACAATTCCAGCCTGGGTAATTTTAGCAATGGTGTTGTTACCAAAATTTGTAACATATAAATTTCTGCTGTTGTCGATGGCAATGCCACCGGGAAGCATAAATCCGGAGGCAAAATGACTGACGATACCACCACTGGTTACTTTTTGAACAGAGTTATCGCCATAAGCCGCTACGAACAAATTGCCCGTAGCGTTATCTACTGCAATACCATAAGGAGACGTCAGCCCACTGGCAAAGGTGCTTACAGTATAAGTAGTATCATAAATGAAAACAGGGCCTGGCAATGAATTGTTGTTAATGGAAACTGTTACAACACCCGTGCCTGCCAGCTTAGGTACCTTCGCAGCTATTTTTGTGTTGTTGATACTTACTATTGTAGCTATGTGTCCGTTAAAATATACACTTGCATTTGCGGCTACATTGCCAAAGCCACTGCCAGAAATTATAACGGTCGTATCGCCGGGTCCATGGGTAGGGTTGATGCCGTTAATGCTTTCAACCGATGAAGATTTTTTGCCGCACGATACAAGCAAAATAATTCCGGCAATAGAGAGGATTAAAAAGCGAACAGTTTTTTTCATATTTAAAATTAACTAACTACAATGATTTGTTGCTTTCCGACGGTCAAATATTATTTGTCCTTTTTTTACTTTAAGTTTTTGAGATAGGTTTGTTAGACGCGAGGCCCCAAAGCGAGATCACACAATCCCGCTAAAAAATTTCCGTCACATTTTTCGATGGTTTAATACCATTTAAAAAAAATGCTTACCACTATGAATTAATCTTGTTGAAAATTATACAAGATGAAAGCTATAGATACAGAGCGTACCTCAGGTAAAATAAAATGGCGGCAGCATGAAATGATACTGGTAACGGCAATTACAGCGCTAAGCCTTGCGGGTCGCTTATGGTTTATATTTAATAATCGCGACCTGTTAGAACGTTCTTTTATAAGCACCAATACACCTTTTAGTTTATATAAAAATGTTTTGTTGCCCGACATAAGTATTGGCCTCTCACTTTACCTGGCTTATTTATGGCTTAATTTATACACGATTCCACGCATATTGTTTCCAAAAAAGTTCGAAGCAGGTACCTCAAAAATAACAGCCACATTTTCAAAAATCTCATTGAATGGATGGGCAAAGAAAATTGTAAAAGAATACGGTTGGCTGGTTGTACAATTTGTGCTAACCGTTTTTATGCTTGGCTGCGTCTTTAATGTAGCAACTTATTACACGCATCAATGGCTATTTAATTATGAAGGCTTTTCTATTTTCTTTAATAAGAACAATCCAAAATCGCAGATGGACATAGGCGGAATGTTTTTTGCCGCGGCAACTGTTATTGCCTTGTATGGTGTATATGTTTTGTTGAGAGAATTTATTATTGGGCTTATCCATTCATCAAGACAGCATGAATACAACATTTTAATCAGTAATAAGGTTACGGGTTTTATAGTACAATTTGTTTGTGCGCTTATCTTTTTAAAAGCATTCAATATTATCCATGAACAACAGTTTTTTGTATCGTTCTCATTATACATACCTGCTTTATTTGCCATGTATATCAGTAATGTTTATTGGCTTTTCCCAAGGAAAGGCGATGATCCTTTTTTTAGCAAGAAGATCCTTATACCTTTGTTATTCACCTCTCTTGTTTATTCTATTCCATTAACTGTTTTTATACATGAACAGGGATTTATTGCTTTGATATATAGTTGGGCAGAACAGTTATTTATTGTTACTCCATTAACGTGGTGGTATTATCAAACCAATAAGGGAAAAATATTACAACTAAGAGTCGTTGAAAAAGAACTCGTAAAATCAAAAGCTGATATCCAGTTCCTGCGATCACAGATCAATCCGCATTTCTTATTTAATGTATTGAATACTTTATACGGAACAGCATTGCAGGAAAATGCAGAACGTACGGCGGAAGGTATCCAGCGCCTCGGCGATATGATGCGGTTTATGCTGCATGAAAACAATCTTGATTTTATCGAGATGAATAAAGAGGTCGAGTACCTCAGGAATTATATCGCTTTGCAAAAACTGCGTACACAATCTTCACCAGAAATAATTATTGAAGACAATATCAATGAACAAAATTGTAATTACAAAATTGCGCCAATGCTGTTAATACCATTGGTTGAAAATGCTTTTAAGCATGGCATTAGTTTAAAGGAAAGATCCTGGATAAAGATTAATCTCGAATGCAATGAGAAAGAAATTTTGTTTGAAGTATACAACAGCACGCACGAAAAAACAGTGAATGATACAGAGAAAGAAAAGTCAGGTATTGGATTTAACAATGTTATGGAACGATTGAAATTAATATATGGTGGAAGGTTTCGCATTTCCGTAAACGGTGATGCGAAAGAATTTTTTGTAAAGCTTGCTATTCAGCCATAAAATAATAAAAATTAAAAAATCAACATGAAAAAAATACTTGCATTTACATGTACCCTACTAATATATACATTCATGTTTGCCCAGGATTCAACTACAAAAAAATTAGACGCACTAATAACCGCTTACGCAAATATGGGTAGGTTCAATGGCTCGGCATTGGTTGCACAACATGGTAAAATTTTACTGCAGAAAGGTTACGGCTTAAAGAACGCTAACGATAATAGTTTGAATGATGCAAACACAAAATTCCAGATCGCATCGGTTACAAAAACATTTACATCAACCGTTGTTTTAAAATTGGTAGAGTTAAACAAAATGGCATTAACCGATAAGTTAAGCAAATATTATAAAGGCTTTCCTTATGGCGACAGCATCACGATTGAAAACCTGCTTACACACACTTCCGGTATTACTGATCACTATAACAACAGTACCTCAACGCCTTCTGCCGAAACTGATGAAGGAAAGTTGCTGGCATCTATTCAAAAAAATGGACTGGATTTCAGCCCCGGTACCAATTGGCAATATAGTAATAAGGGGTATCAGTTGGTAGGTTATATTATCCAAAAAGTCTCTAACATGACTTATTACGAAGCAGTAAGAAAATATATTTTTATTCCTTTACAAATGAACAGCAGCGCCTTTGACTTTGTTCATTTAGACAGCAAGGGAAAAGCTACAGGTTACTGGTCTTATCCTGGAAACGCAGCAGCAGAAGGCGCAACCATTATTGATTCATCCGCACCGTTTGCGGCGGGTGCAATTTATTCTACGGTAGAAGACTTATACAAATGGCATGAAGGACTTCAAACCTATAAAATAGTCAGCAAAGCTTCATTAGACAAAGCATATACGCCTTTCAAAAATAATTACGGGTATGGCTGGATGATTGATTCTCTTTTCGGCAAACGGATAATTCATCACAGCGGCGATATCTGGGGTTTTAAATCTGACATTGCAAGGGTAACGGAAGACGATGCCTGTATAGTGCTATTGAATAATATAGAAGACCCTGATTTGGGGATCATTACAAAAAAAATATTTGCAATCCTCTATAATCAACCATATAAATTACCTGCAAAAAGTGAAATAAAACTAAGCGATGAGATACTAAAAAAATATGTTGGTTCTTATGAAATGCAGCCAGGCATGATAATAGAACTCACACTCGAAAGCGGGCGCCTCATGGCTACTACCGATCATAAAGAAGAGCTATACGCACAAGGGGGAGATCATTTTATAGCTGAGAGTGGCGATAACCAAATAGAAATAGAATTTGTACCTGATGCAACAGGGAAAATTGATAATTTATTTTTTTATAAAAAGGATCAAAAAATAATTTGCAGGAAAATTAAATAGATTAGAATATCTTTTATAATCATATTACAAAACAAATGCTGAAAGCAATTGCTATAGATGATGAACCGATTGCACTGGATGTGATTAAAAATCTTTCTTCCAAAATTTCTTTTATTGAATGGAAAGGATTTTTTACCGATGCATTTAAAGCGCTTGATGTTTTGCAAAAAGAAAAAGTTGACCTGCTGTTTCTTGATATTAAAATGCCTGACATTTCCGGTATTGATTTTTTAAAATCCATTCCCGATCCGCCGATGGTAATATTTACCACAGCTTATAGCGAACATGCCGTACAGAGTTTTGAACTGGATGCAATCGATTATTTATTAAAGCCATTTTCTTTATCAAGATTTTTAAAAGCCTGCAATAAAGCAAATGAACAATACGAACTGAAAAGAAAAAGCAGTGATCAAACACCAACGGATAATTCAATTTTTATTAAGAGCGGCTATGAGCAAATAAGAGTTGCCTTAAGTGACATTTTGTATGCCGAAAGCAATGGCAATTACATGCAGTTTGTGCTGACTGATAAAAAAATATTGTCACGCCTTACTATGAGCGAAGCGGAGGCGTTGTTACCTGCTGCTTTATTTATCCGCATTCATCGTTCATTCATTGTTTCAAAAAAGCATATTAATAAAATTGAGAAGAACAATGTTTGGATAAATAATATTGAACTCCCCGTTGGTGCAAATTATGCCAATGAAATTATGAAGATTGTAAATTAGAATTACCGGCTTGGTTCTTCTGTTTCACAGTCGTTCCTGGCGGCATGTTTAGCCTATTACTATTGCATCTGTTATCTTCATCATTAGTAACACTATCGGGTTGTGAGTTTTTAGCGTTTAACGGTGACTGTTATAGCGACTAAAGACCAATTGAACAAAAATTGTTTATTTAAAATTTTCTTCCCCGCCGTGATTGTCGCAATTACACCCAAAAATGCCTCAATTACACCCCATATAGTTCACAAGAAATATTCAGTTTTGTACCAGAGAAATTTTAATTCTATAACAAAGTAAATCTTAAAACAATGGCAAAAGTTTCAATTTATCTCAACTTCATGGGGAACACTGAAGAAGCGTTCAATTTTTACAAATCAGTTTTTAATACAGAATTCGTAACGCCGGTTATGTATATGAAGGATATGCCTGCACAGCCAGGCATGCCTGCTATGACAGAAAAAGATGCAAACAGTGTGATGCATGTTTCTCTTCCTATATTGGCGGGCACATTATTAATGGGTACGGACATGCTTGAATCTATGGGACACAAATTAGTAGTGGGCAATAATGTAACTATTAGTCTCGAACCGGATTCAAAAGAAGAAACGGACCGGTTATTCAAGGCTCTTTCGGAAAGTGGCAGCGATATCGCACCAATGCGGGATGAATTTTGGGGCTATTGGGGCTGTTGCTTAGATAAGTTTGGCACCCGTTGGATGTTTAACTTTCCTAAACAACAATAAACGAAAGGCTCGTGTACCAATTTAAAACGACAGCTATTATGGGCCTGTTGTTTTTTCTGTATCCGTTCTTTATAATATAAAGTTGACAGATTTTATGGTATAAGGCTACACGAAAATGTGTTTGGTACCGTTAGTTTAATTTTTTTTTATTTCAAATCGCAAATTGTTCATTTGAGAAATTAAATTTGTTTTAAGGGTGAAACATGTAAGCCTGTTATCTGCAAGAATCTGCTATTTTACTTATTATTTTAGCGCTTACATTTATACCCGTAACTTATTTAAATAAAAAAGGGCTTTCGCCTTCAACGAAAGCTCAAGCAAACGTATGGACAGTCAAATTGAAATAAAGGAAGTAAAAAATGAAGCCGACTTTTTAGCTGCAAAAAAATTAATACTCGAATATGTGCAATGGCTGGGTATTGATTTGTCCTTTCAAAATTTTGATAAAGAAATAGATACTTTGCAGACAACTTATGGCGAGCCCGACGGTGGCCTGTTTATGGCATTAAGAGATGATAAAGCGGTTGGAGTTGCAGGAATAAAAAGATTTAGCAACACTGAATGTGAACTTAAGCGGATGTATGTGCAGCCTGGCAGCAGGGGATTTGGAATCGGGAAATTGTTACTTGCCGAATGCATCAAACTTGCAAAAAAACTCAACTACGGCACTATTAAACTTGACACTGCAGACTTTATGAAGTCTGCAGTAAAACTGTATGCTGATAATGGTTTTGTGGAAATTTCGGCTTATCGATATAATCCATACGAGGAAGCAAGGTATTTCGAATTAAAGGTGGAGTCAACATTAAAAAGGTAAAAAAGCAAACTATTTATTATTCCTTGGTAAACAAATTTTTGTCTGTCTCCCGCAGCGTTTATCATACAACGTTAGAAATATCACCTGGCATTTTTTCTTTCCCGGCGTACATAATAGGTAATCAACACACACAGACCTAATGCCATGTAGAGTTTTGGAAATAATCCTATGGGAAGTGAGGAAGTATTTGACGTAACCACATGTGAATCGGCTTTATCATTTTGGTAATAGAGTTCATAATCCAGGTCCTTATTGGCAACATCATATTTCGAAAAAAATGTAGCAGCCTCGGCAGATGTAACATTATCTTTTAGATTTTCATATTCGTAATCCAGGGTAACCGTATTTCCCGACGATGATGCATTGGCTGCCAATGTAAAGTCTTTGCAATTTACTTTGTCGTAAAAGTTTTTTATAGGCCAGTCTTCCGGCATGTTTATCTCCAGTTCTTCTTTAACATGCGCCGGGTACATTAGTTTAAAAGGCATGCTCCTGTTTTTATCGGAAGGCTTGCTCATTGCACCATTTATAACGTAGGCCGAGAAGGTAATTTTATTTTCGCCGTCTTCTATTTTCCAGATATCATCAATAGTATAATATTCGTAAGTTGTAAAAGATCCGGATATATCATCATCTTTATACCGTAAGCTGTCGATGGTTATTTTATCAAAATAAGAAGCATAAAAATCTTTATATCTTTTCGAAATTTCATAATTGCTGTTATTTCTGAAATCGTCCCGTAAGTCATCTGCAAATGAACCGGTATGTATGGTAGTGACTTTTAATTTAGCATTGCCATATAACTTATTAACACTGAAAACTTCTTTTACATCTTCAAGGCCCCGCTCATGAAATGGTATTGTTGTAAGGCCCGTAGTAGTGTCGTTAATTACCAGGCCAAGCTTGTAATCGGGATACGTAATATGATTAATAGATCCACGTTGAAAAGAAATAGTTGGATCGAACCAATAGACGGTATCATTTGCTTTTACCTGCACCGTGCAATGATCAAACGCAAATGGCGAAGGAAGTTGCTCGGTTATAGTCTGTTTATCGGTTGTGTTTATAAGAACAGGATTCGCTTCAATTCCCATTGCGTTTAACATTGTTGCCAACAGGTAAGATTTGTCTTTACAATCTCCAAAACGCTGGGTAAATATTTTGTCGGGTAGATTGGGTTTATGAGAATTAACTCCAATTTCTACGGCCATATACCTTATCTCATCCTGAACAAAATGCAGCGCCGCCAGTATTCTTTGATCATTTGTGGGATTTGAATTTTTTATGTCATTTATTTTACCAAGCAATTGCGGCGACAAATGAGGATTACGGGGAAACAAAAGAGCAGCCCAGGTGTTTACATCACTCCAGCCATTGAACTCGCTTACCATGATAGTTCCATAAGGATCAAACCAGTCGGGGGTTTTACTTTCAAGATGTAATGCAGAGACGTCTTTCAGTTTCCATTCGTAAATCGTTTCATTATCTTTTTTACTTATGGATGGAATGACGTTTGAATTTCGGTTTTTGATATTAATATTTCTGTTTGCAGGAACGATTAATTTGTAATAAAGATTAGAAACAGGTACTGCATAATTACAATCATAATCATCTGCATATTCGCCTTTAAAAACAGGGTTGAAACCTTTAATTGAATAACTGTATTCAATTATATCGTTCCTTCTTACATCATCTAAAACAAGAAGTGCAGTTAAAGATCCATCGTACGTGTGGCGCTCCAGTTGTTTTTCCTGTTGAATAGTTTTGAATTTGGAAAGGTGTAATTTATTGATGATGCGACCATCGCGTATAATATGAATATCATGAAGTGTCAGTTGCTCATAAACCGGATCAAAATTTACAGAAATTTCAGAACCATTTTGAACACCTGCGTCCGATAAAATTTTTATTGTTTTTTTACAATAACGACATTGGCCTGCAAGAGAAACCTGTTTTTCAAATCCCATGTCAAGCAGACCATCTTCAGCCTCTCCCGCAAGTTTTTCATCGTTGTAATCTATTTTATTAATAGTTATCCATGCGGGTTCTTTTCCAATTTTTGGTTTCGAATTTTGTGCTTCTGATACATTGAATGATACAATCCCAATGACAGATAAGAAGAAAAGCAAGACCAGTTTCATGTGATTATTTAACAGGTATTTATAGTATTGATAGTCCCTTGAAAAAATATTATTGCTAATATACATTCTTCTTTCGTACTAAAAAATGGGTGTCGGTTATTTATAATATGAAGCTAACATAACCTGGTGTATGCTAAATTTCTATATCAGCAAATTTTCAATGATAATCCAAAGCCGATTGATAATTATTTTAAAGTCAAATCTTTTTTTGAGGAAAATCAACAATCCATCGCTAACCTCGAAGCAGGTGAAAAGTGTGTTTTGAAGGTTGATGTGAATGCCTTAAAAGAAGCTGAATATGTAATGATAGAAATACCCATTCCGGCGGGCTGTACCTATTCCACAAAGAACCAGGACGAAATAAATATGCATAAGGAATTTTTCAAAAATAAAGTAGTGATTTTTGCTGACTATCTTGATAAAGGCGATCACCAGTTTTCGATTGAGCTGGAACCAAGATACGATGGCGCATTTACCCTAAATCCTGCAAAAGTATCTTTAATGTACTTCCCGACATTTTACGGTAGAAACGAAATGAAAAAGGTACTAATTAAGTGAGGTATTTTATTCAACGAGAAAAAAAGCAAAAGGGACTTTACCTTGTCCCTTTTGTATAATTAAAAACCCCCAAAGAAAACCAGTTTAATTCGTTTTTATTATTTTTTGAGTACCTATGGATTGTCCGTCTACGAGAATATTTACGACGTACATTCCGGGAGCTTGGTTAGATAAATCCTGTAACTGAACATTGTTAGAACCTTTATTAATATCTGACACTGCTTTTTTTACGATGGTGCCGGATGCACTTATCATTACTATTTCCGCTTTCCCGTTGCTATTAGCGGAGAAGTTGACGTTCAATTTATCCATATAAGGGTTTGGCATAACCTGTACCGAAACTTTTTGGTTAATAACCATATCGCTGACACGAATCATTTTTACGGGACTATAAGTTATGCGACCTTTTACATCAACTTGTTTTAACCTGTAGTAAATAATAGAGTGATTTGAGATTTCCTTATCATTGTCCTCAAAGCTATATTGAGAAATTCCACTATTCTCAGATTGGGCTCCTAAAACAAACGCTGTAGTTGAAAAGGTAGCCTGATCAAAACTTTTTTCTACTTCAAAATGGTCATTGCCAATATCCGAACTTGTTGTCCAGTTTAATTTAACTGTATTATTATTATATATCGCATCAAAGCTTTCGTATGTAACCGGCAGAACACTGTAACGACCGGTAAGATCTCCGAAGTAAATACTGTGAAAGCGATCGGTAGCGATGCCTCCATTGTTTCCATTATTATCTACCTGGGCGCCTGTATAAATTTGAAAGCTTGAACGGTCGGTAAAAGTGTAATCAATTCTTACATCGAATGCCAAAGTATCAATTCCTACGCGATTAGCCACAGGACCTAAGGCCATAAAGACTGAATCGTCATCATCAGTTCCTAACAGGTTATCAGTATTTTTTTGACTGGAAAGCGTTAGCAAACTGGGGATTAGAGTATCGGGGAGGCTGTAATTAAAATTGCTTCCAACAATACCGCTTAATTCTCTTACTCTTACGTTATCTCCGTCAACATCTACCGCAGATAAATCTATAAGAGAAAATACATAAGGAACATTTGCACTGTCAAACTCAACATCCCACTTAATATAAGAAGTACCAAAAGTGCCCGGGCCTCCAACCGTTGGCTGCCATGCATCGGGATAACCTGTAGAAGTGTTATCCATGTCTTTCAATACAGCGCCGCCTACAATATTTTCTATAGTAATATAGGCGTCTTTGTTGTTATAAACGTTTTTAAAAAAATACTTAGCTCCAATTTGGCCATTAGTACCCGATACTAAAATAGGGTTACTAAATTTAAACTTCGGGGCTTTGCCCTTGCCACCACCGGCATTAGCAGAAAAACTTGAAAAGAGAGTGAAAACGGCAAGTATAATTATACACTTACCTACTGACGTAGAATTTTTGTTCATTTTCTTGGGTTTTGAGGTTACTTAAAATGTTTTTTGCAGATTGACTGCCTAAATCTTTTAAGGAATTTCAAAAGGAGAAGATCGGGGTTGTTCTACAAGATTGGAGGTGTTAGTGAAATTAGAAGTAAGAGGTAACATACATTTCTAATTCGAATACAAACATATAGTACATTTTCCTGGAATGCAAGACCGTAAAATTACTGTCATTCTCGTATCAGAAATTTTCGAAATTATGGGCAGTTTAATTAAAAAGTGTCTATTTACCAACAACCGCCTTATTTGATAATTTCTTGAATGTTGGCTTAAAATTTTGTAAAATTTTTAATTTGTCTAAAAAAATTGAATTATTTACCGGGTTATACAATAAAAGTTGAAAATTTTAGTTGCGGCATCGTAACCTGGTTTGCCCAATTAGATGAATCAAGAAATCGAATTCTCTTGCAATGCTCAGCATCAATGATTTAAAGGTTATTAAACGGTTCAAAGGGGTTATCTGGAAAATTGTCGCCAGGCCAAATTTGGTATGAAATCGTGGCTTTGAAAATATTGAAAAATACTTTCAGGCAACGTTTCATTCTTCCGGAAAGTTCTAAAATTATTTAACCAGTTCGTAATTTTCCTTTGATTTGTCTGTTTTCTGGTGTTTTCCGCAAAATTGAAGACATAGAGGAACTTGAAAATTATCCCTTTTCCAATAATTCCTTAAGGTTAAGCAGGCCTTGGTTTATTTGTTTGCCAGGCATATTTTTGAATATGGGTGCGAATAAAGAAATTGGAAATTTCGCAGAACTTTGAAATGTCCAGGTTACCGACGTGATCGTTTCACCTGTTTTATTTAATATAAAAGTCGTGTTTTGCATTGGACGCAGAAATCTCAATTCATTGTCAATTCTGTTTCCCTCAGTTATGTTGGTAATTTTCTGCGAACCTGCACCAACATTTTTATCTTTGCTATCCCATGAATAAATAAATCCTTTTGTTCCATCAGATCCTGAATAGCTTTTTTTCATACCCGGATCTTTCATATTCCATACGCTAAACTCGTCCCGTTTTTTTTGTTTGCTTTAAAAAGTTAAACACTTCATTGATATTTTTATTGATAGAAACACTTTTTTCAATGATCATTTCTTTTGCCATGGTCCCGTCAATTTTTATTTAACGTTTCAAACGAATATTACATAATTACTTCGAATTTAGTTTTTCTTTTTTGGCGTTGCAGATTACACCTGTAACCTTTTCTAATAAGCGATTAAGGTCTACGTTATGCTGAATTTGAAGGCGAAGATTGAGAATTTGCTCCTGGGAAAAGGCTGATCCAATTTATCTGCCTGAAAAAATCATATTTTTATCTTTGATTCACACAAACCACTATGAATAGTTTACTATTACGTTCGGGATTATTGGTCTTCCTTATATGCATTTTTGCAGGTTGTAAAAAGAATAAAATTGCTGCCCCGTCTGGCCCGCCTACCGTTACGGGGGTGTCAAATCCGGTAGCAGGGATAGGATATCGCATTCTTATTGCAGGTACTAATTTCAGTTCAAGTATCTCAGGTAATGCAGTAGCGATTAACGGAGTTGCCGGAACTGTAACTTCTGCCTCGTCTAACCAGCTTGCTGTAGTTTTTACCAATGCTGTCACGGGTAAAATTTCCGTTACTGTTAATGGCAATACTGCAACTTCCGGCATTGATACCCGCATCATTAATCTATCAGTTTCAACGCTTGCCGGAAGCGGAGCAATTGGCTCAGACAATGGAGCGGGAAACGTTGCCAGCTTTAATGGCCAATGGGGTTGCGCCATGGGCGCCAACGGAAATTTATATGTTGCAGATACCTACAATCATAAAATAAGAAAAATTGCCTTTGACGGTACCGTTAGTACTGTAGCTGGCACAGGTGCTTCCGGAAACCAGGACGGACCTTCAGGTAATGCAACTTTCAATTACCCCTACGGTATTGCGGTGGATAACAATGATAATATTTATGTGTCAGAAATCGGCCTTGATAATATTCGCAAAATATCTGCGGATGGGACTGTTAGTACATTTGCCGGAAGCCCTACAGGAAAAACAGGCTCAGATGATGGTGCAGATACGTCGGCTACCTTTAACGATCCACTGGGACTCGTGGCAGATGCAGATGGAAATATTTATGTAGCGGATGCGGCTAATAATAAGATAAGGAAAATAACTTCAACGGGAATTGTTACTACTGTTGCGGGAAATGGTACGGCAGGAGCAGGAAATGGCAGCGCATTATCAGCAACCTTTAACACACCGCTTTCCATTACAATAGATGCCGGGAAGAACTTGTATGTTACAGAACAAAAAAATTACGACATAAGAAAAATAGCTGCCGACGGAACCGTAACCACAGTTGCGGGAACAGGACAGGCGGGTTCCGCCGATGGTGGAGCAACGGATGCAGGATTTAATTATCCGGTTGGTATTGTTGCCGACCTGTCGGGAAATCTATATGTAACGGATAATGGCTATGGTACTATAAGAATTATTACTTCCGCCGGATTTGTAGCAACGGTTGCAGGAAACGGAAATCAAACCTCGGTTGATGGTATCGGATACCAGGCTAGCTTTAAAAATCCCCTTGGTATGGCTATGGATTCAGGTGGTAACCTTTATGTAATGGATAATTCTTCCAATAAAGTGAGAAAAGTTACTGTCCAGTAAAAACGTTTAGCCGTTACAGTTAGTTGTTGCGTTTTTTTTTCACGCATCCGGATGAAAATATGTTAATAGATTCTTCAGCAACGTTCGTATTGGGTGATAGACATAGATTTTCATGATTCATTACATCCTGACCGCACAGCAGGGTGCTAAACAAGGATTTCATTCATGCGTTCTTAATCAAATAAAAAACGCGATCACACCCATTTTACCGCGCCAACAAAGTGGTTCCCTTTCGCCTATAGATTTTATTGTCTGCTCCTATACCTTCTGCTACCCATACGACCACTTGTGATAGTTGAGGAACGCCTTTGAATGTTCCGTCCCAACCGGTCCTCTCAGTGCTGCTTTGAAATAAAAGCTCTCCGGGCCTGTTATATATTCTGAAATAATTGAGTTGTTTTATGCCAAATAATACTGGTCGTAAAAGATCGTTTAACCCGTCACCGTTAGGAGTAAATGCAGTTGGTACAAGTATATCGGCTTTCTCAACTGTTTTTACTAATTGCGTATCAACAGTTACGCAACCCGCCAAAGTTTTTATTGTTATTGTATATAATTGATCTGTTGGTCCGGTAAACACGGGCGTGTAACTTGTACTGGTGTTTAAAAAGGTTCCCGGGCTCCATAAAACTTCCTTGCCAAATTTTCTTGCCTTTAAATCAAAAGGCAAATTGATAACAGCATATTCCACGGGATAATTGATACCTGGTGTAGGGTCGTCAATAAGAATATCCTTGCTTTCGGTGGCAATGCCGCATCCATCATTATTAACAAGCAGCGCATAATAAGTGCCTGTTTCGCTAAC
This sequence comes from uncultured Chitinophagaceae bacterium, assembly GCA_963756945.1. Classification (GTDB taxonomy): domain Bacteria; phylum Bacteroidota; class Bacteroidia; order Chitinophagales; family Chitinophagaceae; genus Ginsengibacter. The sequence goes on along the minus strand of CAVWQJ010000026.1, from coordinate 191,562 downwards.
TCTGTAATTTGCCTGTGTTGCCCCGCCTATCAATCCTTCATTGTTATACCATTGAATACCTTTTGTTGGCTTAACATGAAGTACTGCACTGTCTCCACTGTCAGAACAATACATAGCATCACCAGTTAAACGCAAAGAACTGTCAATTATAGAAGCAACTACACGAACCGTATCATAATTAACGCAACCTCCGCCGTCATGATTGGTTTTTACAATGTAGTCGGTGGTTTTATCCGGGCCTGCCCGCGGATTAGAAATATGAGAATTGGACAGTCCGGCCGCGGGACTCCAGGTGTATACCAAACCGGGAACTGAATTAGCACCTATTGGTACGGGATTACGATTGCATGAAAGTGTATCTCTGCCAGCCCTGGCAATTACAGATAATGAATCTTCCAGGTTTGCATATAAGGTATCCACACATCCGTAGCCATCGTAAGGCACTACAATTACTGCGAATCTTGAGCCTACAGGTGGCGGTGGTTGAAACGTAACGGTTTGTTGTGTCCCAACTACTTTCGTAAATGCATTATCATACCATGTATAATTTTGATATCCAAAGGGCGCAGTTAAATTTATAGCGGTATCATCTTTACAATAAGTGCTTCCAACAAAATTGCTGGAGCATTCTGAATTAACATCCAGATAAGCATATCCAAAATGCTTTTTGAAAGTGCAATCGGCCGTCTTGAAAAAAAGCCTGATAGTTTTCCCGGCGTTGCCATCGAGATTGACAGAAACGGCTGACCAGTCTTTACACCACACTGGTGTTTCCCCGCCAGGATTGGGTGATTCAAAAAATCCCGGCAAGAGGGATCCGTATGGAATAAAAGTGAATGAAGAACAATAAATTGTTTTGTGATCGGTAACATTAGTAATCTCAATTACCAATCTTGGCTGCTGATATTCCGCGTGATTAGGATCCTGAAATATAACGGCGTAATGATAAATAAGCGAGTAAATATCCTGTCCAGCAGGAATGGTAAATTGATAGGATACTCCTTCGGCCTGGGTACCAGCTAAATTATTGCCGAGTCGTATGGAGTGTTGGCTGCCATTAGGGCAATTTACCGGAAAGCCGCCATATTGATCTACACTATCTCCTGAATTTGCAGTATACATTGTTTGGCGATTGAATACGGCCCCCGAAGTGGGTTGCAAATCAAGAACATTAACTCCATTCACCGTATCTGCCATACCAACGTAACACTGCCACCCTGCGAAAGTTCCTGTTTCAAAATCAATATTAAAAGGACAGGTTTGTGCACTTGCAATAAAATACCCTGGGGATAAAATAAAACCCAACAATAACAATTGCGCTTTAAAATGATAACCCCGCATATTAGTTTTATAACGGCTTTAAAAAAAATACGGTTGCCTCGTTAGTATATATGAAGTTAAAGAATTTACTTCTTTGGAACTTTTGTTCTTTAGATCGACGAAATTACCAATTTCGATTTGTTGTTAAGCTGGTAAAAGGTAATACAATAGTTGCTGAATATTGATCGCGATAAATTTAAATTTAATTCAAGAATGAAAAGTGCCTTTAAGACTTGTAAGTCTTTAAAACAGTTTTGCCCGTGAACATATGTTTAAACTTGTCAACCATTTGTTTATACTTCCCACTGGTTTCATAGTTTTCTGCATCCGCATCAGTTTCCCATGCTGTAAATGAAATATAATCGTTAGTGCCATCAGTAGGCTCAAGCAACATTATATTTATATTGCCTTTCTGTTTTCTTACTTCCGGAACTAATTCTTTTTGATAAAGTTTTTTGGCTTGCTTCACTTTTTCGGCCGGGATGTGTAATCGTGTCAAACGTACTACCATGTCTTTTTTCTTAAGATGTTTTAAAATTAATTTTCCAAGGCAGGAACGGGATACATAGGTACAAATAAAAGATCACCAGGCAAATAAATTATTCAGATATTAAATTACTAATTTTTTGCCCTGTGTTTTGCTGCAGCTGCAGTGCCAGGTCTATCTTTACCCAAGTTTTCTGATGCCGACAGCAATTGGATTCAAAATATTTCAACTTTATCTCTTATCCTGTTTTTAAACAAAGTTAAATAAATTGAAGCCTGACCCGATGCTTATTTTTCATGTAGGCGTCTGCGTGAGTCGGGGATAAAATATTGCTGATAGCACCAGGTTCTTAAACCAAAATTTCCATTCCTTCTTTTGCAAAGATAGAGTCTGGAAATATTTTCTGGCACTCCCGTTCCATCGAGTCAAGAAAATCATCATCATGATCAGGATCATGATGCGTAATGATAAGCTTTTTAACTTTAGCTCTAATTGCTACTTCAACAGCCTGCTCCCAGGAGCTATGCCCCCATCCTTTATGTTTTTGATATTCGTCTGAAGTGTATTGGCCATCATGAACAAGCAAATCTGCATTCATAGCAAGGTTTACAATATTTTCATCGATTCCATCTATATGTTCAATGTCGGTACATACAACAAGTGATCCCGCAGCGTCATCAATCCGTAAACCGTACGAACCTCCCCAGAACAAATGATGTTGAGGTGTTACCGTAACATTTGCCTCGTACAAAGTTTCCTTGTCACCGTACGATAGAAATTCAAATTGAGCACCCATCGTCTCAAGCCCTATCGGAAAATATTCCTTCTGCATTTGTAACGAGAAAATCTCCTTTAAATCTTTAAATTTTCTTTGTTTACCCATAACCAGTATTCCGATTTTCTGATGATGGTTATATGCCGGAGCAAAAAAAGGTAACCCCTGTATATGATCCCAATGGAAGTGAGAAAAAAGTATATTGATAATGTTTTGGTGTAACCCGGTTTTTATTATTTCCTTTCCCAATTTTCGAATGCCGGTTCCAGCATCAATTATTGCAATTCTATTTACATTTTCCCGGAATATCCGGATGCAGGTAGTGTTGCCTCCATATTTCAGAAATTCTTTACCACTTACTGGTAATGAACCACGTACACCATAGAATTTAATCGTCATTTATTTAAAATTTCATTACATACCCCATAACTAAGGTGTTAAAAATGGTAAACAAACAAAGCGCATAATGGACGAAATTTCAGCTTAACAGGATTATAATTCATGAACTAAACTAAGCGCTGCTATTAGTAATGCAAGTATTTATATCGCTACGGTTTGCTGGCAATTCATTACTAGTACTCTATAAATATTGCAGTTTTGCCACTAAGTAAAATCTATAGTTCCTGGCCTTTTCTTTTAAAGCAATACAAAAGGTATGCAAAAAATCTCAGACAATTACAAGCCGAAAAATAGTCATAATTTGTTCAGCATTTTTAGTAATTTGGAAAATGTCAATATTGAAATGATATCATTATCTGCATAGAATGCGAATGTCTTCTGTTCTTTTTTTCACATTGTTGATCAGTATGGTCTCTCATGCCCAACCAGCCATCACCGAACCCATACCTTCCGTTAAACCCGGCAAGTATCAATTAGAACAAATTAAAAGAAAGTATGGAATGTTCATTCACTTTGGCATAAATACTTTTTACAACCAGGAGTGGACCGATGGAACCAAGCCCCCGGCTTCATATAAGCCACTTGCCGTAGAAGCTGATCAATGGATAAGTACAGCGAGGGATGCAGGTATGAAGTATGTAATACTGGTAACCAAACATGTCGATGGATTTTGTCTCTGGGATAGCAAATACACTACTTACGATGTAGGCAGTTCAGGAAATAAAACAAACGTGGTTGAAGCAGTGGCAAAGGCTTGCAGAAAGTATGGAATCGGGATGGGCATTTATTATTCATTGTGGGACAGGCACCAGAATGCCGATGTTAATGACACTTCTTTGGATGGGGCATATAATCAATATATGATCGGCCAAATTAAAGAACTGATTGGCATTGTAAATAAACATACAAAGGTTGTTGAATTATGGCTTGATGCCGGTTGGGAAAAGAAGAGATCACGGTGGCCCATCCCCGAAATTTATGCAGCCGTAAAGAAGATGGCACCTCAGTGCCAGGTTGGAGTCAACTGGTCAATAGGAACGCCGGAAAACCCTGACCCTGACTCAACATTCGTATTACCTACGATGCAAAAAGAAGGTTACCCTATCAGGTACTTTCCAAGCGACTTCAGGATGGGTGATCCTTATCTTCCCGCCAATCCCGATCCTAAATTATTCTCCCACAACGGAAGGCTTTATTATATGCCATTTGAAACAACTGTGTGCATCAGCCAGAAATGGTTTTATAACACAACCGACACCATTTACAAAACCCCTCAACAGCTTTTGAAATTATACAATATAGCAACTGCGCAGGATAACATATTAATATTGGACCTTCCACCAGACAGAAGCGGCAAACTTCGTGAAAAAGACCGGCAACTTGTATTTGCTTTAAGAAAGCTGATTCCTAAAGACTAAAAAATATAAGTAAATTTAAAAGAGTCAATAGAATGATCTATAGTTAACAGAATAATCCTTCACCAGAATGAAAAAAATGAAGAAATTATATACTGTCTTTGTCTTAGTCTTTTTCTTTTCCTGCAAATGTTTGTCGGCGCAACAAACTTTGTATGCAAGTGTGGTGGCAAGGCCTTCGGTTATTAGATCAAATTCATTTTATATTGGTAACAAAATACCTTTGCAACCTCTTTACTTCATAAAGCTTCCTGTTGGAAATATTAAACCTGAGGGATGGATTTTGAAATACCTGCAATTGCAGCGGGATGGTTTAACAGGCCATCTTGGTGAGATAAGCGGATGGCTGGATAAAAAAAATAATGCCTGGTTTAGCGGTAACGGAAAAGGCGATCATGGGTGGGAAGAGGTGCCTTACTGGCTTAAAGGATATGGCGACCTTGGGTATATTTTAAAAGATGAAAAAATTATTGCGGAAACTAAATTGTGGCTTGATAAAGTTTTTCAGAGCCAGCAACCAAATGGATACTTCGGGCCCCGTGTGATCGATGATAAACAAAAGAACGATGCAAACGCAATTCCGGATCTGTGGCCCAATATGATTATGCTCTGGTGTATGCAATCGTATTATGAATATAGCAACGACGCAAGAGTAATACCATTTATGGAAAAGTATTTTAAATGGCAGGTAACCGTTCCCGATAGTTTGATGCTGAAACTATATTGGGAAAACAGCCGTGGTGGTGACAATCTATATAGTGTTTATTGGTTATACGATCATACCGGTGAAAAGTGGCTTCTTGATCTTGCCGATAAAATTCACAGGAACACTGCGAATTGGTCACAGGGTAATAATTTACCTAACTGGCACAATGTAAATGTTGCGCAATGTTTTAGAGAACCCGCAACTTACTCTATGCAGGCAAAAGACAGCAGCTTTTTAAATGCTACTTACAATGATTTTTATTTAATAAGAAATATATATGGGCAGGTACCAGGTGGCATGTTTGGTGCCGATGAAGACGCCCGTAAAGGGTTCACTGATCCCCGGCAGGCGGTGGAAACCTGCGGTATGGTGGAGCAAATGTCTTCAGATGAAATTTTGACCGGCATAACCGGAGATCCAATGTGGGCTGATAATTGCGAGAACGTTGCTTTTAATACCTATCCCGCTGCTGTAATGCCCGATTTTAAAGGCTTGCGTTATTTAACCGCACCGAATATGGTGGTAAGCGATAGTAAAAATCATTCCCCCGGTATAGAAAATGCAGGTCCGTTTTTAATGATGAACCCCTTCAGCAGTCGTTGCTGCCAGCACAATCATTCTCAAGGGTGGCCCTATTATGAAGAACACCTATGGATGGCCACGCCCGATAATGGGTTGGCTGCAATACTATACAACAGCAGCGAGATAACAGCAAAGATCGGAAGTCGTACAGGCCACACCGTTGTCTTGCGGCAAATTACCAATTACCCATTTGATGAGCATATTAAAATTGAAGTGAATGTTGCTTCGCCGGTAAGTTTTCCTTTATACCTGCGCATCCCCGGTTGGTGCGATAATGCAACCGTTAGTATTAATGGCAAAGAAGTAGATATACATGCAACAGCGGGTTCTTACCTGCGCCTTAAAAATACATGGAAGCAGGGAGATGTAATTGAATTAATGTTACCCATGAGCGTAAGCATCAAACAATGGACACAAAATAAAAATAGTGTAAGTGTTAACTATGGCCCGCTTACTTTCTCTTTGAAAATTAGCGAATCGTATAAATTAATGGATAGTAAGCAATCTGCAATCGGCGATTCAAAATGGCAGGCGAATGCCGATCAAACCAAATGGCCTGCATATGAAATCTATCCCGCAAGCATGTGGAATTATGGTTTGGCATTAAATGATAAGCCTGCAGGTGATCAGTTTGAAATAATTAAAAAGCCCTGGCCTCAAAATAATTTTCCTTTTACCGAAACAGATGTGCCCATCTTAGTAAAGGCTAACGGGAAACTTATTCCTTCATGGATACTTGATAAATACGGTTTGTGTGAAACCTTACCACAGAGCCCGGTAACTGTTGATACAAAAGAGGAAATAATAAATTTAATACCAATGGGAGCAGCACGGTTGCGGATATCAGCATTTCCCGTGGTGAATTAATTTTGCTATGGCGTATTTACCCGAAAAAAAATCCTGCTATCGTTTTTGTTGGATTCAATGTGTTGGCCAAACGTAAAAATCTTTCTTCTTGTCACTTTCCACGTTCTTAATGTGAGCATACTCTTTAAATATGCCAATGTCGGCAATGTCGTGCTGTTTCAACTGATCCAGCATCGCTAAACTATCTTTAGCTTTTATATAATATTCCAGAATATAAGAGTATCTGCAATTTTCGTAGTAGGCCTCGTAAATATTTAAGTTACCTGCTACAAATAATTGCTCGTATATTTTAAGATCGGCTCTGGGGTCGCTAAGAAAAATAATAATCTTGCGTTCGTTACCAGTGGCATTGTGCAATCTGTTTGCCTGTAAAATTGAATAGCCTCCCGCAAGGATTGATTTTATTGGCACTTGTACAATTCGGGAATTTCTTCCTTCGTTCGAAAATTTAAATTCTAACTCGCCTGAAGTAAAACGGTGTTGGGCAACATAATTAAATCTTCCTCCTGTTTCATTTTGGTGCAACCTAACATCCTTATTACTATTCAACGAATGCCTGAATTGCTCCCATCGTTTATTGAATTGCTCTTTATCAAGTGTGGTTTCAAAACATACAAATTGCACTTTCTCATTTGTTTCCATTTTTACAAGGTAAGCTATTAAATCAACTAATGTAAGATGATGCATATTTCGATCTCTCTTTTTTAGATAACGGAAATTGGAAATATGCTGATTTGACAGCCACTCACATGAAACATTCCCCAAAAAGACATTGCTATATTTACGTTGTATTATGCGTATTTATTCATCTATGATTTTCGTATTTCCACTATTATCACAGTAAATTCAGAAGACAAATAATTAAGCGTTACCGCTCTTGCGCGAGGATTATCAGCGACGTACCTTTGTACCAGAAGTTGATTGATGTTCAAGAGACATTAATCAAAATATCCAAATCCATTGAAAAGAACTTTTATCCAATTATCCAATTATCCAATAGAAAATCATAAAATCTGATATCAGTCAACTTCTACTTTTTTTATCCAATATTTTTAGAAAGCCAATAAATCCCGAGAGAGAAAATCCAATAGCAACTATCCAACTTATCCTGTTGCGAAAAACAACCCCTGGAATTAAAATAATTAAGCCCGCTTAACCGCGGGTTTTTTATTTGCCTAAAAAAGATCGGCCAGAAAAATATAAATAGGGTTATTTCGTAATCGTTCAGTACTCATACAAATATGTTTTCATTAAAAAGTGCATTTCATACTTTGATATTCGTTCTTATTTGCAAAGTCATTTAGTAAATTTATAAATGTGCAGAAAATTAAGATTTGCAATCCAATGAATATTCAACAATACCTGGAACGAATTAAGTATGATGGCAACGTCATGGCGTCATTTGAAGTGCTTTCAAAGCTGCAGGAATTGCATTTAATGAATGTGCCTTTCGAAAACCTGGATATTCAAAACAAAATAAAAATTGACCTGGATAATTTATTTGATAAAATAGTTACCCGCAAAAGAGGTGGCTTTTGCTATGAATTAAATGGATTATTTTATAAGTTGTTAAAACAAATTGGTTTTGAAGCTAAGATGGTTTCTGCCCGGGTTTATAATAACAATACAAAAACCTTTAGCCCGGAATTTGATCACTTGACCTTAATAGTATCAATTAAAGAAGATGATTACCTGGTAGATGTTGGATTCGGTGAGTTTGCTTTCCATCCGATCAAGATACAAGTTGGTCGGGAAACCTTCGATCGTGGAGGTATTTTTAAAGTTATTTTATATGATAAAAAATACCTGGCGGTTCAAAAAAAGAAAGCAGATGGTGAATTTATTGCTGAATATGTTTTCACGAAACAAGAGAGAAAAATGGAAGAATTTTACATGCGATGCAATTACCACCAGGTAAGTAAAGAATCTCATTTTACTCAAAAAAGAATTTGCTCTTTGCCCGCGGAAAACGGTAGAATAACATTAACTGGCATGACATTAAAGATAACTGAAAAGGGTGTAACAACGGAGACGCAATTAGATAATGAAATGGAAGTTCGGCAGGTGTTATCGGGTTATTTTGATATAAAACTTTAGCTAAATTTCAATTAAAAGAACGTTGGTAGCAAGGCTGCATATTTGCTATATTAATAAGTTTGCAGCAAACTTGGTAATATTTATGTTTTATACTGGATAATAAATTTTAAATTGTCGATTCGTTATTTATAAAATTGGCCAATCATTTAAAGAATATGTCTCACACAAAAAAGAAAAAGCATGCACCGCATCCACCGGTTCCGCAGATTAAAAAGGACATAAAGAAATTCCGAGTTATTACAGTGGCAGTTATTTTCTTTTTACTATTTGGCGCAGGTATAGCATTTTTTGCAGTTGGCAACAATGTACCCGGGCTTATCGCAGGTGCGTTAATCGGAGCGGTTTGTGGATATTTCTTCGGAAAGCAGATTGTACAAGGTTTGTTCAAAAATTAAGGCGTGACAAATCTTTTCCAATCAAACTCAGCTTAACTGGTGTATCACACAACAGCAAGGTATAGCGGCGTTATCCAAATTGATAATCAACAATTTCATGTAGAACCCGTAGGAAATGCCAGTCAGCAATTTTACAATGGTAGAACACTATTCGGAAATTTATTGCGTTTATCCTTAGGGGTATCCTGTAACGTGGTCCAATCTGCAAACATATTTTACTATTCAAAAGAGAACAGTTGCAGTTTGTCTTTGGGCCTACGTCTTGAATAACTTTTGCCTCATTAATTAGAAATCGAAATATCGAATTATATTTGCCGTCTGGTATAGTTCACCCTTTGAAGCTTATGAATATATACAGAAACCTACGCAGACACCTCTTTAGTCTATTTTGCTTTGCAGCTCTAAGTGCTCAGTCACAAACTTCGGTACTCACACAGCATAATGACTTATATAGAACAGGATGGAATAATAAAGAATCTGTTCTTACAACAAAGAATGTAAATAAGAATTCTTTCGGTAAAATATTCACCCGAACAGTTGATGACCAAATATATGCCCAACCCCTTGTGGCACTGAACGTGAATATCCCCGGTAGTGGAAATAAAAATATTGTAATTGTGGCGACTGTTAAAAACACAGTTTACGCATTCGATGCCGATTCGGCTAATGTAAGTGTTCCTTACTGGCAAAATAATCTGACTCCACCTGGGTCAAGAGCCATAAAGAATACTGATATGACAAATGCTTGCGGTGGCAATTACAATGATTTTAGTGGTAATATGGGAATAGTAGGCACGCCTGTAATTGACTCATCAACCAACACCATGTATTTAGTAGCGAGAAGTGTGACATTGGGGCCAAGCGGTGTTTTTCAGCAATTTCTTCATGCATTGGATATCACCACCGGGCAAGAACGTCCTAACAGTCCGGTAGTGATTACTGCCCAAATTGCGGGTACGGGCAGCGGAGGTATTGGAGGGGGATTAGTCGGATTCAATTCCCAGAAGCAAAACCAGCGCGCCGGACTTTTATTATTGAATGGAATTGTTTATATCACCTGGGCCGCTCATTGTGATTGGGGGCCTTACCATGGCTGGGTTATTGGATACGATAAAACTTCTTTGCAACAGCAAATTGTATATAACGATACTCCAAATGGTTCTGCCGGAGGAATATGGATGAGTGCTGCGGCGCCCTCCGCCGACGAATACGGAAATATATACCTGGCAACTGGAAACGGCTCGGTGGGCGTAGCCAATGATCCTTCAAATTTGATCAACCGCTCTGAAAGTGCTTTAAAACTTACACCTGGCGGGGATAGCCTGGCGGTTAGCAGTTTTTTTACGCCAAGCAATTATTCATATCTCGATTCATACGATAAGGATTTTGGAGTTGCAGGGATGTTGCTAATTCCCAATACTAACCGTGTGTTGACTGGTGCCAAAGATGGCAACCTTTACCTTTTAGATAGAGATAACATGGGCGGATTTGACTCTGCAATCAACCATGTAAAACAAACTATAGTACTCGGTACCAATGTCTGGATTCTTCGTTCATCCCTGGCTTATTACAAAGGAGAGCAAAAAGAATTTGTTTATTCCTGGAGCGAGAAAGCGCCACTGTATGCCTTTCCTTATAATAGAAGTTCTGATACATTAGATGTTTTAAATGCAATTGTCAGCGGTGCACATGGTCCCACTGCTGGAAACGGCTCGTTCTTCTCCTTATCTTCAAATGGCTCGGTTGATTCAACTGCTGTATTGTGGGTAAATCAATCGGCTAGTGGAGATGCAAACCAGGCGGTTTGTCTCGGTATTTTAAGAGCATTCAGTGCAACGGATGTAACCAAAGAATTATGGAATTCTTCCATGGATTCTAATAACTTACCAGGTAATTATGCCAAATTTACTTGCCCAACAATTTCGAACGGTAAAGTATATCTCGCCACATTTTCAAATCAATTGGTGGTATATGGCTTAAAGGATTCGGTTGCTTGCGACAGTTGTAATTCAGTAAACATTGCGTTGAACAGACCTTCTGTTGCATCTACGGCTTCGGTTACTCTACCTGTTTCTGCAGCATTCGATGGCAATCTGTCTACCAGGTGGAGCAGCTACGCAACAGATAACGAATACATCTATGTTGACCTTCATGCCCGTTATGATTTATGTGAAGTGATCCTGAAATGGGAAGTGGCTCTCGGGCAGGATTTTAAAATCCAGTTATCGGACGATGCCGCTAACTGGACAACAATTAAAACAATAACAGGAAATAAAAGTTTTGAAAACTATATTCCTTTGCAGGGAAGTGGCAGATATGTGAGAATGCTTGGTTTAAAAAGAGGCTCACCCTATGGTTATTCACTATGGGAATTTGAAGTGTACGGAAAATTAAGCAGTAACCAACTTGTAGGTTCCGGCACTATGTGCCCCAACACGAATAATCTTTTTCACGCCAATATAGCTTGTACTACCTATCAATGGCAATTAGATTCCGGCAGCGGCTTTGCCAATATTAATGATAATAGCAATTATACGGGCACAAATACTGCTAATCTTGCATTAAATAATATATCATCTTCATGGTATGGTTATCAGTATCGTTGCATTATGGACACCTTAACAAGTAGTCCCATAACGCTTCGTTTTTCCGATACATGGACGGGAACTGCAGATACTCTTTGGGAAAATCCTGCCAATTGGCGTTGTGGACAACTGCCAGATGCCAATACTGATGTTATTATAAATAATGGAACTGTAATAGTTCAGTCGAACCCAACTATAAGAAGCTTAACCTTGGCTGCAGGAGTCAATTTTATGATTAAACCCGATTTTATATTTACCATTAGTCATTGAGAAAGGTAATATGTTATTCGAAAGTTTTGACGATGCCACTTGCCGATTTGCACAAAATTCTGCACGCTCCCTTTTATTGAGAAGGGATCGAATTTAATTCAACCTGGTTCTTAACCTTTTTCAAAATTTTTTTGCCATGGAAGGCGCCCTCTAATAATATTTCATCTTGCAAAATCTTTTCCGGTTGCGGAATTGATTCGTCTGATGCAACTAACTGAAGTTGCCACAGTCTATTTCCAGCCGACTTATGAATAATCATATTTTCATTCGTCGTTTTCCTGGTTCCTACATCATATGAACTGGAATCTATTAACGTTGGAAGTATCGTAAAGATTATGCCATTTTTCCAAGCATTTTTCCAATGGATGTCGTTAGAGGGAGATTCAATATATACTAAGTTTATAGTGTCCCTCGATGGTATTTCATCTCCATGTTCAGTAACTGCTACATTACCGGGTAAGTGCACTTTGTAGAATGCGTAAATACTCTTAATTGAATATTTTGATTGTGCACATGCAAAGAAACCGGTGCTTAAAAATGAATAGAAAAGAAAATATTTCAGTCGAATCATTTTAAAATAGTTAATTGAATTTTTGACAGCAAATATTATAGGTATCAAAAATTGTACTGCTCTTGACCCTTAAAAATAAAAAGGCTGCCTGTGTAAAAAGCAGCCTTTTATCCTCATGAAAAAAATATCTACTGTCTTACCAGTTTGTTCATATAAATCTTATCATCCACAGTTGTTCTCAATAAGTAAACTCCTGCAGCCATGTTTATACCTGAAACGTTTATATTAATTACATTGGTGCTTCCAAATTCTTTAAAATAAACTTTAGCACCGTTTTCATTTAATAGTTCAACCCTTACGTTTTGCCGCGGGCTCTTGGCTAGCCGGATGTTTATAATATCATGGAACGGATTATTGCCTATCCAGACATGCTGGGATACATTTATATCCTTAACAAGTATTGTAGAACTGTTGATAAACTTGCCGTCAATATCAACCATTTTCAGGCGATAGTAGTTAAACTCATCAACTTGTTTGTCAGTGTAGCTGTAGTTTCTTACGGACGAACTGTTTCCCGCCGCTGCTAACTGCGCCAGCACCCGGAAATTTGTGCCATCCGTGGATTTTTCAACATCGAAATATTTAGAACCTTGTTCGGAACTGGTTTTCCAGCTTAACAGAACATCATTATTAGTAAGCGCTCCGCTAAATGTAACTAAAGTAACTGGAAGCACCACATTTGGATCTACAAGGAAGAATTTAGAGAATCCCGTAAATGAAGCGGTAAACAGATAACCATTAGCATAGGTCACATAAGAAGTTGACACGATGATGGTGTTAGCGGCCGTTGCCGTCGCAATTGTAGCAGCGTCCGTTTTCGCAATTTTTAAAGTCGTGGGGTCCAGGCCGGCAAGTTCTGCCGTTGTATAATACAATCCAATTGTATACGAAGCTCCTGAATTGGTTGTTGGCGAAATGTCAAAGACTTTTTCAGATCGCATGCCGCCATAAAACGGCTGCCAGGTGTTCCCCGTCCCTGTTAATGCTGAACTCACACATCCAAGATTTGCAGTAACAGAAGATAAACTGTTTAAAATATTCGCACCATGATAGAAGTAAAAATTGCCGTTGTCACCGATATATTCTGTACGCGATCCTGATGTATCTATTAAATTGCCGAATGCGGTTTCGCCCAATCTCAATTCGGGTTTTACACCGGAAGGGTAATAAATAACAGAGCTGAACGCTGTGCTGCAATTTATACTGTCCTGCCAGATTATGTTGCCTTGAGATACAGTTCCGCCATCCGAATATCCATAAGTTTGGTCTGCAAAATCTGAAGCGGAGCTGGTATTATCGTAACATACTTCAATTGCTACATTGGAGCTACCATCCCAAACAAAAGGTACATCAAGGGTAAACGTATTCCATCCGTTGACGGTTGAATAAGAAGCAAGTGATTTAACCGATGATGTGGTAACAGCATTTGTGGTAACATCTACAAGATAATTCAAAGATGTTGTTCCCATCTTTATCTGTAAATTAGAGTAAGGCCGCACACTTGATTTGCCCATATTAAATGCAACACTGGTTACTGTTCCCGCCGAAAGCCCTGCGGCGGTTAACTCACTTGCCCTATATAACATCTGAGTTTTCTTGCTTGGTAAAGATGCATTAAATGGTTGGCCGGCACTCGTGTTTCCTAAAGTATATGTTTGCGATCCTATCGTATAGGTGCCAGATGCTCCGGTAGAAGCAGGTGCCAGGTCATTATCTCTGATAGTGAATGTAAAAGTTTTACTGCTTGGCGCTGCCAATGCATTTGTTGTTCCGCCAACTACATAATTTAGCGTGAATGATTCCGTTGTTTCAACTTCAGCATCGTCATAAATACGAATTGTTATCGGTTGAGGAGTGGACGACCCGTTGGCAAATGTTAATAGATTTGAAGGCGATGCAAAATTGCCATTCGTCGTAAAATCAAAATCAACGCCTTGTGTGGCAGTTCCACCACCCGCTACTGCGAGGGTCACAATTGCATCCCCGGTCGGTGGTAAATCTATATTCATATTTACTGTATAATCTTTATAGTTGCGGCATCCTGTACTGCCCGCGGTTGTTTCCACCTGGTCGTTAAAAGAGGCAGCAAATCTTACATAGGGAGTCGTAAATGGTACACTTGCCGTCCATAGACCACGGCCATGGGTAGCCGCAGCTACAGTACCATCACTTTTCCTGTATTTCAGCATATCGGTTCGAATGATGGGGAAAGTAGGATCCTGTGTCCAAACTGTGGATGATCCATTGATATTATTGGTTTCATAAACTCCCATTTCCGTTGCGATAATTGCTTTTGTATTGTCTTCAGGAAAAAAAATTGCCCAACGTACCGGTATGTCGGGAAAATTTCCTGTGATGTTTGTCCATCCGCCACTTCCACCACCGGTTGTAGTGGCCCAAATATGATTAACAGCTCCATAGTTAGAATAAGTGGCTATAATATTATTATCGTCCGTGCCAATCGCTACGCATGAAACAGTTGCTCCCGGCATGCCGGTGCCTGTGATATCGGCAGCTGTTGGGGAAGCGGCATCCGCATTATCAACTTTTACTATTTTGCCACTTTGGGTTCCAAAAAACACCCTGTTGGACGTGTAAGGAGAAACCGATATACTTCTTACGAAACCGGAAAATGTACCAATGGTTATAGGTGTAAAAGTGCTCCCTGTCTGCGGATTGTCCCACCTTATGTATTGGTTGCTTGCACCACCCGCGTACATTTTATTATTTACATTATCATAATCGGTTGGGTTAATAAACTGACCTATAGAATTTGAATAATCAACCGAATTCCAGGTGGCACCACTGTTTGTGCTTCTTCGGTAGGTATTGTAAACATATGAACCAAACTGGTATTGCGGTTGATCCTGATCTATCTGCACAAACGCCCCGTCACCACCGGTAACTTCAGTACAGCTTCCCAAACCTGCGTTGGTGAGCTGATCTACCCCATTGTCCTGGGCGCCGGCAAGGAAATAATTTGTGGTGGTTGGATGCATGGCACAGGAATAATACTGCTTTAGCCTTAGTCCTCTGTTCCTGTCAGTAAATGTAGCGCCGCTGTCCGATGAGTAAAAAATTCCGCCGTCACTTCCTACTAAGACCTGGCTGCCGTTCCACACTGCAGTTTGTTGGTCGGCATGTACATAGCTTAGTGAGGTTCCTATCCATGTTGAAACTTGTGTCCATGAATTACCGCCGTTTGTAGAGCGATAACAATTTAGACCACCCGCTATTACATGTTTATCGTTTACAGGGTCAACAGCCAATGCCATATTATACCATGCTTGTCCGCTGCTTAAATCATTGTTGCCGGATGCCGCAGGTGGCGATGTAACGGTTCCGAACCATGTGTCGCCGCCATCTGTTGATTTATAAAGTTGAGGTGTCTGGTAAGATGAATTAGAATTTAACACAAACACGGTATTCCCCGCAACAGCCAGCTCGCAGTTGTATTGAACATTCGGAAATACAGTTGTGGCAGATTTCCATCCAATAGAAGATACTGTATCCGGCCTGTCAGAATAGCGATAGCCGGGACTTGCACCATTATAATAGCCGCAAACAATATGCATTCTTCCGGTACTGCTCAATTTCATATCTGTAACGGAAGTATTCAATCCTGCGGGAGTAATATTTATCCATGTGGTACCACCGTCTTTAGAACGCTGAATTCCCTTACCGTTTCCAATGGTTGATACATATACATAACCTGCAGAATCACATGTAACTTTTGAAACATTAAAAAAGGTCGCTGTGCTTGCAAGAAGATTCCATGTAGCGCCATGATCAACACTTTTCCATACTCCGCCGCCTCTTACTGCATCGGCATTATATGTTTTTTCTCCGGTACCAAAATACATTGTGTCCTTTGCTCCTAACGGATCCTGGCAGATACTGGAAATCGCCAGGTTTCCCAAAAAATCATTTATAGGAGTCCACGTAGCAGGTGAGACTGAAATATCATTCGTTTTCCATAGACCGCCATCTATACCGCCCACCCACACGGTGTGATTTGATGCATCCGAAAGATCAACCCAAATGGCTCTCATACGGCCACTCGTAACTCCCCCACCAGCACGGGTATTTCCATTGCTCGGTCCTACGGCATCTGAATTGGGGCCACGCTCTGACCAGCTAAGTGCAGAAATTCCGCTGGGAGTATTAGGGCTCAACTTTCTCTGGGTCATTAGTTTTTCATAAGCATTAACTAACCTGAATTTGGGAATGTATCCCAATGAAACATCTTTTGTGAGTTCGAATTCCATCTGCTGAGCTTGCAGAATTCCATCTTCGTCCGCTTCATTTTCATTTTCCCCGATTTTAACAGGATCGATTTTCGATTTTTGTGCAATAATATTTTTTGGAAGCTTAGTATGAAGCAGGGAAAATAAACACAGGCAGCATATTCCTATAGAAGTAATAAATAAAAGTTTCTTCATGAGATAATTTTTAAAAAATAAATGTAAGATTTTAAACGTAGAATCAGGGTGAATATTCCTCTCATCAGCTATTATAATATTTTTTGCGAAGCCCTGCTATCGTAAAATTCCTAAATTAATAAAATCATTAAAAAAATGAACATTTAGTCTAACCATTTTTGTTACTCCACTTATCTTATTCTACCTTTGCACCTCGAAAAAAATAAATATAATGGCGGATATAAAACCAGATGAAATATCGGCGATTCTGAAAAGCCAGCTTACCAACTTTAACGTTGAAGCAAATCTTGAAGAAGTGGGAACTGTCTTGCAAATTGGTGATGGAATTGCCCGGGTTTACGGATTGAATAACGTTAGTTCGGGAGAGTTAGTGGAATTTGAAAATGGTGTAAAAGCAATTGCATTGAATTTGGAAGAAGACAATGTGGGCGTTGTGCTTATGGGAGATAGTGGCGATATTAAAGAAGGAGGAACTGTCCGTCGAACAGGCAAAATTGCCTCAATAAAAGTAGGTGATGGCTTAGCCGGCAGGGTTATTAATACACTCGGCGAACCCATAGACGGCAGAGGCCCAATCGCAGGAGAACTTTACGAAATGCCACTGGAGCGTAAAGCACCTGGTGTAATTTTTCGCGAACCCGTAAAGCAGCCGCTCCAGACCGGAATAAAAGCCATTGATGCTATGATACCGATAGGTCGTGGCCAAAGAGAATTGGTAATCGGCGATAGGCAAACAGGTAAAAGTGCCATTTGTGTAGATACCATCATCAATCAAAAAGAATTTTATAAAGCTGGTAATCCTGTTTATTGTATATATGTCGCCATAGGACAAAAAGCTTCTACCATAGCGAATGTGATGAAAGTATTAGAAGACAATGGGGCAATGGAATATACAACCATTGTAGCTGCTTCCGCTTCAGATCCTGCACCACAGCAGTTTTACGCACCATTTGCCGGTGCAGCTATCGGCGAATTTTTTAGGGATACCGGCCGTTCTGCATTAATTATTTATGATGATTTAAGTAAGCAGGCCGTGGCCTATCGTGAGGTATCCTTATTGTTAAGAAGGCCTCCGGGACGTGAAGCATATCCGGGAGACGTGTTTTACCTGCACAGCCGCCTTTTGGAAAGAGCAGCAAAAATTATTTCCAAAAATGAAATCGCGCAGAAGATGAACGATCTTCCTGAAAATATCAGGCATCTGGTAAAAGGTGGTGGGTCATTAACGGCGCTTCCAATCATTGAAACACAGGCAGGAGACGTATCTGCTTACATTCCCACTAACGTGATTTCTATTACTGATGGCCAGATATTTTTGGAGGGTAATTTGTTTAATGCCGGCATTCGTCCCGCAATTAATGTGGGTATATCTGTAAGCCGCGTGGGTGGAAATGCCCAAATAAAATCCATGAAAAAAGTAGCAGGCACATTAAAGCTCGACCAGGCTTTGTATCGCGAAATGGAAGCATTTTCAAAGTTTGGTGGTGACCTTGACGCGGCAACTAAATCAGTTTTGGATAAAGGTGCCAGGAATGTGGAAATATTGAAACAACCACAGTTCACGCCTTATGCAGTTGAGAAACAAGTTGCTGTCATCTATCTTGGTACTAACGGATTATTAAACAGCGTTCCCGTAAAAAATATCCAGGAGTTTGAAGATCAGTTTTTACTGCAAATGGAAAATAAACATCCTGAAATATTGGCGGAATTTAAGAAAGGTAATTTGCCCGAAGATGGGATTAAAAAAATGGTAGAACTCGCAAGAGATATTATGCCGCAGTTTAAATAGTCGGTCCAATTTTATTTTAATATTAAGGGAGAATTTTCTCCCTTTTTTATTTTTACATGGGTTGCCCGATTGGATACTTTAATCGTTTTAAATACTATTTGTAAATTTGTTTTGTAAATAAGTAATCTAATGCCTATAGGAATTATATCCATCTCCCTTTTATTTATGGTGTTGGGCATGATAGTTCAATACAGGCTAAAAAGTAAATTTTCAACGTACAGTAAAATACCCACTGGCAGTGGCCTGAGCGGAAAAGAAATTGCGGAAAAAATGCTCCACGACAATGGAATTTTTGACGTGACGGTAACTTCGGTCCCTGGTTTCTTAAGTGATCATTACGACCCTACAAAGAAAACTGTTAACCTCAGCCCTGATGTATATGAAGGAAGAAATATTTCTGCGGCCGCAGTTGCTGCGCATGAATGTGGCCACGCTGTTCAGCATGCGACGGCTTATTCAATGCTGACACTTAGAAGTGCTTTGGTTCCGGTGGTTCAAATAAGCAGTAACCTTGCCCAGTGGATCATATTGATTGGGCTAGGCCTTTTTAGTTTTGGCGGCGGCAATCCAACAATATTATTAATTGGCATTATTCTGTTTGCCGCATCAACACTGTTTTCTGTTATAACATTACCTGTTGAGTTTGACGCTTCGGCCAGGGCTTTGAAGTGGTTAGGAACATCACATCTCACATCGCCTGAGGAATTTGATAAAGCAAAGGATGCTTTGAAATGGGCGGCGTTAACTTATGTAATCGCGGCACTTGCATCTATCGCTTTACTGATACAATACATTTTGATTTACCAGGGAAGAAGCAGGGATTAACTCATTCATATAAATAAAACTCGTCTTCTTCATGATTAAATTTCAATATTGCCTCATTATTTCTTGTTTGCTTTCGGGCACTGTAATATCCCAAACAAGATTTGTTTCATACAATAATAAACACATCGTTTATGAAGGAAGAATTCCCTATGCGAACGATGCTGCAGAGCTAACGTGGCCGGGTACTTCAGTAAAAATAAATTTTAAAGGAACGGAAATTGCAGGAATCTTTAAAGACGAGGATACCGCTAATTATTACAATGTAATTATTGATAATGACAGCATGAACGAAATTCATTTTGATACAACTCAGCAAACAGTTACGCTCGCTACCGGTCTGGCGTATGCGAAACATACCCTGCAAATATTTAAGCGAACAGAATGGGACAAAGGAAAAACCTTTTTTTACGGCTTTGAATTCAGTGAAAAAAATAAAATCCTTAAACCATCAAAACTCCCTAAAAGAAAAATCGAATTCTTTGGAAACTCAATAACCTGTGGTTATGCTATTAACGACAATGTGCATGATTCTCCGAATGGTTATTACGAAAACAATTACGACGCTTATGCTGCTATAACTGCAAGACATTTCAATGCGCAATATCATTGCACGTCAAAAAGTGGTATTGGTATTATGGTAAGTTGGTTCCCGTTAATAATGCCTGAAATGTACAACAGGCTTGATCCCGCTGATTCAACGAGTAAATGGGATTTTACTAAATATATACCAGACCTTGTTGTAATTAATCTATTGCAAAACGATTCGTGGATCGTAAATATGCCCGATAACCAGCAATTCAAAACAAGGTTTGGAACAAAAGCACCTGCCGAAGATGAGATTGTTAATGCTTACAAAAATTTTGTACAAACTATAAGAACGACTTATCCGAAAGCACCGATAATCTGTATGCTAGGCAGCATGGATATTACCCGGAAAGGCTCGCCCTGGCCTGGTTACGTAGAGAAAGCAGTCAATCAATTACATGATGGAAAAATATTTACCTACTTCGCTGCGTATAAAGAAACACCGGGGCATCCCAAGGTGAAAGAACAAGAAGCTATTGGCTAATGGCTTAATTCAATTCATCGATCAACATATTAAATGGTAAAAAAATTTTTCTATGGAAATGAAGACTTATTTAATAGAAACATTTGAATACAACAGTTCCACGAATAAAAGACTGTTGCAAAAAATTGCGTTGCTGCATGACCGTGAGGAAAGCATAAAATTATTCAGCCATTTAATTAATTGCCAATATAAATGGCTGGCACGAATTCTAAAAAGTCCGGGTTATGATAAAATGGACTGGTGGTTGCCTCTATATGATTTTAATCAGTTGGAAGATGAGTGGAACAAAAGTTTACAAAACTGGATAGATTTTCTCAAGTCAAAAACGGACGAGGAACTTGAAACCGAAACTACGTTTATAGGTTATGATGGAAGCCTTTGGGCGGCCACACCTAAAGACATAGCCTTACAACTAAATTATCATTCCATACACCACAGAGCGCAGATACAAACGCTGCTGCGCCGGCAAGGCGTTGAGCCGGACTTTGTGGATTACATTGGAACCAAATACCGGAAGATAGATTAGAAATTAATTTACGCTCTCATTAACTTTTCTTTCTGCTCCGTTTGCTTTTTCTTCTTTTTGATTTATAAATGCATTTCCTGCAAACAATGTTTGTGTTGGATATGCAAATTCAATTTTTTCTTTTTCGAAAGTTTGTAATATTTCGAGATAAATTTCTTGCTGTGCATCCATATACATATTGTAGTCCGGGCTTTCAATAAAATACACCGTTTCAAAATTCATACTGAAATCGCCGAACGCTGAAAAATGGCTGCGGTCAAAGGTTGCATTCTCAGTAGATTCTATAATGGACTTAATAATGCCCGGGATTTTCTTCATCTGCTCAGCCGTAGTTTGATAGATTACGCCAATACTAAACACCACCCTGCGCCGCATCATTTTCTTATAATTATGCACCCTTGAATCCGTAAGATCTTTATTGGAACAAACAATTTGCTCGCCACTTATGGCCCTGATTCTCGTAGTTTTTATTCCAATATATTCAATGGCACCAATTACTTTATCATCAACTATTATAAAGTCACCTATTTCAAATGGCCGGTCGAAGAAGATTACAAAATAGCTAAAGAAATCTCCCAATACAGCCTGTGCTGCGAGAGCAACAGCTATACCGCCAATACCAAGGCCGGTAATAATTGTAGTCACGTTATACCCAAGATTATTTACCAGGAAAACCAGGGCCAATATCCAAACAACACCTTTTAAAATGATAATAAGGCTACGTGCCTGTTTTTTCTTTATGTCGCTGTTTTCCTGTTTTTCAAGAAATGAGAAAATTGAATATTGTATAGCAGAAGTTATCAGCTTTAAAATAAAATAAGTGAGGATAAATAGCTTCGCTACGTTTATGATATTGGTAGTACGGGTATTGAAAGTGAGATAATCAAATGCAGCGAAGATGGCGGCAAAATAAAGAAAAGGTATTACTGACTTTTCGATAGCCATTACAATAAAATCATCAAAAGTTATTTTAGTTTCCTGAGACCATTTTTTTAATTTCTTCAGCACAGGACCTCTCAAAATTTTAATAAGTGCAAATGATGCAACGATAATTCCAATCGCTATGGCCCAGTCACTGAGGGGGTTTCCAAATAAAATTCTGTTCCAAAAGTTCATAACTAATCTTTTTAGCACATCCGGTAATTGTTTATAAAAAACAATTTTGAAACCGGTTAATTAATAGATGATGTCAAAGACAAATGTGTCCCGGCAATTAATAGCAGCAACAATGCTGCCGATACCCCTTAAGGTAAGAAATTTTGTTATAACAACAAGGCGTTTTACAGTTTAATAACATTCAATTTGATTGACTTATTTACATAGAATTTTTTATACGATTAATTATCAACGATTTTTTGCTGATTATTTCTATATTTATGCAAAGCTTGATAAATGATTATTTATCTCTCCTCAAAATTTTTCAATTATAAATTTATACGATGAACTCACGCAGAAAATTTTTGCAAAATTCCGCTGCCATGGTTGGTGGCAGCTTATTATTATCGGCCCTTGATAACAGTGCCTTTGCTATTTTTAAAAATAAAATTGCACCGAGCGATCAGTTAAATATTGGAGCTATTGGCATCAATGGAATGGGGTGGGCCGATGTTACTGCTGCACTAAAAGTGCCCGGAGTAAATCTTGTTGCGGTATGCGACGTAGATAAAAATGTTATTGAAAGAAGATTGAAAGACCTTACTAAAATGGGTAAAGATGCATCCAAAGTAAAAACGTACGGAGACTACCGGAAACTGTTAGACGATAAGGACGTGGATGCAGTTGTGATTGGAACTCCTGATCACTGGCATGCATTAATTATGATGGATGCATGCGCCGCAGGTAAAGATGTGTATTGCGAAAAACCTGTTGGTAATTCCATTGGCGAATGCCGGGCGATGGTTGCAGCGCAACAACGTTACAGTAAAGCAGTGCAGTGCGGTCAATGGCAGCGCAGCCAGCAACATTTTAAAGATGCCGTTGATTATGTACAGAGCGGTGTATTGGGAAATATAAGAACTGTAAAGGTCTGGTGCTACCAGGGATGGATGAAACCGGGACCTGTAGTGCCCGATACGGCACCACCTAACGGTGTAGACTACACGATGTGGCTTGGGCCAGCACCCACGAGGCCGTTTAATGCAAGTCGCTTCCATTTTAATTTCCGCTGGTTCTGGGATTATGCCGGTGGCTTAATGACTGATTGGGGTGTGCATTTATTAGACTACGGATTGCTCGGCATGAAGTCGCCTACACCCAAATCTGTATCTGCATTGGGTGGTCGATTCGCTTATCCGGACTTGTATGAAGAAACGCCGGATACCCTTACAACGTTGTATGAATTTGATGGTTTCAATATGATTTGGGATTCCGCATTAGGTATTGATAATGGCTCCTACGGCCGCGATCATGGCATTGCTTACATTGGCAATAATGGCACCTTGGTTTTGAACCGCGGGGGCTGGGAAGTGATCGAAGAAAAGAACAGTAAAAATAAAGTAAGCAAGCCATTAGCTCCATCAACAGACAGTGGCGTTGACAAGCATTGGATAAATTTTGTAGACGTTGTTAAGTCACGCAAATTCGAAGACCTGCATTGCCCGATACAGGCCGGCGCTCATGTAGCCACTGTTGCGCAGATGGGAAACCTTGCCTATCGTAGTGGTAAAAAATTAGAATGGGATGCCGCGAAAGAAAAGTTTACTGATGATGCCGTGAACAAAGAATATTTTATGAAGGAGTATCATAATGGGTATAAGTTGCCGAAGGTATGATGAAGTAATGTTAATGACTTGATAGATATTTTGAAGTCATATCTTATGCTATATGATTGGGAATCTATAGCTAATTTGTAATAAGCTTCTTTAATTAATATTTTAGCTTTACAGATTGATGCAATCAATTATATGAACATTTTCCCTTTATGGTGCTAAAATCTACTACTCGATAATAATATTTTAAAAAACCTGGTTTCAATGACCGGATTTAGTCACTACCTCAACGAGTTAAATTTTTCAGTTAGGAACAACCATGTAAAATTATTGTTTCCCCGAAAAACTCAAATTAGAGTGGAGTAAGCATAAAGAAATAGAAAGGAATATCTATATTACTAATGTTTAAAAGTCTTGAAAAAGACATCAGAAAGCTCAAAGTAATTAAGGACGAATCGGCCGATTTTGAGCAGGATAAAATTGAAAATTCCAAAGCTGAACTTTTATCTCAATTAGAAGTTATTGATGACTTGTTTTATAATTTTGGAACATACATTGAAACAAATAGTGAAGTAAAGATTTTGGTTTTCAATCAACGGGAAAATAATAAAAAACCATTTGGCGATACTGATAAGGATAATACAAATGATGCTACAATAATATTTTCTTGTTTAGACTATTTGCAAAAGAATAATGAGGGGGAACTATATTTCGTCTCAAATGATACAAGTGAATTTAGCACAGGAATAAA
Organism: uncultured Chitinophagaceae bacterium; assembly: GCA_963756945.1. GTDB lineage: Bacteria > Bacteroidota > Bacteroidia > Chitinophagales > Chitinophagaceae > Ginsengibacter. Next base: position 166,983 of record CAVWQJ010000026.1, on the reverse strand, counting down.
ACCCAATGTTGTAATTCATCCTGACATTACCGAGGTGTTTCCTTCAGTCAAAATCAATTATTTCACAGATATGGCTTCAGCCTATCTGGCATTCGACAAATTTAATATTCCGAGGTATAAAAAGGAAATTATTACTAATAAGATTAAGAACGTAATTCCAATAGATAAAACAAAATCAGTGCTTCACCAACTTCATGAATATTTTGATAAAAGATCCGATCAGTTGATAGTAATTCCTAAAAAAATACTTACAGAACATTATCCAATCATAATTTCAGATAGATTTTCACTTCATCATAAAGCGTTTACGCTTGTGACAGACAATAAAGACTTATTTGATCTATTAACCCAGGTGGAGATTACAAAAGAACCCATTGACTACGCAAATAATCCATTTATTAAAAATGAACAAGACGAAAAAATGATCAGGGGAATTTTTAGGTATATGTATATTAATTTTCTTACCAAGGTGGCCTTTAACGAAGAAGATGGAATCTACATCAAATACACTGCAAATGACAAACAATGCAGCTGTCCGCTTTGCTTATACAACCGGGTTAATCTCTCTGAATCATTGAAATATATAAATACTGTCGAATTAGGTAAAGCTGAAGAAGATAGAATTGAATTTAAAATCCGGGATGCATATGCGCATTATAAATTGGGAGAATTTTATTCAGCGGCTACTTACATTTAAAAAACTATATGATGAAAGAAAAGGTGTGAAAGACCTTTACACTTACATTATTAGTTTTAATCTTAGCAATCTCGGTCTAATCTTAGAGCGATTTTACTGGGATGATAATAAGGTAAAAGAATTAAGTGCTGAACTAAAGCAAATTGACCTTGAGAAAATATTTAGAGATTGTAGAACCCATACAAACAAATCCATCATCGATTGGATTCATGAAAAGCAATTTTATAAAAATACATTTTCAGTGATGCATGAAAAAGTAAAAGAAATTACAGATAGATTCTACGGCCAAAATTCAGGGTTCAATGATAATACAATTGAACTGATGGAATATTATCATTCGGCAGATAATTTTCTCAATCGTAATTATATAATCTATGATATTTATAAAGAATTTCATTCCCTTTCAAACTTATTAACTGATGGCCTGCTCACCTCTTATGGGTCAAGTAAATTCTTAGGAGGTAAACTGCAATACCTTTCAGATTCTCTATTGAAAAAATTAATGTTTTCTGGCACTGCGGATGATATCAGAAAGTTATATTATCGTTATAAACTTGACAAAATCAAATACGGACCTGACGATGATCAGGAAAATACATTTATTAGCTCAATTCATGTTTGCTTTACAAGATTACACTTCCCTTGTAGCCAATTATGAAAAATATGTGATAAAACAGAATGATTATCTATGGGATAAATATGCCGAAATTATACACTGTGATTAACATTACTGAGAATTGTAAAATTTGAACCGATCCATTATCAATGCTATTTCTGAAAAATTACTTCCTTTCTTAGAAAACTCAAAAGCATATTCATAATCATAGCTTACTTAAACATTTGAAGTTTTTTCTTTTCGAAAAACGTAAGACTTTTCTCCGGAAATTATTCGAAGATATTTTATGCAGGCAATACAAAATGAATTCTTCCATAATGACAATTATATCGAAACAGTTGTAAGTGTTTTAAATGATCGGAATATAAAAATTTCTCTTACCCACAAAGAATTCGATAATGTAAAAAAAGGCTTTTTTTCAGATTCTAAATTGATTGCACAGACTGAATCATGGTTCTCTCTTGGATATATATTTAGTGTTATCTCGTCAGATGGACATAAGGCAGAGATTAAAAATTTTGTAATAAAATCACTTGAAAGTAAAATGGAGTATGGTAAGTATTATTTGGCAAATATGTTTGATATAATTACACCTCGTGAAGATTTTAATAAAGTTTATTTTGAGCAAATTGAGCAAATAGTTTTAAAAGGACCTCAACCCACGAATGCAAGACGACAGGGATTATTATTATGATTCTCGAGTAGCAAATTTTTTTAATTTCTGCTTAAAGTACAGTTTAGACATGCCAGTCATGTATCAAAGATCACTTGTCTCTCATGGGAGGTTATTACATTTGGTTGAACGATATGGAAAATTTCAATTATGAAGATTTTAATACAGCATGGCTTAACACACATTTTACATTATACTATAAAAGAAGAATATAGGCAAAGTACGTCGCTCAAGGAATACTTGGCGAACCTAATAAAAAGCCAGCCAAATAAAGAGTTAGAAAGGCTTTTTATAGTGATTTATTGTTTTAATGATTAACAACCCCGCCTTCGTGGCACCAACCGCAATTATTGAGAAGTTTAATGATGTGAACAAAGAATATTTTATGAAGGGATAATTATACTACGGCTATAAATTACCCACAATAAAAAAGTAATCCTCTACTCCTAAATTTTGCCCTCAATTCCTTATGCCGCACCATTAAAACTAAATCCTTTTTCTTTTAACGCCTTCCGTAATATCGGTATAGCAGTTTTTCCAATTCCATGAAATTGAAGGATCTCCGCTTCCGTATATTTAGCCAGGTCCTTTAAAGTCTTAATACCATTACTCTGCAAAGCACGCCTGGCCGGCGCCGAAAGCCGGGGAAGAAAATCTATTTCTTTTTCCGCCTGTTGCTGAAACCTGAACTTTACCATTCGTGCAATTAAATTCAATGGCATTGGCTTATCCAGCGGAAACTGCACAGAGCCCCTGCCTTGTTTATATTTGGATAATTCTTTTGCAAACGCGGCATGCCCGGAAGGAGTAGCATAAAAACCAATATGATTTTTAAACCCGGCGAAATAAATTATAACTCCGCCTTTGTATCTAAAGGCAGGCATACCATAGCTGATGGTTTCGTCAGCACCCGGCGCTGCCTTTCTAACGGTCTCGCGTACCTGTTCTAAAATCTTTTGAAGATCTTCCGGAAATGCGGCAATGTAAGCGTTCACATTTGCAGGTTTAACAGCTTTCATAATAGATTATTTTAAAATAGATTGCTTAAGCGTTTTCAAGTTCTTCAATATTAAATTTTATTGATTTCATCACTACATCCATTACCCTTTTGCCTTTTTCAGGATCGCTCACCAGTTTACCGAGAATGGCTGGAACAATTTGCCATGACACACCAAATTTGTCTTTCAGCCATCCGCATTGCGATTCTTTGCCACCTTCCGTTAGTTTGTTCCAGAAATAATCTATTTCTTCCTGGTTATCGCAAGGCACTACGATTGACACGCCTTCATTAAAAGTAAACGCATGTGGTCCTGAGCTTTCCATAGCTGCAAATGACTGTCCATTCAAAGTGAAACGGGCATGCTTGATATGGCCTTCTATGTCTGGTTCACCTTTTTCATAACGGCTAATCATTTCCACTTTACTATTCTTGAATATAGAAGTGTAAAAATTAATAGCTTCTTCTGCTCTTCCGCTTTGCTGCTGCGTAAACATAAATGAGGGAACGATTTTTTGTTTGGCGTCGGCCCCCATCATTAGTTGCCACGTTACACCGAATTTATCCTGGCACCAGCCATATTTTTCATTCCAGGGATACTTGTCAAGAGGCATCATTACACTGCCACCGTCAGACAGGTGTTTCCATTTTTTGTCGATATCTTCTTCCGAATCAGCAAAAACAAAAAAGGAGATTGAAGGATTTATTTTGAATAGTGACCCGCCATTCAATCCCATAAATTGCATTCCTTCCAACTCAAACATAACTACCATCGGATTTTCGGAAATGATCTGTGAATTGTCGAATATAGTAGAATAATATGTGGCTGCTTCTTTGGCTCTCCCATCAGACCATAAGCAGGGATAAAGTTTACCTTTCATTGTATTTATATTTTGTTGCTGTAAAAGTAAATTCAAAAGGTGTTATAGAAAAGGGAGGATCACGACATTCTACAGGGCATTTGCGACATTGCGCCCGGCAGAACAAAAAACTACAAAGATTCTAACCTCGTTTCCCCACTTTTCAAGATATGTTCGTTCCCTTTCCAAACAAAAACACCGAATGTGCCTTGGGGAATAGAAATTATCGCATCTAACTTTCCTCGTTTATCGACGTTATAACTTACTGTAATTTCTCCTTTCGGGTGCGGCATAGATCCTGATATTTTTTTAAGCGAACCAAGGTTCGGTTCTATTTTTATTTTATTAAATCCCGGTGCATCGGTATCAATTCCCAACACCGTTCTGAAGAATTCAATATTAGGACTGGCGCCCCACGCATGGCAATCCGAGCGTGCGGCATTAATGTCGCTTATCTCCGCCCATGTGGTAAGGCCCATCGCTAAATTATCTTTCCAGATTTGCAATCGATCTAAATATAAATTGCCCAATCCTGTTTTGTGCAACGCCTGGTTTACATAGTATTGAAAATAAATTGTGGCCTGCGTTAACGAAGTATCGGTAATCATTTTTTGTGCTAATTTTTTTGCAGGTTCATCTTTTATGATACCTGTTAATATCGCAAGCGTATTCGTGTGCTGCGAGTAATAATTTTTCTCTTTTGTATCTGCAAATAATTGCAGGGTATTATTCCAATATTTTCGTTTAATCGTTTCCGTGAGTATCGCTGCTCTCTTCTTATATTCATCGGCAAATACTTTCATACCCAAACTATCTTCAAGCTTAGCTGCAATTTGGTATGCCCATAATAATTGCAGGTCAAGGGCTGCCGAACTTCCATCTGTTCCAAAAGGCGGCATGCCGCTTTGCCAACCTTTACCTTCCGCCCAGTCAGTAAATTCCCAGTAAGGTGCATTTTTTAAACTTCCATCGGGCTGTTGGTATTTGCTGAAAAATTGCAATACCTGTCTTTCGCCTGGTAAAAATTGTTTCACAAATGAAGGATCATTTCTATACATGTAATAGTCATTCAGCATCCCGATCCACCATAAAGAGAACGTTGGTATCTCTTGTGCATTTGCAGTAGGATAGCGGCTAAGTGTAATACCTTCGGCCATTCTTGAATAATCTATTTGGGTAATCGCATTGCGCATTAAGCGGTCATCGCCTGTATTGTACAAAGATACCATTGCCTGTATGCGGGTGTCGCCTACGTATTGCAACTGCTCATAGTAAGGGCAATCCATATAAGTCTCCACTGCGTCCAATCTTGCTGTTCGCCATCCTGTTTCAAATATCTTTTCAAGGGTATCATTATCTGATGTAAATTTTGCTTTCAATTCAAACGGATAACCCGTATAAATTCCATAGAGATCATTAACGATTAATGGTTCATCCTTGGTTTTTACTTCAAGTTGCATATAACGGTAAGTTCTCCAAGCAAGTGAAGTGAAAGTTTGTTCATCATTTCCATTGGCGATGATTTCATCTTTTTGGCCGACAAATCTTTTACCCTCAATCTTCATTTCGGTTGCCTTTTTTATTTTGCGCTTTCCAGTCTTTGCTGCTTCCTTCGTCGATAAATAATGCTTCTGCATAACCTAACGTAATCTCTGCTTCCTTTCCTTTACTAAACTGCAGGACGGGATATGCATTTGTGAGTACGCCATTGTCCAATAAAATTTTAACGCTTGTATTAGCAGGTACTGTGAAGGAGCTCTTAACGGATGGAAACGAAGCCGGTAAAGTCACGCCTGTAACTGATCGGACCTTTTCAAGGCGCTGTGTTGTTAACTCCACTGGCGGAATAGTCCGCGGAATCAGCATCCAGCTTAAGTCAGATTGAAAAACACCTTTAGGTAAACCGCTTACAATTTGCATAGCCTGCGTCCATCCATTGTCGTTATATTGAATATTTTTCCAACCATCAGGATATTTAGCATAATCAATTTTCTCACCAGGTCCTGTCACGATAATAGGTATAAGTTAAGTCGGGTTGAAACGGGCTGTAACTGCTGTCTTCGATACATTTCCAAGAAGTATTTGTATTTACGAATTTTTCCTCATCTGCATCGCCCTGCAAAATAAAACCAGTACGAAAAGATATTTGATACTCGGCTTTGTAATCGCCAAAATTCCAAACAACTGCCGCAATAACGTTGTCGCCTGTACGTAAATATTTTGCAATATCAACTGTTTCATAATTCCAATGAAACAAATCAGCTCGTGCCGGCCCTAAAGAAGCCAATTCGCCGTTTATATACAACTTATAACGGTTGTCTGCGGAAACGTGTATTACAAAAGAAGCGGGTTTATCATTTAATGAAAATGTTTTCCGGAAATGATAGACTCCATAAGCATGTGCTGAAGTACCAGGCACAGTTATCCAGTGAGCATCCCATCTTTTGGTAAGAATTTCGTTAGAGATTTTTTGTGCTGAACCATGCAAAGAAAAAATAACGACAAATGTGAAAAGGCAAATCTTTTTCATATCAATAAATTGTGCGTGTGAATATATGTAAAAAGTCTTTGCCAGGTGTCATGGTGCAAAAGGCGGTGGGAACCTTAACCTGCGAGAAGGTTATCTTTGTACAAAGCACATTCAATGGCTGATTCATATGATGCAATTGCATACCAGGAATTAAAAACGTGGCAACAGAAAATGCTGCGGAAACCATCGCTATTTAGTAATCTTTCTAAAAAGATGCAAATGAAGATCAATAGCTGGATACCTGAAAAAGTACATCGTGCTATAACAGTTACGATAAAGCAAATGGTTCGTGGCGTTCTATTTGGAGCAAAACATACTTCTGCACATCCCTTAGAGAATACGAGTCTGCAGCTGAGGGAAGAATCTGTTCAAAAGAAAATAAATGTATATCAGAAAAACTGCTGCGGTGGAAGGGGGCATTACCGGCGCGGGTGGAATATTACTTGGCCTCGCAGATTTTCCGATTTTGTTAGGCATCAAAATAAAATTACTATTTGATATAGCAGCATTGTATGGTTTTGATATAAATGATTATAAGGAAAGAGTGTACCTGCTTCATATTTTTGAATTGGCGTTTTCCAGCGCTTTACATCGAAAAAAAGTTTATCTCCAAATGACGGATTGGGAAATACAAAAACAAAATTTACCCGAAGATATCAATGAGTTTGACTGGCGGAATTTTCAACAGGAGTATAGGGACTACCTGGACATTGCAAAGATGGCACAACTGATTCCCGTGATAGGAGCCCCTGTAGGCCTGGTTGTGAATAACAGCCTCGTAAAAAAGCTTGGCCGCACTGCAATGAATGCATACCGGATGAGATTGTTTAGTGAAAATCCTGCTTTATTAACTGCAGTAATCGTCAAACAAAATGTATGGCAAGAACTTTAAATGATGTAGTTGAAAGGCAATTAGATGTAAAATTAATATATTTATAAGCTATCACGAAAAGCTGCCTGTTGCTCTGCATTTGAGTGCATCTTATAATTAATTAAAATAAAACTCCCATGAGAAAAATTTTCTTTCTGTCATTTTGCTTAATAAGCATTACATCTTTTTCGCAAAAACAAAAATTAACTGTTGATAAACGTTTTACGGGCCTTGATACTGCATTTGCAAGGGTGCTGAAAGACTGGCATGCTGCGGGTTTCGCCGTTGCGGTTGTTGTTAAAGATAAAGTTGTGTATGCAAAAGGCTTTGGCTATAAAGACTATGAAAGATAAAATTCCTGTTACACCTAATACGCTATTTGCAATAGGTTCCTGCACAAAAGCATTTACAGCTTCACTTATTGGTATGCTTAATAAGGAGGGCAAAGTTGATATTGATAAGCCTGTTCGCAATTATATACCAGAACTTAAATTTTACAATGATGAAATGAACGATCATATAACGCTTCATGATATGATGTGCCATCGCACCGGCCTTCCGCGTCATGATATATCGTGGTATCTTTTTCCTACTCATTCAAGAGATACATTGATGCAGCGTATTCAATACATGGAGCCTTCGGCAGGCATCAGGGAGAAATGGCAATACAATAATTTTATGTTTATGATGCAGGGAGCAGTGGTTGAAAAAATTTCAGGTAAGAGTTGGGAAGATAATATCCGGGAGAAAATATTTACTCCTTTAGGAATGAATAATTCCGATGTTTCTCTTGGAGAATGGATCAAAAGCAGCGATGAATCTTTTGGTTATGATGTAATGAAAGACAGTATTATAAAAAAACAGGATCATTATGATATTGCCGCAATGTCTCCTGCCGGAAGCATTAATAGTTGTGTGAACGACATGGCGAAATGGGTAAGTTTATGGATATATGGCGGCAAGCTGAATGGGAAAGAAATAATACCATCTTCATACGTAAATGAAGCTATTACCGTACAGATGGCAACCGGTGGAGGTTTACCCGCTAAAGCAATGCCCGAAGTTTATTTTTCCGGTTATGGTTTTGGATGGTTCTTATCTTCTTATCGCGGACATTATCGTGTGGAGCATGGTGGCAATATCGATGGATTCAGTGCCAGTACCTGCTTTTATCCAACAGATAGCGTTGGTATTATTGTATTGAGTAATCAAAATGGTTCCCCGGTTCCTTCGGCGGTAAGAAATCTTATTTCAGATAAAATACTGGGACTAAAATATTACGATTGGGAAACGTATTTAAAAAGCAGCAGTGATTCCGCAAAGGCCAAAGAAAAGGCCGCGGAAGTAAAAAAAGTTAAAGATACTGCTACCGTTGGAAATCCGTCGCATAACCTGAAAGCCTATGAAGGTCTGTATACCAACCCCGGTTACGGAACATTTGAAATTACTTTAAAGAATGATTCCTTCTTTATTAAAACACCGAAGATGAACTTATGGATGCAACATAAGAATTATGATATCTTCAATATTTTTCCTATTGATGATAAAGAAGGTATCGATACTACGGGTATCAACTTTCCGGCACAATTTAACACAGGTCTTTCGGGATATATAGAAAGCGCTTCGCTTACGCTGGAGTCAACTGTAAAGCCAATTGTGTTTACCCGCTCTTCAAAAGAAATTGCCAATGACAGCCTGCAGGCTTATACCGGTGAGTACGAAATAAGCAATATAACGATTAAGGTATACACGAAAACGGATAGCAGCCTTTATATGTTTGTGCCTGGCCAGCCGGAGTATAAACTTATCCCAATAGATAAGGACAAATTTTCACTTAAAGGCCTGAATGGCTTTAGCGTTCAATTCAACAGGAACAATAAAAATGAAATAATTGAAATGCTTTCAATTCAACCTAACGGTACATTTAAGGCAAAGAAAAAATAGGAGATGCATATTGTGAGAGGCGATTAATTAGTTTCTTCTTTGCTAATAACGATAATCAATAAACGAAAAAATTATAAATTATTTAAGTCCATATACAACTACCTGGTTTGAAAACGTGGCTAAATAAACATGACCGTTTGCTATGGTGGGCGACGAAAATTTTGCATAATTACCGAAGTTGTCATTTATATTTTGGTTGCTATTCCATAGTTCTTTAGTAATATCATTGGCATCAAAAGCCCTTAATATTCCGGGGCATACGGATTGGTTGGCATTGCCGCTTGAAGCATACGAAGCCCATACTATACCTGTTTCCGGCAACGTTCCGTTCGATGAGACGGATAGTAAAGCTCCACTCCATCCTGTCGGTCCGGCGACCGGAGAAGTAACAACATTGGCGATGTCGAGCGTGTTAGAAACGCGGTTAAACGGGTAAGCCCGCAACTGATCTTTTTCCGACCAAACATATACGAATTCACCGGTCACTCCTTTGTAATAGGAAGGTTGACAATGCAAGCCGTTGTGTCCCAGTGAAACATTTTGCTGTATCATGTTAACCCCTGCCTTAAAGCCACCCATCTTATCTTTATTCAATAAATATAAATTTCCATCCTTTGCTCCAGTGAAATAAAAGCTTGAATTTGGAATTAAGAAACAACCCATTGACCCGTAATCCCCGTCGGTGCTGTCAAGGTGGGGATAATTGTATGGAGTGAAATAGCTCGTGACCTTCAGGGATGAAGCCGTAGGAGTGAGTTTTAACGCACTCTCTGCCCGGTTAGTTAAATTGGTCGGGTCAGTGCCAACGCCTTCAGTGCCATTGCCTGTTACACAATAAAGATTTCCCTGGTCATCTACGGCTAAGCCGGTGCCGCTTTCCCAAATACCTCCGGCGGATCCGTCGGGTGTATTATTGTAAACAATTTGCTGTTTCAACGTACTTGTATTATATCCCAATATCCAGCCGTGATATGGACCCCAGTCGCAATGTGATGAAAAGCTGATGTAGATTATTCCTTTAACAAGAGTCAGGGCCATGCGTTGATTCTGAACTTGCGGGTTAAAAGTAATAACATGATTAATGTTTCCGCTTCCGGTACCATTGTAAGTGGCCGTTATTATTACCGGGCTGCCCTGCATTTCACTTCCATCAATAAGATTTACCGCATGCAAGTATTGAACATATTTTGTACCGTCAGTGCTGCGGGCAACAAAATAAATTGTATTGAAAGCTGGATCAATAACGGGAGTCCCCACTATGCCAATGTTTCCACTGAAATCCTTGTAATTGCCTGAACAGGCACCCGTCATATCGCTATTTCTTACTGGCCGCATTCCGGCAGCCGTGAAGTTTTTTTGCCAGTATAACTTAGCAGTATCACCGTCATAAGCATATATTGTATTATTAACAGTTGCAATGAAAACTACATTATGCTTTGATGCTGCGATGGAAAGGTCAGCTACAACTAACGGCTGCGCATACACCTGGTCATCAACGTTCAGGCTAAACAGTTTGCCGAATGTTTGAGTATTTACATTACCCGTTGTTAATATGGTTTCGTTATCGTTGAGCCCGGCCCTTGTATTATCATTGTGTTGTGTAAGAACGGATACATAGTTATTACCGTCTGGATTTTGACCGCGAGGGTTTATTTTTCCGCATGAAATCGAGATTAAAATTATGAGGGCAATTGAAGTCTTTTTACTAAGCATAAGTTTAGGCATAGATCAAGGGACTAAAGATAAACAATCTTAATCAGCAAAAATACTATTAATGCACTTCTCCGACAGCGTCTCTGCGGCAAAGGGAAAGAAAAACTTAACATCTTAAAAAACATTGAACATATACGAACCGTTAGTACGTAAAAGACCTTCGTATTATTACGACGGTTTTAACCCTGCTCCCGGCAAATTTATTTTTCGCTGGATATCCGCAACTTTTTCAAATACCTGTTCAAAAAAAACAATTTAATTTACCTTCAATAAAAATGCTGATATGAAACTTTCATCTTTTATTTTACTCTTCGTAATAGTTGTGCTCCGATCAACAATGTTGTTTGCTCAAAACAATCACATGGTCGCTCTTTTTAATGGCCGGGATCTTAACGGGATGGAATTCTTATATAGGTCCGCCTTTAGATGATGCCGGAAAAAAACTAAGTGAAATTCCTGTTGGATTAAACAACGATCCGAATCATGTTTTCACCATAGTAAAGCAGGATGGAGAAAAAGTAATTCGTATTTCGGGTGAAAACTGGGGCTGCATTTATACATTGAAAGAGTACCAGGATTTTCATTTGCAATTGCAATTTAAATGGGGCAAACTTAGCTGGGGACAAAAGAAAGGCAAAAAAATGGATAGCGGTGTTCTATATTTTTCTGTTGGCGATAATGGTGCTGATTACGGTGCCTGGATGCGTTCGCAGGAATTCCAGGTTGAACAGGGTAATTGCGGTGATTACTGGGGTGTGGCCGGAGGCATGGAAGATATTCCTGTGATAAAAAAATCAGACAGCGAATATGTTTACAGCCCTTCGGGTGAAATGAAAACTTTTAGTGCAAAAAGCCAGGCAGGAAGACATTGTATTAAAAATGGTGATGCAGAAAATGCCGCAGGTGAATGGAATACGCTCGATTTATATTGCCATGGCGACACCAGCGTTCAAATGATTAATGGCAAAGTGATGATGGTACTATATAATTCACGCCAGTTAGAAAACGGGCAGGCGATACCGTTAGTAAAAGGAAAAATCCAAATTCAATCAGAAGGCGCAGAAATTTTTTACCGGCATATTATGATTGAACCCGTACTTGCTATACCGGCGGATTTTTTAAAATAGGGCTTATTCGAACATAAAATTATTGCAGTAGAAATTATTGCAGGTATTCTGGTAAACATTAAACTCAAAATTTTCAACTGGTATTTTTATTGTATCAAGTATGAAATAGCCTTTATAACCAAGCTGTAATAAATATGCAAATGTTTCTAAAATATTTTGCGCACCGGCTAATCTTTCCTCGCATTTCAAAAGTATTTTGGGTCGGCTTGTTACAAGTATATTAACCGAGCCTTTGAGCAACCTTAATTCATTTCCATTTGCATCAATCTTTAAAAAAGATGGCTGAATTTTTTTCTTCCTGCAATAATTATCTAATGTATCTGCTACAATAGTATAAACTGAGCTTTCTTCCCGTTTTTCCGAAATATTTATTACAATACCACCATATGAGGATAGGTTGTGTGATGACTTGTAAGCAACCTTTGAAGCCGGGAAATCTGAGAGTACAAGTGGTTCCACCTCAATGTTGTTCCACTTCAATATTTTTTTCAGGCGCGCCAGTTGTTGATACAATTCAGGCCTCGATTCAAATACAATTATTTTTCCCGACTTGCCAAGTTTTCTCCGCATTATGTATAAGTAATCGTCTTCGCCGGAACCAATATTTATTACAACATCTTCTTTCTTTATTGATCTTTCCAGGTAATTGACAATGCCATACGATTTCCGTTTACGTTTCACTGCCCGAAATGACAGCTCGAAAAATTTAAGAAGTTTGGCGGTAGCACTTACAACCTGGTATTGTTGTGATATTTTAGGTATAGTAAAATACATCGGCAGAAGCAGCGTTAAATTTTATTAAAGATGCTACTGCTGCTTATTTGCAATAAACAGCAGTAGTGTCGTATTATCTATGCAACTTATAATTATCTTATAGTAATCGCCCTTATAAAATTGCCCGAAGCATCAAATGCTACTGCATACTTAGTACCATTTGCATCTATCGCGACTACATAGCCTAACAGAGTTCCATTTTGCGAAAATGAAAATGCCTGTTCAAAAACATAATTGGGATAGGTTGTTCCAAGATATGTTTGAACAACAGCGGGCAAGGCATTCTGGCTAACATTCGTTACTTCTCCATTATTATGCGGCTGCAATTGAACCCTTTTTACAAATGCGCCGGTTGAATCAAAAACGGTAACAAATGCGCCATTGTCTTTACTAAATATGATATAACTGCTATCACGATCTAAGTACGCACGTACTAAAGTATCCTGCGGATAATTTGTTGTAAAATATGAGACCACATTTGCAGGCAATGAAGTAAGTGCCACGGTATCTTTGTGCTGCCCGTCGCGGTTGCAGAATCTTCCTCCTTCATGCCAGCCATCGCCACCCAAATCACGGCCTTCACGCTGCTCGAGAACTAATATAAAATTGCCTGACGCATCAAATTTCAACCCCATGGGGTTACCATTAAACTGTATGATTACCACATAACCGATAGTGGTTCCGGATGCATCTTTTTCAGTATATGCTTTTTGAAAAGTATATCCGGCATAATTTGCAGTTAAGTAATCCGTGACGGCAGCCGGCAGTGCACTCATTGCAATGCTATCGGGCACATGTCCGCGGTCGCATGCATGAATAACGTAGATCGAATCGTTGGAAGTACTTCCTGCTGCAACGGCGATAGATTGTGTAGCCGAAACTATTGCCTGGGTGCCAGTATTTGATACGGACGTTTCTTTATTACATGAAGCTAAAAAAACGAGAAGGAAAAATGCCAGGACAGTTAATATAAATCCGGAATATTTTGTTTTCATTTTGTATTATTTAAAAGGGGGTGATAAAAAAGGTTCAACGGACGGTTTGGGCTTTAGTTTTTTAGAATTATTTCATGCGGTTCGTTTTACTAATTATTACTTTTTATCTATCTACAATTTGATGTTTTGTATTTTGGAAAAGTTGGGGTGCGATGATTAAAAAAATGTTAATAGCTCAAATGTTTTTATAAATCATTGTTATTTTATCCAATAAACATTTACCCAACTATATTATTAATTGCAGCATCTATATCTAAAGGAGGAAATTTTTGGAACAGTTAGAACAGCTTATTGAGGGTTGCATTAATGGCCACAGGCAATCGCAAAACCGCCTCTATGCTGTTCTTATGCCCAAAATGTTTGGAGTTTGCCTGCGTTATTCTAAAACCCGGGAAGAAGCAGAAGAGATTTTACAGGAAGGATTTATAAGAGTTTTTGAATTTATACACCAATATAATTTTGCAGGATCATTTGAGGGATGGGTAAGGAGAATTATGGTGAATTGCGCTCTGCAAAAATATAGAAGTAAAAAGCAAATGCATGCGGTTGTAAATATTGATAGTTCTGCCGTTGAACCGATGAGTAACGAAGAGATCTTATCCAGGATAGGAACTAAAGAATTGCTTCAGATGGTGCAGCAGCTTTCGCCCGCCTACCGCATGGTTTTTAATCTGTACGTTTTTGAAGGAATGAAGCATCGGGAAATTGCCGAACACCTCGGCATTTCAGAAGGCACTTCAAAATCAAATCTTTCAGATGCACGGGCTTTTTTGCAAAAAACCGTCCATAAAAGTATTCAATCCGCAAAACAAAATCTAAGCGAAATATGAATGAAGATTTACATAATATGGATGATTTATTCAGGAAGGCTTTGGAAGATAACCAGGAATTACCCGCCGCATCGGTATGGGACAATATTGATAAAACTTTAGACAAAAAGAAGGTAGTTTCTATTTCGAAAAAATATAACAAACTAAAATGGGCCGCTGCAATACTTCTTTTATTTTCCATTGGAATGGCCATGTACACGCTGCATGTAAGGCAACAAAACAGGGAATTGGTAAAACAAAATAAACAGGTTAAAAATACAGGTCAGCAAAAACTAAATTCTAACATTACCGGTAAAGATTCTTCAAGACTAAGCACTGCAAACGCAACTCCACCCGCAAAGACCAACCTTCAGAACAAATTTGAAAATTTTAAAAAGAATGCAGACTCGATTGTTATAAATAATAAGACAGAAGTTAACATCAGCAGGAGCCTTGCAAATAAAGCTAATGATGGGGAACAAGGGATAGCTGATAAAAACCACGATGAAGCAGGAGCGCCCGGGAAAGCAACGCAGGATGCAGCATTACAAAATCAAAAAAAACCGGGACTCAAAAATTCCCCGGGTTTTAAAATGCAGGTTGAAAAGGGAATAAATGATTCTTCGGATAGTATAACCGTCATGGTTAATCGCAAATTAGCAAAGGATAAAAATGACTTTGCCCAAACGAAAGTAAAAAACAATTCTTTTTACATTATTACTGATAAACAAAAAAATATTGAAATGGAAGATTTGGCGCCGGCTAAAAAATGATTTTCCATTATCAACTCAAAAGCCGGAGATTGAAATCGATAAAATATTGCAACAACAGTCAATTGCATTAAATAATAAAAAAATATCCTCTGCAAAGACGGGCAAGATAAATTCTTCAGGCAAATCTCCATTTTTGGTTACTGTATTCTTTTCACCAGATCTTGTTTCAACGTCCTTAAAAGATGAACATCCGCGTTTCAGGGAAGAAGAAAGAAATGAAATTGAAAAAAATGAACAAATAAAATTCTCTTCAACTTTTGGTGTTCTGTTTGATTATAATATTGGCAGCAAATGGAAAATGGAGTCCGGGGTTACTTACTCGTCAAGAAAAACTGCTATACATCCAAAGACTATTTATGCCCGTCCTGATAATGATGGAAATGTGAATTACCGGTTTAACTGCTCAGCAGGTTATTCTTATGTTACTTTGGCATCTTACCCGCACACCGGCATCTGGCGACAGTGTAAACGCACTTGCTTCAACCAATAATCTGCAATACATTGGGTTGCCACTTTATGCTAAATATATTTTCACAACAGGCAGGTTCAGTATATTACCGGGTGCAGGCATTTCATTTAATTTTTTAACCAGGGGAAAAATTGAAACAACTATTGCAACTTCCACCGGTGCAAAAAATTCTTCAACGGATAAAATCCAGGGTTTAAAATCGATGTATATAAATGGCGCTGCCGGTATTGGATTGCGATATAAATTGAATAAAACATTTTCCCTTTCTTTCGAGCCGGCTTTTCGTTTTGCAATATCTTCAATCAATAAAGACGCGTCCGTAAAAACGAATTTAAATTCGATTGGGCTAAGCACAGGCATCTTATTCAAATTTTGACGGTTGGTTAAACGAAGGCTACAAAAAATTTTCCTGGCCAACCTTTCTAACCTTGTTGCAATCATATCACAATAAACCTAAACATTATGAAAACTATCATATCGTACGTTATGTTTTTGTCAGCCGTTGGCCTATTTTTAATTACAGGTAATTATGCAATCGACGATAAAATTTTATAAACTGATTCTGTATCTTCTGACAGGCGAATACAATGAGAAGAGAGGTCTATTTGAATTATAAAAAAGGGATGAGTTACTTTTTAAAGGATTATGTATTTAATTCGCAAAGCCCATTACACAAATGAAGTTCTTAATTACCCCGATCCTTTAGGTCGGGGGTAAAATGAAAGGACTTAAGGGCTTTAGCCACATAAGAGAAAAACACAGGATATTTTTGGCTAAAGCCGAAAAATGAAAAGATCTTTGTCCCCGACCTAAAGGATCGGGGTCACTGATTTGCGAACCAAATATATAAACCTGCTTTTTTAATTTCAATAATATGAATGCCGCGCATTTTATCAACCTGTTACAATTGCAGCCACATCCTGAAGGAGGTTATTTTAAAGAAACTTATCGTGCTTCGGAAAATATTCCGGTTGGAGCATTGCCAACACGTTTCAAGGGTAAACGCAGTTTTTGTACAGCCATATATTATCTCTTACAACAAGGCGATCATTCCACTTTCCATAGAATAAAAAGTGATGAATGCTGGCATTTTTATGAAGGAGGAACATTATTAATTCATATAATTGAAAATGATGGAAATTATTATTGCATTAAGTTAGGAAAAGATTTAGCATCAGGTGAAACATTCCAATATGTAGTTCCGGCAAATACATGGTTCGCTGCAGAGCCTGCTCCCAATAGTGTATTTAGCCTTGCAGGCTGCACAGTTGCACCTGGTTTTGATTTCGCCGATTTTGAAATTGCAGATAAAGAAAATTTGTTGTCATCTTTTCCGCAAAACGCTGATATTATTCATCGTCTTTGCAAATAATTATTTACCCGCCCCATGCAGTAATTACAAGATTTCTTTTGCCTCCATAGTTGCGATGTTCGCACAGATAAATTCCCTGCCACATTCCTAATGCAAACCTTCCATTTGAAACAGGAATCATTACAGAACTGCCCAACAACGCAGCTTTCAGATGTGCAGGCATGTCATCACTTCCTTCTGTATTATGTTTGTAATCAGGATCATTTTCGGGAACAGTTTTGTTAAAATACATTTCAAAATCTCTTCTTACAGTTGCATCAGCATCTTCATTGATACACAATGAAGCAGAAGTATGTTGAATAAATACCTGGCAAACTCCCGTTTTTATTTCGTGTAGCCATGGAAGTGAGTTAGCCACTTCTTCTGTTATAAGATGAAATCCCCTTTTCTTCTCCGCAAGTGTCATCGTTTGTTGGTATATTTTCATAAAGCTGTATTTATTTAATAATAAAGATAATGCCATGATTAAAAAAGCCAATTGGCAATTAAATTACTCAAAGTTAAAACTCAGCAAGTTTCGGGTTGTTATAAGAAGTTGCTGTTTTTAATTTTGTGTTTTAAATAATACAAAATGAAAGAAACAGAAAAGACCAATTTTAGCCGGATTGAAAATGCTATTGGTTATATAAATGATAATTTTAAAACGCAGCCATCACTTGAAGAGATAGCGAAGAATATCCACCTGAGCCTTTATCATTTTCAGCGGCTTTTTACTGAATGGGCCGGCATAAGCCCAAAGAAGTTTTTACAATATATTAGTGTTGAGCATGCAAAGGAAATGTTGAAAAAAAGCCAATCAACTCTGTCTGATGCCGCTTTTGAAACAGGCCTTTCGGGCACAGGCCGGCTGCATGATCTCTTCATCAATATTGAAGGAATGACGCCGGGTGAGTATAAAAATGGCGGAGAAAATCTTTCCATAAATTATAGTTATGCGGAAAGCCCGTTTGGAAATATCCTGGTTGCCTCCACTTCGAAAGGCATTTGTTACATGGCATTTGCTGATGATGAAAAAGAAGCGCTGGAAAGTTTACAAAAGAAATTTCCCCGTGCCATATATAAGCAGATGGTTGATCTAATTCAACAAAATGCTTTGTACATTTTTACACATGATTGGGGAAAGCTCAACACGATAAAATTACATTTGAAAGGCACTGCGTTTCAAATTAAAGTATGGGAAACGCTATTGAAAATTCCCATGGGGCAATTATCAACTTATGGTGGAATTGCAAAAGGCATACATAACCCAAAAGCTTCACGGGCAGTAGGTTCTGCAATAGGTGATAATCCCGTAGCGTTTTTAATTCCGTGTCATCGTGTTATTCAATCAACAGGAAACTTCGGTCAATATCATTGGGGCAGCAATCGCAAAACGGCAATTATAGGATGGGAGGCCGCAAAAATTCTATGATTGAATTAAGCCAATCAGTTTTGAATTAAATTCTGGCTTGTATGAAAGCAAATAAAAAAAATGGAAAGAATGATTCTATTTCATAATGAGATAACCGCTAATTTATTACCAACAGATGGAATTGTAAATTACTATGGAAAAGTATTAGCTCAGAAACAGGCACAACATTATCTTAATAGATTGTTGAAGACGATTGAATGGAAAAATGACGAAGCGATAATTTTTGGCAGGCATATTATCACCAAACGGAAAGTAGCATGGTATGCTGAAACCAACTATGAATATAGCTATTCTAACAGAACAAAATTTGCTTTGCCATGGACGAAAGAATTATTGGAGTTAAAAAAATTAGTTGATGAAATTACGGGATTGTCCTTCAATTCATGCTTACTTAATTTATATCATAATGGAGATGAAGGAATGGCGTGGCACAGTGATGATGAAAAAACTTTGGAAAAGGATTCACCCATTGCTTCTTTAAGTTTTGGTGCAGAAAGAAAATTTATGTTGAAGCATAAGAAAACTAAAGACGTGTTATCTATTATGCTGGAAGCCGGCAGCCTGCTGGTTATGAAGGGAACTACGCAAACTAATTGGCTGCATAGTTTGCCAAAATCAAAGAGAATAAAACAACAGAGGATAAATCTTACTTTCAGAATCATGTCGTTAAAATAAAACGCCAATTGAATTAATTTTGCCGCATGAGCAAAATACGTATGGCGAATGAAAGAAGACCTCCCTTACCAAACATTATAGCCAAGCCAACGCTCAAAGAAAAATTTGCAGCACTTGGAAACCTTCCGCGATTTTTTAAATTAGTATGGCAAACCAATCACTGGTATGCGATACTCGATGCGATACTTCGCTTAATTCGTTCAGCCATTCCCGTTAGTATCCTGTATGTTGGTAAGCTCATAATAGATGAAGTAGTGTTTTTAAGCAAAGGATCTGTTGCTGATCACACTTATTTATGGGAATTAGTTGCCGCAGAATTCGCTCTTGCCATTATAGCCGACGCCTTAACCCGTGCCACAATATTAGTTGATAGTTTATTAGGCGATCTTTTTTCCAACTACACTTCCATAAAAATTATGGAACACGCAGCCACGCTGGACCTCGATCAGTTTGAAGATTCTGAATTCTATGACAAACTGGAGCGTGCAAGGCAGCAAACTATTGGACGGACGATTTTATTATCTCAAATACTTACCCAGGTACAGGATATTATCACCATGGCTTTTCTTATGGTTGGGCTAATGGCCTTCAATCCCTGGTTGATATTGTTATTACTCATTGCTATTGTGCCGGCTTTTTTAGGCGAATCCTATTTTAATGATCGCAGCTATGCACTCACAAGAGGGCAAACGCCGGAACGGCGTGAACTTGATTATATGCGCTACCTGGGTGCCAGCGATGAAACCGCTAAAGAAGTTAAGCTGTTTAATCTTTCCGGTTTTTTGATTGATCGCTTTAAAACCCTGAGCAATAAATTTTATAATGATAATAAAAAACTCTCCATCAAACGTGCATCCTGGGGAACTTTCTTTGCATTGCTTGGGAGCGTTGGTTATTATACCGCATACGTTGTTATGATAATAAAAACGGTTGAAGGTGCGCTTACCATCGGTACACTTACATTTCTTGCAGGTTCATTCAGGCAACTGAGAAGCCTGCTCGAAAATATTTTATCAAGATTCACTACCGTTTCCCAGGGGGCTATTTACCTCCGCGATTTTTTTGAATTTTTTGAGATAGAACCAAAAATAGCGGTTGCTAAAAAGCCGGTTTCTTTCCCAAATCCAATTAAGCAGGGTTTTACGTTTGAAGATGTTGGCTTCAGGTATCATAACAGTGAAACATGGGCCAACCGTCATTTAAATTTTACATTGAATGTTGGTGAAAAACTTGCGTTGGTTGGAGAAAATGGCGCCGGTAAAACAACACTTGTAAAATTACTTGCACGTTTATACGATCCAACAGAAGGCCGCATTCTCCTTGATGGTATTGATTTACGTGATTATGATATTTTGGATCTGCGCCGCAATACCGGAATTATTTTCCAGGATTTTCTTCGCTATCAAATGAGCTTTGCACAAAATATTGCAGTTGGCAATATTGATGAGCAGCACAACCGGCCCTTAATAGAACAATCTGCAGAAAAAAGTTTAGCAAATTTTCTTGCCTATAAATTACCTGAACAATATGACCAGGCGCTTGGCCGTCGCTTTAATAATGGAATTGAACTTAGTGGCGGCGAATGGCAAAAGATTGCGCTTGCACGTGCCTACATGAAAGAGGCCCAGTTACTCATTCTTGATGAGCCAACAAGTGCACTGGATGCACGTGCTGAATATGAAGTGTTTCAACGTTTCGCGGAACTCACCAAAGGAAAATCTGCTGTGCTCATTTCACATCGATTCTCAACTGTGCGAATGGCAGACCGCATTCTCGTACTTGATAAAGGAGAGCTTATACAAATTGGAAGCCACGAAGAGTTATTACAACAAAGGGGAAGATATGCAGAATTATTTCACTTACAGGCGCAAGGATACAGGTGAAATTTATTGCGGCTGACCGTTAACGTTAGTCAGGCAATATAAGCTCTTCAAAAGACCTGCTCATTTAAAATTCCCACCACTTTTTATCCGGATATGATTCATCTAAAATAACCTGTTCACCAATCATGGGTGTAGTTACCTTTAAATTTTCCGAAGCAGCCGCTTTTAAAACTCTTTGTACCGGTTCATTCCATGGATGCATGGACAATGTAAATTTTCCCCAATGAACCGGAAGTAAAACTTTGGCTCGTAAATCTAATGCAGCCTGTACCGTTTGTTCAGGCATCATGTGTATTAATGGCCACGCAGCATTATATTGGCCTGATTCAAGAACAGCAATATCAAATGGTCCATACTTTTCACCAATCTGTTTGAAATGTTTATCATATCCGGAATCACCGCCAAGATATAAGTTATGTGTATTAGTTTGCAGAATAAATGAAGACCAGAGAGTTTTAAATCTTTTAAATCCGCGGCCTGAAAAATGTCGTGCAGGCGTCGCTGTTAGTGCCATATCAGCAGTAAGTCTGTTGGTTTGCCACCAATCCATTTCTGTAACTATATTTTCATTAAAGCCCCAATAAGTAAGATGTGATGCAAGCCCCAAAGAACAATAAATCGCCTTTACTTTTACTTTTAACTTTTTTACGGTTTTATAATCCAGGTGGTCATAATGATCATGAGTGAGAATTAAAAAATCAATTACAGGCAAATCATCTGTTGTATATACATCACTTCCTTCAAAAGCATGTACCATAAAAGAAACAGGTGATGCATTACCACTGAAGACAGGATCAACTAATATATTTTTATTGTTTATCTTAATAAGATAAGAAGAATGCCCAAACCACACGATGACGGGTTGATCGCTTTCAATATTTTTCAAATCGGTTTTAACGGAAGGTAATTTTGACGGAGGTTTTACATCAGGACTTCTGGTAAGTGTTTTTTTAATCAAATCATAGTAAGAAGTATCCTGCAGCATCATTGGCGTCTCGGATAAATTTTGGAAACCTTCATTTTTATAATTAGGCGATTGCTTTATTTTTTTCAATTCCCCGCCGGATGGATTCTTGCCGGTAATCTTTAACGACATAATTTTTATTTATTAAACAAATAGACGAATGAACCGATTCTAAGTTTTAAATTTAGAATAAATAAAAATTAGCCCGCTTTTTGATTACTGACATTTTTAATTTGCCGGGGTTTATAATAATTATTTGTTTTATTATTAATTAAAAAATTTCTTTTGATGCAGGCTATTAAACTTAGCAGTACAACGGGTAAATGGATCATGGCCTCCGTCATTCTCGCTTCTGCAATGGCTTTTATTGATGGCACTGCACTGAATGTTGTATTGCCCGCCCTGCAAAAAGATCTCAATGCAACTGGCACAGATTTATTCTGGTTACTGAACTCATACTTACTCATGCTTGCTGCGCTTATTTTAGTGGGTGGTTCATTAGGCGACAAACTTGGCAGAAAAAAAATATTCATGATTGGCATAGCTATTTTTATACTCGCCTCTGCTGCATGCGGCTTTGCACCAACTGTTTTTTATATAATTATATTCAGAACCATACAAGGTATTGGCGGTGCGCTAATGATTCCCGGGAGCCTTTCCATTATCAATTCAACCTTTAAAAATGAAAGAGGAAAAGCAATCGGGACATGGTCTGCAATAACAACAATGGTAACTGTTGGTGGCCCAATACTTGGCGGCGCATTGGCAGACGCCGGATTATGGCGAATGATATTTTTTATAAACATTCCTATTGGAATTACTTCGCTGCTAATTCTCTGGCGCAAGGTTCCCGAAAGCAGCGATGAAGAAACGGATCATTCATTAGATTATGCAGGATCGATTGCTATAGTTGCCGGACTTGCTTTATTAACTTATGGATTTTTAAAAATTCCGAAAGCAGGATTTAATAACTGGCAGGTTTATGTTTCTATTGCGGCCGGAATTCTTTCGTTAATTATTTTTATAATTATTGAAAAAAGGAGCAAACATCCCATGATGCCTTTGCAATTGTTCAGTAATAAAACATTCAGCGGAGCAAACCTGTTGACATTATTTTTATACGCAGCGCTTTCCTGTGCTTTATTATTTCTTGCACTAAACATGGTGCAGGTGCAGGGCTACAAACAATTGCAGGCCGGCCTTACGTTATTGCCCTTCACAATTTTACTCATTACTATTTCAAGATGGTCGGGTGGCCTGGTTGATAAGTATGGGCCACGATGGTTTCTTATTCTCGGGCCTTCTGTAGTTGCCATTGGATTAGTGCTTTTATCTTTTATAAAACAAACAAATGGCCCTTCGGAATATTGGACTACTTTCTTTCCGGGAATTGTGCTTTTTGGTTTGGGAATGTCTTTTACTGTAACGCCACTTACAACAACAGTTATGGGTGCATTGCCCAGTCATTATTCAGGAACAGCCTCTGGAGTTAATAATGCAATCAGCCGGGTTGCTAATGTATTTGCAAATGCTATTATAGGTGCATTGGCCATTTTATTTTTCACGGGCTTCTTAAATAATAAAATGAAAGAAGTTGCTTTGAAAGAAGAAATAAAAAATGAGATTGTAGCGCAGGCAGTAAATCTTGGGGATGCAAAAGTTCCTTCTTTTGTAGATGAAGAAAGCAAAATTAAAATCGAACGGGATTATAAAGATGGATTCATAAACACTTACGTAGATGTTATGCGAATATGTGCTGCTCTCGCTGCGCTATCAGCACTAATGGCCTTCATATTTATTGAGAATGAAGAATTAAAAAAGAGAATTGAATAATTCTTCGGCTTAAATAGATTGTATTTAAAATTGTTTAAAACTTTAGGCGCTTTACTATATTAAATTATCTCAATTGTTTTTATATTTAGCAACAAATTGAGAAAATTTCAAGTCCCTTCGCATTCCTCCATAGCACACTGACCGGAATAATTTTTTAAAAAAGTTCTTTTTCAAAATTCATTTACAAACCTATTTACATGAAGCAAACTTTACTCTTTCGCTTAATTGCAATATGCATTTTAAGCCTTGCCTTTTTTGGCAATTCCGATGCACAGGTTACGAAATCCACTTTTAATTTTGGAACTCCAGCTATTGTTAATTTTAAAAAAATTGCGGAGTATGAAAAGAATAACCCCGTAACACTAACGCCCCGTTTTATTGAACAAGGCGAAGACCGGGATAAATTTATTTTAAAACCCGGACCTGTTGATAAGAATGCCAAAGTGCAACAAGTTGTGCAAACTAATGCTGCCAACCAGGTTGAATTAAATTCACCGGTCGCCAGCCAGAATTTCCAGGGAATACTCGATAACGGAACTTTAATACCGCCAGACATAAATGGTGCAGTTGGTACCAGTTACGCTGTAGAAACAACGAATCAACAATTCAATATTTACAACAAATCCAATGGCAGTTTACACAACACCGTTTCTATTACATCTTTCTTTTCTGCAAGTGGGTTATATAATTTTTATGATCCGCATATAACTTATGATCCCAATAACGACAGGTTTATTATTGGCATAGATGCACAAACGGGAACTTCAAGCAGTTCGCCGAGTGCATTTGCAGTGGCTATATCGCAAACCGGTGATCCTACCGGAAGCTGGTACATATATAAAGTAGTTTGCACTCCCAGTGCTCCATCAGATTTTATGGATTACGATCAATTGGGCTACAACAATAACTGGATTGTAATGACGGGTAATGACTTTCCGGCGAGTGGCGCCAATAAAAGTTATATCTATGTGTGGCCAAGAGCAACGCTGTATTCCGGTGGATCGGGTACTGCTACAACTTTTACTGATCTTACCAATCTTTTACTATCTCCAGCCACTACTTATGATGCTTCGCAAAACACATTGTACTTAGTTTCTGATAGAAATGGAAATTCAGGAGGAAATGGTTACGTAAATATTGCTACCATTACAGGAACTCCTTCAGCACCTGTTTATAGTGCGGGAAGCCAGCTAGGAATTAATCAACCCTGGAAGGAGCCTACTACCTTATTGAAAGCGCCTGAGAGTGGTGAATCGGCCGCTCACGGAATTGAGTGTGGCGATACCCGCATTCATAGCGTGATCTATAGAAACGGAAGTTTATGGTTCACCCATACAATTTTTCTTCCGGCAACGGGAACAACAACTCATTCAGGTGTTGACTGGTGGCAGGTGAATCCTTCATCGTTAACTGTTCTTCAATTTAACCGGATTGCTGATGCAAATTCTAAAATATGGTATTACTATCCGAGTCTCGACGTAAATGCAAACAACGATATGCTTGTTGGTTATTCATCTTCCAGCGCAACCACATTTGCCGGCGCTCAATACGCATTACATCTTTCAACTGACGCAGCAAGTACTGTTGAAACGCCCGTTCAATATGTAAACGGTTTGGCGGGGTATTATAAAACTTATGGTGGCGGGCGCAACCGCTGGGGCGATTACTCAGGAACCGCATTTGATCCTGTTGATGGTTCATTCTGGACATTCCAGGAATGGGCTAATACCGGCAACAACTGGGGAACGCAAATAGCGCATGTGCCTGCATCGGCTGCATCTACCTGTAATGCTCCGGGTAGTTTAACAACAACCAATATAGCTAACACGAGCGCAACATTTGGCTGGGCTGCCGTTTCAGGAGCTACAGGCTATAACGTTCAATACAGAATTGTTGGCACATCAACATGGTCAACTGCAAGCGCTTCTTCCAACACTTATAATGCAACCGGGCTTACGGCTGGTACAAATTATGAGTGGCAGGTTCAAACGGTTTGTTCATCAACCTCTACGTCTCAGTTTACAGCATCTGCAACATTTACAACTACGGGTGGCTGCGCCGTTCCGGGAGGGTTAACTTCGTCCGCAATAACTACGACCTCTGCAACTGTAGGCTGGACGGCAGTTTCAGGCGCAACAGCTTATAACCTGCAATACGAGGTGGGATCGACGGGAACATTTACTACCGTTAGTAACATTACTGGCACCTCTTATAATATTACAGGCCTTACTGCAGGAACAACCTACCAGTTCCACGTGCAGGCTATATGTTCAGGCGGAAACAGCGCTTACAGCAGTCTCGCCTCGTTCACCACATCAAGCGGAACAATAACCTATTGTGCATCGAAAGGAACCACAACTTATGAGTATATCAATAAGATTGTGTTGGGAAGTATAAGTAACACCAGTGGCAATAACGGTGGTTACGGCGACTATACTGCATTAACTGCTAATCTTACTGCGGGCTCTACCTATACAATTACTATGACACCAGGATTCACCGGAACAAAATATGCCGAAAGCTGGACGGTATATATAGATTACAACCAGGATGGAACACTGAACGGTACCGGTGAGACTGTGCTTAAAGTAGCTTCAAAAAGAACAGGAAGTGCCTCCGGTTCATTTAAAGTTCCAACGACGGCTAAGAATGGCTCAACAAGGTTACGTATTCAGATGAATTATGGAGGTTATTCAACCAATCCGTGTGCAACATTAACTTATGGCGAAGTAGAAGATTACACGGTAAATATCTCCGGTGGTGCGTCACCGTTATATGTGTCAGGCGATACGCCCGGTTTACAAAACGAGGTAATATCAAATACATTATCGGTTATTCCTAATCCTTTATCAGGCAAGGCAAATGCAACAGCGGTTTATAATCTTGCTAAAACGGGAAATACAATGTTGAAAGTTGTTGACCTTGAAGGCAGGTCTTTGTATTCTGTTGATTTAGGATTGCAAAGCGCAGGCCAGCATAATTATTTATTAAGCAATTTTACCAATAGATTGAGTTCGGGTTATTATGTGGTGGTCCTGGTTCAGGATGGCCATGTAATAAGTAATAACAGGCTTGTTATTGGAAGATAAGCAGGCTGCCCTTTTTATAATAAAAATCCCGCT
This sequence comes from uncultured Chitinophagaceae bacterium, assembly GCA_963756945.1. GTDB lineage: Bacteria > Bacteroidota > Bacteroidia > Chitinophagales > Chitinophagaceae > Ginsengibacter. The sequence continues at coordinate 139,875 of CAVWQJ010000026.1, read as the reverse complement.
GGTAGAATAGCGGGATTTTTTTGCGGAAGTAATTTTCCAGATGCAGTAAAATTATTATGAAACCAGTGTTAACTGTACAAAGTTCTTAATTGATTAAAGGTGATAATTTCTAAACTGAAAGGCGGTGTAAAATTCAGAAGCTGTTTATCGGAAGTTATCAAATAATCTGCATTAACTTTTTTGCAGAGATCAAATAAAAAATCATCACCAGGATCTGGAGAGATTGATAATTGTTTGGGAGCTTTTACTAACTCACATACCTGCAAATGAAGTTTGATAAAATCACTGATTAAATAAGGGAACTGTTGTTTGAATTTTGGCCTGCCCAATACTTCTTCCAATTCTTCCACTAAAGATGTTGAAGTGTATAATGTAAGTTCAGAATTTTCAACAATCCATTCAATTAAATAATCTGCTCTTGAATTGATAAAATAACTTACCCAAACATTTGTATCAAGAACGGCTTTTTTTTGCACTGCGTTTTTTTCTTACAATCCTTATTTCATTTACAATTTCCTGAACAGGAATTTTTTTTCGTGGTTTGACAGATGATAATCTTTGGGCTTCCTGCAAAACAAATTGCTTTTTTAATGCCAAAGTCAACTCGCTCTTTTCTTCGGGAGTAAGTTGATTGATGTATTTACTTAATTCTTTTACTGAAGCTGTCATGATAGTGATTAAACTGTTATATCAAATTTACTAAAACTTACCAAAAGATTAAATCCACCACAACCCGTTGGCTCTCCCCAAATGTTTATTGATTATTTTTATTTATAAATTTTTCCTCATGCCGGAAGGTCCGTCTATTCTTCATTTAAAAAGCCAGTTAATACCTTTCATTGGAAAGAAGGTTATAAAAGCCGGTGGTTATGGCCCCATGGATACCCAATGGATAAACGGGAAAAAATTATTGGACATACTCACCTGGGGAAAACATTTATTGTTTGTTTTTGCAAACGGCACAGTGAAAGTGCACCTCGGATTGTTTGGCGATGTGCTGGTAAATGAACGTAAAAAAGTGAACCGCTCTTTTTATCTTGAATTTAGCAAAGGTGAAATAAACGGCTATGTTGTAAAAGCAGTAAAACTAACGGCACCGCTAAACGAAATTTATGATTGGCGGGTAGATATATTAAGCAAAGAGTTTGACCTGGCTTATGTAAAAACTTTATTAAAAAAACAAAAGGATAAAACCATTGATGATGTATTGATGAACCAGGAAATATTTTCCGGTGTGGGAAATATTATAAGGAATGAAGCGCTGTACCGGGCAGGTATACACCCGCTGAGTGTTACAGGAAAGATACCGGCAGCAAAGATTACAAAGCTGATAAAAGAAGTAGTAAACTATGCCCGTTTATTTTATGATGCATTGGAAACAAAGGGTAAGAAGGCAACCTTTGCAGTTTACCGGCAGGAGTATGCAGCCGATGGCAGTGAAGTAACTATGAAGATATTACCAAAATCCAAAAGGAAAATATTTTACTCGGAACATAGGCAGAAGATGTATAAGTAAATATTGCAAGTTCTAATACTTCTAAGTCTTCGTATATAAATAAGAGACCTTTGCATTATAAGGGCGATTTCATGCAACCATTAGAAGTATACTTTATTCAAATATTTTACTCCATTTTGTGGCAGCCGGAAGTTGCTTCCTAATTGCATTTCTATTCATTTTGTCAATAAATAGTTTTATCAAATCTTTAACAGAACTAACTTGCTTGTAAACTACATCGTCAAACTCTTTGAAATGGGCCTTCCCACATTCGATTTTCTTTTTTCTCTGCCTCTTAATTCCTGTCCTTCGCTTTTTGTTTCCGCTACAAAATATATTTTCTTTTCCCCTTTGAATACTAGCCCAATCAGGATTGTAATTTCCTATTGGCGTGGGAATTTTAAACCAGTATGGGAGTTTGAAGTAAAATCAAAGTCTTCACTGCTTTCACAATCTTTTGCAAATTCACTTTCTACTTTCGAATCCAACGGAATATAATTTTCGTAAATAGTTTTATCAGCATCTGCAACTATATGAGTGAAATTGTCAACATAAATTTCCAGTTCGTTGTTTTCAAATAATGTCATTTCATAAACCTTGCTGCCGATTTTTTCATACTTAATTCCGTCAATCATCAAGTCATATAAAACTTTTAATTGTGCTTGTAGTGTTATCCATGAACATTTGAGGATTGATAAGCAGTTCTGAAATTTTTCCTGATTTCTTTATTATGTCAAGAATGGTCGTACGTGTCAATTCAGTTTTGTTTTGAATATATGCAAGCATATCAGGAATATCAAAACTTTTACCATAGTCAACAATGCTGTCGCTTACCAATTGACCAGAAATTCCTTCATCTGTAATTTAACTTTTTGTTTGGTACTTCGAACGGAAGGCTTTTTAGTTTCTGGCATTTCGTCTTTCATTGCCTTTGCAGCAAGTGTTATCAAATCGTTTGTCTGATAAGCAACACTATATTTTGTTTGGAATTTTATCTTCTCCCATATCTGTAAAAATTTCGGGTCGGCTTCAAAACCTTTTCTGTAAAAATAGTTTCTCTCTTTTGTTTTTATCCTTAATTCTTCCAGTAAAATTTACTCCGCAATCTTCTTCAATTTCTTTTTGCAATGCTTTTGCAAAATCATCATAGCTTTCATTTGCAATTACTGTCAGCCGGTTTATGTTCTGATCAAAAATTCTATTTCCTTTTTGATTCACTGAACGCAAACCTCTCCCAATCTCCTGGCGTTTTTTAATTTCTGATTTTGTTTCGTTCAATGTGCAAATCTGAAACACATTCGGATTGTCCCAACCTTCACGCAATGCCGAATGGCCGAAAATGAAACGAAGCGGTGTGTTGATGTCCAGCAATTTTTCTTTCTCCTGCATGATGAGTTTGTATGTATCATCATCTGCTTGTGTTTCGCCTCCTGTATCTTTTAATCTGCCTTTGTTGTCTTGCGAAAAATATCCATTGTGAATTTCATTTACTGAATACGATATGAGATTTTTATTTTTCGGTTTGTTTATTTCTTCCTTATAAATCTCTTCAAACCATTTTGCAAACTTTCCCGCAATTGCATTTCCGCTTTCATCATACTCACGATAATTTTTCACTTTATCAATGAAAAATAAAGACAACTTTTATTCCTTTCGCTTTGTAATCTCTTTCTTTTTTCAAATGCTCCTCAACTGTTTTCCGAATCATAAAACGCATTACTTCATCATTCATTCCTCCTTGCGATTCGCCAACTGCCTAACACAATTCCGTTTGTCAGTTCTATTTGCTGATTGCCAAAATCTATTTCGTAAATTTTCAGTCCTTCATATTTTTCATTCTTGCCACTCAACTCAAACAAGTCCAATTTATTTTTATTAGCTGTAACTGATTTGCGTTTGATGCCTGATGTTGAAGTAACATCAATTTTAATTTTTGAAGTGATGTTATTTCCTGTTCGGGTTACACTTTCCAACTGAATGAAACTGTCGTTGAAATCATTTTCACTCATCACACTATCCACTTCAATTTGTTTTACTAATCCCAAATCATACGCCTTTACCGGATTGAGTGAATACATTAGATTGTAAAGTTGGTGTGTGTTGCAGAATAACGCAAAGTGCAAAGCGGTTCAAATTCTGAATTGCTTTTTTCCTGATCTCGGTTTCCATGTTCTGCGGTTCGTCAACAATTACAATGGGCTTTGTGCTTTGTATAAACTCTATCGGTTTTTTGCCTGTGAGTTTGTCGTTTGGTTTGTTGATTATGTTTTCATCTTTCGCAAACGAATCAATATTGATTACTAAGACCTGGATGGCATTGCCTGAAGCAAAACCACGAAGGTTTGAAACTTTTTTGCTATCGTAAATATCAAAATTGATTGACGTTTTATCATACAACGATTGAAAATGTTCGTGTGTGATTTGCAGGTTTTTTAAAACACCTTCACGAATTGCAACTGACGGAACTACTATTACAAACTTTTTGAACCCATATAGTTTATTGAGTTCGTAAATCGTCCGGAGATACACATAAGTTTTCCCTGTGCCTGTTTCCATTTCAACGGAAAAGTTCATTCCCTGCAATTCTTCAACTGTTTTTTTATTTCATTGCGTTGCTGAATAGTTTTTACATTGTGTAAAATCTGTTCTGGTGATAAAGTTAAGTTGTTGCCAAAACCATTTTCAGAAAGTAAAGTACCTGTTGCGTTTACTGAGAATTCAAAATCTCCACTGCTTAAAGGTTGCCCTTCAAAAATATCAGTGATGGATTTTATTGCATTCAATTGATACGGTTGGTTGCTGTCAAAGTGGAGCTTCATTCGTTGGTATAAAATTTATGATTTATTAATAGCAGAAACCCATTGTTTTTGTTACTTCATGAAAAATATACCAACTAACTAAAACTCCTAAACCAACTACTATACCTATAAGCCAGTCTATTATTGAAATTGAACTTCCGATTTTCCTGTTAATTTTTGTTTTTTCGAAGAATCAATTAAAGCTGGCTCAAGCTCTCACTTGGATTTAATAACATCAAAATCTTTTGTAAAGTCATTTTTTAATTCACCTATATCTGCTCTATAAATTAATTGTATTTTGATATAAAACACCACATAAATAAAAAAGGTAAGTAAGACAATCAGCAACATTAAATTATCGTCGGACACTTTATAGGATGCAAAAACTGTAGCCGAAATTGATATTGGAATACCCACAGCTTGACTGAATATCTTATTTATTATTTCCCTGATGCTTAAAAAATATTTTTCCTTTTCCTTGTAAAGGGAATCTTTGTAACTTATCAAAGTCAAACTGTTTAGATACTAATTCAAAATCTCTTATAGTGGTTGCTATTATATCTCCTGACTTAATAATTATTTCATTTAATGAAATATTTCCTTTGCCATTGGAGAATGTAATAATAGCATTCTTGAAAAATGATCGAAGCTGAATTGATTTCGCATTTTCAATAAGTTGCTTAACTTCTACTGAAATATCATTTGATTTTTCAATTATAGGAGGTTCATCGTACTTGATTTTAAAAATACCTTTTGCAGAGCTGTATATTATAATTTCTGAATTCGCATAATTGTGATGATCTGCAAATTATGAGTTAAGCTTATATCGTTTTAAAATCTATTCCAGCATCCTTCATCTGCAACACTGTATTTGGTTTCAGTTGATCGTTGCCTGTGAATAGATTGTCAAGGGTTATACTTTTTTGGGTTGGGCTGCAATGATGCTGTCAATTATTTTTTGATTGAGTTCTTCCAATGCGATTATCAATTCTCCATCATTCACTGAATAATATTTTCTCTTCATTCTACTTTATCTGTAAGTGAGAACCTGCTTTCAGCATTAACTCATAAAGCATATTATCGGTTTTGCTTTCTTCTCTTACAGGATTTGTAAAAGCATCTAATTGAGTTACTAAATTTTCTTCTGTGATTTCGTTGCCTCTCCAAATTTTAAAATTGGATGGAGAGAGTTTGAAAACTTTGAAACCTAAATCAAGATTTTTGTTTTCCTCTCCATTCAAACAGGTTTTTGTTTTCTTTTTTTTCCTTTTCAATTTTCTATTACTCTGCTTATTCTTTCTTGGAAATATCCGCAATGGTTTTATAATTTGCTTTAATGCTTCGCTACATTATCAGTTTTCTCTGGCAATTGAACTAATATAAATTTTCTACTGCCACCATCTGTCTTTATTCATTTCTAAACGGCTTGAGCTGTGGTGCCTGAACCTGCGAAAGAAGTCTAAAATAATATCATTATTCTTCATCTGGTTTGTCTATTACCTATTTTTAATTACTCCTTTGGTTTTGAATAATTAAAATATTCTTTCTCCTCAATAATTTCTCAAATTTTCTTGTTCCTTCCCGAATTAAATCTAACTTCATTAAAGACCTGTAGGATTTCCTTTGCGCTTTCTTAAATCATTTTAAAATTTTTTAACTTCGGGTCTCATCAGGTTTCAAAGGAAAAACGACTTCTTATTTTCAATCAACTCCTTCCATTCTGTTGGGCTTCGGATCTCCATACTCTATCTAGGATTACTTTATAAAATTTATTGCTTTCGTTCAGATTTTCTAAATCATAGTGTATTATTTTGTTCTTTTGTCAGCCGTTGCCACTGTTATTCTGCAATTCCATTCCTCGTTTTGGGTCATTATCCGGATTGGCTATATTTAAGAAGAAATCTTTTTGAGTCCCCTAATAGATCCTTTAAACGACTTTTGGATAACAAATAAGCATACTCATGGTCAATGACGAAACTATTTTTTGAACGGCTATGAAGAACTCTTCGTTTCCAAACGAATCAGCAACAAAATTTTCTTCACCGAAAATTTCATTCATCAACAACCGAAGATTATGTACTTCGTTATCATCAATGTGAACGAAAATTACTCCGTCATCTCTCAACAAATTTTTTGCTAAAAACAAACGGGGATACATCATGCTTAACCAATTGCTGTGATAATGTCCGCTGTCTTTGCTGTTCTTGCGAAACATTCCTTCTTTCATTAATAACCTTCTTCGTCTTTATCGCCAATGCGTTTTTCATACTCGGCTTTGTTCTCTTTAAAACTGTCAGGGTAAATAAAACTGTCGCTGCCTGTGTTGTATGGCGGGTCAATTATAATTACTTTAATTTTTCCGTAGTATGCCTTCTGCAATACTTTCAGCACTTCTAAATTTTCACCTTCAATAAAAATATTTTGTGTGGTATCAAAATTCATTGATTGTTCCGGCTGTGGTTTCAGCGTTGCAGTTGTTGGTATTTGCAATACTTTAAATGCATCAGCTTTGCCTGCCCAATTCAAAACATATCTTTCGTTGTGAAATTTATATCATCAGTAAAAGTGGCTTTAAATTTTTCAAAGTCAATTTTACCTTCAGAAAATACATCAGGGAAAAGGCTCTTGAGTTTATCTAAATTGTCCCGCGTTATATTTAGTGATTCCCCGTTCATGCTGTTTTGCTTTTCATTTGTTTTGCCATTTCAAACTCCTTGTCATAAGGCAGATTTAATTTATCGACCATTTCAGGTATTGCCTGACTCCAACTCACATAGTAGTATGCAAGCAAATGATAGCCGGAAAAATCTTTCTTTGGAATGTTTGTGAGTTTGTAACTATTTCCAGGTGCAGGGTTGATTCCCTGTGTTCCCAACATTGCGATTTCAAGAGCAATTTCTTTGACTTTTGCAGCGGATAAATTTTTGAAATACTGCATTGCATCAACCATGAACATTACTACTGCCATGTTGATCCCGATTTCTTTTTGTGATTTTAAAAATGTTTCGGTTTGCTCTTTTTTAAATTCTTTATCAGACTCAAGACCACAAGGGTCTTCCTCAATAGAAGTCAGCAAACTGTCAATGTTTGTTCTCTTATTTCGAAATTCGTTTTCGTCAATCAGTTCAAAATATTTGTCAAGTTTTAAATCATCTCCCCAATGCTGAACTAATTCATATTCTTCACCTGCTTCTTTGTCTTTGCGGTATTCCCGAAATTCATCGAAGAGACGAACTGCCTCTTTAACTTCAGTTGAAGATGCTTCGAATTTGGAAACAAGGTTGTAACCAAATACATCTTTGAAGTAAAGTGCGTTTACTATGTTCAAAATTTTTGAAGCTGATAAAATTTCTTTTGGAGTAAGGTTCGCTGCTTTCTTATGTGTTACAGCATCTTTCCCTTCCATTAAAAGACCATAAAGAGAAATGAATTGATAAGGTCTCAGCTCCTGGTAGTTTTCATGTAAAAAATCTTCAATGAATAAATCAATTGGAGTATTGAAAATCTGCCTGTTTATTCCTTCATACAATGCAGTCATGAAACCTGCAATTGAGTCTTCAGAATATCCCTCTTTGTTCAATTTGTAAACCGTCTTCGCGTTGTCTTTTATAAAAATCTTTTTCTTATCACCGGTAGCAACAAATAATTTATTCGCTTCTGCTTTTCTTGCCTGATAAGCAAAATCAAGATGCACAAGCTCATGCATCATTAAATGTTCAACCGCCAAATAATTTTCTTTGTATTTTATTAAATGGAAGTCACGATTATGATTTTCTGCAAACTCAATTTTTGCTGCTGTCGGGATTGAATTGTCAACTTCAACTTTAATTGATTTGTCGGTTTGGATTTCTAAATAAGATTTGTATTCATTGAGAACCTTTTTTCCTGCGTCTGTTTTTACAAATTTTTCGGACGTTTTTAAAGTAAGCGCTAATGCGTGATTAAAAAGATTTGAATCATTCTTTCCGCACTTCTTCATGGCACTAACAGACCACTCAAATGCAATCAGCGCATTTCCTAAATGTTCGTTTGCTAAAGCAAGTCCGTAAAGCGTGTTTGGATAATTAGGATTTATCTCGTATGCGTTCTCCAGATATTTTATACCATCTTCCCATTTCCCTAACTGCAGAAGATTTGTTCCTAAATTATTTATGGCAATGTGATCGTTTGGATTTTGTGCTATCGCTTCATTATAATATTTGATAGCTGTGTCGATGTCATCTTTGTGTTTTGCAAAGATGTTTCCCATCATTATTAAAGCATACCCATTTTTCGGATCCCAACGAAGTGCATCAATTAAACAGTTAATTGCTTCTTCCTGGTCTCCTTCATCAGAAAGAATTTGTCCCATGATTCGGTGGTATTCCGAATTAGTTGGATTCTTTTCAATTAATTTTTTGAGAATTGGCTTTGCTTCTGAATACTTTCCTTTTTCAGAAAGAGCAACTGTTTTTCTGTAGTCCGCTTCCTGGGAGATTATTGTTGGAGTATCAATTTCTATTGTTACCCAATCTTTGTCAATGATAACTGTTGGCTTATATGGTCCGTAAGTGTAATAGTTCTCAAGCGTATGAATTATTAATTCATTGTCTACCCCCCCCCGCGTTAATTCAGGAAAAATGGTGAATAAGAAGTCGTCAATTTTATGAATGATTTGCATTTATCGATGTAATATATTTTTGATTGGCAAAAGTACTAAATGACAATTTAAACTTTCTTGCTGATTAAGGTTGATCACCAACGGCCATCAATTGCCGCTGAAGTATCATTCAATACTTTCTACCACGTATTTATTATGATTTATCTCTGCAATATCACTGGCGAGTAGGCCCATCAGTTTTTGGCCAAGAGGAGGAATATCCAAAGCATCATTTGCTCCTCAACTCGTTCACCCGCTCGTCAAAACTTATATTATCGTCTATGGCATTTACAAATGGCTCAAAAGTATCCAACAGGTTTTGTGAATGATTTTCGGGCTTCTGTGTTTTAATATTTATGTGCACTAAATTAGTCCAGAGAACAGATTTCAGTTTATCCTTACGCTCATTCCACATTCTCATTTCAACCAACAGGTCTGTTGCTCCCAATCTCAAGAGCGCAGAATCGATAACAACAGTCTCTGCAAGAAAGGCAGGCTTCAGGTAAGCGATTTGGTTTTTACTTACTACCCAGCCAAGGCCATACTCCGCTGCAAAATGATAGATATTAAAATTCAAATTTGCCAGGAGATGGTCTTCACGGGCATTGATGAAATAATCAATGTAGCGGGCATTATTTAAATGATTAAAGGGATCGCAATCGGGAAAGCGGATAAGGGTTTTGCTTTCCCAAAGTTTTGAAGTTGTTTGCATGGTTGCAAGTTACCAAATCAACGCTTTCATCAGCTATTACCTGGTAATTCATTACGCTACGGCAAGTGTTTTTTCGTGTTTGGTATTATCGGCAGCAAACAACAAGCAGGCCTGTATATCGGTTGTTTTTATACGTGGATAAGCCTGTATTAATTCTTCAAAAGAGTAATCGGCAGCAAGCTTTTCCAATATTATTTCTACAGGTATCCTTGTGCCTTTGATTACCATTTTTCCAAACATAATTTCAGGATCAGATGATATATGTTCTCTCCAGTTCATTTTTAAATGATTTCTCGAAAGATACAAATTGTACCATTAAATGAAAAGCCCGAATATTCCGGGCTTTCCATTTAAAAAAAAATTCATTTTTACTTCTTGAAATTAATCGGCACATTAATTTTCCATATTTTTTCGTATTTCATATAGACCATTCTTTCTGTTACCACATTTTCATCGCCCTATTTACTTCTGCGGAAAACGTACAATCAGCTCGCAACCATTTCCCGGAGAGGAATTAATATTTACTTCACCATTAAACAACGAAGCCCTTGTTCTGATATTTATCAGGCCAATCCCATTTGTTTTTAATGTAGCATCAAAGCCTTTTCCATCGTCCTTAATAGTAACTACAATCTTTTCACTATGCCGGATAAGTTTTAAAATAATTTTATTAGCACTGGCATGTTTAAAAATATTGCTGAGCTGTTCCTGCACAATTCTGTATATGGTCAATTTAAGTTTATCAGGAATCGTATTTTCATTGCCAACTGCAATTTCTTTTTCGATAATTATTTTACTGCCTGCCGATATCTTTTCTGTAAGATAATTGATGGCTTCTGAAAGCCTGTTTGCTTCAATGAAAGGGACTATCAATGAATGAGATAAATTCCGGATTTCATCAATAGCCTTGCCGATAAGATTATCAGCCTCATCAATATTGGGATGCTTCTCTTTTTGTTTCAGTTGTTCCCGCCATCTTTATATAAAGACGGGAACAAGCCAGCAACTGGTTCACGTTATCATGTAATTCACGGCCTATTTCATGTCGTTCATTCTCTGCCGCTGTAATGATGGCGTCTGCTATTTCCTGTTGTTTTTTTATTCTTTCGTCTGCGAGCTTTTGTTCGAGCAAAATCTTTTCGGTTATGTTGGTTGCTGCTACCATCAGGCCATAAACGTTACTGTCATCTTTTGAAATCGGGAACATTTTCACCTGGTACCAATGAAATAAATTACCGGGTTGCGGATAACTGACCTCGTAAATTAAATGCTTTCCGGTAAGCACTTCTTTCATATAACCAAGTATCGCGGGTTGCCTTTCCGGCAGAAAATAGTCAAGGAAATATTTGCTTATTTCAATGCTGTGTCCCAATTCATTTTTTGCAAATGCTGCAGCACACGGGTTATACGAAACAACGCGGAAATCATGATCCACTAAAACATAAATAATATCTGTTGCGTTAAAAATTGTGTGAAGGTTCGCTTCAGATTTTTGTAATACTTCTCTAACCTTCTTGCGTTCCGTAACATCGCGGGCGATGACCATAATGCGGTTATCCATAAATTTTTTCGCATTAGATTCTACGTAAATGATCTCCCCTTTCTTATTGATCATTTTTCTTTCATTGAAAATATTTTCACCGGCAGCTAAAAGATCAAATCGCAACGGCTGGATCTTCAGACTTTCACAATCGAGTAATGCTTTTACATTAAGCTGAAGTAACTCTTCTTTTGAATAGCCAAACATGGTACACAGACTGGAATTAACATCTACAAAATTTCCATTGAAATCTGTTACCATGATGGCGTCAGTGGCTTGTTCAAACAAGGCATGATAATTTTTATCATTACAATTGTTAACCACCTGGTTTTTGGCTCCTACTGGTTTTTCGTGTGAATTATTTTTGTCGTTCATGTGTGAACCGCCTGTTTCATTTTGCACATTATTATTTTGATTTGGGGCGTATCTTTTTGAGTGCGCAAAGTTCGCTCACTTTAGATGGAAAGTTCTTCGTTAAACAAATGAACATCTTCGATTTTCAAATAAATGACGCCCGGTAATTTCCAGGCGATACATTTTCGAATTTTGTAAAAAAAGAAGTGAAGTAGTTCGGATCGTTGAAACCTACCTGGTTTGAAATTTCTTTTATAGAAAGGTTCGTGGAATGGAGTAAATATTTCGTTTCGATAAGGAGCCTGTTTTGAATTGATTCTTTAGCGGTTAACCCTGTATGTTTTTTTATGAGTGCGTTGAGATAATTTGGATGCATAGCTAATTTGTCGGCATAAAACTTTACAGAGCGTTCCTTTAAAAAATCAGCTTCGAGTAAATCCATGAACCTTTTAATGATATCTATGGAAGGTGCGTTTGTTTCCAGGTTTTGTTTCTTGTCAAACAGGCGCTCACTTAAAATCAGCAGTTCAATCATTTTAACAGCAATTAGTTCATTTTTATGACTACTCCCTGATTTTCTTTCTTCAAGTATTGTTTCAAAAATATCTTCGATTTCTTTTGCCTCGGTGTCGCTAAGTTGAACATAGGGTTGAATAGATGAGTTTAATATTTTCTTGCTTTCGATATATTTATTTGAAAAATTATTTTGTAAAAAGAAATCCATATTGAACAAAGTAATATACCCTTCCATATCCAATGTCCAGTTCTTGCTCGAAGTAATTACGCGGGCAGGAACAACAATCAATGTATTTTTTATTGCTTTAAACTTATAGATGCCCGTTGTAAATTCACCTGATCCTTTTTTTAAAAGGCCAATGCGGTGATAAGACCATCGGTTTGGAGGAATGGTTCGGTTCGTATCTTTAAATACATCTTCAAACCTGTGAACCTGTAATTCAAATTTGTGAACAAAACTGTCATCGAAATCAATAATATTTTCTTCAGCCTTTCTTCGGATGATCCGTTTAAACTCGCTCAATAAAAATTCATCATCAGGCATAAAATAATTGGTTACTAAAGTTAATTTTTTTTATGCTTACGGACGTAGTGTTTTAGGGTCTTTCCGGGAAGATATTTTGAAGAAGGATTAGCTTTCCCGGAGAACGTTGAGTACCCGGTTATTGTACAAACTGATGAATATCTTCCCGGGGTGATGCTATGTAAAATTTTTTATAACCCCGATAGGCTTGTAAGAAAATCATCTTTACGGCGGGACGAAACCTCAATCTCTGTTCCATCAATTAATTTTACACTGCCGCCTTTGCCTTTGTTGTAACTTTTTATGCAATGAAGATTGATAAGATGAGAATTATGTACCCTGAAAAAAGAATGACTGCTAAGCGTCTCCTCAAATTCTTTTAAAGTTTTGGCCACAACTAATTTGTGTTTATCTTTTAAAAAGATGGTCGTATAATTTATATCGCTCTGGCACCTTATGATGTCGGCAATAACAAGGAGTTCAAAACCATTTACTGTTGGAACAATTATTTTTTTTGGAGTATCTTTTTTGTTTTGTGTATTCTGTAGCAGGATATCAATTTTTTGTGAAGTTATTTTTTGAGAGCGCTCATTCATAAATTTCAGCAATGCAACATTTAAATCTGCAGCATCTATTGGTTTTAATAAATAATCTATAGCGCTGAATTTAATTGCCTGTATAGCAAACTTTTCATAACCCGTTGTAAAAATGATTGCAAAGTTTATCTCGGGCAATGCTCTTAAAAGATCGAAGCCTGTTTTTTCGTTGATTTGTACATCGAGAAAAATAAGATCGGGTTTTAATAAGGCGATTTTTTTAATTCCTTCTTCCACTGTTAATGCGGTTCCCGTTATTTTAAGCTGGCTATTATGTGATGGAATCAACAATTTAGTGAGCCTGTCAATACAATGTTGTTCATCATCAATAATTAAAACTTTCATCATAACTTAAAAAGCTAATTCTTCAGGTAATTTTATTTCTATTTTAGTACCTTCTTCAAGATGCGACAAAGTTATTGCGGCGTTTGATTTTTTCATCTTGTTTAAAATATCGATTCTCGCATTCGTAATCTTCATACCAAATGATTTTTTGGATTGCGCATCTATACCGGTTTTTGTTTCTGCCGATTCTTTCATACCAATACCATTATCTTCTACTATACAATTAATCATGTTTCCATCTCTATGAATAGATATCAATATTTTTCCTGCACCTTTTTTCGTTGATATTCCATGCCAGATGCTGTTTTCAACGAATGGTTGCAGTATCAACGGAGGTATTAAAGTATTCTCCCGGTCTATATCGTCATCAACTTTTATTTCATAACTAAATTTGTTCTGCATACGCATGCTTTCAAGCTGCATGTATAGTTCCAGCGCTTTTAAATCATCGGCAAGCGGTACTTCTTTTTGCTCGGAGTTCTCAAGAATCATTCGCATTAGCTTTGCAAATTTCGTGGTGTAAGAAGTTGCTAATTCGGTTTCATGCTTATCAATATAATCATTAATCGAATTAAGCGAATTGTAAATAAAATGAGGATTCATTTGTGCACGAAGTGCTTTTAATTCTGTATAAGCAACCTGCGTATTAAACTCGGCTTCTTTCTTTTTTTCAATGGTATCTTTTCTTCTTTTGTATAAAATAATTCCGGCAATTGCAACCAAAACCAGCATGGTGCCAATACCGATTGATGCATTGCGAATAATTTTTTGTTTATTTATTTCTGCTGCGGCCAGCGCTTGTTTTTTATCATTATCGGCTTTGACTACTGCCTCCCTTTTATCAAAATTATATTCCATTTCAAGGCGTGTGATATCTTGCTTTTTTTGCATCATTCAAGGTGCTGTCTTTTAATACAACAGATTGTTTATATGTATCGAGTGCTTTGGCAAAATCATTTTGCTTTTCATATGTTTGGCTTAAGGTTGCTAACGCATTAGCCTGCCACGAAATGTCGCCTAATTCTTTAGATAATTCCAATGAACGTTTACTATAATCTTCAGCCTGTTTATAGTTTTTTTGATTTAAATAAATTTCGCCAAGGCCATTCAAAGCAGTTGCTTTTACATTCCTGTTTTCCGTTTCTTCGGCAAGAGCCAGGCTTTTTTGAAAATTGGAAAACGCCACATCATAGTTGCCTTGCTTTATATTTATCTCTCCCAGGTTATTAAGAATGGCAGCACTTATTCTTTTATTTCCCAAAGAGTTTGCAATTGTAAGAGCTTTATTAAAATAATCTAAACCCAAAGGAAGATTATTCATTTCGGTATAAACATCTCCTAAGTTAACAAAGCCATTCATCTCATCAGTTTTGCTGTCCACTTTTTCTGCGATGGATAAATATTTAGTGTAATAATCCAGCGCTTTTTTATAATCTTTTAAATCTGCATAGATATTAGCGATATTATTATAGATGGTTGCATTAAAATAATTATTGTTTATTGACTCGCCCGCCTTTAATGCCCTGAGATAATAATCCATTGCCTGCAGATTATCTGATGATATATAATACACATAGCCAATTTGCCGAAAAGACAATGCAATTCCCTTTTGCCAATTTATCTTTTGCGAAATCTGCATGGCTTCTTCCGCATATTTCATGCACGAATCGGGATTGTTATAAATAATGATGTTGGCAAAATTCAGCAAAGTTGTTACCCTGTTGGAATCCTCTGTTGTCTTTTGACTGAGAACATTTCTAAAGGAATCAATATCCTTTGCATTTTGTGCATTACATAGCAGCGTAAGTATGTTGAAAGAAAGAAGAAATAAAATCTTGGTCATAAGAGACGGCTTTAGCAAATTAAGCAGGAAAAAATCTTAAACCCACACGTAACATAAGGTAAACATTCCTTTTGATTTTCTCAAAATTTAATACAAATAATAAATGAAACGGCGCAAATAATAAATGGGATTTTATACGCAAAGGGCGCATTATTAAATTTATAATGAAAATGATTTTAGCTGACAAAAATTTAATTATGCAAAGGCAATGCAAATTCATTGCAATAGCTGTTGCTATAGGATTGTGCTCTGTTGTTGCGCCGTGGGCTATCGTATCTGCACTCGGAACAGACGTAGATCTCAATAGTTATCAGAGATGGAAAACACCTGCCATTATCGCTTTTATTGCCATATCAGCAGTTATGTACCTCCTTCTCTTATTCATTTTTAATGATAGGAAATCCGGTAAAGGCAACTAGTTCCAAATCGAAAGCATAAAAAAATACATTATAAATATCCTTTAAAAAGCAATTCTTATCCTTCGTCTCCACGGATAAAACTGGTATAGGCCATATAATATATTTTTTAAATCATTAAAAATTTTTTTATGAAAAAGAAACAATTACTCTTTATTGCATTAGCCGCAGTTGCTATATGCCTTACCCAACAAGCTGACGCCAAAATATGGCGGGTAAACAATCTATCCAATTATGACGGCAGTACGCTGTGGGGTGATAATTTTGGGGGCACTCGCTGCCTACCCGGTATTTAACGCAGATGAACCAGGCTGTGGCTTTTGGTATTGTTAATGATGGTGATACTATTCATGTGGAAGGCTCTACGACTAACATACCGGTGCAACAATAACCAAAAGACTTGTTATTATAGGCACCGGGTATTTGCTTACGGATAACCCTAAAACTTACAACAATGTTTTGGAAACTAAAATTGCCAGAATTTATTTTTAACGCCAAATTCTGAAAACTCGCAGGTAATTGGTATCGGACGTTGTACAGTGGCGGAAATACATTTGATCGTGATATTTGTATCAACGTAAACGGAATTACCGTGAAACGATGCCGCATTGAAGGCAAATAGTGAGTTCGGCTTTTCTCTTTCCGATGTCGTATATCATGCAAAATTTTTTTCCTAATATCGTTTCAATTCAATGCCATTTCCGCTAATGGCAATACTTTTTTATGCCGCCTACAGATTTAGTTTTTAACAATAATATTTGTCAAAAAACATTAACATGGGGAGCCCATTGGCTAACCCTACAACATTATGGCCCATCTTGCAGTGTAATAATAATGTGTTTGATGGACCTGATAACCTTGCCAACCCTAACCTCGCTTTTTCTACCAGTGAATTCAAAAATAACATCCTGATGCCCACAAACGCCATAACAAATATTGCCGCTTCTGCAGGTGTTATTGCTTATAACATAGGAACCCTCTCTACGCAGTTTGGTACTGCTGATAATAATCTGGTAGTTCCTGCAATAACTACCTTATTTGTTACCTCAACTTCCACAGATGGTAAATACCAGATTGCTGGCGGATCACAGGCGAATAATAGCGGTTCGGATGGCACCGACCGCGGCGCTTTTGGAGGCACCGCAGCTATTAGCCGTTATACGCTTTCCGGGTTGGCGGCTATACCTGTTATTTATCAAATTACTACACCGGGGGCCACTTCCACAAATTTGCCGGTAACCATCAGTGCAAGAACCATAAAATAACTTATCATGAAAAATTTTATAATCCTATTGTTTTGCATGGGGCTAAGCCTGGCTTCCCTGTCGCAAAATGTAGTGCAGGTTGAATATTTTATTGATACCGATTTGGGGTATGGAAATAACACTCTTGTGAGTTTAACACCGGCTGCTGACGGCACTTTTCCACTAACCATACCTGTTAGTAGTTATCAGCCCGGCTATCATAAATTATACATTCGTACTAAAGACAGTGATGGCAAGTGGAGCCTAAGTGCAAGAAGAAATATTGAAGTGCTTGCTTCAGAGGCGAAAACTATTGTTGTAACCGGAGAGTATTTTATAGATGCCGATCCCGGCTTTGGAATGGGAATGCCGGTTACAATTGACAGCCCCGACTCTTCGGTAGTACTTCAGAACTTTTCGGCTGCAACTGCCGGCTTATCCGAAGGATATCATAAATTATACGGTCGCTTGATGGACAATCTCGGAAGATGGAGTATCACCTTCAGGCGAAACATGGAAGTATATAAAGATGAAAATAATAAAGTATTGAACGGCGAATACTTTTTTACAACTGATGAAGGCTTTGGCAATTGTTCCGCCGTAACGTTTTCAGTTCCTGCCGCAGACGGATCATTCGTAATTGATATCCCGCGTAATTCTATTCCTTTAGGCGCCGATACTTTGTTTGTACGAGTACGCGATAATATTGAAAACAGATGGTCCATTACTCAAATACTTGGTAACATCAGCGGGGCACTGCCACTTACTCTCCTCAATTTTAATGTTACGAAACAAGATGAGGTTGCACAGTTAACCTGGGAGACATCTGATGAAATAAATACTTCTTATTTCGGTATACAACGCAGCACCGACGGAGTAAATTTTACAACCGTAAGAAGAGTGAGTGCCGCAGGGACTTCAGTTTTGAGGCACGATTATACTTATCCGGATGATATATCAAGTCTGCGGACAGGTAAGGTTTACTATCGTTTGCAAATGGTGGATAATGACGGAAAATTCAGCTACAGCAAGATTGTTTACATCACCTTGACAAATAGTTTGCAGATCAGGATATATCCGAATCCCGCTCATGGATATTTCATTATTGGCAATTATGATAAACTTGATGTGAGGACCGCCAGCGTTTTGGTAAGAGACTTAATGGGAAGAACGCTGATCAATCAGAAGTTCACTAATGATACGGAACAGAAAATAAATATTGCGGCATTATCGAAAGGCATGTACATGGTAAGTATTAATACTCCCGGTAACGTGCAAACGCAGAAGTTGATTATAGAGTAAACTTTATTCGCCTGGTAAGAAAAACTGCATTATCAAACTGATGTGCTATTAGTTTGCTGCAATGCAATTAATAGGTGAACTGCTGCGAAAAATAAATGCCGGTTGATAAAAAGTATTTGTGTAGATAGGTTTGATCCGTAATTGCTTGTCGGCAGTCGGGGGTACGAAAGTTGCAAAACAATTTTCATGACTGGCCGGCAAGTTTGCGGGAAATATCTTTCTTTATAAAATCGGTATCATATTTATTACAATTTCAAATTTCGTAATCGCAAAGAATTTGCAATCACTGATACCGAACTAAAACTCATAGCGACTGCTGCTATCATTGGCGATAGTAAAATTCCGAAAGCGGGATATAGAATTCCTGCTGCAATCGGTACCCCGAGTGTGTTATAAGCAAAGGCAAACCATAAGTTCTGATGAATATTTTTCATAACTCCTTCACTTAATTTTTTCGCTTTTACAATGCCATGTAAGTCACCCTTTACCAAAGTAATTTCAGCACTTTCTATAGCCACGTCTGTTCCAGTGCCCATCGCTATTCCAACATCTGCCTGGGCCAACGCAGGAGAATCATTAATGCCATCTCCTGCCATAGCTACTTTTTTCCCTTCACTTTGTAACCGTTTTATTTCTTTCAATTTATCTTCCGGTAAAACTTCGGCTTTGAAACCTGTTAAGTGCAATTCATCGGCAACGGCTTTAGCAGTTCCGGCGTTATCACCCGTTAGCATAATAATTTCTATGCCATCATTCATTAAATTCTGAATAGCCTTTTTACTGGTATCTTTTATTTTATCGGTGATAGTTATATAACCGATAACCTTTCCATCAACTGAAATATAAGAAACGGTTTTACCTGATTTCTGCTCATTACCTACCTGCTCTTCCAGGCTTAAAGGGATTATAGAATGAGTTTCGTCCATTAATTTTTTATTGCCTGATGCTATTCTTTTGCCATCAATCATTCCTTTCACGCCTTTGCCTGTAAGGGCTTCAAAGTCTTTTACATCAGAGAAGGAAATATTTTTTTCCTTACCATATTTCACAATTGCCTGTGCCAATGGATGCTCACTGTATTTATTCAACGAGGCAATCTTTTGCAGCACATTATCTTCATTAAATCCTTCTTCAGCAATTACTTTTTCAACTGAGGGTTTTCCTTCCGTAAGTGTTCCTGTTTTGTCAACGATCAACGTATCTATTTTATTCATTTCTTCAAGCGCCTCTGCATTCTTTATTAAAACGCCTGATTGTGCACCTTTTCCAACACCCACCATTACTGACATTGGCGTTGCTAAACCTAACGCACACGGGCAAGCGATAATTAAAACTGCAATAGCATTTACAAACGCATAAGTATATTTTGGTTCGGGACCATACATTACCCATGCAATAAAAGTGATTACAGAAACTGCAACAACAACCGGCACAAAATACCGGGATATTTTATCGGTTAATTTCTGGATAGGTGCTTTAGAGCGGCTTGCATCATTCACCATTTTTATAATGTGCGACAACAACGTTTCTGCGCCAACCTTTTCGGCTTCCATTACAAAAGATCCCGTGGTATTTATGGTACCGGAAGTAACTTTATCATCTGCTTTTTTATCAACCGGAACAGGTTCACCTGTTATCATTGATTCGTCGATGCTGCTTTCTCCATCTATTACTTTTCCGTCAACTGGAATTTTTTCTCCCGGCCTCACACGCAATTGGTTGCCTTCTTTTATATCATCAATCGATATAATCTTTTCTTCTCCGTTAATTAACAAAGTAGCCTCAGAAGGAACCAACTTTAATAATTCTTTTATAGCGCCACTGGTTCGGCTGTGCGCTTTTGCCTCCAGCAATTGTCCTAATAAAACCAAAGTAATAATAACAGTTGCAGCTTCAAAATAAACAAATACAGTTCCGCTTTCTGTTCTGAATTGAGAAGGAAAGATATCGGGAAACAGCATCGCAATAACACTAAATATAAAAGCTACGCCAGTACCAATTCCTATAAGTGTAAACATATTCAGGTTCCATGTTGTTATGGATCTCCAGGCTCGCTGAAAGAACATCCAGCCCGCATAAAATATAACCGGAATGGTCAAAACAAACTGCACCCAATTCCATTTTTCCTGTCCCATTATTTTCATAAGAGGATTGTTGGAAACCATGTCGGACATCGCAATAATCAACACAGGAAATGTAAATAACACAGCAATCTTAAACTTCTTTAGAAGATCTTTGTAGGTTTTATTTTCATCGTCGTCTACAGGTTCTATAGGTACCAAATCCATTCCGCAAATAGGGCAAGAACCGGGAGCATCCCTGATAATTTCAGGATGCATAGGGCAAGTATATTGTTTCTTTTTTACAGAAACAGTGTGCTCTTTTTCCAGGTTCATTCCACAAACAGGACAACTACCGGGTTTATCATAAGTCTTATTGCCTTCACAATGCATCGGGCAATAATATTTCCCGCCTGCATGATTATGAATATTGCTTATAGCAGGAGGTTTAACTTTATTTTGCGTGTGTGGCTTTCCGTTAGAATAGCTATTTTTTTCTTCCAATTGGTATTTCGGATAATCTTTTAAAGCCGACTTTAATTCAATGGTGGGG
Organism: uncultured Chitinophagaceae bacterium; assembly: GCA_963756945.1. Lineage (GTDB taxonomy): Bacteria > Bacteroidota > Bacteroidia > Chitinophagales > Chitinophagaceae > Ginsengibacter. The sequence goes on along the minus strand of CAVWQJ010000026.1, from coordinate 118,939 downwards.
ATATGTGTTGACATTTCAATTTCGGCTTTGCCATTAGGCAAATCGACCGTAACTTTCTCTACTCCATCTACCCCGGATAATAATTGTTGAACTTTTGCCTGGCAACCGGTACAACTCATCCCCGTTATATTGTAAGTATGTTTCATCTGTGATTTTACTTACAAAATTACTTTCTGTTAAAGACTCTGTTTTATGGGATTTTGTATAAGAATTATAACATTTACAGGTTGTCAATACTCTTTCTGTTATTCTCACGGAGAGACTTATAAAATGTGGGTGTAAGTCCTGTTTGTTTCTTAAACTGGTTAGATAAATAAGCAACGCTGCTGTATCCTAATTTGTCTGCAATTTGCGAGAGGGTAAGTTCATCATATTTAAGCAGCTCTTTTACTTTTTCGATTCTCTGAGCAATAAAATATTTTTCAATTGTGGTTCCTTCAACTTCTGAAAAAAGATTACTCAGGTAATGATAATCGTGATGAAGTTCTTTACTAATATGGTCTGAAAAATTTGTTGCCGGGCGGTCTTCGGAATAGTGAACCAAATCGACGATGATATTTTTTATTTTTTCTATAAGCCGGCTTTTTTTATCATCAATTAATTCAAACCCGAACGATTGTAAAATTGTGTTGAGCTGATTTTTATTTTCATTGTTTAGTTCTTCTTCAACTTCAACTTCGCCTAATTCTATATTTTTTGGATGAAGGCCAAATTTAATGAGTTCATCTTTCACAACCATCTTACAACGGCTGCACACCATGTTCTTAATGTATAATTTCATGACACAAAATTATACTTTGTATTTTGTAACTTTAAAATATGGAAATAGAAGAACCATCTCATGCGTATCAAAAAAAGTTTTATTCCATCCAGGAATATCTTGAAATGGAAAATGCTGCTTTGGAAAAGCATGAATATTACAAAGGCGAAATTTTTGCAATGTCCGGCGCAGGCAACAGGCATAATATTATTTCGATTAATGTTATCCTGTCGCTTGGGAAATCCCTAAAAGGAAAAGGCTGTCGGCCTTATGGCAGTGATATGCGGATTAATATTCCGGAAAATACCTTATTTACATATCCTGATATTTCTATTTTTTGCGGAGAAGTAAAAACGCTAAAGGAAGATCAAAATACTGCAACGTCTCCTGCAGCGATAATAGAAATACTTTCACCCTCCACAAGAAACTATGACAGAGGTGAGAAATTTATGCTTTATCGTGCCATACCTTCTTTAACAGATTATATCCTGATAGATGCTGAAGCAATACACACAGAGCATTTTTCCATTAATAAAGAAAAACTATGGCAATTGAAAGAATATAACAAAATAAGCGAAGCAATATTTTTGGAAATTTTTGATGTAAAATTGTCGCTCGAAGAAATATATGAGGATTGCAAATTATAGCAAAAGTATCTTGTACTTTACAACTTTATCTCCTCGTCACTCTTGTCGTAAAAATGAAACTCAGTAAGGTGATAATTACTGTTGGCTTTTATAGTAATTTTTTGTTTGTATTTCAGTCTCCACTTCATGCGTTTGGAAGGAAAACCTTTGGTAAGATAAGCATGCAGAATGGGATGCACTTCAATAGTAAGGCCGGTGTGCTTCTGCATAACAAGATAGCTGAGATTTTTCTCGATCTCGTCTTCTAATACAAGGGTCGAAGAAATTTTTCCGGTTCCGTCGCAACTGGGGCAAACCTCAGAAGTGTTTATGGTCATCTCCGGCTTCATACGCTGCCGGGTAATTTGCATAAGACCAAATTTGCTAATGGGTAGCACTGCATGTTTAGCTCTGTCAGCACGCATAAAAACTTCCATTTGGTCTGCAAGTCTTTTCTTGTTTTCCATCAGCTTCATATCAATGAAATCAACAACTATAATACCGCCAATATCGCGAAGTCTTAATTGCCTGGCAATTTCTACTGCGGCTTCGAGGTTTGTTTCAAAAGCATTTTGTTCCTGGTTATTGCTGACACTTTTATAGCCGCTGTTTACATCAATTACATGTAATGCTTCAGTGTGTTCAATAATAAGATAAGCACCACTTGGGAGGTTTACTGTTTTACCGAAAGAAGCTTTTACCTGTCTTGTTATTCCATAACTATCAAACACCGGTGAGCCATTGCTATGGAAAGAGAGTATTTCAGTTTTTTCAGGCGCTATTCTTTGCAAATAGGTTTTTGTATCGTTGAAAATGTTCTTATCGTTCACAACAATTTTATTGAAATCTTCATTTAGCAAATCGCGAAGCATACTGTTTGTCTTTCCTTCTTCACTCATAATTTTGCAAGGAGCAACAGCACCACTCAAGTTCTTTTGAATATTTTTCCAGGTGGTAATAAGCGATATTAAATCTTCATGCAATTCCGAAGTATGTTTTCCTTCGGCCGCCGTGCGAACAATTACTCCAAAATTTTTTGGTTTAAAAGCCTCAATTATTTTTTGAAGACGCTTTCTTTCTTCAGAAGAATGAATTTTACGCGATACAGCTATGATATCATTAAAAGGGGTGAGAACAACAAATCTTCCGGGTAAAGATATTTCACAACTAAGTCGCGGTCCTTTAGCTGCAATGGGTTCCTTTAATATCTGCACAAGAATGTGCGGTTTACCATTTAATACTTCAGAAATCTTACCGGTTTTAATAATTTCCGGTTCAACTGTAAAGGAGGGAAAATCAAAGCCTGGCTCAGCTTTGTCGTTGATGGCCATTCTTGTGAATTTAAGAATTGAACGTACATACGGACTCAAATCAGTGTAGTGCAGAAATGCATCTTTTTCAAATCCAACATCAACAAAGGCGGCATTAAGGCCGGGAATTAATTTCTTCACTTTCCCTAAATATAAATCCCCGACTGCAAAACTCGCATTTGCATTTTCATTATGCAATTCAACAAGTTTTTTATCCTCAAGTAAGGCTATTTCTACTGCCTGCGGGGCAGCATTTATAATAAGTTCCTTATTCAACTCAAAATCTTTTAATTAACTTCTAATCTCACAGAGGGGGTAACAGGCAATCCCGGGCAAAATTAGCCCGCTACAGTAAAAGTACAGTTTTACTTCTTTTTATGACGGTTTTTTCTTAAACGCTTTTTGCGTTTGTGAGTTGCAATTTTATGACGCTTTCTCTTTTTACCACAAGGCATAAGTGAGTAATTTTTAAATAATTTATAATTAAAGATGAATTAAAAACATGTGCTATTTTAATACATCAATGTTGAAATATGATATCCTGCAATTAAGGGCTTGAATTTAATGCTTTTATTCTCTCGTCAACTTCTTTGCTAAATGTCGGATCGTTTACCAGCCGTTTACTCTGTTCATACCATTTAATGGCATTTTGCTTATCACCTGCTCCGGCATAAGCATCGGCCAACCATGATACCGCTTCGAGATTGTTTGGGTCGAAAGCCACAACCTTACTTAATCTTTCTGTTGCTTTATCAAACTGGCGGGAGATAACCGCGCCAATTCCAAGAACCATCTGCGCCTGCATATTGTTGGAATCCTTATGCACCACTTCCAGCAACTGCTGAATTCCCTTCATGGTTTGCTGAGGATCACCAATCATTCCCGGTCCATAAACATAACAGCTTCCCAATCCCACCTTCAAATCATCATTATCCGGATCAAGTTTTAACGCCCTTTCAAATAGAGACACTGCAGTCTCCGCTTCCCATGATTTTAGCTCCATACTATCTTCTCTTCTCATGTTCTCTAAAATCAAACGGGCAGCAAAGGTGAGGTTTTTTTCCGAATTATCCAATTTAGCTGCTTCGCTTAAATAATAAGCGTAGGGAGGAAATATTCCGACCGAATCTTTCCAAAAATTAGCGAGTACAGTTAGTTGCCTGTCGGCTTGATTTTTTACATCTCCACGGCTGATGCCATTTTCAATTTTTGAAACATAAATAAGTTCGGATGGGGTTAGGTGTTGCTTTTCCTTATTAATAAACGCAGTGATATCGAACCGGGGGATAACCTGTGCGGGTGTTGCGAAATCGGGCTTTGGAATAGTTGTTTGTCCAAATAAGAAGAGTAAAAATAAAAATGTGCATCCCGCTGCTGCAAGAATAATTCTTTTAATCAATTGTAATAATCAGGGAGATTTTTTGTTCCCACGCAAAGGTACAACTATTGTGAATTGCGATTGTGGTTACGCTCCTTTATATCCTGAACAAATTCCTTTGCCGGCTTAAAAGCCGGAATATAATGCTCTGGTATTTCTACCGCAATATTTTTTTTAATATTTCTACCAATTTTAGCAGCCCGTTTTTTAGTGATGAAACTGCCAAATCCTCTTATGTAGATATTCTCTCCCTTGGCCAACGATTCTTTCACTTCCTTAAATAAGGTTTCAAGTGTAACTAACACATCCACTTTGGGTATCCCTGTCTTTTCTGAAATCTGGTTGATAATATCTGCTTTTCTCATTTTTTTAGATTGAAATTGGGTTATTGATTTAAATTCGAAATAAAAAATGTTTTAAAAGGTCAGCAAAAGATTATTTTCTTAATTGAAATCCATTCTTTATCATTTAGCGCACATATTTGCATGAATTATTAGTTACAAATCGATTACACATTTAATATTTAATGAAAAATAAGAAATTTTTTTTTGAATTTTTAATAAAATGGAACAGAAATAAAAATAAAAGGGAAATGCCATGGAAAGGAGAAAGGGATCCATACAAAATTTGGGTAAGCGAAATCATATTACAACAGACACGTGTACAGCAAGGCCTGGCGTATTATAATCGCTTTATTTCGGCCTGGCCCGACGTGAAAAGTCTCGCAAGAGCTAAAGAGCAGGACGTTTATAAACTGTGGGAAGGATTAGGTTATTACAGCCGTTGCACTAACCTGATTGCTTCTGCAAAATATATCTGCGATGAGTTGAATGGGATGTTTCCCGAGACCCATGAAGAAATCTTGTCCCTTAAAGGAATTGGAGATTATACGGCCGCGGCAATTGCATCTTTTGCATTTAACCAACCATACGCAGTTGTAGACGGGAACGTTTTTAGAGTATTGGCAAGATTTTTTGGCATTAAGACTCCAGTTGATTCCACAGCGGGTAAAAAATTATTTAGAACTCTTGCTAATAGTTTGATCGACAAAGAAGAACCTGCTGAATATAACCAGGCAATTATGGACTTTGGCGCCGTTGTATGTAAGCCGGTTCTTCCATTGTGTCAGGAATGTCCGCTTCAAAAAAAATGTATTGCCTGCCAAAAAAACTTTGTGAGCATTTTGCCTATAAAGGAAAAGGGAATAAAAATCCGGCAACGGTTTTTTAATTATTTGGTGGTTCAACGCTGCGGCAAAATTTATATAAACCAGAGAACAGAAAAAGATATCTGGCAAAATTTATTTGAGTTTATTCTGATAGAGACGGATCGGATAATTCCGGAAAATGAGTTCTTAAAAAGCCAACCCTTCAAAAAATTATTTAACGGAAATCATATTAAAATTGACAAAGTTTCTAAAACATATCGCCAAAAACTCACCCATCAAATTATTACCGGAAGGTTTATCCACATCACTCTAAAAAAAGCGGCACAACCTGTAAAAAAATATACACCTGTTTCTAAGAATGAACTTAGAAAGCTTGCATTTCCTAAATTTATCACTTCTTACTTGCGGGATTAAAATGTATCTTTAAATTTGTTTTTATCAAATTGCGAACCGAAGAAAATAAGTTTTTTATGAGAGGCGTAAATAGAGTTGTACTTATTGGTAACCTGGGAAAAGACCCGGAAATACAATATCTCGAAGGCAATATTCCCGTTGCAAAATTTCCGTTGGCAACCACTGAAACTTATAAAGACAAGACGGGAAAGCTGATTTCTCAAACAGAATGGCACAATGTCGTTTTATGGAGGGGCCTTGCTGAACTTGCACAAAAATATCTACATAAGAGCAGCCTTGTTTATATCGAAGGCCGGTTAAAAACAAGGCATTGGGAAGACAGGGATCACAATAAAAAAATGGCGACAGAAATAATTGCGGACAACCTTATCATGCTGGATAAACGCTCAGAAGTCGGGCAACCTGGCGTTGAGGGAGGCCATGAAAATTTACCGGGAAATGATATACCACCCATTGATGAAGGCTCAGAAAAGCTTCCCTTTTAAAAATGGGTGATTATTATATTCATCCGCATTTTTAACTAAAATTCTTTACTTTGGATTATCATTCGTCTATTCTTTATAGTTATGCTTTACTTAATTTTCTTGCAATAACTCCTGCTGCCACCACCATACTTTTTTTTACCATCATCATACTTTTCTTATTGTCTTTTTTAGTTTCCGGATCTGAAGTAGCTTTTTTCTCCCTGACGGTTAAGGATATCAATATGCTAAAAACCAGGCAGCATCCGTCTTATAAAAGAATTGTTACACTGCTTGAAAATCCTAAAACCTTGCTTGCATCGATGTTAATTACAAACAGCCTTGTAAATATTGGGATTATACTTATATCAAACACGTTGATGAATAATTGGATTGATAGCCTGCACCTGCAGTTTATCCTGGAGTTTACGATTAAAGTTGTTGTTGTTACTGCAATACTTGTTATGTTTTGCGAAGTGTTGCCAAAAGTATGGGCGACACATCATAAAATATGGTTTGCGGCTACTTCTTCATTACTTATAGAGATATTTCATACCATTTTTTTTCGAATAAGTATCCGCATGGTAAGGCTGAGTGATGGAATTGAGAAGGGATTTCATTCCGGTTCTTCCCGAATGGATGATACACAACTGGACTATGCAATTGACCTGCTGCCTGATCACGAAGCTACCAGCGAAGAAAAACAAATTTTAAAAGGCATTAGAAAATTTGGCAATACAACTGTTAAACAAACAATGCGTACACGTTTGGACGTTAGTGGTATTGAACTCAATACTTCTTTCCAGGATGTAAAAAATAAGGTGGAAGAAATGCATTACTCACGCTTGCCTGTTTATAAAAATAACCTGGACGAAATTGCGGGCATTCTTCATACAAAAGATTTATTGCCGCACCTTGATGAAGAGATATATGACTGGCACACGCTGATGCGGCCGGTATTTTATGTTCACGAGCAAAAGTTAATTGAAGATCTTTTGCAGGACTTTCGGAATAAACGAATACATTTTGCAGTTGTAGTAGATGAATTTGGTGGCACCTCGGGAATCGTGACACTCGAAGACGTTATGGAAGAGATTATTGGGGACATACAAGATGAATTTGATGATGAACAAAATGCCAATAAAAAAATAGACGATTTCAATTACATATTTGAAGGAAAAACAATGATCAATGATGTTTGCAAAGCCCTTCATATTCCTGTCGATACCTTCGATAAAATTCGTGGTGATAGTGATTCTCTTGCCGGCCTTGTACTTGAAATAGCTGGCGAGTTTCCACAGGTAAATGAAAATATTGTTGCAGGCGATTTTACATTTATACCGCTGGCTATAAATAAAAACCGAATTGAAAAAGTAAAACTTACATTGAAAAAAAATGAAGATGCACAAACTGTTTAATGCGAAAAATATTTTTTCAATACCATTAGTTTTATTTATTCTTTCTTTTATTTTATTTGTTGGTTGTAACTCGACTTATACTTCTAAAAAAAAGGGATATTATAAAATTGATTTTCCAAAAAGAGAATATGTGAAGTTTGACAAACCGGGATTTCCATATTCTTTTGAATACCCGGCATATGCGGTAATTGAAGAAGACTCTCTTCTGTCAAATCAAAAAGGTCAGGATCCGTATTCTATTAACATTGACTTCCCTTCTTTAAATGGCAAAATCTATATTACTTATAAAGTTATTGGGCAAACATCAGTATACCAGGTAAAGAACACGGGCGGCGGGTACAGAGATTCCATCGGTAGAAATGTTTTTCAGAACCTGGTTAACGATTGTTATAATCTTACTTATAAAAACGATGTAAAAGCCAATTCTATAGAGGATAGTGTTATGCACACGCCCAATGACATAACCGGAATTTTTTTCCGCCTTTCCGGAAGCGTGGCCACGGCCAGGCAATTTTTTTTAAGTGATACAACTCATAATTTTTTAAGAGGCGCCTTATATTTTGATGCAACACCTAACGAGGATTCCCTTCGCCCCGTAAATGATTTTTTACAGGAAGACATGAAGCATATTATTAATACGCTGAAATGGAAATAGAGGCTAGTGGCCCATTAGCTATTAGGTATCGTCATAACCACTAATCATTGTTAACTAATAACTAATTAACTTCCTAACAGTATCTTTACAGCATGATAAGCATTGACAATATTTTAATAAGCGACCAGGTAGTTGAAGACCAGTTTGTGTGTGATCTTATAAAATGCAAAGGTGGTTGCTGCGTAGATGGCGATGCAGGAGCGCCATTGGAAAATAGTGAATTAAAAGAGCTGACCGATGTTTATAAAATTGTAGCATCCTACCTCTCACGGGAATCAGTAACCGAAATTGAAAGACAGGGGAAATATATTTATAACCGGGAATTTGGTTGGGTAACTCCAACAGTGAGTTCCGGAATGTGTGTGTATGGAATTAAAGATGCAAAGGGAATTGTGAAGTGCGGTATAGAACAAGCTTATAACGATGGAAAAATAAGCTGGAAAAAACCTTTAAGCTGCCACCTGTATCCCGTAAGAATAAAAAAAAGCAGGAAAAGTAAAACGGATCTTGTCAACTACGAACCTCGTGAAGACCTTTGTAAAGCCGCCTGCAGCCTCGGTAAAAAATTAAAAGTTCCTGTTTATGTTTTCCTAAAAGAAGCTCTGATAAGAAAATACGGAAACGATTTTTACGACGCCTTATGTGCTACGGCAGAGCACTACGCATCTAAATAATTATGATAAAATTGACCCTCCTGATTTCGCATTTATGAAAAAAAATTCACTGTTATTATTAATCACTTCCATTACTATTTCTTCCTGCACAGTCAACAGGGCAAAAATAAATAATGACTTAAAAAAATATTTCGACTCATCAAATGTCGATGGATGTTTCGCTTTATTAGATAATGCAAATGGCGAAATAACGGTCTATAATATGAAGCTGGATACCCAAAGGGTTTTACCTGCGTCAACTTTCAAAATTGTAAACTCTCTTATCGGGCTTGAAACCGGTAAAATTACTGACGAGAAAATGGTGATAAAATGGGATAGCATAAAGCGATGGAATGAAGACTGGAATAAAGATCTTACAATGGAAGAAGCTTTTAAAGTTTCGGCGGTGCCGTACTACCAGGAGGTAGCCCGAAGAATTGGAAGAGATACTATGAAACTTTGGATTGATTCTTTGCATTACGGTAATATGGATATCAGCGGACCTATAGATTCTTTTTGGTTAAACAACACTTTAAAAATTTCTCCTGATGAACAACTTGGGCTTGTAAACAAATTATATTTTGATCAACTGCCTTTTAGTAAGCGAGCGCAAGAGATTGTGCGTGATGTTATGCTGCAGGAAAATAACACACTTTATAAATTAAGTTATAAAACTGGTTGGGGTTTTGATGAAAACGGTACTGCAATTGGCTGGATAGTTGGCTGGATAGAAGAGAACCGCCACGTTTATCTTTTTGTAACAGAAGTAAGATCTGCCGACAAAAATATTGATATGTCCAAAGTGAGAATGAAAATTACAAAGGGAATATTAAGCGAACTTGGGTTCTTTAAGGGTGAGAAATAAAACTATTATCTAATACTCCTGCGGATTCATCTTTGTATGTCTAATTCGAATAACTCTGATTTCTTCCGGAGAAACATGATAACTAATTCTGTATTTATGAATTTCATAAGCACGATAAGATTTATCATTATTGAATCTATATTTATCCGGAGGATGTTTCTCGGGATTTTTTAATAATTCCTTTATGGAAGCCAGGATTTTGCCTCATTATCAATCAGAATTACCATGAATGCATTTCTTTTTCCAACTCTTCTAATGTTGTAAAATTGCCATTAGAAATCCTACCCATTGCATCATCTAATTCTTTATTGTAGTTTTCTATAGTAATCTGGTCAGACGGCTCATTTTCTGATTTGAAAAAGGTTTTAATTACCTGCAATAAAGATTGTTTTTGCGGCTCATTAAGTTTGGTGAAGTATTTGATCAACTCCTTATCTGTTGCTGAAATTGCCATAATTAAAATCGAATATTTATGCAAATTTACATTTTATAATCATTGATACCTTTCTGGCATTTATCCCGGCATTCTCGAAATATACTTTTCCATTTGTTTCACCTGGTCAACTATTTGAGGTGTTGTTGGCTTTAAAGCTTTTACTTTTCTGAAGTATTCTTTAGCTGCACGAAATTCCCTTTTATTAATCATAATAGAAGAGAGTTGTAAGTAAGCAGCAGCTTCATTTTCCTTGTCAGGAAGTCCTGAACGAATTGCCTGGCGAATATAATTTTCAGCTTCGCGAATATTGCCTTTTTGCATAGCCAACATTCCTAATTGTAATTTATTGGCGCCTTCAGCTTCCTTCATAGGCATACCGAGGCTCAGGCTTTTTTTCATGTGCTTCTCCGCGTTTTCGTAATCTTCATTTACCATTGCAAGATTCCCTTTTAATGTAAAATAAACGGAACGAACCGGTTTTATAAGCAAGCCGGGAAACCATATAGAATCAATAACCTTTTGTGCTCCGGCCATATCACCACTTTCCATGTAACCTTGTATTAGCCGCATTGGGCCGAATAAAAAATGGCCGACTATTAAAACCAGGGCAATTAAATATAAAATAAAAGATGGCCAAAAACCTGTAAAAATATTAACCCCAATTGCGAGCGCTAAAAAGAAAATGCCCAATGGCAACCGGTACTTTATAATAACATTCAGAAACTTCATACTATTTAAATTTAGATACTCCTTTTACACAAAATAACATTGGGGATAGAATTTGTAAAACAGATTTTTATTAAATAGAAAAATCTGCATTATTTAGACTAAGTAAGTAATTTTTAAAAGAAGGCAAATATAATATTAATTCAAATGACAAAGATGCTGATACGCATCACAATCATTTAGCGAATCATTCTGTTGATTGATTCTATAATGAATTAAGTATTCCCATTTCAAGCCCTCTTAATTCTGCAAGTCCTCTCAGTCTTCCGATTGCAGAATAACCGGGATTTGTTGTTTTATCTAAATCATCCAGCATCTGGTGTCCATGATCCGGGCGAAAGGGGATTGATGTCTTTAATTTTTGTTGTAATAACAGCAATTCTTTTACTATCGAAAACATGTCATTGTCACCATCAAGATGATCGGCTTCATAAAAATTTCCTTCTTCATCTTTTCTTACGTTTCGTAAATGAATAAAATGAATTTTTTCTCCTATACGATTAACCATCTCCGTTAGGTTATTATTTTTAGAGGCGCCTAAAGAACCCGTGCAGAAGCAAACGCCATTTGCAGGATTGTCAACTTTATTTAAAAAATATTTAAAATCATCCTGGCTGCTCACAATTCTCGGCAATCCCAGGATAGGAAAGGGCGGGTCATCCGGATGTATGGCAAGCTTTATTCCGCATTCTTCTGCTACCGAACTTATTTCTTTTTGAAATTCACAAAGATTTTCCCGTAAGGAAGATGCATCTATGTCCATATACAGTTCCAGCTTTTTCAACATATCAGCAGTTGAGGCCTTTTTCTCTCCGGGTATACCAAACGTCACAACTCCCGATAAAGCTTCCAACTCTGCCTGAGAATAATTTTTGAAACGTCCTTCAGCTTTTTGCAAAATTTCAACGGAATAAGAATCGCTTGCATTTTTTCTTTTTAAAATATAGATATCAAAAACAGCCAAATCAACCCAATTGAAATAAAGAGCATGGGAACCATCTGTCATTTCATAATTTAATGAAGTTCGTGTCCAATCGTTAACCGGCATAAAATTATAAGTTACTACAGGGATATCGCAAGCGGCAACATTTCGTATAGAAGTTTTATATTTCTCAATGTATTCTTTATAATTACCACTTCTGGTTTTTATATTTTCATGAACCGTTATACTTTCCACAACGGACCATTGCAGCCCGGCTTTTTGTATCTCATTTTTGCGTTTTTCAATTTCATCCATTGTCCACGTGTCACCATGGGGAATATGATGCAGAGCAGTTACAACTCCTGTTGTCCCTGTTTGTTTTACGTCGCTTAAGCTGACGGGATCCGAAGGACCGAACCACCGCCATGTTTGTTTCATTTTATACATTTCTCATTGTTTAAATTCGCCGGTTGTGTATAAGTTTCACGTAAGATTGATGATACAATATTTCATTGTTTAATAAAATTGTTGTTCTCAGGCCAAAGCACAATTACGAAAACAATTACATTACCGAATTAAAGAAAATAAATTCTTTTGAAAGTAAAGTGAGGCGTTATTGAAATCGGCAGAAAAAAATTATCGCAATTTGTGGATGTAATCATTATTTGCAAACTGCTTCTTTACATCTTTAATGTCTCTCAGGATACTGGCATCAACAAGTTTTCCGTCCATTTCAAGTGTGAAACCGCCAATCAGTTCTTCATTTACTTTTGATTCTAATTCAATAATTTTTATGTCTGTTGCTGCTTTTATTTTTTCAATGAACGAATTTTTGATCTCATCTGAAACCTGAACTGCGGTAGTGAGCTTCACTTTATGTATACCTTTAATCTTATTGAATTGCTCAATAAATGAGGTAGCGATGCCTGGGAGATTAGCTTCCCTGTTTTTGCTGCAAAGCAACTTGATAAAGGTTTGGGTAATTTTTGAAATTTTTCCTTCGGTTATTGTATTAACAATTTTATATTTCTTATCTGCCGTAATAATGGGGCTAAAAAGCATTAGAACAAACTCGCGGCTTTGCCTGCAGATGGATTGAAGTGAAAGCATGTCATCACTTACATCCTCCAATTGGTTGAGTTCTATTGAAAGGTCTATCAGGCTTTTTGCGTATCGTTCTGCTAACCTCGGATTGTGCATCTGCTATTCTTTTATTTTCATTTGCATTGCTGCAATTATTAAATCAAATCAATATTTGATGCCAGTTGATTGATGTATTTTTCCTGTTCTTCTTTATTACTGAGTTCCCTGCGAAGTATTTTTTCGCTCACTTCAATTACAAGATTTCCTACCTGGTTTTTAAGATCAATAATTGAAGCCATTTTTTGTTGATGAATTACGGCTTGTGCATCTCCAATAATTTTATTGGTTTCTAACCTGGCTTGTTCCTTGGCTTCACCTATAATTTTATCACGCATTTCTTTGGCTTCACGCATCATTTGAGATCTTTCTTCACGGGCTTTAGTGAGCAATATTTCATTTTCGCTCTTTAGTGATTCCATTTCCTTTTTTATTTTTTCAGTGGACAGAAGAGCATCTGAAATATTTTTTTCTCTTTCGCCTAGCGAATTTAAAATCGGCTTCCAGGCAAACTTTTTCAGAATATAAAAAACTGCCAGGAAAGCAACCAGCGTCCAGATGATGAGACCAAAAGATGGTGTAAGTAAATCCATATTAAAAATTATTAGAATAAAAATAAAGCTGTATTCTCCGCCCTGTGCTTTGAATACAGCTGGTTTCGTTTTACACAAACATGGCCAATATACCCGCAATAACTCCGAACAATGCAACACCTTCAATAAGTGCCGCTGCCAGAATCATGTTAGACCGGATATCGTTAACGGCTTCCGGCTGGCGTGCAATTGCTTCCACTGCGCCTTTACCAATTTGTCCGATACCAATACCGGCTCCTACCGCCGCAAGTCCTGCGCCAATAGCTCCACCAGCATTTGCCCATGGTGTTGTACTTAAAATTGTAACTAAATCCATAATTGTATTTTATACTGTTTAAAAAAACTTTCTTACTAATTATTAGTTTATAATAAAACTGCATCGACATGTTCCTCACCATGAGAATCATGAGCACCTTCCATAGCCTGGCCAATAAACACAGCCGTTAAATTAGTGAATATAAATGCCTGGATAAAGGCAACCAATATTTCTATGAAATAAATAAAGATTGAAAATGCTAATGATATTGGAGCGAATCCCCAACCAATTCCTTTGTTTAAGGCTCCAAAAATAAATATCATGGAGATCAAGCAAATGATGATAATATGCCCGGCAAGCATGTTTGCAAAAAGACGAATCATCAATGCAAATGGCTTTGTAAAAATTCCGAGTATTTCAACGGGTATCAAAATAATCTTTACTCCCCATGGTACATCAGGGTTAATAATATGGCCCCAATAATGTTTATTGGTGCTGAACATGATAACAACAAATGCGATTAGTGCCAAAACCATTGTAAATGCAATGTTTCCGGTTACATTAGCAGAACCCGGTATCATTCCAAAAAAAGTATTGATGAGGATAAAGAAAAATACTGTTAGCAGGTAAGGCATATATTTTACATAGCGATTTCCAAGATACGGCTTACCCACTTGTTCGGTTATAAATTCAATTACAATTTCGATTGCATTTTGGGCACCGCTTGGGGCGCTTATTGTACCATGCCCTTTTTTATATTTTTTTGCTATTGAAAGCATCAGCCATACAAATAAGATCAAAGCGATTATCATTTGCACCACATTCCGCGACAGAGAAATGTCATATACCTTCACAGAAGAGTCTACCGGTACAATCTTACCCTCTTCTAACTTATACCCGTCCGCAATTTGACCATGATGTAAAGCTGAAGACATGAATACCGAAAAACCTTTTTGAGGAGAATACAAAATAACAGGCAAAGGAATGACAGCTTCGTGTTCTTTCCCGTCACTTCCTTTGTACGTTAGAAAATGAAATTCATGAGCATCTTTTACGTGGCCAAAAATAACTTCATTGGCGTCAAAACCTTTTTTTTCTTCAGTAACTGTTTCTTTTTTTTCCTGGGCCAAAACACCTGAAGATAACGAAAGCATTATTAGGCTGAAAGCCGCTACCAATAAAGATTTCATCCAATCAAACCTCATATTTATTCCGAATTTTGCGCAAAGATAAGTGGTTTGTTCGAGGATATGAAATGAGTATGGATATAATTTTTGACGCTTTTCTTTATGGTAAATATGGAGAAATTGATGAGGAATTTTCATAAAACAAATCCGTGCAATCGATAATTTTTTATCTTAATGCCGAACACGATCCCACATTAGTTCGTCAATAAATTGGTTAATAGTAATTTTGTCATGATCTAAATGAGAATTAAGCGGAGAGAAAGCCATAAATGAAAACAGCAAAACAAATATTATCATTACCCTTTATATTTCTCATAAAATTATACCAGTTGATCATATCTCCCTGGATTGGTCCTTCGTGCCGCTACACGCCAACCTGCTCACAATATGGTATTGAAGCTTTAAAAAAATACGGGCCTGTAAAGGGTTTGTGGCTTACGATTAAACGAATAGCAAGTTGTAATCCATGGGGTGGGCACGGGCATGATCCAGTGCCATAGGCAAAGATTTTATATGAAAGCAATTAGGGCTTTCTTAAAACTAACTTTTAAGAAAACCCTAATTTAAATTATGCGGCATCTATTCTAATTTTTGCGCAATTTGAGTAAACCAGCTCCATAATCGTCGCTACCTTGATAGAATTCTAAAAGTACACTGATAGTTTCATCGCAGGGAACTACTACGCTGTTAGAGCCGGGAATACTTTGGCAAGAATAAATGTCGCCCCCTGAACCATAGCCCCCAAAATCTGTAAAATCAACCGAAGTAGCAAAAGTTGATGGATTTACCTTAATAAGCAGCGGCTTGTGCATATAACTGGTTGGATAATCAAACGACACCGTATTTCCATCAACTGATAATTGTACAATATCGCCAGGAAAATAATCTTGCCAATCATCTTCTACAACCTCAAAATCACCAGAAAAAATACTCATGTCAAGTGGGCAAAATTGCTGTAAAACAACTTTATAAACACCGGCCCCCGGCAATATAGGAGCATCACCACCTGTTATTGTAAAAATTAAAGTATCTTTTCTACCAGCTGCGTAACCACCAAAAATCCCTCTTAGAGAAATTGAGTCCTGTGCGGTACCAGCAGGTATAACAATGGATGTAGTTCCAAGATTATATTGTTGGCCTTCTGTGGCACCAGTAGGTGAAGAAACACTAAATGTTACTGTTCTTGGTTTATCCGAAACAGTTGTAATTCCAACAGGAATTTTATAAACAGAATTTGGATCATCAGCTATATAATAACTTCCAACAAATGTTGGTGTCGCAAATTCTGATAAAACAGGTGTATTGATAGTATTATCTTTTTTACAGGAAAAGGAGCCCAGCGATAGGATCGTTACTATCAATAAATAAAATTTAGTTTTTATGTTCATAACGTTTAGTTTAGAATTTAAAGAGGATTTTGATCTGCTGAAGTCAAGGCTTTGTTAGCATCCATTTCAGCCTGTGGCAACTGCCATCTCCACTTATTGCTATCCGGAGCAATATTGAGTAAGCTCCACTGGTTTCCATCTCTTACTAAAGCCTGTTGATATCTTTTTAGATCAAAAAATTGTACTCCCATTTCTCCATATAATTCTTTACGCCTCTCTAAAAGTATTTCATTAATCAAGGTAGTTTTATCCGGCGCTGTCGATCTAACAGCATTGGGGTCTCTTTTTAGTTGCAACACATATAATGCATCTTTAGCTGCCTCTAATTGTCCCAATTGCGCATCACCTTCAGCTTCTATAAGATAGGTTTCAGCGGAACGCATCAATACTAAATCGCCGGAAAAAGATGCATTATCACGAAATTTTGCGGTCATCCAAACTTGCCAAAAAGCATTTTGATTTGGGGCCGGCACAAAAAGATTTCTTACATCTGTAGCGGTGAACTGATCTACGAAAGATGTATTTACATAAATATCCTGATACCGGGTATTCGCTGGAGTGGGATCTATGTATCCAAAGAACGAAGCATATGACAAAGATTGTGATGCATTGAATTGTATCCCCCATAGCCATTCTTCATTTGCAACAGAATTAAATCCCAAAGCATATTCGGCACCTGTCATTAACGGGTATCCCACCCTGGCTGCCTGGGCGTTACTAATTGCTTTGGTCCATAAACTATTGTCGGCCATAGCGAGCTCCTGGTAAACCTCCGCAAGAATAAGCTCAGCCACATTCTTATTAATTCTGTATTTATCAATTCTGTCTGCGGTTAAATTGGCAACGGCAAACTCCAGATCGCTTGTTATTAAATCATATACTTCTTTTACTGAGGCTCTTGGATTTCCATTGCTTGCCGAAGTTGCAGGTTCTGTATAAAGTGGTACCCCGGGAGCATTAGGGTCCTTTGCATAGGTGAACTGGTAAATTCTTACCAACCAGAAATATGAGTAGGCTCTTAATGCCTTTGCTTCGCCAATTAATGCATTTTTCACAGCATCTGATTCTGGAATGTTCGGTGTATTTAAAATAATTGCATTGGCATTATTGATTGCTTTATAAAATAGATTCCATATTTGTTCAGTTCTCGCCGAAGTTGCAATTCGTCCATAAGCATTATCAGACCAGTTATTTTCATAAAGCCACCAGTTGCTCGGATCGGAAATGAGGTCGTCTCCTCTCATATCAAAATTAAATTGTATAGTTTTCAGACCATACATATTCTGTCTTCCATTATCATTTATGTATTGTTGAAATAGGTTATAAATTCCTGTCATAGCGTTGTCCACGCCTATTTTAGATCCAAATATAACCGCGTCAGATAAGGTTCCATCAGCGGGCTTTACATCATCAAGATATTTTTTTGAGCAGGATGTAATCGTCAAAGCACCTATACAAATTGCTATTAAAAATTTTGTGGCTTTCATATTGTGAAATTAAATACGTTTAAAAATTAAAAACCAATGTTTACACCAAGTGAAATTGTTTTATATACGCTCGAGGTATTATCTGTAATACCCTGAAGCCCCTCCTCAGGATCGAGACCCTTACGTCCAAAAAATGTAAAAGGATTTTGAAAGTCTACATAGAATCTGGCGCTTGAAAAATTAATCTTACTTAAGAGATCTTTAGGAAAAGAATACCCTAAAGTAATATTCCTTATCCTTGCATAAGAGTCGTCGTATAGAAAGCGCGTGGAAACGGAATTGCCCTGGTCATCTGTTGTTGCAGTTAATCTTGGTGTTTTTCCATCTCCTGGATTAGAAGGGCTTTGCCACCTGTTTAATATATCAGTACTCCATTGATAGCCAGGTTGTATGCCTGTGCTGGAATGCATTAACCCCGCATAGTCAGCGTCATAGACTTTTCCTCCAATGCTGCCGTAAATAAAAACAGTTAAATCAATATTTTTATAAGACATAGTGCTAGTAAAACCGCCCGTCCAGTCTGGTAATGAAGCGCCTTCATAATAGCGGGTGCCGGCACTATAACTCTTGGTAACCGTTTTATCGGTGACTTTACCGTTTGCATCTTTTACATCCATATACCACATCGGCCTTCCGTCTGAAGCATCAACACCTGCATATTCTCTTATATAAAAATTATTAAGACTTTGGCCGACTTTTAGATTGCTATAACCGGGGCCGTCAAATTGTTCTCCTGGTAGCGATACAATTTTATTTTTTGTATAGCTTGCATTAACAGAGGTAGTCCAGGTGAAATTTTTCGTAACAACATTTTGGGTGGTTAAATCAATTTCAACCCCTTTATTGGACACTTTAGCAATGTTGTCATTAATACCATTGATACCAACGGAGGGAGGTAATGGTCTTAAGTATAGTAAATCCTGCGAGTTTCTTTCAAAATAAGTGAAAGATCCGGTAATTCTATTTTTTAAGAAACCGAAATCCAATCCAAGATCAAGGGTTTTTTGAGTTTCCCAGTGCAGATTACCATTTCCCAATGTGTTTATAATAGAACCGCTATAATTAGCAATATTTGCGCCTGCTGAGTAAGTACCTAAGTACGGAAAATAAGCAGGAAGACCGGTGCTGGGATTTAATACATTTCTATTTCCTGTAGTGCCATAGCTGACCCTGATTTTTAATTCACTCAGAGATCTAATTCCGCTGAAAAACTTTTCCTTATTTATATTCCATGCACCGCTTACGGAATAAAAAATCCCCCACCTGGACGTATCCGCGAATCTGCTGGAACCATCAGTTCTTAATGATAATGATACATGGTATTTTTCATTATAATCATAATTTAACCGGCCAAAATAACTTACTAACCTGTCATCATATGAAGTAGATGTGGCGGTATAGGGGGTACTTCCATAAGAAAGTTCGGTGGCTCCTGGGAAAGTAAACCCTCTCGACTGTGTTTCAACATCACTTTCATGGTATCTATATGCTTCCATACCTCCCAAGACATTAATATGGTGATCACCAAAGTTTTTATCGTAAGTAAGTGTATTGGTAAAAGTTTGAGTAGTTGATTCGTTCCTTGATTTATCACTTAATCCCCCATAAGCAGCCCCATCTCCTACAAATGGATTATAATAATAATTTCCTTGCAGCTGGAAAAGATCGAGGGCATATTGTGTTTTGAATTTCAAACCCTTTATTATTTGTGCTTCAGCAAAGCCATTCACCGAAGTAGTAAAACGGTCATAAGTAGTTGGATTTTGTGCTGTAGTACCTGCCGGATTTCCAGGATTAAGAATGGGTCTGTTCAATGGGCCATTGTTACCATAGTCATATTGCTTTTTCCCATTTGCATCTAAAATAGGCTGACCTGTAGCGGGATCAAGGACATACTCAGGGTATATACTCGAAACGGTCCTGATCCAGCCAATCACATTAGAATAATAGCTTCCTCCTTGTATCGGATAATTTTGAGTTGAATAAGCAACATTCGTATTTATACCCGCGTCCAGCCAGTCATTTACTTTAGTAGTTAGATTTAATCTCCCGGTATATCTTTTAAAATCTGATTCTATGGGTAATCCCTGATCATCAAGATAGCTTCCGGAAAAATAATATTTTGTTTTATCGCTTCCTCCTGAAATAGAAAGATCATAATTGTTGCGTATCCCGGTTCTTAATAAAGCATCTGCCCAATTCTGGTCCCATAAATTTTTAGTACCGCTAACTAGTTTACCATCGTTACCAACAGGTTGTGGCACTCCAAAAGGATTATAGACCAATAAACCAACCACACCTTTAGTGGCATAATCCTGTGGGGAAATGGCGCCTGCATTTGTAACTAAAGTCGGATTTAAAGATCCTTCATTTTTTAATGCTTCCCAGGTTAGTTCATATAATTGCTGGGAGTTCACATAAGGATAATCATTTACTGCCCTGGTAGAAAAACCCGTTACTACCGATAAATTAACGATTGGCTTACCACGTCCGGTCTTGGTGGTGATTAATATAACCCCATTTGCTGCTCTTGATCCATACAATGCCGTTGAAGCGGCATCTTTTAATACAGTAAAGCTTTCTATATCATTTTGATTAATACTATTAATGTTGCCTCCGTAAGGGGCTCCATCAACAACATATAATGGAGATGCGTCGGATGTAATTGACCCAATACCCCTGATTCTTATTTCAGGATTTTCTCCCGGTTGCCCATTATCGTTCAGTACTAAAACCCCACTCGCCTTGCCTTGCAAAAGATTCCCAATGCTGCTTACCTGCAGGTCTTTCACATCATCCGCCTTTATGGTAGATGCGGTTCCGGTAAAGGCCTTTTTCTTTGTATTACCGTAAGCAGTAACAACAACTTCAGCAAGAACTGTATTGGTACTTTTCATGCTTAAGTTAATAACATCGTCGCTTCCGATTGCAATTTGTTGCGACTCCGCACTTATTGAGGAGAAGGTTAATGTTTTGCCATTTGGAGGTACACTTATAGAATAGGTACCGTCGTTATTTGTAGTTGTTCCAATTTGGGTTCCCTTAATTTGAACACTTGCATTTGCAATGGGATTCCCCTTTTCATCTGTTACTGTCCCTGTAATTGTTCTTTTTTGGGCATAGCCACCTAGCAGCAATAAAAATATTGCCGACAAAGTCAATAGAAGTTTTCTCATGAACATTTAAATTTTAATTAGCAAATATAATTACACAGTCACGAATATGTATTGATAGACACAAATTATCATTAAATGCTGCATTTCAACGGTAAAAAATCCGGGTGACGTCGCCCATTACTTTTTACGCATAGCTATCAATAACACAGGAAGTAAAATAAGATTCGTAAAAATTGCGGCTAATAAAGTAATTGAAGTGAGCCATCCCAAAGATTGTGTACCTCCAAATCCACTGAAGCAAAAAATGATAAAACCGGCAATCAAAACAAGTGAAGTGTATAAAATACTTAAGCCCGTATGTTTAATGGTGTCTGATACCGTCTTTTTAACATCAAAATTATTTGCAGGAAGTTCCTGTTTATAATTAACAAGAAACCGTATGGTTACATCTATGGCTATACCCAGGGCAACACTGAAAATAAGTACTGTAGAGGGTTTTAAACGAACTCCTGTCCAGCCCATAATACCGGCAGTTACAATTAATGGAATTATATTAGGGATAAGCGAACAAATTAAAATTCTCAATGATTTAAACAAATAGAGCATGCATAAAGCAATAAATAAAAATGCCCATAAGAGACTTTGCTTCAAGCCATTTATTATAAAAGTACTGCCTTCTAAAAAAGTTATGGTTGAACCCGTAAATGTTATTTTGAATTTTGAAGAATCAAAAAGTTTATTTGTTTTATTTCTGATACCATCAAGGATTACAGGAAGTTTTTTTGTTCCAACATCGGCCATATTTATACTCATACGGGTACTTTCTTTCGCGGTATCTATAAAACTCGCAAGCAGGTTTGAGAGGTTATTTTTTGTGTTGGCGCTATCAGTGTCAGATTTTAAATATTCTCCCAAAAAAGTGGCCTGGTAACTATCGGGAATGGAATAGGCGGATGAATCTCCATCATAAAATCCCTGTTTAACAAATTTTATTCCTTCGGCTATTGAAAGCGGCCTTGACATTTCTTTTTTTGAAGTTATATATGTTGAAAGTGAATCCATTTTTTGAAGTACGGGCAAAATACGAGTACCCGCAAGGCCATATCTTTTTTTTGAATCAATTATTATTTCCAGCGGCATCACACCGCTAAAGTTTTTTTCAAAAAATTTTAAGTCAGTATAAATCTTATCAGTTTTTGGTAAATCATCTACAATAAAACCTTCAGTTTTTAATTTGAATATTCCAAAAATTGAAATAATAACTACAACTACCGTTAAGGAGTAGACGACAAATTTGTGATGCAAAACCCAGCGCTCAACTCTTAAAAGAACATTAGTAAAAATTTTTACATCGAGATAGTTTAACTGCTTCTTTCCGGGAACGGCCATATAACTCAAGGCGCCCGGTAATAATATAAATGAGATTACAAAAATAAGCATGATACTAAGGCCCGCAACCTGTCCGAACTCCTTTAGAATAGCGCTATTGGTTAATGCAAAAACAGCAAAGCCGATGGCGGCAGTTAAATTACAAAACAGCGTCACCACACCCATCTTACTTACCATATCAATGAGGGACTGTTGTTTGTTTCCAGTTCTTTTAAAAGTGGAATGGTATTTATTTAAAAAGTAGATACAATTGGGAATGCCTATAACAACTACTAACGGAGGAATTAAAGCTGTAAGCAATGTTATTTTATAACCGAAAATCTCTGTAATACCAATACTCCATATTACCCCGATAATTACTACAAGCAATGATAAAAGTGTAGTGGAGATTGACCTGAACATAATAAGTAAGATCAATGCAGAAAGTGCAAGGGAGCCGATAATAAACCATTTCATTTCATGGGCAATCCTGTCGGCAACTTGTGTCCGTATTAAAGGTAACCCGCTTATATGTGTTTGAATATTGGTTTGCGAAGTATAATTATCAGTTGCATGTACGATGTCATTAACCACTTTCGTGCGGCCCGGTGAATTCAATATTTCTTTATTGATACGGACAATTATTAAATAGGCATTAGTTGCGGGATTGTATAGAAGTGATCTGTAGAATGGCAGTGTATGTAATAAGTTTACAGAACTATCTAACTTTTCCTGTGAGTGTAAAGTGGAATCAAAAATTGGAACAGCATTTAATTTTTGAGTGGCAGTATCTTTTACCAGGTCAGCAGCGTTGGTAACACTCAATACATTTTCAACGAAGGGAACTTTTTTAAGATCACTATTTAGTGTTCTGAATGATTCAAAATTATTCAGTTCAAAAAAATGATCAGTCTGAACGCCGATTACAAGGAGGTTGCCGTCGTCTCCAAATTTCTTTTTAAAAGAAAGATAATTCTGGTATTTTGGATTATCAGTAGGGACAGCTTTTGAGAACTCGTAGTTGAGTTTTATTTTACTTGCATAAAAGGCCATTAAACCTGTACATAAAAACAAAAGAATTAAAAGAACTAAACGGTTTTGTAAAACAAATTTTGCAAGGCGCTGCCACATAATTCCATAGTTGAATAAACAGGATGCGCAAAGAAACTAAAAAATGTGTAAACGAAATTTTTTAGGAAAATCATCAATTCAATTTCTCCATCTCTTCATTTACAAAATCCATCAGCACTTTAATCTTTTCAGGAGAAAAATCAAATGTAAGTCCTGCTGCTTTGTATAACTCAGGTAAGGTTTTGGTGCCGCCAAGGCTTAATGCTTTCATATAATTATCCAATGCCTGCTCAGGATTTTTTTTAAACTGCATCCACATGCCTATGGCTCCTAATTGTGCAATGCCATATTCAATATAATAAAAAGGAACTTCAAATAAATGCAATTGTCTTTGCCAATGATTTTCTCTGAAACTTTCAAGTCCGCTGTAATCAATTACATCATCAGAAAACTCATTAAGTATTTGCATCCATGCCGTAGTTCTTTCTTCATGTGTTTGTTGAGGATGTTCGTAAATCCAATGTTGAAATTTATCTATAACAGCTATCCAGGGAAAAATAGTGATCGCTCTTTCAAGCTGGTGTTCTTTTGCTCTTGTAAGATCTTCTTTATTGTCAAAAAATACATCCCAGTAATCCATCGTGAAAAGCTCCATTGCCATACTGGCCACTTCCGCAATTTCCATCGGGTAATCTTTGAATGCATTTAGCTCAAGATTATGCGTAAGAAAAGATTGAACCGCATGGCCGCCTTCATGAACCATTGTTGTTACATCATGCATTTGCCCTGCTGCATTCATAAAAATAAAAGGAGCGCCACTTTCAGCAAGCGGACAATTATAACCTCCGGGAGCCTTGCCATTCCTGCTTTCCAGGTCAAGGTGCTTCATGGCATTCATTTGTTTTAAGCAATCTCCAAAGAAAGGACGAAGTTGTGTAAAACATTCAATTGATTTATTAAGCAATTCACTTCCCGTTTCAAAAGGAGTTAAAGGTTTTGTTCCTTCCGGTTCAGCCTCAGTATCCCATGGACGCAGATCATCCAATTGTAATTTCTTTTTTTCTTCTCATAGATTTTATTCACCAATGGCAATACATGTTGCTTCACTGCATCGTGAAATCTGAAACAATCTTCTTTGGTATAATCAAAACGGCCGAGTTCTTTAAATCGGTAATCTCTGTAATTTTCAAATCCTGCATTTACAGCTACCTGTTGCCTTTTTTCTATTAATTGATCAAAAAGTTTATTCAATATGTCCTTGTCTTCCAGTCTTCTCGCATTTATTTTCCTGTAAACTTCTTCCCGCAATTTTCTATCGTGACTTTCTAAAAATTTGGCGGCCTGTTGCAGCGTATACTCCTTACCGTTAACTTCAATCATCATCTTACCGGTAATCATTCCGTATTGTTGTTGCAACACAGCAAGCTCAGCCTGCAATGGAATATTTGCTTCCCGAAAAAGCTCAATGCTTTTCTTATACTGAACGCAGGTAAGTAAAATATTTTTCCTGATCCAAGTTCATTTACAAAAGGAGAATTGACCAATTTTTTATTAAGTGCATCAGCATAAGGTTGAATCTTTGGCTGAATTTCCATGCAGAAAAAATTAAACGATTCTTCCAGTTTTTTATCTGTTGTATCACAGGTCATTTTTATCTGGCGCCAGCAAACATCTTCATTTACTGCTGCTTCTAATTCACTCATATCGGCAAGCCAATGTTGTAAATCTTCTGCAGAAGAAATTTCTCTATCTAACAATTCCTTAAAGTAAGGCTCAATAGTTTCCCAGTTTGATATCATTAAATCTTTTGGAAGAAATTTTCTTTCTAATTTTTTTATATCGGCAGATGCTTCAATCATTTTTTGAGTTATTAGTTATGAGTGATAGAATGTACGATGTTTGATCGTACGATGTAAAGAAAATTGTCTATTGATCAATGCTCATTGTGCATTATTTCACTCCGCGGCTTTCAATCTTACGCGGTGCTGCCTTTTGCGGCTTTACATGAGTTGTTTCTTTATGTACTACTGGCTTTGGAGGCGTCAACGCTTCACTTGTTTCAACTACATCTTCACCTGATTTTGATTTAATTTCTATTTTATTCTTCTCTAATATGTCAAACCACTTTACCATTTTTTTCATGTCGCTTGCATATACTCTTTCGAAGTCCAAATCAGGGTATATTTTTTCGAAATAAGATTTCAGCGCTTTATTATCGGCTTTTGCGTCGGGTATTTTTTCTTTACTCTTCTTCATCGTTTCAAATAATTCTGAAAGATTGGTATTGTCTTTTACCGTAAATACTTCAATGCTTTCCAAATGAGAAAAATTGTGTTGACGAGTGCTCACAAATTTTGTGGTGTTATCTTCAAGCGACCGTACAACGGCGCCATCCGATTTTGAAGAAAGCAATTCAAACAAACCGCTTAAACCTGAAACCGAAACAATTTTATTATAATCCATATTTAAATTTCTTTTTAGAAGCTGCAAGATAAATGAAATGATATTTAGTAGTGTTAATGAAATATAAAAGCCCTTCAAAATAATTTTTTTTTGAATCAAATATTTAAAATGATCCCGCCCACAGGTTTTATGAAGTGATGTCGTCAAATGTGTAATCAACTTTACTTTATGAACCGAATTCTGTTTTTTTTATTTTTTACCGGTTTACTTTCTACAGGCGTCGATGCCCAGTCAGTAAAGGGCGTTCTTGAAGATGCCATCAACGATTCCCCTATTTCAAATGCAACAGTAAAATTAAAATCTACTAGTTCTTCTACCTTAGAACTATCATCTGTAAGTAATGAGAAAGGCGTTTTTATATTCGATAAAGTGCCTGCAGGTAAATACGATTTAACCGTTACTTCAATTGGATTTGCAATAATATCAAAAACAATTACGGTGGAAAATAATGCGCTTGATTTAGGAATTATCAAAACTTCTCAAAAGGCACAGACGCTTAAGGATGTAATTGTGAACGGCACTGCGCCACCTGTAAAGCAAAACAATGATACATTGGATTATGCTGCGAGTCAATTTAAAGTTAATCCCGATGCTACCAGTGAAGATTTAATAAAGAAAATGCCCGGCATTACAGTGGATAAAAGTGGTACCGTTACTGCACAGGGAGAAACAGTGAAAAAAGTTACAGTTGATGGTCGTGACTTTTTTGGAGATGATGCAACCGCTACTTTGCGCAATTTGCCTGCGGAAGTAATTGATAAAATACAGGTGTTTGATAAATTAAGCGACCAGGCGCAGCTAACAGGTTTTGATGACGGCAATACAACCAAAGCAATAAATATTGTAACCAAAAAAGATATGCGTACTGGTAATTTCGGGCGTGTATTTGCCGGCTATGGATCAGATGCCAGGTATAGCGCTGGTGGTAATGTAAGTTTTTTTAATAATGCAAGAAGGATTTCCTTAGTTGGTTTATTTAATAATGTTAATCAACAGAATTTTTCATCGCAGGATTTATTGGGCGTTACCAGTTCAGGCAATCGGGGCGGAGGCGGACGCCGTGGCGGCGGAGGCGGTGGAAATTTTCGCGGCGGCGGATCAAATAATTTTACCGTTGGCCAACAAAATGGAATTGCTAAAACAAATGCATTTGGTATAAACTATAGCGATGCATGGGGTAAAAAAATTGATGTAACAGGAAGTTATTTTTTTAATAATAGTAATACATCTAACAATCAAAGCCTTAATCAGCAAAATATTATTACAAAAGATAGCAGCAATTATTATGATGAAAACACTATTTCTGATAACAAAAATTATAATAACAAGGCAAATTTCCGGCTTACGTACAGGATTGATTCTAATAATTCTGTTTTAGTAACTTCCAACTTAAACTTTCAAAGTAATAACTCGGTTAATTTTGTACACGGAGTTAACTATTTAGATGTTAATAAACAAAATATAATAAGCCTTACTGATAATGATCTTAACAGTAACTTTCATGGAAATAATTTGAGCAACCTTATTTTATTTCGCCATTCATTCTCTAAAAGGGGCCGCAGTATTTCACTTGGCATCAGCAATAACCTTAGTGATAAGGTTGGCGATAATTATTTAACGGCTGTAAACACGTATTATAAATCTACTACCGTAACAGATTCATTACGACAGTTATCCAACCAGCAAAATCATAATAATAAATACAGTTTTAATTTAGTGTACACTGAACCTGTTGGAAAAAAAGGGCAGCTACAGGTGAACTACAATCCTTCATTTTCTAATAATAATGCAGATCAGGAAACTTTTAATTATGATAATGGGTCAGCAAAATATTCTTTATTAGATACCAGCCTTAGTAATAAATTTGAAAATACTTACAATACTCAAAATACCGGCATTACTTTTCGCCATGGCGATAGGAATAACATGATTGCTGCAGGAATTTCTTATCAATATAGTGAACTGAAAAGCGACCAGGTTTTTCCGCAGGTGTCTCATATTGATAATTCGTACAGCAACATACTTGGAAATGTATTTTCAAGGTTTAAGCTTTCTTCAAAAAGTAATTTAAGAATCATTTACCGCGGATCTGTAAGTGCTCCTTCAGTAACACAATTGCAAAATGTAATTAACAATTCAAACCAGTTTTTTTATTCAACAGGCAATCCTGAGTTGCAGCAGCAATACACCCATAATGTAATTACAAGATATAATTATACCAATAGTGTTAAGGGACAAAGTTTTTTTGCAAATATATTTTTTCAAACTATAAATAATTATATAGGAAATGCAACTTACACTGCCTCTGAAGATTCAGCTTTATCCAGTACTATTGTTCTTTTCAAAGGTTCACAAATTTCCAAACCTGTTAATATGAATGGCTACATAAGTGCAAGATCTTTTTTCACATTTGGTATGCCCATAAAATTTTTGAAATCAAATTTGAACTGGAATGCCGGCATCAGTTATGCGAAACAACCTGGCTTAATTAATAACGTTAGTAATATTTCAAATTCTTATAATTATAATTTTGGAGCAGTGTTATCGAGCAACATAAGTGAATACATTGATTTTAATTTATCTTACTCGGGCAATATTAATACTGTAAAAAATACGTTACAGCCGTCATTGAATAATAATTACTTTACACAATCCGCAGGTATTTCTGCTAATCTTCTTACTAAAAAGGGATTGTTTTTTCAAAATGATTTAACCAATGAATATTATAAGGGATTATCCGGTGGTTATAACACAAACTATTGGTTATGGAACATAGCTGTAGGGCAAAAATTCTTAAAAAAGCAAGCAGGTGAATTGAAATTATCTGTATTTGATCTTTTAAAACAGAATAAAAGTATCAGCCGCAACGTAACCGATTCCTACATTCAGGATGTTCAAAACCAGGTATTGCAACAATATTTTATGCTGACATTCACATATAAATTGAAGACATTTGGGAAGGGGAAACCTAATGATAACAACGAGCGAGGAGGTGATTTTCGCAGATTTGGCGGCCCTGGTGGCCCACCTTTTGGGGGTGGTGAACATGGTGGACCTTCTCTTTAGCATAAAAAATTATTTGTTTTGATTGAAGAAACAGAATTAATCGAGTCGCTTAAGAAGAAAGACAGAGCAGCATTTAAAAGTGTAGTAGAAACCTGGCAGGATATGGTATATAATACTGCGATAGGAATTTTACAAAATGCAGAAGATGCCGAGGACGTAACGCAGGAAACATTTATGCAGGCATTTGAATCTGTTTCTTCATTTAAAGGGGAATCTAAATTTTCTACCTGGCTATATCGCATTACGGTTTCAAAAGCGATGGACCACATCAGGAAAAAAAAAGAAAAAAGCGATTTGCATTTATCCAGAGTCTTTATGGAAAAAATGATCAGCCTGTAATTGATCCGCCCGACTTTTTTCATCCTGGTGTAAATATGGAAAACAAGGAAAAAGCGGCGGTTCTTTTTAAAGCTATGGAACAACTGCCGCCAAATCAAAAAACCGCTTTTGTTCTTAATAAAGTAGAAGGGCTATCTTATATAGAAATTGGCGAGGTAATGAAGATCACTGATTCGGCTGTTGACGCTTTATTGCATAGGGCAAAAGCCAACCTTAAAAAAATATTGAAAGACTATTATACGGCAATCAATAAAAATTAATTATACTTATATTGAGTGTGAGGGATTGAAAGATTAAAAATTAAATAGGAACACAGGTTTTAAACTAAAATAACGTCTAAATAATATAATACAATGGAAGACGAATTCTTAAATAAAAAAATTGATAATGTAATGCAAAGCATAGACGGCATTACAAGAGCAACTCCGCGGCCCTTTCTTTTTACAAGGCTCGAGGCAAGAATGCAAAGCGAAAGAAATATATGGAGCAAACTGTCATCGTTTGCTGCAAGGCCGATAGTGGCTTTTGCGTGTGTTTGCTTTGTATTGGTAATAAATGCGATGGTTATTTTTATGTCGGGCTCTTCAGGCAATACAGTAGCACAACAAGGTCCTGAACTGGCAACGGCAGATGAATACAGCCAGGTGAGCTATAATTTATATGATTTTGAAAACTCTAAGCCATAATGAATTCTGTAGCAAAAAATAAGTCGCTGGTTTCAATAATTATTTTTTTATTGATAACAAATATTGCGATGCTGGTATTTTTCGTGGTATTGAACAAGCCTCCTAAAAGAGATTCTCATGGTGGCAATCAAAACGGGATGTCGGGCATGTTGCAAAGAGAAGTTGGGTTTTCAAAAGATCAGATTGATGCGTACCAATCGATAAGGAAAGATCAAATGGACACGATCCATGTTTTATTTGACCAATTGCGAAAATCGAAAATGGACTTTTATGACCTGATCTATTCTTCACAGGTGTCTGACTCATCGTTAAATAAAGCGGGAGATATAATAGCAGAAAGACAAAAAGCGCTCGATCTGTACATGTTCAATCATTTCAAAAAAGTAAGAAATATTTGTACACCCGATCAATTGCAAAAGTTTGATAGCACGATAAAAAAAGTGCTCATCAGGATGACAGGTAAAAATGGGAAAGACGATCATAATCAACGTAAATAAATATGCGGTCTCTTTTAATAAAAAATAAATATTCAACAATTATGAAAACAAAAATCACAATGTTTATTGCACTATTATTTGCAATAACAATAAATGCAAATTCACAAGGCATGCAGCGCCGTACGGTAGAAGAAAGAGTAAAAGCCGCGATGGATAAAATGACAACTCCCTTAAATCTTGATACTGCTGAACAATCTAAAACGGCAGCTGTTTTCACAGATTTTTATACCGCCCAAAATAAAATGCGTGAAGATGCAAGAGCCAGCGGTACGAGGCCCGACAGAAGCGTGTTCGAAAAAATGATGAATGATCGGGATGACAAATTAAAAGCCATTTTTACTGATGAACAGTATAAAAAATATAAAGATGAAGTAGAGCCAACATTACGTCCTCAACGCCAGCAGGGCGGCGGCGGTACGCAATAAGGCTGAAACTGATTTTAAGTCGGTGATTAAGATGGGTATTTTTAAAAGGCTTGTTTTCGGACAAGCCTTTTTGCGTCAGGTATTCAATTTATCACAACTCATTTTAAATTAGCAATTCAACAACTATATTAATTTAAAGCATTGTACAATACTTCAACCGGATGTAATGCTTTTCGCCCGGTTCCGTCTTTTATCTGGTGGCGGCAACTGGTTCCGGGCGCTGCAATAATTGTTTCTTCTGTTTTATTGCGTACCGTTGGTAATAAAACTAATTCTCCAATTTTCATTGAAAGATCATAATGTTCTTTTTCATAACCAAATGAACCAGCCATTCCACAACACCCTGAAGGAATTACTTCAACAGAATAATTTTCTGGTAACGACATTAGCTTTACTGATGGCGACACTGATGATAGCGCTTTTTGCTGGCAATGGCCATGCAATTTTATAAGGCGTTTTTCTTTGGTGAACAAATCACTTTTAATATTGCCATTGTCAATTTCTTTGGCAATAAATTCATCAATAAAAAAAACATTCTTAGCCAATTCTTTCGCTGCATTATAATTTTCATCATCGGCAAGATCTATGTATTCGTCCCTGAAAGTAAGGATAGCGCTGGGTTCTATTCCTATCAGGGGTGCCTTTTCGTTTACGATTTTGCTCAATAGCGATATATTCTTATTGGCAATAGTCTTTGCGTGTCTTATTAATCCTTTTGACAGCCACGCTCTTCCACTTTCTTCATGTTGTGGAATAACTACCTCATACCCGAGTTTTTCCAAAAGCAATATTGCTTTCATTCCAATTTCAGTATCATTATAATTGGTAAATTCATCACAAAATAAATATACCTTACGCGTGGCCGTTAGATTGCTGCCGGCAGAAGCCCTTTTTCTTTTTCTAAACCATTTTTCCAACGATGTTGTATGAAGTGTTGGCATGGAACGCTTTTCAGCAAAGCCCGATATTTTTTTTATTAATTTACCGGTGGCCGCATTGCTTACCATAAAATTATAGAGCCCCGGAAGTATGGCGCCCAATTTTGCAGACTTATTAAAGTTGGCAATTAATTTTGAACGAAACGGAACACCATTAGCATCATAATATTGCTGCAGAAATTCAGCTTTCAATTTAGCAACATCAACGTTGGACGGACATTCTGATTTGCAACCTTTACAACTCAAACATAAATCCATCACTTCATAAATTTCTTTATGATCGAAGCGATTAAGTTTTTCAGAATTCGTGAGAAATTCACGTAAGATATTTGCTCTTGCTCTCGTTGTATCCTTTTCATTTTTTGTGGCCATATAAGAAGGACACATAGTTCCACCGGAGAGATGTGTTTTACGGCAATCGCCTGTGCCATTGCATTGCTCGGCATGTTGCAAAACATCCTGGTTATAATAACGGAATATTGTTTTAAAAGCAGGAGTTTTTTGGCCCGGCTTGTATACCGCAACATCGTATTCATTGGTGGTGTATCAACAATCTTATTGGGATTAAAAATGTTATTCGGGTCCCAGGTATATTTAATGGTTTTAAATAATTCGTAATTTTTTTCACCAACCATTTGTTTAATAAATTCTCCGCGTAATCGTCCATCGCCGTGTTCGCCACTCAGCGAGCCTTTATATTTTTTTACTAACGTTGCGATTTCCTCTGCAATGATTCTAAATAAATGATTGCCTTCAGCCGTTTTTAAATTAATAATCGGGCGAAGATGTATTTCGCCTGAGCCGGCGTGAGCGTAATGAACGGCGTGAAGATTATACTTTTCTAATATTTTATTAAACTCGGCGATGTAATTGGGAAGATCATTGGTATCAACTGCTGTATCTTCAATTACAGGAACAGCTTTTTCATCTCCGGGTAAGTTTCCCAGTAAACCCAATCCTGCTTTGCGAAGTGTCCATATTTTTTTTGTATCCTCGCCAAATAATAACGGGAAGTAATACCCTAATCCGGCGGCACGCATTTCGGTTTCACATTCATTCGCTAATCCCGGTAATACCATCACGGGTAGACGCAGTAAATTCTATAACAAGAATTGCGGCAGGATCTCCCTTGACAAAAAAACGATTTTTACTTTGTTCTATATTGTCTTTGGTGCATTCTAAAATATAATGGTCAATCAATTCACTTGCCCGTGGTTTATACTTTAGAGCGATCAGGTTCGCCCTTAGCGCTTCATCAATAGAGTTAAAATGAACACACAACAGGCCGGTTTCATTTTTCAGTAATGGAACTACATTTAATTTTATTTCCGTTATAAAAGCCAGTGTACCTTCAGAACCGGCAATGAGTTTACAAAAATTAAAATCAGGCTCACCTGCTGTAAATGGTGCTGAATCAAGCAGCACATCAATTGCATAGCCAGTATTTCTTCTTTCAACTGTTTTTTTGGGAAATTCTTTTCTTATTTCTACCTGGTTATCGTAATTGCTTAAAAGATTCCTGGTAGTTTTATAAATAGTTGCTTCCAGGTTATCGCCTTCGCATTTATTGTGGAATTCATCAAGGGTTAAAGCCTTAAACGTTGTCTTCGCTTCCATCGCCTAAGCAATACATTTACTTCCAGCAAATGTTCCCTGGTGCTTCTGTATATAATTGAATTGGAACCGCATGAATTATTGCCCACCATTCCGCCCATCATCGCACGATTGGCTGTTGATGTTTCAGGACCAAAAAACAAACCGTATGGTTTTAAATACATATTAAGTTCATCGCGTATAACGCCCGGCTGTACACGCACCCAAAGTTCTTCCTTATTCAATTCAATTATTTTCGTAAAATTCTTTGAGACATCCACGACTATTCCATTTCCTACAACCTGTCCCGCAAGTGAAGTGCCGGCTGTTCTTGGAATTATTGATGTGTGATTTTTGATTGCAAAAGCAATTAATTTTTTAATATCATCTTTAGATTTTGGGAATGGCAACAGCCAATGGCATTTCCTGGTAGGCAGATGCATCTGTTGCATATAACATCCTCATAGTATCATCCAGGTAAAGTTCGCCTTCTAATTGATGTAGATAATTCTTTCAGCCTTTCATTCATAGCAAATAATTCTTAATAAAGTTTGTAAAGCTATGATGTTTTAAAATTAGAGTGAATTGATTTTTATTGAAAAATTGGTATTTTGATATGAATGTAAAACCAAGAGGGTTTTTATAGATTTTTTTTGAATTTAAAAGTTACTAAAAAAACCTATCTTTATTTGCTGTTCTTTGATTAACTTTTTAATCCGGTTCAACAAAATACATTTCAATCATGCCTTTATTTTTGGCGGCTTTTTTTCCGCGGAATTTGCAGGAGAATGTATCTTTTACAAGATCATAAGTGCTTTGTGAAATGTTTATCTTATTTGGCTCGCTGTTTTGTTCCATGCGGGAAGCGGTATTAACAGTATCGCCCCAAATATCAAATGCAAACTTTTTGTCGCCAACTACACCAGCAACGAGCGGCCCCGTATGAATGCCAATGCGAATATCAAAATAACTATTCTCATTGGCATTTTGGCGAAATGAATTAATAAAATCAACTATTTCAATTGCGGCTTTTACAACGTTAACAGCGCTATGATCTTTTTTATCGGGCAAACCACTAACACATAAATAAGCATCACCTATTGTCTTTATTTTTTCAATATGATACTTAGAAGTTATTTCATCAAATTTTTTAAAACAAGTATCAACTATTGCAACAAGCTCTTCTGGTGAAAGCTTCTCGCTTTTGCTGGTGAAGTTTTCAAAATCGGTAAACATAACAGTGGCTACCTCATAACTTCTTGGTTTTGTATTGCCGGTTTCTTTTAATTCATTTGCGATGTCTTCAGGTAAAATATTTAATAACAGGTCATCAGATTTTTTCTTTTCGATTCTTAGTTCATTAGTTCTTTCTTCCACCTTTTGCTCCAGTTCACTATAGAATAAAGCATTTTCAATAGATATAGCCATTTGCCCGGCAAGTAATTTCAACAAGCCTACACGCTTTTCGGTAAACGCTCCCGAGGTTACATCATTAGCAAGATAGATAACTGCCTGAACTTTACCCATATTCAACAATGGTATACAAAGAACTGATTTACACTCGCGGCTTTGTATGAAAGCATCATTACTGAAAAGCTGGCTCTTGACTGCATCGTCGAGTATAACTGTTTCCTGAGTCATGTAAACATAATTTAATACAGATTCGGCAAGTAAATTGCTTTTCGAAACAGGAACTGATTGCAATATTTTTATTTCTTCGTTGCCGGCTTTTATTTCTGCTTCAATATATCTTTCGCCATTTTTTTCCATAATAAGAAACCCCGTTTGCGCTCCTGCACTTTCTAAAATTATCTGCATCATTTTCTTTAAGAGCTTCGGTAAAATTATTTCACCCGATAAAGCTGATGAAGCTTTTAAAACGGTTTCAAGATCAATGTTTCCCGATCTTTCCCTTGCCGGTTCCTGCAATAAATCTATTTGCCATTCTGCGCCAGCGCCGCCCCGCAGTTGTGTATACTGGCGTTCCATCTGTTTCAATTTTGCATCCGCCCCCCAGCGTTTATATATCCTGTATGCATTTTGCAAATAAAAATTAGCAAGCAAATCCTGTTTTGTATTCAGGAAAAAACGGCCTGCCCTTTCCCAGCAATAAGCAACGTCATTAACCATTCCATTTTCTATTCCGAACTTCAATGCTTTATCATATAATATTTTTGCGGCTTCATTGTCGCCATCTAAATAATTGTATTCCGCTTCAAGCAAAAATATTTTGTGACTATAATTTTGCGGGCAATACTTTTCATATTTCTTTAAAAAATTTATGTCTTTCTCAACCTGATTTAGGATATTTTTTTTCTCGGGAGAATTTAATGTTGTATCTGAAATCAACAGGGAACGATAATAATAAAACAAAGGATATAAGGAAGTTCCCTTTACACTTTCCTGGAAACGTCCCGCTAAATCAAGGTATTTTTTTGCATTATTATTGAGATTAAATATTAATGCGAGATACAATTTCTGCAAGTATAAATTTTGAAAATATATTTCAGTGCTTTTTGTAACGTCTGCAAGATCCATTTGCGATTCATCAAAAATATTTCCTGAAAGAATATCCGGATTTTGCGTTTCTTCTATGAGGTTGGCTATCGATTGGCGGAAGACACGCAATCTTTTTAGAGTAAGGTCTTGCTTAAATTTTTCAATTTTTAAATCGAGAGTTTCTGCTTTTTTTGTAAGCTCATGCAACGGGTAACCCATAATGAATAACTGGTAAACCGTATTGTGCGCAGCGTAAGACGCATATTCGTTATCGCCTGATTCGAGTGCGCTTTTAAAAGATTTATCGAGGTCGTGAATTGTTTCGGTAAAAGGCTTTTTCCAATGCACCAAAAAGATATTGCTGGTTACCATTATAGAACCAATCAGTTCTTCAGCATTAATTTTTTTGGCAAGTTGCAAGGCGATCTCTCCAAAGCTGATACCCTTTTCTATTTCATTTAGATAAACACTTAAAATATAGCCATAAGCAGCAAAGCTAAATGGAGATTTTCCTGACAATCCATATTTAATAGTAAGGCTTATCATTTTAAAAACCAATAGAGGAACCAGGCTGGGAACCGCAAAAAAGGAAGCCGAAGAGATATCAGATAAAATGCGCATGGCTGCTTTTTTTTCTGCATCTTTCATTTCCGGCAGGCTGTTGAAATATTCGGTTGATTTGTTTCGCAGCAAAAATTTGGTTTGCAACAGATCTTTTGCAACCTGCAACTTTCCCGGTTTTAAAGGCAAACTAATTCCGAACTTTTTAAGAATTTTCAACCCAAGTTCTACAGCTTCTAACGGCTTATTTTGTGCAATAAGTTTCTTAATATTTATCTCGTAACCTTTTGCGGAATCTGTTAAAGATTTGCTGTGCGTTAATAGTGTATTTACAAGATTATCCACTTTATCATACTGGCCCGATAAGTAAGCCGCATCGGCTGCATTAGTAGTTATTTGCAATAAGAGACTGTATTGATCATCCCAGTCTTTTTCATCTAATACGTACAAACCTTTTTCGAAATACTGAAATGCCTGCGGATAAGCAGTTGACGAAATTGCTTTATGACCTGCTGTCAGATTCAAATTAGCGAGGTACAATTTTTCTTTCTTGTCAATAATTTTATCAGCGCCAAGGTTCCATTGGTTGGCCAGTTCAAATAATTTTTCTTCAAACTCTGCTTCATTAAAATGAGCCGATAATCTTTGGCCGTTTAAAAGATGGATAGCGGTTTTTTCTTCATCAGGTACCAGGGAATAGATGGCCTGCTGTATCCTGTCGTGCGCAAACTTATACCTCGGAAGCGGACGAAGGAATAATTAACCCTTCTGCAACTGAAAATTTTAATAATTTTTCGACGTTTTTTTCACTTGTTTGTTTTATAACAGAAAGGGCTCTCTTACTAAAACTGTTTCCGATGCTGGAAGCTATCTTCAGTACATCAAGTGTGCTCTCAGGAAGTTTTAATATAAACGCAGTCA
Organism: uncultured Chitinophagaceae bacterium; assembly: GCA_963756945.1. Classification (GTDB taxonomy): domain Bacteria; phylum Bacteroidota; class Bacteroidia; order Chitinophagales; family Chitinophagaceae; genus Ginsengibacter. Next base: position 81,553 of record CAVWQJ010000026.1, on the reverse strand, counting down.
TTAATTCTACTACGTTTCCCGATACATTCATTTGCAATATAAGGTCGGTATTCCATTGCCAACGCATCTGGTCAAAATCAAAACGGAGAAATCCTTCTTCATATATTGATTTTAAAAATTGTCTTACATAAAACACATTTCCCTTTGTTTTATTATAAATCATGTCGGCCAGAAAAGAGGTGTTTTCCTGGCCTGTTGTTAAAACGTCTGCAATAAGTTTAAACACATCATCATACAAAAGATCTTGTAAATCCATTTCTTCAAAGGAAACATGATCTTCTCTTAACTCCATTAGTTTTTTTGTGAGCATGTGATTTTCATCTACCTCATTTTTACGATACCCACCGGCCAGCAACACATATTCGATGTCCCTGTTTTCTGCAATTATTTTAAACAGGTTTAGCGACGAAGCATCTGCCCATTGGAGGTCGTCAACAAAAATTACTAAGGGAGAATCCTTGTCCGCAATTGCTTTTATAAATCTCGTGAATTCGTAATTAAAACGGTTTTGGGCTTCAATCCCTTTTAACTCAGGAACATCGCGTTTGCCTGCCGATAAGAATTTCAATGCCAGGCATAAACTGTGTTAATAGCTTGCCTGAATTTCCCATCGCTTCTGTAATTCTCTTTTTCCATTTTGCCTGGAAAACAGCATCACCAGCAAGAATCATGTGAGCCAATTCATTAAAGGCCTGGATGAAAGTGGAGTAGGGCGTATCAGAACTTATCTGGTCAAATTTTCCTTTTATAAAAATTCCTTTTTTTTGATTTACGGCATTTTTAAGTGTTTCAACAAGAGCCGATTTACCGCTTCCCGAATACCCTGAAACCAAAAGCGTCTGCTTATGACCGTTAGTGCAGTTTTCAAATAGCTGATTTAAGAAAGCAATTTCTTTTTCCCTTCCATATAATTTATCAGAGAAATATAATTTACCCGAAAAATCGAACCCGGCAACCGGGAATTCAATTGTTGAAACGTCTTCCATCGTCCCGCGTTCCGAAAGTAATTCCAAACATTTTTCGAGATCATACTTTACTCCAAATGCTGATTGATAGCGATCTTCAGCATTTTTTGCCAAAAGTTTCATTATGATGTCAGAGATAACTTTTGGCAAATTCTTATTAACAAGTCGCGGCTCAACGGGTGTTTTTGCTATGTGTGAATAAATTAATTCCAGCCCGTCGGAACTTTCGAATGGTAATTCACCAGTGAAAAGCCTGTAAAGAATTATCCCTAAAGAATAAAGATCGGCTCTTAGATCAATGTGCCTGTTAATGCGGCCTGTTTGTTCCGGAGCTATATATTTTAAAATATCAATTTCTTTGTCATGAAAAGAATCCGGTTCCTCATTAATAACATTGCCTTCAGAAGCTAATCCAAAATCTATAAAAAAAACTTTGTTGGTAGCCTGCTCAATTAAAATGTTGGCAGGATGGACACGACTGTGAAAAATATTTTCTTTGTGTAATGCTGGTAAGAGCCGCCGTTATATCGGTTGCTAAAATGCATTGCTGGCTAAGCGTTAGTTTTTGAGAAGTAAGTATTTTATTTAAATCGCTGCCCTCAATATATTCTAAAAAAATGGCAACGTGATCATCCTGGTTTTCTTTTTTAAAGGATTTCCTTATACAACTGCATTTTGTTTTTGAGCATATTTCAAATTCATTTTCAAGTTGGTTAAGCGTTTCCTTTGAAGGAAATTCGTCTTTTAAAATCTTAATGCAGGATGGTTTATTGAGGCCGTTAGTATCGGTCTTTATTATTAAAGTTTCAAAACCATAATGAATTACATTGGCATGATCTATATTCTTAATCATTGCAAAATGGTTTGAAGAGTGGACATTTTTAATTTAAGAATTAACTTACTATAGGCTTAGAAGCATTCCGTTTTGCAATTGTGGTACGTAGGTCACTTGAAATTAGACCATCCTGATTAAATATTTATCTTATGTATGTAAACTTACTAAATAAAGTACATTTTTATTTGTAACTTGGTTGCAAGCTACCCCGGGAAATAGCCCCCCAGCATTTAATAATTTTAACAATGATAAGCCAGAACCCACTAACGCTGCTTACGCCGGTAAGACAGGATTCTATTGATAAGCTTAATGAGATTCTTGAAAAGTTTAAAGTAGGTCTCAACCACGGCCTCAACGAACGATTTAACCAGCTTGGTACCTCTACACTATGCACGGTGGTTCATACTTAGGGAAGATTCTTTCAGGGATAAAACCGCATTTCCATTACCTGAACGATTGGTGTTTTCATCAAACTTTGATGGGGATGTAGACGAACATATAGCCGGGCTAGTAACTGTTTTCCCGGAATATTTTGATGAGTTGTATGAGTGCTGCGAAGATTATCCTGAACCTGCAAATAGAAACACCGAGACAAGGAAAAATTACCTGGAAAAGTGGAAAATAAATACGAACGCTTTTTATGTTGGCGCACCTGGCCGCAGCCTTAAACAAATTAAGCAGGAAGACCAGTTACGCGAATACATCCGCAACATTATAAATCAAAATAAGTGGGATGGAAAATCTGCAGTAGAAATACAAAGACATCTTCGTGAAAAAGTTGATGCCGATCCTGAATTTGCCTGGGCAAAAACACCTGCAGCAACAGCATCAATAAACTGGCCGGGTATGATATTAATGTCGCTGGTTATCTTAATTCTTTTGCCTGTTATAATAATATGGATATTGGTGCTGCATTTTTTTTATGAACGAAGAGATACTAACTGTTATGATAAACGAAGCCAGTTAAACGATGATCTCGTTCGCCGGCTGGAAGCCTATGAGGATTTGTTCAACCAAAATCAGTTTACGCAGGTATTGGTAATGAAACCCGGAAAGGTAAGGCTCATAACGGTGCAGGCGCTTATGTTATTTGCCAGGACGTTGATCGGTAATTTTTTTGTAAAAGGAAAGCTAATGGGAATTCCTACTATTCACTTTGCCAGGTGGGTGTTGATTGATAAGAATAAACACATGATGTTCTTCAGTAATTTTGATGGGAGCTGGCAGCAATACCTCGGAGATTTTATCGATAAATCGGGATGGGGATTAACAGGCATCTTTAGTAACACCGTTAACTTTCCAAAAACGAATTTCCTGTTTACCGGCGGTGCTTATGATGAAGAACATTTTCTTGCCTGGAGCCGCGGAACACAAATTCTCACCCAGGTTTGGTACAGCGCTTATCATCATCTTTCAATTAAAAATATTGTGAACAATACTTTAATAAGAAATGAATTGAGAAAAAATTTATCAGAAAAGCAAGCGCAATTATTTCTTAAAAGATTTTAAAATAAAATTGAATGCAAGAACTTGAACTTTCAGAAATACAGGGTTTCCTTGTAAGGGATTACAAGGAAATGCCCTTCTCTAAATATTTTCTTTTACAGGTGAAAGATGCAGATAAAGCGAAAATGTTTTTAAAAAACATTTCAAAAAAAATTACATCGGTTACTGACAAGAAGGAATCTTCATTTTTAAATGTTGGATTTACAAGTGCAGGCCTTGCAGCACTGGGTTTGCAACCAAGCAATATTCAATCTTTCATAAGAGAATTTCGCGAAGGTATGGTAACGCCGCACCGCCAAAGGCTTTTGGGAGATTATGATAGCAGCGATCCGCAAAACTGGCTATGGGGTGGCCCGAAAAATGAGGCGATACATTTAATGCTCATGATCTTTGAGGCAGAGTGAAGAAAAAATGAAGGAACATACCCAACAACTTGTAGAAGAATTTGATGTGAACGGATTGTAGCAGTGTTCATATTTTAGATGGAGAAACTTTTCCAGATGACAGGGAGCATTTTGGATTTCGCGACAGCATTTCTCAACCGGCTATCATCGGAAGCGGTGTTACCGGCCTTAAATTGGACAGCATAGAACCAGGAGAGTTTGTTTTGGGATATAAAAATGAATATAACGTTTACCCGGACACGCCGTTGCTGAAAGAAAACCAGGGGAACTTTCCAATGCTTCCCAATGATCCTGACGGAAGCGGTAAAAAAGATATGGGCCGCAACGGAACTTATTTTGTTCTTCGCCAATTGAAAGAAGATGTGGATGGTTTCTGGAACTTCTTAAATGAAAAAAGTAAGAATGATGATGGCAGCCTCAATACCGAAGAAAGTACAAAGCTTGCCGCAAAAATGATGGGCAGGTGGCCCAGCGGAGCACCGTTAGTAAAATATCCCGATAAGGATCCCGGTGGATTAAACAACGAAAACGATTTTGTCTATACCGAAACTGATAAACATGGATTGCGATGTCCGTTTGGAGCGCACTCCCGTCGTGCAAATCCCCGTGATAACTTTGAGGAAACCGGCCCTGAGGAATCTTTGCATTTAACTAAAAAGCATCGCATTATAAGGAGAGTTCGTTCTTATGGTGAAAAATATACAGCTTCAGCAACCCAACATACACCCGTAGACGAAGTTGGATTATTATTTGGTTGTTTCAATGCAGATATTTCAAGGCAGTTTGAATTTATTCAATATACGTGGGCCAATTATCCAAAATTCAAACAACTATATGCCGATCCTGATCCTTTTATTGGCGTGAGAGAAAACCCTGAACCCGGCACACTGCAACAATTTACTATTCCGCTGGAAACCCATAATAAATATATTGACGGGTTAAAAAGTTTTGTAACGGTGAAGGGTGGGGCATATTTCTTTTTTCCTTCGGTAACTGCTGTGGAATATTTGAGCACACTTTAACCGGAAAATATTCTTGTAGATTTCTATACCAGTTCTTCTTTTACTTTCGCATTTCGCGGGCTAAAAGTTTGCTTATTTTTTGCAATTTCATTTGCGATATATTTAGCATCCCTTTCCACACCATGAATCATTCCTGAAGACATTGCATATAAAAAATGCAATCCAAGGAAATATAAGCCCGGCTCGCTATCCACAACTCCGCGTTTTTGAATGGGATGTCCGTTTTTAAATACAGGAAGGTCAATCCAGGAAAATCGCGGATAATAACCGGTACACCAAACGATATTTTTTACGTCCATCACTTCTTTATTTTGCAATACAGGCAATCCTTCTATAACGCCTGTTACCTTTGGAACACGTATGATACCCGCCTCGGTTATTTCTTGTGGCTTGATGCGAATTAAAGGTCCGCCCATTGTGAGAGCTTTCGATCTCATTTTTCTTCCGATAAAAGTATTTTCTGTAAAGACGCGGTGAAACATGAAACGTAAAACGACAGGAAGCATCAAATGCCCCACTTTACTTTTAATATGAAAAGGAATATGTCCCGTGTCTCTTCCCGCCAGCCACGTTTTGTGGGTTTTAGAAACTTCCAGTGCGATTTCGCAGCCTGAATTTCCGGCACCTATCACCAATACATTTCCATCCTGCAACTGCGATGGATTTTTATATTTACTTGAATAAATTTGTGTGATGCCCGGGTCCAAATCTTTTGCAAAAGCGGGTATGCGTTGGTGTTGGCAATCATTCATAGCTATTACTACATTATCAGCCGTAAACTGTATGTTATCCGTATCTATAATAAATTGTCTTCCCTCCCTTGACAAACTATTTACATAGGTGTTTGTTCTTACTGGCAATTTGAAATGGGTGGCATACGTTTCCAGGTAATCTGCAAAATCATCTTTTGAGGGAAAAGAATATTTCTTAGCCGGAAACGGCATTCCTGGCAAACCGTCATATTGGGCAGGTGTAAAGAGATGGAGTGAATCCCATCGTTTCCTCCATGTATCACCAACTTTTTTATTGGCTTCGAGAATAAGAAAAGAAATTCCTTTTTGGGAAAGATGATAACCCATACTGAGACCGGCCTGGCCTGCACCAATAATTATTACCGGGTGATATTCGACTGCTATATTATTTTTCATAATGAATTATTTTAATTGATGAACTAAATGATGATTGTAAAAGTAGCAGAAGGAGAAACGATAAAAATCAGTGGTACCACGTAATTTATAGTAGCGTACACGTAATTTTTGGAAATAAAAGAAGAATAAAACGCAAATCAGGAAACAACCAGGTTGTGCCTGATTGCATAAGAAACGATAAAGGCCCTTGCAGATTTCCCTGAAACTCCCATTTTCTGGTAGAGATTTGAGACATGCTTTTCGACTGTTCTCACACTGAGAAAAAGTTGATCTGCCATTTCTTCATTGCTTTTGCCCTCGGCAATTAAGCGTAATATTTCGAGCTCGCGTCCTGTAAATTCATATATAATATCGGAAGCGCCGGGTTTTATTTTTTCATTATACAAGTTCTTCAACACATACTTTGCCTTTGCAAGATCTTTTCCGGCACCCAATTCCTTAAAAGCATTTATCGCAATATTCAATTCCAATTCGGCTTGCGAATATTGGCGGAGATTCATTAAGACTTCGGCAAGTACTATCCTGGATCGTGAGGCTTCAAAAGGCAATAACGCTTTGTCGTAAAGATCAACAGCATCTTCGAGGTAATGCTTTGCCGCCTGGTAATCTTTTACAGCATAATCATATGTTCCTTCGGCGTTCAAAGCTGCTGCCTTCAATGGTAAGGTACTAATCAAAGAGGAAGTTTGTTTTAGCTCACTCAGTAGTGTTAGTGCTTCCTTCGTTTTATTTCGTTTAATATAAATTAGGATTAATAATTCAAGATCCGCAACTCTTTCAATCGGAGTATTAAGAGGTATTTTCCGTAAATGCCTCTCCGCAAGGTTTTCTGCCAATTCATATTCGCCCTGATCATACGCAAGAGCAGCACAACTTAAGGGTTTTAAAGAATGGGAAGCAACTTCATCAAATAAAGTGTGTGCCTCTTCCCATTTACCTTGCCTGCGTCGCAGATCAGCGAGGCGTACGGTAGAATTGTTTACTGCCATCGGGCGACAGTCTTTTAATTCATTTGCAGCAGCTGTTAATTCATCCTCTGCTTCTTTCCAATTTCCTTTGCAAATAAGTAATGAGGCGTAGATATTTCGACAGCTCGCAAACATAGCTTTGTGATTTCTTTTTATCGAAATTTCTTTCACCCGCTTACACCATTGGGTGGCTCTTTCATAGTCGCGAACCCGGGAGCATGCATCAATTAAAAAACAACAGCTAACTGTAATAAGATTATAATCGATTGAAGTAGCCGTCGTAGCAAGTATAGTAGCTTCATCAAGCAATTTCATTCCCTCTGAAATCTCTCCTTCCGTCACCTTTATAAAACCAATGAAGGCTTTTCCAATCATCAGGCCCTCAACATTATTAAGCGTCTTGCTGAGATGCAAACTTTCTTCGGCCAACTGCAACGCCCGCTCATTATTTTTTTCAACAAAAAATGCCAGTCTTGCTTTCAACATCAATACCAATACATATTCTACAGTATTTTCGAGTCCTTTTACCAGGCTTTCGGCTCTTTGAAACCAACCGCTGGCAACAGCAAATTCGTTGTTAAACTCAAGATGGTCAGCCCCAAGCCAGCAGGCATTTCGCGAGGCACCTAATTTGTCATCTCTTTCCAAATACAAGTGGTAGGCTTTAGTCCTGTTTTCAAATACAGACGCGGCGTCATTGAGCCACCAACAGGCTTTTGCCATAGCTTCATAAACTTCTGCAGATGGATTCTTCTCCAATGCATTTTCGAGAATATTTTTTGCAACGATCCAATCGGCATCCCGAAGGGCCTTATTTGCTTCATCTAATAAAAAATCTTTCATTTTGGTTACATTTTCCAACCACACTATTTATTGTTGAAGGTGGGATAAAGGTATCAAATTCGAAACAGTCTTATGGGGAGCCCATTTTGAAAAAGAGATATTTAACATTCGCCTCTTAATGGAGTTATCTTATTCAACACTCTTTCACTTTTTTCGATAGTAGGAAGTTGGTTTAATATAACAAGATGATATCAAGTTTTATTTCTCCACATTTTTGTTTAGCACTGGTGAGTTTATTACCAGCACTTTTCCATAAGTTATTTCTTCTTATGCATTCGCTGTCGACCGGCCAAATAATTGTCGATGGCTGATTTAGTGGTAACCCAATTACGTCCTTCTTTATGAGCATCAATCTTTCCCTGCCTTGCCAGTAAACTAATATATTCCTGCGCATAAGGCATTTGTTCTTCCTCAAGAATATTTGAAATAGGCTCATAATCATAATTGCCGCCGGGCATTGCGTTCAAATATATATTCAATGTTCTCTCCAAAGCTTGTATCATTAGCAAACAAAGTTTTTTGTAACCACCTCTATTGGCTTGGTTCAATGCATCATAATATTTATCACGGTCATTTTTTAAAATTACGGCAGGTGGAAAGCCCTTACGCATTAATAACAAATTCATAGCAAGACGAACCGTCCTTCCGTTTCCATCAAAAAAAGGATGAATCCATACAAAACGGTGATGAAAAAGAGTTGCCAATAAAATATCATTAAGTTTAAGTGGGTTGCTATTAATGAAATTAATAAGCTCATCAAACATGTCAGAAATTTTTGCAGCATTGGGCGGGGTAAAATTTGCGCCAATAATTCTAACGCCCCCATTTCGTAAACGGCCCGCAAATTCATCTTCAATACTGCGCATAACGAAACCATGAAGGGACAAAATATCCTTGCCTGTAAGCGTATAGTTTTCTGTAACTAGCGTTTGCAGGTATTCAATTGCTTTTTGATGGTTATACACTTCGAAATGTTCACGTAGCGATTTACCCTTTACCGTTATACCATCCTGCAGTACCATTTTTGTTTCCCGCAGGCTTAATGTATTTCCTTCTATGCTGTTGCTGTTATAGGTCCATTCAACTGATATATCTTCTTTAATTCGCTGCAATGCGCTTGCGGGCAACGGCCTGCTTTTATCAAGCAATGCTTTTTTTTGGTAGAGCCTTTCTATAACCGGCATCAAATCGTTGATATCTTCTACATCTATTTTCCACATTCTCCAAAATTACGTATTTATCGGCATATTTAAAAACATAATCTATCCGATAATAGACTGAATAAGATAAGTTATCACATTAACCCGAACATGGCGATAGAAAGTAACAGACCCGATAAAAGATGATGGAGTTAATAAATACAATTTATCGGCACAAAATGTTATAATTGTTGCAACCGATTTTTACTTGATTAGGTTTTAAGCAGAAAATGCATCTGCTAAAGATTTGGTGTCTAAGTATACTTTTACATGTATAATTTTTCCTTCCTTAAATGTAAACGACTGAATCCAATCTGTTGAATATATTTTGCCGGTTGCCACTACTTCAGCTTCATCGTGCCCTGTTACCATTACAGTATCGTCATTTGTACAAATTTTTTCAGTGCCAAATTTTTTAACAGATATTGTTGTGGCCTGTATAGCGAACATTCTTGTTACTTCGTCTATGCCTTTGAAAGTCCCGGAAAAAGGAATAAAGGGAGCACCGGGGCGTTCCCATATAATATCTTTATCAAAACACGATAACACTGCTGCCATATTTCCAGTTTTGTAGTTTTTATATGCTTCTTCAATTATTTCACGATTACTCATACTATCTGATTCTTGTTGATGTTTGTATCATTAAAAAAATCCGGGCCGGCTTCCGGCTCAACATCTTTTAAATGATTATGCTTATGCCTGAATTCATACATTTCTTCATAAATTTTTTTTCTCACCCTGTTGAAATTGCCCAACGGCCGGTGTTCCGGCAACGCATGCCAGGAGTTAAAGGAAAGATTGTCGCCAAAATCATTTTGCCCGGGTGTGTCAAAAATTTGTGTGGGTATACGAATCGTCGCAACTTTTATTAATGGCGAATCCCACACAACCGTGGGATCTTCTATTGGCATTTTTACCGGATCGGTTTGAAATTGTACGAAGAAGTCATAAATGATTTCGTTTCTAATTAATGTCGCAGCCATGTTTGCTTTTAGAAAATCCTTGTTTATAGTGTCAGTGTAAATAAGGTTATTTTTTTCAGATGGAATGGCGGCATACTTTACTGCTTTAGATTTATCGCCAAACCTGTAAGGCACGGTACTGAAATAAGAAACACTAAAAGGATGGTCGCATTTTACTTTGGCTTTCGTAGCACGAACTAAAATAGGTACGCTTCTTAAAACCGAAAACAGTTTTGGAAAAAAAGTTCCGGGTTTATAAGGCACAGTAACCACGTGTAAAATGCGATAAAAATGTTTTACCTTTTTCGAAACAAAATTTTTAGTATTCATTAATATAAAATCATGATTGCCGCAGTCCTGGTTCGACTTTACAATCTTGTCACCAGGCACATTCATTATTTTGATGGCGAAACCTCTTATGTCTTTTTTCCAGTCAGGCAGCGGTTTGGTATCACCGTTAGAAAACCTGATCCACGCAGGAAAGCAAGTTGCTTCTTTAAATATTCCAACTTTAAGTTCTTCGGGCAATTTTTTTTCAATAATAAATTCTGCCTTAACACAACCATTCATTTTAGGATGAATTTGCCTGAGTTGCTTCTCCTTATTTTTCCCATATAAACGAAGCATTTGATCTTGTAAAAGCTTTACAATTTTCTCAGCGATTTTTTCTTCATTTTTTTCAGGATATTCCTGTCCCGGCAGGAGCGACTTATTTTTTGCCAATGTAGTTACAATTTAAATTGATTAATTACAGGCATTGCATAGGCATAAATTTTTCCAAAATTATTTTAAAAGGTAAGTACATTATTCATTATAAAAAAATCCAGTCAAACTGATTTTTGTGAATAAGAGGTATAATCGGTACAAGGTAATAATTTTGTCTTTTTTAAGCCATTAACCAATTGGGTTAGTTACTGAGAATTATTAAATTTTACTATCTTCATACAATCTCAAACATCCCTTGCATTAACTCCTTCGCAGCCTTTTATAATTGATAACTGTTTCAGTTTATGAATAAAAATTTATCGGAACAAAGTGATTGGGATGAGCTACTCGACTTCCTTACTGACCGTCAATTGACCTCCATAGTTGGCAAGGAAATGTATAAGTTTAAGAATGATGAGTTATTGATACCTGTTGATGAATATTTATCGAAACAGATACTTCAACTAAACAATGCACCTGATCAGCCGGACGTAACACTCACCCAGGCGGTTAATTACCTCGTGAATGAAAAGAAGGTAAAGACAATGGATATCATCAGGAAATTAAAATCGATGATAAGAGAAATTAATTTCGAATTTCCATTGCTGAAGCAGTTCCTGAGCATTACCGACCTCAACTATTATATAAATACGGCAGTCTATAATAACGTACTCGAAAATAATATTGCCGCCCTGCGAAAGCAAACGCCCACATCGATTAATTTTTCAATAAACGAGCCCTTCTCCGATGCTGATGATCTGGACAGGTTGCAGGCGCCATTTGTTTTTAATGTATTTGGATCAATACTTAATACGGTTGACCCGGCATTAAGTGAAGAGGACATGTTGGAATACACGGGGCATTTTAAAGAGCGGATAAAAAATGCTACTAACATTGTCAATGCACTTAAGAATAAGAATTTATTATTTCTGGGTTGTGCATTTCCTGATTGGATGGTGCGTTTTATTCTCAGGCTTCTTTCTAACGAACCGATGCACGATTGGGGAAGCAAAAGAACTCTAATTGTTGTTAACGACATGTCGGAGGTTAGAAAGAAACAATATGAGTTTCTGAAAAATTATGATGTCGTGACTTACCCCGGAAATGTTAGTGATTTTGTGCAGGAACTTTCAACGCGTTGGAAACAAAAAAATCCATCATCTGTAAAAAATAAAATGGTTTTTTTAAGCTATACGGGACGAGATAAAGATGCTGTTGAGAATTTAAAAAAAGCTATCGAAGAAATTAATAATGTTACCTGCTGGTACGATAACCGCGAGATTGCTCCCGGAGATGATTTCAAAACAGAGATTGCAAAAAATATAAAATCCGCTGATCTTTTTATTCCATTAATTTCAGCAAACAGCTTATTGCATAAAGACGGGTATGTGCAACTGGAATGGTTTACTGCTGATAATGTAAATACTTTCAGGAAAATAGATGGCAACACAGGCAAGTACCTGATGCCCGTTGTTATTGACGATACCAATCCTTATGATGTTAATGTTCCCAAATATTTTTCTGAATTAAGTATTGGAAAAGTTCCCGCAGGAAATCCCGGACAGGAGTTTATTAACCAAATAAGAGAAACGCTCAATTTATCATAATTAAGTACTATGCCAGCAACCAATATTGAGCCTGTTCAAAATAAGGACGCTTCTTTGTTTTTAGGATTACAATCCTATTCTGAAGCGCAAGCTGATATTTTTTATGGCCGCGATGAGGAGATTGATCGTTTAACCAATCTTGTAAAAGCGAATACGCTTACAATCAGTTTTTGGTAAATCAGGAACCGGTAAAACATCATTGTTAAATGCAGGAGTTTTTCCGCGTTTGCGAAAAGATTATTGTCTTCCTTTTCGTATACGCCTGGAGTTTAATGATGATAGTCCCGATTTGGTAACGCAAATGAAAAATATTTTAAAAACAGAAATAGATAAATATGGTTTTAAAGTTGAGTCCTATCCACGAGGTGAAACTTTATGGGAATATTTTCATAAGGAGCAACTTTGGAAAAGCGTTACGCCTATTTTAATATTCGATCAGTTTGAAGAGATATTTACATTGGCGAAAAAAAGCAATCGTTTTGGCAATGAGCAACTGGTTAATTTTTGGGAAGAACTTGCTGATCTTATTGAAAATTCTATTCCCGAAAAATTAAAAGAGAAATTTCTCAATGATAAAGAGCAAATTGATTATAGTTATAACAATCAAAAGATAAAGATTCTATTTTCTTTCAGGGAAGAATTTTTGCCTGAGTTTGAAAATATAACTTCTAAAATTCCATCTATAAAATATTCGCGTTTCAGGTTAATGCCTATGAATGGAAACCAGGCATATGATGTAATTACCAAAACATGGAAGAGTAATATTGATGCAGTAGAGGCTCATAAAGTTGTCGGGTTTTTTATCAACGAAAACGCCAAAAATAAAAGTTATGATGTGATGGAAATTGAGCCGTCGCTGTTGAGCCAGGTATGTTCTTATATTGACAAAGAAAGAATTATAGAAGGCGGTAATAAAATCTCTTCCGAATTTCTGAATAAATATCCTAAAGAAATAATATTACGATCGATATACGATGAGGCTTTGGCCGAAGGAAATAGTGCTATATACTAATAATGGTTCCAAACTACTTAATGAATTTGTAGAAGATAAATTAATTACCGATGAGGGCTATCGCACAAAATACGGTTGGAACGAATTAGATAAAAATCTGTTGCCCGGAGTTGAAGTATTAAAGAGAAAATATTTTTTGCGGGATGACGGCAATTCTATTGAGTTGTCGCATGATGTTTGACTCCATTAATAAAAGATGATCGTGAACAAAGAAGGCAAGAAATTGCTTTGGCAATAGCAAAAGCAAAAGCAAAAAAAAGAGCAGTAAAAATAATTACCGGCTCGCTGATTTTTTCAATTATTGCTGCAGTTGCTATTTGGTTCTTTACTACAAGAACAGCATTTAAAGCTAAAGATGAAGCCGAGAAGGAAACGGTAATAATAAAACAAAATATAGAACGGGATTCAATGAAATTGGATAGTGTTACGAAGCGGATTAATTTATTAAGCGTAGATAAAAATGATACGAGCAAAATAGCAGCCTTATTAAAAGAAAATATACTTCTCGATACAACAATAAAAAACCTGAATCAAAAGGTAAATGAACTGAGCAATGAATTGGCAACTCAATCAGCAGCAAGTAAAACAGCATCAGATTCGCTGAATAATACACTACATCAAACCGCAGAAGCTTTCGCAAAATTACAGCATGATAAATCCAATGACAGTGTGGTTGCTGAAAATAAATATGCCGACTTGAACACTAAATTTACGCAGCTGACTGCCAGTAATGCCCAACTGGTTGCAAGCGATGCTCAATTAACTTCCGGTTATAATACCTTAAAAAGTGATTTGGAAAAATCGAAGAATGATAATGCTGCTTTACAGAGTAAATACGACAAACTAAGTAGCGACTATGATGTTTTAAATAGAAATTATAACACACTAAAAGAAAGTAAAGCCGCACCTGTTCAGCAAGTGCAACCTTCCAAACCCGCTGATGATAACAGTTTGCTGCTAAATTTGTATTCCTCTAAAAATGAGAATATACCTAATAACTTAATCATCTACCTGATTCCTGATGTATCTGCCAATAAAAAAATAATAAGAGAATCAAAAGTTTATGATAATCACTTTGATTTTACAAATCTTAATAACGCCGAAGGTGTAAAGAAAGCTGTATATGGCACTAATGGGTATTCGTTTCCGGATGTTGCACCGGGAGATTACTTCATAAAAATATGCGCCAATTTCGGGCCTTATAAAACTGTAACCAAAAAAGAAGTTGGCGATGAGGCAACACCTAAGATGGATTATTCGGAAATTGTAAAATAAATTTCGTGTTCATCTTAGATTTCCCCTACGCGATAGGATTGATCGCAGTGAAACTAACGATTACACTTACACGAAATACTGTAGAATAAAGTATCTGCAATTAAAACTTATCGAAATGTTCCGGTTTTATTGCATCAGAGGCTTTCCAGCCTATCTGGTACAGCAATTGGCGGTTACTGGCGTTACTCATGTCTGTCAGGCTCTTCACATCGGCAGCGGTGAATATTCTTGTAAAGCCTAATGCATTTAGATCGTTTTCTGTAATTCTGAAATTATAACGCAGGTAAGAAATAACCGGTTTGCCTGCGAGATAATCGTCATCCATTTTTTCAATTTCCATATCCATGTAATCGGCGGTTGGCGAATTAGAGAGCCATTGCATCATTACACGATTTTGCCAGCTTGCATCCTGCATCAGCATATCCGGAATGTTAGATGCCCAGTTAAGCATAGTGGAATCATCAATTTCTTTCGCATATTTTTTAAAAACACTGTAGCCGGTACCCACGGAAACAAACAACAAATTTTCTTCACTCATTTCCCAGCGGAAAGGAAAACCTTTAAGTGTTGCAATCATTAATAGCGTTAACGAAGGGTTATTGGCCATGCTTAATCCGCCATCAATAAATGCCGCCTGTTGGTCCTTCATCACTTCAATCATTTGCGGAGCGAAATAAGTGGGCGCTGCAGAACTTGCACGAACTGCCATCCAGAGGGGAATATCTTTGTTTTTGCCCAGATCCGAATCGAAAAATTTTCCTTTCGGATGATTAATCAATGGCCAGATACTGTTAGTATCTGCACGTTTTGCTACAATGCATAAACCCGTTCTCAATTCTTTACTTCCAAGCGTTAAATCGCCGTAGGCATATTTTAATCCATCCTCCATGGCCTTATAACTGTAATTGGCTTTCAGCCATTTCATTGTCTCCATTGGGTTCCACCAGTTTCTTTTTTCACCAAAAATTTTACCGCCCAAATCCATATAGAGCCTGGTTATTTCATCAACTGTTTTCCCAATGGCTAATGAGGCTGCAATAATAGAGCCGGTGGAAGTGCCACCGATTAAATCAAAGTAGTCGCATAGACGAAAATCGGGCTTGTCAGAAAATTTTGCTTTTAAAATATCTTCCAATTTTTTTAGATAACCTAACGTGAGCGCACCGCGGATACCGCCGCCATCCAATGATAATATTTTTTTCTGGCCCGGCTTATTAAACCGATCAAGCAAGTCTTGCATACAAAATAATTTTAATGGTTGTTTAAATAATCAGCCGTTTCTGCAAGTGTTTTGAGATAGATAGCGCCGTTTTCTTTTATCATTTTTCCTGTTTGTTCCAAAGACTTTAGTTGGGCAGGCGAAAAGGATTGATCTTCATCGTTAGTAAGGTAACAAAAAATTGTTTTGTCGGGCCGTTTATTACTGTCATCCACAACTTCTGCAATAGAATAAACTCCAGTCATTTTTGGAGTAATTACATAAAGACAAAAATCGCATTCTTTCCGTTGTTTAATTTCTTCTTTCATCATTTCGGGAGTCCAGTCATCAGCACAAGGATGAAAATAATCGATCTTTAAATCTTTAATCAATGCATCCCTCCATGCTGATCCATTACAGGTTCCACCAAGAAATACTTTTTTCATTATGGAAGAAATTTGTTGCAAGGTAAATTATAAAATGCATTCAGCTTGGGCGGGCAAAATCTGTAAATTCATTCTTTCATTTTATACAACTCTTTACCAAAGCCCATTGTGCAAATAAATAAGTAAGCATTATTAAAAAGCCCGACATTGGCACGGGATGATAAAATTTATTAAAAGCCAAAATACTATCGGAAAGAATAAATGAAATAGCTCCGGTTAATAGATAGGCAGAAGATGGTTTGGGCCAATAAAAACTTAGCAGGTATGCCATGGAGAGCATCGTGCTTATTACAATCGCGTAAATAATTACAGGTGTAACCAGACCACCTAAATGAGGAATTAGAAGTAGCATCAACACAAGCAAATAAACGGCAATTAAAATCAGGCCATTTTTAAATTGAATAGCGCCGCCCGCTTTTTTTATTTCTTTTATAAACAAAACAATGTAGAAAATATGTGCTGTTAAAAATGCAACCAACCCGAGAATAAAATAAACAGCGTCTTTAAAAACAAATAGCAGGAGTGTATCGCCAACCCATGAAAAAAGCAAGGCAGCAAGCAGGATGAATTTATTTGTAAAGTTTGTTGAAATGAAAGCAGCAATTAATAAAGGCAGCAGCAGCAATGGTTTTAAATAGAACACGGGTATTGCCGAATTAAGAAGAATGCAACTTAAATATAAAATGGATAAAAGGATGAAAATGCGCTGCAGCGACTTTACAGAAATCATTTAATGATTATTGTTATGCAAACAAAAGGTTTTTTACTCAAAAAACTAAATCTGGCATTTTTGCTTAAAATATCTACTCTGCATGATTTTAATCATGTGATTTATCGGCAAAAATCATGTTTCGTTTTTTCTGCTTCTGATACTTTCACAAAAAAATGCGGGTATGAAAAAAGCCGGAAGGTATTCCATTGCGCCCATCACCACTACGCCATCTGCTGCGTTTATATTTTGGAAAATTCTCCAGGTTCTATTTTGGTTTATGGGGATCGGCCTTTTGGCGATAATGATCTTTGTACCAAACCTTGGTGTCACCTTATTTTGGAACATATTAATTCCCGTTGCGCCCGCATTATTGGTAATATGCACAGGTGTTTGGAGAAATATTTGTCCTTTGGCTACCACGGCCATGTTGCCTGACCGGCTTGGCAGATCACAAAAGAAAAAATTAACTTCCTCTCAGCAACAAACACTTCAGCTATTAGGTCTCATTGCTCTTTTTTTGATCATACCGGCAAGGCATGTATTGTTTAATACTAACGGGAAGGCTACCGCACTCATTATAATTTCGCTTAGCGCAATTGCCTTTAGCGCCGGATTGATTTTTGAAAGCAAGAGTGCGTGGTGCTCAGGCTTATGCCCAATTCACCCGGTTGAAAAACTATATGGATCACAAAGCGCTTATACTTTGCCAAATGTTCAATGCAATTCCTGTTTAAAGTGTTCCATTCCTTGCCCGGACTCAACCAAAAATATTTCACCTGCTGCATTAAAATCTGCAAAAACAAAATTATTTGAAAATCTATTGGTGGGTGCTTTTCCAGGATACGTCTGGGGATGGTTCCAGGTGCGTGATTATGACGCAAACTTTTCATTGAGATATTATGACAGCGTTTATGCGTACCCGGTATTAGGAGGTGTGATTACACTAACCTTATATATTCTTTTAAAAAACCAATTTAGAAAAAACAGAAAATTAATAATTAACCTGTTCGCGGCGGCGGCTGTGTCCTGCTATTATTGGTTCAGGATACCACAATTATTTGGATTCAGTCATGTGCATACTAACGGCACGCTCATTAATCTGTCAGCCTATCTGCCTTCGTGGAGCATGAGCATTGTAAACGTTGCCACTACTGCGTTCTTCGTTTGGTGGATGGTGATTGCAAATAAGAAATATAGAAGTTGGTCTGTAAGGCCGGCGTATGCAACAGAATAAAATTTACCGGATATGCGTTCTGAATTTAGTAAATATTGCTTGCCGCTAATGAGCATTTCTTACTCCATATCATTCAAGATCACTTTAATTATTTCATCGGTATCTCCATCAAAGTGATGGCCGCCGGGAAGTATTTCATGTGTGTATCTTTTCAGAGTAATTTTATTTGCCTCAAGGTGCCTGTCATCGCTGCTGCTTATTATTACAATTTTATCGTCCACAAGCTTGTTTATTTCTGATACTACATCCATATCTCTTTTCGCATTGCCTCCAAAAATATCAGCCCAGTGAATTTCAAAATCTGTACTTCCTGAAGATGCCATTAAAAACGAGGCCAATATTTTGTCATGCATATCTTTTGGAAGCCTGCTCAATATGAAGGGTAACACATCTGCTCCAAAAGAATAGCCAATCATGACGATCTGTTGGTTTTTTCTTCCCGTCATTTTTTTCACCAGGAAATTATTTACGTCTATTGCAGTTTGTTCGGGAGTTTTCTTATCCCAGAAATATGATTTCGAATTGAGCTCAATAACTTCAAATCCTTTCTTATTGATACCATCGCATAAGGAATTAGAAAATTTATTAAGGCCACCGTCGCCGGACAAATAAAAAATCAGCGGCTTATCTTGTGAAGTTGATGCCCATTCTTTTATAGGCAAGTCCCCGCCCAATGCATTTACTGAATATATTAATGGCGAAAATAACAGGATTAGCAAAAAAATATTTTTCATAGGAAGCTGTCAGGGTTGCATAATTTTATTTAATGCCGCAGGTAACTGCAAGAGATCGTAATCCGTTTCATAAACGAGAAATTTATTCTCCCAAATGGTTGCATACTTTTCTTTAAAGTCACGAAGTCCGTGGTAGTGTTTAAAGCGCTTAAACTTCTCTCCCGCAAATTTTATTAACTGCTCCGCAGGGCTATTTGGGTCAGTAATTCCGGTCATAGGTACCAAGCCCAGGTTTATGTATTGCAATTTATTTTCTTTAGCATATTCAATCATCTTAATAATAAGCGCATCCATACATCCGCCCGGAGCTTCAGAAGTTTTCCTGATGAGATCATAGGTGCATTCATCCGGTGAGTAATCTGGTATAATATTCAGGAATGCTGCAATTTTTCCTTCTGCATCATTAACCGTAATCACATCCTGCTGCATTATTTCTTTTATGTCAAACATCCCTTGTGAAAAAACCTGTTCCTCTTTGTCAAAAGCTTCCAGCCACTCATCAGAAATTTTTTTAAGTTCTATTACCAAATCGTTTTCAATCGGCGCTTTATGAACCGTGGTTGTATATCCCTTCTTCTGCAAACTGTTTAGTCCATTGCGCAACGATTTTTTATCTTTTCCTTCAAGCTTAAAATTCTCCGTGTCTAATATTGCTTCCTGCCCTATAATCATTTTTTGCTTCCTTAATTTGTTAAACCATACCATACTATTTTCGTCTACACGGTAGAAGGCAGTTTTCAATCCCATGCGGCTGCACTGTTTATAAAATTCTTCCAATACTTCCATTTTGTGTTCTTCGGCACATACCGGTTCTTCGAGCACTATTGCAAAGCCATTTGCTATTCGATACGACACAAAAGCATCATGCAGCTCTGAAAAGAAAAAAAGCTTGTCCTTCGAAATTTTAAAATAATCTACTGAAGAGTTACCATATTGTGCCAGCAAAAACTTTGCCCTTTCACGACTGGACTCATTTGTGATTTCTATTTTTAAGAAGGGTTTAATTAAAGTAAACAAAAGAAAACCCCATGTAAGAAATCCCAATACGCGTATTAGCAAAATAAACTCGTGTCCAAAAGCTGTAAGAGGATGTAAATTTTCTCCGCCACCTAATAAAAAAATTTGCATAGTATACAGCAGAGATTGCCGCCACGTAAAGTCAATTCCGAAATGCTTTACATCAATAAAATAAAAACTTACATAGCCAAATACCATCACCGATAGAAAAACAATTACCACCGATAGTAGTCCGAGCCTTATCCATTTAATGCTGCTGCGTATTTTATATTGGCTTTGGCTTAACAATAAAAAAATAATGATAATGGCAGCTATAGTAGCCTCTTCGTAGTCAAATGCTTTTGTAAGATTACCCACCAATGACAAAATAGAAAGCAGCAAAGCCAGTCGCCATGCATTTTTTAATCCTTTAAACATAAATGCTGAGGTGATTAACAGCGCCAGCCCGATAAACAACACCAGCACATTGGATGCATTGATTGCCCCCAGCGGAAGAAACTCACGGATCAACTTAAGGCGTATGCGCAATGGCGGCGTAACAACAGAAATAATATTAATGAGTCCCAATGCAAAAATTAATAGCGCCGGTACTATCCTGATAAATAAATTTCTTCCTCTCCAGGCAAATGCCAATATTCCAAAAATCATAGGGAGCCAGAATTCGAATACGCGATATAACACGGTAATTGACAATGCCTCAACGGTTGAATAGCCATACATCTGTAAAATGTATACAATGGAAATTTCCACTGCACCCAATCCTCTTAAAAAAGGAGAACTCACCATTAATATAACGGATACCATATACGCAATTGCCGCAACAGAAAAAGAAGCAGGCAGGCCCAATGCAAACATGGCAATCAGAAGGTGAAACATTCCACTGAGCTCGACGCCGGTTGAATATAAAATTGCACCAACATATTTTTTGTTATTAACATTGGCAGCAAATAACTCATCTATTACAGGGGCGAATTTTGGAAATTTGTTTTCTATAAAGCGGTATAATTTGCCTTTTTCTTTAAGTGACCTTGCCATAAAAATGATGCCTGCCAAAATAAACACTACCAGTATCAAACCAATCCAGGCACTTGCTAAATGTTTATTAGCCGACAATGCAAAAAGAATCACTACCGGAAAGCCAACGAGAAAAACTGTGAATAGGCCAGCAAAAGCGTATAACCCACTGGCCTGGTGAATTTGCGTTTTATTAAATTCTCTTTTTCTTAACTGGGATGGAGTATAAGCCAAAGCACTTACTCCACCTGCCGGCAAAAAAATACTCAGGAAATTTCTCTTTAAAAATAGTTCGACGGCATCAGGCCATTTTAGAGATAGCCCGATGGATGAGAAGCTGCTTACATACATACCACTTTGCAGCAGTATGTAGATAAAAGTCACCAGAGCGCCAGCGACTAGCCAGCGCCCATCAGCATTTTCGATGTTTGGAATAATTTGCAGTAATTCTCTTCTCTCACTTCTGAAAAAAATAAATGCCAACAATATCATTAGTACGGCAAGTATCTCTCTCCAATATATTTTGGCAGAAAATGATCTGATTTTTTTATATAAAACCGGGAAGTCCAGGTGCTTTTTGCTGTAAAGATAGGGAAACAAAAATTTGAGATATTTAAAGAGGGAGTGATAAATTTTTAAAACTCACCGCCTGAAAATATCAATGAATCACTAATTTTATAAAGACAAATGATATAATATTATTATGATTAAATGCTTAAAAAAATATTATGGTAGAAAATAAAAAGCCAGTGGGTGCCCTTCATTCTGAAATTACCGAATGGAAAAGCAATGTAGAATTAATAAGAGCTGAGATCCTGATTTTTCAAAAACAGCTCGGCGGCATTGTACGAAAAAATAGCCATGAAGAAGCGCTGAAGGGAGTGGAACATTTTCAAAACCAGTTTATAAGGCAATTGGAAGTATCTGATGAATTATTTCATGAGTTGAAAGCCGCGGACCGTAAACTTGCACATGCTGCTGATATTGGAACAGATACCGAATCTATTTACGTAGAAGATAATGCAGAATTAAGAGACAGCGCTTACACTTATGAGAAATTATTTCATGAATTAAAAAATGAATTTCATTTGTTTTTGGAAAAGTGGATGTAGAAATGATCAGATGTTTTATTTAGCCGTTGCAGTAAAACATTATCAGGTCGGAATAACATATCAAATCATGAAGATTCAAAGAGACTTTTACTTTGAAACATACAGTGAGTAATTGATCAGATTTTTGCAGAGTCGGAATTGAATTGGTTTCGTGAGACGGCCAACTCTTATTCAACTAATTATTACAACGATATCCATCACATTCGTCATTGTGGGTCCTGTTATAATATGTCCCCCGGCTTTCTCAAAGAAATCGAACGAGTCGAAATTTCTTAAATAATTAAAAATATCCAGGCCCTGCGCTGATGCGGATTCCTATCGTTTTAGAATCCACAATAGCTCCTGCTGCGATTGTTGGTCCATCATTGCCATCGGTTCCCGCAGCCAGGAACGTAATACCTTTTTGATTTTGTAATAATGATGCAGCATATAAAGCCATATGCTGATTTCGCCCACCTTTGCCACTTCCTGTAACATGCAATGTTGTTTCTCCGCCAAAAAGCAGGCAACAAGGTTTATTTATAGAAGTATCATTTTGAAATTGTAAAGCAGTTTCAATCATTCGATCCGCTGTATTAATTGTATCACCTTCAAATGCTGACGTGATTAAAAATGTGTTCAGTCCCAAACTAACGGAATGCTTATACGCAGTTTCCAGTGCAATTGCATTACTTCCTATAATAATGTTATGCGTGTTTATGAAAGTGGGATCACCAGGTTTGGGAGTTTCTGTATGAATTCCTTCGGCTCCTTCTTTTAAATAATGTAATACAACTTGCGGAATCTTTGTAAGTAAATTATATTTCTGAATTACATAGAGTGCATCTTTAAAAGTTGTTTTGTCGGGAGTGGTTGGCCCAGAAGCGATAACATCAGGGGAATCACCAATTACATCAGATAAAATCAGGCTTATTAATGTTGCCGGTTCAGATGCTTTAGCCAGTTGTCCTCCTTTTACTTTTGACAAATGTTTTCTAACACTATTTATCTCGTTTATCGTGGCTCCGCTTTTCAATAAAAGATCATTAGTCAGAATGATGTCACTAAGAGAACAGCCGTCCGGGAAGTCAGCTAATAACGCAGAGCCGCCACCGGAAATAAGGCAAAAAATCAGATCGTTACATTTGGCCTTTTTTGCAATCTCCAATATTTTTTTTGTGGCTGCATAGCTGTTACTATCAGGTATGGGATGCCCGGCTTCGGCTATGCTGATATGTTTCAATCCAGATCCATGTCCATATTTTGTAACTACCAGGCCTTCTGTAATCCGACCGCCTAAAATACTTTCAATTTCTTTGGCCATTGCCGCCGAAGCCTTGCCGGCTCCTATTACGTAAATATTTTTGAAAATATCGAAATGAAAGGGAATATCCCTGACGTAGACTGCTCTGTCGTTCGCATAAACATGCCGGCGTATCATCTTATCCGGCATTACACTTTCTATGCCAGCCAAAAAAATTTGCTCCGCGACAATTTTAGAATTCATTGACAACAATTAAAAAATTCCTTTTTACTACCATAATGGTTTGCTATATACGTTTTTTGCTCACTACAGAAAAAAAAGTGAGGCAATCCACACGCACATAAAAACAGTAATGCCCATAACAGCTGTTGCCGTTGAGAAAACCCTAAGCGTTATATCTGCATGGATATCTGAAAACTTCGTTACCACCCAAAAATAGGAATCGTTGGCGTGAGAAACCATCATCGAACCAGCTCCCATCGCAAGCATGGTAAATAATTTTCCTGGTTCTGATGCCAGTCCCAACCCCGGCAACATCGGCGCCACAATTGAAGCCGCGGTAATAATAGCGACTGTTGATGAGCCCTGTGCTGTTTTCAGAATTAACGCAACCAAAAAAGGAATAGCCAGGCCAAATCCTGTTTTGCTTAACGCTACAGCCTGCCGCAGCCCCAATACCTGTCTCTTTAATGATCATTCCAAACATGCCGCCTGCAGCAGTAACAATCAGGATAGGCCCTGCCTTTTCGATAGCTGTTTCAAAAACGTTATTGAGGGTTTCCATTTTTTTGTTTCGGAGCAACAATAAGGCGAATGCAACGCCTGTCATCAATGCGATTACCGGTTGCCCCGTGAATATAAAAATCTTAGCCAGGAAATTAGTGCTAACCGGCGCCAGTACATTTAGTGCAGAACCAATAGCAATCAATAAAAGAGGAACCACTATTGGTAAAAAAGATAAGCTTATCGGGGGGAACGTCGCGTTCTCATGCTTTAAGGGAATAGCTATTTCGTCTGCCGGCAGGTATCCTTTTCCGTTAGTCATCCATTTTACCCAAAAATAAGATGCGCAGAATCCCGGTATGGCAAACAGAATTCCTGCAATTACCAGGTTCCCGATATTGGCATCCAGTATTCCTGCTGCGGCCAACGCCCCGGGGTGCGTAGGAATTAAACAGTGAACTGAATATAAGGAGCATCCCAAAACACCGGCAATAAAAGGCATCGCGGTTTTGGTTTTGGCGCTGAATGATTTTGCCAGTCCGCTGAGGATTATAAATCCCGCATCGCAAAAAACTGACATGCCGGTAACGAACCCTGTAATGCCCAAAGCAGCAGCGGCCTTGTTCTCCCCGGTCTTTGATAAGATATAACGGGCAAGGGTAATTGCTGCACCGGTTTTATCGAGAATTATGGCAATGATCGCTCCCAGTATTATCAGGAAGCCCGTTGATGCCATCGTACTTCCAAAACTATCCTTCATGATTTTGATAACATCTTTATCCGGCATCGCGGCAATAGCCAGGAAAAGCGATACCAGGAAAAGAGAAATAAAAGCATTTAGCTTCCATTTGGAGGTTAGCAAAATAATGGCAGAAATACTTATGATAACCAAAATAGATATAGCTGCTATGCCCATGACTCTGTTTGAAAAAGTAAATAAATTGCAATGCCGGTTTTACAACGGGGCATTGCCCATTATTTCATAAATATAATTTATCCCTTTAGAAAGTTAGCATCGTCGGTTTAACCTTCTCTTCAATTGTTGCGGCTGTTGATAAAAGAGTATTATTCAAAAACGTGAGGTTACTTTTCTTGAGGGGATTTTACGGCAAAAAATTACACCATTGAAATTTTAATACCTTCAGTATATGAAATACCTGTTATTAATATTGTTTGCCGGTTTTGCCATAACATCATTTGCCCAACAGGAAATAAAATTAGAAGAAGTAAGGAACCACATTGGAGATTCAATAAAACTTATGGCAAAGATTTACGGCGGTAAATATTTTGAAACCGCGAACAATGCACCGACCCTGCTGGATGTTGGCGCTCATTATCCGGCAGCGCCGTTAACCCTGGTGATTTGGGGCGATGTGAGAAGCCGGTTTAAAAATGCACCTGAGAAATTCTATACCGGCAAGAACGAATGGATTACCGGCAAAATAGAATTGTATAAAAATAAACCGCAGATTGTAATTCACAACACGAACCAGATAAATGATGCAGAGACTGGGCCGGGTTCAAAATAATTGGTGACATACTTCTGGTTGCTTTTTCAAATTTTTCTAATCTAATGTCCTGTTAAGTCCTCAAGGCATTTATATTTTAATAATTATAAAAATAGATTTAAAATGTTGCCTACATTTATAGTGTTGATTTCTTCTGATTTAATTACCACCACATATTCATTCTGACAAAAACTTTTGTAAGAGTTAAGATATATTGCTGATTGGAAATACGCATTTGCAAATCATTTCGAATATGAATGAAATGTGATGTAAATATTTTTAAAAGATAAGAGCCTGTTAACCCCAAAAAAAATTATGGCCAGTACAATCAATGAGTCCAACTCAATTAAGTTTAGAAAAGATTTTACTTACTGCAAACAGGCGCCAACCTTTGTAAGCAACAATGTTGGCGGGTATGATGAAATCGCCAGGTGGGTTTTAGATTTCAACGACATTTTGTATAAAGATGAACCTCATGCGCCGATTCTCTCCGCACCAATAATTAATAAATTAACCGGTGAACAAGGCATTAATAACAATCCCGTATTAATTAAGACCGATGCCTTAATTTATAGCGCAGATAGCATTGCGAAATATTTTGATCAAAGAAGCCTTCCGGAAAAAAGATTGATCCCGTCCGATGCGCAAAAGAAAAAAGAAGTCTTAGACCTCTATAATCTTTTTACCGGTGATTATGAATATGCAACTTCGCGATATGTTTATTCTTTGATGATTCCCAATAAGAGCTTTGCCACTTCAGTTATAACTAAAAGAATTCCATGGAATGAAAAGCTAGCCTGTAAGTTGAGGTATACTTCTCTATCGGGCACGTTGCAAAACGAATTAAATCTTGCGGAAAGCACGCCTGCCGAACGTTTAGCTTATATAAAAACAATATTTAAACAGGTAGATGATCTCCTTAGCGATAGACGAAGATATCTTACAGGAGATCGGTTAACGCTTGCAGATATTGCGTTTGCTTCAGTCTCCGCCCCTTTGATAGTACCGTATGAATTTGGCGGAGTTGTTCCTGATATTAATGACACACCCGATGAATTAAGAAATGCGATTACTGAATTGAGGACAACAATAGCGGGGCAATTTGTGCTGCGCTTGTATTATGAAGACCGGCCCGGTATGCGTTCTCAAAAAGAAATTCCAAGAGAGCCTGGTTCGCCTGGCAGGTTTTTTCAAAGGATACAAATATCAATGGGTAAGGGTAAATCAAATCTTTTTTATTTTCTGCAAAAACGTTTTCCGGTTTTAAAAGTTCCTTTTGTAAAAATTATGACTGTAAATAAGAATGACTTGCTTACGGAACTATTGAGCCGCGATGAAGATTTCACAGTTGAAGAAATCAATGCAAGAAAAATGTCTCATCAAAAAGGTGCTTTCTTTTTAGGAATGGACAGGATGAATCCGCAATTTGACAGGGAAAGAAATTTTGTACGAAAGGCAACCAAAAAAGATGATCTTGATATTATAAGAAATTTTGTGAGAACTGCAGCGGATGAGATTACGCAGGAGGCGCAGCCATATGGACGACTGGATGTTGCCAACGATTTATGCTTTCCGGTTTTGGTTCGGCTTATTGATTTTTATTTTGGTGTACCTGCCCCTTCTGAATCAAAAATGAGAAGCTGGTTACGTGCACTTTTCTATGACCTGTTTTTAAATTTTACAAATAATGAAGCCAAACATCAAAAGGCTGTAGACGCTGCTCTTGCGAGGAAAGAATGGATATTGGAAATAATAGAAGACAGGAAGCAGGATTTGAAAGATGGTAAAACTTTAGATGATAATATTTTAAATCGACTGATATTGATGCAACAGGAAGCGGGCAATGAATGGTTTGATGATGATGCACTGCAACGCAATATTGGCGGCCTGCTTACGGGAATATTGGAAACAACCAACAAGGCGTCTATATTGGTATTGGATGAATTATTCAACCGCCCTGATGTAATGGCCGGTGCTATTGATACAGCCCAAGACAGGGATATGAAAAAAATGTATGGTTATGTTTCTGAAGCACTGCGTTTTAATCCGGCGCAGCCCGGAGTAATACGCTTTAGTGAGAAGAAGCAAACTATAAAAGGCAAAGGCAATAAGGAATATACTATTCCGGCTAAAACAAAAGTTTTTGCGCTTACTGCTGCAGCCATGTTTGATCCTGCAGCATTCCCCGAGCCCAAAAAATTTAATCCTGATCGTGAATCTGTCTACATGAATTATGGTTTTGGCCTGCATGAATGTTATGGAAAATATATTAATGCGGTTACCATTTCGGAATTTGTAGCAGCTACGCTTCGGTTAAAAAATGTGCGAAGAGAAAAAGGAAGAACAGGCCAGGGAACCGGACTCAATGCTGGTCCATTTCCTAATAATTTCGTAGTTGCATTTGATTGAACCATGCAACACGTATTACATCGTTAATTCGTTTGTTGGCTTAATTGTTATACAAGATGGAAAATAAGCTATAACTTTTATTCAATAAACAACCTAACTAATAAACAACTTAACCAATTAACTTCACCCGCAATTAATATTCTCACAATAATTTAAATTATGATGACACCCGATACCGTTTTTCTAATAACCTGTAGTATCGCAGCCGTAGGCTGGATCATCATTTTACTGGTAAGTCCTTTTTGGGCAGGATATGATAAGTTTGTGGTGGGAATAGTAATTGCCCTTCTTGCCCTTAGCTATTCCTGGCTTAACTTCTCCAATTTTGATCCCGGTATCCTCAAAAAATTCAGCACGCTGGAGGGTGTTGGAGAATTGTTTCAGAACAAATATTTATTAGCCGCTGCGTGGGTTCATTTCCTTGCCTTCGATTTGCTTGCTGGCGTATGGATAAAAAATAATTCTGTAAAACATGGCATTGGTCATTTGCTGATAGTGCCCGCTTTGTTTTTTACGTGTATGCTTGGGCCGTTAGGTTTCCTTATTTATCTTTTAACCCGTTTTATAAAAACAAAAAATTATTTCGCTTCCAATTTTAGCTGAAGAGGAAAATAGTCAACAAAAAAGAATGATGAAAAAAATAAGCCACAACATGAACATTTGCTGTATAGCTACTTTTGAAACGCCAAATAGTCGATACCCGAACGATTTTAAAATGCTACTTATTTCAGTAATGGACTAAGCAATTTTTTGCAGCAAAGTTAGCCTCCGGTAAATGCTTTCTTCCAAACCTACAAGATCATAATGATTACCTTGCTCAACAATTTCCCCATCCTCTAATACAATTATTTCATCGGCTTCTTTGATGGTACTTAGCCTGTGCGCAATTACAAGCGTGGTTCTGCCAATCATTAAATTATTTAAAGCATCCTGAACTAATCTTTCCGACTCAGTATCCAATGCAGACGTTGCTTCATCCAATATTAATATAGAAGGATTTTTGAACACTGCCCTTGCAATGCTTAAGCGCTGGCGCTGGCCACCGGAGAGACGTATTCCTCTATCGCCGATGACAGTCTCATACCCCTTTTCTGTTTGAATAATAAAATCGTGGGCATTGGCAACTTTTGCTGCATAGATCACGTCCTCAATTTTGGCATCGGGCTTACCAAGAGCAATGTTGTTAAAAACGGTATCGTTGAATAAAATAATTTCCTGTGTAACAAAACTCATGTGACTTCGCAAAGAATCCATTTTGTATTTTCTTACATCCTGGCCGTCAATTAATACTTCGTCCTTCCAATACATCGTAAAACCGGGGAATAAGATCAGCGATAGTAGATTTTCCCACACCTGAAGGGCCAACCAATGCAATTGTTTTGCCCTTATTAACAACGAAGCTTATGTTTTTTAATACAGGCCTTTTGTTATAAGAAAAACAAACATTCCTAAATTCTATCGAATCATTAAAAGTTGTCAGTGGTTTGGCGTTTGGGTGATCATCAACATCAATCTTCGTATCTAATACTTGTAGTATCCGTAGCCCGGCTGCTTCACCACGTTGAATGTTGGCCAATGCAACCACCATTGCTTTTGCGGGTCTCATCACTTGCGAAAAAATAGCAATAAATGCAATAAACGCACTTGCCTGCAAACCCGTTCCTGTTACCTGGTTTTTTAAAACAAGGCTGCCGCCATAAACCAAAATGCATGCGACAACAATCATTCCTGCAGCTTCAGAAAATGCAGGTGCTAATGCCTGTCTTTTGAAACCTTGCAAACTTGCCTTCCTGTAGAAATCATTTTCCTTCCTGAACCTGTTCACGATAAAATTGGTGGCGTTGAAAGATCGTATGATGCGCATGCCCATTAATGTTTCATCAATCATAGTCAGCAATCGCCCGATCGAAGCCTGTGCATCTTTCGCTTCTTTGCGCAATTTTTTTTGAACCGATGCAATCGCCAGCGCAGAAACGGGGATGATAATTAAAGTGAATAAACTTAACTTAAAGGAGATGGCAAACAAAGCAACAAAATACCCGATCATTACGTAGGGTTCGCGAAAAAGCACTTCAATAGAATTTCCGGCCACTGTCTCAATTTCAAATACATCCGAATTTAAACGCGACATTAAATCACCCTTATGTTCTTTCGTAAAATAGCCGAGATGAATATGATTTATTTTATGGAATAAAGCCTCTCTTAAATTTTTCACCAGTAATGTTCTTGTGTTTACCATGCATCGTTGCGCCAGGTATCGAAATAAATTTGCTGTAATTACAGAAATCACAATCATGGCTGCAATCATATAAAGTGCGTACCGCGGATCGATAAATTTCAGGCGATATACCTGGTAATAAAAAAAATCCTGGAATGTGTGCGCCGATAAAGAGAATGAAGGTGCATGGGTATATTTCTGAATATCGGCTGCGGTAGTTTTATTAAACAAAAAATTAAGCAAAGGAATAATTAAAGCAAACTGAAAGATGCTAAAAAAAACCGCCAATAACGTAAAAAGAAAAAACGGGACTAATAAAGCGCCACGAAGGTTTTGCTATTCCCATTAATCTCCTGTATACTCCCATATTAATTTATTTTTTTAAATACACGATTATAGTGAACGATAGATTTTAAGACACTGCATTGCTGCTTTTTCCCATGAAAATTCTGAACTGCGTTTTTTTATTTCATCTTTCATTGTAGAATTATTCTGGTATTTTTTCATTCCATTCATGAAAACATTTTGCATTTGATGTTCATTAAAATCTTCGAAATAGAATGCCATATCTTTTCCTATTTCGGGTAAAGCAGTTTTATCCGAAAGGAAAACCGGCTTACCCAACGACATTGCTTCCGTTACCGGCAATCCAAAACCTTCTGCAATTGATGGAAAAGTAAAAGCATAACAATTTTGATAGTACCATGACTTTTCTCCTTCGGATATTGCGCCCAGCATTCTTACCTTATGTTCCACTCCCAATTTTTTTGCCATATCGTTCATGAAATGAATATAGTCGGCATCATCAGGTCTGCCTGCAATTAGTAATTCCATATTCTCGTTCTTTTGCAAAAGAGGTAACAACACGTGATAATTTTTCTTGCGATTCATTACTCCTATTGAAAATAAAAAGCGGGTTCTTGGCATGTATGAATTTCCAAAGAGAGTAGGTGACTCTAACGTATTGGTACCATTATAAACCAGGTAAACGGGTTTATTTTTGATGTTACAATATTTTAGAACATCTCGTTTGCAAAACTCAGAAACACATATGATGGCTTGTGAGCGATCAATATTCGATTGGAGATATCGCAGGTATTTTCTCTTTTTCTTTTCACTTTTCCGATCATCATATAAGAAATTGAGGTCGTGAATTGTTAATACAACTTTAACTTTTCTGTTAAAGAAGGGCACGTAGTTACTACTCTGATAACTACAATGCCATATATCGAAATTCGTCAAAGACGGCATCCAGAATTTTTGCGCTGAGTTTTGTAAAATGTAACTACTGCAATTTCCAAATATGCCCTGGTGCTTCTGTGGAATAAAAAAATTAAGTTGTTCGACGTTAGTATTTATCAGCTTCTGAAGATGCATGCCCAATTGCAGGCAGTAGGTAAAAAGGCCGGTATTATCATACTTCATCCTTTCACAATCAAAAATAATTTTCATATTAGCGGACGGGGTTTAACAAGGTATGTATCACCACAAATCAAAATCCATACCCTTAATTGATTTAACATGGTAATTTTTAGTTGGGTAGATTATTATAATTAAGATTTAATTTTTTTTAAATTACTGGACATATTGTAGGTACAATAATATTAGACTGCTGTTACAATGAAACATTTTGACCCAGGGCTATTCTATAATTGTTCTTTCGTTAGGTTACACGTAAATACAATATTTGAGGAAGCTGGTATTGACAAATTAAATTTAGATGTCGCTTGGACAAAAAAAGCTTTTGATGACGAGGGAAATATCACAGGCAAGGAAGGACTTATTGATTTAAGCGATGCTGTCGTTTGCATATCAGAATTCATTAAAAGGGATATATCGCGGGATTGTAATGTGGAAAAAAAGCCACTATATTTTATTCATAGCCGCAATCACACTACCTAAAATTCTGAATTAATTGTCTAATCCAATCGTTCCCGTTTACTTACTATTTGCATTCGCAACAGCAAAAGAAAAAAAGCTATCTCGTATTGTTATCACCGTTAGAACGCAGTAAAGACCTTGAATTGAAATCGGGGAATATAATTAACCGGCTTTAGGAAAAAATTTTGAAGAGAGCGAAAAATTTTAATTGGAAAAATAAGGCGGCTGAATATATATATAAGTCTTCCACTCTTTGATGTAATCTGCAATGCTTTAGTTATAATTTGTTTTCAAATTACGTATCCAAACTTTTCTATTTTATTTTTCCAGAAGTCAAGATCGAGATCCCATGCATGGCAGGCGAAAGGAAGTTTTCCGTTAGTAAGTTCAAATGCATACGCAGGCTTAAATTCTATTGAAAAAAAGATAGCCTTTTTATAGCCCGGAATTTTTAATTGCTTTCGCGTACGATTTACTTCAAGCGACCAGAAAACATCTTCATTAAAAAAATGATGGCTTTGTTCATTGTAAAACTTTATCACTTCAACTTGTTCCAAACAAATTTTGTAAAATTTTTTTACTCTTCTTAATGAAAAGCCGCCATTGCCCGTTCTATTATAAAATTGAGCATCTACGGGAACAGCTCCATCAAGTGTTATGTTTTGCTTATACACTTTCTTCAACTCCTTCAGGTATTGTTTTTTTTCTGAAGCGCTTCGTTTAACGGGATCGGTAAGCCAGGGGGCTCCAATATAGTCATATCCCTGCCTGCACCAATATTGCAATTCATCTTTAAATACAAACGCATCCAATTGATGGACTAGAATAAAATCGTACGAAAGAAATCTTTCATAAAAAACAGGTGACAACATTAACCGGTTGTAACTGTTTTTATCTTTAAAAAAATCATTATCAAAAGATTCTGTTTTGAAATTTTTATTAAATATTGAATAAGCATCTGTGCCTAAAGAATGGGGTTTTACAAGGGTTATGGTATGATCGCTTAAAATGGTGCAACATTGCTTTATTGATATCTCTTCATAGTGAGATAGAGATGATTTATAAATGGGAATAACAATGGTAACACTGCTTTTAAAATTAAAAATGCTCATAGCGCAATGTTACTAATTTTTCAAATTGAGGCTGAAAACAAAAGTCATATCCCTTATCACCATAAACGGTTACGTTAGGACATTCGAAATGTACCTCTAAAAGACGGTTCACTTTTAAGGCTTCTGCGATGGCAAAGGGAAACGACTGATTCCCGATAAACAATTTTGAACCTGCAATAATTGCTGCCATTTCAAGGAAATTACTTACAGGCCTGTATTGAATATGAGGAATTATTTTTTTAATATCCTCATATTCTTCGGACAATCCTACAAACTGGATGTTGTTATATTTTCTTAAAAATGAATAATTAATACCCGGCGAACGGTAACGGCAGCTTCTTGCTATCACAATCGCATCGGATGATGAAGCATCTGGCGGAACCTGCAGCCAGGCCTGGTTTAAATCGTAATTAACAGGAAACACAAGGAAATACCAGCGGGCAATATTTCCCCTGTCTAACAGTAAAGGATACTCGCGCATTTTATCAAGGTCAACGTCAATCGTTTGGCCTGAGTAAATATCACATTCTTTAAATTCGGGCTGCGATAATAGTAACGGCATCAGCATCTCTGCTGTTTTTTTATTGAGCGTTACATTTCCCATAGGATGTTTTATGTGTTTCTTATAATCAGCCGGCTGATCGATGTGCAGGTGAAGATGAATACTTTCTTTTTCAGCCAATGCCCTCATGGTTGGAACGGCGTAAATAATGTCGCCGCAATTGCCGCTATGTTTAAAATGCAATGGCCTGTTTCTTGGAAATTCAAGATTAGGAGGCCTGACAGAGTTTAAGCGGCTTTTATATTTTTCAATCTGTTTTAAATATTTATAAAGTGCGGAATCTCCTTTAGCTTGTTTCTTTAAAAATATTCTTGTTACAATATTCACCTGGAAAGATTTACTATTTTAATGAAATTGCTTTTAATTTATTTTCTAATTCTGATGCAACCGGGAGAAGGTTTTTATTTTTAATATAGCTGCTGACAGAAGCCTGTTCACTCATTAACTTTTTTTTATACACTGATGCGAATGGTGAATAGGTAAGATCAAAATTCCAATTATTAGTTAGGAAAGTAAACAATTTTTTGTCGTTCGATAAAAGGAAATGATAGTCCAAAACAATGCATTCTTTTGCAGAAGGCAATTCCAGGTGATGAAGAAGTTCGGTGTTATAGTGAATCCATGTTTTTAAAAATTCTTCGGAATGTTTACTAAGAAAATGTTTCAGTGTCTTCTGTTTTTTATACAATTGCCAAACCAGCCGGGATTTCTTTTTACCTGCAGATAAGTATTTATCTTCTTCATCCCTTAACATCCGGTTGATAAGAGAATACACGCAAAAGTTACAATCCCTGTAGATAATCAAATACTTTGC
Organism: uncultured Chitinophagaceae bacterium; assembly: GCA_963756945.1. Lineage (GTDB taxonomy): Bacteria > Bacteroidota > Bacteroidia > Chitinophagales > Chitinophagaceae > Ginsengibacter. Next base: position 47,165 of record CAVWQJ010000026.1, on the reverse strand, counting down.
ACCTGGAACTAACTCCCGGTAAACATTCAAAAAAAGGCAGGTTCTTGGGTCTTTCCATCCCCATTGCCGGTGGCCTGAGTTTTTGCCGTCAATCAACGATGCTATTTTTTCTTTTTCAGGCGCAGCCAGGTTCGGTAAGGATTTATCAGTGATGCCGGTATCAGGTAAGCCGTTTTGCGATAGTAAATTTTCATGCAATTTTACAAAGTCCACATCTTCAAAATAGCCCTGTGTGTTACTCTTATTCGGTACCATTAATTCATCGCCGATATTCAGTCCGCATGTTTGGAGCCATTGGGTAATAACAGAAGTGCCGCTTCGATGCATTCCAGCAATAATTAACATTTTTGCTTCCATATAATCATAGTCTCTTTTTCTTAAAAGCCCTCTCAAATCGAATCAGGTATAATCAAAAAAATTATTTTGTACAATAATCTTTGTGCGATAGTTGCCTTTGCTGTCTTGTATTCGGTAAATTATGATGACATAATAAAGGAATGAGTTGGCTGTTTACTAACTTGTTAAGGTTTTATCAACTTTGAGATTGCTTACTAAAATTATGCCAGTAACCAAAAAGATATTTTAGCTCACGAAAGATGCCATTAACCCTATACTTTCATTACTCATCAACATAATCATACGGAAGTGTTTCGGACATTCTTTGTTCGGCCCAATGGCCGGAAGTTATGAGATTAGCCGGATTAAGATACAGGCCGTTCTCTTCAATTGTCAGAGGTTCATTACTGTCTAATGTTATCTCAGATTTATATGGCGGTATATGATATTTTACATCAAGATAATTGTCAAAGTAAAATGTTTTTTGTTTTTTAAGGGTGTCAAACTTAACCAGATTTTTTAAAGAAAATTCTGTCGTATCAATCAAATCAACATAGTCAGCTTTCGTCATTGATGTATCGCTGAATCCAACACTAACGGCGTAAATATTATCATGAATTTTTACAAACTGTGCCAGGTTGCCTCCCCTGTAAACCTGGTTAAATGCGCTGTCACCGGCGTATATCCTAATCTTATCTCTTACATCAAATCCCTGCGCTTTTACGCTGTCTTTGTAAACTGCACGCATGAAATGAAGAATGGAACCTGCGTAAACCAGGTGGCGGTTTCTTATCCACTTTTTTATCTTGTTTTTATTTTTTTTGCTTAAATCTTCATAAACCGAATAGCCCGTGTAGAGCATGCCGCCTGTCCTGGGATCGAAAATGAAATTTTCCAAAAGGTATTTGATATTGTATCCCAGGTCCCTGTTTCGAATAATGATCGGGGACTCTGAGTAAGCATGCAAAACACCTGTTTTTTTATTTTGATAAAAGCGGATTACACCGGGGTTTTCAATTTTGCAACCTTCCGCAAAATATGATGTTCCGATAAAAAGCCGCGTGAATTGTGCCCCCCATTTTTTCCAGCCGTTTTTATCTATCGGCATAATGGTTATGTCTTCAAGAGAACGCTTTCGCGGAAATAATTTAATGGTATGAAATTGATTGATGTTATCGGGATTAATATTTATAGATACCGGAGTAAATCCTACATAAGAAATTATCAGTTGAAAATTTGTTGCTGTTATTCCGCCAAGAAAAAATTTTCCATCTTCGCCTGTCATAGTTCCTATAGTAGAGGTATTTATGAAAACACTTGCAGCAATTAATTTGGTACTATCGCCTCCATTTAAAACAATTCCCCTCACTTCCTGTTGCGCAAATGATTGCTGATAAACTAAAAGGAAAATTGCTATGAGATATTTCATATCAATCGCAAGATAACACACATGCCCGGTAAGATAATCCTGGTTGATGATTGTCTCTAATGACACGAGCCTTGGTTATTCAACACTAAAGATTCGAAACTGAATTTCTTACTCTTCTTGTCTCAGCACTTCAAGCGGTGGTTTATTCAGCAATCCCCAGCTGTTTGCAAGACCAGTAATAACAGTGAGCAGGCATACGAGCACAAACAAGATTACTACAGGAAAAAATTGCGGATGAAAAGGTGTATCAAAAATATAATGCGCCAAAGCCCAACTTGCACCGAGTGCCAGCACAATCCCCGTAAGTGCTGCCAGCGAGCCGAGGAACCAGTATTCCAACGCTGTTATTGCTAAAACCTGCTTACGGCTTGCGCCCAGGGTACGAAGCAAAACACTTTCTTTCATTCTTTGATACTTACTGATAAGCACAGACGCAATTAACACGACAACACCAGTGATGATGCTGAAGCCAGCCATAAAGCGAATAACGAAACCAATCTTACTCATGAGGTCATCCAAAATATGCAACACCAGCCCGAGATCTATAATAGAAACATTGGGATATTGACGAACCATTGCCTGCTGAAATTTTGCGGAAACTTCCTGCGATGGAGTTCTTGATAATAACACGTGAAACTGTGGGGCATCTTCAAGTAATCCCTTTGGAAATACCACGAGGAAGTTTGTCCTGATTCCCCGCCAATCTATTTCCCGGAAACTTCCAACAACTGTTTGCATTTCTGCTCCCTGCACATTGAATAATAAAGTATCGCCAATATGCACATTGTTCCTTTTTGCATAATTCTGTTCCATGGAAATTTCGGGTATGCCGTTACCGTTAGCAAGGCCTTTCCATTTTCCTTCCGTTATTTTTTCAGATGATGTTAATGAATCGCGATAGGTAACCCGGTATTCCCGGCCAAAAAGGTGACGGGAGATATTTACTGCTTGTATCCTTTACTGCCTGTGCAGCAGTTATGCCATTCACTTGTTCAACCTCATGTTTACAATAGGAACAGTTTCTTTTGCCGGTAACCCATATTGCCTGGCAAGCTCCATTACACCGGGTACCTGTTTAGTTTGAATATCAAATAAAACAATATTGGGCTGATTGGCGCCTGCAGATAATTGTACCCTTTGTATGAGGATAGATTGCACAAAAAATAAAGTGCATATTAGTGCTGTACCCAAACCAATAGCAATGATAAGAATAGTTGTCTGGTTATTCGGGTCGGTATAAATTAGCAAGTCCCTGCCGCCATAAATAATTCCAGGCTGACGGAAAGAACCGCCTAACCGCCCACATCAATCCACGGGCAATTGCAGTGAGTACTAATAATGAAATGGCGATGCCCGCAGTAAATGAAAGCGCCTGTTTCCCATTGCGCATTTGTATGAACGTGAACGCATACACGAAAATTACAATCAATAAATAAATGAACCATTTCAGCGAATCCCTTTCAGTTTTGTGCGGTTCATAAGAAACCCGCAATGCATTTAACGGAGATATTTTTCTAATCGAAAGCAATGGTAATAAGGCAAACAATACAGAGATGATCAATCCCAATGCAATTCCCTCAAATACTGCAAGCCATGAAATGGCGGTTGTGATCTGAACGGGTAAAAAATCTTTTAGAATGAATGGTAAAAATTGTTGAATAACGATCCCTAAAATTGCACCTGATACTGAGCCGATAAAACCAATGCCAACGATCTGTACCAAATAAATAAATACCGCTTGTGATGCTCTTACGACCAAGGCACCGGAGTATTGCGATTGAATTTACTTTTTCCTTCACATACACATGCACAGCACTTGCGACACCTGTGCAGCCAAGCAACAATGCTATAAAACCAACTAATGATAAAAACCTCGTGAGATCACTGAACGAACGTCCGGTATCTTCTTTCTGTCTTGCTACCGTTTCATAATTGAGATCATTAGCTTCCATTCGTTGCCGCATGCTATCCATCATTTTTTGAACGTCTGTTTGCGGACTGTATTTATAATAATAGTGATAACTGATGCGGCTGCCTTTTTGCATCAATCCCGTTTGTTTAAGATACAACAGCGGTATGTAAACTATAGGAGCGATGGAGGAAGAGAAACCCGTTTGTCCCGGTGCATTTAATAATTTACCGGCGATTGCAAATTTCATGTCACCAACCTGGATGGAATCGCCAACGTCTGCATTGTATTGCAGCATGAGGGTTTCATCTACCAGGGCCTGTTGTTTATTTCGAAAAGAAATTCCGGCGGAGTCCGGAAAAGTTTCAAGTGAACCATAGTAAGGAAACATACCTTCAAGTGCACGAACCTGTACCAATCTTGTTCCATTGTTTTTGGTAAATAAAACCATGGATGAAAAGTGGCGTTCTTCAGATCTTTTGTTGCCCAGTGAATCCAGCATCTTGACTTACCGGCGGCGCCGGCAATTGGTTAGAAGAAATTTCAAGGTCGGCGCCCAGCAACGTTGCGGCCTGGTTATTCACTTCATCGTTTAAATTATTTCCTAACGAATAAATGGCCACCAATGCAGCTATACCGAGAATGATAGACGATATAAAAAGAAATAAACGGGAACGGCTTCTGCGACTGTCTCGCCAGGCCATTTGAATTAGCCAGCGTACATTAAAGCGTGTGTTAAAACCCAGTAAGCTCTTTTCCTTTCGATGTTATCGGCGTCATTTCTTTTCTTTAGAATTTAAATTCTTTATGTTTCGTGTATCGATGACTGTTAGGTTATTATTGTTGTTGATTGATCGGAAACTATTTTCCCCCCTTTTAATTGTATTATGCGTTGGGTTCTTGCAGCAAGGTCTGCATCATGAGTTACCAAAACCAACGTAGTGCCCGCTTCTTTGTTCAAATCGAAAATGAGGTTTACAATTTTCTCACTGGTTTCTGCATCCAGATTTCCGGTAGGCTCATCCGCAAATAAAATAGCCAGGCTTGTTTGAAAATGCTCTTGCAATAGATACTCGTTGTTGCTCGCCGCCGCTTAATTGCGCGGGGTAATGATGACTGCGATCAGCAATGCCAACTTTCTCCAACAGTTCCATTGCTCTTTGCCGTACCTTTTTTTCACCGCGTAATTCCAGGGGCACCATTACATTTTCAATGGCTGTTAATGTGGGCATTAATTGAAAATTTTGAAATATAAAACCGATGTATTTATTTCTTATTGCAGCAAGCTGATCTTCGTTCATGTTTTCCAGCTTGTTATTTTGCAGGATGACATTGCCCGATGATGAACGGTCAAGGCCTGCAGATAAACCCAAACAGAGTTGTTTTACCGCTTCCCGAAGGTCCAACTATAGAAAGTGTTGCCCCTTCTTCAACTGAAAAACTTACATTATCCAAAACGGTTAAATCGCGGTTACCGCTTTTAAAAGTTTTAGTTACCTGCTGCAAATTGAGAATTGATTCCATAAGGTTTGGTTAACTTGCCTGTCGCTGTTTGCAAATGGCATATTTTTTTGTGTATTAATATTTCAATTAAGCGTAACCGTATAAAATTACCTGAATTCTTATTTTTATTTCAGGCCGCGTTAAAAATTTATAAACTATTTAATGAATAAAATCGTCCTTCTTAATCTTTTCATTTGCTTCACTATAATAAGTTGTAACAATAACAACAGTGAAAAAGTTAATGAACAAACCAAATCTTTAACAAATAGTTTCCGCTGATTCTTCAGCGAAGCGCAAAACGATTTTATTCTTTGGCAACAGCCTTACGGCGGGTTATGGTCTGGATCCCAATGAAGCTTTTCCCGCTTTGATACAGGATAAGATTGACTCCCTGCATCTTCCTTACAAAGTAATAAACGCAGGCGTTAGCGGTGAAACCACATCAGGTGGAATGGGCCGTATCGATTGGATATTACGTCAGCCTGTTGACATTTTTGTATTGGAACTCGGTGGCAACGACGGCCTGCGTGGTATTCCGCTAACGGTAACTAAGAGTAACCTTCAGGCTATTATTGGTAAAGTAAAAACGAAATATCCTTCGGTGAAAATTGTGCTTGCCGGAATGCAAATACCGCCTAACATGGGACAGGATTATACTTCGGAGTTTAAAAAAATATATCCTGAACTGGCAAAGAAAAATGACGTTGCTTTAATTCCCTTTTTATTACAAGGCGTAGGCGGTGATCCTAAACTGAACCAGAATGATGGTATACATCCAAATAAGGCCGGGGAAAAAATTGTTGCTGAAAATGTGTGGGTTGTGCTGAAGAATATTTGCCGTTAGTTAGTCGCGATAAATTGTTCATACATCTTTTTTTCAAAAAAAAATAGCCAGGAGTAATTAAACTAACGGTGTAGATTAAACGTTTCCGGCTGTTCAAAATGCATGAAGAAATAATAAGAGGAAGCGTATACAGTCTGGCAGTTGTAAAATTTTTCAACATATTATTTAATAAGAGTAACAGTGCCTTTAACTGTTTGCTCCATGTTATTTAGCGAAGTCAACTTGTATTATCCAGATATATACATCCGTGGGTTGTTTAATGCCTTTAAATGTTCCATCCCATCCTTTAACCATATCAGAAGTCTCAAATACTTTTTCGCCCAAACGGTTATATACTGTAAGACTAAACGCCTTAACTGCAAAAGGATATTTTACCCTGAAAATATCGTTGAGTCCATCGCCATTGGGAGAAAATGCATTGGGAAACAAGAGGGCACATCCGGTGGGAATTATCTGCACGGTATCGCTATTTACACATCCATTTGCATCTTTTGCATAGATTATATAGTTACCGAAAACAAGGTTGTCGAATACACCAGAACTCTGGTAAGTGATGCCATCAATACTATACTGAGATGGGCGGTGTGCCTCCGCTGGCAATATATTTATACTGCTATTTGGATTGCTGCATGAACCCTGCGTAAGCGTTACGTTTGCTTGCGGGCCCGGAGCATCTGTTATTATAATTGTAGTGTCTACATCAGTATTAGCAGCATCTTTTCCATAAATCGTATATCTGCCTGCACTCAGGCGTTGAACATTGTTGAAGGCTGGAAATTACTTCCATCCAATGAAAACTGATAAGGAGGCGTTCCATTGGATGCCGATATGGTGATGCTACCATCAGCATTGCCGCAAACTGTATTGGTAATATTGATATTCAGTACCAGGCAATTGTTGTTGATGGCAATCGAAGTTGTATCCGTGAAACCTTCTGCATCTTTAATTGTAACAATATAATTTCCGGCTGAGAGACCGGTAAACGTGTTGCTGTTTTGAAAGTTAAGTCCGTCAATTGAAAACCCGAAAGGTGGCACGCCATTGTCGACAATTGCGGTGATGGTACCGTTTTGTTTGCCACAGGTTGCATCGGTTTGAGAAGCGAAAATAACAGGACATTTACTTTTTATAGTTCCATAACCTGAGAAAGTTGCACCGTTAGCATCTTTAACCGTAAAAGTATAGTTGCCCGCCAGCAGGCCGGTAAATGTATTGCTGTCCTGGTAGTTTATGCCATCTAACGTATAGGCGTAGGGGCTGTTTCCGAAGGCAGGCGTTAGCGTAAGAATGGCATCGTTTTGGTTACAGGATGCATCTGTGGCTACATAGGTAACATTTGCAGGACACAAAGGAGAAGTAGTTACCGTATATATGCTAACGACTCCTGCAGCATCCTTAGAGTACATGTGGTGTACGCCGGCTCCAATGCCATAAAATTTATTGTCGGCCTGGTAATTAATGCCATCCAGGGAATAGACAAAAGGAGGTATTCCACCCAGTATCATTACCTATGGTTAAGCTTCCGTTGTTATTACATTCAAAATTCGAATAGTAATAACCAACCCCATAACACGAGACTTTCGGATACAGGTAATTGGTGTAGTTTTCACTGATGCAACCATTTGAATCTTTTACAAATATGCTGTACAGGCCCTGCGAAAGATTTGTAAATACATTGGCCGGCTGATAATTGACATTATCGAAACTGTATTGGTAGGGTGGAGTACCGTTGCTTGCGGTGATAGTAAGGCTGCCATCGAAAGTGGAGCAGTTTGCAGGATCAGTAAAAGAACTTACTGCGGCCAAAGGAGCCGGAAAATTATTGGATAGATTTACAATTGTCGTATCTGAGAGGCCGTTGGCATCGGTTGCGATAACCTTGTAAGAGCCTGCAGCAAGGTTTTGAAAATTACCGGTATTTTGAAAAAGGAAATTCCCTGAAATGGAATAAGAATAGGTGTAGGGTGGCACTCCCCCCGAAGCTGAAGCTATTATACTTCCGTTGCTTTTGCCGCATGTTGTTGAAGTGGTATCTATGGTAACGGTAATTATTGCCGTGGGAAAATCGAATTTGGTTTGTTCAAAAAAACTGCCATCCGGCAATTGTTTTTTTGCGGTTGCGGTTTTATAAAAATCCAATGTGATTTTATTTGAAAGGGCATCTTCATTTGTCGTGGATGAAAAAACAATATCGGCATGGTTTGGAAGATTGTGGAAAACGGTTGTAATGCTCGCTTGTGGCGGATTTACAATTTGTTGGGCACAGGCCTGGCGTTCAGTAACAATTACTGAGAAAGAAGTGAAAGCCAGGTTAATTAAGAAGGTCTTTTTTCTGAACATATGGAGTGTTGTTCAAAATTATCTATAACTTATTAAAGAGCAAAGCTGGCTGGGTACATTTAAATTATCGCAAGGTTGCCAACCTTTAATAAGTTTAATTTGGCTTGAAAGGGTCCATCTATAAGGTCGGCAACCTTGAAAAATCAATATCTTTTCCAACTATATAGCGGATCTGTTATTTGTTTTCTGCAACTAACTGAAACGGCCACACGAAAATACTTCAAACCTTTTTCCAAACCTCCTTATAGGAATGATAACGAATTCCCCGATGGAATATGGGTACTTTTTACAGACGGAACTTTTTCCTTCAGCCAGTTTAGCATAAACGCAGAGCCGGGTTCTTCGCTTGCAATATGGCCGAGTAATACCAATGAAATATTGTCGCCTTTGGCTCTTGCATCACGTACATATTCCGCAGTTTCCCATTCCGATATTTCGCCGCATATCAATACATCGGGTTTAACTTTGCCGATTGATTCTATTTGCCTTCTGCCACCTGCAGCTCCGGGCATCAGCAACAGGCGACTGCACGATTGAGATGGCTCACCAATGTATCTTACTTTTTCTATCGATAGTTTTTCTTTAAGATGGCCAATCAAATCTTTTAATGTGGCAGCAGCCGGTAAAGTGATAATGTTGGGTACATCACGACCGGCATATTTTTTCCATTGCAATTGTTCCAATACACCCATCGTAACACCATCCGGCACAAGGCTATGGATGTAATCATGGTTTCGCCATATAGCCATATTGTGTTGCTTTAGCAGGTTGGCTTTGTATGATAAACATCATCATTCTGCAACCACGAAGTGTCATCTGTATGATTGTAAAATGTAGGTTCATGTGCAATAATAAAATTAGCGCCAAGGTCAATAGCCTTGCGGATAACTTCAATAGTTGCAAACATGGTAGTTACAATTCCTGTTACGGGTATGTCCCTGTTGCCGGCCTTTAACGTATCCACTGTATTGGTAAGAACGCCACCGGGCACTTCTTTTATAAACAAGTCCATTATATCTCCAACCGTATAGGTTTCGTTCATTTTATTTATACCCTGTGGCTTTGTTTATTACGGGCATCGTTAATAAAGCGCCTGCTGTAAGTAATGAGTTGGCAATAAATTTTCTCCTGCCAACTGGCGGATTGTTATTGGGGGAAGATGAATGATTCATGTTGGTTTTTTTTGATTGGAATGATGTTGTAATTTATGGAATAATTGGTTGCTGAATTGCAGGGTTTGACCGGCCTAGCAGCAGTATTTTTAAAGTGTTTAATTTAATCTTATTTTTATTGTATGAGACTTAAGAAGATTCATATCAGGAATTATAAATCATTGGTTGATTTTCAATTAAAAAATTTAAAACCATTTTGTGCGTTTGTTGGGCCCAATGCGAGCGGAAAAAGCAATATTTTCGAGGCTTTACACTTTTCCAATTATGCCTTAAGATATTCATTTGATGCGGCATTATTTTTTGGTGGTAAAGACAGTATTTTATCTTACAACCCAATTAATATAGAGGGATACGAATTCCCAAATGGTGGACAAACATATTATTATGAATTTGTTGATGGAATAATAATAGAATTCTTTATAAAGTTTTCAGATCAAAATTTTACTGATAGTCTTGCTCAGGCAATTGGCAGTATGGGGTCCAAGGAGCATAGTATTAAAAATGTAAAACAGTTGAGTGCTTTAGACATCAGGGACTTGAATAAAAGGGAGATTTTTTTATCTAAAATATTAGGTGAAGGATTCAAATACGGGAATGACTACGAGTATTTTGCTGATAGGTTTTCAAGAATTTTTATTGGGAATAATAGTGTTGTGAAAAGTTATGGGTCACCGCAATTGTTTTCATCTACTCTTTTGTCCGACGGCTTCAATCTTGAGCAAATATTGGGAGCGATATTTGAAGACGATAATAAGAGAGAAGATTTCATTGAATGGCTTACAATATTGATTCCAGAATTCAAAAAAATAGAAGTAAAGAAATCAAATATTGGAGGCAGTTATGAAATTCTTATTTATGAGAAAAGTTCTAGTAAGCCGTTTCCTAAATATTTATTGTCCGATGGCACTAAAAACATTCTTACATTAATGGCAGCTGTTTATCAATCCAATAAACCTCAATTTCTTTGTATTGAAGAGCCAGAAAATGGTATTCATCCACGCGCCATTGAATTACTAGTAGATTTTTTTAGGGAAAAATGTGAAGACGGAGGTCATCATATTTGGCTAAATACTCATTCCCCATCCTTAGTGCGTTGTTTAGAAATAGAAGAGATTATTGTAGTAAATAAAATAGATGGAAAAACAAAAGCCAAACAGTTTTCAAAAAGGGATAAGATAAATATCAAGACTGACGAAGCCTGGCTATCCAATGCTCTTGGAGGAGGCGTTTTTATGATTAAAATAGGATTTATTTGTGAAGGGAATACAGAATTCATCTTGCTTCGCTCTGAAGCATTTCAGAATTTGCTTGCAGGTTTAAATTTACATTCCGTAAATATTATTAATGCCGGAGGTTGGGGTAATTTATTGCCTCATAATATTTCTGGATACATCCAAAGTTTGGAAAAAGATGGAGCAACTGTCATTATAATTTTAACAGATTTAGATGACGATGTTTGTATTACGCAAACAAAACAAAGAATATCTGCGAGACCACAAGATGTTGTAATAGTTTCTGTTAAACAAATTGAAGCGTGGTTTTTGGCTTGCAGCAGCACTATGAGCGTTATTCTTAATGTTCCAAATTATAAATTTCCTTTTCCTGAAAAAGAAGACGATCCTTTTCTGACAATTAATGAATTGCTTATTCATCATACTAAACGAGGAATCGGAAAATATAACAGCGGCAAGGTTAAATTAATAAATAGACTACTTGAAAAGGGGTTAGATATTTCAGAAGCAAGCTTTCATAATAATTGCGATAGTGCAAAATACTTTATTAATAAATTATCACATATAGGAGCTAATAATTAGGAAGTGAATTTTTGAATAATATTCTACCTTCCAAATAATGATCATAGTTGCAATATTGTTTTGCATTATCACTAACACCATTATGCTGGATTACTGTAAAAGGATTACAGACAATAAATTTGCCCGTGTTTCTTAATAACCTATCTAAATTATCATGTTCAGGAATGGACAGGAATGTTTCATAAAATCTTTGATTAACAGTATAGAAGATTAGGCCTGAAAAATCCCTTACAGTATTATCTTGAGCTAATTCTCCCAAATAAATACTTCCCAGATATAAATCATAATCAATTGGTTTACGATGTAAGTAAAATTTGAATGCTTCTTTATCTGTAAATTTCAAATCATCTTCAGCAATTAAAACTTCTGGGAGATTATTATACTTAGCATATTTCACAATTTGTTTGTGTGATTTCGATATTCCCTTAGCAGTATTATGAGTATCCAAGATGCCATCCCATACTTTATAATTAGCAATTCCTTGTTGATATAATTCTTTCATTAAAATCTGCCATCTATCTCTTCTTTGGGGTAGGTGAATAATATTTAACTGCATTTGTAAAATAAATAAATTTTTATCTTTATTCCTTGCAACTCCTTCCAAGACTGTTGTTGGCGTCCTCGCCTACATTCTTTATCGTTTATATTCATTTCATCTGCTAGTGGCTGCTTTGCGCTCCGCAATATTTATTAAGTATTGCAGTGAGACTTTTGTTTGGATCACCCAATAATATTGCAAGTCTCAAATCGGCACAAATCTTACTTAAATCATTCCCAGGAATTTTTTGATTCCCTTTTGTTGCTATAATACTAACCTCATCGTTTCTCAATATTTCCCTGCCACCACTTTCGTTTTTTCGTATTCGGGCGAAGGCCCTATTTGCTAACGCTTCTTTTAAAAATGGTTCAAACGTTAATGCCTTATCATAATCTTCAATTGCTTCATCAAATTTTTGTTCGTTAAACTTAGAGGTGCCTCTCGCAAAATAAGCCTCAGCGTAAGTGCTGTCAATTTCAATAACCTTTGAGTAATTCTTAATTGCGTTCTTATAGTCTTCATCACTGTTTTTTTCATTTCCCCTCTTCATTAATTCATAGACTTTATCAAGTCGTTTATCAGGAGTTGTTTTACCGTTTTTAGTTGTTTCAACCGCTAAAATTTTTCCTGTTGAATAGTAAATAGTTGTTTCACCATCCATCGCACCATTCTTAAAATTGCTTCTCTGCTTTAATTGACCATTGGGAAAATACATATCCCAAAAACCTTCTTCCTTTCCGTTTACGAAATCTCCCTTTTGTTTTAATGAACCATCTTCGAAATATTCCTTTTCGGTACCATTTGCAACACCATTTAGATAGTTTCTTTCAACTATTAAATTTCCATTTTGATAATATATCTTGTATGCTCCGTTAATCTTTCCATCAATCATTTCTCCTTGTTCCTGTTTTCGTCCGCTATAATAATAATCAATAAATTTTCCTGTATAAGGATTATTATGAAAAAATAAAATACCGTTTTTTTCTTTCATGATTTTTGATGAAGGGATAAGCTTAACACTGTCCGGCCTTTGAGTATATTCTTTGGTGAAAATATAGATAACGCCATCGAATTCATCATATCCCAAAGTTTTCAACGAGTCTTTATTCCTTATAACAGAAATTGTCGCCAAATCATCTTGAGATATTTCATTATCATCTTTAGGATCGTCAATAACAGGAATTGAATCGACAACATACATTATTTTCTCATTGGGTGCCTGACCGTGCGATGTGGCAAAGGTTGAGAGATATACAACCAACAGTAGAATGATTCTATTCACAAAAAAGGCTTTTTTTAAAGTGATGTTACTCTCATAATGCGCAACTTAAAACTAAAGAATTACTTGATTGCAAGCAAATGGGTACAATTGCAAGGTTGCCATATACTATAAGCGGGCCTGCTGTTCTTCACCCGCCTCTCTTCAAAATTTTAAAAGAGCTAATACAATACACATCTTTCTCTCTATCGTTTTAAAATGGATGCTACATCAATTTCCGGGTAACTCCGGGAATCCTTTTTCATGAAGGAAGAAACTAACGCTATCCTATGATATTTAGAAATCTGCCAATACTTCTATTATTCCCGGTAGTTACCCGTCATTTTCGCTCGGTAAAAATCTAACCAGTGAGAATAATTATTCGATAAATATTACCGGTTTTTTAAACAGACCGGTTGACACAGGCTATTATGATAACATATACCCCGTAACCGACGGTATCGATACCGGTAATTATTATGCACCACACCTTGAAGCATTACCACCTTCAGTTCGGCTGGAGATGCCGGTTCCGGGCGACCAGGGCAGGCAACCTTCCTGCAGTGCATGGGCAGTCGTTTATGGTGCCGGTAATTACTATATACACCATACGACCGGTAAACCGTATAGCGATACTGACAATTTAAGTCCCGCTTTTATATATAATCAATTGCCCAAGGGTAAAGGCGGCACCACTTCCTTTATGGATAATTTGGAATTATTCAGGGCCGATGGAGCTTGTTCACTGAAAAATATGCCTTACTACGCTAATGATTACTCGGCCCGGCCCGACAGCATCCAGCGCCTCAATGCAGCGAAATATAAAATAAAGGGTTGGGAAAAGATTGATCCTCATAATCCGGAATTGTTGAAAGCGGCAGTATTTCAAAAGAAGCCGGTCATCTTTTTTATAGCAACAGATGAAGGTTTCGATAAAATAGCGGCTCCTTTTACCTGGAAATACAGAAGTGGTCGTTTGGGATCGATACATGCAATGGTAATCGCCGGATATGATGATAGCAGGAATGCTTTTTTGGTGATGAATTCCTGGGGTACTTCGTGGGGCGATAAAGGTTTTGCCTGGATCGATTATCAATTCTTTTTGCAAAATGCTTCACCGAACGCATATATCCTGAAATAGATATTTGACGAAGTGTTCAGGGGAAAAACCTATATGAAAAATCATATTTCATTATGATAAAAATCATATTTGCCGAGTTATCGGTTAACATTATTTACTACCTTTCGTTTCTGAATATTCATGCTAAATAATTGATTTTTTGTATGGGATCTTCATCGATGATTGTTTTAATTATAGCCGCACTCGCTTTTTCTTCCATTGCTATTTTAATCGCTAAAATTGTTACAAAAGCTACTACCAATCCTCAAAAGGGAGAGCCATATGAATGCGGTATTCCTACCCATGGAACCACCTGGAAACAATTGAACGTGGGCTATTATTTATTTGCACTAATATTTTTAATTTTTGATGTGGAACTGGTTTTCCTCTATCCGTGGGCGGTTGTTGCAAAGCAGGTAGGATGGATAGCACTAATTGAAATTATCATTTTCTTTTTTATATTATTTATGGGATTTTTATACGCACATAAAAAAGGTGCCTTGAAATGGAAGTAAAATCAAATACAGATAAAAAAGATTTTCCAGGCCAAATACATGAAACTCCCGGCGGAGGTATTGTATTAAGCAAACTGGATGATGTCATCAACTGGGCACGCTCCAATTCGTTATGGCCGCTCACTTTTGCTACCAGTTGCTGCGGTATTGAAATGATGTCTGTTGCCGCAGCCAAATACGATTTTTCAAGATTTGGTTTTGAAGTAGCACGAGCCTCACCACGCCAGGCTGATGTGATTATTATTGCCGGAACTATCGTAAATAAAATGGCGCCGGTTTTAAAAAGATTATACGACCAGATGGCCGACCCGAAATATGTAATTGCTATGGGTGCGTGCGCCATCAGCGGAGGTCCGTTTTTTTACAATACGTATTCTGTGGTAAAAGGTGCCGACCATGTAATACCTGTAGATGTATATGTGGCAGGTTGTCCGCCAAGGCCGGAAGCATTGTTACATGCATTAATAAGCTTACAGCAAAAAATAAAAAGCGGTTTAACAAGAGAACAGATAAAGTCAGGTAAAGAATAATTATGACGAACGAAGAATTGAAAACCACAATAACTGAATTGCTTCCTTCGGCCACATTTGAAGAAGGTGGTGAATGGCTCAATATAAATGTGGAACCGAAAGATTGGTTACCATTTGCACAGCAATTACGCAACAACGATTCTTTATTTTTCGATTATCTTTTTTGCCTTACCTGCATTGACTGGAAGACGCATCTTACCATGGTGTATCATTTATCGTCTACGCGGTACCGTCATAACATTGTAGTGAAATCAAAACTCGACGCTAACAATCCCGAAATAGAAACAGTAAGTAAAATATGGAAGACTGCAGAATTTCATGAAAGAGAAGTGTATGAAATGTTTGGCGTGAATTTCCTGAATCATCCTGATTTACGGTTATTGATTTTGCCCGATGGATGGGAAGGAAAAAAACCGATGTTAAAAGATTTTGAAGACGCAATAAATATGATAAAATTATAAAGCTAATCAAGAGCGAACAAGGAAAACATTATGAATAGAAAATGAAATAATTGAAGACTTTAAAAGTCATCTTCCCTGGTTCAATATTCGATATTCTTAAGCTATGGTTGAAGAAATAGGCACAACGGCGGAAGGTGATTTAATCATTAATGTGGGACCACAACATCCTGCAACACATGGCGTATTGCATTTGGTAATTACCATAAATGGCGAGACGATTAAAAAAGTGGAACCGCATCTTGGTTTTATTCATCGCTCCATTGAAAAAATGTGTGAGAGTTTAACCTACCGCCAGTTCATTTATGTTACCAGCCGGATGGATTATCTCTCGGCTCACATTAACAACCATGCGTGTGCGTTATGTGTAGAAAAAGGTTTGCAGGTAGAGATTCCGCCAAGGGCACAGGTGATACGGGTGTTGATGGATGAGCTTACACGAATAGCATCACATGAATTGTGGTGGGGCGCTATGGCAATGGATTTGGGCGCATTCACTCCTTTCTTCCATGCATTTCGGGAGAGAGAAACGATTAATGATATTATGGAAGAAACCTGCGGTGCAAGGTTAACTATGAACTATATGGTTCCGGGCGGAGTAATGGCTGATCTGCATCCCAACTTTCAAAAAAGAGTCAAAGAATTTATCACTTTATATAAACATAAAATTGATGAATACGCTGAGCTGGTTACCGGCAATATTATTTTTCAAAACCGCATGAAAGGAGTTGGATATTTATCTGCTGAAGATGCGATATCGTATGGATGCAGCGGACCAACAGCAAGAGGCAGTGGCGTAAGTTGCGATATCCGCAAACTGTATCCTTATGAAGTGTATGATAAAGTTGAGTTTGATGAAGTACTCGAAACTGAAGGTGATTCATTTGCACGCTACATGGTGCGGATAAGAGAAATGAATCAATCCATAAAAATAATTGAACAGTTAATTGATAATATTCCCGAAGGCGATTTCCAGGCAAAAACAAAGGCCGTATTAAAATTACCCAAAGGAGAATTTTATTCAAGAGTAGAAACAGCAAGAGGCGAGTTGGGCGTGTATATAGTGAGTGAAGGAGGAACAACGCCATATAGAATAAAATTCCGTTCACCCGGATTTTCAAATCTCTCTGCATTGGATCATATGGCAAGAGGACATTTGCTGGGAGATTTGGTAGCGATGATGGGAACATTGGATTTGGTGATACCGGATATTGACAGGTGAAAAGGAATAATTCAATAAAAGGTATCGGATAAGTTATAGCTTAATTGGAAAAAATATTTTGAAAATTTAAAATAAGAAGATACCCCGGATATTGGCCCCTCTCTGAAGGAGAGGGGTTGGGGGTGAGGCCCATGTGGAGTTTTTAGTAACATAGCAGATTCAATTCATAAATGGTTAAACCTAACGTTTAACCCTACACTGGCAACTATTATTGAAATGGTGATTGTTGGTGTTTGCGTTATTGGTTTGTTTGCCGTGCTGGGTTTGGTATTAGTAATCATGGAACGAAAAGTTTCTGCATGGATACAAATACGTTTAGGGCCAAACAGGGTAGGACCGAAAGGAATGTTTCAATCACTCGCAGATACGGTGAAACTTTTAGTGAAAGAAGGGATGACACCAACAGGTGCTGATAAATTTTTATTTAACCTGGCACCTTATATAGCATTAATAGTTGCGATGTTATTGATGGCGCCGTTAGCCTTTGCAAAAGATTTCCAAATGTGGAATTTGAACATTGGCGTATTATATATAGCAGCAATTTCATCTGTTTCTGTTATCAGTATTTTAATGGCAGGCTGGTCGAGCAATAATAAATATTCTTTGATGGGCGCCATGCGAAGTGGTGCACAGATCGTGAGTTATGAATTATCTGCAGGATTTTCTGTTCTTTCTGTCGTAGTGCTGGCGGGCAGTTTGAATCTGAATACGATCATTCAATCGCAGGCAGATGGATGGTGGATATTTAAAGGGCATATACCGGTATTTATTTCTTTTATCATTTTCATAATAGCAGTAACTGCAGAAACAAACAGGGCACCTTTCGACCTCGCAGAAGCGGAATCGGAATTAACAGCTGGTTTTCATACAGAGTATTCGGGGATGAAATTTGCCTTGTTCTTTTTAGCAGAATATGTAAATGTTTTTATCGTGTGTGCCATCGGTGCTACGCTGTTCCTGGGTGGGTGGATGCCTTTGCATATTGGTCATTGGGAAGGATTTAATCATGTGATGGATTATATTCCTTCGAGCATTTGGTTTTTTGGAAAAACATTCTTTCTAATATTCCTGATCATGTGGTTCCGGTGGACGTTCCCGAGGTTGCGTATTGATCAGTTATTAAATCTTGAATGGAAATATTTATTGCCGATCAGTTTATTTAATATTTTATTGGTAACAGCGATGGCAATTTTGGGATGGTATTTTTAACCCCTATCCCCTAAAGGGGAAGCAAAAATTTGGAAAAATTAGGTTGAGAAAATGATATTTTATTATAGGTTAAATTATAAAATTGAACACTTAAAAATGGGTAATGCTTCAAAGA
This sequence comes from uncultured Chitinophagaceae bacterium, assembly GCA_963756945.1. GTDB lineage: Bacteria > Bacteroidota > Bacteroidia > Chitinophagales > Chitinophagaceae > Ginsengibacter. The sequence continues at coordinate 28,853 of CAVWQJ010000026.1, read as the reverse complement.
ATTTGAAAACTTCCACTACTCCCCCTTCAGGGGGTTTGGGGGGTTACATTAAAGAAGTTTTCAATGCTATAAAATCTTTGTTGATTGGCCTTCGACGAACAGGATATTATTTTACGCATCACAAAGAAATCATCACGCAACAGTATCCTGATAACAGGGAAACCCTGAATCTGCCTGAAAGATTCAAAGGCGAAGTGGTGATGCCGCATAATGAAAACAATGAGCATCGCTGCACGGGTTGCACGGCATGCGAGTTAGCTTGTCCTAACGGAACCATTAAAGTGATTACCAAATTTGATATTACTCCGGAAGGAAAAAAGAAAAAAGCAATTGATAAATTAGTCTATCACCTGGAGCTATGTACGATGTGTAATCTGTGCATTATTGCTTGTCCTTCGGATGCCATTGTAATGGCGCAAACATTTGAGCACAGCGTGTTTGACCGTGCCCAATTAACCAAAATATTAAATAATCCCGGATCTAAAATTATGGAGGGAGTAGAATGATGAGTGGATCAACTATTATATTTTATATGCTTGCCGCACTAACGTTAGTGAGTGGAATATTTGCTGTGGGAACAAGGCAGATATTCAGGGCTGCCATCTTTTTATTATTTTCTTTAATTGGTGTTGCAGGCTTGTATTTCTGGATGCAGTATGAATTTATTGCAGCAGTGCAAATTGTAGTTTATGTAGGCGGTATAACGGTGTTGATCATCTTTTCTATTTTCTTAACCCAGCAAACGGGTGAGAAGATGGCGAAGCAAAAAATAGGGCGGCAAATATTTTCTGCATTGGCAGCCTTTTGCGGATTTGCATTAATTATGATACAACTGTTGCAACATTCGTTTACCGGAACTAACATGCAGCCGGTAGAGCCTAATGTAACCAATATCGGCAATCAAATGCTGGGAATAAAAATTGGCGGCTATTCGTTACCGTTTGAAGTAGTGAGTATGTTGTTGCTGGCGGCTTTGATTGGTTGTATTGTAATTGCGATGAAACCAAAATCTGAAACTGTATGATGGAACCGGGACTATATCATATTTTATTTATCAGCACAGCGCTGTTTTTTATTGGTGTGTTTGGTTTCTTCACAAGAAGAAATTTAATCACCATGCTAATGAGTGTGGAATTGATATTGAATAGTGTGAACCTGAATTTCATTGCATTCAATAAATACCTGTGGCCTGATAAACTGGATGGGTTGTTTTTTACCATATTCATAATTGCCATTGCTGCTGCGGAAGCTGCTGTAGCTATTGCTATCATAATTAATTTATATAGAAGTCATCATTCAATTGATGTGAGCAATGCGGAAGAAATGAAATATTAAAGAATATTGCCACAAAGACACAAAGACACAAAGCATTTTTTTCTTAGTGTACTTAATGTCTTTGTGGGAAAAAATCAAATAAATCTTAATGTCAAACTAAATGCTTAATGCAACTTACATAGCCCTGATTCCCCTGCTGCCCTTGGCAGGTTTTATAATTCTTGGATTATTTGGAAGAAAATATTTTAAAAATTCATCAGGAATAATTGCAACCATATTATTATTGGCTGCAACTGTTTTGGCAATCTATACTGCTTATGGATATTTTTTCGAGTACGGTAAAGTAAATGGTGTTTATGAAAAATTAATTCCATTAAAATATACATGGCTGCAATTTTCTGAAGGTGTTTCCATTGACATGGGCATCATGCTCGATCCTATAACCTGTATGATGTTGTTGGTGATAACTTTTGTTTCCTTAATGGTGCACATCTACAGTTTGGCATACATGAAAGGAGAAGAACGGTTTGCGACTTACTATTCTTTTTTAGGATTGTTTACGTTCTCCATGCTGGCTTTGGTAATCTCTTCTAATATTTTCCAGATATATATTTTCTGGGAACTCGTGGGGCTTTCTTCATTTTTATTAATTGGATTTTATTATGATAAACCCAGTGCAGTTGCGGCATGCAAAAAAGCGTTTATCGTAACACGTTTCGCCGATCTGGGATTTTTGATTGGCATTCTGATGCTTTCATTTTATTCAGGCACATTAGATTTCAGTACGCTTATTGAGCGTTTAACATCACCCGGCTCCTCGGAGTTGAGCGCAGCTCTTAGTTCATCATTCCTGGGTATCTCTGCGCTAACATGGGCGATGATATTGGTTTTCATAGGCGCCGCCGGAAAGAGTGCCATGTTCCCGTTACAAATTTGGTTGCCCGATGCAATGGAAGGCCCCACTCCGGTATCGGCATTAATACATGCTGCAACGATGGTAGTTGCCGGTGTTTTTTTGGTAGCAAGGTTATTTCCGGTGTTTGCTTTATCAGCGCCGGAAGCATTAGAGTTAGTAGCTTATGTTGGAGCTATCTCCGCTTTGCTTGCAGCAATAATTGCGTGTACGCAAACCGATATAAAGAGAGTGCTGGCATTTTCCACCATATCGCAAATAGGATATATGATGTTTGCATTAGGCGTCTCAAAATATGGCGGAGAAAGTGGGTTAGGTTATACTGCTTCCATGTTTCATTTATTTACCCATGCTATGTTTAAGGCATTATTGTTTTTAGGTGCAGGATCTGTTATTCATTTTATTCATAGCAATGAAATGAAAGACATGGGAGGATTAAGAAAATATTTACCGGTAACGCATATCACTTTTTTAATCGCATGCCTTGCAATTGCAGGCATACCGCCATTTGCAGGCTTTTTCAGTAAAGAAGAAATTCTATCAGCGGCTTATCAAAACAATATGATTATTTATTGGATCGGATTATTCACCTCAGGGCTTACTGCATTTTATATGTTCCGTTTATACTTTGGAATTTTTTGGAGTAAGGCTCCCTCTCTGAAGGAGAGGGCGGGGGGTGAGGCCCACGCCCATGGCGAAGGTGGATTTGCTATGTTATTGCCATTGATTTTATTAGGCATTGGAGCTGCGGCAGCAGGCTTTATTCCCTTTGGAAATTTTGTAAGTTCTGATGGATCCGCACTTGAATCGCATTTCCATTTAAATATGACGATTGCTCCTGTGGCATTTGGCCTCATCGGAATTTTTATAGCAATGTGGTTGTATAAAAAACAAAATAATAAACCGGATAAAATTGCTGCATCAATAAGTGGGCTTATACAAAGCTGCCTACCACAAATTTTATTTTGATGAGATGTATCTATTTGTAACAAAAAAAATACTCTTCAATTTAATCGCAAAACCTGCAGCCTGGATTGATAAAAATATTGTTGATGGTTTGGTGAATGCAACCGGTAATACTACCGTGTTTGTTTCAAAAAAATTAAAGGGAATTCAATCGGGTAAAGTGCAGCAATATGCCGCTTACTTTTTGGTGGCTGCAATTGCAATGGCTGTTTTGTTTATTTATTGGTGGAAGTAAAAATGTGATGTATATACGATGTTCAATATGAAGAAATTAAATTGTCGAAAAATAATTGCCACGGCCTTTAGGCCGTGGATACGAAGATAAAATGATAACCGGCTTTAGCCAAAAAAATTAAACATGCCTTATATCAAAGTATTGATACACTATATATGGTCCACAAAAAATCGTGAACATTTAATCACTGAAGAATTGAAACCGTTGCTGCTTTCTCATATAAAAGAAAATAGTATTAAAAAAGGAATATTTATCGATACACTTAATTGTGTTTCTGATCATATTCATTTGTTGATTTCTCTTGGAAGTGAACAGACGATCGCTAAAACAGCAATGCTGATAAAAGGTGAATCATCATTTTGGGCAAATAGAGAAAATAATCTTAAACACAAATTTGAATGGCAGGATGAATATATTGGGTTGTCCGTTAGTTATTCAGCAATAGAAAAGGTGAGAGCCTATATTTTAAACCAGGAAGAACATCACAAAAAGAAGACTTTTTCCGAGGAGTACCATGAATTTTTGAGGGCTCATGATTTTGAAGATATTTTGGCTAAAGCCGAAAACAGGTATTGAACTGATCCACGGCCTAAAGGCCGTGGCAAATAGAAACAGTAAATGATGGAAAATCGCAATGACACAAGACATAATTAAAGCGATTATAAAAGCAAAAATTGAAACGACATTTTTGATAAATAAATATTAATGAATCTAACGCTACTCATATTGGTCCCATTAATCACCGCGGTTGCCGTGTTGTTGATGCGTAACAAGCAACAGGTAAAATGGATTTCTTTGATAGGCGCCACGGTTCAATTGATTCTTGCGTTGGCATTATTATTTGCTTATAGAAATGAAGTTGCAACGGGTAATGCTGAACAATTTCTATTTCAACAACAATACGATTGGTTTCCTTCCTGGCATATTAGTTTTCATTTGGGAGTAGATGGTATTTCTGTAGCAATGATTTTATTGACGGCCTTTGTTGTAATTGCAGGTGTGCTGGTTTCATGGAATATCGAAAAGATGACGAAGGAATTTTATTTCCTGCTTATTTTATTAAGCTTTGGTGCTTATGGTTTCTTTATTTCTCTCGATCTTTTCATTCTCTTTTTCTTTTTGGAAATTGCCGTGATACCAAAATATTTATTGATCGGTATTTGGGGAAGCGGAAAAAAAGAATATGCCGCCAATAAACTAGCGCTGATGCTGATGGGCGGTTCTGCATTGGTTTTGGTAGGATTGCTGGGTTTGTATTTCAGTACCGCAGAAAGAACGTTCGACCTTAGTGAAATTGTCTCACCTCGACATTCCGGTTAACGTCCAGGAGATTTGTTTCCCATTATTATTTGTAGGTTTTGGCGTGTTCACCGCATTATTTCCATTTCATACCTGGGTACCTGACGGGCACTCTTCGGCTCCGACGGCAGGTTCTATGTTTTTGGCAGGTATTTCTATGAAGCTGGGAGGCTATGGTTGCTTGCGGGTAGCCGCATACGTTATGCCTGAAGGAGCAAAGGAATATGCAAACATAATTATCATACTTTCTACTATTGCCATTTTATATGGCGCCTTTGCTACCATGATGCAGAAGGATCTCAAGTACATGAATGCGTATTCTTCCGTTAGTCATGTCGGGTTTGTTTTATTCGGTATCGGCATGCTAACTAAAACTGCCATAACCGGCGCCGTTATTCAAATGGTAAGTCATGGTTTAATGACAGCCCTTTTCTTTGCCGTGATAGGAATGATTTATGAACGTACGCATACCCGACAGGTAAATGAAATGGGTGGCCTGCTAAAAGTGATGCCATTTATAACAACTGTATTATTTATTGTGGGATTGTGTTCGCTTGGATTGCCCGGCCTTAGTGGATTTGTAGCAGAAGTGACGGTGTTTATGGGCGGATGGGAACACCCGGATGCGTTTCATCGAATTGCCACTGTACTGGCTTGTATGAGTATTGTGGTAACGGCGGTTTATATTTTACGGGCCATCAGCAGAACTGCTATGGGGCCGATTAAAGAAAGCTATTCAAATTTGACAGATGCCAGATGGAATGAAAAATTAGCTGCCATTATTTTAATAGCCGGAATTTTAGCAATTGGTGTTGCACCCTTCTGGCTTAATGATCTGATAAAACCAGGTGCAGAAATAATTATGCAGAAATTTTCAATGGTGCCTTAAAATAATGATTGAATGAATGAATTTGTAACATTGATGAAACCTGAACTGGTAATAACAATTATCATCTTCCTGCTGTTGTTTATAAAACTTGGGAAAGGCATAAAGAATGATTTGTTATTGCCAATCATTCAGAATTTATTACTGTTGAATTTGGCTATAGGATTTTTTTTCAATGCTGAAGGCACTTTGTTTGATAACATGTATCACACCACTAAATTAATTGTATTCCAAAAAAGCATTTTAAACTTTGGCGTTTACGTGATATCGTTATTATTCGCAGGTTGGTTTAAGAAGACGGAACATTTAGCAGAATTTTTCATGTTGATGTTATCTGCATTGCTGGGTTTGGATTTTCTTATATCAAGCGGTAATTTTCTGATCTTCTTTTTATCGTTGGAACTGGCAACTATTCCTCTGGCTGCTATGGCTAATTTCGATTTGGAGAAGAAAATCTCTTCAGAGGCTGCGATGAAAATGATCTTATCATCGGCTTTCTCATCAGGAATATTATTATTTGGCATCTCGTTGATTTATGGCGCCACAGGCACTATTAGTTTTGCAGAATTGCCGTTTAAACTTGATGGAAGCTCGTTACAAATCTTAGCTTTTGTGTTTTTAATAACTGCATTCGCTTTTAAATTATCCATTGTTCCATTTCATTTGTGGACGGCCGATGTATATGAGGGCTCGCCTATTGCAACAACTTCATTTCTTTCTGTAATTTCAAAAGGCGCCATTGCATTTGTTCTTGTTTCAACATTATACAAAGTATTTCAACCGATGCAGGAACTCTGGTATAATATGATAATGCTCTTATCTATTATCACCATGATCGTTGGTAATCTTTTTGCATTGCGGCAACAGAATATCAAACGGTTCCTTGCCTTTTCTTCCATTGCCCAGGTTGGTTTTATTTTAGTTGGCATTACAGGCAATTCGCCTGAAGGATCTTCTTCCGTTGTTTATTTTATTTTGATTTATACATTTTCCAATCTTGCGGCATTTGGGGTGGCATCAGCTATCTCATCACAAACCGGTAAAGAAAAAATTGATGACTATAAAGGATTGTATCAAACCAATCCATTGTTAAGTTGGGTAATGGCACTGGCATTGTTTTCATTGGCAGGTATTCCGCCTACTGCAGGTTTCTTTGGTAAATTATTTTTATTAACCGCGGGAGCAGCCAAAGCAAATTATGGATTCATTCTCTTTGCGGCTTTAAATATGATCGTTTCATTATACTATTATTTAAGAGTGATACGATCCATCTTTATGGATAAAAATGAACAACCCATTGAAAAAATAAATATTCATCCGTCAACTAAATTTGCATTTATCATTTGTTCTGCAGGCATTGTATTGATAGGAATGTTGAGTTGGATTTACGATTATATACAATCATTAACTCAGTAAGTAATGGCAATCAATAAAAATCATTTATTTGAAGAACTCGATGGTGTGAAGTGTGGCATTGTTGAAAAAGATGTATCGCCGGAAAGAGTTGCTTTCTTAAAAACTTTATTGGAATATAATGGCTTTACTGTGGTGGTCGTTCCTTCACCTCCGCCGAAAGTAGCGCCTGCCCCGGTTGTTAAGGCAGCAGATGGAACAGTAATTCCTCCACCACCTCCTCCTCCGGCACCAGAAACATTTACTGTCGGAGTAACTGATTATACTTTTAATCCCATCAATGCAATTTTTGGAAGGTTGTTGCATACGCCCGATGGGCATGTCGTTACGCTGGCTTATTGGGAACAGAAGGAAAATGTTAGTCATGACGAGGTTCCTTATTACGAGAATCCTGAATAATCTATGTTGATGTTTTCTTTTTAATAAATAAAGAAGCAATCAATCCTACACTTACAATTACATCTAATATATTCCAAATAGTTCTGCCTAAGGCTACTTTTATAAAGGGTTGAAATAATAATGCCAATGCGATATAAATGATTAATATTTCATTTATTTCTTGAGTTTCTCGGTAACTGTAATATGCTAATAATCCAAACCCCAGCATGGCAATAAATCTTGCAGCTTGATAATAGCCGTAGGGCATGTGAAATAAACATAACAAGAAAAGTACGCTTAAGATTATTTTGATGATTGCTTGAAACATTATTTATTAGCTTTTATTTTCCACAATAAATAATGAGGATTGTCTCTTAAATCTTCAATTTTAATATTCAAATCAGAGTTAGAAACTCCCATAAGTGTCAATGTGGCCATAGCTTTCAGAATTATGTCTGCATCAATTGTTCCCACCGCAAGAGACAATACAAAAGTGCCTAAACTTGAACCAACAATAATTCTATGTTTAGTTTGAACAGCCTTAAATTTTCTGTTAAGCGTTTCAATAGATGGTCGTAAAACATCTTGTTTAATTTCCTGAATTTTTTTATAGTCATTTCCGGCTTCGATAACTAATTTTTTCAATTGAGTTCTAAAGTTTGAAAGTATTTCTTCTTCATCATCTAATATTTTACATATCGTATCCAAACCAGTATTTGTAAAATAGGGAAGTGTTATATCAAATAAATTTAAAACACTTGTGTAGTTGATAGCTCCATTATCGATATTTATTAAATCCGATTGCCTCATTTCATTTATATACCATTCATTGTTTGGAGTATTTGGATCGACATAATATAAATTAACTTTTTCGACTTCGGGAAAGTTGACGCAAACACCTCTCAGAGGCCTTATAATAAGCCTTTCAGATCTAACAAGAGGTTTGTAATCTGAAAATAGTTTCTTTAGCTCTTGATTATTTCTATTAAAATAAATTGGAAGAAATCTTTTGGCATCAATCCCGGTTTCATTCACATATTGTGCGGGAATATTGATTTTTCTTTCTTTAAAATATTTGCTTCTTTCGTCATTATACATGAAGTGTGATGAATTTGTTGGGGACGGCGCTGTATTTAGAAGCGTAACGTCTGAGAATAAAGATGAGAATTTCAATATATTAGTTAAGTCGTTATCTATTTCCCTTAAATAAATTTCCGATTTTGTTCCACTAAAGTTCTTCAATAAGGATAGTATTTCATCTTCATAATCCAGAAAAGAAAATAAAAAATCATCTGAGTTGCTCAATCCTCTTTTTTCTAATTTCTTATTAATTTTTTTTTATTTCACTAAACATTTGACAAGATTTAGCTATCTATCTTTTTGAAATGCCCTCTTCCTCAAGAATTATAAGGCACTTAATAAGTTCGGTTCGTCATACATTTTTTCAAAGGTCTTTATTATTAATCATCAAGCTGAAATTATCTGATGCTGAAATTAGCATTAATGTTGGATTAGGCATAATTCGACAAAACTATCAAGATTGTTTTTCCTAATTGCCCCGATCCTTTAGGTCGGGGGGTGGATTTGTCGGTTTTTTTCGGCTTTAGCCAAAACAACTTTAGTTTTTGAGTTTTGGCTAAAGCCTTTAACAATTCTCATTTTTACCCCGACCTAAAGGATCGGGGCAATTCAACTGCATATTTATATTTAATGCGATTGATCTTGAAAAAATCACTTTTGGGAGTATTATTTCAAGTCGTAATGTGATCTTAGGCTAACGGAAAAGTATACCCGTTTTTCTCCCCCTTTCATTTAATGATTTCCACCGTAAACAGCGGCATAAAGAATGATTAAAATCATCTGTGGGCTTGATTTTCATCTTCATTATTTGCAATAGAATTAGCTACCTATGTGTAGTCTAAAAATTACGATTTATGAAAAAAGATGTGAGTCCAACAAAGTATATATACTTCTTTGGAGGTAATAAAGCAGATGGCAACGAGTCAATGAAAAATCTGTTAGGTGGTAAAGGTGCCAACCTTGCAGAAATGGCCGGCCATCCCAAACTTCGTTTACCGGTTCCTCCCGGTTTTACGATTACAACAGAAGTTTGCACCTGGTATTATGAGCATAAAAAAACGTATCCCAAAACATTAAAGGCAGAGCTGGAAGCAGCGCTTGCAAAAATGGAAAAACTTACCGGAAAAAAATTTGGTGATGAGAAAAATCCATTGTTGGTGTCTATACGTTCCGGTGCCCGAAAGTCCATGCCCGGCATGATGGAAACAGTGTTGAATGTTGGATTGAATGAAAATACTATTAAAGGAATTATTGCTAAAAGTGGCGATGAACGTTTTGCGTATGATGCCTATCGAAGATTAATTATGATGTATGCCGATGTGGTAATGGAAAAGGGAGATGCTAAAGAAGTTAAGAATGGAAAAGGAATCCGGAAAATGCTGGATGAAAAACTCGAACACATCAAACATACAAAGGGTTATGCAAGTGACACGGACCTAACGGTGGAAGAACTGAAAGGCCTTGTAAAAGATTACAAGCAAACGGTAAAAGAAGTACTGGGCAGTAGTTTTCCTGAAGATCCGTTGCAACAACTGTGGGGTGGTATCGGAGCCGTCTTCAGCAGTTGGAATGGAAAGAGGGCAATAGAATATCGACGCATAGAAAAAATTCCGGATGCATGGGGAACAGCCGTAAATGTGCAGGCAATGGTGTTTGGTAACATGGGGAATGACAGTTGTACGGGTGTTGCTTTTACAAGAAATCCCGGTACCGGTGAAAATAAATTTTATGGTGAATACCTGGTGAATGCACAAGGTGAAGATGTAGTTGCTGGTACCAGAACACCGGCTCCCGTTAATGAATATTCGAAGAATGCCCAAAGCAGGCAATTCAAAACATTGGAAAAAACAATGCCCGTTCTTTATAAAGAATTATTCAATTATCAAAAGAGATTGGAGCAACATTATAAAGACATGCAGGATATTGAGTTCACCATTGAGAAAGGAAAACTCTATATGCTTCAATGCCGCGTAGGAAAAAGAAACGGTATTGCCGCAGTACGGATGGCCACAGAAATGTATGCTGAAAAACTTATTGATGCAAAGACCGCAGTCAGCAGGGTTGGGCCTAACCAACTGGTGGAATTATTATTACCCATGCTTGATCCCAAAGCTGAATTATTAAATACAGTAATTGCAAAAGGATTGCCGGCAGGTCCGGGTGGCGCCAAAGGGCGTGCAGTATTTTCTTCCGATGAAGCAGTAGAATGGGCACACAGGGGCGAAAAAGTAATTCTTGTTCGTGAAGAAACATCGCCTGAAGATGTAGATGGCATGCACGAATCCGAAGCCATCTTAACTACAAAAGGAGGAATGACATCACATGCTGCGTTGGTAGCAAGAGGCTGGGGTAAATGTTGTATAGTGGGTTGCGGAGATATTGAAATACATCACGACACGAAAACATTTCACGCAAAAAACGGAGTGATTGTTAAAGAAGGTGACTGGCTCACTTTGAATGGAACCAGGGGTTTGGTGTATGAAGGCAGTTTACCGTTAGTTGCTATCAACCTTGATAAAAATGTGTCTTATAATAACCTGATGAAACTGGTTGATAAAATAAAACAGATTGGAGTTCGTGCCAATTCAGAAACGCCGGAAGATGCCGCACAGGGATTAAAGTTTGGCGCCGAAGGAATTGGATTGTTCCGTACAGAGCATATGTTTTATGGCGCCGGAAGTGAACAACCATTATTTCTTTTGCGGAAAATGATTGTAAGTAAAACGATAGAAGAAAGACAGCAGGCGCTGGCCGAATTATACATCCATGTAAAAAAAGATATCAAAAATACACTGAAGGTAATGAGTGGCTTTCCCGTAACGATTCGTTTATTGGATCCACCGTTGCATGAATTTGTTCCGCACGATAAAGAAAAATTACTTCAACTCAGCAAAGAGCTTGGTATCAGCATGAGTATTTTAAGAAGAAGGGTATTGGCATTGCATGAAAATAACCCGATGCTTGGTCATCGTGGGGTACGCCTTGGCGTTAGTTACCCGGAAATTACGGAAATGCAGGTGAGGGCCATATTCGAGGCCACCGCTGAATTGATTAAATCCGGCAAGAAAGCATTCCCTGAGATCATGGTTCCGGTTACCTGTACTGTATATGAACTTATTCACCAGAAAAAAATTGTTGACAGGGTTTATAAAGAAGTATGTGAAAAAATGAAAATGAAGAAGATTCCCTATCTCTATGGTACGATGATTGAAATACCAAGAGCGGCCATAAGAGCAGATCGCATGGCAGAGGTTGCTGACTTCTTCAGCTTTGGTACGAACGATCTTACTCAAATGAGTTTTGGATTTAGCCGCGATGATATCGGTGGATTTTTACCAAACTATCTTGATCTGAAAATATTGAAAGATGATCCATTTCAAACCATTGACCAGGATGGAGTAGGAGAGCTGATAAAAATCGGAACTGAAAGAGGCCGCAAAACAAAACCCAATCTTAAAGTGGGTATTTGCGGGGAACATGGCGGTGATGCAGAGAGTGTAAAATTCTGTCACCGCATTGGAATGAACTATGTAAGTTGTTCACCATTCCGTGTGCCTATTGCCAGGTTGGCCGCAGCGCAGGCAGCAATAGAAAATCCGCGGAAGTAATAGTTATATAAATAAAGCAATGCCCGGAATCTAAATAATTTCGGGCATTTGTTTTAAGAATATTTTGTTGGAAGTTGTAATTAAAAAGTGAAAGGTTATAATAAAAGAAACAGTGACTGTAACTATAAAAATTTTTCTTGTCTTAACTGTAAATTACTAAACTATTGCTTCATACTCTACTCTGCTCCACGTAAGCTTTTTACCGAAACCGAGACGGCTGTCGGTAAACTTCATGTTATTAATTTGTATTGTCCAGATTTCACCGGGCATGGCTACTGCCATGGGATTTTTTTCCTGTCTTGTGCGGCTTCTCCGATTTCTGCAAAAACGAGGGCTGAAACCATTGATTTTACTGAATTCTTGATTTGAAAATGGGTAACCCCGGTGGTCAAAATAGGTTTGTTTTAGCTTTGCATGGATGTATGTACGACGTAAAATCAATGCTTCAGGCAGTATCAGTGTACAGGTTGTTCAAAAAATTAGCGGCAGGATAAAGGTTTTAAAAACCATTGGCAGCTCCGGAAAGGCTTCGGAAATTGAACAACTCTGCCAGCTTGCCCGGGAACAAATCAAAATACTGCGGCACACCGCTGAGTTACCTTTCTATCAAAATATAGAAGCGCAATATGTTGCCAATTTTAAGAGCAGCATTCAGCAACTGCAGCTTGTAGGCCCGGAACTTTTATTAGGTAAAATATTTGATGAGATAGGCTTCAATGTAATTGAAGATGAACTGTTCCGGCACCTGGTCATTACCCGGTTAGTGTATCCTGTTAGTAAACTCAAAACAGTAGATTACCTTGCTAAATACAAAGCTTTGCAACTGAGTGTTTACAGTATTTACCGCTATCTGGATAAACTGCAAAAGCATCAGATAGAACAGGTAAAAAGCATCAGCCTGCAGCATACCCTAAAGCTATTAGGCTCTCAAATGAGCATTGTATTTTACGATGTAACCACCTTATATTTTGAAAGCAAAGAGGAAGATGATTTTAAGCGCATGGGCTTCAGTAAAGACGGCAAGCACCAGCAGCCACAAATAGTGCTGGGCTTATTGGTAAGCCAGGGCGGCTATCCACTGGATTACGATGTGTTTGAAGGCGACAAATACGAAGGTGATACACTAATACCCATCATTGAACATTTTGTAAGTAAGCACCAGCCCCGTCAATTAATAGTAGTGGCCGATGCTGGCCTGCTATCCCAAAAGAATATGATACTGCTTACCCAAAAACAGTACCAATACATTTTAGGAGCAAGGATAAAAAACGAAAGCGAAGCCATTACAAAGCAACTATTAGCCTTGCAACTACAAGATGGGCAAAGTGCATTGATAAACCGGGAAGACGGCACTAAGCTAATTGTAAGCTACACAAAAGCCAGAGCCATCAATGATTGCAATAACCGGCAACGGGGCTTGGAAAAACTGGAAAAGAAAATAAAATCGGGCAAGCTCACCAAGCAGCACTTCAACAATAAGGGGTACAATAAATATTTAAAAATAGAAGGCCACGCCAGCATTAGTATTGATATAGAAAAATACAATGATGATAAAAAATGGGATGGCCTCAAAGGCTACCGAACCAATACCAACCTGTTAAAAGAAGAAGTGATAGAACAGTACCACCAGTTATGGCACATAGAGCAAGCCTTTAGAATATCCAAACATGACTTGCAAATAAGACCGGTATACCATCAGTTTAAATGCAGGATAGAAGCCCATATCTGCATCGCCTTTGCAGCCTGCAAAATTTATAAAGAACTCGAACGCCAACTAAAGAAAAAGAACACAGGGCAAAGCCCCTAACAGGTAATTGATATACTCAAAACAATATTAATGGTTAGGTTCACAACACCTTACTCAAACAAAATCTATGAACAACTCATTCTAAATACCAACGAGCAAAAACTTCTGGTACATCAATTTAACCTCCATTTATAGATTGGGTAACCCCATTGCACAAGACAGGAGTGTAAAATTCTGCCACCGTATTGGAATGAACTATGTGAGTTGTTCACCATTCCGTGTGCCTATTGCCAGGTTGGCCGCAGCGCAGGCAGCAATAGAAAATCCGCGGAAGTAATAGTTATATAAATAAAGCAATGCCCGGAATCTAAATATATTTCGGGCATTTTAGTTTTAAGAATATTTTGTTGGAAGTTGTAATTAAAAAGTGAAAGGTTATAATAAAAGAATACAGTTGAACTAGTAACTATAAAACATTTTTCTTGTCTTAACTGTACAATTACTAAACTATTGCTTCATACTCTACTCTGCTCCACGTAAGCTTTTTACCAAAACCGAGACGGCTGTCGGTAAACTTGATGTTATTAATTTGTATTGTCCAGATTTCACCGGGCATTGCTACTGCCACAGGATTTTTTTTATAATAAAAAGCGGCGGCATTTTTTGATGACGGATGCTCCAATGGCAATACTGTTCCTTCAAATTGAATTCCTTTTACGTGCAGCTTATTCAGTTTATCCGGCATTATTGTTCCCGCAACTGCAGGGTTGATCAAAATCATTTTTGAATGTCGTGCGTCAAACAGGTCGATTTGTAATATAATAAGTCTTTCATTGACTGTTATACGCATAAAAACAACTGAAACAATAAGGCAGTCCATTATCATCAGATACAGCAAACATTGGCGCAACTTTGGGCTGTTATATATTCATCAATTCTTTCATGCATGTTGATTTATTTCACTCCTTCGAGTATCTTAATATAATTGGCTCTTTGGTAGGACGTAGGATCAGAAATCTTCTGCTGACTCATGTTTCCTTTGAATGAATTAATATCATCAAAGCCCATCATGTACATCCAGTCCTGTAGTTCTTTGTTCATGGTTTTTAAATATGGAATACCATTTTTATATAATGAAGAGGCCGTCATCACAACGTCAGCGCCGGCAAGAATATATTTAATTACTTCTACAGCGCTTTGTACACCCGTAGTTGCCGCAAGCGAAAGATCTACTTTTCCATATAACAAACCAATCCACAACAAGGGAAACCTTATCTCGCTGGAATCACTGTAATTCAAATCAGTTTTAATGATCATTTCATTAATATCAAAGTCAGGCTGATAAAAACGGTTGAATAAAACCAGTGCGTCAGCGCCGGCTTTTTTCATCCGCAGCGACATATTTCCCATAGCACTGAAATATGGATTTAGCTTTACTGCGATGGGAATCTTTACCGATTGCCTGATGTTATCTATAATATTAAGATAACGGTGTTCCACTTCTGAAGATGACATGGACATGTCGCCGGGTATGAAGAATATGTTTACTTCAATCCCATCGGCTCCTGCCTGTTCCATTTGTTTTGAATAATCGATCCATCCTTCATTGGTGATGCCATTAAGGCTACCAATAACGGGAATGTTTACACGCTCTTTTGCCTGGCGTATATTTTCCAGGTATTCATCAGTGCCAACATTATAATCACCAAGATCGGGGAAATAATCCGATGCTTCGGCGAAAGAGTTGGTGGTTTTGGACATAACAAATCTTACCGCAGCTTCTTCTTTTCGGATTTGCTCTTCGAACAACGAAAACAAGACGACCGCTCCTGCTCCGTTATCTTCCATCTTTACGATGTTGTCTATCTTCTCTGATAAAGTGCAGGCCGAAACTACAATTGGTGAATCCAGTTTCAGACCCATGTACGTTGAATGTATTTTCATCTTTTTAATTTTTTGGCTAAAACTATTTTCTTTAAATACACCTGCCTGCCCGAAGGCAGACAGGTGATCCCCTCATTGATCTGGTGAATCCGCCATAAACTTATATGGAGGGTTCTCATATCAAATATTTTTATTTTGCTACCGGCACAAAATCGCTCGCTTTTTTAGTGGCCAGTTCTTCATAATTTTTCCATTTGAGGTTCACCAGGTCCTGCGCATGTTTCATCAATATCTCAGCTTCTTCGGGATTAGTAATAGTAAGCACTTTATAACGTAACTCGTTATAAGCATAATCTCTCAAACTAATCGTTGGCCTTAATGAATCCAATACAAACGGGTTTTTATTTTTCTGCCTTAATACCGGGTTATACCTCATCAATGGCCAGTGCCCGCTGGCAACGGCTTTGTTTTGTTGATCCAACCCGTTCTTTAAATCATATCCATGAGCAATGCAATGGCTGTAAGCTAAAATTAATGACGGTCCGTCATAAGCTTCTGCTTCCCTCATAGCTAATAATGTTTGCTGCGGATTAGCGCCGAAGGCAACTCTTGCCACGTAAACATTACCGTAGGAGATGGCTTGCATGGCCAAATCTTTTTTGCCATTTTTTTTGCCACCTGCTGCAAATTTTGCTGTTGCAGCGGTAGGTGTTGCTTTAGAACTTTGGCCGCCTGTATTTGAATATACTTCCGTATCCAATACCAAAACATTGATGTTTCTTCCACTTGCCAGCGCATGGTCCAGTCCTCCATAGCCAATATCATAGGCCCATCCATCGCCGCCAACTAACCACACACTTCGGCGAACTAATTGATCGGCTACTGATAACAAATGAATAGCCGCGGCGATGTCATTGATCTCAATTTTTCTTTCAGTCCATCCACTCTTTGATGTTGCAATACCAGTTCCGATTCTAATGTTTGTTTGGCATCTAATATTTCGTTTATATATGCTTCACCTAATTCATCTTTTAATTCGAGCAGGTATTGTTTAGCAACATTTAATTGTTTGTCCGCGGTTACACGCATACCTAATCCGAACTCTGCATTGTCTTCAAATAATGAATTGCTCCATGCCGGCCCGCGGCCTTCCTTATTCAAGGTCCACGGCGTTGTGGGTAAATTGCCACCATAAATAGATGAACAGCCCGTTGCATTTGCAATCAATAACCGGTCACCAAATAATTGTGATAATAATTTTAAGTAAGGTGTTTCGCCACAACCTGCGCAGGCGCCGGAAAACTCAAATAATGGTTCCAGGAATTGTGCACCGTGAACTGTGGAGAAATCAATTTTAGAACGGTCGTTCCATGAAATGTTTTCGAAGAACTCGATGTTGGCTTTTTCCTGTTCGAGTATGGGTTCTTTTTCTCCCAGGTTAATTGCCTTACGGTTACGGTTAGCCGAATCTGTTACGGGGCAAACTTCCACGCATAAATTACAGCCGGTACAATCTTCCACATATACCTGCAACGAATATTGTGTTTCAGGAAAACCTCTTGCGTTGATAGGTGCTGACTTAAATTCCTGCGGCGCTTTTTTCAGATTGTCTTTATGATAAAACTTGGCTCTTATTACGCTGTGCGGACACACGTAGGCACAGTTACCACATTGTATGCAAAGATCAGGTTCCCATAATGGTACCAGGTCAGAAACATTTCTTTTCTCCCATTGCGTAGTGCCACTCGGGTAAGTGCCATCTATTGGCATCATACTAACGGGCAACTGGTCACCATGATCTGCCATCATTACCGCAGTAACATTTTTTACAAAGCCAGGCGCCTTATCAGATACCGTTAGTAAGTTATGGTCTGCCGCTGAAACAATTTTTGGATAATCAACTTCATACAAATTAGCCAGTGTGGCATCTACGGCAAGGAAGTTTTGCTCAATTACTTTTTGTCCTTTTTTAAAATATGTTTTTTGAATAGCCTTTTTAATTTGTTTGATGGCATCTTCTTTTGGCAGTACACCGGACAATGCAAAATGGCATGTCTGCATAATAGTATTGATGCGCCCCTTCATGCCTGTATCTCTTGCCACAGTGGTTGCATCAATTACATACAATTTTATTTTTTTATCTATGATGCTTTTCTGCACCTGTCCCGTTAGTTTATTCCAAACTTCATCTTTATTATAAGGGCTGTTTAAGAGGAACGTGGCGCCTTCGCTTGCAAACTCCAGCATTTCCACTTTCTCTGTAAAGTTGAATTGGTGGCATGCAATGAAATCTGCTTTTGAAATCAAATAAGGAGCTCTAATAGGTTTTGGCCCGAAACGCAAATGCGAAACGGTTCTTGCGCCTGATTTTTTTGAATCATACACAAAATATCCCTGTGCATATAAGTCTGTATTTTCTCCAATAATCTTAATAGTGTTTTTATTGGCACCAACGGTTCCATCAGCACCTAATCCAAAAAATAATCCTTGTCTCCATTCTGATTCATCTAATTTAAAGGAAGGATCATATGATAAACTTAAATGAGTAACGTCATCATTAATGCCTATTGTAAATCCATTTTTGGGTTTATCTTTTTTCAATTCATCATAAACGGCCTTTACCATTGCCGGTGTAAATTCTTTTGAAGAAAGTCCATAACGGCCGCCGATAATATTTGGTAATTTTTTTATTTTTCCCTGTTGAAAAGCTTCTACCAAAGTTGATAAAACATCCTGGTACATTGGCTCGCCAGATGCGCCTGATTCTTTGGTCCTGTCTAATACTGCTATTGATTTTACAGTCGCCGGTAAGGCTTTTATCAAATGTTCCAAAGAGAATGGCCTGTATAAACGAACAGTGATTACTCCTGTTTTTTCACCGCCCGCATTTAATTTGTTTACTGTTTCTGCAACTGTTTCGCTACCTGAACTCATAATGACAGTAACCCTTTCGGCATCGGGAGCACCGGTGTATTGAAACAATTCATATTTCCTTCCCGTTAGTTTCTCAAAATCATTCATCACTGTTTCCATAATGCCGGGCAGGTTATCGTAAAATGAATTTACCGTTTCTCTTGCCTGGAAATATACATCGGGATTTTGTGCGGTTCCTCTTATGAAAGGATGTTCAGGATTCAATCCTCTTTTGCGATGCGCAATAACCGTTTCATCAGGTACCATTGATCTAATATCTTCGTCACTCAACATCTCTAATTTATTCACTTCGTGCGAAGTGCGGAAGCCATCAAAAAAATGAATAAATGGTATTCTTGATTTTAATGATGCTACTTGTGCTATTAAGGCAAAATCATGCGCTTCCTGTACGCTTGCAGAACCTAAAATAGCAAAGCCGGTAGTTCTTGCCGCCATCACATCCTGGTGGTCGCCAAAGATTGATAAGCCTTGTGCCGCTAACGAACGTGCTGCCACATGAAATACAGCGGGTGTTAATTCTCCGGCAATCTTATACATGTTTGGTAACATCAGCATCAATCCTTGTGATGCTGTAAACGTGGTTGTGAGCGATCCGGTTTGTAATGCACCATGCACTGTACCGGAAGCGCCACCTTCACTTTGCATTTCAATTACATCAGGAATGTTGCCCCAGATATTTTTTATTCCTTTTGAAGCCCATTCATCAGCAAGTTCGGCCATGGTAGATGATGGTGTAATCGGGTAGATGGCACAAACTTCGTTTACCCTATAGGCCACATAAGCCGCCGCTTCGTTTCCATCTATTGTAGAGATTATTTTTTTATTTTTTGACATCATTAATTGAATTAACTGGTTCTGGAATCATTTCTATTGCATGGCAGGGACATTGCTCATAACAAACAGCGCAGCCGGTGCATGCATCATAATTAAATTTATAACGATTGCCCTTTCCTAATTTAATAATGGCATCTTCAGGGCAGGCACCAAAGCAGCCGTCGCATTCAAAACAATTACCGCAGCTAAGGCATCTTTGAGCTTCAAATCTTGCTTCGTCCTGAGACAAGCCGCCGGTTATTTCGTCAAAACTTTTTATCGCAACTTCGGGCTTTAATTTATCCTGTTCTTTTTGAGGTGCATCTGTTTTATACCACATGTGCAGTTTACGATAACTGGCAGTAGGATGTTTATCAGGCTTTACATACGTTTCGTTTGATAAATAACTATTAATAAAACGAGCTGCTTTTTTTCCCTGGCCAATGGCAATAGTAGAACTCCTGTTTTCGCCAGGGAGCATATCGCCACCGGCAAAAATTCCATCATAACCCGTCATTCGCTTTGCGTCTATGGTTATGGTTCCATCATCATTAATTGCAATACCCGATACGGAACGTAAAAAATTAGAATCTGATTCCTGCTTATTGGCATTTATTAAAACATCCGCAGAGACGATTTCAAATTCGCCGGTGCCAACTGCTTTGCCCTTTTCCACTTTCATCTTCTCCAGCGTAATCGATTTGTTGTTAATCGATGTGATACCTCTTAAAATTTCTACGTCTACGCCTTCTGCTAAAGCATCTTCAGTTTCATAATCATAAGCCGGCATCATTTTTTTATCTCCGGGGAAATAAACAGCTACTTCTGAATTCAGCCTTTTTATAATACGGGCAAGATAAAGAGCCAGTTTGCCCCCGCCATAAACAACAACTTTTTTATGGGCATAAGGAGATGTATACGATTCTAATTCATTAAAGAAAGAAAATGCATCGGTTATATAAACTGAATTATCGTGTTGAAATTCTTCCTCTCTTATATGTTGCGCTCCTATGGCGAGATAAACAGCATCAAAGTTTCCAACCTTTTTATCAATCAGCACATCAGATACTTTGTAGTTCAATTTAATTCTTACACCTAATCTTACCAATCGATCAATTTCAGCGTTGAGGATTTCTTTTGGCAAACGATAATCGGGAATACCTGACCACAAAAGACCGCCGGCGTGGTTGCCTGCTTCATAAATTTCAACTGTGTGACCCATTCGTAACAAATGATAGGCTGCAGATAAACCCGATGGCCCTGCACCAACAATTAAAATTCTTTTACCTGTTGGATATGATAGAAACTGGATGGGCCATTTTTGTCTTATGGCTTCATCGCCTATGTATCTTTCAACGGCATGAATGTTTACAGTGGTATCAATATGAGTGCGGTTGCAGCCTGTCTCGCAAGGCTTCACACAAACACGGCCCATAATAGCAGGGAAGGGGTTGTCTTCCACCAGTGCCTGGAATGCATCAAAATAATTACCGGCCTGTGCATGAGACATCCATGCCTGTATATTTTCCCCGGCAGGGCATGCGCTGTTACAAGGCGGCATAAAATCAACATATTCTGGTCGGTGGAATCGCTTTGGGCCGGTACCCTCAGCATGAATTGTGAGATCAACCGGTTTAGTAATATCAAACATATTCACGATATTTTTTACAGAATGAATTTATGGCGAAGCTATAAGCAGGCCATTAAACAATTGGCAAAGTAGAATTAATACCTATCGGAAAAGCTGATATTTTTCAATATAAATTATGATAAGTATCATGGTAATTTATAGCAGGTAGGTAATGGCGGTAATTATTTTGGGAACGCCTGACTTATACCAGATACTTTTCTCACCTATTACTGTATTCTTCTTAAGTGTGGCCGCAATTTCCTGTCTGAAAAATAATGGCTTGCCACCGTTT
>CAVWQJ010000026.1:0-2500 GCA_963756945.1 uncultured Chitinophagaceae bacterium | reverse complement strand
CAAACCCTGACAAACTCCGAATGCTATGATATATCTGCGGCAGTGAGGCTGTGGGCGCTAAGGTCCATGGCCGAGAGGGAAATAACCCAGATTACCAGCTAAGGTCCCTAATAGATAGTTAAGTTGATCAAACGAGGTGGAGTTTCTATAACAGCCAGGATGTTGGCTTGGAAGCAGCCATTCATTTAAAGAGTGCGTAACAGCTCACTGGTCGAGAGACTCTGCGCGGAAAATAATCGGGCATCAAACTATCAACCGAAGCTGTAAGATTGCCATTTAATTGGTACATCGGTAGGGGAGCATTCTAACCTGCGTTGAAGGTGTGTGGTAATGCATGCTGGAGCGGTTAGAAAAGAAAATGTAGGCATAAGTAACGATAAATAATGTGAAAAACATTATCGCCGTAAGTCCAAGGTTTCCTGATCAATGTTAATCAGATCAGGGTTAGTCGGGTCCTTAGGCAAACCCGAAAGGGGTAGCTGATGGCAAGTTGGTTAATATTCCAACACCTGCTTTAGTTTCGATGGGGTGACGGGGTAGTGAAAAGACCGGGTACAGACGGAATTGTACCTTAAAGGGTGTAGTTATATTTTTTGCAGGTAAATCCGCAAAGAATGGCGAACCTGATAGTACAGCAAAGCTTCGGCAGCGCTGATAGTGTCTCTAATCATACCCCCAAGAAAAACCTCTAAGGCTAGGCTAAAGCGGCCCGTACCGTAATCCGACACAGGTGGACGGGATGAATATTCTAAGGCGCTCGGGTGAGCCGTGGAGAAGGAACTAGGCAAATTAACGCTGTAACTTCGGGATAAAGCGTACCGTCTTCGGACGGTCACAGTAAAATGGTACAACCAACTGTTTAGCAAAAACACAGGGCCCTGCAAAATCGAAAGATGACGTATAGAGCCTGATACCTGCCCGGTGCTGGAAGGTTAAGGAAGGATGTTCGGCGCAAGCCAAAGCTTCTGACTGAAGCCCCAGTAAACGGCGGCCGTAACTATAACGGTCCTAAGGTAGCGAAATTCCTTGTCGGGTAAGTTCCGACCTGCACGAATGGTCTAATGAGTTGTACACTGTCTCCTCCACGAGCCCGGTGAAATTGTAGTATCGGTGAAGATGCCGGTTACCCGTCACGGGACGGAAAGACCCCATGAACCTTCACTACAACTTTGCATTGATTTTGAATTTTTGATGTGTAGGATAGTTGGGAGACTTTGAAGCTGTGTCGCCAGGCATGGTGGAGTCATCGTTGAAATACCAACCTTTAAACATTTAGAATCTAATCCCTAACGGGAAACAGTGCATGGTGGGTAGTTTGACTGGGGTGGTCGCCTCCTAAAAAGTAACGGAGGCTTGCAAAGGTTCCCTCAGTACGGTTGGTAATCGTACATAGAGCGTATTAGTATAAGGGAGCTTGACTGTGAGACTAACAAGTCGAGCAGGGACGAAAGTCGGCTAAAGTGATCCGGTGGTTCTGTATGGAAGGGCCATCGCTCAAAGGATAAAAGGTACTCTGGGGATAACAGGCTGATCTCACCCAAGAGCTCATATCGACGGTGAGGTTTGGCACCTCGATGTCGGTTCGTCACATCCTGGGGCTGGAGAAGGTCCCAAGGGTTCGGCTGTTCGCCGATTAAAGTGGCACGTGAACTGGGTTCAGAACGTCGCAAGACAGTTCGGTCCCTATCTGTGATGGGCGTTAGAAAATTGAGTGGACATGACCTTAGTACGAGAGGACCGGGTCGTACGTACCGCTGGTGTATCTGTTGTGCCGCCAGGTGCAGTGCAGAGTAGCTATGTACGGATAGGATAAACGCTGAAAGCATCTAAGCGTGAAACCAACCACAAGATGAGTTTTCTTTTAAGGGTCGTCAAAGACTATGACGTTGATAGGCTACAGGTATAAAGGCAGTAATGCCAAAGCCGAGTAGTACTAATTGCCCGTAAGCTTTATTTTTTTATTTTAATCACAGTAATGTGATCAGTATTATAACTTTCCCTTTATGTTAATTCATTAACTAAGTTATGAATTATGAGTGCAGAGTTATGAGTTAAATAGCTCACTCTACACTCATTACTCTAAACTTTGAACTCTTTATGGTGGTTTTGCCGAGGGTGTTCACCTCTTCCCATACCGAACAGAGAAGTTAAGCCCCTCATGGCCGATGGTACTACACAACAATGTGGGAGAGTAGGTAGCTGCCATATTTATTTAAACCCTTTCAGTTAATGCTGAAAGGGTTTTTTGTTTTCTATATCAAACGAAGTTTTTTATTTTGCAAATGAATTCCTTCCTCTCAAATTATTTTCGATATGCTGAAAATATCATTAGAAACAATCAAAGAAATTGCAGAACAATTGGATTGCGGGATGAAATGCTTTTACCATTTACCGACAGGCGAATTGGTTACCTATCCTGATGAATTAAAATGGGGAGGCGAAGTGGACGAAGAAGCGTGGGGAGAAGACATGGCAAAAGTCGATGAAAATTTTCATGAAT
>CAVWQJ010000025.1:0-8462 GCA_963756945.1 uncultured Chitinophagaceae bacterium | reverse complement strand
TTCGGGTAAAAATATTTCTTTCAAACCATGGTCGCCCGATGTGCTTGCTGTGTATGGAGCAACTATGCTCTTAACACTGTTGCTGGCAGGTATTTATCCGGCCATAACGCTCTCGTCATTCAAACCATTGGAAGCATTGAAAGGCAAGCTAAGTGGTGTTGGCAGTAAAGGAAATTTTCGCAAAGTACTGGTGGTTGTTCAGTTTAGTTTTTCCATCCTGCTAATCACAAGTACCATTATTATAGGCAAGCAACTAAAATATATACGGGAGAAAAATTTGGGTTATGATAAAGAGAATGTATTTAGTTTCTGGATGCATAATATTAATAAACACTATGATGTAGCAGCGAATGAAATGCTGAAACAGCCGGGCATATCAGGTGTTACAGAAGCTGGCGCTGACATCATCAATAACAGTTCGGGCAGCAGTGATATTGACTGGGATGGCAAAAGAGCCGACCAGCAATCCTTTACCATTATACAGATGCCAATAGAAAGAAATTTTCTGCAGGTGATGGGCATACAATTGTTGGAAGGAAGCGGCTTTACGGGTTCACCTGCCGACAGCGCCAACTTTATATTAAATGAAACCGCTATTAAAGCAACGGGTATCAAAGAACCTGTCATTGGTAAACGGCTAACTTTTCAAGGGACTAACGGAGTTATTGCAGGTGTGGTAAAGGATTTTCATTTCCAGAATATGCATCAAAAAATACAACCCCTTTTAATGCAATATGATAAAAACTGGTGGGGGAAAATTTATGTAAGAACGACAGCTAAAGATGCTTCACGGGCATTGGCTGCCGCCGAAAAAGTATATAAGGAATATGACACCGACCATCCTTTTGATTACAGTTTTTTAGACAGCCAGTTTAATGATTTGTACAAAACGGATATACATGTTGGCGAGTTGTTTAATTGCTTTGCCATTATAACGATATTAATATCATGTCTTGGTTTGTTTGGGTTGGTAACTTTTACTGCTGAAAGCAGGGTGAAGGAGATTGGTGTACGTAAAGTATTGGGTGCAGGTGTGCCGGGTATTGTTACCCTGTTGTCAAAAGACTTTTTAGTGTTAGTGCTGGTTGCCGCGGCCATTGCGTTTCCTGTAGCATGGTATGGTTTAAATAATTTTTTACAAGGATATGCTTATCGTACTGATTTAAGCTGGTGGGTATTTGTTGTTGCAGCATTGCTCACCGTTAGTATTGCTTTAATCACTATCAGTTTTCAAGCCATTAAAGCAGCGATGGCAAACCCAGTAAAAAGTTTAAGAACAGAATAAAATTATTTTGAATGAATAAACCTGCCTGCCAGTAGGTTTAAGAACGGTATAAAAAAGTAAAAAGCAAATAATCAGGTCAATAAGTAAATCATACATCAAAAAAATCATACATCAAAAGTTATGATAAAAAATTATTTTAAAACCGCGTGGCGAAATTTGATAAAGCACAAATCTTTTGCATTCATAAATATTGCCGGGCTTTCAATCGGAATTTCCGTATGCTTTATCATCATGTTATTTGTACAGGATGAATTAAGTTTTGACCGTTTTAATGAAAAACGCAGACCGGATTGCACGGATCGTTTTCAAGGCAAATATCAATGGCGGTAAAATAAATGAAAGCAATGTAATGCCCCCGGTCGCCCAGGCGATAAAAAGCGATTTTCCTGAAGTGGAAGATGCTACAAGGCTTGGTGCCTTATGGGTATCGCAAAAAGTTACTTACAAAGATAAGGTTTTTAAAGATGATCGATTCGCTTTGGCCGATCCGAACTTCTTCAATGTATTTACGCTTCCATTAATTGAGGGAGATGCGAAAACAGCATTGCAAGCAACCGCACACATTGATTATTACAAAAGAAACATCAAAAAAATATTTTGGTAATGAAGACCCTATGGGTAAGACACTTGGATTTAATGAAAACAATGAATACTATAAAATAACCGGCGTGATTGATAATGTTCCTGCTAATTCTCATTTTCACTTCGATATGTTTGGATCAATAACCGGATGGAGGATGCAAAATCTGATTCGTGGATGGGATCTAGGTTTCTTTACTTATTTATTATTGAAGCCTGGCACTGATTACAAAAAGCTAGAAGCCAAATTCCCCGGGATGGTGGAGAAATATATGGGCCCGCAGATGCAAAAGGAAATGGGCATCAGTTTATCGCAATTTCGTACAAAAGGTAATGCATTAGGCTTTGCATTGCAGCCCTTAACATCTATTCACCTGCATTCAGATTCAACAGGTGAAATTGAACCCGGCGGCAATGCATTATATGTTTACATCTTCGGCGCTATTGCCATTTTTATGTTACTGATTGCCTGCATTAATTTTATTAATCTTTCAACGGCAAGTGCATCCAATCGGGCCAAAGAAGTAGGTGTTCGCAAAGTAATCGGCTCGGGAAAATTTCAACTCATAAAACAATTTTTAGTCGAATCCGGGTTGCTCGTTTCTATCGCGATGCTTATTGCGCTGGCGTTGGTACAATTGGGTTTACCCATCTTCAATGACATATCCGGAAAAAATTTGAGCTTTGGATTTAATATAAAAATAATCGGCGCTTTTATCGCCCTGGGCCTGTTAGTAAGTATTATCGCCGGAGTATACCCTGCCTTCTTTCTTTCTTCATTTAAGCCAATTGCTGTATTAAAAGGAAAGCTCAGCAGCAACAATAAAAGTTTTGGTTTGCGAAGCGGCCTCGTTGTTTTTCAATTTTTTATTTCTGTAGGTTTAATCGTAAGCACCATTGTAGTATGGCAGCAAATGAAATATATACAGAACAAAAAACTGGGTTACGACAAAGAGCAATTGCTTACCATTCCCAACTCTTATGCATTAGGGAAAAATGAACAAGTATATAAAGAAGAACTGCTAAGAGATCCCCGTGTCGTGAATGCAACTATATCCTCTTATAAGCCCGCCGGGCCAAGTAATGGTAATAATGCACTGGCTTATCCTGAAGGCCATGACAATCAAATTATGCGAACGGTAGAATATCACGTGGATGAACAATATATTCCAACACTTGGCATGAGCATGGCAACCGGTAGAAATTTCTCAAAAGATTTTGCAACGGATTCTACAGGCATGATCATCAATGAAGCAGCCGCCAAAGCATTTGGCTGGGGAACTTTGAATGCAGTGGGAAAAACCATTATAAGAGAAAACAGTGACCGGGGAACGAACGTGCCTTATCACGTAATCGGTGTAGTGAAAGATTTTAATTTTAAATCGTTGCACGAGCCCATAACGCCTTTGCTTATGACACTGCAGCCGGAGTGGGGTTTGATATTCAAGGTAAAAACAGCCGACATTCAGGGCCTGTTGTCTTCAATGAAACAGCAATGGAATAAGTTTAATACCGATGAGCCTTTCACCTATAATTTCATGGATGACCTGTATAATAAAACCTATTCAGCGGAGCAAAAGACAGGAACCATCCTCAACATCTTTTCGATACTAACGATATTGGTTGCCTGTCTCGGATTATTTGGCCTGGCAACGTATACAGCAGAACAGCGCACTAAAGAAATCGGTATTCGCAAAGTACTTGGCGCCAGTGTAACGCAAGTCACGGGTATGTTGTCAAAGGATTTTATAAAGCTGGTAAGCATCGCATGCCTTGTTGCATTTCCATTATCGTTTTGGGCAATGAATAAATGGCTGCAAAGCTTTGCTTACAGGATTGATATAAGCTGGTGGATATTTTTAATTGCCGGTTTTGTGGCTTTATTGATCGCATTGATAACCGTAAGCTTCCAGGCAATAAAAGCGGCGGTGGCAAATCCTGTGAAGAGTTTGAGAACGGAATAGGTAATATCAGGTAACGTAAATATTTATATCCTAAATTAAAAAGTATGTTTAAAAATTATTTCAAAACTGCTATCAGAAATGTCAAGCGTAACAAAAGTTATGCGGTAATAAATATTATAGGGTTAGCCGTAGGTATCGCAGCCTCGCTTCTTATATTTTTATTGATTCAATTTGAAACGAGCTTTGATGATTTTCATAAAAACAAAAACCGGATTTACAGAGTAGTAGCGGAAACAAAAACTCCTGATGGAGTAAATTATTCAAGAGCCACGGCGTTTCCGGTCGCACAAGGATTACGGATCGATTATCCACAATTGGAGCATGTTGCTCGTATTTACGAGGAAGAGGATGTGCAGATAACGGTGATGAATGATGATACTAATCCCACGCAAAAGAAATTCAAGGAAGAGAGCGTCTTTTTTGCCGACCCTGGATTTTTTGACATTTTTAATTTCCCATTTATTGCCGGCAATCCTAAAACCGTTTTATCGGAACCCAACACAGTTGTACTCACGCAACAGGCTGCGGAGAAATATTTTGGTGACTGGCATAATGCTATCAACAGGTATGTTAAGTATGATAATAGAATAATTTGTAGAGTCACCGGTATTTTAAAAGATGTGCCTGCAAATACAGACTACCCTCTGCAGGTTGTGCTTTCATTTAAAACACAACAAAATGATAATTCTACTGACTGGGTAAGTCAATCCGGAAACCTGAACACTTTTGTAGTGTTGCCAAAAAATATGTCTGCACAACAATTTGACAGCGATCTTAAGATCTTTGTAAAAAAATATACACCTGCCGAATATGTAAACCAGGGGTATATACTGCAACCACTTAATGATATACATTATAACAGTAAGTTTGGCACCTACAGTGGAAGCACATTTAGTAAAGATCTGATCACTGCACTAAGTTTGATAGGTTTATTTCTTTTAATCATCGCATGTATAAACTTTGTAAACCTGGCGACGGCACAGGCAGTAAACCGTTCCAAAGAAGTAGGTGTAAGAAAAGTTTTGGGCAGCAGCAAAAAGCAATTAATCGTTCAGTTTTTAAACGAAACTTTTCTTATAACACTCATATCAGTTATTGCGGCAATAGGATTTGCTTACCTGGCTTTGCCGTTGCTTAATAATATTTTGCATACGACATTGGCAATACAATTTGATTTGCCAGTGATTGCATTCCTGTTCAGTATAATTGTTGTTGTCGGGTTTCTGTCAGGCTCTTATCCCGCGATTATTTTATCAGGATTTAATCCCATCACAGCGCTGAAAAGCAAATTTACCGGTAAGACTTCAAGTGGATTGTCTATGCGTAGAGTGTTGGTGGTTTTACAATTTACCATTGCGCAGGCTTTGATTATAGGAACATTGATTGTCGTAAGCCAGATGAATTTTTTCAGAAAAGCATCTATGGGTTTCGATAAAGATGAAATCCTAACCGTGCCCATTCCCAATAGGTCTAATATTGATGCACTAAAAACTCAGTTGCTGCAACAGACAGGAATAAAATATGTAAGCGTTAGCACCTACAATCCTTCAGATGATTCTTACTGGGGTAGTGATTTTAAATTTGATAACTCGATAAAGGCTACGGATTTTGAAGCAGATCTTAAATGGGCAGATGCAGATTATTTCAAAACTTATAATCTCCAGTTCGTTGCCGGCCGGCCGTATGAGCAATCGGATACCGTAAGTGGATTGGTGGTAAATGAAATGACGGTTAAAAAATTGGGTTTTAAAAATCCCGAAGATATTCTTGGTAAAAAGATCGATTTCTGGGACGGAAATGTGGTTGCCCCTGTTGTTGGAGTAGTAAAAAATTTTAATGGTCATTCGTTGCAAACAGAAATAAAGCCTACCGTTCTTGGCTCGCTGAAACGGTCATACCAGTTGATCAACATAAAAATACAGCCGCAAAATGCTACGCAAACTTTAGCTGCAATAGAGCGCCTTTGGCGCACCACCTATCCCGATTTTATTTACGAATACCAATTTCTCGATGATAAGATTGCGGGCTTTTATAAGCAGGAAAGCCAGCTTGCGCAATTGTATAAAATATTTGCAGGCATCGCAATATTTATTTCCTGTCTTGGGTTGTACGGCTTTGTTTCATTCATGGCAGCGCAGCGTATAAAGGAAGTAGGCATTAGAAAAGTATTGGGTGCATCAGTGATGAGTATCATTTACCTGTTTACAAAGGAATTCGCTTTACTTATCACCATTGCATTTTTAATTGCTGCCCCATTATCCTGGTATTTCATGCATCAATGGCTGCAGAATTTTGCATACAAAACAAATATAGGCGGGGAAATATTTCTGCTAACTATTCTCGTTTCTGTAATTATTGCATTCCTTACAATAAGCTTCCAGGCAATAAAAGCAGCGATAGCAAATCCTGTGAAGAGTTTGAGAACGGAATAAATTGAAAATTAAGATTGGAAAAGTTCGTCAAATAAGTCTTAATTCAAAATTTATAACACATGCTAAAAAACTATTTAAAAATCGCATGGCGGAATCTGTGGAAGAACAAATCGTTCTCTGTGATTAATATTTCAGGTTTGGCGTTGGGCTTAACCTGTAGTATATTAATTTTTTTGTGGGTAAAAGATGAGTATAGTGTTGATGCTTTTCATGAAAATGGAAAACAGCTTTATACTGTGGTAAGCCGTGAATATGCTGATAATAAAATAGATGGAAGTTATTGTACGCCGGGATTACTGGGAGACGAGTTAAAGCGGGTGATGCCGGAAGTGGAACTGGCATGCAATTATGGATGGGGCAATTACCTGACTTTTTCTGCAGGTGAAAAGAAAATGAAAGTTCCGGGAAATTTTGCCGGTGCAGATTTCTTTAAAATGTTTTCCTATCCTTTATTGCAGGGAACAAAGAAGACAGCATTAAGCACCCCTGAAAGCATTGCTATTTCTAAAAAAATGGCCATCAATTTTTTCGGAACTGATAGTGCTGCTATCAATAAAACCTTACGGTTTGAGAATTATAAAGACCTGAAAGTAACTGCGGTGTTTGCAAATTTGCCCGACAATGTTTCAGAAAAATTTGAATATATACATTAATTGGGATCTTTTTGTTGAAAGGCAACCCTGGGTTAAAGATTGGGGCAACAACGGGCCAGCCACTTATGTTCAATTGCGTAAAGATGCTGACCCTGCCAGGGTAGAGGCTAAACTGCAACATTTTATAAAAAGCTATGATAAAAATTATACGGAATTAGACAGGCTCGAGTTGGGCCTGCAGCGCTATGATGAAAAATACCTGCATTCAAATTTTAAAAATGGATATATATGCCGGCGGCCGCATTGAATATGTAAGGTTATTTAGTATAGTGGCCATATTCATATTGTTGATTGCCTGCATCAATTTTATGAACCTGAGTACAGCCCGTTCATTAAAAAGAGCTAAAGAAATTGGTGTGCGCAAAGTGATCGGCGCATTTCGTTCTTCGCTGGTAAAACAATTTTTGGGTGAAGCATTATTATTCGCCGGTATTGCGGTTATTATTTCCTTGATTTTATTACAACTTCTTTTACCCGCATTTAATAACCTTGCCGGAAAAAATATTGTTTCGCCTTTTACTGATGTTCGTTTTTGGCTCTCTGTTGTTGGCATAACTATTATCACCGGGTGCATTGCCGGAAGTTACCCTGCCATATTGCTTTCGTCTTTTAAACCGATAGCTGTTTTAAAAAGTAATGTTAGGTTGACACCGGCGTCTGGCTTTTTTCGAAAAGGACTGGTAGTATTTCAGTTTTCATTGTCAATCATATTTATTGTTGGTATGATCATTATTTCGCAACAGGTAAATTATGTACAAAATAAAAACCTGGGGTATCATAAAAACAACCTTATCTATTTGTCATTGAGTGGAAACCTGGCAAATAGCTATGATGTCTTTAAAAATGAAGCGCTTAAAATTCCCGGTATAACAACCGTGACCCAGATGTCGCAACGGCCTGTAGAAATGGAGAACAGCACTGGCGACATTGAGTGGGAGGGAAAATCACCTGATACCCGGCCCAATTTTACACAGGTTGCCGTGGGCTACGATTTTATAAAGACTATGCAGTCTGAACTTTTACTGGGCCGTGATTTTTCGAAAGACTTTAACGATTCAGCCAATTATTTAATCAATGAAACCGCATTAAAAAAGATAGGTTACAAAGACCCCATTGGTAAACCGCTTACTTTTTGGGGAGTGAAAGGCAGCATTGTTGGCGTTGTAAAAGACTTTCATTTTAGTTCATTGCATGTTCCTATCGAGCCGCTTATTATACAGTTGCGGGAAAAGGCTAAAAATAATTATGGCTATGCATTGATCCGCACAGACCCCGCAAAAACAAAAATTGCTTTAGAAGGCCTTGAAAAATTACATCAAAAATTAAACCCCGAATTTCCTTTCAGTCACCAGTTTGCCGATGAAGAATATGCATATCTATACAAAAGCGAGCAGGTGGTGCAAAAGCTCTCTACCTATTTTGCCTTTTTGGCCATATTTATTTCTTGCATGGGTTTGTTAGGGCTGGTATTATTTACCGCTGAACAAAGAACCCGTGAAATTGGAATACGAAAAATTCTTGGAGCCAGCGTATCGTCCTTATTCAGGTT
>CAVWQJ010000024.1:0-70615 GCA_963756945.1 uncultured Chitinophagaceae bacterium | reverse complement strand
TTAATTTCTCCGGGAATAAATCTTTAGGTATTAAGTTAATCAATTTATTTTCAGAACAATTAGATGGCGAACTTCAGTTTGAAAATAAAAATGGAGCCAAATAAAACTAACCTTTAAAAAGCGATTACCGGTTGAAGCAATTGCATCTTCATCTTTAACAAATGCAACCGATGAAGATGCAATTAAAAGCTGATACATTGCAACCGGCAAGATATTTATTGACCAATCGTGAGCAATAGCTTTGTTACTTCTGTTGGTTGCGTTAAGAAGGGAGAGTGCCCTGTATTTACTGCAAATATTTTAGTGATATGCGCCGCATCTGCCATCTTATTTTGATTATCAATTCCTATTGCGTGATCCTGTAAAGTATGAATATAATATTTATCAACGCTGCCGAAGTTGGCATCCGTAAGAGTAACCTTGTTGGTAAAAGGAATAGCAGGTTCTACACGATAGTTATCCAATACTAACTGCTTTACTGCATCACTTCCATCCTGGCAAAATATGGAAGTAATATTTTCATGTTTTACATCAAGCGTTAGTTGATCTGCTGAAGGAATTAATGATGGCCCTAACAAAGATTGCGCATCCTGGCTGGCAAGGTCTAATAATGATTGCCCGTTGGCTGGGACAAATGCACCAATGTAGATAAGCTTTTTAATTTTGTCCGGAATTTGTTCCGCAACAGCGGTTACGACTACGCCTCCTAAACTATGTCCAACCAATATTACTTTTTGTTTGGTGACTATAAATATTGCCGAGATCACTTTGTCCCTGTACACATCGATAGATACATTTTCGGGAGACGTGTAATCGTCGCCGTGAGCAGGTAATTCCACAACAACTACTTTTTGTCCTGCCTTTTCTAATTGCTCTTTCACAGTTGTCCAAACATAAGGCGCCTGCCAGGCGCCATGTACTAACACATAGGTATTGGTTACAGGTAATTGATAATGTTTGCAACTAATAAGAGAAGTGATGCTTGCTACTACGAGCAATAAATGAAGAAATTTCTTTTTCATAAAATAAATTTTTAATTGTTATAATTTTTATGTCAAAGATGTGATCACGCTTCTTGCGTTATCAATGGCTGAATGATGTATTAGTTTGTATAAAATATAGATTACAGCCCTTGAGCAAAATTTGTATTTCCCGCTATTCGTTCCGGAAAAATTCCGTATCCATAATTCATAAAACAAATTCGATTATCTGTCAATTGACATCGCTTCTCTTTCAAAATACTTTTACAAAACATTAGCAGCAGTTATCGATCTGATGTTGCGGCACAAGTTTTCACACAAAAAATTTTAATAAAATGATTACAGTAGAAAAAGAAATTCAAAGCCTGGGGATGCCCTGGGAAAAAGAATACGGATATGCACAAGCTGTTAAAAAAGGTAATACCGCATGGCTTGCAGGCCAGGTAGGCCATGATGAAAAAGGTGCGCTTGCAGAAGGCATGGAAGCGCAAATGATAAAAGCCTATGCGAATATTAAAAAATTATTAGCCGGCTTCGATATGGAAATGGATGATGTGGTTGAGGAGGTATTGTATGTGTTGGATATCGGGGCCGCTTTTAATGCAAGAAAGAAACATGGTAAAGAATTTTATCCTGATCCTAACAGGATACCAAGTACACTGATAGTGGTGAGCGGACTAACACTTCCGGGCCAGGTGATTGAAATAAAAATTGTGGCAAGGAAGTGATCAACTCATAATAAAACTCAAAAACAATTTTATGAATATTATCAAATTCACTCAAACATTTTTAACATTCACACTTATGGCACTAAATTCAACCGGTATAACGGCGCAAACTCCGGGACAAACACATTCTCCGGGCGAATTGGTAGATGCATTGCACTCGGCTTTTGGCACCCATCCTGCCAGGGCCGTACATGCAAAAGGTATTATATTGGAAGGTACTTTTACTCCAGCCAAAGGCGCATCAGAAATTAACCAGGGCAAAGCATTTACAAAAAACTAAAAGTAAGGTTATAGTAAGATTCTCCGACTTTACCGGCATTCCGGATATTCCGGATAATATTGGTTTGGCAAATCCGCGAGGTTTCGCCATAAAATTTATAATGCCGGATGGTACAACGACCGATATAGTGGGACATAGCTTTGATGGTTTCCCTACTGCCAATTCAGATCAGTTTCGTGACTTGTTGTTGGCCATTGGCCGCAGCGGTCCTGCTGCGTCTAAGCCAACCGCGTTAGATAGTTTTTTAGATACACACCCGGTTGCTAAAACTTTTTTAACAACGCAGAAAAATCCTGCAAGCTATGCAGGCATTAGTTACTTTGGCGTAAACGCATTTAAGTTTACGAATAGTAAAGGTGAATCGCATTTTATACGCTACCAGTTTATCCCCGAAGAGGGTGAAGAGTTATTAACAGCAGAACAGATGGCCGCAAAAGGCCCGAATACTTACAGGAAGAGATTAAGCAACGTATTGCAAAAAAATCGATCAAATTTAAGATGTATGCGCAAATTGCAGAAGAAGGTGATAACATCGAAGATCCTTCTGTAGCATGGCCTGCAAGCCGAAGAAAAATTTTGCTGGGTATAATTGAGATCACAAAACCCGGTGCGAACACGGTACAGCAAGACAAATCGCTTTCTTTTATTCCAAACAATGTTCCGGATGGAATTGAAACGGCCGATCCTATGCTAAACTTTCGATCAAAGGCGTATCCTATTTCGGTAAAAGAAAGGCAATAAATGAAATGACGATCCAGTAGAGTGATTGCTTAACACCAACAGAATTATTGAGGTTGCAACCTTACGGCAATTTAAAATGAACCCGATCCAATGGCTTGCAACGCCAAGGCGGGTTCAGTTGCAGATCATTTGGTACCTATCGGTACACGATAAACGCTATTAATTATAAACCAATTAAAATATAGAAAGATGAGTAGTAATCTAATCCGTGATCAAAAAGCTGATCACTTGTTAACACCCGAAAATGCAGCATTGATAATTATAGACTATCAACCAATCCAGGTGAATTCTATTAATTCAACGGCAAGAAAACCCATGGTGGAAAATATGGTTACCGTAGCAAAACTGGCGATGTCTTTTAAATTGCCTGTTGTGCTTTCAACGGTTAATGTAAAGACAGGAATCAATAAGGAAACCATTTCTATGCTAACAGACGTGTTGAAGGGTATAACATCTTACGACAGGACTACACTCAACGCATGGGAAGACAAGGAATTTAATGATGCTGTTAAAAGCACAGGAAGGAAGCAAATTAATCATGGCCGCACTGTGGACGGAAGTATGCCTTGCGTTTCCTGCGCTGGATGCTTTGAAAGATGGGTATGAAGTATATCCTGTGGTTGATGCAGTTGGCGGCACATCCGTAACGGCACATGAAGTAGCCTTGCGCAGAATGGAGCAAGCGGGAGCAAAACTTATAAGCTACTTCTCAACTTGCCTGCGAGTTGCAACGCGATTGGAACCGGCATGAAACGGTTGATTACATGGTACAGGCATTGGTAGCAACGGGAGCTTTTTTTGATGTATAGATGAACAACCGGTGGTTGAAATAATCTACTTTCGCCATTAATTAACTTAATTCCGCAAAAGTT
Organism: uncultured Chitinophagaceae bacterium; assembly: GCA_963756945.1. Classification (GTDB taxonomy): domain Bacteria; phylum Bacteroidota; class Bacteroidia; order Chitinophagales; family Chitinophagaceae; genus Ginsengibacter. Next base: position 67,014 of record CAVWQJ010000024.1, on the reverse strand, counting down.
TATAATGAATTTAATCACCCTACTTGGCCTGCTGGCTGCATTTTGCACCACCATTTCGTTTTTGCCGCAAGCCTTAAAAACAATTCAAACAAAAAATACGAGTGGTATATCGCTTTCCATGTACACGCTTTTTACGTTTGGCACTTTCGTCTGGTTCCTGTATGGATTGTTAAGTCATAACCTTCCTATTAGCGTTGCCAATGGCATAACACTTTTATTTGCCTGGATTATTCTTTCCTATAAAATAAAGTATAAATAATATAGCAGTGGATATTGAGATAGTTGATAATGCAAAGCAGCAACAATTTCAGATAAGCATGGATGGAGAATTAGCCACTCTTCAATATCGTTTCTATAAAAATGATATAGCTCTCATGCATACGCATGTTCCTGAAAAATTAAAAGGTAAAGGGTTGGCAACTGCTTTGGCAAATTTTGGTTTGGAGTGGGCAAAGAGTCATAATAAAAAGGTAATGGTGTACTGCCCTTTTGTTGGCAGTTATTTGAAAAAAAATCCCGAATACAATTTCCTGGTTGATAGAAATTATGTGGGGTGAGTCCGTAATCTACAGACTGTACGTAAAAAGGCCAGCGCAGGTATTATTGCCACCAGCTATTTTAAACTGCGGCTACGCATAATAGTTACTATGACCAGCCGGGCCATTGTCTTTATTCAAATTTAAATACCCTGAACGAATGAGGCTTGAGGGTAATTGGAAAAGCATTGGTGCCATTGTCTTTTGGCTGAAACCACATTCTTTGCGGAACGCGGGCAGTTCCGGTAAATGTTTCGTTTGTTTGCAAATCGATTAACTTTTTATAGTCTTTAGTGGTAATCACGTTTATCTCTGTTGGCTCCGGCAAAAAGGATTCTACAATGCAGGTATTGTTATCGTAAACATAGATACTAACGTTAGCGGGGCCTTCTATTTGCACTTTCATTTGGCTGCACACTGCTTTACGGATAGTATTTAATGCGCCGGCAGGAAGACGATACAAATCGGCAAAATTATCGGGGATAGTTAATATATAAAATTTGCCTTTTGAATAATCTGCTTCATGTAAAATGGGCCAACCGTTAGGGCCGTCAATTGCGGAAAGCATTTCCCATGAATCGTTGGTGAGGTAAGCAATCTGTGGAATTAAAATTGGTTTTTCCGATTGCGCCGTCTTGCCAAAGCCAACAATAAAATCCTGTACAAGGGCCTTCCTTTCCGTATATCTTATTTCAGCAATATCTTCAATTCCCTTCCCTTGTAAAGCTCTTAATAATCCTGAAGTGATAATTACTGATTTGCCCTGCACCAATTGCTTCTTTATTTTGCTGACAATGTCTTTATCGAATGCAGCTTCTTCAGTTAATAAAATTACGCTGTCGTCAGTAGGGAATTCAGGGCGTTCATCCATTGGAAGCCCAATCATTCCCAAATAATTTTGTAAAAAATCTTCACCAACCGCATGGTAGGGCCGGTAACTTTTTATCCCAATCGGGTTTCCCAATTTACCCAGGAATTTGTCTACGGTTTCAAATGCATATCCGGCAGCCCTTGCAATGGTTGTTGGTTTGGCTGGTTCTCCTCCATTAAGGTTAACCGGTTTCATCATTTCATCAAAATCAAAACTGGTTTGTTGCCCTTGCCAGGGTGCACGATCAGACGGAATAATGGCTCGGGATAATTGCGAGAAATCAAACAATGTTGTTTCGGGCGCTTTGGCAAAACAGGTTATCCAAAGTTGTTCTGCATAGCGATCAAAGTTGCCCATACCACCCGGGTCTACCCATCCACCACCATTACCTCCGGGTTTAATATTCGAAAAATAACGGAATATGTTGTAGCCAAGATATTGTTGTAAATGCTGAGCGCTAAAAACCGCATCCCTTGTTTCTGTGCCCGTATAAATGCCGTCAAAAATTGAAGGTTCTTTTTCCAGGTTAAATCCTAAACCCTGGAAATGTTCGTACCAATTAGGAAACTTCACAATGATTTTAACTTTCGGATTTACCGCTTTAGCAGGGCCAACAACGAGGTTTTTTGCCGCATCTGTCATCAGGTCAAGCCGGTATTGTGTCCAGCTTCTCGTACCCTTATCTTTTATGGCACCATCGTCTTTACAATTGGTAAAAAAGAAATCGTCCAGGATTACCTCGTTAAAATTTTTTGCCGTGTATTCAACAATGTCTTTGGCTCTTTTACGGTCGACGGGGTCACTATAGCAAAAAGTCTGGAAGCGGTTGCGTTCATTGATGGTAAATGTGATGCCTCCGGCAATTTGAATGCCCCTGTCTTTAAAGAATTTTTTGGCAATGTCCAGTGTATGTTGATCAACAATTAAAAGGTCACGATGGGTTTCAAGATAAACCTTATCCACCTTGAGCTGTCGGGTTATTTCATCCCAAATGGGTTTTAGATAACCAGTAGTATCATTCATCTTTTTTACTTCGTAAGCACGGCAATAAACGGATACTTTAAAATTTTGATATTTCTGCGAATAGGCAAATACGTTAGTACAGCAAAACAAAACAATGCAAATAAAACGGGTAATGGTAGTCATGGAATTTATTTAAGATTTATTATCGTTAGATCCTTCAGAATATCAATGCTTATTTTGGAGAACACTCTATCAGTCCATGCTTTTTAGAAATAAAATCTAACCGGGCCAGCTTATAAGTGCTGAAGGTACTCTCACCCTCCGTTATCTTAATATTAGTATCAATCGGAGGGTTTTCAAATACCTGTACCTTTCCCGTTACGGGCCATGTTATTTCAATCCTTTCAATAGAGGCTGCCTGGCCGATACCAATATGCTGCCGCAAAGGATTAGAGCCAAAACTTCCACCGGAATTTACATCCCTGTAAACAGATCTTTCTATATTATTCTCTTTAAAAGTTACTTTTATTTTTGCGCCGATGGCCGCTTTGTTAGAAACCGTTCCTTGTAATGAAATATTTATCCAGTGATTATTGTTTTGGCCCGGGTTTAAATACAATGAATTTTCATAAGCATCTCCTTTATAGGCACCTCCCATTTTGATATAGATATCTTCATTGCCATCGTTGTTAAGGTCAACAAAAGAAACGCCATGGCCCTTTTGCAAATTACCTACCCGTGCCGACGTGGTAACATCCATAAAACTTATGCCATTCATATTTTTAAACAACTTATTTGGAACAGCAGATTTAAGTTGCGGGTTGCCGGTACCAAGATAAAAATCGAGATAGCCATCGTTATCAATATCGCCAAAATTTGATCCCATCGCAAAAGCAATTTTATTCAGCCCCACTTTGGCAGATACATCTTCAAAGGTTCCATCATGATTATTTCTGAATAAAAAAACTTTGCCGGCATTGTTCACGCGGTGCTTGTGTTGCTTCGGCTCCCGCATAATAAGCAAGTGATTCATTAAATTCATAACCGCATACAAGAATATCAAGCCAGCCGTCATTGTCATAATCAAAAAACCAGGTAGGAAAAGTGCGGGACCTGTTTTTGGTTAAGCCAGCCTGCTCGCTAACATCTGTAAATTTTATAGCTCCGTTTTTAACTGATTCATTTTTCAATAATATTTTTTTCCCCGTTAATGTTGAAATGAAAATATCTGTCAGCCCATCGTTATTATAATCACCGGAAGTAACCCCTTTTACATAATCAGTTATAGCACAACCAGCCTTAGCTGCCATTTCTGTAAAAGTTCCATTTTTGTTATTGATATATAATTCACATGGATGGGCCTCACCGCCGGGCGTTGTTTCATTGCCTATGAAAACATCCAGCCATCCATCATTATTAAAATCTGCCCAGGTAGCGGTTTGTGTAGGGTGAAATGAAAGCATGCCACTTTCTTTTGTAACATCAGTAAACGTTCCATTGCCATTGTTCCTTAATAAAGAATTTGGCGTCTTCCCAAATTTTCCTCTCCATCCTCCCCGCAACACGAATATATCTTTGAAGCCATCATTGTTATAATCTGTTTGCATCATGTTCAGGCCGCCGGTTAAATACCCAAGCCCTGACGAATCAGATACATCTGTAAAAGTGCCGTTACCATTATTCCTGTAATATCGCATCGGCTCATTGAGCGACCAACTGCTCAAAACAATATCGGGATAATTATCATTATTAAAATCATCGATGATACAGCCGCCTGCCATGCATTTATAATTTAAACCGGCGTTTGCTGCCACGTCTATGAAAGGTTTTACAAGATGCATGCTATCATCATTGGTTATTTTTAAAAGAAATTGAGGCGGCACTTCCTGCGGGTATCCGCCAGTGGTCATATAGGCAATATTCAACAGCCATCTCGATTCTAAATCGCCGGGATTATCTCTTAGTAAAGTTTTATATATTTCAATGGCATTTTCCGAGCCTGTTTTATCGTGATGCACGCCACCTTTTGAAATAGGGAATATGCACGATTCAGCGTTGTGCATGTTAATACAATTCATCCTTTCTCCCAACCTTAAATAAGTAATCGCCAGGTCTTTCATGATCGGTTGTCGTTGATCAATATAACCCCTGGGTATTTTGTTCAGAACTTCCTGGAAAATATCAATCGCCTGTTGCTCTTGTCCCAACTCAAGTAGCGCATTTGCTTTTTTATCTAGCGCAGTTATTACCGCGTTTTGATCAGATGAATTATTTATTACAGAATCGCAAAATTTCACCATAGCTTCAGGGGCAAAAGGATTTTCATGTGTGTTACTATATTTCTCTTCGGTTTTTAAAAGATCAATCATTGCCTGGTTTGGTAGTGGCTTTTGCTTGCAGGACATAAAGCAGAAAATCGACACGGTAAGCAATAGGAAGAGTGGGGGACATACTTTTACCTGGTGAAATTTTCTGTCATTATACTTAAACAATAATGATATAATAAACTTTGTTGTCATGTGCTTTAACTTAATACCGGGATAACATAAATGAGCAATATAAAATCAAAATCAACTGCCTGTGCGGTTATAAAAATTCCGTGTTGAATTATTTCTTGTTAACCCGGAATACCCGCATTGAATCATTGTTTACAGCAGCAAGTATCAATTTTTCTCCATTTGCTAATTTGATAAGTGCCATATCTTTTACATCTCCTTTTATAATAAAACCACTTTGCACAGGAGGAACACTTGTGAATGTTTTTTTGCTGCTACCCTTCAAAAAACAACCATATGAAGCATCATATCTCCCGGTCATTACGTCTGATTGGTAATCATTCCCCGCGAGTATAAGGTCTTTGTAACCATCGCCATCAATATCATTGCAAATGATAGCATTTACCGGTGCAAATTGCGCTTCCATGGGTAAAGGATGTTGTATGAATTTTCCATTGCCTATATTCTCGAACCAACAACTTTGTGTTTCATCGCATTGGAGTTTCAGCATATTGTCTTTGGATTTTCCGCTAAAAAAATCGTCAAATGTTGCATCAGCGTAATCTTTGTAAAGGAGAAATTTCTTCTTTATAGAAGGCACCTGCTCAGCAAACTGGTCGCGGCCGATTGCAGGGAACGATTGTTTTTTACCTTCCTTATTTTTTATATAATAAAACATAATAGGGTCTATGGTGCCATTGCCGTCCATGTCCGTGGCATACAATTGGATCGGTTCGGCAGGAGTAGCCTGGTATTCGCAATTCAGGCCAAGATTGCCTGCTACCAGGTCAATGTCTCCATCATTATCAATATCAGTTGCAACAAGGCTGCGCCACATACCGTTGGTATGCGTGAGCCCTGTGGAATCGGTTACTTCTCTTAAAATTCCGTGATTATTTTTAAAGAACCTTATGGGCATCCATTCACCCGCAATTACGAGATCTACCTGCTTATCATTATCAATGTCCGTCCACGCAGCCGAAGTAACCATGCCCGGCTTTTGTAAAGCGGGGCAAACTTTTGCGGTTACATCTGTAAAGATGCCTTTATTGTTTTGCAGAATAAAACTTTTGGGAGATAATGGATATGTTTTGGAAACCCTTCCACCGATAAATAAATCAGGTTGTCCGTCACCGTTATAATCGCCCGCAGTTACACAACCCGCTATAGTTCTAACGTTCTCAGGAATGGCATTGGGACTTAATTTAAAATTTCCCTTTCCATCGTTTAGGTATAAACGCGGTTTATAAAAAGGAGAATTTTCTTCATATTGAACATCCCCTGAGGTAACAAGCAGATCAAGATCTCCGTCGCCATCAGCATCAAATAAAATACAACCCATATCTTCCTCCATCTTGATGCTGTCTGTAAGATTTTTTGAAATAAATGTTTGTGCCGGTTGTTGTGTAAATATTTTTCCTGAAAAATTAAAAGCTCCGCCGATAAAAAAATCTGTCAGTCCATCATTATTAATATCACCAGTTGCTATAAACGGGCCTAACTGTGAATATTTGTGCGGTAGTAATACCTGTGTAGCAAAGTCATTAAAAATATTTTCATGATGTTGGTATAAAATGCCGGAAGCGTCAGTAACATCCGAAAATAACTGAGCCGGTTTTGTGTTGGTGGCGACCTCTTGTAGAGCTGCATTTTTCCATGAAAGAACCAGGAAGGTATCTGCAGGAATGTTCCTAATGGTTTGCTTTTTATTATCAGGCCAAATGGCTACAAGTGAATCAACACGCTTGTCGCTGCCAAGGCCAAATAACAGTTGCCGGTCTACCGTTGAAAAATAACCGCGAACCGGATTTTCTTCCTGCATTTGAATTCTTCCATGATTATATACATAAACTTTTGTTCCGAATGCACGTGTATTCAAACTATCTCCCTGCAACTGCAGGCTTAAAAAATGATTTTGAAGGGGTTTATTTTTTTGATTTGTATTGTTGATGAACACGAAGGCCTCCTGGTCAATATTATTTACGACGAGGTCAAGATCTCCATCGTTATCAAGATCAACATAAGCCGCACCGTTAGACATGCCCGGTTTATTAATGCCGGCGGTTTCTGACGCATCAGCGAATGTATAGTTGCCTTTGTTCAGGTATAAATAATTAGGAAGATTGACGTGATTTAATGAAGCAAGTTTTTCACGAATTGTTTTTTCCTGCTCCTGTCGTGTTTGGTTGCTGCTAAATATTTTATTGCTGAACGCCAGGAAATCTTCATCGATAAAATCCCTGCCAATACCGTTAGTGATATGCATATCCTTCCAGCCGTCGTTATTGAAATCCGCCAGCAGCACGCTCCAACTCCAGTCAGTAGCTTCAATTCCTGCCAACTGTCCTATTTCACTGAAAAAAGGAAGGCTGGTATCCCCTGATTTAAAACAACCATTGTTTAGCTGAAGCATGTTCCGCATAAATTCCGGCTCATAACCCATTTCCCGTTCGGCCTGGTACCTTTCATAATTCATAAATGAAAAGGCTGTCTTTTTCCGTTCATTGGATTCCGGCAGCATATCCAGTGTAACAACATCGGGTAGTCCATCATCGTTTATATCGGCTGCATCCGCTCCCATGCTGGAGTAACTCTGGTGTTGCAGGGATTCACTTATTGTATTGGTAAAAGTTCCATTCCTGTTATTGAGCCACAATTCATCATTGCTCAAAAAATCATTGGCCACATAAATATCCGGCCACCCGTCATTGTTAAAATCACTAACGGTTACGCCTAGCCCATAACCATCTTCCTTAATATTAGCCTGCAATGTTACATCATGAAAAACCGGGTGGTTAGTGCCGGGTGCGATTCCGTCATTTCTGTAAAGCCGGTCATTGGCAGGTGATCTTCCACTTCTATCCCGCGGAAAAATTGTATTTCCGTTTTTGCTGCTTAACAGGTAATTGGTAAGATACATATCAAGATCACCGTCCTTGTCGTAATCAAGAAAAACTGCCTGGGTAGAATTGCCCATATCAGCAAGCCCATACTCCGCGGCTTCCTCCTTGAACGTAAGATTATGCTGATTAATAAATAAAAGATTTTTTGCCTGGTGCATCAAGTCTTTTCCAAACACGCAAACATAGATGTCATCATAGCCATCATTGTTAATATCTACGATACTTACCCCTGTACACCAAACATCCGTGGTGAGGCCTGCCTTCTCAGTTATATCTTCAAACTGGTTGTTCCCTTTATTAATATAAAGACGGCAGCTTACCTGGTTTCCGGAAAAGAAAATATCTTTTAACCCATCATTATTAAAGTCACCTATTCCTACGCCGCCACCCATGTAACCAAACTCATTAATGAAAGAGCGGGAAGAATCGTTATCGTGAACGTCGTTGCTGAAATGAATCCCGGATGTTGTACTGCTGAGCTGAGTAAATAAAGTGTCTTTTTGCTTATGACTACACGAAGTGAAAAAAAACATCACCATAAAAAAAACAAAATAACATCTATAATCAAGTCTTTCTTTCATGCTATTGCAAGTTATACTTTTAATAAATTTATTGCCGGGAACTATCATCATTTCAGGTACAACGGGGCAAAAAAATAGAGGCTATACAAATAGCCTCTATTTAACGAAACTTATTTCAATTTATTTTATTAAGGGATTGGCAGCAATTTCACTTGCCGGAATTGGGAAACAAGGCAACCTGTCCTGGTTTTGGATCAGGCCTGATTGATGGATAATAGCCTTTAGCTCTCCACCTTAGCATATCAATATTGTTAACTTCTTCGCCCGCTAACTCTACGGCTCTTTCATGCATCACTGCTGCTATTGCCTGATCTTGGGTAGTTAGTGCAACCGGGGGCATATTTACGCTTGGGCGGGATCTTACCTCATTAATGTAACTTGCTGCCTGGGCAGGAGTTCCGATTTCAGCTTCACATTCGGCAAGCATAAGAAGTACATCTGCATAGCGTATCACTCTTTGATTTATACCATCGGGATGAAATCCATCATCAGTCCAATCCAGTACTGAATATTTACGGTATACTCTTTTCTTATAACTCCATTGTGGTACTTTGCGCCACGTTCATTCCATCTTCGGTAAGTGCCACACCTGCCGCAGTGCCACCCATCGTTAAAATCTTGTCGCCAGATTCATAAAAAGTCATTTTATACCTTGGATCACCTGGTTCAAACTCATTCAAAATCTAGATCGGAAGGAACGACATTACCCCAAACTATACCATATTCCTGGCTGCGCATTATGCTTGCATCGGCCGTAGGACCTTCACCAGTATAACCCCAGTTAAAGTTGTCATCTCCTTTATCAAAAAAAGCAACTTCAAAAACTGATTCTGAATTGAACTCATGTCTCAATTCCGTTTACGTGGTGAAACCAAGCGTAACATCCCCGTCAAAATTATCAGAAAAATTAGGTACAAGGCTGTATTTGCCATAAACCTGCAAAAGCGCTGTTTTGGCTGAAGTATAATCACCATTCTGCATTTCCACTTTTCCCAAGCAACGCATTTGCAGCGCCTTTGGTTGCCCGTCCCTGTTGAGCGGCAATATCTGGCAATTTTGAAACCGCATCGGTCAATCAGCTAATAATTAATGTATATACATCTGCAGCAGGAGATTTGCTTTATAGCCGGTGGCAGACGAAACAGGCTCAGTATAAAGCGGCACATCGCCCCACTGTAGTTACAAGTTCAAAATATGCCCATGCCCTTAAAAATTCGGCTTCTCCAACAGTAACATCTCTAAGTGCTGTATTATCGGTTACGTCAGGCGCTTTTGAAATAACAAGGTTAGCCCTGTTGATCATTTGGTAACTGCCATTCCAAACGCTTGTCATTACCGCATTAGAGGGCGAGGGAGAAGGTTGTTTTAACAGTTCCGCTCTCGGTGCCTCCAATTGTGCACCACCCGCGCCGGTTTCACTGCCCCTCATATCATGCGTAAAGAACCATTCGCGGCCGACAAGATTGCCAGAACGCAAACTGGAATAGACAGCATTTACACCATTTTGCAGTTCTACAGCAGTCTTAAAATAGCTTTCGGTAGTAGGATTATTTTGATCAAGTACATTTAGCTTTTTATTACAGGCAACTATCAGCGGCTACAGCCAGGATAATCTGCAATAATCAGCATTTTCGTATTTCGTTTCATAATATTATATTTTATAAATTATTTATTTACTTTTTTTAAAAATTTGCCGTGATACCTACCTGGTAAGCTTTTGGCTGAGGATATACCGCATAGTCAATACCATTGGTTAATGATGAAGAACCGGGCGCCCTGTTACCAACTTCAGGATCGAAACCAGTATATTTTGTAAATGTCAGGATATTTTGGGCCGAGACATAAATTCGGAAATTCTTTACAATTCCTTTTGTGATGGACTGTAAAGATTTGTCAGGAATTGTATAGCCTAACATGACATTTTTAAGGCGAAGATAAGAACCATCTTCAAGAAAACGAGTTGATGGACGTGCATTCTGATTTGGATCAGATGAAACTGCACGGGGAACATCAGTATTCGTGTTAGTAGGCGTCCATGCATTCAATACTTTTGTGCCGGCATTAAAGAAACGAACCATACCTTCTGTAGTTGTCCTTAAAGCATTGTATATTTTATTGCCCTGCACACCCTGGAAGAATACGGACAATCCAAATTCTTATAGTTTGCGCCAACGTTTAACGAATAGGTAAACTTCGGAATAAAGCTGCCCAGGAAAGTGCGATCATTATTATCAATCACGCCATCGCCGTTTAAGTCTTTGAATTTAATATCACCAGGACCTGTGCCCGCTAGCCTGTGTAGCATGTTTGTTTACCTCATCAGCAGTTTGGAAAATTCCCTCCACCTACCCAGCCGTAATACGATTGAATTGGATGACCGACGGCGCGTGTTGGTGATATTATAACCCTCTCTGAGATCCACGTCAGATCCGGCTTCAATATTTGGTAACCCTGGCGCTAAACGAAAGCACTTTGTTTGTTATTAGACTTATATTTCCGGATGCATTCCATTTAAAATCCCCTTGCCTGTCATTGTAACCCAACTTGCAATTCAAATCCATTATTTTTCATAGAAGCCAATGTTCTGATTTACTGTACTGGTTAAATATCCGAAAGAAGGAGGAAGAGGAACAGCCAGAATCAGGTTATCTGTTTTACGTTGATAATATTCGGCGGATAGGGTAAATTTATTATCGCAACAAACCCAAATCCAGGCCTATATTCAATCTGTTTTGTTTTCTCCCACTCCAGGTCTTTATTACCAAGTGCTCTGGATTGAAGAAGCAGGGCCGCTGTTGATTGCGTTACCAAAAGGATAGTAGGCACTATTGGCACTTAACGCTTACCAACCAGGGATGTAGTTGCCCAAGATTTGTTCCGTTAAGACCAGTAATACCATAACCAGCCCGCAATTTCAACTCGGAAATTTTTGTTTGCTTTTGCATAAATTCTTCCTGGTCAATTCTCCAACCTATGGAAGCTGATGGAAAAGTTGCCCATTTTTTACCCGGCGCCCAAAACGAGAGCCACCATCACTGGCGAATAGCGCCACTCACATAAATATTTGCCTTTATAATCATAATTAAACGACCAATATAAGATATAATGCTATTTTCAGCAATAAGTGTTTGAACGAATGTATTACTTGCATTATTTAATGTTTTAAGTTCATTTGACGCCTGGTTGCCATTCGCATTTTCGTTGCGTAGTCTTTTGGCCCTGGTATTCATACACAGCAATTGCATTTACATGGTGATCACCGAAAGTTTTGTCAAATGTAAGTTGCTGAGTATATAATTGAACAGCTAGAAATAGCACTGTTGTTTGTGATAGTAGCCAATATTGCGCTGGAGCCGGCAATTGTACCACTATCATTAAATATCGGAGAAAAGCGGTAGTCCAGACCGTTTGCATAATCAATCCCAAAAGTTGAGCGGAATTTTAACCATTTGTAAAATTTACTTCCAGGTAAGCAGTTCCTAATATCTTTGCTGTTCTTCTGTTGCCGGGATTTTTTATCTTCGCATCTTCTATCGGGTTGGTTGGATCACCACCATCCAACACGGAGTTTACTCCTCTGAACCCATCAGAGGTAGTAGGATCGTATACCGGCATATAAGGCATCATCTTGATCACGTTAACCAAATTTGACCGGGTGCCTGTTTCGTTATTATCATATGCCTGGTTGCCAAATGCTGCATATAAGATTTTCACCAAAGGTGAATACTTTGCTGATTTTATGTTCTGAATTAATACGGAAATTATAACGCTTATAACCCACGGTGGGCGTTGTGCCTGTTTGGTCAAAATAACCTGCAGAAGTATAAAACCGGGATACATCGTTACCGCCGCTCAAGCCTATATTGGTTTGCGTCATTGCGCCTGTTTTAAAATAAGCATCCTGCCAATCAGTAACATTATTGCCATAAGTTGTAGCAGCACCCTGGTATATCGGAGTATTAACCCAGGGATCCACTCGTCTGCCTACTTTGCTGCCTCTGTAAGCGATTGCATATTGGTCAAATTGCGATAGGATTCAGTAAGCTGAGCCTTTTTGTTACATCCTGGGTTCCATAATAAGAATCAAGGCTAACATGCAATTTTCCATCCCTCCTGCCTTTTTTAGTAGTGATCATGATTACCCCATTTGTAGCTCTCGAACCATAAATGGCCGCGGCAGATGCATCTTTTAAAACATCCACGGATTCTATATCCCTTGTGTCGAATGTTGCCAAATCACCTGTAGGAAATCCATCTACTAACATACAATGGATTGGAAGCATACGATATGGAACTAATACCTCTTATGGCAACAAGCGGTTCTGTTCCCGGGCTTCCGTTGTTTGTTACCGAAAGGCCAGGTACACGTCCCTGCAACGCCTGCTGTACGCTGGCAACAGGAAGTTCTGATATCGTTTTACTGTTTACTGTTGATACCGCACCTGTTACAGAGGTTCGTTTCTGGGTTCCATACCCTACCACTACAACATCTCCAAGGATCGTTTCAACTGGTTTCAACGAGGGCTGATTGTTGTTTGCGGAACCAAGAATAACTTCAAGCGGAGCCATATTCGAGTGAAGAAAACTCAATACTTTGGCATTGGCGGGAACTGTAAGGCTGTATTACCATCGGCATCCGTGACTGTACCGGTTTTGTTCCTTTTACTACTACCGATGCCTTTTGGATCGGATTGCCATTGTTATCGGTTACTTTCCCGGAAATTTTCTTTTGGGCGGAAACGATAAACGAAAAGGATAAAAAAAAGATTAATGCAAATGCCTGCTTTACTAAGCAGATTGTTAGATTTCTCATACGCAAAAGTTGATTTAAAATGTTAATGTTTGATGAAATTATGGAAAATTTTCTAAAAAAAAATAAACCGATTACATTTTTTTATTAACAATGGTGGCAATTATCCCCAATTATTCGTATGGCCGACGAACTTGTTTGTTCTCTTAAAAATGTAGCTTTAATAACCAATTTTAAACCTAAGATGCCCCTTTAATTATCTACCAAACTGAATATTATCAATACTTTGCCGCTTTAATATTTTCTCTTTTTGCAAATAGATCTTCAGTTACCTAATGTATTATTTTATGGAAAACGATTGTAAAATCTCTTCTGAAACTCGTTGAGAAATTTTTTTTATAATTGATTTCCTACCACCACCTAAAAGACTGACATGACTGCAAAGTAGGCTATCAATATCCGACATTGTTAATTGTTGTCGATGAAAGGTGTGTTCGTGATCGCCCTCCCTGTTCACCACCCTCAACTACAGTGGTCATGTGGGTTTCAGGTCAATAGCAAAAATTTTGAAATTTGGCCATATGGTTATGACATCAATCCGTATAAGTATAATGTATATTTAAAACTTACTCAATAACGCTATTTACGTTCAAGGATAGACGAAATTGAATTCGCAACCGGTTACAAAAAGTGCCCATTTGGAGCCGCACTGTTTTATAGAACCCATGCTTTGCACCATATAAAAGCTCTGTCTTATCGATTCGTATTATTCATCCGTTCTGAAAGGCGCCGCAGGCAATCCTTCCATGTTGATAACATTTGGATTAACCGGGTCATCCGCCCAGGCATACCGAACATATTTGGGATAAGGCACATCATCACTCGAAACAATCACTTTATCACCTTCGATCTTTGCAGTTGCCCATCGAATTTTTTATCTGCACCAGCAACCGCAAATTCAGCAGGCGCTTCATCATCATTTGTTGTTAAACCAGTCCCTGTATTTGTGAATGAAATAATTATTTTGTTACCCTGAATAGTTTGGGATTGGTATAACGGCCCTGAGTAAACGATGTTTTCACCATAAGCAATTTTTTCAGCAGCTAATGCGAGACGGTCACCAACTTCCTTCTTGCGATCCGGATGTATATCATTCCATTCACCGATATCAATTGCAACGGCCATTCCTGTATTGGGAAGCGATAAAGATTTTGCCTGCGCTTCCCTAAACATTGCCCATTGGCTTTCAGAAGGCAGATAATTATAATCCATAAACCCGGGAAGCTGAACAAACAGAAAGGGGAGATTACCTTCTTTCCATTTGGTTCGCCAATCGTCAATCATGGCAGGTTGCAGCTTTGCGTATTCATCGGGTCTCCCTGCGTTAGATTCTCCCTGGTACCATAGAAAACCTTTGATCGTATAATCGACTAATCGGCGCAATCATAGAATTATATAATGCTGTCGGTTGGTTTTGTAGCGAAATGCCAAAGCTGCCAAAACTACGATGCGGAGTATTTATTGATCCAACTTTATACTGCCAATAGCCGGTTAAATCAATTGTGTCATTTCCGGCAATTAATTCATAAGGTTTATCCGGCACAAAGCCGCCCTTTCCAAAATTATTGGTAACACGAACTACAAAGAGATTTTTTCCGGGCTTTAAAACTCCGCCAGGAACAGGATACCGGCGCTGCGGGTACATGTAACCGGTAGTTCCAACTTTTATTCCATTGATATATAACTCATCGGCATCTACAATTCTTCCTAAAAATACTTTTGCAGGCACATGAGTCATAGACGCAGGCACATCAATTTCCCTGCGATACCAAACTACACCATTCAGATCCTTTCGCACCTTCATCTTCCCAGAAACCCGGAACAGCAATGCGATGCCATTCTTTGGGCGTATAAGAAGTGTCAAACCATTTTTCAGTCATGCCTTTATCCTCAGGATGTGGCATTGCACGCATAGCAGCAAAGGCTTTCCGGTTAGTTTCATTTACATAAGCTGTGTCTTTATTTTTTTCAACAGTTGCAAGAATGTTTGGAAACGATTGTAAACTTTTTTCACTCATCATTGCTTCAATAGGAATACCGCCCCAACTTGCATTGATGATACCGATGGGGACATGATATTTGGCGTATAAAGCTTTAGCGAAGAAATAAGCAACAGCCGAAAAATCTTTTACATTAGTTGAATCGGCCCATTTCCATGAACCACCTTGTAAATCGTTTTGAGGACTTACTAAATTTGTTACGTTCGGAACTTTGAATTGTCTTATTTCGGCATAGTCTGCATTAGCAATTTCCTCCGGGTATTTTACGGCATGTAATTTCATTTGATGTTCCATATTTGATTGGCCGGCACACAACCATACATCACCTATCAGTATATCATGCAAAGTGATTTTATTTTTGCCGGAAACCTCCATCGTAAATGGACCGCCGGCTTTCATCGGCGCTAATTGCAACATCCATTTGCCGTCATTACCTGTTCTTGTTTTGTAGGTTTTACCGTTAAACTTTACGACTTACCTTTTCGCCTTTCGAAGCCCATCCCCAAATGTTGATTTTTTCGTTACGCTGAAGAATCATGCTATCGCGAATTACTGCAGGCAATTTTATTTGAGCCTGTGCGGCAAAAGATACTGTCCAACTAAAACAAATGATAATAATTTTTTTGGAGGTTATTTTCATGTGCTTATTTTATCTTATTAGCAAGTTCAGTTGAACCGTAACGGGCTAACTCAAAGCCTGAAACATTGCCCTTATCGTCTTTGATGAAATGAATATTGAGAAATGAAGACTTGAGATAGAAATCAGTTTCAGATGCCGCGAATAACGTAAAAGTGTTATTGCCCGCCGTAGCAGTTAGTGAACCATTTTTTGTTTTCATTTCTATCACCATCCCGTTGTTTATTTTATACGTGCCGTTATATTGCTGAAGTGTTTTGGGTGGTAATTGTAACGACGGGCGTTTAAACACAAATTGCATTCCCCTTGCATATCCTTCACCTTTAGTTCCTGAATGTCCGGTGTTTTCTAAAACCATGCTTTTTATTTGCAGCTTTGTATAATTACGGTTATTTAAAAATGAGGTGAGTTTTTCAAAACCGGGAACACTTAACTCTACACCACCAACGCACATAAATAATTTTGCAGGAGGATTGGTTGATTTAACATGATACTGTTCTTCATATTTATATAAAACACTATTGTCCCAGGTGAATGCCGGACTTGCGGCAACATAACGGTTAAACATATCCGAATGTGTAAACAAAGTGTACATGGTAAATAAGCCACCAAGCGAACAACCGACTAAAGTTTTATCATTTGCATCAACACGATAATTGTTTTCAACAAAAGGAAAGATTTCATTTTTTATAACTGAAAGAAATTTATCAGCACCACCGCTTTGTGGCAATCGTTTTTCATTGGTTGGGGTGTAATCTCTTGCTCTTAAACTGTCAGGATTTGGATGATCGCCGCCCCATGTAATACCAACAATAATCAATTCAGGAATAAAGCCATCAAAATACTGTTCGCCATATAATGCGGTTAATAATGGAAAGTCCCATTGCGAATCCATTAAGTAAACAACAGGATATTTTTTATCACTCTTAGCATAGCCTGCAGGCAATGAAATTTGTAAAACATATTCTTGCCCGTTTATTATTTTTGAAGTGAATGTTTTTGTTTGTGAACCGGGAATGGTTACTTCATTTGATTGACTGAATGAAGCAGAAGCCAGAAACGTATGTTAATAAGAGAAATAAATAGCTTTTCATGTATTTTATTTTCAAACCTGACTGGTTTTTAAAACCTTTTAGGTTATTCATTAAATTTTAAAATCATTATATGGATTGATTGTTTTGATGAAGCCATTTTCATCGTATTCAATCTTTGTAACCTTAATACTTCTTAAATGCGTGACACCTTCGCTTAAGCTGCTGTCATGGTAAAACAAGTACCATTCATCTTGAAACTCAACAATAGAATGATGCGAGGTCCAACCCACCACGGGATTTAAAATTCTGCCTGCATATGTAAAAGGTCCGTATGGATTATTACCAATGGCGTAACAAATGAAATGCGTGTCGCCGGTTGAATAAGAGAAATAATATTTACCATTGCGTTTATGCATCCACGATGCTTCAAAAAATCTTCTTTCATTATCGCCCTGCAATAATGCTTTTCCATTTTCATCTGTTATAACAACATCCTTAGGTGCTTCAGCAAATTGCAATAAGTCATCCGTAAGTCTTGCAACTTTAGCGCAGAGTGCCGGTTCATCATTTGCCGGTAAATGTGCTGTCGGACTTTCTTCCTGCGTTGCATCAAATGTTCCTGTCCGCCAGCGTTGCAATTGGCCACCCCAGATGCCTCCGAAATACATATAATAACTGCCATCTTCATCTTTAAACACGGCAGGGTCAATTGAAAAGCTGTTTTTAATAGCTTCGGGCTCTGCCTTAAACGGACCAACTGGCGAATCGCTTGTTGCTACACCAATTCTAAAAATGCCATCATAATCTTTTGCCGGGAAGAATAAATAGTACTTGCCATCTTTTTCATTGGCATCCGGCGCCCACATTTGTTTTTC
The DNA here is from genome assembly GCA_963756945.1 of uncultured Chitinophagaceae bacterium. Taxonomy (GTDB): domain Bacteria; phylum Bacteroidota; class Bacteroidia; order Chitinophagales; family Chitinophagaceae; genus Ginsengibacter. Next base: position 49,309 of record CAVWQJ010000024.1, on the reverse strand, counting down.
AGCCCAGGGAACATCATTTACGTGTAGGGCAATGCCGTTATCTTTTGCTTCACTGCTTGGTGAATCCATTGAAATTACATGATAATCTTCCATGGCAAAGTGACTGCCGAGATCATCAAACGCTTCGCCGGCATCTACATCGTGTGATGGATAGATATAAATCTTTCCATTAAATACATGTGCCGATGGATCTGCCGTGTAGATGTTTGTGATCAATGGCTGTGATATCGCTTTTTGACCCAGTTCATCAAAGTCTATATGTTGTATGTCGTCTTCGGGCATATTTTAAGTTTTATGGATAAACCTAACAGGTTTCAAAAACCTGTTAGGTTTATTTCAGTTAACTACTTCTTTTTTGTTTTAAATCGCTTTCAATTTGTACTTCCATTTTTTTGTTGATGGAATAGAAAAACAATAAACCTGCGCCAATTAAAAACGGAATAGCCGGATACACGCTTACCAACATCTTTGTTCCCTGGATGGCTTCGGGCGCCTGTGCAGTGCTGTTGGGAACGTAGTTGTATAAGCCGAGAATCCATGTGAGTATGGCACCGCCAAGGCTTAGCCCGACTTTTAAACCAACCATCATAGCAGAAAAAATGATGGCTGTTGCCCGACGATTGTTTTTCCATTCACTGTAATCTGCAACATCGGCGATCATTGCCCATAACAACGGGATGGTTAAGCCATAAAAAAAGCCGTGTAATATTTGCGATCCAAACATTAACCCAACAGATGTTGACGGAAATAAAATGAATGCTAAGATGAAGAGTGTTGATATAAATAAGCATACGCCAAACACATCTCTTTTACCGTATTTATCTGCGAATTTTTTTGATAGCGTAATGCCAACGATCATAAAGATGATGCCACCTGCATTAAATAAACCAAAGCCTGCCGATACAGGATCGTCACCAAAAACATTGAGACCGATGTTGGAAAGAAAATGAACGACAGGACTTACAAATTCGGTAAGGCTGGCACGATCAACATAGTTATTGAAATAATAGACATAAGAGCCGCCTTTCATTGAAAGTGTTATGAAGACAAGGGTTGTGAGCACCAACATGATTATCCATGGTTTGTTCTTAAACAAATCAGTTAGATCTTCTTTTACACTTGATTTTTGTTCGGGCTTTGGAATAATGCGTTCTTTGGTTGTTAAAAAAGTGATGATCAACATAACGGTGCCTATGATCAGCAAGCCACGTCATTACTTTTTCAATGCCTTGCGATTTATCGCCATGACCAGCAGATTCTATTATCGCCAACATAAATACCTGCACAAAAAATTGAGCAAACATCACGGCAACAAATCGATAAGAAGACAAGCTGTTACGTTCGCCCATGTCGCCGGTAATAACGCCACTGAGTGCGGAATAGGGGAGGTTATTTGCCGCATAGAAAAATAACAACAGTGTATATGTAATAACTGCATAGATAACTTTACCCTGGTAGGCAAAATGGGGAGTACTGAATGCGAGCAATGCTATAACGCCAAGCGGAATGGCAGTGAATAAGATCCATGGCCTGAACTTACCCCACCTGGAATTTGTTCTGTCGGCTAATGCCCCAATGATCGGGTTAAAACCGAAACCGGCAACAAGACCGACAGTCAGTATTAGTACAGAAGCATGTTCCGGTTTAAGGCCATAAATATCGGTATAGAAATAAGCCAGGTAAGTAACCAATGTTTGAAACACAAGGTTTGCTGCAAAGTCGCCAAGACTGTAACCAACCTTTTCAAGCACAGATAATTTTTGCGGTGCCGCCGCGAATTTACTTGCAATGGCTGCTCCTGCTTTTTCTCCAGGTAGTGATAATTCTTCTGTGCTCATATAAATTGTTTCTGTTTTAGTTTTGATTTTATTTGCCTGCAGTATTTGCAGTTGCAATAACACTATAAAATGCCGGTTTAGGTTGAAAATTTCTATCGAATAATAACGGGTAGTTTGTCCGGCCGCGAATTGGCCAGCCGTTCAGCCATGATTGTCCATCGTTAACGCCCCAGAATGTCACACGGCTTACATGCTCTTTATATTTTAAAAAAAGTTGAAACAAATCTGCATAAGCTTTGGCCTGCATTTGTGCTACAGAATCGGGTAACCCTTTTGCATAAGGGTTCATCTTTGCATTTCCTGCCGCAGTCGCACTTACGTCCGCCGTTGCATTATCCCAGGGGTTGGGCAAAACACTTAAGTCAAGTTCAGTGAACATCACTTCAATGCCCAAGGCAGAAAATTCCTTAATACTTTCTTCTATATCTTTCATTGGAACCTTATCAGCCCTCCAATGGCCTTGTATGCCCACACCATCAATACGCACACCTGCAGCCTGGATCTTTTTAATTAAGGCGATAGCGCCTGCTCTTTTCTGTGGTTGTTCGATATTGTAATCATTATAATACAATTTCGAATGGGGTGATGCTTTTTGTGCAAGGCGAAAAGCTTCAACAACATAATCATCGCCCAGTTTTTGTAAAAAGATTGAGTTACGCAAAGTGCCATCTTCATTCAATGCTTCATTTACTACATCCCATGAATACACTTTACCATCATAGCGACCAGCGACTGTATTAATGTGATTTTCAAAATATTTACGCACTGAATCAGCATTCTGCATGTGATGCATGAAAGCAGGCAATTGGCTATGCCAGATAAGATTATGCGCATTTACTTTTAGGTTATTCTTTTTTGCGTAAGCAACCAATTTATCAGCCAAAGCAAAATTGTATTTATCCCAGCCGGGCTGTATAATCTCTGCTTTCATAATATTTTCAGGAGTAACAGCGTTGAATTGCTGCTTTAATTACCCTGTCGGATGCTGTATCTTTTTCTTCAATTTGGTGCGTATTTATTGCAGTGCCAATAAGAAAATCATTTCTAAACACTTCTTTTAAGGAAGGCGTTTTTTGTGCTGAAGCATTTTGAATATCCGCGTAAAATAAATTAAACCCGCAAATAATTAAAGCAGGAAGAACGGAGTAATATTTTTTGGTCATTGTTTTATTTTGTTTGAGTAGTAAAAAGTATTTCCTTTTTCCGGGCCAACATGGTTTAGGTCCGTTATATCAAAAATGCAAACAGTTCCAAAAGCGTTTTTTATATAACAATCATTCGTTCTATAAATCTTGTATTCGCTACCAGGAAGCAATCTAACGCTTAAATAAATTTAATCTTAAGCCACCTTTTCATGTTCTACCTGTCTAATGCCTATATCGAAGTTCGGTTAAACCAACTCTTATTTCCAATATTGATAGTAAAAGGGACAGAATGACCAAATAATTAAAGCGCTTTTTCTCATGTAGAATATCAAGCTGGGTGGTTGACTCACTTTCGTTTTTGTTTGTAATACCCTGCAAAACTCCAATAGTAAGTAAAAATAAAAAAAATATTGTAATCGGTTGCTTTTTGATAAAAACTTATTTATCTTCGGATAATAATTGTCAGATTTACACTATTTATAAAGAAGTTTGAAGAATGGTGACCTAAATCGCCGCAAGGTAAATGCTTGCTACTTGACCCCATTTAAAATGGGGCCATTTTTGAGACTTCATAATTTAATATCACAAGACAATTAAAAGGAATTAGAAACTTAATCTTTTTTGAAATATTTCTGGTTAATTTTTTTTCTCGAACTATATCAAGTAGTGGAGGGGTGTTTCAACATCCTTCTTTTTTTTGCCCAAATGTCTTGAAGGATTTTGTCGTAACAGTTTATTAAGAGCAATTTCAGATTGTTTGTTGCCGACTAATTTTGAAAATGCTACAGTAGATATTAACGACGAGTTTCTGAAAATTTTCAGGTGTTAAAAGGCAGACAATTAATTCCATTCTTCTGTAAATGTCACTTATTGGCGGTAGCTCTGTTTTCTTTAATGAAGATTCCCTTATAATTAAGTCAGATTTAATTACAACTGTACTGGAGAGACTCAAATCCCATACACCTTTCAGGTGATTGATAAGGTTATGCGCAGCTACCTTCCCCATCTCAAAACCAGGGTAATTTATGGTAGTAAGTTTCGGACTAACAACTTTACCAATATTGTCGTTGTTAAATCCGACAATAGCAATATCGCGGGGAATCTGAATGCCATCATCTTTCAGTACCTGCATGACAACCGCCGCACAAAAATCGTTCGTTATAAAAATGCCATCTGGCAAAGTTTTCATAGACAAAATGTGTTTTGCAGATCTAATTGCATCTTCTTCTTTAAGGCCGTCAACAACTACAAGTTTCTCATCAAATTTTAAATTTTGATCGAGAAGGGCCTGCTTATAACCACGCATTCTTTCTGAATAAACATTTCTTTTTAAACTGGAGGTTACGATGGCAATCCGTTTGCAACCTTGCTCTATCAAATGGGCAGTCGCATCATAGCCGGCCTGGAAGTTATTGATGATAACCTTGGCATCATCACCCTTTTCAAAAACGCGATCAAAAAAAACAACCGGTATATTCTTGTCTTGAAATTGTTGAAAGTGCGACAGTTTTTCAGTATCAAAAGATAACGAGGCAATAACTCCGTCAACCCGCTTATTAAAAAGGTTGCGGGCATTCACTTCTTCCAGCGCTACGCTTTCTGCGGAGTGAACAATTATGAGGTTATATTTCGCTTCACTGGCAATTTTCTCGATGCCTGCTAATACGGAAGTAATAAAAGAACTATTTAATTCATGAAGGATAACCCCAATGGTATGGGTTTTTTGAGATCGCAGGCTGCTTGCGAAAAGATTAGGGCGGTAACCCATTGATTCTGCCATCGCATTAATTTTCTTACGCGTGGACAGGCTGGTAGATGGGTTATTTTTAAGTGCACGACTTACGGTAGCTGTCGACACTCCAAGCTTATCAGCGATGTCGTAAATGGTAATTTCTTTTTTTCCTTTCACTTTTCTTGTTGATTGTGGTATAAAAATAAGGTAACCTTTTAAAAAAAAGTTATGCAACCGATTACTATTCAGAAATAAATTGCTACTTTAGATTTTATTTGAATCAAGTATTGTTTACGATTGCCATCTCAAAATGTATCTCTGGAATATTTGGACAAAGATTTTGTGTCTCTGGCCGTGTTTAAAAAGATTGCATCGGGAACGAATGATATCCTGGAACAACAATTAGCGGTAACGTCATTAACGGCAGGGGCAGCAATATTAATTTGGTAACTGCATTTGTTAATAAACAAATCAAGAATTTAAAAAGAAGAATTTTAATGAAAGATCGTGAACTTTGCTGATCTTTCATTTTTTAGTATAATGCAATATCGCAATAGGTTTCAATTTTTTTATAACAATTATAAATCTAATCAATAAACAATTATGGAAATTATCTTAGGAGACAAGGAATACTTTAAAGGATTGGGCCAGGTTAAGTATGAAGGTCCGGAAAGTGACAACCCATTTGCGTTTCGGTGGTATGACGAAAATAGAGTTGTTGCCGGAAAAACCTTGAAAGAACATCTCCGTTTTGCATGCGCCTATTGGCATTCGTTTGTAAACGAAGGTAACGATCCTTTTGGCCCAGGAACCCATGTTTTTGAATGGAATAAAAAGAGTGATGCTGTTGGCAAGTGCTAAAGATAAAATGGATGCGGCATTTGAATTCATCACTAAAATGAATTTGCCTTTTTATTGTTTTCATGATGTTGATGTAGTTGACTACACGACAGATGTTGCAGACAACGACAAGCGTCTCCAGGCCATGGTTGAATATGCAAAGCAGAAACAAAAAGCCAGTGGCGTAAAATTATTATGGGGTACTGCTAACGTTTTTTCTAATCCGCGTTATATGAATGGCGCATCAACAAATCCGGATTTTCGCGTGCTTTCTCATGCGGCTGCGCAAGTTAAGGGAGCCATTGATGCTACTATCGAGTTAGGAGGTGAAGGGTATGTTTTTTGGGGTGGGAGAGAAGGTTACATGACTTTGCTGAATACAAACATGAAAAGAGAGAAAGAGCACTTCGCCCGTTTTTTGCATACAGCAAAAGATTATGCACGAAAAAATGGTTTCAAAGGAACTTTCCTGATTGAGCCCAAACCAATGGAACCAACAAAACATCAGTATGATTATGATTGTGAAACCGTAATTGGATTTTTACGGCAGTATGATTTATTGAATGATTTTAAAATTAATATTGAAGTTAACCATGCAACGCTTGCGGGCCACACCTTCCAGCATGAATTACAGGTAGCTGCGGATGCAGGTATGCTTGGGTCGTTAGATGCCAACCGAGGCGATTATCAAAATGGATGGGATACAGATCAGTTTCCTAATAATATTAATGAACTTACAGAAGCCATGCTTGTGTTCCTGGAAGCAGGTGGTTTAAAAGGTGGTGGTATCAACTTCGATGCAAAGATTCGTCGCTCATCCACAGACCAGGCCGATTTGTTTTATGCGCATATCGGTGGCATGGATACCTTTGCCAGGGCATTGATTACTGCTGATGCAATTCTTGAAAAATCAGATTATAAAAAGTTCCGTAAAGATCGTTATGCTTCGTTCGATAGTGGTAAAGGAAAAGAATTCGAAGCGGGTAAATTATCGATGGAAGATCTTCGGGCATACGCCATTGAAACCGGCGAACCGGAACAAATAAGCGGCAGACAGGAATACCTGGAAAATATCGTTAACCGCTATATTTAATACAAAATAGTTATAGAGCTTGCACCCTCCGGTAAAATCTTACCGGGGGGTGTTTTGCTTTACAGCTATAGACAGAATGGAAGTTTGATCGTTAACGTAACTGTCGAATACCCTATAGAATAGACAAGGTATCAACCCCGTTTCGGTCAGTATATAACAGCTAACACTAGACGCAATTTTCCATTTATAGTTATTTTTCTTTTGATAAATTATCCGCTGCCGCGGCAAGAAATATATAATTTGCACAACCACCAACCGTTACTTCATTTTCACCCCAGAAAAATGGCCAGTCTTCTTTGTTTTCCGGGAAGTCGGGTTTTATCAATAATATACCGGGAACAATGCCACCGGCAATGAAGCTGAAATTTGCCCGGTTATTTCCATAAGTGATTTTCTTTGATTTTGTTCCCACCGATGAAACAAAAGAAATATTTGAATAAGGATGACAACCGAAAATATAATCGAGGCCTTTATATACGTATTCTGCAGTCATCACATCAGGATAATATTTATTAGCGTAATAATTGGTAGTAGCAAAGTTTACAACGTTTCCGCTGCCGCCCCAGCCACCTGACGCAATCGGAACACCATAAGGATTTTGTTTGTTGTAATCATCACACAACGCTTTATACTTCACCACATACTCACGCAATTTATTTTTATAATCAGCATCCATATAAGGAACAGCTTCTAATGCTGGCTGAATGCCAAACTGGATAAACCTGTTAAGCGCTGTAAAAACGGCATCTTTAAAAATAGTTGCATAATTTTCATCTTTTGTAGTGATGTATAATTGTAAGGCTGCAGACATTTTTAAACTGTTACCAAAACGCTTTGAAAAACCTGATGTATCCATTTTGCTGATGCTGTCATCTTCGTTCCATAATTGTTGTGCATAGAATAAACTTTGTTGCGATAAAGTATCATCAAATCCTTTTAATGCACGGCTTGCAGCGGCTAAAGCAGCGGCAGTATAATAATCGAGGAAAGTAGTGCGGCCGGTGAAAGCCCAGCGGTCATCTAACGTGCCGCTGTGATTGCCTTTTACCTCGTAGGGCTTTAATGTGGAATCATATAACAGGTTATCTGTTTCATCAACCGCATCACCTAAATGATGATATTGATGCAAATTCGGCACGACGATACCTCTAACGGGATGGCCTATGTTTTTTACCTGCGCAACCATATTTAATGTGCCATGTTTTATTTGCTCAAGAATATCAGGCTTCCCATCGGGACGATGGATATCAACATAACGGGTCGGATAGTCGACAAAAGTTTCATCACGCGTAGGTTTAAATTTTTCCCAGGTATCAACCAAACTTAATACGGCGTCGCAATGCGAACCGGTTTGAATATCAAAATCACCTGCATCAAACCAACCGCCAACCGCTAACCCGGGAATGCGTTCGTAAGGTTTATATTTTGTTTCAGTGGAAGGGCCCATGCTATAGCCATCAAAATGTTGCCAGTTAGTTGGCGCCTGCAAAGCATCATCTAAAAATGGAGCGCCATGCCATACGCGATACGCCTCATTTACTTCCATATGATCCATCTGCACGGGGAACCAAACATCCAAAGTCGGATGCCAAATGTTATCATACACATTTGAAGCGATGGAAAAAGTATTTGTTTTCTGATCGCCATATTGAATAAAATATAGTCCCGGATCTTTTACAGAACTGAAATCAAACTTTGCATAATTGTAGCGTAAATACCTGCCCCATACTTTTACATTGCCTTTCAATTTCTCTACATATTTTCCGTCGGCAGTTACCTGGAATAATGTTGCAGTTTTTAAAGGCGTATCATTTTTATCCAATTCAATAACGGCTGTTTTTTCCTGGCCAGGATTATAACCTACCTGTGAAAATTCAATAACAGGTTTGCGTTTCCAGTTAGGTATGGCATTCGGCTCAACATACCAGGTTAATACTTTTCCTGTTTTGTTTGCGGGTAAAAGGCTGCGTACAATGAACCATCCGTTTTGTGCAAGGTTGCGTCCATCAAACAACATCAAATCTTCACCTGGTGTTTCAGATTGAATCATCACCATACGCTCCGGATCTTCCGGCGCCAGCACCAATTTTTTACCCGAAGCTATCGGTGATGGAACGATGAATTCACCTCTGCCCCGGTCATCAAAAGTTGTGTGGCCTGCAAACTGCGGAACTTTTTGGCTAATGGGTTCTATGCTTGTTGTGCTTGAGGGATATAATGGAAAAGAAGCCGGTTTTCCATCAGCCAAATATGTTTTTTCAAAATAAGCGGAAGGGAGAAATTCCAAATTGAAACCCGCTTTTCCAACTAATGCTTCAGGCACCGGTTTATCAAGATAAACACTTATTTCAACACCTTTATCTTTAGCCGTTACAACCACTCTTGAATTGAAATCAAATTTTTCATAACGTAGCCCAACCTCAATGCTGTTGTTGGCTTTATCCACTTTTCGGCTAATTGTTTTTGGGATAAGATCCCATTGCTCAGGTGTATTTTGTAAACGTACGGCGCCGCCCGTTGCAGTTCTTACGCCATGATGTATCAATTCAATAGCCGATGTTTTTTCATCGAAGAACATGCCGCTGTAGTCATAATTAAACACCAGCACGTTTACACCAGGTTTTTCAAAATAACTTGAATCGTTTATGCGTAACTGTTGGGAAAAAGAATTTTTACTAAAGAATAAAAAGCAAATGATAATATTAGCTATAACTAATATTTTTTTCGAATGGTAGTTTGATGACATGGCTTTTATTTTTGTTTGTTGTATCAATAAAACTTGAATTAATATTTGATGTTTTTTTATTCCACCCTGAACCAATCAACATCAACATAGCCGCCCAATTTTTTTGTTGCATAATTGAACAGGCAAAATTTATTTCCGGTAAATATTTTTAAACTGAAACGCATTTTCAAATCATTACCTAATCGATTTGAAAACTTTGTTGTCGGTGCTATATTGAAAGCTGGCCTTACTACTACCGTTAGACGCAATGGTTCTGAAATAAATGGTTGAAGTGTTGATCAAAACAGAATCAATCGTTTTTCCATTGTTCACCATGATGACGTATTTCTTTCCGATGTTTTGCTTAACACCGATATATGCATAAGGATCCTGCAACACAGCGAGTCCGGCGATGTCGCCATCTTTCATTTTACTTATATCAATTTTTGTCGTTGCTATGGTGGGAATATTTTGATCATGCTTTGCAAATGGACGTTGCGTTAGCGTATTGCGGGCCATCATAAAATCATTTGTCACGCTTGCTGTCATCAATCTTAAATAACCAGGCTTTTGTGTTAGTGACCATTTTGTGGAATCAGGATTATGATTCCACCCCCATTGCATGCCTAATTTCTTTTCATTGAATTCATCTGATGTTGGGAAATTTTTAATGGGGTATGTCTTGCCGACATTTGGTTTTTTATAAGTTGTAACCGCTTTGCCATTCACGCCGATCATTGGCCAGCCATCAACCCACGTAACAGGTTGTAATGAAGGGAAGCGACCGAATGGGCCGCTGTCAACAAATAATATCGTCCACCATTCGCCTGTTTGTGTTTGTATTAATGCGCCCTGGTGTATACCATAATTGATACCTTTTGTTGTATCATAGATTAATAGCTTCTGTTCGTAAGGCCCATAAATATTTTTTGAACGGAGTGCCACCTGCATGCCATCTCTACCGCCGTAAGTGCAATAGAGATAATAGTAGCCATTGATTTTATAAACATGTGTTCCTTCAAGTCCCCTGCGAATGTTGCCTGTAAACACCAACGAGTCCGGACCAACAGCAACAAGACTATCATTCACCTCAGTAATAGAAATCTTGCTGTAACCCTGCGCGACGTACACTTTACCGTTATCATCAAAAAACAAACCCGGATCATAAAAACCTTTTGGCAAATGTGTGATATGCCATGGGCCTTCTGCTTTATCTGCCGTACACATAAAGCCGCCTTCATTCAACGTAATAAACAATAAGTAAAATTTGCCGTTGTGATACTTCATGCTCGTTGCCCATTGTCCATGGCCATACCTGTTGCATGTATCCAGATCATAACAATTACTGAAATCAAATCTTGGAACCGCATTGCTGCAATACGACCAGTTTACAAGGTCATGTGATTTTAGGACAGTAACGCCCGGAAAAATAAACATCGTTGTGGTGACCATATAATAAGTATCACCAACACGTATCACATCAGGATCAGGAAAGTCTGCAGAAATTAAAGGATTGGTATAAGTGCCATTACCGTTATCGCTGTGAACATTTTGTGCAATACCATTCAAAGACCAAAACAATAAAAGAAAGATAGCTGCAATTATTTTTTTCATGTTGAGCAATTATTTTAAAAATCTTTCCTGGTCAATACCCTGAATTTTTTAATCATTTATTTTTTACCAACCGAACATAATACACAGGGCCTGCCGAGCTTCCGTCCAATGCTACAAATTTTACACGCACATTTGTCTTACCCTTTATCATTGCATCAGGAATGGCATAGGATATGTCTTTGAATTGTGATTGATTCCATTTGCCGGTATTATCTTCTGTAGCCAATTTTTCATCATCAATGTAAATGTCAAATTTGTGGCTGCCCCATTCAGCGCCCCAATAACGAACCATTAAACTCAAACCAGTTTCATTATTGGTCGCCATGTTGTAACTGAAATAACCACCATTAAATGCTTCGCGAAACATTTGGTCCTGGTTATTGCCTGTTCTCGATTTATCGCTTTGCATGGCATGATCCACTTCAGGTTGTTGTTCGCCGGGCGTTATAAAATCAACGGTGCGTTTCTCCAGCGCAAGCTTTTCTTTTTCAGATGCTAGCAATGGAATCAATATACTTTTGATATCCTTTATTGCTCAGCGCCATCCAATACATCATATACCGTGCATCATAAATTTGGTAGAAGGGTTGCAGTTCGATATTAATTGGATTAATAACTTTTACATCTTTAATCGTAAAGTGAAGCGGTTCATTTTTTTCGGGCACCAAATCATTGGTGATTGATGAAATATTATCCGCAACAAAGATGGGCGCTTTATCAACCGGTAATTTTTTCCCACTGGGAATTTGCCCCCAACGACTGTCATCAGCAATTAAACCTTTTAAATCTTCTGTTCCTGTTTTTGCCCCAAGCAAAATCGGGCCGTGCATTATAGCGATGTATTCCGGCACATTGGGCAAATGTGAGAGGGTATTATGCATCGGTAATTTAATTTCTACCACATCACCTTTTTTCCAGTTGCGATTGATAGCTACATAAGAAGAAGGTTGATTGGTAAAGGACACCTCCTTACCATTCACAGCAATTTTCAATTCACCATCTTTCACCCACCACGGATACCGAATCATTAATTTGAATGACGAGTTGCCTTGTGTAATAAGCAACTTCGTTTTTTCTTCGTACGGAAATTTTGTTTGTTGCGTTAGTTGAATTCCTTTTTCTTTCCAGTTTAATTCAGATGCGATAAAAAGATTTACAAATAATGAATCGCGGGAATGGGTATAAATAAATTCATTGTACTTGCCATGATTTTCCATGCCGGTGCCAACGCAACACCACATGGCTTCATTCGGTGCAGAGTAAACGCGGTAGCTGCGCGGACGGGCGGGTGTGAAATATACATAGCCGCCGGTTTCAGGATTTTGAGTAGATAGAATGTGATTGTAAATCGTGCGCTCATAATAATCGGCATACTTTGCAGAAGGATGTCTTCTGAATAAATCCTCCGTTAGTTTGAGCATGTTATTAGAGTTGCAACTCTCAGGCCCTTCCACATCATTGATAAAATCCATAGAAGATGCTACACTGGGAAAAAATTCACGACGACTGTTTCCGCCGAAGGCCAATGTCCTGTTAGTAGTAACTGTTTGCCAAAAAAAACTTCCGGCATCTACATATTTTTTATCACCGCTTAGCTCACCTATTCTTTCAAAACCTATCGCTTTTGGCACTTGCGTGTTAGCATGCTTGTTATCAAGATTATCAATTCCTTCAGACATTGGGTCTAATAACATGTGATGAGAAAATCTTTTGGCAGCAACCAAATATTTTTTATTTCCTGATATCGCGTAAGCATCAGCCAATACTTCATTCATGCCGCCTTGTTCTGTATCCAGCATGCTTTGCATTTGTTCATCGGTTAGTGATGAGGTGATATTTATAGCCCAATCGCAAAATTGCAAAAACATGTTTTTAGCCTGTTTGCTGCCGGCATATATCCATGCATCTCTTAAGCCGGCATACATTTTATGTACATTATACCACGGAACCCAGGCTGCATGAAAGGCTTTGAAATCACCATCTTTTACAGATTTCCATACCGCGGCACTATTCGGAACGCCACCTACATAACCAACGCCCCAGCTTTTATTATTTTTTGCATTGGCATCCTGGCAAGCTTTGAGTTCGGCAATCATATAATCCATACGCCTCCTGCATTCGGTATTATTTGTTGATGCAACATTCATGGCCATGGCCGATAAATAATGGCCACCGATATGCCCGTCGAGTCCTTCCCAATTTGTATAACTGGAATCTTTTGGTGTTAAGCCAGCTTCTTTTAAATAAGGAGCCAATAAGCGGTCGACATTATATTTTAAAAGCGTTTGAATGTTCAGGTCGCGGGCATGTTTAAAAGGTCCGTCCAATAATTTTACATCACCTAAATTAAATTCGTTCGCGTATAATTTTTCCTGGGCATTAATTGTATCAGAAGTGAAAACACTTACTGCAAATACGCTTGAAAAAATGAATACTTTAAATAATCTAATTCGTTTTAAAAACCTGGTGTTAATCATTATCTATTTGTTTATGTTGAATCAGGTATGATACAATTCATAAAAATTATTTACCGCAACTAATTCAAATCCGCTCACAGATCCAGGATGCATGTGCTCTTTATGAAAGACACTGAATCCTTCTTTATCTGATATAATTCTAATAGTATTTGAACTACTCTTTAACCCTTGATAACTTTGTTTCACCTCTCTCATTTTTGGTGATTATCTCGTCGTCACTTACCAATTCACCAGTAAAATTAATATTCGTTGCCATTGAAGCTGATGGCTGTAAGAAAATTTCTTTCCATCAACTTTTCCATTTTCTAACGGCAACTCGCCAAACTGTGATTTTATAGTACCGGTTAATGTATCTCCCTGCACTTTAAAAGTGTAAGTAAATTCCATCGTCCCGTTCGGTGTTTCGCGGCTGCCTTTCCATTTTCCATCAATGGCATTTTGTGCGTTGGTAACCATGAATCCAAAAAGGAGTAAGGCTGTGATTAAATATTTCATAATGATTGTTTTTATTTGTTTAATAGTTGATTGAATATTTTGTTTTCCTTCTATAGAACTGGTTGCTATTTATTTGTTTTCATTTCAATAATATTTACAGAGTAAGGATCAAGTTTTCTTGAAAAAGATTTCTTAATTCCTTTTATGGTTTCTGTAAGCAGGAATGATATTTTCGCGATCGGTAATTGTATTCGTCTCATCTGGCTTATCGCCTTTAACCATTATCAATACCGCATCTGAAGATACTTTCGTGTTGCCGGCAAGGTTGATTTTTACAGCTTGCTTTTTAGCGGTTGTATTTATAATTTTCAGATAGAGTGTTCCCGTTGTATCATTCATCGTGGCAGAATAAAAGATGGTAGGAACTGATTTAGGTGCTTTGCCTTCGGCACTGTCTCTTCTTGAAAGTGGCGCTTTTTGCATGGGAATATTCGCAACCGTTGCAGGCACAATTTTATTACCCAAATAATGACTAAATAATTTTTGCACGTAATAAGACGGCGAGCCATAACTGTTAAGCGCATCATAACCAATCAGGTCAGAATCCCATTGCCACGCCCTTTTTCCGGTAACAGAATCTTTACTAACGTTTACGAATAGGGGCGCATAGCAAGACATGATAACCAAATCTGAATTACGCTCCATGCCTGTCATCCAGGCAGCATCACCAAGTGCAGCATTTAAATTAGTGGCAGGTGCTCCTTCACGGGTTGCCCATTCGCCTACAAATATTTTAGGTCCATTGCGATCGTAGGTATCATATTGCGAAGCATTTTCCCACATATCCCAGGAGTTGCGGTAATAATGTTCGTCAACCACAGCCGGTTCTTTGCCGGTAACACTCATCGATGGATATTGCGTAGCAGGAATGGTAGATATGCATGTTAGGTTTGGATACTTTGCTTCAATAGCATTTCGGAATTGCTTGAATCTTCCATCATAACTATTCGACCTGTCAAACCAATCTTCATTACCAATTTCTACATAGCTTAGTTTGAAAGGTTTGGGATGTCCATCTGCAGCCCGTTTGGCACCCCAATAGGTTGTCGTATCACCAATAACATACTCTATCTCATCCAATGCGTCATCCACATAAGGTTTTAAAAGCGGGCCTGCATCTACATGGTCTCCATCCAAAGAGTATCCTGCATAAACGGCCAAAAGCGGCTCTGCGCCCATGTCCTGGCACCACATCAAAAATTCAAGTAAGCCCATTCCATCAGAAGCACGGTAACCCCAGGAGCCGTTATGGCCCGGCCTGTTGTCAATAGGGCCAAGTGTTGTTTTCCATGGAAATGCATCCGTAATTGTCGGGCCTTCTAAAAAATTTCCTCCGGGAAAACGCAGAAACTTTGGTTTCATATTCACCAGCATTTGCATCAGGTCAATGCCGGAAACCATTTGGCTTGATTATCATAAGTTGGCGGAAATAAAGAAACCAGATTGAAATAATAAACACCGATACGGTTGGTCGTAATTACAAAGCGTGCATCTTTCGTTGGTGTAACATTTGCAGCAGTGGTTAAAGTCACCTCATATTTTTTCCAATAGATACTTTTTTCAAGATTGATGGTTCCCGAAGCATACACTGTTTTACCATCATTGCTTTCAATGGAAACTGTAATGGGGCCTGGTGTATTATTTTCAATTACAGGAAGCGGAGGCGTGGTTGGTTTTGGCTCCCAGGGCCAGCGGGGAGGCTCCCTGCGGTCTGTTCCCTTTATATAGAATGAGGCTTGATAAGTGGTAGAAGGCTTTACGGGAATGCCCCAGTAACCTTCATTGGCAATGCCCACTCTTCCATCAGCTTTTTCTACCGTGAGTCTTAAGCAGGCCGTCATTGCACCATTTGATCGCATTTCGGCGTTCATCATTCGGCACATGTTCTTCAGCGCCAATTAATTTTATACTTGCTTCGGCAGATGGATTTTCTTTCACAAGACTCCATCCTTCCGGCGAAGTTTTACTGTCTTTAAAAATTCTGTTGCGGATTAATTCTGCATACAAACCACCATCGTAAGAATGGTTGATCTCTTCGGTCATTAATCCATACAACATCGGGCTTACATTAGCGCCGGGTTTTGCGAGGTCTAAAGTTATCACCGGTGTTTGCGGCATTGCAGTATTGATAATAAAACCTGTTGCTATTAACAATAGTAAACGAACCTGCCTGCCGGCAAGGCGGGGCTTTATTGATGTTTTTTCTTTTGTCATAAATTCAATGTTTATAATTTCCTCGAGATTAAAATTTTATTTGTTCATCCAGTTATGGCTTTGCATCCATTCAAACAATGGCTCCATCCAGCCAGGATGCCTGAACACAAAACCGTGGTTGCCTTTTTCATAAATGTGCATTTCAACAGGTACATTATTGTGCCTGAGTTTTTCAAAATAAATAATGCTATTGTCCACATCAACGACTTTATCATCCGCAGCCTGTGTGATGTAAGCAGGTGGGGAATTTTTATTCACCTGCAATTCATTTGAATAAAGGTCAATCGTTTCTTTTGATGGATTAGATCCCAGCAATTGCCTCCTTGAATCTTTATGCGTTAAACTATCCTGCATGCTGATGACAGGATAGACGAGTATTTGAAAATCAGGTCGCAGGTTGGTGTTGTTCTTGTTTTCTATTAGTGCTTTATCAAAATGTGTTGCTTCGGTAGAAGCAACATGACCTCCGGCAGAAAAACCCATGATACCAACTTTGCTAACATCAATGCCCCAGGCCGATGCACTGTCACGCACTATTTTAATTGCCTGCTGCGCATCCTGCAAGGGCGCTATAGTTTTATTAACCTGGAAAGAATCGTTTGGCAAACGGTATTTCAAAACAAATGCGGCGATACCTTTTTCAGCAAACGCTTTGGCAGTCAATACGCCCTCGCCACCATACACTATTACGCTGTAACCTCCGCCGGGACAGATTACTACGGCAGCGCCACTTGCTTTATCTTTTTCCGGTAAGTATATTTCAAGGGTTGGATTGATAACGCGGCGCACCAAACCTTCTGATAAGTTTTGCGGTATGTCTTTCAATTCTGTTGGCTTCGAGTTTGGAATTGCGCCGGGATACAAATTAATTATTCGCTGCGCATCTGCCGTTACGGATGCTATACATATCCACAATAAACAACAGCTTTTTATGAATACTTTTTTTAGGGAGAATACCGGTAACCAAAATCATTTTATAAAAGTTTTATTAATTGATATTTTGTGCTCCTCACATCAAAGTGAATAATCATGATAACCGATTGAATTATGGAGCAAATTATTCATCACCCCATTTTTCTTCTTATACTTTTCTGCATGTTAGAAAATTAAATTCTATTGCACTTATCATTCCCAGCTTAATTGAATCAAAGACACTCCATGGCTTGGTAAAGAAAATTCTACATTCACTTTTCCATCTTTTACAAGCTTCCATTCCGGCGACGTATATAACTGAAGTTGTCCTGACTTCTCCAATTCATGATATTGTGTTTCGCTTACCTGCTGCGGCTTTCCCATTGCTTTCCATTTTTCAAATGAATTGCTGAATTGATTGTCCACACGATAATGATGAATCAACACTTTGCTTTTGTCAATGCCATTAATGGTAAGTTTAACTTGGAAGACGAATCCGAAACAGCTTCTTCATTAAAATTCCAAACCATTACATAAATTGAATGTTGATCTTTACTGGCAATGGCATTGATATCATTTCTTGTTGCATCTTTATCTGAAATGATATCGGTAACACTCAAACCGTTATCCGTATGCGTAGCTATTCTGGTACCGTGCATCAATCCAAACATGCGGAATATATTTAAAACCGGTTTGTCAACGCCATGTGTAGCCAGGTCGCGAAAACTTGCAAACCAATCCTGGTCTTCAAATTCAAATGACCAACTCACTGCACCACGCAGATTAATTTTATATCGATCCATCAAATCGTATATCCGGGCAAAAGATGCAGCCGTATAGCTGGAATACATCGTGCCATTTCGATAACCATATTTTGGATCTCTTTTTTCTGAACAGGCGGCGCATCCTTCCGGATCACATTCGCCAATGATAACCGGGATATTTTTTAATTCAGGAAATGAATTGACTGCTTCAAATCCCCTTTGAATATCTTTTAATTGAACGCCCATATTCATCCGGATATGGCCGTCAACTATTTCCGGTGAACCTTTTGCATGGAAGCCAATATATTGCAGTGGTGTGCCGGTTTTACCCGTTGCATAATTCTTTCCATGCAGGCAATGTGTAATAAATTTTGTAAGAAAATTATAGGCTTTATCATCCCGTGGACTGGTGCTATGCGGCCCGCCAATTGTACATTCAGGGCAAGCTTTCTTTAATCCATCAACAGCATAATCATACAGCTTACAATATTCATCAAATGTACCCGACCAATAACCGATATTCGGTTCATTCCATACTTCCCACAACCAGGTGGTCACTTCTTTTTTTCCGTAGCGTGCAACAGAATGTTTTACCCATTGGTATACTAATTCTCTCCATTTATTATAATCTTTAGGTGGATAAGTCCAGCCGGTCCAAATGTTGCCGCCAGTGCTCCAGTGATGCTCGTAAGGTTCAGGGTGAGAAGAAAGAGCTTCAGGCATAAACCCGATTTCCATTAAAGGTTTCATGCCTCTTTGAATGTACGTATCAATAATACTATCAATAGTTATCCAGTTATAAATGGGATGACCATTCTGATCTTCTTTATAAGCATCCGTAAAGCTCCACTTCAGGTCAGGCCCTTCGCTGTTGCCTTTTGATGTAAGTAAATTATGCGTTCTTATGTAAACCGGTACAGGACTTAACTGCTGAAGTTCCGTCAATAAATGCTGACCATCTTTTCTTGTGGTATAATTGGCTTCATCATAACCAAAGAAAGACCAGAACGGTTTCATTTCGCCAACAGGTTTATTGGCATCAACTTTAATGGATACAGCACCTTGTTGTGCAAATGTGCAATTAAAGCAAAATAAAAAAACAGGTATCAATTTTAGATATCTCATAGTATCGTTTGTGCTTCGCTGGCGTATATTATGTCCAACAATCTGTTTTAAGTTTTATTCATTTTAATGTGAACGGCCATCGCCTCTCCTTGTATCATTTGCAATTATGTCATCCAAATTATTTACCGGGCGCTCAACATCATAGGGGATAGGCATTCGGCTGAATTGCTGGAAATATAGCAGGCATGCATCTTTCCATAAAACGGCATTTACCTCTTCCTCACGCAGCTTGCGTTGCACAGCCATAAAGCGTGTACTATCTACCCACGGATATGCTTTATCCCAAATTGTTTGAAACGCACGAACCTCGTGCACGCCTTTATCATAATGAAGGCAAAGTTCATCCCATAGCGTACGGCCATCGTTCCATTTTATAATCCCATGGCAAATGATGAAACCAAAGCAAATATTTTTCGGGACAGGTAGCCACATTATTAAATTCTGAAGCTAACGGTTCATGATATTGACTTACTGCATCGCTGCCTTTTGTAGTGCGATCAAATCCAATTCCGTTAGTACTTGCCTGGTGATAATAAGGCGGTGTCCAATCGGGCCTCACGCCTTTTGGCGCCCACCATGGCCCGGGACCGTAGTGCCCGTTTGCAGACATGATATGATGCAGACCGAGCGGCGTCATAAAATTTACAGCAGCTTCCCTGCTTTCGAGCATCATCTTTTTTACCGGCCCGAGGAAATTCTCTTTCCAGCCGGATGCATAATTAGCGGTGCCGGATTTTTCGCAAGAGTCATTATAGAAGGTTAACTTAATCCATTCGTCAGCTATTTGTTCACTCTTTAATTTGTCATTCCATGCTAATCGCCCATACGCATACCAGTTAGCTTGCGCAAAATGATTGCCGCACCAATTAGTATCCAAACCAACATTGGAAACGCCGGCAATAGCGGTATATTTTTGCGGATAAATACTTCCATCGGTGCATCGTGCTACCGTACTTCCTTTGCCCTGTTGATAGGTGTCGCTCTGCAAACATTCTTCCCACATGGTAGATAAGAACACGAGATAAACAGCATGTCCAAGATATTCCTGCGTTACCTGGAACTCAGGCATAACCGATGTTTTTTTCATTGCACCAAACAACGGACTGAAAGGTTCGCGTGGCTGGAAATCTATTGGCCCGTTTTTTACCTGTATAATAACATTGTCCCTGAATTTTCCATCCAATGGCATAAACTCGTCGTAAGCCTGTTTTGCACGATCCTCATCGTTGGCACTATAAACAAATGCACGCCACATAACAATTCCGCCATAAGGTTGCAAGGCATCTGCCAGCATGTTAGCGCCGTCGGCGTGTGTGCGTCCGTAATTTTGCGGGCCGGGTTGTCCTTCACTGCTTGCTTTTACAAGGAAGCCGCCAAAATCAGGAATGATACTATAGATTTCTTTTACTTTATTTTTCCACCATGCAATTACTGCGGGATCAAGCGGGTCAGCAGTTTTTAAACCACCAAGCGCTGCTGGCGATGCAAAGTTTACAGAGAGATATATTTTTACTCCGTAAGGACGCAACACATCGGCAATTGCTTTTGCCCTGTTGAGATAATCCTGCGTTAATATTGACGGTGATGCATTCACATTATTTAGAACGGAACCATTAATACCGATGGAAGCATTTGCCCGGGCGTATTCCTGCCACAGTTTTTTATCATCCGTTGTAACCGTGAAGGGATCTTGTTTTCTCCAAAAAATAGAGTTACCTGCATAGCCACGCTCTACTGATCCGTTAGGATTATCCCAATGGTCGAGTATACGAAATTCGTAGGAAGGATTATCAACGCCCTCTTTTGTTTCATCTCCCGGTTTGTTGGGAACGCAACAATTCGTAAACACCATATAAAATTCCTTTGTCGCTGTTGGCTTGAATGGCTCCATTACTAATTTTAAATCCATCATTTTTAAGCGCCTTATCTTTTTTAACGATTAATGAAATTGTAGCACCAGGTTTACCCTGCCAACTATCTTCTAATTCCTTACGTGCAATAACAAGCGTAGGGGTATTCTTTTTGCATATGACATTTACTGGCAACGCTTTTTTATCGCGAAGCCAGAGTTGATGACCATCCTGCGCATGAATTAATAAAAACGAGAAAAGAAAAAGAAGGTTGGCAATTATTAACTTCATTCTGTTGAAAAATTTTAAAGTTGTTATTGGGGTTTAATACCCACTTTTATTTGCGTAAAGGAATGCGCAGGAAAGCTATAACTTAATTTGTTTCCCGAAATTTTTATGTCTTTTGTAACAGGAATATATTGTGCCTCCTTATCTATCGTAAATGGTGCTTTAAGATCGTTACTGTTTATGATGCTGGCTTCTGCTTTTCCTGAAAAATCTCCGGAGTTACTAATTATGTCTGCCGTGATGCTTTTATCCTCATTTCTATTTACAACATTAATGTAGGCCGTATTTGTTTCTTTCGAGTAAACAGTTGTAACATCAAGATAAGGTATTCCTTTGTATTGTTCTGTATTGAAAGTATCGCAGGCAACATAAGTATCAGCCGAAGTACCACGACAATTATTTGAAAATAATTTGAATGTATAAAACACGGGAGATTTAAAAGTTCCTTTTTTAGGATCGCTTGACAATAGAGATGTGAGCATGGTAAAGTTGGCCATCTTTACTACATCTGCATGTCGAATAAATGAATTAAAGCATTGCGCTATCGGCAATACACTCATGAAGTTTCTTGCAAAAGCGCCCCACTCATCAACCGAAAGATAAATAGGTTTTTTATAACCCTGCGTGTTAGATACTGCTTGTATTTCACCGGCAGTAATTTTTATCCGGTCATCAAAAATTTTAGCCCCTGCTCCCATATTGGTATAATAGTCAGGAGAACTTTCCCAATAGCTGTGGACAGACAGGTATTTTATTTTATCGCCGATGCCGGTTAATATTTTTCGATTCCAGTTATCCCAACCATCGGGACTGCTATACCAGGAAGAACCACATCCCACAAATTCAATATCCTTATCAACTGCGCTCATCGCTTTAGCGGCTTCCCTGGCAACTTCTATATAGTCTTCTGCATTTTTATGTCCTAACTCCCATGGCTTACCATCTACTTCATTACCCAAATCCCAAATCTTCACGCCGTATGGTTGAGGATGGCCATTCTTTGCACGTAAATCAGAATAATAGGTACCTCCTTTGTAATTACAATATTCAACCAAATATGCGGCATCCAAAATAGTTCCAAGGCCAAGATTAGCAGCTACAATATTTTCACTACCAATTGATTTGTTCAGTTTAAACCATTCGTCTGTGCCAACATGATTGTTGTCAATGCCGCCCCAGGCAAGGTTTATACGTTTAGGCCGTTGGTCTTTCGGGCCGATGCCATCCTTCCAGTCATAACCCATTAAAAAATTTCCACCGGGCCAACGCATGTTGGTAACCTTGAGCTCTTTCATCGCATCAATGTAATCTTTCCGAAAACCGTCTTCGTCGGCTAACGGTGATGATGGATCATAAAGATTTCCATAGAGCGTGTTGAAGTCGACAGAATCCGGTAAGCCCATTCTGCGGCCATTGAAGTGAATTGGCTCCATAAATACACCATAGATTTTTGGATCAATCTCACCAACAGTCCTGGTAACATCAATTTTGATAGTTGCGTTTTGAGCGAACATCGCAATCGGTAGTGCAATTAAAAAACTGGAAAATACTTTTTTCATGTTGTTTGGTTTTAAGAAATATTTAAGCTGCAATTATTCAGGCTATTGATGGTTCAGGTGCATTATACAGGCATTTTTAAATCGGAGGTTTATGAATAATTAACGTCGCATTCAAGCCGTGTGGCTGTTATAAACCCGGTGGCAATTCCCTTACTCCATAAGTGATATCCAAAACCTTAAAATGAAGCAATGGCCATTGCCAAACTCATATCACGCATTGATCAACCTTGTTGAACGAAAATAGGATTTTTTAGCAATAAGCTTGCAATCGATTGCAAAAATTTATTACTCTTCAATAAATAAGCAATCAGGCTTACTATATAAAAAATGGACTCAATATAATTTTCATATTTACGGCCAGAACAGTGACTATAAGGTAAAAAAAGTGTTCGAAATCTTCCCTTGAATATTTGTTTAAGAACGAAAAAGTGATCGTGATGGATTTTTTGCCGTTAAAGAATAGTTACGATATTTAATGCAATCAATTACAATATCATTGGTATACTCTCGCTGCTGTCCATGACATGTTTGGGTAAAAAGACAATAGTGTTTAGGCAAATTTCATTTTTATCGAATACGGACTTCCCGTAAAGAAGTTTTCTTATTTACATTACCACAATCTCATCGGTATAAATAGACATTGGTTGCCCGGCACGGATATGCCATGAAGGCGCCTTTAACAGATTTTCTGCATGAACTTTTATGTAACGTGCGGAACCGGTAAGATCGGCTTGAAATGAATGAATTGAAATTTTACTGATCTCCGGGATTTTCTCCTGGGTTTGGATTATTCGGATTGTCAACCCGGATAGCATCACCGTATTTTTCTCCATCTAACGATGTAGCATAGGTGACAAATATGGGTAATGCCATTAAATGCCAGTCGGGTTGCGCCTGGGGATTCAAGAAAATCCATATTTACAGAACTAACGGGAGTCACTTCGCCAAGATCAAGTACAAAATCCATGTGATTTCCTGTATAATAAACCCAGTTAGGATCAGGCGATTGCCACGATTCGTATGATGCGAAAATTCCGTCAGTAAGGCTTTCGACTCCCTTGGACTTAGCGCCGGGATTAGTAATGGGTGTAATCGTTTTCTTAAATGATTTAACATTACTGGTTTTTTCCATTTTGGTAAAGATGCGATTGTATGCTTCGAGGAAATGTTCCGGGCTGCCGCTTCGCTCTCTTATCAAGTTTTACTTTTTCGTGTACGCATCCTTCAACAAAACTGTTCACAAGCGCTTTCATTTCAGGTTTACCGGTAACGATACCGTTAGCATCACGCTGGTACAAACTTCGCGGTGTATCAATTTCCGTTCTTCCGATTTGTATGGCGGCATACATAATGGGCAAACGGGCTACCCGCGTGCGTCTCAATAATTCAGCATCGTTGCTTACCGCTTTTTCTGCATCATCAAAAATTTCGATTATACTGCGGCATCATCTCAGCCGATAAATATGCATCTTTTGCATCAACAGGATCGCCAAAAATATTTAGCTGCATGCCGCTTTTCACCAACGACTCATGCATGACTATCGATATACTGCCGAATGTATGGCCCGGCAGCGCCGTAATAATTATTGAGAAATTCATCCATGATCATTTTGTCATCAGCATCCGGCTTCCACATCAGTTTGCTGATGAGGTATCCACGCAATAATGCCATCTCGGCCGCAGGTTCGTTGTTTGCCTGCATAAATAAAGCGTTCACATGGTTGTCAGTATAAAACTTAATGTTTGGCTTTAGTGTATAAAGGTTTGGAAAAGGATCGAAGAAATTGGTGAACTGGATGTTATAATCCCAGATCAGAATATCATTTGTTAAGGCACCCCAATCTTTCAAATCTTTTGAAAATGCCGGATCAGTCTCATAAACCGGGGCCTGTCTTCTGCTCTCGATATTACAAAGCATGATATTGACATTGGGCTCAATTTTGATATTTTGCGGCGCTTTGCGTGTATACCAATAGGCAAGCGTCGAAATAATTTTATCGGGAATAGCTTTAGCCACTTTATTAACGAAATAGATTATAGAGCCGCTTGGTACACCACCATATTTTTCATTGAGCGCTTTGCAATTATCGCATTGGCAATATTGATCGTTATCATTCTGACTAACGGACCAATAGGTAGCCTCGGGTTTCTCTGCAATCTTCTTTTTCAAATTGGCTATTAGTACATCAGCAACTTCCTGGTTTGATAAACATAATTGTGTAGCCGGTTGTCTTACGCCATTTCTCAGGGAATAGTACTCCGGATGGCTTTGTCCGTATTGCTGCGGAGGAACCAATGTAGCAAATGTATGGACGAACAATCCCCAGTCGCTCCTCGAGGAAAGTTTGTTCCAGTCGGAATATTCCTGGTCACCCATCTGGCCATAAGAAGTTGTACGATAAGTGATCAACGGGTTAAATGTTATATCCTTTTTTGCCAGGTTAAATTCTTTTGCTTTGGGAATATAGACGTAATCCGGCGCCAGTTTCCTGAAGCCTAATCCTTCGAGAAAATCGTAAACGCCATAAAGAACACCTTTCTTATTACCACCGGCTATTATAAGATTATTGCCGGCAGACTTATAAGTATATCCATCGCCCTGGATCTTGGTAAAATTAACTTTTCGTTTTTTTGCGTAATTGGTTTTTCCAATATAAATAGCCTTTTTGCCTTTGAATTCATTTTCAGCAACAACAGCAATTTCTGATCCGGCTATTTTAGATAAATACTGCTGAAGCTGTTGCGCAGCCTGTTTCTCCGGTGCATCGGCCTCGGCGGATATCATAATTTTATAGTCTGATATTTTTTCAGCAAATTTTATCTGTTTCTCTCGTCTCCTGGATTTGTATGCACAAAACCTGGCACAAGCGTTACTCCTGCCGCCAATAGGCCTGAATTTTTTAAGAATTCAAATCTCGTTATACCATTACTTTTCTTGGTATTATTCATTCCTAAATATTTTTATTGACAGGCATAAGATTTTATCACGAAGATAAAGAAGTGAGAATACTTAACGGTTGCAGAGCTACCTTCGATAGTAGAATAGCAATTCACTAATAATTTTAATTTATAACTGTCTTCTTCAGGTCAGCAGAAAGATCATATCCCTGGACTGAAAATTTTATTGTAAGTCCATTTTCAGTGAGCTTGCCTGTAACATGTGTCATTTGTCCCTGGATGGGAACATCAAATGAAATACTATCTGCATCTATTTTTCCATTGCTGATGCTGTCAACAGAGCCATCGTAATGCGTGTCTTTGCCTGTTAGTAATATTTCCATTCGACTTAAAGTCGTAATTAATATCGTATTGATCCATAACCCTTCCTTTCCAATGACCTGTAATATCCTGCGCAAAGGCAGTTGATATTGACAAACATGCAAACAGTGCGAAAAACGAAATTATCTTTTTCATGTTATAATGATTAATAGTTTTTCAACAAAGCTAAGTAGTTAGCATGAAACTCCACTTCTCTCGCGGGATTGTGATGAAATTCTGCTCCATCTTTTACACAACAAATCAAATAGCCTTATTCAACTATCCGTTACCGTTAGATTCATTGGTACTTATTAACACAAGTTTCTCAAATCATCCCTGCCGGATTTCATAAATTTAGTGTCTGTACCCAGAGATCGCGGTTTAGCAAGCTACGAGCAATGGCAGCACAACCATGAACATCTGTGAAGCATGAGTTTTGAAAAGTGTTGGTTTACTATCATATCTTCATGATCTGGTTGCAATTAAAACGATGATAAGATTTAATAAACTAAAAATATAAATTTTGAAACACGCAATAACATTGACAGTAATAGCAATAATTACTTTAACTAACGCACGGGTACAAGCACAAACAAACAGCAAAAACAACGAAGAGAAGACTAAAAAAGAAATAAGGAAAGAGGATCAAAAAAAACAATTTGAAAATAATTATCAACTATTATCAACCAAAAGTTTTGTAATTGAAGCGAATAGGGTGAATGGACACGAAGTATATTCCAATGAAAATTTTTTTGAGGTAAAAGGAGACTCTTCTTTTCTGCAGGTATCGCCAATGCAAGGTATGACGGCTCGCAGTGGATTTAGTGGGTTTATATTCGCAGGAAAAATAATGGACTATAAGATAACGAGAGATGAAAAAAGTTATAGTTGCACCGTTAGTTTATGGTTTAAAACCAGGCAAATTATGAGACGAGAGGTAACAATAACAGTTTCGATGGCCGGTAACGCGATTGTAAATTCCGAAGAAGTGCGGATGGTAGGAGTGATTAAGGATATTGAATCGTCAATTATAGTACCCCGGATGACTCCTTTAAATTGAGTAAATGCAGTAAGATGCAATTCATATAGCAATTGTCTTATAAGCAACTTTATTAGTACTTGCCCATGTAATGATTTACATCGGTAATTTTTAATGATGCAACGATTTCTGTTTGGCAGATGTCAGGCTAAAAAAAACGTCGATGAAAAATATATTGTTGGTAATAGTCGTCCTGGGCCTCTTCATTGGTTGCAAGAAATCAAATCTCCCCGTTAACCCCGGCGGTCCTGTTTCGCTTATAGGCCAGTGGAAATATTCGCAGTCTTTTTACAGCATCGGGTGGCCCATTAATTTATACATCTACTGAAAACTTACACCAATGGGTGCAGTTCAATTCAGACGGGATCCTTTTCCAGCAATACATCCACTTTTAAACAATTCACTTCATTTCACGTTGAAGATTCAATAAGAATGAAGTTTGTTGCGCCGTCTTCCAACAGCACACGTCTTTATTTTTTTTCCCTGGACTCAATTAACCGGAAGCTTTCACTAAGCCCGGCTGACATTCATCTGCATCAGAGGGTTGCGGGGATATTTTTACAAAATGAACCCGGCCAAAATGCAAGTTAAATTTGTGGTAGCCACAGAATAAGCCTGGGTAAGCACCGGGCCGTTTAACCATATTTTAGAACGTAAAAGTGCGTATGCGTTCGTGTGCGGCAAGCATACAAAGCCAGGTGTTAATTCCGGCAGGGGAGAGAGCCGGCATTCGCGTGCAGGGTACTTTTTTTAAAATTATAGTTACATTTAGACTCTCAATATTATCGTATGAAAAAGAACGCTGTTGTATTACTGCTGATTATTTTGTGCTATAACGGTACCGTGTATTCGCAGAATTCTATTGATAGCCTTATGCCGGTTAGCGGGATTTTGCATCGGTGCTCCAAAACCAAAAGATGTTGATGCATTTACAAAATTTATTGTTGAAGAATTAGCGCCGCGACATGTGAATACGCTTATTCTCGGGTTGACTATCGTTATGAATTTAAAAGTCACCCGGAATTAGCAGATAGTTTTGCGCTTAGTAAGGCCGATGTAAAACAAATGGTAAAAGCCTGTAAAAAAAATAACATCCGGATTATTCCACAGATTAATCTTTTAGGCCATCAATCATGGGCCAATCATACAGGTAAATTGCTGGCAGTTTATCCTCAATTTGATGAAACGCCTGGCGTACAAATGCCCGAGAAATATGTATGGCCTAATGCGGATAATTTATATTGTAAAAGTTATTGCCCATTACATCCGGAATTGCACAAAGTATTGTTTGACATTATCGACGAAATATGTGACGTATTCGAAACAAATGCTTTTCATGCAGGGATGGACGAAGTGTTCTATATTGGTGAACCCGGGTGTCCTCGTTGCGCAGGAAGAGATAAAGCCGAATTATTTGCCGGGGAAGTGCGTTTGTTGCGCGACCACCTTGCGCAAAACAACCGCGCAACTCTGGATATGGGGAGATCGTTTGATTGATGGAAAAACCACCGGCCTTGGTATTTGGGAAGCCAGCTATAATAATACTTACCGGGCAATAGATATGATACCAAAAGATGTAATCATTTGCGATTGGCACTATGAACGTGCGGATAAAACTCCCGTATATTTTGCAATGAAAGGATTGCATGTAATTACATGCCCCTGGCGAATGCCAATGCTGGCTGTTGA
This sequence comes from uncultured Chitinophagaceae bacterium, assembly GCA_963756945.1. GTDB lineage: Bacteria > Bacteroidota > Bacteroidia > Chitinophagales > Chitinophagaceae > Ginsengibacter. The sequence continues at coordinate 20,652 of CAVWQJ010000024.1, read as the reverse complement.
GCAAACTGATGATATGGTTAATTTTAGAAAGGAATCATCCGCAGAGATGCAGGATAGATTTTATGGCATGATGCAAACGGTTTGGTCCGATGCGGCATCGTTCATGGATGGTTTTTATAACAAAAAACCTGATGCCAAAGGTGGGGACCAATACCCCATGGAATACTTTTACTACTTTGTTTGATAAGATTAACAGCTATCAATAAATTGGTCAAATTCTTATTGTCAACTTAAGAATTTTTTCATTAGATCGATTGTTCCAGACCATACTAATAACAATTCCTCCGTTAGTAATCAATTATTGCCTTTTGTGTAGTTGTTCGCCTGTTTTCGTTTTGGGCGGCTCCTTCAGCATCACTTTGGGCATCAAGGCGATTATTTTATCAAACCCTTTGCTGTAAAGGGTTTTTGCCTTTTATTAACACGGTTAACATAGTGAAGACAGTTTACATTGGATTTGAATCCTGTTTTGTAACGCTATATCTTTGCGCCCGCTTGTTTGATTTGAGAAGTAAATATTAATCGTACAAATTAAAACAGAATGAAATGAAACAAACTAACAGAAAAACAAGAATTATTGCAATGGGTTTATTTAGCCTTTGTACTTTGGGGTTAAAGAATGTTGCTTTTGCCGGCACTAAAAATGATAATCCTGTTGAGGTAAAATTCATCAGTGAAATTAACAACCTTCCTGTAATACAACTTAATTTAAATAACAGCGAATCGGGAGAGTATTTTATTACATTAAAGATATGAACTACCATATTTTGTATTGTGAAATTGTGAAAGGCGTAGATCTTTCCCGCACTGTGAAACTTAATATGGACAAGGAAGAATTAAGTGCTCCCGGTTTTATGGTACGTGTTGAAGTAACGTCATCAGAAACACGGAATACTGAAGTGTTTAATATCAACAATCCCGGTTGCGGGAGTGAAAGAACAGGGATGTCAAAATTATAATCAGCGGCAGTTGTAATTCCTGTAAATCAATTAAGATCCGGCGCCCACTATCGCCGGATCTTTTTTTGGGAAAGGAAGATGAAATATGGCAGAGGATTGCTTTGTCACGAAGACTATTTTGTTTTTTAAATTCCTGGCTGGCAGTTGGGCCTTAGGACTTCAACCAGTAAACTTTTCATTTTTGGACGTCATCCAAATGGTTCGCTTATCGATTTGGCAGTTTGTGAAAACCACTTGGGACCTTCCTCAGTCATATAAACACAATCTTCCAGTCGAATACCAAACTCGCCAGGTATAGAAATCGTTGGCTCAATACTAAAGCACATGCCCGGTTGTAGTAACTGCTTGTTGCCTTTTACTATATAGCCCCATTCATGTCCATCCTTTCCTATTCCATGCCCTGTTCGGTGAGGTAAGCCGGGCAATTTATAGCCGGGGCCAAAACCTGCATCTGTTATTACCTTGCGGGCAGCTGCGTCCACTTGTTCACAGGCGACTCCATTTTTTGCAGCATTAAATCCTGCGGTTTGTGCTTTTTTCTCGAGGTTCCAAATGTCCAATTGACGTTTAGTTGGTTCCGCGCCAAATAAAATTGTTCTTGTTATGTCCGAGGTATAACCTTCTACAGTGCATCCGCAATCCATTAAGACGATATTTCCTTTTTGTAATGTTTGTGGTTTCACGCTGCCATGCGGAAAAGCAGATGATGTACCAAAGAGAACTAATGCATCGGGGTTTGATCCTCCGAGTTTTTGCTGTGCTTCTGCAATTACAGACGAAAGCTCATGTTGCGTCATGTTCTCATGCAGTTGAGTGATACCGAATTTTATTGCAGCGGATGTTATGTTATTTGCTTTTTGCATCAGCGCTAATTCAGCTGCTGATTTTATTAAGCGGCAAGGCATAGTTACAGGAGTACCACTCACATAGTTTAAATGCGGCGCCTCTTTTCTAACGCCATCGAGGATAAAGAAGCGAAGGCTTTCTTCCATTCCAATATCGCCGGATTGAATGTTAGCATCTTTTAACGCGAGAATTATTTTCTGAAAAGGGCTCTCATCTTCCTGCCATGCATACACGTCTTTTCCTATTCTAACTAGTTCGCGTAAACGCGATTCTTCAAAGCCCGGGCAAACATAACTTATTGTCCCCTTTGCTGGAATAATGGCGACCATGGTTCTTTCGCTTGGCCACCAGTTAATGCCGGTAAAATATTCCAGCGAAGTACCGGCATCCAATATCAGTGCTTCCATTTTTTCTTCAGTGAGTAACCTTTGTGCTTTTTCTACCCGTGCCTCTCTTTCCTGTAAAGCAATTGGTACTACATCTTTTGTCATTAATTGCAGATCATCTATTGGCGATATATTTTCCCTTGAGTGTACGTTAGAGGCGCACGAGCTGATGCCGGTTAATCCGGTAGCTGCTGCGATAGCGGAGAGATTGATGAAATCTCTTCTTTTTAATGTCATAAAAATGGTTTAGATAGAACTTGTTATAATAGAAGTTTGAAGATAACATTATTATTTCAGCCATCACCAGCGCCCGATAACCAGCAATGCGTTCATATCGTCAGATCGCAAATGGTCTTTATTCGATTAACCATTACTGTTATGCTTTCACCAGGTGTTTATCGAACCCCAGTTGTATAAGGCGTTCGTAAGCATTCCATACTTCTGGGGGTATCTCCTGGTAAACCTGGAAACCTTTGGCGGGATATAACTGTATGCGTTGCAGATCACCAACCATTATGTTAATTACTTTATCCAATGGAATATCATCTGTTGCATATTTATCAAAAGGTATTTGCGGGGATGTAACCAGCAGGTTTTTACCGGGCCAATGTTTTTTGAAGGTGGCATAAGACCTTCTTTCCATGTAAGGCTTTTGTACCACAATAAAATTTTGCGGATTAAGTCCTTTTTCATTTAATAACGTTGCGTAAAAAGAATATTCTCGCCGGTATTCGAAGACTTGTTTTCTATAAGAATCTTATTAGCGGGTACACCTTTTTGTATCGCAATTGTCGCAAACTTATCAGCTTCGCTGCCGGTCCACATATCTTGTGTAAAGTTGCCCAACCCGCCAGACATAATTACGAGAGGAGCACACCCTTGCAAGTATAATTCAGCGGCCCTTTCAGCGACTCTTAAGTCATGACTGCCCAATGTCAAGTATGCAATCAGATTTTGCCGGTTCATGATTCATTTGATGGTAATTCCATAATTGTTGTGCAAGTATTATTACTTCGGGAGTGATCATATAAGTCTTGTTTTAAAAAATTAATAAACGAGTTACCGGCAAAGATATCGTGCAGGCTCAATAGCAGACAGGCTCTATTAAAGTTTATGGCACAATTGCCTTTGCCGTAAACATGCCGCGATATATTTGTGAATTTAGTTTATTCAAAGTTGAGCAAATAAAATTACACCTAGAAGAGAACATCAAATTGTTGCAACCTGGTTCATAACGATATTGAATTAATACTAAGTAAAACGTTTTTGTTCGGAATTATAAAGTCTTATTAATGCCCGTGTTCCAAATATCCCTTTTCGATAAAAGACATAAAGGCCAACAGGGCGCCCCAATGGTAGAATCCGTCTGCGCTGTTAACATCATCGCCCTGACCAGTTGCTCCGTTGTAATTTTCGTAGATGGATCCATCTTCTTTCCATGATTTCATAAGCAGTGCCTTTGATTTATCGATGAGATCTTTCCTGGCTAATGGCACATCATAATGCTGCATACCGAGATATACTAAAAAATTCATTGGTGCCCAGATGCGCCCCCTCCAATAATCGTTATCCTTAAAAGCAGCATCGTCGCGTGCGATAGAAGGCATTACAAATTCTCCATAAAATTCAGCGGGATTGAAGTAATGTTTTGCCATCATAATCTCCGCCTGTTTTTGTGTGCATACTTTTGCCATCATGGGATAAAAATTAGTCGGCGATAAGCGATAGGATTTTGCACCATTATCCAGGCGTTTATTCAAAAATATTCCGGTACTATCGTCCCATAAACTTTGCAGTTTTTCACCATAAAGCGACGAGCGTTCCTTGATCTCTTTTGCATCTTCTTTTTTTTCGAGGATATTAGCAATTGCAGCAAGTGAATTGCAGTCCATCACATACTCGCTCATGAGCCCGACATCAGCATATTGCATTTTGCCAGCCTGTTTATCAAACGGAACATCATCATACATGGGAGAATTATCAAGACCCGACTCGTATTTGGCACCCTGCATGGTATTGATGCTATTGTCGGGACGATATTCATTTTTGGGTACATCGTCTGATCCCCACGCAAGATAACCTTTTACATCGCGATGCTTTGGCCACCAGCGATTCCAAGCCAGGAGTTCATTGTATACTTCTTTCAAAAACCATTTCTCGCGGTAGCGGTTGTATATCGCGAGAATCACTGTGCTTCCAATGGGAGGCTGGGAGCGATCCCATGAGGAATAACCGAACGGCGCCTGGAAGTTTGGAATAAATCCGGCAGGCGTAATCGCTTTTGTAATTTCAATAGCATTGGCGTAGGCGAGATTTTTATCAAAAAGTGATAACATGTAACTGGCAAAATAAGTATCCCAGTCAAACAACACGAAGCCTCCCCATCCATTGCTCCAGTTCCTGCTAACGGGCGAGATTACACGATGATTGGGTGCATCGTAAATCGTATTCCAGGCAAGAATAGTTTGCATTGCTTTAAAAGGTTCCGATAAATCACCGTATTGGTTCACTCTTGCTTCCTGATCAGCTCTTTTCTTGGCAATAATATTTTTGATTTCATTTAATGTCCTCGCTTTTCCGGTGTAAATGCCAACTTCGTTTGAAAGTGAAACAATGATAACGGGAGCCGTACTATTGATATACGCATCTGTAACCGGCTCACCAGTTGTTCCTATTGAAATGTTACGTTTGGCAAATTGACCTGTAATTGTATTGTCCTTCTTACCGATAATACCATCCCGTCCCCAAAGCAATCCTGCCTCAATTGCCAGCTCTTTTTTTGATGGCTTTTTTGGAGTTACAAGTATCACCTCATCCATTCCATCTGTAGCGCTTTGAACATCAAATATATCGTCCTGGTAGCTTAGCTCAAGGCTCGTATAAGCGCCATCATCTGCACGCAATCCCAACGTAACTTGTTCGGGTCTTTTGGCGAATTTGGAAGCTTTAAAAACTTGCTTTAAATAGGTGTTGTTACCAGGATTGGCAATACATAAATTGATGGAAAAGCCTTCGGGCAAAAGAACATGCGACATCACGCTGTTATTATACCAGGTATTCCAACCCCTGCCTAAATTTTCCTGCAGTTGCCGGTACTCTTTCGTTCTTATATTTCGTGAAACAGTTTGCGCGACGACAGAACTGCCGGTTATTGCCAGCAATATTATTATCAGTATGGTTTTTTTCATTATTTTATTTGAGATTAATTATAAAATGGCCAGGTACACGGCTGATTGTTTAGGCTATAAGGATGTAAAAGTATACTTAGGAATTGACGTAAATATAGAAATTATTGAAGCCCTAATTTTTTGCAAACCTGTAGCAAGTTTGATTGACTTTGTTGTCTCGGCTAAAACTTATTTTATCCAGGTAGGTGTTTTTAATTTATAAGATTTGGCCGTGGAATACCACCTTTTCCTTGGAAAAGTGAACAGCCCCTTTCTCGAGGAAAACTGGCCATTTACTTTTTAGATCTGGCCATTTAATAATTATTCTGTCATCAATCACTTTTCTATTCATTTGTAAGTGGCTGAAAACAAGTAACTTAATAAATTTTATTTTTTTGGCAGCATTTTTGCACTATTAAAGAATTCAATTTCCTTGAAATAAGTCAATATTCTTTGAAAAAAGCAGGCTCCAATAAACTTTGTTAAGACTCCCACTTTATTTTACACTATTGTTTTGAAAAACCTCTTCGAAAAAGGGCACCGTGCATTATAACATGGTGCCCTTTTTTAGTAATAAATATTGCGGAGAATTTCTGTTTTTGAGAAATGAAAATGTCTCTATAAAAGAGATCGCTGCGGCAGCTGGAAGACCTAATTCCCAGTTTGTCCATCTCTCACTTTTACTTTCTTTTTACCGCTATTCTTTTTTTCATATTCAAGTACTTCGGCGGGCTTGGCAATTTTTTTTGGCTCTTCTGTAACCACCTCAGTTTTTGGTTGATTAAGCAAATGGCCACGATCATACTTTTCGAGTTTTATAACTCGCCTGTGGATGGATCGTAGTAAGTCCAGTCCCCGTTTTTTACGCTGTATTGTTCAGCCTTCACAATTTTGTAGCTAAGAATTTCATTGTTGCCTTGCCCATAAACAGGAATCGTATCATAAGGCTGGTCGGGATTATACGCCCTCCAGTTTTCTTCTCTCATCAGGTCGCCCATTGGTGTAAAATATTGGCAAAGGCCATCTTTTCCACCATATTTATAATTTTCAATTGCAATGAGATCACTCTGCAAAGTATACTTTCTCCATAATCCGTCTCTTCTTATCATTTACAAAAATGCCTTCCTCTTCATATCCGGGTTCTCCGCGTAAAGGGTCCACATGCACTACCCATTTTCCCTGTTTCATTCCATTTTTGTCTATAGCGTTTAATGTATCGCCATGCACAGATATCTTATAAGATTTATATTGTGCATCAGATGTAGAACAAAAATGAATAGCAATAAATAAAAATATAAGTTTGCTTGTTTTTAATATCATAGCTATTAAATTTTTAATGATGTTTTTCAATTTTCTCCGCAGGAATCCTTTGGACAAATTTACCAAATTAAGAATTGCTTTCAGGCACCTCGCCTTCTTGTTCGTATCAATTTTAACCTTTTTAAATACATATTGCCCAGGTTCAGCCAACAAAGGCTGTCTGATAGATTGAACGGTTTATCGCAAAGAAAATTATTAGAAAACCAATCAATTATTAAAAGATATTAAGTTTAGAAACATTGGCCCTTCCATAATGAGCGGCAGGGTAGTGGATGTAGATGTAAACCCCAATGACCCAACTGAATTTTATGTAGCATATGCAACAGGCGGTCTCTGGCACACTACCAATAACGGGCAAAGTTTTGTACCGGTTTTTGATCATGAAGATGTAATTGGTATAGGGGATATTGCTGTTAACTGGCACGATGGTGAAATATGGGTAGGAACCGGCGAAGCCAACAGCAGCCGATCTTCTTATTCAGGCATTGGGGTTTATAAAAGTATTGATACGGGAAGAACCTGGCAATACCTTGGCCTTCCCGAGAGCCAGCATATCGGCAAAATAATTTTGCATCCCCAAAATAAAAATATTGCGTGGGTGGCTGTGATCGGCCATTTGTATTCGCCTAATAAAGAACGTGGCGTTTATAAAACAACTGATGGTGGCAAAACCTGGAAACAAACATTGTATGTTGATGATAATACCGGTGCGATTGATATGGACATCAATCCAAAAAATCCGCAGGAATTATTTGCGTGTATGTGGCACCGTGAGAGAAGGGCCTGGAATTTTGTAGAAAGCGGGAATACTTCTGCTATTTATAAAAGTACTGATGGCGGAGATACCTGGAAAAAGATTACGGGTGCGGAAACTGGTTTCCCGCAGGATAATGGCACGGGACGAATAGGCGTTGCTGTATATGCAGCGAATCCACAAATTGTATATGCAACACTTGACAATCAAAATCACAGGCCGGATACAGCTACCAAAAAAGCAGATACTTCAAAATATGTAGTTGAAGATTTTAAAAATATTACGAAAGAAAAGTTTCTATCACTTAAATGATAAAAAACTGGATTCTTTTTTTATCAAGAATGATTTTGATGAAAAATATAATGATTCAACTGTAAAGGAAATGGTTCGCTCGTGGTAAAATAAAACCAACTGCTGTTTATGATTATTTAAATGATGCCAACGCTGAGTTGTTTAACACGCCGGTAATTGGATGCGAAGTATACAGGAGCGATAATGGCGGCACCAGTTGGAAAAAGGTGAATACAAAAGGACTTGATTTGTATAATACGTACGGATATTATTTTGGTAAAATTTCTGTATCACCTGTTAATGACAATAAAGTAATCATTAATGGATATACGCTCATGCTTAGTAATGACGGAGGTAAAACATTTAAGGCAGTTGATAAATCCAACACCCATGGGGACTGGCATGGCGAATGGATCAATCCATTGCGTGACAGCAACTGGGTTGCGGGTAATGATGGCGGCTGCAATATTACTTATGATAATGGTCAACATTGGTTTAAAGCGAATACGCCGCCGGTAGCACAATTTTATGCAATTGCAGTTGATGATGCCAAACCATATAATGTTTATGGAGGCATACAGGATAACGGCGTTTGGTATGGATCATCTGAGATAACGGTAATGATGCAGCTGAAGATGATGAAGAGGAGCAGCCGGATAATGAGTGGAAAAACCTGGGCGGGGGAGATGGCATGCAGGTGCAGGTTGACACAAGAGATAATAAAACCGTTTACTTCGGATCCCAATTTGGCGAATATGTAAGGAAAGTAATCGGCCAACATAAAAGTAAACGTATTCATCCCATGCCCGACATTGAAGCTGAAAAGCTGCGCTATAACTGGCAAACTCCTATTCTATTAAGCAGTTTTAACCAGGATATTTTATATATGGGAACCGATGTGTTCTACAGGAGCATGAACAAAGGAGACAAAATGGTTCCACTAAGTAAAGACCTTACTAACGGGAAAAAAGAAGGAGACGTACCGTATGGGACTATTGTAACTATATCTGAATCGCCTTTAAGATTTGGACTGATTTATGTAGGTACTGACGATGGAAATATCCAGCTTACAAAAGACGGCGGCTACACATGGACGTTAGTAAATGGTAAATTGCCAAAAAATTTATATGTAAGTCGGGTTGTTGCCTCTTCCTTTAAAGAAGGAAGAGTATATGCAACACTTAATGCCTACCGCGATGATAATTTTACGCCCTGGCTGTTTGTAAGTGAAGATTATGGACAAACATGGAACCAAATAGGAACCAATTTACCATCAGGGCCTTTAAATGTTGTAAGAGAAGACCCGAAGTATGAAGACATTTTATATGTGGGCAGCGATAATGGATTATATGCATCTTTTAATAAAGGAAAAACCTTCATGGCTTTTGGAAATAATCTTCCTTCAGTACCGGTACATGATATTGCCATTCAAAAAGCAGCTAACGATATCGTTATAGGTACTCACGGCAGAAGCATTTATATAGCTTCGCTGGATGTAGTACAAAAATTATATAATGATTCTTTAAAAAAATGATATGGATATTTCCCCAATCCATGTCCCTCTCCTTTGTCATCCTGAGCTTGTCGAAGGAGGGGTTGGGGTGAGGCTTTCAATGATATTGTTATAGGCAACCATTATATAAAATTTCTGTAAAATAATTTATTTCATTAAACGCCGTCTTTAAACGAGTTACCTTTAAGCGATCAGTTCAATTTTAATTATTAATTTAAACAAAAACCATGAAAATAAACCTCCAGTCCCTGCATTTTAAAGCCAGCGATCATTTAAAAGATTTTGTTGAAGAAAAAGTTGGAAAGCTTTCTCATATTGATGATTCAATTATAAGTGCCGATGTTACCTTGTTCACCGATGACGGAAATAATACCGATAACAAATTTTGTGAAATAAGATTAAGCGTACCCGGTTATGACGATTTTGTAAAGAAGAATGGTGAAAGCTACGAAGCAGCAACACTGGACGCGGTAGATACACTTCAAAAGATTTTGAGAAGAAAAAAGGATCGGGCCTGATTCCATTTTTCAAATAAAAAAACGCCTTACATTTCTATAAGGCGTTATTAATATATTTTTCAGAAAATTATTATTGTCATTCAACTAATGTCCTCTCCTTCCATCCTGACTTGCGAAGGAGGGGTTGGGGTGAGGTTGTTATCTTCCTCTTCCCTGCGACCAGCTTCTCGTTCTTCTGAAACCACTGTGTGAAGCGGGCTTGTTGCGCACCATTGGATTTTTTTGAACAACAGGAGTTTGTACAAACTGCATATTACTCGCATAGGGATGATCGTCAACAACCGGAATTTCCAGTTTTATTAATTTATGAATATCACGCAAAAATTCTCTCTCTTCCATATCGCAAAAAGACAATGCTGTTCCGGATGCACCTGCTCTACCGGTACGGCCTATACGATGTACATATGTCTCGGGTATATTAGGTAATTCAAAATTAATTACATGGCTAAGATCATCCACATCAATACCGCGGGCCGCAATATCAGTAGCCACCAACACTCGTATCTTGCCATTCTTAAAATCATTCAAAGCATTTTGCCTGGCAGATTGTGTTTTGTTTCCATGAATAACACCGGAACTTATTCTTGCACGATACAGTTCTTTCCCAATCTTATCAGCGCCATGCTTGGTTCTTGTAAATACCAATGCGCTTTGTATTTTATTATCTTTTAAAAGATGGATCAATAACTGGCGTTTATCATTTTTTTCAACAAGATAAACGGCTTGTTCAATTTTTTCTACTGTAGACGAAACAGGCGTTACTTCCACCCTTACCGGGTTAGTTAATATAGAAGCAGATAGCCTTGATATTTCCGGCGGCATCGTTGCAGAAAAAAACAATGTTTGCCTTTTTACCGGAAGCTTTGCAATTATTTTTTTAACGTCGTTAATAAAACCCATGTCAAGCATCCGATCTGCTTCATCCAGCACGAACATTTTAATATGCTGAAGACTTACAAATCTTTGCGCCATCAGATCCAGCAATCTTCCCGGTGTGGCAATTAAGATATCAATGCCCCTGCGTAACTGGTTCGTTTGGTGATATTGAGAAACGCCGCCAAAAATAACGGTGTGCCTGAGGCCCGTATGTTTTCCGTAAGCAGCAAAACTTTCGTCTATCTGTATGGCCAACTCACGCGTAGGTGTGAGTATAAGCGCTTTAATGTTGTTGTTCTCTACCTCGTGATTTTTTTGCAAAAACAAATTTTGCAGTATGGGTATAGCGAATGCCGCGGTTTTACCCGTGCCTGTTTGGGCGCAACCCAGCAGGTCTTTTCCTTTTAATACATCGGGTATGGCCTGTTCCTGTATTGGAGTAGGCGAGGTATAACCCTCTGTCTCGAGCGCCTTTAAAATGGGCGCAATTAAATGCAATTCTTTAAAATTCAAAATTTAATATTTTAATGTAAATGATAACTTCCTTAATCTAAAAATGATTTGTGAAAGCCGATACGAATATGCTCAAAACCTATGACTTGATGAGCTTTTACCGTTTTGGAAGATTATCCAGTCTGCTAAGTAGGAGTATATAATAAGGCGCAAATGTACATCTTATTGGCATATAAACGAACTTTTGGGGAAGTTGTTGTATGATGCTTGAATAATTGCAGGCCTCGTGAGCGAATCTTCGGCTATTTATATTTTTGATTTACTATTTTACAAACTTTCTCAATAGTATCCTGAACATAGTTCTTATAATCTATGTATTGCTGTCTCCATGCTTCCGCAGCCTCAAGCATTTCAACATCAGACATCCAAAAGATGAAGTCAGTAGTTTCGTCCTGCAAATGAAATATCTTAACTTCTTTATCCATCTTTCAAATATATCAAAATTTGGCTAATTAATATTTTGAGCTGCTGAAAACAAGTGTTTATATTTTAGGAAAAAACCCTGAAAGGGTGCAATTATTGTAGAAGAAATCCGAATCGTTAAAGAGCAACCCCGAAGGGGTGATACCCAAATAGGAGAACGCTAATCGTACCATTCGAACAAATATTTCTCATCATATCCGATCTCAAATTTTTTAAAAGTTCCAGGTATTCCTGCTTGAATGTTTTCTTTTTATGATGATTTTCCTGGCTAAGAATGTACTGATATACGGCGTCTATATGAGAATGAGAATAAGAAAATGCACCGTAACCTTCTTGCCATGAAAACTTACCTTTCACCCGGTTGTGATCATTAACAAAATTTGACGAATTGTTTTTAATATCTCTAACCAAATCAGATATGGCCATAGCCGGCCGCAGTCCTATGAATGCATGAATATGATCAGGCATTCCATTTACAATTATGGACTTTTGTCCCTTTCCTTCGATGATACCAGCTATATATTTGTGTAACTCTTTTTTCCAATTATTACTGACCAGATTTTCTCTGCCTTTAACAGCAAAAACAACCTGGATATGAAGTTGATGAAAGGTCCCTGGCATAGCAGTCAATTTAAAATAGTTTGGGTATCACCCCTTCGGGGTTTTGATTTACAATTTGCTCTTTTCTACAATAATTTCAACCCTTCGGGTTTTCCAGCACCTCAAAATATTAATTAGCCTAAAATTTTCGCTGAGTATTCAACTGTGCGTCAGCACTTGCTACTTACTCCCACTATCTACATTCTCTCCGGAACCTTAATCCCCAACAACTGCAAAGCACTTTTAATAACTGTGGCCGTCATCACGGCAATATGTAAACGAAGATTTTTCTTTTCTTCACTTTCCGCATTGGCAACAGAATGCTCTACGTAAAATGAATTGAATGTTTTAGCCAAATGAAATGCATAGTTCGCAATAACAGAAGGATTCAACTCTTCCGCTGCCTGCTCGACGACGTTTGCATATTTCTCGAGAAAAATCAACAGTTGCCTTTCAAGCGGTAGCAGTTTTTCCATTGACGATTGACCATTGACCATTGACTCATTTGTTTCCCCAATCTTTCTTAAAATTGATTGAATTCTTGCATACGTATATTGAACGAAGGGCCCTGTAAATCCATGGAAATCGATACTCTCTTCCGGGTTAAAAATCATTCTTTTCTTCGGGTCCACACGAAGCAGGTAAAATTTCATGGCGCCCAGGCCGAGTATTTCATACAGTTCCTTTAATTCGTCTTCGGTAAAATCTTTTACTTTTCCGAGTTCTTCCGTGTGATGCTTTGCAGTGGCAATCATTTCATCTACCAGGTCATCTGCATCTACAACTGTTCCTTCGCGGCTTTTCATTTTACCGGTAGTAAGTTCTACCATTCCATAACTCAGGTGAAGAATATTATCTGCGAAAGGCATTCCCAGTTTCCTGCAAATTTCTTTCAGCACTTTCATGTGATAAATCTGCTCGTCGCCAATTACATATATGCTTTCATCTAAATGATATTGCTCAAACTTTTGTTTTACCAGGCCAATATCCTGTGTTATATAAACAGAAGTGCCATCACCCCGTAATAATAATTTTTCGTCTAACCCTGCCTGTGAGAGATCAATCCAAACACTGCCATCTTCTTTTTTATAAAACGAGCCATCTTCCAGGCCTTTTTTTACAAATTCTTTTCCAAGAATATAGGTCTGGCTTTCATAAAATGTCTGGTCAAAATCGCTGCCGATTCTTTTATACGTTTCATCAAAACCTTTATACACCCAGCCATTCATTTTGTTCCAAAGTTCAATTACGTCGGGTTTTCCATGTTCCCAATCCAGTAGCATCTGCTGCGTCTTTTTCATTATCGGCGCTTCCTTTTCTGCTTTTCCCTTTTCAACCCCTTCACTAATTAACTTATTAACTTCTTCCTTATATTCATCATTAAATTTCACATAATAATCTCCCACAAAATGATCGCCCTTTGTGTGGGTTGATTCCGGCGTAGCGCCGTTGGCAAATTCTTCCCAGGCAATCATGCTCTTGCAAATATGTATACCACGGTCGTTAACAATACTTGATTTATATACCTCGTATCCATTCGCTTTTAAAATTTCCGCAACACTCCATCCCAAAAAATTATTTCTTAAATGGCCAAGGTGCAAAGGCTTGTTGGTATTGGGTGAAGAGTATTCAACCATTACCTTCTTATTCGTTCAAAGGCTTTTTACCAAAACAAACATCGTTATAATTTTTTGCGAGAAAAGTTTGCAGTGCCTGTTCTGAAATGCTAAGGTTTAAAAATGCTTTTATAACATTATAGCCTGAAAAAAAACCGGGATTATTTTTTATAAGATTGTCTCCCAGGTTTTTTGCCAAAACATCCGGAGCCAGCTTTAAATTTTTTACCAAAGCAAAAAGAACAATTGAATAGTCTCCTTCAAATTCCGGCTTGGTTTCATTTATTTGAAAATCCTTTTCAGAAAATTGCTGCCCGTATAATTCCTGCAGGCTTTTAATTACCGCCTCTTGTATTAAATGTGTAAATGCCATATTATAAAAATGATGTGCAAAATTAGCTTTTGTTGCTCATTGTCTGAACCATGATTAAAAGGATTATTGAATATGGTAGAATAGACGCAGATAGAAAGTGCCCATGCCTTTTATGCCGGGCGCATAAAAAAAGCGCCTGCCCGGCAGGTAAGGCAGATTAAGAAAATTGAATGTGAAAACTTATTTCCGCTACGTGTAAGGAAGCTCGACGTTTATAGATTTGAAAAGAGGCACCCACACGGGCTAAATGATTATACCCCGGCTCTTCCGGTATCGAATATAAAATGCCGTTATGGGGTATTGCATTTCATATTTTGAAGTATTAATTTTATAAACGTTCCTCCCTGGTTAAATTACCCTCAATTAAAACTTCGCAGCATGATCGGCGATACATTAAAAGTTATACGCGACTTCACTATTGTACTTGCCATATACTTATACTTTATTGCATGGGTGTACGTGCATTTTTATTACCAGCAATTTGGTATCTCTACCGATGCGGTGAGGATTGATCATAACAGCTACTTAATGTATTCTTACAACGTTGTTACGTCTTCCAGGTTCATTAACTGGGCTAAAGGATATTTTTTGATCATTCTTATTTTGATGGTACTATTTATGCTGATCCGGTGGCTATCTGCTAAATATGCTTCCGTTGGAAAAATCGTGGCTTTTATTGTTACAAACACAGGGTTGAAAAGGTCTAATAAATTGTATTCACTCCTGCTGCTGCTTATTATTTCGGCCTTCATTTTTCCGCAACTCTTTACCATTGCCCGCGATGTTGCAGTTGATAATTATAAATACGATCGGGTTAATACACACAACCTTAAAACCATTCAATTCATATTCCGGAAAGATGCCGACCTCATGAGCCCGGCTATTGTGCTGGATTCGTCAGTCTCCCGCGATAATATTTTCTATGCAGATATTGCGCTTATTAAAAGTGACCCGCAGCAAATATTACGATTGCTGGGCGAATCGGATGCCTATTATATTGTGCTGCAGCAACGCCCTTTTAATGCCAAGGTGGAAGCATTGCCTTCTGGTTATGTGTATTTTATTAATAAAAAAGATATCCTTCTTACAAAAATTATTCTTCGATCATTATAAAACTACGGGTATGAAAAATTACTTCATCGCTTTATTGGCAGTAATGCTTTTCGGGTGTGGCAGCAGCCCTAAGACACCCTCCGCTGCGGGAGATAATGCAGCCAACAACATTGATACCGTAACGGCTCATACCACTCCGGGGCAAATAGCTACATCCGCAGATAGCGGCGTGCAGCAGGCATCTTTCAAAAAAGATTCAAAAACAGTTGCAGGCCACAGCGGCAATGCCGGTACAACACCTACGGGCAAAAGTGAAACGAATAGCACTGCAGTTACACCGGCAAGTGAACTAACTGATGCCGGCACAACTACAAAACCTGTCACTTCAGCGAAGACCAATGATGATGGCAATGAAATTTCTTTATCACCTTCCCCCGATAATACTGTTACCGGAAGCTATTTTGACGATGGAAATACAATAATATATGTAGGTGTTTTTGCAAAATGGAACAATGATGGAAGCCAGTTTGATGGCAGCTACGACAGCACCCACAGCCTTTTCGTTTTGTGCGGAAGCAATCGTTGCCAGCACGTGCCAGCCAGCGACATCGCCTACCAAATATTTGGTAGCTGCGATACAGCAAGAGAAGACCGCATCAAAATGTTTAAAATAAATAAAAACGGATCTCTTAACCCGGACGGGGCGAGAATTAGCGTGAAGGGCAACCGCGGATTTATAAAAGAAGGCAATAGCATCCGCACAATAGAACTCTCCCCTGCTACAATTAAACGCATCAATAAGGCAAACACATGGCAAAAGGCCGGCGCTTTGCAGCTAACTCCCCCCGTAAAGAAGGCAGAAGTACTGGCGACGAAACCTGTTGATGCTGCCGTTAGCGATAATACGAAGACAAAGATGGTGGAAGAAAAAAAAGATATTACTAAAAAACTGTCAACAGAAGCTAAGTTACCAACTCAACCTTCCGCTAAAGAAGCAGTTAAGTTTAATGCTGAAAATAAACTGCCGCCTACCCAGCCTGCCACAAAAGTGCTACAACAACCCGCCCTTCGAAAGATGGCCGCAGATACACCAAAGCAGGCTAACAAAACAAAATTGTTGCGGCCAAATAAAGTTATAACACCTCAAAAATAACCCGGGTTGTTAGCTGGATGCAATAAAGGCAATTATCAATTATCATTCATCCACCAATTAAATTTCTTACACTTATATCTCTAATTTAAAAGCCAACCAGCCATACCTGCCTGGAATATTCCTTTACTTGATTAGTCATTTTGCCCCGTAGCTACCGGTAACGGAAGGAAAATGAGGGCAATCAACTCCAATCAGTAAGTTTGCTTCGTCGTCGTACCTCCTCCTCGCAGCAATGACGAGACTTTTCGCTTCATGCAGCCTTAGGTCGATTGGGAATGAAAGACTAACCACTACAGAGACGTCATTGCGGGGAGGCACGACGATGCAAACCCCCTAAAGAAACATTGAGTATTAGCATAAGAATTTGAAATGAATATCCTTATCGCGAGCTCCCATCAATAAGTTTGCTTCGTCGTCGTACCTCCTCCTCGCAATGACGAGACTTTTGGTTATTTCGCTTTCGTTATTAAGCAATGCAGAACAATTCCACAATAAATAATTGCCGATTTATACAAGCCCCAATTTGAGTGGTCACAATAGACCAAACACTCTCAGAGACGTCATTGCGAGGAGGTACGACGAAGCAAACCCCCTAAAGCAACATTGAGTATCAACTTAAAGATTTTAAGTAAATATTTTTACCACAGCTCCCATCAATAAGTTTGCTTCGTCGTCGTACCTCCTCACAATTACGAGACTTTTAGTTATTTCGCTTTCGTTTTTAGGCAATGCAGGACGGTGTTATAATAAATAATTGGCGATTTATGAAAACCTTAGGTCGACTATTCATGAAAAACTAACCACCCTCAGAGAGGTCATTACGAGGAGGAACGACGAAGCAAACTCCCAAAGCAACATTGAATAAGATTACAAGATTTTGAAATAAATATTTTTAGTGCTAATCCCCTTCAATAAGTTTGCTTCGTCGTCGTACCTCCTCCTCGCCATGACGAGACTCTTGGTTATTTCGTTTATTTTATTTTAGCATACAGAAAATTTTATAAGTCCTGTATGTCATTCCAAAGGTCTTTCCAGGTTGGATTAAGGGAATTAATTAAAGCTATTTTATCTTTTCTGCTTCCGCCCTTTATTTGCTTTTCTCTTTCAATAGCTTCCATAATTGTTGGAAAAACCTCATACCATACTATTTTGTTACAATTATATTTTGAAGTAAAACTGTCAGGATAAAATTTGGTTTTATGTTCCCATATCCTGGCTCTGAGTTCGGCAGTAACACCGGTGTATAGAACCCGGTTGTATTGATTAGTTATAATATAAACACATCCGCCTTTTTTCACGTAAAAGAAGTTTTGAGTAAAACTAAAAATAGAATAACACTAATAAATGGTGTAATTTTTTTATAGAATGTAAAAGAAATTATTATAAAATCATTTTCTGTTAGCCGCCATCGGTAAGTTTGCTTCGTCGTCGTACCTCCTCCTCGCAATGACGAGACTTTTCGCTTCATGCAGCCTTAGGTCGATTGGGAATGAATGACTAACCACCACCAGAGACGTCATTGCGAGGAGGAACGACGAAGCACCCGCGTCTTTCGTCATTGCGAGGAGGCACGACGAAGCAAACCCCCTAAAGAAAAATTGAGTGTCAGCATAAAGATGTGAAATGAATATTTTTACCAAAGCTCCCATCAGTAAGTTTGCTTCGTCGTCGTACCTCCTCCTCGCAATGACGAGACTTTTCGCTTCATGCAGCCTTAGGTCGATTGGGAATGAATGACTAACCACCACCAGAGACGTCATTGCGAGGAGGAACGACGAGCAAACCCCTAGAGAAAATTTGAATATAAGCATAAAGTTTTGAAACGAATATTTTTAGCGCAAAGTTCCCATCAATAAGTTTGCTTCGTCGTCGTGCCTCCTCCTCGCAATGACGAGACTTTTCGCTTTATGCAGCCTTAGGTCGAGTGTGTAATAAAAACTAACTACCAGCAGAGACGTCATTGCGAGGAGGAACGACGAAGCAAACTCCTAAAGCAACATTGAATATCAGCACAAAGATTTGAAAAGAATATTTTTACCACAGTTCTCTTCAATAAGTTTGCTTCGTCGTCGTGCCTCCTCCTTGCCATGACGGGACCTTTGGTTCATGCAGCGTTATTTCGAGTGGGAATGAAAAACTAACTCCCCTCCAGGTAGACATCATTGCGAGGAGGAACTACGAAGCAAACTCCTAAAGCAACATTGAGTATAAGATTAAAGATTTGAAATGAATATTTTTTACGCAACCACAGCTCCCATCAATCAAGTTTGCTTCGTCGTCGTGCCTCCTCCTCGCAATGACGAGACTTTTAGCTTTATGCCAGCCTTAGTTCGATTGTGTATGAAAGACTAACCACCACCAGAGACGTCATTGTAAGGAGGAACAACGAAACAAACTCACATCTTTCGTCATTGCGAGGAGGTACGTGGAAGAAACCCCCAGTTGGTCCAAGCATATAGAAAAGAAGCCTGGCGCAAGAGTGTCGGGCAGGTTTTGTGAGTTGGCAATCTTGTGCCTGCATACGGCAAATCCTCATCTTTTGTAATGCTATCAGCAGCAGTCCAGGCAGGTCTTTCTTTTATCAGCTTTTGTACATATCTTCATCTATAGTTTTTCAATCGGGCTAACGGTGCGGGCTGAACGATATAAATTTCCAGCACAGCAGCAAGCCCTAACGTTGTGTGCCAGCATTTGAGATTACTCACAGACAAGAAATTTAACAAGACAAGGGTTATGAAGAATTTTTTAATTTTTATTGGCGGTATGGTTGCAGGAGTTTTACTCTTGTATGCAATCGGGTTTAAAGCAGAAAGTTCTTTAAAAGAACAGTTAGCACGGCAACTGATTGATACACTATCGCAAACCTTGCAAACCTAAATCAAGAGGCAGAAGTTCAATATCTAGAAATAAAAGGCAAAAAAGGAAATGTGACATTGCACACGGGTATGCCAAAGGATTCCGTTCAGATACTTATAGGAAAACCAGATAAAGTTAGTTTGGATACTTATGGGAATTCTACTAGCGAAAGTTGGGGATACAAGATAAATAATAAATTTGGAGTTCCCGCCGAATATGCAAATGCTCGATTTAAATATAGATTTTAAAGACGGAAGATTAAACGGGGTACGACAAGAGTAATTACGAAAATATGGAGGCGTTGCCCTCTGTTGGTCCACATATAGAAAAAGTAACGTTTATCCTAGTCCAAGCATATAGAAAAGAAGCCTGGCGCAAGGGTGTCGGGCAGGTTTTGAGAGTTGGCAATCTTGTGCCTGCATACAGCAAATCCTCATCGTTTATAATGCAGTCAAGCTAAAGGATGGGAAGGACTTTTCAGCCAGTGTGGGTGTTTCTTTTCTTTCGCAAGCCCACATCACCCATGCGTGAGAGCCGGCGTCTGGTCTCCGACCAACGCCTTCCATTATAAAGCTTTTCCGTTTAGCTTTTTGTGAGGTTTTATCGGAATGATGTAAATAATTTGAAATGTTGACATTTTACCGGTAACTAACGGTGGGAGTATACGGCCGTTGGTCAGAGATCAGACGGGGCTTTCTGGGCCTTGAGACGTTCATAGATTTGAAAAAAGGAACACCCACGCAGGCTAAGTTGGTCGGAGACCAAACGGGGGCTTTCGGGACCTTGAACGTTCACAGATTTGAAGAGGAACACCCACGCAGGCTAAAATACTACTGTTGGCAGCAATGTTGAACAACAATATAGCAAGACAATTTGTAAAGTCATTAAATGACTGTCCCCTTATTGACAATGGCTTATAATTAAAGACCTGATCAAATGAAAAAATCAATTAACAATCCTGCTCTCAAATCACTTGAAATATTGATTGGCGAGTGGGAAATGGAACTGACTAACGCATCATTTTTACCTGACAAATCTGACAAAATAAAAGGTCTCTCAACCTTTGAAGTGACAGAAAATGGTGGTTTTCTTGTTGAGCGGCAAGGAGACATTCCCCTTCCTTGGTCAAGATGGGTGATGGGTCGTGATGATTCAGAACAAAATTATTCCGTTCTCTATTTTGATGACCGTAGTGTTTCCCGTAAATATGAAATGAGTTTCAACGATGATGTTTGGAAAAAATGGCGAAAAGCACCTGGTTTTTGGCAACGATTTGAAGGCAAGATTAGTAAAAACGGAAAGACAATTAAAGCATTTTGGGAACTATCTACTGATAACGGAAAAAACTGGAAACACGACTTTGACTTGACATATAAGCGGACAAAGTAATCACAGAAAGAAACACTGCTGGCAACACCCCATGCCATGGTTCGTG
>CAVWQJ010000023.1:0-13701 GCA_963756945.1 uncultured Chitinophagaceae bacterium | reverse complement strand
AAAAGAAAATGATTTACTTCCTTCAATAAATGAATTGAGTTTTGAATTTGAAATTTCGCGTGACACAGCTGAAAAAGGATACAAACATCTGAAAAAAAACGGGATCCTCGGTTCCGTTCCTGGTAAAGGTTATTTCGTTAAAAACGCGGAAGTAAATCAAGAAGCTAAAAATATTTTTTACTGTTCAATAAGTTGAGCGCTCATAAAAAAATTATTTATGATGCTTTTGTTGCAACGCTTGGAGACCTTGCTGCCATTGATTTTTATATCTACAATAATGATTTCGCTTTGTTTAAACAATTAATTAACCGACAAAAAACGAATACACGCATTATGTTATTATTCCTCACTTTACAGAAATGATCGGTAAGCGATTCTTAATAATTAAATCCCTAAAGACAAACTAATTCTATTAGAAAAATTATTTCAGGGAGTTACCCGCGAATACGCTGCCGTTTATGAAAATTTTGAAAAAGATATTTATGGTGCCTTCATAAGCTACAACTTAATAAGTATCATACTATTAAATTAATTTTCCCGAACCAACCTTATTTTCCAAAAGAAATATTGGAAGGTTTTTATAGCTTTTGTTAGGATTATGCTTTTAATTATAAAATGGTTAATAACCTGGAAAAAGAAAATGTAAGGAAGGAGAAGTTTACATTAACCTGATGGAAAATGACCTGGTATTCCTGATTGAAAAAATACTTACGACTAAAATGAAGGTGGGGAAACATGTTGGTGTTATTTCGTATAATGAAACTCCGTTAAAGAAATTAATTCTTAATGGAATTACTACTATTTCAACAGACTTTCAAATGATGGGAGAAAAGGCAGTTCAATTAATTTTGGAGCGATCGAATGAACATGTGGAAATACCATTTTATTTAAGGCTAAGGGCTTCTTTGTAATAAACCAGTTTTACAATCATTCTTTTTTAAGTACTTAACAGCAATAATTTTTTCTAACATTTAGTCTCTTAAAACAACATGAAACATAAAGCAACCCGCAGAAAATTTATTAAAGGTGTAGGATTAGGCACTATTGCTACCGGTCTTTTTCCTGGTACCTTAATGGCTAACACGGAAAAAAAACAGGAAAACGAGTTTGAAGGTGAAGAAAATTCCCAATCACCGTTAGCTTCAAAAAATTATTCTGGCGATTATTTAAAACGCGTTGCTTTTCCGATTGGTGGCATGGGTGCCGGAATGTTTTGTGTTGAAGGAACAGGTGCCATATCGCACATGTCGGTTCGCAATAAACCGGATGTATTTAATGAGCCTGCTATGTTTGCGGCCTTGGCGATTAAAGGAATTACTAACGGTGCAAAGGTTATAGAAGGGCCGGTTCCAGGCTGGAAAAAATTTGGACAACATGGATCAGGAAATGGTTCAGGCAGTGCGACTACTGGCTTACCGCGTTTTCAGAAAGCTACTTTTAATTCCAAATTTCCTTTTGCAACGATACAACTTACCGATAATGAATTACCGGTGAAAGTTGAACTAACGGGATGAGTCCGTTCATTCCAACAGATGAAAATAATTCAAGTCTTCCGGTTGGTGCATTAACTTATCAAATAACCAACACCGGTAGCAAAACTATAGATGCTGTATTTTCTTACAACGCCGCAAATTTTTTAAAAGTTGACAATGGAAAAAATTCAATTCGCCCGTTACAAAATGGTTTTATTCTGTCTGAAGAGGGTACAAAAGAAAAGCCATTTTTGAAAAGTGATTTTGCCATTTTTTCTAATGATGAAAATACAGTAGTTGATCATAGCTGGTTTCGGGGCGGTTGGTTTGATCCTTTAACTATTGCATGGGAATCTATTAAAAATGCTGAACTAAAATCTGTACCTCCTGTTCCCGAAGGAGCGCCAGGCGTTTCTTTGTATGTTCCTTTTACGTTAACTCCGGGAAAAGTAAAATCATTGCAAATATACTTGTGCTGGTATGTTCCTGATTCTAATCTCACTTATGGAACACAATCTAAGGTAAAAGAAGATTGCGATCCGAAATCAGGATGTTGCTCCTCACCTCCGCAACTTGATCTGGATCCCTACGACAAAGATTTTGACGGACCTTTTTACAAGCCATGGTATAGCAGTCAATTTAAAAACGTAGAAGAAAAATGTGAGCACTGGAAAAAAGAATACGACAACTTGCTGCATAACACTAAATTATTTTCCGATGCATTTTACGCAAGCACATTGCCCGCTGAAGTAATGGAAGCAATTGCGTGTAACCTTTCAATTTTAAAATCACCAACGGTATTGCGTCAATATGATGGAAGACTGTGGAGCTTTGAAGGATGTTCTGATGATGAAGGTTGTTGTCATGGTTCGTGTACACATGTTTGGAATTATGCGCAAGCCATCCCACATTTATTTCCGAAACTGGAGCGGAGTCTGCGTCACACGGAATTCTGTGAAGACAAAATCAAAAGGTCACCAAAACTTTCGGGCATTACTACCTATTTAACCGGCGAATCACTCCTTCCATGCCGCTGCCGATGGTCAATTAGGAGGAATCATGAAAGTGTATCGCGAGTGGCGCATAAGCGGCGACGTTAGCTGGATGAAAAAGATGTTCCCTATGGTTAAAAAAAGCCTTGATTTTTGCATCGACACGTGGGATCCAAAAGAGAAAGGAGTTGTTGAAGAACCGCATCACAATACTTATGATATAGAATTCTGGGGACCGGAAGGAATGTGCACCAGTTTTTACCTTGGTGCATTAACTGCATTTATTGCAATTGGTAAATTTTTGGATGAAGATGTAAGCCGATATCAACAGCTGTTTTCAAAAGGAAAAAATTATTTGGAAAATCATTTGTTCAACGGTGAATATTTTTTCCAGGAAATAAAATACAGTGGTTTAAAAGCAGGAAATCCTGTGGAGGCTTCAAAGATTTCAATGGGAGGCGAATATTCGGAAGAGGCTAAAAAGCTATTGGAAGAAGAGGGGCCAAAATATCAATATGGAAAAGGATGTTTATCAGATGGCGTGTTAGGTGCATGGATTGGCGCCATGTGTGGTTTGGATGATTTCATTGATCCTAATAAAATTAAAAGTCATCTTACATCAGTTCATAAATACAATTTCAAAAAAGATTTAAGTGACCATGCCAATCCGCAACGTCCCTCGTATGCATTGGGAAATGAAGGAGGCTTGCTGCTTTGCACCTGGCCAAAAGGTGGAAAACTTTCCTTACCCTTTGTATACAGTAATGAAGTGTGGACAGGAATTGAACACCAGGTAGCAGCGCATTTAATGATGACCGGCAATGTTGCTAAAGGGTTAGACATAGTGCGTGCAAGCCGTAAAAGGTACGATGGCAAAGTGCGAAATCCCTTTAATGAATATGAATGCGGGCATTGGTATGCAAGAGCCATGTCGAGCTATGGATATTTGCAAGCGCTTACGGGTGTGCGTTATGATGCAGTTGAGCAGAAACTATTTATCAATTCTAAAGTTGGCGATTTTACTTCTTTTCTTTCAACAGAGAGTGGTTTTGGAAATGTGCATTTTACAAAAGGCAAAGGCACGTTGAAAGTTGCTTATGGTTCAATACCCGTAAAAGAAATTGTTATTGAGAATGCTTAGTTTGATTTTTTCAGTTAGCAATTCTGTAAGTTGGCCTGGGAAAGCCTGGTTTAAAAGCAGAAAGCGATTGTATTTGAATTTTGCTTTTTGTTTTTATCGCAACTTCGTTTATAGCGTCATACATAATCTCCTCTAATATTTCCGGTGTAGTTTCCACTCTTGCGTTTATTAAAACGGATACATTCTTCGAGATCATGTTAAAAATCGGCTCTTCATAATTAGAGGAAGCAGTATAACTCATCTTAAATTGTTCCGAGCCATCCGTAACTAAAAATTTTAAATAACCAATTGCGTAATTCTTATTTCCAATTTTTTCGTAAATCGTTTCAGCAAGTTTTACAGCCACTTTCGACGCAGGCATTTTTTCAGTTGCCACGAGCAAGTCCGCGTCCAGCCACGCAAGTTTTGCTTCGCCATCGCCGTAAATTGCGTAGTCAATGTCAAGGGAGCATTTGTTTGAAAAAAATTCTTCTGTTTCCAGGCAATTCAGCCATTGATGTGTGTCTTTATTTTGCAGCGAGTTTTGCAAAAGCATTTTCTTTTGCGGATAGTCAGTTTGAATTACTTCCTTTATCTCTTCGAGTTGCCGTGGGTTCAGCAAATCGGTTTTATTCAAGATCAAAATATCGGCCTCTTCCATTTGTTTTTTAAAAATGTAACGAACCGAGTCATTTATAAAAGATGATTTTCCCGATATAAAAGAGTATAACAGGAACGAATCAACGAAGACAGAAATATTTACAGTAAGCTCAGGGTGCATCTCTGCTAACGGCTTCGCGATTGTTGCAACAAGATCTGTACATGAACCAACTGACTCAGCAAATATGATTTGAGGATTTATTATTTCACTGAAATAACGAATGTTTTCAAGAAGCGAATTATAATTGCAACAAAAACATCCTTTCGTAACTTCCTTAACCGGTATTAAAAAGTTTTGTAAATATTTACTGTCAACTAATTCTTCGCCCTGGTCGTTAGTTATAACAGCAACCTTTACCTTCTCTTTTAATAATAAATTACATGCATGCTGAATAGCTGTTGTTTTGCCACTTCCTAAAAAACCGCCCGTTAAAATTATTTTCATTACCAGTAAGGTTTTCGATGAAACTTATTTCATTTTATTAGCGTTTACCAGTTCTTTACCTCATCCAGGTTTACTGATAATAGTTGCTTCGCTAATTCCTTTAATGACGAATAATCTCCCTGGAAATGGCAGGTTAGCTGATGATAGGATTGCGTTTCGCCCGGCTGCAATTCTTTTGCCGGTGACGATGACTCGATTTCGTAAAAAGGCCCGAGTTGCGATCCATCCGCTAACGGACCATCATTATATGAATTTATAACGTCGCCGCTATAAGGTTCTTTTTGAATTTCCCATTTCGAATTCACATACCTGTCACCGTTATGCACTTCAGGAATTAAAATAGTGAGTACATTTTTTTCAAAATCATAACTTCCTACAATTGGCTTTGCAATCATGGGAGATATTCCCAGCTTACCGCGTGATTTGCCATCGCATCGAAAAAACAAAATGCTGTCCTTCACTAACAATCTGTCTTTAGGTATTTCACCAAAATAATCATCCGTTATATATGATTTGGCATTTTGTTTAGGAACAAACGGAATCATAACTTTTGTTTGTGGCGTTGGATTCATCATCCCAAGCAACCAAATTGAAAGAAGACCATCTTCTTTTTTCCATTCCTCATTTCCTGTATTTTTTATTTGGTTGTTAGATTCATACGCCACATATTGAACACCAGAAGGAATAGTTATTTGCAAATTTTTTTCGACTGAATTTTTATCAAGCAATTCAACCGTTCTTTTGATATCAAGGTGAAATGTTGTACCCGAATAATTTGTGATAACCGCACTTTTAGAAAAGGTCGCCGATGATTTGGTCGATTGTAAGACATCATAAGCGTCCGTATCAACAACCGGGGGAACCTGCCAATGGGCAATATTAAATGAATCTCCTTTTTTGAAATAAATAGAATACTGGCCTCCTTCCGGTCCAAGCCAAAATCTTTCTTCGCCACCTACGGGATTAAATTGTTTTTTCTTTTCACCCGATGAAATTAATCCATAGTTTATCCATCCAAAACTGCTGCCACTATCGCCGGCAGCAGTGCTCGTCATTACTCGTCCCTGATAATTTGCGCTTAACAAAACTTTCATGTTTTCATTTTGCAATTCAACGAGGCCCGATGAATATTCTTTCAGAAATGCTGCATCATAGCCGTAAGAACCCTTTGCTAATTGATTACTGCTTTCAGCTTTTTTATCTGTATTGTTACTGTTACATGCCATAGTAAATGAAAGGAGGATTATCAAACAATTCATAAATTTATTCATATCAATCATTTTTTGTAATAGCGAGTCCAACAAAAGAATCAGCGGTGCCATAATACATAAACCATCTTCCCTTAAATAAAATAAGGCCTTCGGAAAAAGTGGTGCCTGCCTTATATTGACCGGAAACTTCGTGAGGTAATGTTGGCTTCACAAAAGGTGCATTTGAACGACTCGTGATTTTTTCAATATTGTCTTTATCAAAAATTATTTCACCAACAGAATAGGTTCCCTGCGGAAGAGACGGATCTGCGTTTGCATCAGTGGCATTTTTTCCATTATAAAATAATACCACGCCTTTATCTGTAAGCACGGCCGGTGGGCCACATTCAGTAAGATCGCTATCAAATTTTTTGGGTCTTGGCACTGCCACAGTTTTTAAAGATCCATCACTGTTTGTAAGCGGATTCCAATCGTACAAATTATTACTCCATGCAAGGTTAATAAATTTTTCGCCCCAGTACATCCAGTACTTACCATTTATTTTTGTAAGTACCTGTTTACCGTTTTCAAATTTCGTTACCATCGATGCTGACTTACTCCAACTGTCTACATATTTACCGTTGCCCGCTTTTAAAAACGCCGGGCCTTTTTTCTCCCAATGAAAAAGATCTTTAGAAAATGCAATGCATAACCTGGCAACTTTATTATTCCATGCCGTATAGGCAACTACGTATAGCCCATTCGTTGTTTGTACTAATCTTGGATCTTCGCAGCCTCCCGGGTATTCATATTGTTTAAACGAATCATTGGCAGGATATAAAACTGGTTTTGGAAATTTTTTGAAGTGAATCCCGTCTTCACTTTCTGCGAGGCCCAAGCGTGATGTTCTGCCACCAATAGCTGCTGCGGGATTGTCCTCACACCGATACAATAAAAACACCTTCCCATCTTTCACAATTGCAGCAGGATTAAAAACATCAGCCCTCTGCCATCTCACTATTTTATTACTAATCGGGTCCCGGAATTTATAGGATGAATCTGCTTTTACTATCGGATTTTCTGCAGGTTTGTAAAAACCGTTGACATTAATATTGATTTTATTTTGTGAGAAACAATCGCTACAAAACAATAAGCTTGCTACCATAACTAATAAAAAAGTCTTCTTGTTTTTCTCTGTGAAAATCATTGTCTTAATTTTATTTACAATTGATTTTGATCGAATTTTTAATAAAAATAATTATTATATAATTCATATTGATTTAAGGACATTCGTATTAGATCATTTCCTCGCAAAGCCACGAAGAGCACAAAGTTTGTTTTGGCAATCCTTAGAGGCCTTTGTGGCTTGGTGGAAACAGGATATCGGCCAAATTTAAAATTCCTTTATATAATTTATCAACCCCTGTAACTTTTTTCCATTCGGTTCGTAATACATCTATCTCCTAAAAAAAAATTAAATAATCATGAAAAAATTATTGATAGGCTTATTTGTTTTAATAAGCATTAATGCATCCGCACAAAAGTGGGAAACTATTAAAGGTAACGGCGAAGTAAAAAAAGAAACCCGTGAAGTTAGCAGTTTCACCTCGTTAGCTTCCCAGGGTTCGATGAATGTGCAAATTAGCTATGGCAATTCTAATAGTGTAACCGTTGAAGCTGATGAAAACCTGCTTCCTTATATTGAGACTACCGTAGAAGATGGCCGGTTAATGATTAGACCAAAGAAAAATGTAAATCTTAAATCCAAATCAAAAATGAACGTGTATGTTTCTATGACTAAAATAAACTCGTTAAAACTTAGTGGCAGCGGAAATATCAGTGGCGATGGCGCATTTACAAATGATTCAAAAACAGATATGGCTGTATCGGGTTCAGGAAACCTTAAATTAACATTCGATAAATTTAAAGACCTTGATTTGGCAATAGCAGGAAGCGGGAATATAGATTTAAAAGGTAACGGAACAAATTCGATTAGCGCTCAAATAAGCGGAAGCGGCAACATAGATTGCAGCAACATTAACAGCAATGATGTAGATGCAAAAATCAGCGGAAGTGGTAATGTAAGAGTTTATGCAAGTAATAGTATTGAGGCAAAAATTAGCGGAAGCGGAAATGTATTTTATAAAGGGAATGCAACAAAAATCAACAGCAAGGTTGCGGGAAGTGGCAAAGTCCTGAAAATGTAAATACCTGTTGCTGCATTGGCGACTCAAAATAAAAGAACCGTGATTCTTGTGATGGGAATTGCGGTTTTGTTTTTATGGAAATTTATATTCAGAATGTATGAAAATATTACCATTAATTATTATGGCATAGACGCAATTAAGTTTTGTTAGTGAAAATTTTTAATCATTCATTATTTAAAAAATGTATGCATTATGTTTGTAGGAACATAAGTTATCAATTCTTGCAATTATACTACCAACAACAAAACCAGCATAGATGAAGCAACTACTTTTAATAATTACCTGCTGTGCTTTAATGTATGGCGATGTTTCCGCACAAACGTACAAGCCAAACCCCGGAAAATTTAAAAGCAAGAGAAGTCTTTAGCAATGATCGTTTCGGACTTTTTATTCATTGGGGAATTTTTAGTATCCCCGGTGCAGGTGAATGGGTAATGAATGACAGAAGTATTCCTGTAAAAAATTACAAACGCTTAGTAGATTTTTTTAATCCAATTGATTTTAATGCGGCCGCATGGGTAAGTATGGCAAAGAATGCCGGCATGAAATATATAACATTAATTACGAGACACCATGATGGATTTAGTATGTGGAACACAAGGTTTACTGACTACAACATTATGCACACTCCTTATAAAAAAGATGTTGTAAAACTAATAGCAGATGAATGTCATAAACAGGGAATTCAACTCTTCTTGTATTATTCACTTTTAGATTGGGGCAGGGAAGATTATCCTCATGAAACAGGCAGAACAGGCCAGCACTCCGGCAGAAAAGGCAAAGGTGATTACGCACACTACCTTCAATTTATGAAAAACCAATTGACAGAATTATTAACTAACTATGGAAAAATTGCAGGCATTTGGTTTGATGGCCATTGGGATCAAACAGCACCCGAAGGAAATGCAGATCGTTCTTCAAGAATCAACTGGCACTACGATGAAATTTATGGTTTAATACATAAGCTTCAACCACAATGCCTCATTGGAAATAATCATCACCTTACGCCATTCGAGGGGGAGGATTTCCAAATGTTTGAAAGAGATCTTCCTGGTCAGAATAATTCAGGCTTAAGTTTTCAAAAGCCTTCGGAACAATTGCCGTTAGAAACATGTGAAACAATGAATAATTCATGGGGATTTAATATTACTGATACGAGCTACAAATCGGTAAAACAATTGATTCACTATCTCGTAAACGCGGCTGGCCGCAATGCAAATTTTTTATTGAATGTAGGTCCCATGCCTAACGGAAAAATCCAACCTGAATTTATGGATACGTTAAAGGAAATCGGGAAATGGATGCGGGTTAACGGACAAACAATTTATGGCACAAAAGGCAATATTATTTCACCGCAAAAATGGGGAGTTATTACCGCAAAAAATAAAACCTTGTTTGTACATATTCTAAACGTGCCGGAAAACGAATCTTACATTCTTATTCCTGAAATGAAAGAACAGATTACTGGTGCATTACAATTTGGCGGCGGAAATAAAATTAAATATAAACAATCACCTGAGGGAACTTATATCTATTTGGATGGAATAAAGACAGATGATGCAGATACAATTATTCAGTTAAATATTCAATAATATTTTTAAGAATGCGGGATACAGGTTATTATCAAAAAGAAATTATTTTTTGATAATAAAGCACCACCAGGATGATACCTGTTATAATAACAATCGAAATTAAGATTGGTACGAAATATCCTTTTCGTTTAGTTTCAGGATAAAGTTGTGTAGCCTCGGAAAAAGAGTTTAATATTTCCTCACGTAATGGCGCATTTTTTTGAATTGGCCGGGGCAACGGAGGAGGAGGCGTTGGTTTAGGTGCAAAATATTCTTTAAGCTCATCTACGTTTCCAGCCATCATCCAGGCTGTAAGTCCTTCATACCAAACAGGAGTTTCCTTACTTAAAATTTTCGATTTTAGTTGTTCCAGATCGAAAGGCCCTCTTTTCGCCTGCCCATCAAAGATGTAGTACTCACGCATAGAATATTAGAATAGGTTAAAGACTTTCCATTATGACGAATAACACATAGTTTATTTTATCACAATGGAATGAAAAAGTAATTTACCTTAATATTAAACATAAAATCTAAACCAGTTAAAGGCTTTTTCGAGGCGTAAAAATATAAGAATTTTTTCTTTGCGTAATTAAAATCTGTTTCTTTGCTTTTAATGTCTTTATTTATTTCTTCATTAAATTCCGGTAGCAATGGCAACTGCTACTACATAGCTAACGAAAGTGAAGCCATACTAATAGATGCCGGCATTGCGTGCAGAGAAATTGAAAAAAGAATGAAGCGTCTTAACCTTGCCATCAGGAAAATAAAAGCAGTTTTTATTACGCATGAACATTCTGATCATATTAAAGGAATAGAAGTATTAAGCAAAAAGTACCAGCTTCCCGTTTATATTACAGCCAATACTTTGTCTAATAGTGGCATCAGGATCGAAAATCATTTGGCAATGTCTTTCAAAGCTCATGAAAGTGTAAAGATCGGTTCACTCACAATAATACCTTTTCCGAAACTTCACGACGCAAGCGATCCTAATAGTTTTGTTGTAGGCTGCAATAACATAAAAGTGGGAATTTTTACAGATATAGGTTTACCGTGCGAACATGTGATTAAACATTTTAAACAATGCCACGCAGCATTTCTCGAAGCCAATTATGATGAAAAGATGTTAAGCGAAAGTAGTTATCCTTATCATTTGAAGAAGCGCATCAGCGGTGGCCAGGGACATTTATCCAATATGCAGGCATTGGCTCTTTTCAAAAAATACAGGCCTTCGTTTATGAGCCATTTATTTTTATCTCATCTTTCTAAAAATAATAATACCCCGCAATTGGTTAAAGATCTATTTGATGCTAACGCCGATGGTGTAGAAATAATAATAGCATCGAGGTACGAAGAAACTGCTTTATATCATATACAAAATTCAGGCAATATTTATAAGAATGTAAAGGCAGTGAAAATTATTTCAAAGCAGTTAACGCTTTCTTTTGGATAACGCCAGATTAGAAAAATACTCAATACTGGAACACTCTTATTACTTTCACCAATCTCGTTTCAAAATATTTACTCATACCAGATATAATAACCCCAATTGATTTTCCGGATGCCGAGTGAATGAATTGTAATCTTCCACTTTCATTTTGAGTGATGATGCCCATGTGCCCTACAATCCAGCCGGTCGTATCTGTTCCCGTAAAAAGAATGAGGTCTCCAGGTTTACTTGCCGCAGGATCAACGGACATTCCCGCATTAGTAAAATCTTTTGAAATACGCGGCACGTGTATTTTGAAATGATTAAATACATAGGTTATAAATCCGGAACAATCAAAGCCCTGTTCTTTGATTGCAGAACCATATTTATATCTTGTTCCGATAAGTGTTTTGGCAAATTCAACAACCGAATCTGCTGTTACATTTTTTGTGTCGATAACTACTCCCGGAACAGAGTTGTTTATGCGATTTGATGTCCCGGTGTTTGCCGGCGCTTCAGTTGTGGTAATTTTAGCTGAAGATTTAGGTGTTCGCGTGGTGCTGCAGGCTGGCAAAAAAACGATCACCGAAATAATGACGGCGATCGTTGTAAAATATTTCATATTCAAAAGTAAAAAAATCCTCAACCGGAAACGTTGGCAAGCCAACTAAAAAATTGTTGTTTCTTTTGAAGGCGAGATTTTCTTTTTTGAAGGTATTTTTTTTGAAGCGGGTTTTTTATTCTTTAAATCATTAGCATTATCTTTTGAGTCGTTCTTTGAAAGCTGAGCACCGTTATCGCCAGAAGCATTTGATACAATTTCATGATTGGCGTAAGCATTTCTCGCATCGCACCAATATTTAGTACCATTGGGCATTTCAAGAACAAGGATAGTATAATCAAATCCTTTTTTGTTATGACCAAGTGCTTTCTCAAATTTAATAATCCTGGATTTAGATCCCTTATACACTGACGACAATGATTTTCTTTTGTGATCGGCAACTATTTTTTGAAAACCACTGGGCGCTTCATAGATATAAGTATACGACTTGTCGGCTTTGGTTCCGGATCCAAAAACCAATTCCTCATTTAGCCAAAACTTAGCTCCGTCATCGACAACCAGTGTATCCCCATGTAAAATGGTATGCTGCGCATCAACGTTGGTTGAAAAAAGAATGAAAATTAAACTGCTGAAAATTATTCCGATATAATATTGTATTCTTATCATACTCTTACAGTGTTATATTTTTGTCCGATTTGAGATTTAATCAATAGATAAACTGCGGCTAAAATAAGTAATAGGCCAACTATATTATTCCATTTTAAATAAGATGCAAATCCTCTGCCAGCGTTATAAGTAAATATAGCTTTCCCAAATTCATCGGTTGTTTGCTTAACGTCGCTTGCACCACCGGGAAAATAAATTTTAAAAATTTGTTGCACCAGGTTATTGCCCATAACAGCATTTCCTGTAATCATGTAAGCCTTATCCGTTAGCTTAGTCACCTGCGGGTCTTTTGAATCAATTTTTAACGACCATTGACCATTTCCTTTGTATTGTGCATAGCTGATCACCTTTAAAGAAAGTGTTACCTTCCTGTTCATTTCGTCCATGTCTCTTTTAAAGTCATCAATAACATAGGTAGACATGCTACGCTCCATATCACGCTTAGCCATTGCCGGATCGTTATAAACCTGGCTCGTTTTAAATGTTGCCCATTGACTGGCATTCATTTTTTGAGTAAGCACCATTGTCGCGTTTCCGAGTTTATCCAGGTTAACTGTAAAGTCTTGCACCATGCTTGTAGGATCTTCGGGAGTAACCTGGCTGTAGGAATTTGTTGAAAAAGCCGCTAAAGAAAGTAAGACTATTAAACTTTCTGCAATTTTTCTATATACTTTTTTCATTGTAATTTTTTTAGTTGATGGTATTCATTATTTGTTGATGTATGGTAGTAAAGTTTGCATTGGGGCCGGCTCCTACAACAACTCCTTCTACGCCGCCATTCACGCTACGCATAAAACCTTCCCAACGATAAACAATACCTTGAGCGCCCACAGACGTTCCGGAGAAACGGGTTAGTCCGTTCTGATCTCCATCAGGTGCATATCTCACCTGCACTCCCAATCTTAATAAAGATTGCTGGATATAATTCATCGCCTGGGCAGGATTGGCGGCACCGGGTACCTGGTAAATTTCTATAGCTCCATGTTTGCCACCGCCAGGTGAAGTAAACGTACTTGCCAAAATTGGCAATTGCTGATAGGGATGATTTTTCTGCGCCCAACTTGCCGGATACGAGAAACTAATGTTACCGCTATGAGTTGCCATCGATGGAGCATTGTTGTTGCTATTGTTATTATTGTCAGCAACATTTTGTTCATTATCCTGTGGCTGTTGTTGCTGTTGTTGTTGTGGAGCAGTATAACCTGCTTGAAAAGCCTGGGTTAATTGATCAACTTTTTGGCGCAAAAATGGATCATCTTTCAATTCCATTTCTTTATACCCTTCATCGTTTAACTCATCAAGGTCCAATAAATTATAGCCCGGCAGGCCTTTTTGGATGGCGGTAAAGAATTCTCCCGCTTCTTTCATTCCGGCTTGCAGGGCCTGGTCA
>CAVWQJ010000022.1:0-114776 GCA_963756945.1 uncultured Chitinophagaceae bacterium | reverse complement strand
TGGCGCATTGCCACCGGGCCAATATCAAACACGGAGATATAAAAAGTAATAACGTAAAATTTAACCAGCATACCGGTAATTATATATTATTGGATTTTGGTTTGTCTGTAATGACTGATGAACAAAGGCGGACGAGTATTCGTTATGCAGGTGCAATAGAATTTATATAGCCCGTACAAAGCACCGGCGAAACACTAACGGAAACGGATGTGTATAGTTATGGAATTGTATTGTTTGAATTACTAACGGGTACTGTTCCATTTCCTTTAATGAATAAGGGTGAAATGGCCCGCAATGCGGTGATGTTGGCGCACATGGTACATTGCCGCCGGAATTATATCTCTCCGGCGTGAAGCTTTGCCCGGCGACCGGGAGAATTACAAACAGCAAAAGGAAATGGGTATTCCGGTGTGGCTGCTGAGCATGATTTATAAATGCCTCGAAAAAAATCTGGCAAAAAGATTTAAGAACGGATGCGAATTACAGGAATTTATCCAGTTGGGAACAATTGCCGACGAAAGAAAAAAAGGAATTGATAATTTGACAGGAGAAATAACAAAACCTACTGTTGACGAATCTTTGCTGAGAAAAGAAATACTTACACTCCAAACACGTCTTGCAAAAAAGAAGAACGGGTGAAAGACTTGCAATACACAATAGATATCCGGGAAAGAGAGTTGATCGATGGCGAGCAAGACAATGCAACCAGGCGCAAAGGCGTATCAAAGTTTATGTTTTTTTTATACTTCTTATTGTTGCGGTCGGCCTGGCTGGTTTTGCGGCTTATGATAAGTTTAATGCATCACATAAAAATATTTCCTTAGGCACCATTGCGAAAACAGATGAGAAATTACCATTTATAGATTCAAATACCATAGTGGCTGACAAGCTAATAAAGGAATTAAAGGAAAAACCAATACAGAAGAAAAATCCGATTCTTCTTACAGCCAGCCATAAACCGAAAAGAAAATTAATGCCCGCTGCAGATTCACTATCGGTCAGGCATAAACGCACTTTTAATAATCAATATACCATTCTCCGCGACGCTTATTTTTACGATGCCCCTGATAAAAACAAAAGGAGTGATATTTACTTAACTGCGGGAGACGCTACACTTACTTTTACGGAGGAAAGCGGTGACTTTCAATACGCGATTTTTACTGACGATAGCGGAAAATCCATCAAAGGATGGTTGTTGAAAAAAGATTTTAAGACTGCCAGTGATTATTAATTTTTGCAAGAAGAAATAATTTAATCCGGGATGCTTATATAGCTCTGTAGCAATTGGAAAGTTATTCCAGACTTATTTTTTGTTTTAGTTACCCGACCTGGATTCGAACCAAGACAAGCAGAATCAGAATCTGCGGTACTACCGTTATACTATCGGGCATTGATAATGCAAATATAAGAGTTGTGTTATTTTTTTAAAAATATACATCGCTGAAATTATTTTATGATCGTAATTAAAGAACATTCTACGCCAGTTAATGTTCTAACTAAACCTGTTAGATAAGATGTTTACCGATGACCCATCGGTTACTTCAAAAACAACGGACGTTAAATTAGCAATCATATAAAAGATAAGCAAAATTAAATTTGTATTATTAACTTTAGCGGATAGCCAGGTAACACAAATGTTTTTTAGTTCATCCAAAATTCCAAACAATGAAACCAATAACAATTAGTTTTCCCAGTATTTTTGAGACTGCATTCGGTAACACAGAAAATTCCGCCAAAGATCTTCTGAATGGTTTAAAGATAAAAAAAAGCGACAACTGGTATCTAGTAGGTGCAATGGCTAAACGCGGTGCAATTAATGCCGGGCGTATTGTAAATGCTTCTCCCGGCGAAGATGATTTTGATATCCTTTTCCGGTCGGCGATGGCAACAGTATTAGACAAAGCAGAACAACCTTTCACAATAACTACAGGGTTTCCTCTTGCCACCTATAATGCTTACAAAGCAGCGGCTCTGCAGTACCTGGGTCATCGGCATTTTTTAATAGAATATGATTCCAATACTTATAATGTAAAAGGCGGAATTAAGAAAAATACATTTGAGATTGACAATTATGATGTGATACCGGAAATAGTAGGTGGCATAATAGGTTTAAAGAAAACGTTACCGAAAAATGCAGATGAGAACTTTATAGCTATAAGTTTTGGCTTCGGCACTGTAGAGGGTGGCCTTGCAACCTCGGATGGTCTTGTGCATCGTACTTGTTTCAGTTCGCATGGTATACGATATGTAATTGGTAATCTCACCCGTGAAATGAATACCAAATATTATCTCGAAATGAAGAATGAGCATCAGATGGATGAAGCATTTGTGAAAGGCTCTCTGTTTACGAACAGGCGACGTATTGATTTGAGAGATTACCGCAAATCGTTGCTGCGGCAATATTATAATGAGGTAGTATCACCTCTTATGCGGCAGTATTTTACCGACGCTGATCTTGAGCAGTGCTCCAAAATATATTTATTGGGAGGTGGCGCCAATTATTCCGATCTCACTGATGCTGTATCTGAAGAATTTCACGGATTTATTCCGGTTGAGGTAGTGCCTGATCCGGAGTTGATTGTAAGTATTGGTTATTTATACAATTCACTCAGGGTGTCAGATAATCATCCTGAGCGTTCCATTGGTGTTGATATCGGAAATGCGACAACAACTACCACAGTATTTGAAAAGTAGCAATTTTAAATATTAACTTTCTGCTATGAGGCCATTACTTCTTTTAAACAAAGGATTCTATATACCCGCAGGTATTGTAGTTAATGGCAATTTTGTTTCCGAAAAAGAAGGAGGCATTGAGGGTACGATAAATGGAGACGTAGAGGTGAAAGCAACCCTTACCATTGAAAAAAAAGGAATTATCAACGGCGATCTTCATGTAAGAGATCTTATAATAAAAGGACATGTAAATGGTAATATTTATTGTGAGGGAAGAGTATCTGTTTTAAAAGATGCGGTTGTTGCCGGTAATATATTTGCTTCTGAATGCAGGATAGATAAATTAAGTATTGTAAAAGGATTGGTGTCTCATCTTAGTCCCAAAGTAGATACAATGAATAACACGAGTAACGGTAACGCAACTGAAGAAATTTCAAAACCTTTACCTCCGGTGAACGTTGTTCCGGAAGAACCTCCCCAAAACTGGTTTTAAAATTTAAGTGAGAATTTTCTTTTTTATTTATTTCCCGCTAAGACGCTAAGATCACTAAGAAAACTGCTTTGTGTTTTTCATGGCTTCGTGGAATATCTTCTTTTTTTTATTTTATGATAATACCTATTCTCACTTTTTCTTAACAACTCTTCTTTTCTGAAAACCGTACATTTAAGAAACAATGAATATGAAATCTATAATTATTTTATTTCTTTCTGCAGGATTAATGATGGCATTTACATCATGCGCTCAAAGATCTGACAACAAGCCCACACAAACCGCTGACAAAAAGCAGGATCTTTCGAAATATAGTAAAGCCTATTTTGCCGCTGGCTGCTTTTGGCATGAAGAAGCTTTATTTGAAAGTGTGAAAGGCATAAAGGAAGCCGTGTCGGGCTATGCAGGCGGCACTACTTCCAATCCAACTTATGAAGAGGTTGCTACCGGAAACACCGGCCATGCAGAAAGTGTGGAAGTATATTATGATCCCTCAGAAATTAGTTATGAAACTTTGCTGAATGTATATTTCGGTGGGCAAAATCCTACGCAGGTAAATGGGCAAGGGCCTGATTTGGGAACGGAATACCGCTCTATAGCTTTTTACACAAACGATACAGAGAAAAAAGAAATTGAGGAAAAAATTAAACAAATGACTGCTTCCGGAAAATATCAAGCGCCCATTGCTGCACAAGTAATGCCATTGAAAAAGTTTTGGGTGGCTGAAAACTATCACCAGGATTTCATTGCACACAATCCTAACCAGGGCTACATCCAGGCCGTATCAATTCCGGAGATAAGAGAGTTTCAAAAAGAATATCCCCAATTGATAAAACCTGATCACAAGTTTTAGATTCTTTTCGATAGTAACTTTTTTAAAAGCATAGTTAAAAAAATTCATCATCTTTAGTTTACCAAAAAGATGCGATTGAATATTTTTTAACAAATGCCTATTATGAGATTACCGTCACTTGATTCTCTTATAACAAAAACCTTTTTCACTTTTAAGAGATTTCCGTTTGCTTTAATTGCCGCAATATACGGTTGCGTATACTGTATATTGTTTGTAAACCTGCGTTACGACCTTGAGGAATCGCACTATTATTATACCAACATTATAATGAGTTGCTATATTGGTATGCTGTTGTTTATTGCAATTCAAATTTATATTGAGCAAAAAAAACTAAGGTTCATACCAGGCATCACCTTAAAACTACTGGCAGTTGCTTTAATCATTTGCTACTATTTTACATTGCCTGAAAAGTTCATGGTTATTAGTTTTACAAGGTTTTCATTATTTACGATCGCATTACATTTATTAATTGCATTTGTGCCGTTCACCAATAAAGGCGGGTTGAATGGCTTCTGGCAATACAATAAAATTATTTTCTTAAGAATATTAATTTCAGCATTATACACAATTGTCCTTTACCTGGGCCTTGCATTGGCTCTTCTTGCCATCGAAAAATTATTTAAAGTTAATGTCAGCGGTAAACTATATTCTGACTTATGGATATCGTTGGCCGGAATTTTTAATACGTGGTTTTTCCTGGCTGGCATTCCTTTAAATTTCTCAGATCTTGATTTGAAAAAGGATTATCCAAAAGGATTAAAAATTTTTACACAATACGTTTTGTTGCCGCTTGTAAGTATATACCTGCTTATTCTTTATGCGTATATGTTTAAGATCATCATTACCGCACAATGGCCTGTAGGATGGGTTTCATATCTCGTGATAGGTTTTTCAGCTGGTGGTATTTTATCATTGCTGCTTATATACCCGGTTCGAAATGATGAAAACAATAAATGGATTTTAATATTCTCCCGCTTTTTCTATTTCGCTTTATTTCCATTAATAATTTTATTATTTCTTGCAGTTAAAAGAAGAATAAATGATTATGGAATAACCGAACAACGATATTTTATTTTAGTACTGGCTCTTTGGCTTTTATTTATTGCCGTCTATTTTCTTGTTTCAAAATCAAAAAATATTAAACTTATTCCGGTTTCTCTTTTTATACTTACCATGGCAGCATCTTTTGGACCGTGGGGAGCATTTCATATTTCTTTGGCAAGCCAGGAAAATCACCTGGAATCATTACTTAATAAATATTCAATGCTTCATAACAAGAAGATTACAGAAGCCAAAGATTCTATAGCCTTTAAAGATCATAAACAAATCAGCTCCATCATTAACTACCTCGTGGATGTTCATGGATACAAAACATTGCAGCCCTATTTTGTCCAAAATCTTGATTCTTTATTTAATAACATGCAGGACAATTACGACTATACTAAAGTAAAAGAGATTCACAGGTTGATGAAAATATCTTATGTGGCAGAATACCAAACAGGGCCAAATGAAAACGAAAATACCTATACAGAGTTTTACCCAAATTCAACCAATAGTGTTCTTGCAATAAAGGGATACGACTATTTTATCCCAAATTATAATCCCAATATCTACGAAGCAAGTGATACAATTTGCAATTCTTATCTCCTGGATAATAATTGGATTTCAGTTTGCTATAACTCCAGGAATAAAAATATTGTTATTACAGCCGTAAAAGATTCATCCTTATCATTCGATGTATCGTCACTTTTAAACTTACTGCAAAAGAAATATGGAGACAACAGATCTGTTCCGGCAAATGAAATGATCTTAATGTCTGAAAACACTTATCTGAAGGCAAAGGTTATTTTCAATTCAATCCATTTTGAAAATCGCGAAAACGAAAAGTTACATTTAGGATTTAATGCAACAATTTTTGTGAAGGAGGAATAGATTGTTTTATTATAACGAGTACCAGTTACAAAACAATTCCGTTTAATTACCTGACTCTTTTCCAAAATGTTGAACAGCAGCAGGAGGATTTGCCAGAGTTGGGGGAATAGATTAGATTTAGGATTACAAATTGAACAATTTAAAAGCTTATGGGAATTCTTAACATCATGAAAGGTCTCTTCAAAGGCGGCTCTCACCAAAAGGCGGCACATGCCGCTACCACAGTGAGTACTCCGCAGGTAATGCAATTTACTTTCCTGGATACATACAAATTGAGCGTTGATAATACTTTGGTATTTACGGGAGTCCTTTCAGATTCAAATGGTAAAATTGAATCGGGCAAAAAACTAACTATTCCCGCAACCCAA
Source organism: uncultured Chitinophagaceae bacterium (assembly GCA_963756945.1). Lineage (GTDB taxonomy): Bacteria > Bacteroidota > Bacteroidia > Chitinophagales > Chitinophagaceae > Ginsengibacter. The sequence continues at coordinate 108,460 of CAVWQJ010000022.1, read as the reverse complement.
AAACATCCTGCGTTTACTTTGGAAATTAACGGGCCACATTGGCAAACCGCTCATGGAATAAGTTCAATCGTCATAAAGCTCAATTCACCTGGCGAAAGGGAAAAGCTGGCAGGTTGTGACTTTTCAAATGAAATATTTTATATTGAAAAGTAGGTAACTCCATTTTCAAGGTTCATTCTTAATTTTAAATCAATCGAAATTACCAACTACATTGGTACGGAGTTGAGCGCCCGCAAAGGACGCAAAACAGTAAAAGGGTTTTATGCTGTCTTCCTGCATTGCCATTTGAATTCCCATTCATCCAATTTCTTCCTTTCATTATCATTCATTGGGTAACTTTAAAAAAACTACTGATATGAAACAAAAATTCTTTTTCGTTATTTTTTTCTTCGCTCTTACCACCAATGTTTTTGCCCAGGGTTGTGATAGCCTGAAAGCACAATTTGTCCGGGATTGGGAAAGAGCTAAAGCATATACCAAAGCTTACCTGGATGCCATGCCGGCAGACAAATATAGTTTTCGGGCGGTAGATAGTATTCGCAGTTTTTCTGAGATTATGCTCCACCTGGCACAGGGAAACGTCAATCTTGTTGGAAATGGAACGGGTCAGGAAAGAATTTTTGCAGGTAGAAATCTTGAAAAATCTCCAACTTCTCAAAGCAAAGATTCGGTAACCTATCTTGTAATGGCCAGTTATGATTTTTGCATTGATGGCATCAAAAACATGGATGCTGCTAAAATGGATGAAGTTGTAAAGCGTGGAAATTTCAATGTGACTCGTATGGGTTGGATCATGAAAGGGTTCGAACATCAGACGCATGAACGGGGGCAATGTACCATTTACATACGATTGCAGGGTATTCGTCCGCCCAATGAAATGTTGTTTTGAATTTTTTAAATATGTTCTCTTTGTTAGTTCCCGGTTGTAACGAGACCTATCTTCGTACTTTAGAAAGCAACTTCGATATCGACTAAACTTTTTTTACCGGAAATCTACAGCACTACTATAAAATTACGTTGCTCAAATTTTAGCGGATGCTGGTTCACCCTTCACCTGTCATTGGGAGCATAACTGCTAACGGCATTGTATAAACGCAATATCGGTTGTTACGTTCTTCGGTTGTAGCCGGATATCTCAAGGCGAACCAGGCGGCAAATTGAAATGAAAATTTATTCTTTACAATGATGAACGCTGAGTCCCTTGCGTAGCCCTGACGGAGACTCGACTCGGACCTAGATGAGGATTTGCAGGCCAGCAAGCATTGCGACAGGCCCAGTGTAAGCAGCTGTCCGTGCACACCTTGCATCAGCATAAATATTATACTGCAAATTTTTTGCGATAGTCAATTAGCGACAGGTCTGTAAATTTTTTAAACACTTTTCGAAACGCATCTATATCATTGTAACCTGCCTCGTAAATAATTTCGTTTACAGTTTTTCTTCCTGTCTCCAAATGTTTCTTTGCGAACTCAACTTTTACTCTTTGCATGTATTCCACAATTGAGTTACCCGTGTGTTTTTTAAATCGCCTTTCAAATGTTCTTCGTCCAACCCCAAACTTGTTGCAAAGTTCGTCAACCGTAAAAGTTGCAGTCGGATTGTTTTCTATAAATTCCTGTGCATTTAAAACAACCTCGTCTCCGTGACGTTTTTGTCCCATAAAAATCACGAACGGATTTTGACTTTTTCTCTCGATGTCAATTTCAAACATTTTTGATGCAAGGATTGAAGTTTCTCTTCCCAAATGTTTTTCAATAATATAAAGTAGCAGGTTTAAATACGAGAATCCTCCACCACAAGTATAAATTCCTTTTTCGTCTGTAATAATCGTGTCGTCAATAACTTTTATATCGGGAAACATAGTTTTAAATTCATTTTTTGCCGCCCAATGCACCGCACATTTTTTGTCTTTCAAAAGTCCTGTCGATGCAAGGAAAAATGAACCAACGCAAAGGCATACAATTTCCGCATTGTTATGATATTGTGCTATTATCCATTCTTTATACTTTTTATTTTTTGAGATTGCCTCTGGAAAATCGCCACATAATAACGGAATAACTATTACGTCTGTTTTTGCAATTTCGTTTATTGTCTTATCTGTATGAATATGGTAAAGCCCGTTGTTGAGTTGCGTCATCTTTTCCACGCCTACTATTTCCACATTGTAAAAGGGTGGTTTCCCCTGGTATTTCATAAAGTCATTAATTCGTGAGAAAAGCTGGTGACTGCTGTCAATGCTTGTGAGCGTTGCATCATAAAGTGGCAGAATGGAAATATGTTTCATATTGCAAATGTAGAAGAATAGGTTGTCGCAATCAACGGGTAAGATTGTCGTATTTACCAAGTGCTAATGTGCGATTCCGCAAATAGCTTTGCATGAAAATAAATTTGTAATTCTAAAAAAATGAAAAAATGAAATCTGTAGAAATTATTATGATCCCTGTAAAGGATCGGCAAAAAGCAAAAGAGTTTTATTTGAAACTCGGTTTCCAGGTTGTTGCAGAAGCTCCCATGCCGGAAGGTGAAACATGGATACAAATGGGTTTGCCCAATAGTGATACTACTATATCGCTCTGCCGGTTTTAGCGGAATTATTTGCGAAACAACCGATATTGAAAATGAAATTAAGGAGTTAAAAACAAAGGGCATTGAAGCCGGAAAGATTGATGATACACCCTGGGGCAAATTTGCCTGGTTGAAAGATTTAGATGGAAACAGTTTGTGCCTTCATCAGAAATAATCATTTACTTCTTGTTTAATTTCATTAATGTTAATTGTATTTGAGTAATAAACGGCCTTCATGGCTTGTAGCCAATTTTATTGCGTGCCCACGCCGTTGTTGGTCTTGTGACCAACAACATCATCAGATTTTTGTAATTTACACTAATGGCTTCAATTAACTTTAATAATCATACCCAGTTTTTCACGGCAACTATATTAGAATGGAAACATTTATTGAAGAAAGATGAGTATAAGCAAATAATCATCGACAGTTTATTATTTCTGAAGAAAGAAGGTAGCGTTACAATTAATGCATTTGTCATAATGCCCAATCACATGCATTTAATCTGGCAGATCCAGGATAATTATAAACCCGATAAAATACAAATGCGATTTTTAAAGTACACAGCACAGCAAATGAAGTTTAGATTACTTGATACCAATGATGCCATGCTGCATAAATTTTTAGTTAATTCAAAAGACAGGCAATATCAATTTTGGGAAAGGAATTCATTGAGTGTTGATCTTTGGAATGAAGAAGTATTTATACAAAAGCTGATATATTACATAATAATCCAATAAAAGAACCGTGGAATCTTGTTGTGTATCCTGAAGAATATAAATATTCATCTGCAAAATTTTACGAAACAGGGGTTGATGAGTTTGGATTACTTACTCATTATAAAGAATGATTTAGCCTGAGTTTAGTTGTTGGTCACAAGACCAACAACGGCGTGAAAGATGAGGATTTGCCTTATGCAGGCACAATATGGCTTGCCCACAAGCCCTGCTCCACACTCTTGCACCAGGCTTCTTTTCTGTATGCTTGGACGAAAATGGGGGCCTAAAAAATTATTTCAAATATTCACTCAAATTAATTTGAAAGTAGTCCCTAAGTAACGTCGGGAGATTACAATGTTCTATATTTAGTATTGAGCAAATTTCTGGTAACTTCTTAAAGAGCTTGTTGTCGTTATCGCTTCTGGTTTCTTCTGTGACTAATATTGGCTTATCTAATTCCAGTGAGTTTTTATCTTTCTCGCAAAACAAAATGAGTTTTGCGTCTGCCGTTTCTAAAAATTCTTCTTTCATTTTTTCAAACTGCGTTGTAGTCAGCCGATTTTTTTGAGCTCCATAACAAAGTTCATTTTCCAGGCGATTGAAAAATTTCTGTTCAGGGAGAATCAAATCTGTTCTGACAATCCTTGATGATTTGGTAAAAAAGTTCAACTCCTTGATTACAATTCCTTTTGCAATAAATTTTGATTCATCATAAACTTTATCCAGCACAATTAATTCTCCCGAATTGAATTTCTTTTCAAGAAGATTTTTCAATTTGTCGGCTTTATCAAATGGTAGATAGTAGCGAACAAATGAGACTAATGATGTTGTGTCTATTACGGCTCTCATTCGAGATAGTTATCAATCCTCTCGGGTTTAATGTTTAACCTTTTACAAAAATCTGCTTCGTTGATTATTCCTTCGTAGAATGCAGACTGGATTGTACTAACATACAATGGTGAAAGAAGCGGTTTAGCTGCTGCCCCTCCCATTTGTCGGCCTTCCTCAAGTGCTTTTAATCTTTCTTGTTCATGTTTACGTCGTTCTTCCGTTTCTCTTGCATTGATGCTGTTTGAAATTTCCTTGCAAACTTTTCTATAATTATTTAATGATATCTTTTCGTTGATAAGCAATCTTGTATAAAGTGCAAACACACTCAGGTTAGTTTGCATTGCTATGGAGTCTAAAATGTCGTGGTGATAATCGTTCTTATCACTACCTGTTTCTAACGCAGTTACTACTTTATCCAGCTCTCCAATTAAAAAATAATAAGAAAAGTCATTGCACCATCTTTCGATCCTGCTCAATGAAAAGTAGTCGGGCGTATCTTCATTGATATACTCGTCAATTTCTTCTTCGTTTAATAAATAATGCCCTAACTCGTGAATGAGTGTAAAAATTTCACGACTAAAAGATTTTTGATTTCTTTTGAGAACAATTGTGTCTGGCTTTAAGTAAAATCCGTTAATGTTTACTTTCTCTTTCTTGTTCCAGTTTTCTACAAACTCAAAAACAAGAATATTGCATTCGGCAAACTTTGCAATAACTGATTTGAGAAACTCTCTTTTCTTGTTGTTGAATTCCGGATAAAGTTTCTTTCTTATTTCCGTTGCTACTTCTTTGGGATTATTCTTTATTGTGAATACCGGAAGAATCCTTTCATTTTCGAGGTCTGAGAGTTTGGAAAGTGCTGATAGAGAAATTTTTTCTTCCTCGAAATGATTGACAATTTTTTTAGCACTCAGATTGAGGTCCGCGTTGAATTTGTCTTTTCTGAAAAATATACTTTCTTCTTTCGCTTGATGCAATTGTTTTGGATCTAGGTAATAATTTAATCCTTTGTCGAAAACCTTGTCAATTTTTTTCAGCAAACTAAGTTTGATTTCACTTTTAAAAACTTGTTCATCTGTAAACTTCTTTTTCAACCCTTCACTTACAAGTAACAGAAACTCCCTCTTCTCCAATTTGTAGAGTTTGAGGAGGTGATTTATCCTTTCAACATTTATTTTAATTATTGCCAATTAATTTTCTGTTTTGAATTTGAAAACCTGTTCATTCTTTGTTATATGGAAATAAGGCGAAAAATACGAAGTAATGTCCAATAATGCCACACCAGTTATAATATTAAACATTCCTCCCACCAACTGTCCGCTTTCTCCCACCTAACTGTTCATATTCGAACACTTTCGTAGAAGCACAATAAGCTTACTTATTCTGTATCAATGCCATAAATCATTGGTATGATGGTTGAAATTATTCACCGGGTGATAGAAGTATGTACTGCCAACCATCGAAGTAGTAACCAGTAAATTATTTTAACTGTAACCAAATGATAAAAAATTTTTTCACGATTGCTTTGAGGAATCTTGCGAAGAACAAGGCATTTTCCTTCATTAATATTTTTGGACTGGCTATCGGCCTTACCTGCTTTATGTTTATTGCAGTGTTTGTATATAACGAACTTAATTATGACCGTTATCCCGCCGATGCAAAAAATATTTACCGGGTGATTTTGTCCGTTACCGGTAATGGCGACGTTGCGGTATATCCTGACGTAGATATGGGAGTTGGCGAAGGAATGAAAGCTGCCTATCCGGAAATAAAAGCCTTAACAAGGGTTTCCCAGGCAAGTGATTTTGTGCAGTATGATGATAAGCAGTTTAAAGAAGATCACATGGCCTTTGCTGATTCCAATTTCCTGCATTTTTTTTCTATTCCGTTACTTAAGGGAAATGATGCAGATGCCTTAGTAGAGCCGAACAGCATTGTTATTACAAAAGCATTAGCAAAAAAATATTTTGGTGATGAAGAACCGGTTGGCAAAACGTTAGCCATAGGAATAAGAAAGGACCCTTACAAGGTTACCGGTGTTATTGATAAAGTACCTGATGATTCGCATTTTCATTTCGATGCTTTTTTAAGTCTTTCAACCTGGCACGTAACCAATAAAACGTGGAGCAATCTTGGCCCCTACACTTATCTTCTTCTGGATAAAAATGCTGATCCTAAAAAACTCGAAGCAAAGTTTCCGCAACTCGTGGCGGAACATGTTGTACCCGAAGTTCAGCATGATATGGGCGTAAGCCTTGCCGAAGCACAGAAGTCAGTGAACACATTTGTTTTTTCATTGCAACCGCTTACGCGAATTCACCTGTACTCCAATACAAAATATGAACTGGAGCCCGGCGGCGATATTCAATACGTATATATATTTTCTGCATTGGCTATTTTTATTTTATTACTTGCCTGTGTAAACTTCACGAACCTCTCCACGGCACGTGCATTTAAAAGAGCAAGAGAAGTGGGTATTCGAAAAGTGTTGGGTTCTGTAAAAAAGCAATTGGTACTACAGTTCTTATCCGAATCCGTTTTGCTTACATTGTTTGCCATGCTTTGTGCATTTGCTTTGTTGTTTTTATTGTTGCCTTACTTCAACCAGTTAGCGAATAAAAATATCAGCTTCGGTTTTTTCCTTAATTACAAATCAATACTGGCGATGTTTTGCGTAAGCATGTTTGCAGGCTTGCTGGCGGGTATTTATCCTGCATTCTTCTTGTCATCTTTTAATACTATCAAAGTCTTGAAGGGTTCAGCGGCAACAGAAGGCTCACAACGAAAACCATTACGCAGCAGTCTTGTGGTGTTCCAGTTTTTTGTTTCTACTGCATTAATTATTGCAACGATAATCGTTTACCAGCAACTGCATTACATGCAAAATAAAAAGCTGGGCTATGACAAAGAGCAGGTGCTATACCTGCAGGATGCAAGATTGCTGGGCAAGAACCAATATGCATTTGAGCAAAAAATGTTACAGGACAGCCGCGTCGTTTCCGCGAGTATTTCAAGGCACGTTCCCGGAGGCTTGATGATGGATGGAACAGAAATTTATCCTAAAGATGAAAATGGCAATGGAACGGAAATTCATGGAAATATTTTTCGTATTGACTACGATTACTTGAAAACTCTTGGCATTAAAATTATCCAGGGAAGAAATTTTTCAAGCGATTTTCCTACTGATTCTTCAACTGGCGTAATCATTAATGAAGCCGCGGTTCGCCAACTTGGGTGGAGCAGGGCCAACCCGATTGGAAAAACAATCGTTAGATCTGGTCAGCATGAACTTAAAGTTATAGGCGTAGTTGCAGATTTTAATTATGCTTCCGTGAAACAAAAAGTTGCCCCACTGATGATGATGCTTAAAGGAAACTATGGCGGGTTAATCCTGAAAATAAAAACTACCGATGTGAAAGGATTCCTGGCTGATCTCAAAAAACAATGGGACGCCTTTAATCCCGAAGGACCGTTAGGTTATACTTTCCTTGATGATAATTTTGCAAAATTGTATGCGAGTGAAATTCGCACACAGCAAATATTTTCTGCCTTTGCTCTTATTGCAATCATTATTGCAAGCCTGGGATTGTTTGGCCTTTCTGCATTTGTAATAGAACAACGCACTAAAGAAATTGGCATTCGAAAAGTACTGGGTGCTTCGGTGCAAAGTGTATTATTATTGGTATCTAAAGAATTTTTAATGCTGGTTGGGATTGCATTTGTTATCTCCGTTCCGGTAACATGGTGGGCAATGCATACCTGGCTGCAGGACTTCGTTTACCGCATAAATATAAGCTGGTGGATTTTTGTTGTTGCGGGCATTATCGCTATCGCTATCGCCTTACTAACGGTTAGTTTCCAGGCAATAAAAGCAGCGCTGGCAAACCCGGTGAAATCGTTGCGGACAGAATAAATTAAAAGCATTAGTTGTTCGGTTTAAATAACGATGATTATGATAAAAAAAAGTTTTATATCGGGACTTCTTTTGTTAGCGCAACAAATAATTTACTGCCAGGTAATTCAACCCGATCTGCAGGATACAACTCAATGGAAAGTTGTAAACAGGAAAGTACAAACCATTGATGAAAACGGTAAGAAGGGAATCATGTTCAATGAAGTTGCCGATGATGGTTTCATGATATTGAGTAGCGCCGATTTTTCTGATGGCACCATTGAATGTGATATTAAAGGCAGCAGTAAAATGCAGCAAAGTTTTGTGGGCATTGCCTTCCATGGACAAGACCTCACCCACTTCGAAGTCATATATTTCAGGCCGTTTAATTTTAATAGCGATGATGCTGTGCGCCGTTCGCACTCCGTACAATATGTCAGCAGCCCCGATTATGGATGGGAGAAACTGCGCAATGAATTTCCGGGTAAGTATGAAAATAAAATAGCAGCGCCTCCCGGTGCAGATGATTGGTTTCATGCAAAAATAGTTGTTGATGGAAAAACGATATCTGTATTTGTGAATGGGAAACGCAACCATCATTGCAGGTTGAAAAATTAAATTCGAATAGTAATGGTGGCATTGCACTTTGGGTTGGCAACAATTCAGCAGGAAGTTTTGCTAATTTAAAAATTGAAAAGTCAAATGCGTCTTCACCTTCTGCTCAAAATATTCCTTACGGAAATAATCCTGCTGCCGGTCATTATTTTAATGTAGGCGATGTAAAAATTTATTATGAAATCTATGGCTCAGGAAAGCCAATCGTTTTATTACATGGCGGCGTTTATGGATATATTGATGAGTTTACACCCTTCATACAAAAGCTTTCTGAAAAGTACCAGGTTATCTGTATTGCTACCCGCGGTCATGGCAAGTCAGAAATCGGCGATGCTCCTTTTACCTATAATCAACGTGCGGATGATGCTTATAAAGTAACGCGAAGTATCACTAAAGACAGCGTGATGGTATTAGGCTTTAGCGATGGCGCATACAGCGGCTTAAAATTGGCTTCGTTGCACCCTGAACTTGTACGAAAACTTGTTGCCATTGGAGCAGGCGATTATCCTCTAAGCAATCATAAAAATAAATTCAACTATAATCCTGAAAGCTTAATGAAAAGTGACTCAGCATTTTTTGTTTCGAGGTTGGCATTAATGCCGCAGCCACAGCGATGGCGCGAAGACCTGGCAAAAATGACCAGGATGTATAATGAAGATTATGTAAGCTCAGAAACATTTTCCAAAATTAAATGCCCCACACTTATCATGGCGGGCGATCATGATGATTACAGTTCGATGGAAGATGTCGTTAAATGTGCAAAGGCAATTCCGGGTGCGCTGTTATCAATTATTCCCGGTTGTCATCATGTAGTTTTCTTTTGCAATTTTCCGGCGGTGTGGGATTCAATAGAACCTTTTTTAAATAATGGTGGATGATTTAAGAATATAGTTTGTGGGTATCAAAAAGATGAAAAATAAATCATGATAATGGAATATCGCAAAGAACGCGAAGGAAAGCAAAGGGCGCAAATTAAGGCTGCAACGTTCTCCGATATAAAAAATAAAAATTTATGTTTAGAAAAAACCTGCTCATTGCATTCCGCTCACTTAAAAAAGATTTGCCTTACACCATCACCAATGTTGCGGGCCTTGCTATTGGTATCACCTGCTGCCTGCTCATTATGTCTTTTGTAAAATATGAATTGAGCTTCGATCAGTTTCATACAAAGAAAGATCGCATCTATCGCATTAATTATGATGTGCTCATGGGCGGCAATGAAACTGTTTCGCCTTCTGTGCCCGTTTTTGTCGGGCCGGTACTGAAACAAAAATTCCCTGAAATAGAAGATGCCACCCGTTTTATGCCGGAATGGAGTGCACGAACTATCAGGCATGGAAATGTATTTTTTGATGAGAAAGGATTTTGTTATGCTGATCCCAACTTTTTTAAAGTATTAGACTTTAAGTCAATTAACGGCAACCTGCAAACAGCATTGGATAAACCCAACACGGTGGTGATTACAAAAGATATGGCCAAAAAATATTTTGGCAACACGAATCCAATCGGCCAGACTTTGTTATTCAATAATAAAAAAGATTTTGTAGTAGCAGCAGTGATGGAAAATGTTCCTTCGAATTCTCATTTTACGTTTGACTTTCTTACTTCTTTTTACAGTATTTCCGGCTTCGATAGCCTGGAAACAAAACAACAATGGAATAATCCCAACTATACAACTTTTCTCTTACTAAAGCCGGGAACAAATGTTTCATTACTTTCAAAAAAAATTGAAGATTGGGTAAATCCTAAAGAGGCAAATCAATCTGCATCACAAAACGCTACACATCTAAAGCTGGAACCGCTTAAAGAAGCACATTTTGATACACAGGCATTTAATTTTAAAAATTTATTGATTGTATCAGACTTTAAATACATAAAGATTTTTATTACCATTGCGATACTTGTCTTACTGATTGCGTGTGCCAATTACGTGAATCTTTCTACGGCCAAAGCATCAGTTCGTGCAAAGGAAGTGGGCATCCGAAAAACAATTGGCGCAAGCCTGCCACAGCTTTTTACGCAATTTCTTGCTGAATCATTTTTACTAACTTTTCTTGCTGTTGTTATTTCTATCGTTGCCGCGTACACGACGTTGCCCTACCTCAATAAATTGCTGGGTAAAGAAATTCCTTTCAATGTTCTTGATGGCAGTTTCCTTATGTATATTATCAGTGGAGCTATCGTGGTTTCATTGCTTGCGGGCTTCTATCCTTCATTAGTGCTTTCCCGGTTCAAACCTGTTGAAACATTAAAAGGTGACTTTGCTAAAACAGGTGGCTCAGGTGTATCCGTTAGAAAAAGCCTCGTAATCTTTCAATTTACCATTTCCATTGCATTAATATTAGGAACCATCATTGTCCGGTCACAGCTTGACTTTATGCAATCAACAAAATTGGGTTTGGATAAAGATCATGTTGTCATCATTCACGGCAACGCAGAGCTCAGTAAAAGGTTAAACGCTTTCGCAACTGACCTGGGAAATATAAGCGGCGTACAGGATGTGGCGCTCACCTGGCGTTCGCCTTTTGAAACTGTTATTGGTAACGGCTTTTCCATTAAAGCCAATTCCACATCCAATGATGACTGGCATTTAGTCGGTGGTGTTGCTGGAGATCAACATTATTTATCAACGCTCGGAATTCCTTTGATCGCAGGCAGAAATTTTGATCCCACAAAAATAAAAGGAGACAGCACTGTTAATGAGTTTATCGTGAATGAAGCCTTCCTTCAACATTACCATTTAAAACCCGAAGAAGTGCTGGGCAAACAAGTGATATTAGGTTTAACAGGAACAGGAACCATTGTAGGGGTGATGAAAGATTTTCATACCAGTTCCATGCATGATATTATACAACCGATTGTGTTATTTAATAGCCCAAAATGGTTCGGCAGTGTGTTAGTTCATGTTGGTCCGGGCAAATTATCGCCGGTGCTGTCTAAGATTGCAAAAATATGGAGTACAGCTGTTCCATTACGACCGTTCAGTTATTCTTTTCTTGATGATGAATACGATGCCATGTATCGAACCGAGCAACGATTGGGAACATTGATGTCACTGTTTTGTGGAATGGCCATCCTGGTAACTTGTCTCGGACTATTAGGACTGATGACTTTTATGGTAGCACAACGCACCAAAGAAATTGGTATCCGCAAAGTGTTGGGGGCTTCCGTGTTAAACATTACCACGTTGCTTTCAAAGGATTTTCTGAAACTCGTGATGATAGCAATTGTTATTGCAACACCTGTTGCCTGGTATTTCATGCATGACTGGCTGCAGGACTTTGCTTACAGGATTCATATTAGTTGGTTTGTATTTGTTGCAACAGCGATTGTCGCGTTATTGATCGCGTTACTAACGGTTAGTTTCCAGGCAATAAAAGCGGCGGTTGCAAACCCGGTGAAGAGTTTAAGAACGGAATAAAATAGAGATAGCTAACGGCCGATGCTAACCTTTGAATAGTTTGAGAATAGAATAATCAGCATACTAACGTAGTACGCTAAACGAAATAAAGTATACGTATGTTTAAAAATTATTTGAAGTCTGCCTGGCGTAATATCATACGCAATAAAACAACGACGATCATTAATTTATTTGGTCTCTCCGTAGCATTGGTTGCATTTATTTTTATTGCACTTTGGGTACAGAACGAAGTGAGCTTTGATGACTATCACGAAGATGCAAAAGATATTTATTTGGTCCAGATGAAAGATAATGCGGGTGGAGCAAGTTCTATAACTCCCCTGCCTCTTGCAGATGCGCTTATTCAAAATCGTGATGTGAAGTATGTTGCAAGAATGGCAATATGGCCTGGAACATTGAACGTGAATGGAAATTTATTTGATGAAAAAACCGGTGTTGCTGTTGACAGTGGTTGGTTTAAAATTTTTAATTATAAGGTTGTAAGCGGAGACATCAATTCATTTAATAATGATCCTTTTTCACTCATCTTCACCCGATCAAAAGCAAAACAACTGTTTGGAAACAAAAATCCTATAGGGCAAATCGTAAAGCTGGATACAACTTTGTACCAGGTGAAAGCTATTGTAAAAGACAATCCCGTCAATTCAAGTTTACAATTTGATATGTTTGTTCCAATGGCTGCAAGGCTTGCTTACAGGCAAGGCGATTATAATAACTGGAACAACGCGAGCTACCGAACCTTCATAAAACTTCATCCAAATACAAATATTGCTTCATTCATCAAAGAAGCAACGGCGCTTTCGCAGCAATTATCAGGTCAAACATATTTTTCATTGGCAGCACAGCCATTGTATGAGATGCATTTCGATACAAAATCAAACGATCCTGCATTTCGCCGTGGCAGTCATACAGCAGTTTTTGTTTTCAGCATACTGGCAATATTGCTTTTAATAACAGCAAGCATCAATTATGTAAATCTTACTCTTGCAAAAGCCAATGCACGCACCAAAGAAATAAGCATCAGAAAAATTATTGGCGGCAACCGTACACAACTGTTTTTGCAGTTTTTAACCGAATCACTTTTACTATGCCTGCTTGCCTTGTTCATTTCTTTCATCATTATGTGGATTACACTGCCGGAGTTTAACACGCTTACAGAAACTAATTTTCAATTGTCAATTGGTTCCAAAATTTTGTGGACTGTTTTGTGCGGCACATTAATTTTCACCACATTATTGAACGGCGTTTTTCCCGCATTAACCATGTCGTTCTTCAAACCATTAAGTTATTTGCATGGATATACCATTTTGAAATTTAAGAATGTATTGCTTCGCAAAGGATTAGTAGTGTTCCAGTTTGTGATAGGCGTCGTTTTTATCATCGGCACTATCGTTATCTTCCGGCAAATGCGCCTGGCGCAAACTTCCGCTGCACAATACAACCGGGCCCAGGTAGTATCATTCTCCATACCTTTTCAATTGCTGCAAAAACTGGGTTACGATCAGCAAAAAATAGACATGTTTTCTCAAACTTTTAAGAATGATTTGCAGAGTCGTAGTTCCCTTCAAAACATTGCGCTCAGCCAGCGGCTCTATCGAAGGTTCAATGGATTCAAGAGGTGCACAGAATTGGTATTGGAGTGGGATAGATACCAGTTTCAAATCTTCTGTTTGGCATTTAACTGTTGAACCCGAAACAAAAAATATATTCAATTTGCAATTAACGGAAGGCAGGTGGTTTCGCAATGATAATTCTGATAAGAAAAATTACATCCTGAATGAAACGGCGATAAATGAGTTGGGAATCCGGCAACCTGTTATCGGGCGGCTCTTTGCAAGAAATGGGGGAGATACAGGGCAGATAATTGGTGTGATAAAAGATTATAATTTCAGTTCGCTATATAATAAAATCGGTCCGTTAGTTATCTCCGACAATAATGATGACTTGAAATATTTATTCTTTGCCAAAATTGCACCGGGTAATATCACCAAAGCAATGGATGCCATTGCCGCCACATGGAAAAAATTTATCCCTGATGCGCCGTTTGAATACCAGTTCATGAACGAGGCATTTGATAATTTATATAAAGGCGACCTCAAAATTTCAAAGCTTGTTTTGCTTTTTAGTTGTATTTCCATTGTCATTTCTTCTTTAGGATTATTCGGTCTTGCAGCATTTGTTGCAGAACAAAAAAGAAAAGAAATCGGCATACGCAAGGTAATGGGCGCCACTGTTACACAAATAACAACCATGCTTTCAAAAGATTTTGTGGTGCTCGTACTTATTGCAATTGTTATTGCATCGCCCATTGCATACTGGCTTATGAATAAATGGTTGCAAAATTTTATTTATAGAATTAATATAAGTGGCTGGATGTTTTTGGCTGCGGCGTTTGCTGCTGTATTAATTGCGGTAGGAACAGTAAGTTTCCAGGCAATAAAAGCAGCGGTGGCAAACCCGGTGAAGAGTTTAAGAACTGAATAGATAAGAAAAATTAATCCGTACACACACATCAAAAAAACGAGCAAATTATGTTTAGAAATTATTTCCTTCTTGCTTTCCGGAACATGGCAAAAAATAAATTGCATACCGTCATCAACATAGTTGGTATGACGGTGGCATTTGGCTGCAGCATTTTTATCCTGCTGCTCGTATACAATCACTTTACCTATGACAACTTTCAAAAGAACAAAGGCACCATTTACAAAGTTTATAGTTATGATATTCGGCCTAACGGTGAAGAAGCAAGCGCTACTATGTCTTACCCGATGGCTCCCGCTCTAAGGACCGCGAACATTGGCATTACGAAAGCAACTTCAATAGAGGATCGTGGTAAACTGGTGCGTGCCGGCGATAAAACGCTTGACATGGGTACTACGCTGGTGGACAATGACTTCCTTAGCATATTTAGTTTTCCTATCATAAAAGGAAATGCGAGTAGCCCGTTGAGTAATGCCAGTGATGCGGTGATAACAGAAACGACAGCAAAGAAATTATACGGCAATGAAAACCCGATAGGCAAAGCTGTAGAAGTAAAGCTGGGCGGCCAATGGATGCAGTTAAACGTATCCGCTGTTGCCAGGGATCCACCGCTGAATTCAACGATAAAGTTTTCTTTGCTGGCGCGGATAGAAATAGATCCGGACTATGCAGCAAATAAAGACAATTGGGACAATCAGAATCATCCCGTATTTGTGGAGATAGGCGCCAACACTACAAAGCGACAGGTAGAAAGCCGGCTAAGAAGTTTTACAAAAAAATATCGTCCCTTCAATGTGGCGGAAGCTAAGCGGAATGGCTATTTGCCGGATGAAAATGGCGACTACAACAGTTTCCGTTTGATATCGCTGGATGATATTCATTTTAATAACCAGTTAGGAGGTGGCAATTCCACGAGTAAAGCGGCACTTTACACGCTGGTATTAATAGGTTGCGTAATTGTGTTGATTGCTTCTTTCAACTTCGTGAACCTGAACATTGGTTTGTCGTTTACGCGAAGCAAAGAAATTGGTATTCGTAAATGTTTGGGTGCGGATAAAAGACAAATATGGTTGCAGGTTTGGGGCGAAAGTTTTTTGATGGTTTTCTTTTCCATGATAGTTGCTATTGCATTGGCTGCCTTACTTGCCACCAATTTTAACCAGGTGTTTGGCAATAAAATGAATGTGCCACTTCTGCACGAGCCCGCTGTTATCGCTATTCTTTTAGCTTTAGTATTAGTTGTTTCTTTTATTGCGTCAGGTTATCCTTCAGCCGTTATGTCGAAGCTAAAGACTACAGAAGTTTTGAAGGGAAAGATTACCATTAAGAATAGAGGTGGTTTGCGCAATGCTTTAATTGTAACACAGTTTGTAATTGCCATTGTACTCATTTGCAGCACCATTATCATCTATCAACAGTTCAATCATCTTCGTACAGCGCCATTGGGGTATAATACTTCTTCCATCATTAGCATACCGGTTAAGAATGATGAGAATGGAAAAGCTATTGCTGCGCAAATGCGTACCCGGCTTGCTTCTGAACCATCTGTCGTAGCGGTAAGTGGCGGCAGTACTAACCTGGGCATAGGCGAAGATCACAGCACCAGTGCAATGGCAATTTGTTTTTCTTATGGCGACAAAAATATCTGTGGTCAAATGGTATATGCAGATTATGATTTCTTAAAAACCATTGGCATCAAACCAATAGAAGGAGAGGATTTTTCAACCGCATATGCGAATGATACAATACGAAGAGTTATTGTTTCTGAAAGTTATGCGGCACAATTCGGCAGAAAAAATATTGTTGGATTTTCTTATCTAACTGATAGCAGTGAACCAAAAATGACGGTCGTAGGCGTGATACCAGACTTTCAGTTAATGCAGCTTGGCACTAAACAAAAACCGCTTGTTATTGAACTTAGCCGTTCACCGAATCTTAGCTACTTGTGGGTGAGAGTGAACACGAAAAATCCTAAGGTAACAATGGACAAAGTGAAGAAGGTATATGCTTCGCTTGAGCCGGGAGTTGAATTTAAAGGTTCTTACGTAGATGAAAATATTGATCGCTGGTTTACCGATGAGCGGAACATGGCGCAATTATTTTCCATAGCAGCCGGCATTGCCATTGTGCTTTCCTGCATGGGCTTGTTTGGCATTGCTTCTATTGTTATTCGCCAACGTGTAAAAGAAATTGGTGTGCGAAAAGTATTGGGCGCTTCTGTCAATAGTATTATCTCGCTGGTGAGTCGTGAGTTTTTAAAGCCGGTGTTCTTTGCGTTTCTGATAGCTGTACCTATTGCCTGGTGGGCGATGTATGAGTGGCTGCAAAATTATACTTACCGGGTTGATGTGCATTGGTGGGTCTTTCTTGTAGCTGGTGTTGCTGCGGTTCTTATTACTGTTTTCACCGTCACTTTTCAATCTGTTAAAGCAGCCATTGCCAACCCGGTGAAAAGTTTAAGAACGGAATAAAGAATTATTAGTACGAGCAAAAGGATGTTACTAACGGTTATGCTTAAATGAAAATATCATGTTTAAAAACTATTTCAAAACCGCCTGGCGAAGTTTATGGAAACATAAAATGTTTTCCGCGATTAATATCAGCGGGCTCACGATAGGAATTGCGGGTTCTCTATTATTGGTGAGCTATGTTTCGTTTCAATTCAGCTACGATGATTTTAATAAAAATGAAAAAAATATCTACCGGGTAAATTTAGATTTATATCAAAACAATAAACTCCTTTTTAAGAGTGCAGAGAATTATTCGGCACTTGGCCCAGCATTAAAAAATGATTATCCACAAGTACTTGCCCAGGCAAGGCTTTATAACATGGGCTACAAAAACAATTGCGTCTTTACTTACAATAAAGATCATTTCAGGGAAACTAAATTCTTGTATGCGGATCCTTCTTTTCTTACCATGTTTTCTTTTCCTTTTACCGAAGGCGATCCCAACTCAGCGCTTGCCCAACCTTATAGCGCCGTTATTTCGGCATCTGAGGCAAAGAAGATTTTTGGAAACGATAACCCTGTTGGGAAATTCATTCAAATGGATGACGATGACCGCAATTCAGAGCTTTGCAAAATAACGGGCGTGTTTAAAGATGTGCCCGAAAACTCCCACATAAAATTTAATATTCTTATCTCTTATTCAACACTGGATCAGCGCAGAAACGGGTCGGCAAGATATGAGAATGCCTGGGACTACAAAGATTTTTATACCTATGTTCAACTGCAACCTGGCACAAATCCAAAAATGTTTGAAGAAAATTTACCGGCATTTATTAATCGGCATATTCCGGCAGAAAAAACAAAGATTACGGAAAGCAAATTGAGTTTACAACCACTCGCAAAAATTCATCTTACCTCAGACCTTATTGATGAGCCCGAACCTACAGGTAATGAGAAAGCAATTTCTTTATTAATCGTGGTAGGTATTTTTATTATTACCATTGCGTGGGTGAATTATATTAATTTATCTACGGCAGTCTCGGTTAACAGGGCAAAAGAAATAGGGATAAGAAAAGTGTTGGGATCAAAACGCCGCCAATTAATAAAGCAGTTTTTAACTGAATCGTTTACTATCAACGTGGCAAGTTTTGTTATTGCCATCGTACTCGTTGAAATTCTCCAGCATTCACTTAGCCATTTGATGAATGTTGATTTTTCATTGTCAACGCTGCTAACAAATAAATATGGTTTCATGTTTCTTGGCTTTATGATTGCGGGCACTTTCTTTTCAGGATTATATCCTGCCTTTGTATTATCTTCTTTTAATCCAATAGCTACCTTAAAAGGAAAAATAAAGGCTTCCAAAAATGGATTAGCCCTCCGAAAATCGTTGGTTGTTTTTCAATTTTCTCTTTCCGTTCTACTCATCATTGGAACACTGGTCGTGTATCAGCAGGTTCATTACATGCTCAATCAAAACCTTGGTTTAAAACCGGCGCAGGTATTGGTTCTGGACCGGCCAGGTCATTGGGATACGGCCCGTAGTATGCATAATTTGTATGTAGAAAGATTCAAACAAATACTTAATCAAAACCCGGAAATTGAAGCGGTTGGAATGTCTGATGAAATTCCCGGAAAAGAAATAAGATATCCTTCGGAGTATACCGTAAATAACGCACCTTCGAATATCATTGCTATTAATACTACTTCAGTCGACGAAAATTATTTTCGTGTTTTGGGAATGAAATTTTTAGCGGGCAGAAATTTTTCGCAACAATACAAAACAGACGGGAATGGATTGGTTCTTACTGAGTCCGCAATCAAAATATTGGGATTCAAAGAACCGCGGGATGCTATTGGTGCAGATGTAATAAGTGATAATTTGCACTATACTATTATCGGCGTTATAAGTGATTTCCACCAGTTATCGCTTGAAAAAAAATTAGAGCCGTCAGCATTCCAGTTCAACAATAATGATGCAAGGGAATTTGAATATTATCTCATAAAAATAAAGACGGGAAATATTCAACATGCGCTTGCCGGCATACAAAATGTTTGGAACGATAGTTTCAAAGAAAATCCTTTTAGCTTTTCTTTCCTGGATGAATTTTTTGACAAGCAATATAAAAATCAAATTCAGTTTGGCCTTTTGTTCGGGGCATTTTCTATAATAGCAATTGTCATTGCGTGCATTGGATTATTTGCGCTGGTTGCTTTTATGACAGAACAGCGTACGAAAGAAATTTGTGTGAGAAAAATTTTGGGAGCAACTGTAAGGGATGTTATGTTGCTTCTTACAAAGGATTTTGTTAAGCTGATATTGATCGCAAACCTGGTTGCATGGCCGTTAGGATGGCTATTAATGAACAATTGGTTAAAGGAGTTCGCTTATAGAATTCACATAAATATTTGGGTATTTGTTATAGCGGGATCGGCCGCTTTAATAATTGCAATAGCAACAATAAGTGTGCAGGCGATAAAAGCAGCAATAGTAAATCCTGTAAAAAGTTTAAGAACGGAATAAATGAAATAGTCATGATAAAAAATTATTTAAAAACTGCATGGAGGTTTCTTTTAAAGAACAAATCCTTTAGTATTATAAATATTATTGGCTTGTCTGTCGGCACACTTTGCTGCCTGTATATTGTGTTGTATGTGAAAGACCAATACAGTTATGATAAGCATGAAAAAGATGCGGGAGATATTTATCGTGTTACAACCTGGCTGCGTCTGCCCGGCGATACGCATAATAATTCAACTTGTTCGCCGCCGATTGCACCTGCAATTAAACAGGATTTTCCTGAAGTAAAACAATTCACCAGGGTGATAGGTGATTTCA
Source organism: uncultured Chitinophagaceae bacterium (assembly GCA_963756945.1). Classification (GTDB taxonomy): domain Bacteria; phylum Bacteroidota; class Bacteroidia; order Chitinophagales; family Chitinophagaceae; genus Ginsengibacter. Next base: position 88,649 of record CAVWQJ010000022.1, on the reverse strand, counting down.
GTAACGCCAAACATTTAATCCGTTACAAAGACAAGTCAATTTATGAAACGGGGTTGGATTATGTCGATTCAACTTTTTTCGCTGTATTTACCTATCACTTTACTAACGGTAATGAGGTAAACGTTTTATCAGAGCCTTATTCAATCGTCTTGATGAAAAACACTGCGGATAAAATTTTTGGCAATGAAGATCCGCTAAATAAGGTAATTGAAATTAACGACAATAACGGGAAACATGATTTTAAAGTAACTGGCGTTGTTGATGAGAGCCTTGGTAAATCAAACATACAGGGAAATGGCTTTATAGCAATGAATAGTGGCGGGATTGGCGAATATGTGCGGCAAAATAATTCATGGGCCGGAAATAATTTTACCAATTCATTTATAAAATTAAGCCCGGGTGCAGATGTTGCAGCTTTGGAAAAAAAGCTGCCTGCATTTTTATTAAGACACGGATCTGATCAACTAAACCAACTCGGCATGCAGAAGCGGCTGCATCTTCAACCCATAGGAGATATACATACAACAACTGGCTATGAAGTTGAAATGACAAAAACGGTCGATCCTTCTTTTCTTAATATTTTAATATTGATAGCCGTGCTGATACAGGTAATTGCGTGTATCAATTTTATGAATCTATCTACGGCACGTGCATCTAAAAGAGCCAAAGAGGTGGGAGTAAGAAAAGTAATAGGCGCCGAAAGGAAAGATTTGATAAAGCAGTTTATGAGCGAATCGTTTTTGCTTTCAATGCTGGGGGTTGTTATTGCGTTTCCTCTTTTGTTTATTGTGTTACCCTATCTCAACGACGTTACCCAGGCCAATATACATTGGTCTATGTTTAATGATTATAGCATCTGGATATTGCTTGGCACAATTGTCATTGTAACGGGCATTGTGGCCGGCAGCTATCCTGCCTTATATTTATCAGCGTTCCAGGCAGTAAAAGTTATTAAGGGAAATTTTACCAATCATATCTCGGCTACGGGTATTCGCAAATCGTTGGTTGTATTCCAGTTTGTATTATCTGTTATACTTATAGGCGGCATTATTGTTATTTATTGCCAGCTTCATTATATACAAAGCAAAGACATTGGGTTTGATAAAAATCAAAAGCTCATTTTTAATTTTTATACCGATGATTCAAAAACCAAAATGGACGATTTCGCAAACAGCCTTCGTCAATTATCTGAAGTAAAAGTGGTAAGTAAAGCCAATAATTATTTAGGAAGGTTTGTGCCTCAGGATTATGGTGTATACCTGGCCGGAGGCAGTGAGGCAACTGCAACTGATGTCCAAAATATGTCAACTGATGAATATTTTGCCAAAGCAAATGGTATTAAGATAATCAGCGGAAGAGATTTTCATTTATATGATTCAGGAAAGGTTTTGGTAAACGAGACTGTATTAAAAAGATTGGGATTAAAGTCTGAACAGGCTCCCGGAACCAGGCTCTATTCGCATTATCCGCCGGAGCCTGAGTTTTATGTTGAAATTGTTGGTGTAATGAAAGACTTCAACTATAACTCTTTGCACGATGATATTAAGCCATTCATGTTGCGGTATAATCCTGACAATAATTTATCTCACATAATTGCATCGGTCGGAAGCACAAATTATAAATCGTTGCTTGCAGAAATTGAAGCAATATGGCATAAGGATTTACCGGCTGTGCCATTTGAATATTCTTTTCTGGATGACGAGGTACAAAAACAATATTCAGCAGAGATAACATTATCAAGCATCATTAACTTATTTACGCTTATGGCCATTTTAATTTCCTGTCTTGGTTTATTTGGCCTTGCTGCATTCAGCGCAGAGCAAAGAAGAAAAGAAATTGGCGTAAGGAAAGTATTGGGAGCAAGTGTTACAAGTGTCGTGCAGTTGTTATCAAAAGAATTTATGAAGCTTGTAGCAATATCTATAATTATTGCGACACCTGTGTCATGGTGGTTGATGAATAAATGGCTGCAGTCATTTTCATACCGGGTTAATATAAGCTGGTGGATGTTTGCGCTTGCAGGATTTATGGCAATTGGAATTGCATTACTAACGGTTAGCTTCCAGGCAATAAAAGCAGCGGTTGCTAACCCGGTGAAATCGTTGCGAACAGAGTAAGGATGTGGTAGTATATAGCCGGTTGTGATTAATAAGTTATGCAAGGAAAGCAAATCAAAGAGAATCAACGGTGCAATGAAAAGAAACACTTTACGACCGATGTGTTTTTGGGAACAGGTTAAGGTTATAAAGTAAAGTTATGAATGATAATTTAGGCGCGATGAATGGTAAGCAAAAATCCGGGCTGATACGTAATATGTGTGAATCTAAAAGTAAATGCCACAGGCTCTGACCAAACCGGCGCGACTTTAAAAACAGGATAAAATATAAATTATTGATTTTTGAACAAGTTGACGCTAAAAAAATTAAAAACAATAAATAAAATAACATGAAAAAGTATTTCTTTTTACTGCTGCTGGCGGCCATTAGCATTACTGTAAATGCTCAAAACAAACCGATAAACAACCTTATCTAACCAAATCATTTGCAGGTGAATCTTTCAATAAAGTAATAGCTGAAACGAGTGGCGGAAACATTACCGTAACCGGAGTTGACCCGTCTCAATCGAAAGTGGAAGTTTTTGTTTCTCAAAACAACAACAGGAAAAATTCACTTACTGAAGACGAGCTTAAGGCAAGGGTTAACGAGGATTATGACCTGGATGTTTCTGTGAGTAATAGTAAACTAACGGTAACGGCTAAGTCAAAACACCGGGTTAAAGATTGGAAGAAGGCACTTAATTTTTCCTTTAAAATATATGTCCCTAAAAATACCGGGACTGATTTAACCACAAGCGGTGGAAATATTTCTTTATCGAATCTTTCGGGAGAAAAAGAATTTACAACAAGCGGTGGCAATTTAAACCTGGATGGCCTCGAAGGCAAAACAAAGGGAGCCACTTCGGGTGGCAATATTAACTTAAGTAATTCCAAAGATGATATTGATGTAACTACAAGTGGTGGTAATATTAATGCAGCGAGGTCATCAGGCAATATAACTATCACTACTTCGGGTGGTTCTATTAATATGGAAGATTTAAGCGGGAAAATAAATGCAGCGACAAGTGGCGGCAATGTAAGGGGTGAAGTTATTGGAGGAGATTTGAATGCTTCAACTTCGGGGGGTAATGTTTCGTTACATAATCTTACCTGCGCTCTAAAAGCGGGTACCAGCGGAGGCAACATAGACGTTTCAGTTAAAACACTCACAGATCATATTTCTTTGCATAATTCATCAGGCAGAGTCAACTTGTCCATTCCCAAAAACACCGGGGTTGATTTAAAATTGAGCGCAATGAAAATTTCCACAGGTTCGTTTGAAAATTTTAATGGCTCTAAAACCGATGAAGAAATAAAGGGCACATTAAATGGAGGCGGCGTACCCGTAACTGTTGATGCGGGAAGTGGCAAAATAAACCTGGAATTTAATTGACACGCATTAATAACGAACAGATATTAGTAGCAGGCAGAAGCGCATGAGAAAAATTACTTTGCTGGCACTGTAAAAATTAAAATTAAATCTCATGATTAAGAATTATTTAAAAATCGCTTTCAGAAATCTCTGGAGTAACAAAGGATTTTCTGCGATAAATATTGCAGGACTTGCAATCGGGTTATCCACCTGCCTTCTAATGTTGTTTTATGTAACTGATGAATTGAGTTATGATAAATTTAATAAAAAAGCGGATAGAATTTACAGGGTGGATGGTGATATACAATTCGGCGGTATTCATTTTGTATTGGCGGTTGCACCCGACCCGATGGGCCCGGCATTGAAAAAAGATTTTCCGCAGGTTGAACAGTATGTTCGCTTTCGCCGCTATGGGGGACTGTTAGTAAAGAAAGGAAAGCAAAATATTAATGAAGACCGCGTAATATATGCAGATTCCACCTTGTTTGATGTATTTACCTTGCCTATGATACAAGGTGCTCCAAAGACTGCATTAGCCGAGCCCAACAGTGTAGTGATAAATGAAACAACGGCAAAAAAATATTTCAATTCAACAGATGTCGTTGGAAAAAACCTTGTAGTTAACGATACTTCAAATCTTAAGGTAACCGGCGTTATAAAAGATATCCCTTCACAATCACATTTTAATTTCGATTTTTTTGTCTCACTTTCTTCCAACGATGAAAGCCGTCAGAACAATTGGGTGAGTAATAATTTCAATACCTACATTATTTTGAAAAAGGGAGCCGATCCAAAAAAACTCGAGTCACAGTTTGATGCAATGGTTATCAAATACGTTGGCCCGCAGGTAAAGCAACTGATGAATATTGATATGGAAACTTTTGCTAAAAGCGGGAACTTTGATACATATCATTTAACACCGCTAACTGCTATCCATTTGCATTCTAATAAAACTGCTGAATTAGGAGTTAACAGCAGCATCGAATTTGTTTATATTTTTTCTTTCGTAGCCATTCTTATATTGCTAATTGCATGTGTAAACTTTATGAATCTCTCTACTGCCCGTTCGTCGAACAGGGCAAAAGAAGTTGGTGTAAGAAAAGTTCTGGGTTCATTAAAAAAATCTTTGGTCGCACAGTTTCTTACTGAGTCTGTTCTTGTTAGTTTTATTGCTTTGATATTGGCCGTTGGAATTGCCTGGTTGTTATTGCCGTACTTTAACCAGTTATCCGGCAAGGAACTTGGTCGAAACGTATTTGTAAATCCGTGGTTGTTCCCATCCCTCATCGCATTAATGCTGGTAGTTGGTGTAATTGCGGGAAGTTACCCTGCATTTTATCTCTCAGCCTTTAATCCTGTAGAAGTTCTCAAAGGAAAAGTGTCGAAAGGGTTTAAAAGCAGTTGGCTTCGCAGCGGCCTGGTGGTTTTTCAATTCTTTATTTCAATTATGCTTATTGTAGGAACTATTATTATTTATAATCAATTAAAATTTATTCAAAGCAAAGATTTGGGATACAACAGGAACCAGGTGTTGATTATCAAAAACACATATCCGTTGGGAAATAACGCCAAAGTATTTAAAGATGAGATATTGAAAATGGCGGGTGTGCAAAGCGCAACAATGACGGGGTTTTTGCCTACTTCAGACTGGCGCAGCGATAGTCCTATATTTCCTGATGCAACCCTTGATCAGAAGAGAGCGGTTTCTGTACAGGTATGGCTGGTAGACGAAAATTATATACCAACACTGGATATGAAAATGGTTAATGGAAGAAATTTTTCCAGGGATTTTAAAACTGATTCATTGGGCATTATTATAAATGAGAGTGCCGAAAAATTATTGGGCTTTGCCGATCCTGTCAATAAAGAAGTGTATTACCTGAATAATTTCAACAATGGCAAAGATGTTACCGCGTATCATATATTAGGGGTTGTAAAAGATTTTAATTTCAGTTCATTGCGCGAACAGGTAACACCGTTAGCTTTAGTGTATCGCGAACAAAACGGAAGTATTTCGTTTCGTATTAATACTTCGAACATTCCGGGTTTAATTGCTCAAATTGAAAACAAATGGAAGTCGATGGCGCCCAGCCAGCCTTTTACTTATTCTTTTATGAACGATGATTTTAAAAACACCTATAAATCTGAACAACAGACCGGAAAAATATTTATTTCATTTGCCATATTCGCCATCTTTATTGCATGCCTTGGTTTGTTTGGCCTGGTAGCTTACGCCGCAGAACAGCGTACAAAGGAAATAGGAATTAGAAAAGTTTTAGGAGCTTCTGTGAGCCGACTTGTTAGTATGTTATCCATAGACTTTTTAAAGTTGGTGCTTATCGCTATGTTGGTTGCATTTCCGCTTTCGTGGTGGGCAATGCATAGCTGGCTGCAACATTTTGCATATAGAATTTCTATTACATGGTGGGTGTTTGCAGTTGCAGGAGGAATGGCTCTTCTAATTGCGCTGCTAACGGTTTGCCTGCAGGCAATTAAGGCGGCACTTGCTAACCCGGTAAGAAATTTAAGAACGGAATAAGTGGTTAATTGCATTGGCCAGGTTGACCTTTATAACAAATAGTATATTATGTTCAAAAATTATTTTAAAACCGCATTTCGAAATATCTGGAAAAATAAAATTACCAGCTCCATTAATCTTTTTGGGCTTTCCGTTGGAATGACGGCCGCTGTATTTATTTTTTTATGGGTACAGAATGAAATTAGTTTTGACAACTATCACGCCGCCAAAAATAATATTTACCGGATCACCAATACAATACATGTTAATAAAAATGAAACATGGATTTGGGAAAATTCTCCAATGCCCCTGGCCCAGGCGGCTGCACAGCAAATACCTGAAGTGAAGAATGCAGCCAGGGTTGTTATCAATGCCTACGGCGGAATGGTATTTACTATTAACCATAAGTTGTTTGCTGAAAAAACGAGTGCCTGGGTTGAAAAGACATGGTTTAATATTTTCGACTACCATTTTGTTGCCGGCAATGCAGCAGCTTTTGGACAGAATCCTTTCAGTATAATCTTAACAGAATCCAAAGCAAAAAAATATTTTGGAGATGAGAGCCCAATTGGGAAAATTATAAAAGTTGATACCGTAAACTATACCGTCCAAGGGGTGATTAAAGATAATCCTCTTAACTCCAGTTTCAGGTTTGATGTATTGCTGCAAATGGACGGCAGGTTTTCCAACCCTCAAAGTTTTAAAAACGATAACACGTGGCACAATTACAACTTTACCACTTTTTTAAAACTGGCTCCTAACGCTAAAAAGCCTTTGGTTGAATCAAAGCTAAATAATATCGTTGCAAAGAACAGGTCGGATGATAATAATCTTCCGAAGGTGAGTCTTGAACCTTTAAAGGATATGTATTTTGAAAGCGACCTGCAAAGTTCGACTATGCCACACGGTAATAAAAAGACGACTTATATTTTTTTCGTTCTTGGATTAATGTTGTTGATAACTGCCTCTATTAACTACGTAAACCTCACTACAGCAAGGGCCAGCCTGCGTGCGAAAGAAGTGAGTGTACGGAAAATTGCCGGCGCCCAACGAGGTCATTTGTTTCTGCAGTTTATTATTGAATCTGTTACGATAAGTATGTTGTCATTAATCATTACGTTATTATTAATTCAGCTATGTCTTCCCGCTTTTAATTCTATTGCCGATGAGCATTTTCAATTGCCGGTAAATTCTCCTTCCGTTTGGAAAATATTACTGGGTACGCTGGCTATGGCTACCATTTTAAATGGCGTTTACCCGGCGGCGTTACTTTCTTCTTTTAAGCCGTTAAATGTGTTCAGGGGTAAAAGCCTGTTAAGACTCAGCGACGGTTCTATCAGGAAAGGCCTGGTAGTATTTCAGTTTGGCCTGTCTGTTATTTTAATTATGGGTACGATTGTAATCTACAGGCAGCTAAATTATATTCAGACTTCGAACCCCGGTTATAATATTTCGCAAACAATTTCATTGCAAATTCCCTGGAAAAGTTATAGCAAGATGGATGACGATCAAAGGAAGAATTTTTTTACCGGCATGAAACAGGACCTGCAGTCGGAAAGCAGCATTTCGGCCGTAAGCATTGGTGGTTCTGAAATAATGAATGTAGGTAATGCAAGTTCGGGTAATGCCGATTGGGATGGGCGTGACACCACTTTCAATCCTACGATTGCAGACCTTTCGGCTGACGAAGATTTTCAAAATATGTTCCAGCTGCAGTTGAAAAGTGGCCACTGGTTTAAAGCAAAAGAAGATATGCATAATTTCATCCTAAATGAAACAGCAGCAAAAGAGTTTAATATGCATACGCCAATATTAGGTCAGCGATTTACTTATGGTGGAGATACGGGAAAAATAATTGGTATCGTAAAAGATTTCAACTATAAAAGCATGCATGAAAAAATCGGGCCGATGGTTTTATCTTTTAATGAAGGAAGTGATTCATACATTTTTATTAAAACAATGCCCGGTAATATCCCGAGGGCATTAAATGCCGCAGAAAAAGTTTGGTCAAAATTTATCCCGGCACAGCCTTTTGATTTTACATTTTTAGATGACAGCTTTAATAATTTGTATAAGTCCGATATTAAGACCTCTCAACTCATTTTAATTTTTTCAATTATAGCCATTATTATTTCGGCGTTGGGATTATTTGGATTGGCAGCATTTACTGCTGAACGTCGCACAAAAGAAATTGGCATAAGAAAAGTACTGGGCGCTTCCGTGCAGCAAATTGTGATGCTGTTATCAAAAGATTTTGTAAGACTCGTAATTGTTGCAATTGTTATTGCCTGCCCGATTGCTTGGTTGCTGATGAATAATTGGCTGCAGGATTTTGCTTATCGTATAAACATAACAGCATGGATATTTATTATGGCGGGATCATTAGCTTTATTAATTGCCCTTATGTCTATTAGTTTCCAGGCAATAAAAGCAGCAATAGCAAACCCGGTAAAAAGTTTGAGAACAGAATAATTTGTTAGCAACATGACAACGATCTTCAGCCCGAATATCGAAATTTGATGTCTAAAACTAAAATTAAATAAACGGTATGTTTAAAAATTATCTTAAAACAGCATTACGGAACCTCCGCAAAAATAAACTGTATTCCATCATTAATATTTTTGGACTAACGGTAGGCTTAGCCGCTTGTTTGCTAATTGGTGTTTACATTAATCATGAATTGAGTTATGATAAATTCAATGTGAACGGAAGCAGAATTGTACGGGCTACAATGGAATATTCACAAGCAGGGACGGTAAATAAAACTGCAACTACAGGTACCAAAGTAGGTCCGCAGTTTAAAAGAACATTTCCTTTGGTGCAGGAGTATTCAAGAACTTTTATAAGCCATAATGTTGTAAAAAGCGGCGATAAAATATTTGACGAACCACGCATACTTTATGCTGATGAGCCCTTTTTCAAAATATTTTCATTTCACATTATTGAAGGTGATGCGGCCACGGCTTTGGATGCACCTGATAAGATTGTGGTAACAAAATCTATTGCTAAAAAATATTTTGGCGATGAAGATCCTATTAATAAAATACTCACAAGTGGCGGAAAAGATTTAAGAGTCTCTGCAGTGTGTGAAAATATTCCCCAGAATTCCCAGATAAAATTTGATTTTGTTACGCAATTTTATAACCTCGGCAATGGTGTAAAAAATGAAACCTGGTGGACTGCAAACTGGATCACCTATTTTTTACTTCGTGATGAAAAAAGTATTCCACAATTTCAACAGCAGATCAACGCCTATATGCAAACGCCTGCAGTAAGAAAAGATGCAGGCGTGGAAGGCAACGATTATCTCGCCTATCATTTGGAGCCGCTTACCAAAGTACATTTATATTCTTCTCTCCCGGGCTTCGAGCCCAATGGTAGCATCACTTATGTTTATATGTTTTCTGTAATCGCTTTATTAATATTAATTATAGCATGCGCTAATTATACCAATCTTGCTACAGCACAATCTGCAGGGCGAAGTGGTGAAATTGGAATTCGCAAAGTAATAGGCGCATCAAAACGACAGGTGTTTATACAGTTTATCAGTGAGTCTTCTATTATTACGTTTTTGGCAGCCGCGTTAGCGCTTCTGGTAAGTATATTTTTAATTCCCTACTTTAATGAAATAACGGCAAAACAATTTAATGCAGGAATTTTATTACGACCATTGCCGATCATAAGTTTAATGCTGTTTGCTGCACTGGTAAGTTTTTTTGCGGGGTTATACCCGGCCCTGGTTTTATCATCAACGCAGGTAATTGGTGTATTAAAAAAAGGATTTTCTTTTACCGGGGGTAATAATTTTCTAAGGAAGGCTTTAATAGTTGCACAATTTGGAATTTCAGTGTTCCTCATCATTTACACAATTATCATTTTACAGCAAATGCATTACATGCAAACAAAAAATTTGGGTTACGATAAGGATTATATTGTTGTTCTTCCGATAGGAGGTAACATGCTGCAGAATTTTCAGCACCTTAAGGATGCTTTTGCACAAGTGCCCGGCGTTAGCGCTGTTACTGCTTCTTATGAAACACCTGAAGATGTACAATGGGGCGATGGTATTACCGCGATTGACGAAAAGGGTAAACACGATATTTCATTAAATGCAATGCCGGTTGATTTGGATTTTACCAAAACCATGAAGATGCGATTGATTGCGGGCAGGGATTTTCAGCAATCGGATTTTGCTTTGATGGATACCAGCAATCATGGTGAAAACTTTCATCAACCTTACATCATCAATGAAACACTCGCAAAAAAAATTGGCTGGACGCCTGAACAGGCCATAGGTAAAACAATTTCAAAGGGAGTAACAGGTCCGGTTGTAGGTGTAATAAAGGATTTCAATTTCAACAGCCTTCATGAGCCAATAGGCCCTCTCCTGATTTTTCTTGGGAGAGGCTATTCACGCACATTTATGTTGCGTGTAGGCGGCAACGATATGAAGACTACCCTTGCCCGACTGGAAGCGGTTTGGAAAGATAGGGTGCCCGATCGTCCTTTTAATTATCATTTTCTGGATGAAGATTATAACAGACTTTATCTTGCTGACCAGCGCATATCATTACTATTTTCGGTAGCCGCAGGGCTGGCTATACTTCTTGCGTGCCTGGGATTATTTGGTCTTGCTGCCTTTACAACAGTGCAACGTACAAAAGAGATCGGTATAAGAAGAGTATTGGGTGCTAAAGTAAGTGGCATAACATTTCTAATTGCAAAAAATTTTTTACAGTTGATTGGAATTGCAATAGTTATTGCAATTCCGGCTGCATGGTGGGCCGGCAATAAATGGTTACAGGATTTTGCTTTTCGAATACCCGTGCAGTTATATGTTTTTGTTATTACAATATTTGTGACAATGTTGATCGCATTTTGCACAGTCGGCTATCATTCAATAAAGGTTGCTTTATCCAACCCGGTAAAGAGTTTAAAAACAGAATGAGTGGAACAATCCAAATAGTAAATAATTGAATTTACCTTTCTAAATAAGTGATTTTACATTCCTCATGGAAAGTAAAAAACTCATATTTTTTTTGGCCGGACGATCTTCCTCTTCCTCGCCGGTCGCACTAGTTTCATCATTTATAATAAAGTTGATCTTCGGGGCAAATTAATTTTGCGAGGTAAAGATTATTTCAAATTTTGGTAATTTTTTATTAGTAAAGGGTAAGATTTTACATAAACGAAACCAATATTTTTTGATAAGTTTACAAATTTTCAATTAACTAATTGCGTCAGTATATCGACAAGCAATAGTGAAATGATTTACAAAATTGTAATAAGTGTCGATTTTAAAACGCAATGACCTGATTTTAATTCACTGCTATTAACTGGCTATTTCCGGAGGATTTTTTTGACGGTATACAGTGAATAGCCTTACGGATCTGCCAATTAAAGTAGTACTAAATATTTTGATGGAATCTGATCACAATACAAATACCTGGCGACGGTTTAAAGCCGGCGACTGGGGTGCTTACACCCTCCTGTATGATGATTATTTTTCATTGCTCAATAACTATGGCATTAAGTTTACGAGGGATACCAGCCTGATTGAAGATGCAGTGCATGATCTTTTTGTGAGGTTGTGGACAAGCAGGGAGAGATTGAGTAATCCTCCCTCCGTTAAAAATTATTTGTTTAAAGCAATGCGCAACATTTTATTACGCAAGATGAAGAAGGAAGAAAAATTTACTGATCTTGATGGGCAGGAATATCCAACGTTATTTTCAATATCATATGGCAACGAGAGTTTAAAGCGGATAGAAGATCGTGAAACACATGAAAGGGTCAGGACCTTCATCAATAGCCTGCCACCACGCCAGCAGGAGATAATATATCTTCGGTTTTACGAAGAGTTAACGTACGAAGAAATTGCAGATGTAATGTCAATCAATATTAACTCTGCTTACAAGCTTTTATATAAAGCGCTTGACAATCTCCAGAACTCAATTGGAGTTTCCTCTTTACTAAGTTTATACCTCGGATTAAAAATTTCTCCTGATTTTTTTATACATGAAGGGATAATTTCAAGACTGCATGGGTAATAGGTAGTAAATACCTTTTTAATGAACCCCGTAAATTATTCCGAATTTCAGTTACAGGATTTCCTGGGAGATGACTTTTTCATACAATGGGTGAAACAACCCGATGAGTCCAGCAATTTATTCTGGGAATCATTTGCAAAGAATTATCCTGAGAAAAAAGAAACTATTGACAGGGCGGCTGATATTATCAGGCTTTACGAAGAACAGGAATTTTTTGGCAATGATGAAAACAAAGATTTGGTGTGGGAACGTATTTCTCAGTCAATAAATAAAACGGGCGATTTTCAAAAAACGAAAATATTCAGGCTACCTGTATTTTTACGTGTAGCCGCAGTCGTTATTATAGTAATATCATGCGCAGCGCTTTGGCTAAACAACCAGAACGTTGACAAATATTTGACTATTGCTACAATTGCCGGCCAACTTAAAACTATCACCCTTCCTGACAATTCGCAGGTTATATTAAATGGCAATTCATCGCTCACTTACGAAACACATTGGAATGAGAAAGCTCCAAGAGAAGTCTGGATTAAAGGGGAAGGCTATTTTAATGTGAAACATCTTAATAAAGATACGCTTCACATTAAACCTTCTGAGCGTTTTGTGGTGCATTGTGGCGATGTAAATATTGAAGTACTGGGAACAACTTTTAATGTAAAAGCCCGCAATGGAAAAACAAATGTGGCACTGCTTACCGGTAAAATAAGAATTGATTACGTACAGGATGCCAGCAAAAGTAAACCAATGATACTCGCCCCCGGAGACTATGTCGAGTATACTGGAAAACAATTATCCGCAGCTAAAAAATTGATTAAGCCCACCCAGGTTACTTCATGGACATCTAACGAAATTTCTTTTAGCGATGCCACGCTCAAAGAGATTACTGAAACCCTGCAGAACAGGTTTGGCTATAATGTGGAAACTAAAGACACTACTTTACTAAAATTAAGAATTGAAGGTGATATCTCCGTAAATAATGTTGCGGACCTGCTCGATGTTGTGGCTACTACTTTAAATGTAAAAATTGAACAATCTGCTAATAAACATATAACCATTTCAAAATAAACTTTATCACACAAACTGTAAAAAATGAGAAAGACTGTCGGGATGGGAGTAATTAAACCCTTAATCACTATTGTTTGGCTTTGCTTATATTATAACAGCCCGGGGCAGGCGACTGCGGGTGTTAGCTATAATGCTGTTCATAAATATTCTTCGTATCAACACCAGGCAAATAATTCAATCCCTTTGAAAGACGCAGTAGACGCAATTACAAAATTTTACAAAATTAAAATAGCGTATCGTGAAGGATTGCTCGAAGGTAAAACGGTTTCTTCTTATTTGATTAATGATATGAAATCATACAGTCTTGAGCCTGCTTTAAAATTATTGTTTGCCAACATGCAAATTGATTTTAAAAGAACAGGCGAAAACCAGATTTCACTATTCGAAACGCCTTTACCCGATACCGTTAGTTATATCGTTGTTGACGAAATAAAAATTGCGGGTAAAGTATCTTCTTCAAAGGATGGCGCCGCATTAGCAAGGGCTACCATTTCTTTAAAAGCAAATTCCGCTATCGCTACCACATCCGATGAAAGAGGAGAGTTCACTCTTACCCTGCCGGATGAATATAAAGGCAAAACGATAGTATTGGTAGTTTCCTCTGTTGGATATACTACTAAAGAGATCAGCGTAACGGACCAAAGCCAGGAAGTAATGGTGCAATTAGATGAAGTGGTAAGAAAATTGGACGAAGTGGTTGTAACAGCGTTGGGCATTAAGAAGGCCAATAAATCACTTACTTATTCTGTAACAGAAGTAAAAGGTGATGAGTTTACGCAAGCAAGAGAAAATAATATTGCCAATGCATTAACAGGTAAAATAGCAGGTGTTAATGCTACAGGGTTGTCAACAGGACCCGGCGGTTCAAGCAGGGTCATCATAAGAGGTAACGGTTCACTTACCGGTAATAGCCAGCCATTATATGTTATAAATGGTATGCCGTTAGACAACAGCGTGCCCGGCGGAAGTGCAAAACCTAACGGTCTCGGGCTAACCGATGCCACTGACAGGGGCGATGGAATTGCGGCAATGAATCCTGATGATATAGAATCTATTACAGTTCTGAAAGGTGGTACAGCAGCGGCTTTGTACGGATCGAGAGGTGCTAACGGCGTTATTTTAATCACCACTAAAAAAGGAAAAGCACAAAAGGGAATAGGCGTAGAATATAACTCTACTCTTATGATGGATAACGTTTCTGTTTTCCCCGACTTCCAATATGAATATGGACAGGGAGATGGTGGAGTTAAACCCACAACTTTATCAGAGGCTCAAGCGACAGGTCGTCGTTCATTCGGATCAAAAATTGACGGCTCTACGGATTACGTAGCTGCTGATGGCCTCACACATCCTTACGTTGCGCAAAAAAATAATCTGAAAAACTTTTATCAAACAGGTACCACTTTCACCAATACCGTGGCTTTGTCCGGTGGCAACGAATCTATGCTGTATCGTTTCTCTTTATCAGATCTTGACGCAAAGGGCATTTTGCCCAGCAATAATTACAATCGCAAAACTGCAAACCTTAATCTTTCTGCAAAACTGAGTGAACGTTTAAGAATGGAAGCAGTGGCACAATACAATTTAGAAACAAGTGCAAACCGGCCAATTGCAGGAGATGCCTTGGGCAACCCCAACTGGACGCCATATGAAGTCGCCAATACTGTTGATATCCGCTGGTTGAAACCCGGTTACGATGCCAATGGAAATGAAATTGATTGGAATGATGCGAGCATTGTGACAAACAGTTACTTTTTCGTGAACAAGTTCAAGGAGAAAGATACTAAGAATCGTTTCATCGGGCAGGCTTCTATCATCTATGATGTTCTTAAAAATCTAACAGTAAAGGGAACAGTTACCAGGGATTTTTATAATTACAACTTTACCAGCATAATGCCAACCGGAACTGCGTATGTCCCTAACGGTCAGTATTCAGGTTATAAGTCGGATGTCTCTGAAACCAATGCACTGTTAACGGCAACTTATAAAGCAAAACTTACTAAAAGTATCGGGCTTTCGTTACTGGCAGGTGGCAATAGTCGCAGATTCCAAAACAAGGAAATTGACTTTTTCGGAGAAACTTTCACCATACCTTTCTTCTATAGTTTTTCCAACTTAGCCACTTCTTCTGCAACCCCTGTTTCCAGTAATGTTTCTACTAATTCAGTGTTTGGATCAGTTGATCTTGATATTAAAAACTTCTTGTTTTTAACAGCGACAGGAAGGCAGGATTGGTTTTCAACATTGAGTCCTGCAAACAATAAAATTTTCTATCCAAGTTTTGGAGCCAGCTTTGTTTTGTCAGACGCCGTTAAGCTTCCCACCTTCTTTAATGAAGTAAGGCTGAGAGGTTCTTGGGCGCAGGTAGGCGGCGGCGGCCCTGATCCGTATGCCATAAATCTAACGTACAGCAGTGTTTCCAGTGCAAGTTCTGTGCCCTTGCAAAATGTAACCTCATCTTCTATTACTAACGCAAACCTCAAGCCTTTTACGTCTACCACATCAGAGGTGGGAATCAATGCACAATTACTCAACAACCATTTGGGTTTTGACATTGCTTTATATAATCGAAAATCGACTAACGACATTGTGAGTGTACCTATCTCAGGAACGTCTGGTTATAACAATGCTATATTAAACTCTGGAGAATTAAGTAATAAAGGCATTGAAATATTAATAACCGCTACGCCTGTAAAAACTAAAAATTTTACATGGAATACGAGTTACAATTTTGCTTACAACAAAAGTGAAGTATTAAAACTGGCAGATGGCATCAGCACATTTAGCCTTGGAGTTTCGGCTAATGGTAATGCTTCTATTAACAACCAGGTAGGCGCTACTTATGGCGCCATTTATGGCTTTCGCAGGTTAAAGGATGCAAAAGGCAATCTTGTTTATGATACGAATTCTAACCTTCCATTGCAAACAGACAATAACCAACAATTAGGAAAAGGCGTACCACCTTATACGATGGGTTTTTCAAATGAATTTAAGTATAAGAATTTTTCGCTCGACATATTGCTTGATGGAAAATTCGGCAACAGCATATTTTCTGTAATGGAAGATTATGCTACCCGTTTGGGACTTCTTAAATCTACATTACCCGGCAGGGAGAACGGACTTCTGTTAACCGGAGTTACGAGTACGGGTGACAGTTATAGTTACACAGTTCCGGTTGCCAATTTGCGCAGCGCATTTTACAATAGTCAAAACAGGTACACAGAATTGTTTGTACACGACGCAAGTTTTGTAAAACTGCGACAGGTTATTTTATCGTATCGTTTGCCGGCATCAACATTTAAGTTTTTGAATATACAGTCTGCAACGGTAGCGTTGGTAGGCCGCAACCTGCTTACGTTGTATAAAAACACTGTGAATTTCGATCCTGAACAAAGCTTAACTAACGGTGCAGCCCAGGGAATTGAATCAATAGGCTTGCCACGTACGAGGTCTTATGGAGTAAACCTTGTGCTTAAATTTTAAAATATAAAAACTACTAAGATGAAAATATCAATCCAGAAATACACAGGTATCTTATCGTTGGTACTTTGTATATTTTTCATGCAGGCATGCGATAAAAATTTTAAAGATATCAATACCAATCCTGATGCAGTATCAAACCCTACTCCGGAATATGTATTCAGTAAAGCATTGTATGATGGTACTGCTAATTGCGCCAATACAGAAACACTGCTATATGGCACCATGCAATACACCACAAGTTATAATGATGTGGAAGGATTTGGCTCCAAATATGTTGCGGCACGTACTGACCTTACCATGGGCGTTTTTGGAAGTTCCTTCCCTGCACAAATTAATGAGATTGGCATTGTAATTAAAGCGGTAAAAGATGATCCTTCTAAAATTAACGAGTATGCTGAAGCCCGCATCTGGAGAGCATTTTGTTTTAGCCGCCTTACTGATCTATATGGAGATATACCTTATTCGCAGGCAGGGCAAGGTTATAACCAATCCATCTTTCAACCGGCCTATGATGCACAAAAGGATATTTACCCTGATTTATTGAATGAACTTGACCAGGCGGCAACCAGTTTAGATCCAAACAACACGGTTACGTTCGGTTCATCCGATCTTATTTATGGAGGCAATACTTTGCAATGGAAAAAATTTGCTTATTCATTAATGTTGCGTCTCGGAATGCGACTGACAAAAGTTGATCCCGCAAGTGCACAAACCTGGGTTACCAAGGCCATAGCGGGCGGTGTTATTACTTCTTATGCAGACATTGCAAAGTTGAACTATCTCGGTTCTGGCCAGGTGATAAATGAGAATCCGGTAGCATTACTCATGCTAAACGATAATTATATTAAAGCAGATGGAATCAGTAATACCGAGGGTGGAAAATACCAGCAGGTATTTATTGATTCTTTAAAGATGAATAATGATCCAAGGCTGCCATTCATTTCTGTTGTGTATGTAAATGGTGTGGCAGATACTTCTGTGAATATTCAAAAGGGTATGCCCTCGAACATTAGTGGTACAAGGCCATCCGATTTTGTTAACTATTCAGAGCCGAACCAAAATACAATTCTCAGGTTGAATTGTCCGATCTTGCTTTTTACAGCTGCAGAATCTGATTTCTTATTGGCTGAGGCTGCGTTAAGAAACTGGTATACCGGCCAGCCGGCTGACATTTTGTATGAAAACGGTATACGGGCCGCAATGCAGCAATGGGATCTGCTAAGTGGTGTTACGGGCACGATTGCCCAGGGTAGAATTGACTCGTATGTTGCTGCTCACGCATTAAACACAGGCGCTTCGTTCGATAAACAACTGGAACAGATTTATAACCAATTTTGGGTAGGCATATTTCCTGATGCACAGGAAGTTTATAACAACTATCGCAGAACGGGCTATCCGGCATTGGTGCCAAACAATTATCCCGGCAACGCTACCGGGGGTCAAATATTCAGAAGGTTGCTATACCCAACTTCCGAACAAACTTTAAACAGGGCATCTTACGATGTTGCTGTTGCAAACCAGGGCCCGGACGATCTCCTGACAAGAGTTTGGTGGGACAAACCATAATTTTTAATTTTCTCATAAGCAAGCAATCCTAGGTTAAAACACGAGAGGGCATTAATGCTGCCCTCTTTTTTATTACATTACCAAGAAATGACCATGAAACTATTGATTAATATTTTCGCGTATTCTTTCATTTGTTTATCATGCAATTGTTTTGCGCAAAATGATGTAGTACCTGACAACGACTCCAGTCATTACAATCTCAATAAACCCGAACGGGAAGAATGGCTTCAAAATACCAATGATGGTTTATTTATTCATTTTGGTGTAGACGTATCGCTGGGTATTGTGATCAGTCACTCATTGGTTGGCGCATCTGACGATTACGTGCAACGATACTTTTCAGAATTACCGACCGTATTTAATCCCAAAAAATTTGACCCGGACGAAATTGCTACACTGGCGAAGTTGGCCGGTATGAAGTATATCATGTTTACTACCAAACACCATTCGGGGTTTTGCATGTGGGATACGGAGACGACAGATTTTAATGTGATGAATACGCCCTATCACAAGGATCTGCTACGCGAAATGGTAGATGCAACACGCAGGGCTGGCCTCCAGGTTGGATTTTATTTTTCGCCGGAAGATTTCAACTTCCTTTATAGACATCATCTTCCTATCAGTCGCGATAATGTTATAATGAGCAAGGAAGTTAGAAAGGAATATGATGATTTTACCAGGAAGCAATGTGAAGAATTGATGATGAATTATGGGAAGATCGATTTATTGTTTATTGATGGAGAACCGAAGGAGATTGTAAAAGAAACCTGTTGGAAACTTCAGCCCGATATTTTAATAACAAGAGGCGCTTTAAAAACTCCGGAACAAATGTTGCCTGGTGTTACGATCAATGAGCCCTGGCTTTCATGCATTACTATGGGCACAGCCTGGCAATATCAACCTACCAACGACAGGTATAAATCGGGAACAAATCTTATAGAATTACTAATTGAGGCAAGGAGCAAGGGAGGTTCGCTTTTATTGAATATTGGACCGAAAGCAAGCGGCGAAATAGCCGACGAACAGGAAAGTAGATTGCGTGAAATGGCAGCCTGGTATTTCGTTAACAGGGAAGCAGTGGATAGTGTGCGTCCCATGGGTTATCACCAATGAAAAAAATATCTGGTACACAAAAAGTCTTAATAATAAAACGGTATACGCTATTGTAACAGATGCCGCTTCCTGGAAAGAGGGAGAGCGAAGATCATTTACTTTACATTCAGTGAATGCCGGAACCGAAACTAAAGTAAGTGTGTTGGGACAAAATAGTTTAATACAAGAATACCGGCCAGGTAAAGATGTTAGTTGTAAGTTTATTCAAACTGATACCGGCCTGGTATTATCAGTAGTAAAAGCCCAACGCATTTATGATGATCACCATTGGCCGAACCCGGTTGTAATTAAAATTGAAAATGTAACCCCTGCCATACACGCAGTGCAGGTAAATACTTTAAATGCAAAGCCTGCATCAAACAGCCAGGCAATATTAAAAGGTAAGGTCTATAATTATGTCCAATGATAAAAATATGAAGGCTTTCTTCTTGTACCGCATCTATAATGGCCAAACTGAAGATCTGTATGCAGGACCCTGGATACATTCAACCAAAGTTCCCATTGGCTCAAACGGAGATTTCCAAGTAATTATAGATGGATTAAAACGGGACTTCAATATGAATTTAAACCTGTTGTCGAATACAACTTCATCGAAGTATCGGGTGATAAGAAGGTGTGGCAACAATAACATTTTTCGCAGTATTTTTTAACGCTCAACTTTTTCGATGCAGCAGTAATAGCCTGGCACAAAGATTATTTCCGCAGGAGCCGGGCAAGCCCGGATGAACATTTTTATCCACAGTTATCTTCTTCTCCAAATACCCGAAAGGGATAACATTTTCAATATCAAACTGTCCGCTTTTTTAATGAAGTGTTCATAATCGGACACATGACGGATTAATATTTGCCCTCACTCATTCTGTATCAATGGTATACATCATTGGTATGAAGGTTGAAAATTCAGGGTAACTATAATTTTAAATTCTGAACTTTAGACTCTAAACAAAAAAATTACACGATGATTCAACTAAAGAATATTTACAAATGGTTCAACACAGGAAGTAACCGCACCTTTATTTTAAAAGATATCAACCTCAATATTAAGCAGGGTGAATTTCTTTCTATTATGGGGCCATCAGGCTCCGGCAAATCTACCCTACTTAATGTAATGGGTATGCTCGATGAGGCAAACGAAGGAGAATATGTTTTCATGGAACAGGATGTTTTCAAGCTTAAAGAAAAACAACGTTCGGAGATTTATAAGAGTCACATTGGATTTGTGTTCCAGGCTTATCATTTAATTGATGAACTAACGGTTTATGAAAATATTGAAACGCCGCTCATATACCAGAATATAAAAACCAGTGAAAGAAAGGGAATGGTTGCCGATATGCTGGATCGTTTCCAGATTGTAGGCAAAAAAGATTTGTTTCCGAATAACCTCTCCGGTGGCCAGCAACAATTGGTTGGCATCGCAAGGGCCTTGATCGTGAAACCTAAATTGATCTTAGCGGATGAGCCGACTGGTAATTTAAATTCAAAACAGGGGGAGGAGATCATGGATATTTTTAAAGAATTAAATAAAGAAGGCGTTACAATAGTCCAAGTAACCCATTCTGAAAAAAATGCGGCTTATGGGTCAAGAATCATTCACCTGCTAGATGGTCGAATTGAAAGAGAATCTTAAGGATTAAAAAAAATTAAAATTATTAACTAATACGACTACTCGAAAATGAAAAGAATTTGTTCAATATTATTTTTTCTTCTGACAATAAGTTTTGTAAAGGCACAAAGCAAACTAACCTTGCGGCAGGCAATTGAAATGGGTATTGCAAACAATATTGACGTAAACAAAGCTGATCTTTCAAGCCAGCAGGCTCACATTACCATGCAACAATCAAAGCTTAGTATGTTGCCTAATGTAAATGCATCTGCTAATTATGGCATTAATTCAGGCAGAACCAATGACCCGGTTACCAATGCATTTGTCAATCAAAATATTAATTCTTCTAACTATGGAGTATCAGCCAATCTTACATTATTCAATGGCCTTGCGTTGCAAAACGACATTAAATCAAATTCATTAGCTTATGAAGCATCAAAGATGGAACTGCAGCAGTCGAAGGATAATCTCACGATTAATATTATCCTGGCTTATTTGAATGTATTAAGTGCAGAAGATTTGTTACAAAATGCAAGACTGCAGGAAGAAGCAACACGTCGCCAGGTGGATATAGACTCTTTAAAGAATGCAGCGGGTTCTATTTCTCCATCTGACTATTATACTTTAAAAGGACAATTAGGGACAGATCAGTTGAATATTGCTGATAACATCGCGTCAATTGCTGTGGCAAAGCTTTCTCTTGCACAGTTGCTTAATATACCTTATAGCGATAGTTTCGACGTAGAGCGGCTTCCGGAAGATGTGTTTAATATGAACTATGTGGCTGATCCATCTAAGATTTATGATACGGCATTGCAACAATTTGCTCAAATAAAAGCAGTACATTTTCGTACGGAAAGTGCGGAAAAATATGTTCGTGCATTGCAGGGACAATTGTATCCGACGTTGTCATTAAATGGCAGTATAGGAAGTAATTATTCCAGTGCTATTACAAACTCCATCTTGTTAAATTCCCAGGATGTTGCTTCTAATGATTATGTAATTGTGAATGGATCACAAATTCCTGTGATGACAAAGCAAAATACTTATAACACGGAAAAAGTTTCTTTCGGTACACAATTCAATAATAATCTTTCAAAATATGTAGGACTTGGGTTGTCAATCCCGATATTTAATGGAGCGCAGGCCAGGAGCCGGGTTCGCACCGCAAAAGTTCAATTTAAGGTATCACAGCTTGTTGAGCAAAATACTAAAACATTGTTGCAGCAATCAATAGAGCAGGCTTATGTTAATTTTAAAAACACATCGAATAAATATTCGATTCTGCTTGACCAGGTAAAATCATTTACAGAATCTTTTAATGCAGCACAGGCAAAGTTTGATGCAGGTGCTATTACTTCTGATATTTATCTTATTGCAAAAAATAATTTAAACGCAACTAATATAAATCTTATAGTTTCCAAATATAATTTTGTATTGAGAGCAAAGATTTTGGATTATTACCAGGGGAAGGCATTGTGGTAATAAGATTTTTTTTATCCAAACAAAAAGTATAAATTTGTACTCAACCGATAAAATTTTATACTATGCCTGCCAAACCAAAAAATTATTCAGATATCTCCGAATCAACAAACGATAAAATGGTTTCTGAGGCGGCTATCGCAATATCATCCGGGAATTATGGTTTGGGCAAAATTGTTATTCTGGCCAATGCTGCAAAGAAACCGGAACACCGTATTACTTCTTTTGAAAAAATAGATATTTTAAGAAAGGGTATCAATAAAACCGATTTGGAATTGTTGAAAAAGAAGGCTGGTTTAGATTATACATCGCTTGCAAAAATTCTTGGCGTTACAAGGGCTACTTTAATCAATAAAAAAAGAAATGAAAAATTTGGCGCTGTGTTAAGTGAAAAAATTTTAAGCCTTGCGGATTTATATTCCTATGGCTTCGAAGTTTTTGGCGATGAAGAACTTTTCAATAAATGGATGCAGAGGCCTAACCAGGCTATCGGAGGTTACATTCCTTTTGATATTATAGACAATCAGTATGGGAGGGAAGAAGTAAAAAATGTTATAGGAAGAATTGCTTACGGCGTTTATTCTTAATTTGATAAATGATGAAAGTTTATCGGATAGGAAGAACAAAATACGCACGTGACATAACGGGTGAAGGAGCCAGGTTATTTGGTGGCCGTTGGAATCAAAAATCTATTCCTTGTATTTACGCGTCCGAAAGCAGGGCATTGGCTTTATTGGAATACACCGTTAATGTTAACATTGAAGATATTCCACGGGCATTAAGCATAACCACGTTTGAAATTCCAAATAAAGGAATAAAAATAATTCAGATAGATCACCTTCCGGGAGATTGGAGAGCATCACCTGCTCCAGCATCAACCAAAGATTTTGGCACGAAACACTTAACTTCTTTATCCCATTCTATTTTTAAAATTCCATCTTCAATAATAACAGAAGAGTATAATTTTTTTTTAAATCCACTTCATGCTGCCCATAAAGATTTTAAGATTGTTGATGTAAGGGATTTTGTTTATGACATAAGGATTAAAATGGTGTGAAGTGTGAGACGCCCTAATCACTTTTGAAAAGTTCTATAATTTTCAAAAGGCAAAGATTATTTAATAACATAATCTTTTTTAGAAATGCTTATAAAATATTCTTCAATCTTACATATTGCAATAGCATAATTGTTTTAGCATCTTTTATTTCCCCCATATCAATCATATTGAGTGCATCATTAAAATCCATTTCAAGTACGTCAATGTTTTCATGCTCGTGAGCAACGCCGCCGCCTTCATTCACTTTCATATCTTTTGAATATTCAGCAATAAAGAAATATAGAATTTCGGTTACGGAACCGGGCGACATATAGGCTTCAAATATTTTCCGAACGTCGTTTATTTTATAACCCGTTTCTTCCTCTGTTTCTCTTTTTATTGCATCTTCCGGGTTATCATTATCAAGCAGCCCTGCACAGGCTTCTATCATCATACCCGTAGAGTTGCCGTTAATATAGGTAGGCATCCTGAATTGCTCAGTGAGAATAATAGTGTTTAATACTTTATTATAAAGCAGAATTGCAGCGCCATTTCCACGGTCGTATGCTTCCCTGCTTTGAACCTGCCAGCTTCCATCATTTTGTAAATATTCGTATGTTACTTTCTTAAGCGTGTGCCAGCTTTTACAGACTATTTCTGTCTTTAAGATTTTTATTGAACTGTTCATTTTTTAGGTATGGGGTTTAAGGTATGAGGTATCAGGTATGCAGATGATATCAGGTATCGTCTAAAAGGACGTAAAAACTATTGACTATTGACCATTGACTATTGACCATTAACTATTGACTATTGACCAATGACAACTCACTATCGGTTTTTGTAAACTCAAATATACTCTTCGCTGCATTAGCAGACGCATTACCTCCTTCTGATAATAATTTTTTTAATTGTTCATAATCAAATTCAATTCTTTCTCTCTTCAAGGTGTCAAATAAAATTCCGTGCAACTCTTTAGTAATATTTTCCGAAGTGAGTTTATTTTGTATCAGCTCTTTTACAACTTCTTTGTCCATAATTAAATTTACGAGGCAGATGTATTTAAGTTTTACCAATCGCTTTGCTATTTGATAGGATATGTTGCTTGCTTTATAACAAACTATTTCGGGTACGCCAAACAAAGCAGTTTCCAACGTTGCCGTTCCCGAAGTAACTAAAGCGGCAGTTGCCTTCATCAATAAAGAATAGGTGTCGTTTGCTATTACTTCCACGTTTTTATAACCGGAAAGAAACGGCTCATAAAATGCATCGTCAACAGAAGGCGCTTTCGCCAAAATAAAATTGTAGTGGGGAAAATTTTTAGAAGCTTCCAGCATAATGGGAAGCTGGCTTTTTATTTCCTGCCTGCGGCTGCCTGGCAGTAATGCAATAATATTTGATGATGGTTTTATTGATGCATGTTCTTTTTGAAAACTTTCAATTACGTCTGCTAAAGGATGTCCTACATACTCAACTTCATAATCCCGGTCTTTAAAAAATTGTTTTTCAAAAGGAAGTATTACAATCATTTTGTCAACATACTTTTTAATGGTGTTAACCCGGCTTTCTTTCCATGCCCACACCTGCGGCGAAATATAAAAAATGGTTTTATATTTTTTTTGATGCGTCCATTTTGACATGCGTAGATTAAAGGCTGAATAATTTATAAGAATTACAGCGTCAGGTTGAAACTGTTGAATATCTTCTTTACAGAATGTAAAATTCTTTATAATGGCCGGAAGATTTTTAACTACCTCTGCAAAACCCATAAATGCCAACTCCCTGTAATGCTTTGCCAGCGTGGCACCGGCAGCTTCCATCTTGTCGCCACCCCATCCGCGGATAGCAGCATCCGCATCAAGTTTTTTTATTTCTTTAATAAGATTGCTGCCATGTAAATCGCCGGAAGCTTCCCCTGCAATGATGTAATATTTCATTCTTCTGTTGAATGTAATGAGGATTTAAAGATAATTAGAATTGATTAGGCGAAATGCCAATGTGTGCTAACTTTTTGAAAAGTTCAGAAAAATAGAAATCCAATAAATAATCGATTCTAATAATACTTAAATATTAGCGCAATAACCGCATAAATAACTGTCATCAAAAAAATCCCTTTAGCCGTTTTATCGCGGTGGCCATTAATGTAAACAGTGAAGAGTAATGCATTTGCAAATAATGATACGCTTATAAAAACCGTTATAAGATTAGGATTCAATTTAAGCCACTGGATCATTTCCGAAATACTGAAAGCACTATATCTTATCATTTTAAACAACATGAAGCCAAGCAATGGAGCAACCAGGCCGAGAGCGAGTCCAAAAACAAAATTGTCTTTTTTAAAAATCATAATACGTCCCAGGTTTTTTCTAATTCTTTTTTCAGCTCATAATTCGTAAGATCAAACTGCACAGGAACCACACTTACGTAATTATGTTCCAGGGCCCATACATCAGTGTCTTCACCAGTATCAAAATTTTTAAATTCACCGGTAAGCCAGTAATATTTTTTTCCATGAGGGTCAAGACGCTCATCAAAATCTTCGTCATATTTTGCATAGGCCTGCTTCGATACCTTGATACCATTCATTTCATTAAGCGGCACCGAGGGTATATTTACATTCAATAAAAGATGCTTATGCATTTTTGTTTGTAAGAGGCTTTGTACAATTTTATGTACGTAAAATTTTGCTGCAGTAAAGTCGGCCTCAAACCTGTAATCCAATAATGAAAAACCAACAGAAGGAATGCTTTCGATGGATGCTTCCATTGCAGCACTCATGGTTCCCGAATAAATAACATTTATGGAATGGTTGGCGCCGTGATTAATTCCGCTTAGGCAAATATCCGGTTTACGGTGTAAAATTTTATCTACGGCAAGTTTTACGCAATCAACAGGTGTGCCACTCGTTTGCCACGACTCAACACCTTCAAACATATCTTCAACTTTATTCAGCCTTAAAGGAACGCCGATGGTAATGGCGTGCCCCATGCCACTTTGAGGTTTATCGGGTGCTACTACTATCACTTTCCCAAGTTCTTTTACTGCCACAACCAAATTGCGTATACCCGGTGCAGTTATGCCATCATCATTTGTTACAAGAATTATTGGTTTTTCTTTCTGCTCGTCACTCATTTTTGAATTTTCAATTTTAATTGTGCTAAAACCACCTGAACCATGGTCTTGCTACTGCTTCTCTAAACGGCCAGGGAGTGGCAATTAGTATTAACAATAATGCAATTCCAAAAAATATGAGGCTTTTCTTAAATTTTGCGGAAGAGAGCGAAGTTTTCTTAATCATTACTCTTCCTACGTGCACCAATATCCACGCAATTATCATCATTACTTCATGTTCCATTGTAAAGAACCGGAGATTGGTATCTTTCATCGCATCACCGAGGTGTTTTAATTGTTCGAACCAAACGCCGCTAAAGTAAAGCCCGAGGCCCACCAACAATTGAATGTCCATGCCCAACATGAAGAAGAAATTACTTCTTCCATCTGACTTTGTAAATTCCCTTTTACCGGAAAGCCCACCGATGGCGCTTATTACGGTCCAGAAACCAAAAATAATAATCAGCCATCTTAATAGGTTGTGTATTACAAGTAGAGTCTGCATAAATTAATTTTTTGCAAAAATAAGGTATTGGGGATTAGGCGAAGGTTTCAGGTATCAGGTATCAGGTATGAGAGTTTTATCCTGTCATTTGGTTAGAAACATGGGAATTGTCAGTACGCTGCGGTGGCCTAGCACCTGGGTGCAGTCTGACTTCTTAATCTGAGCAATTTTTTCAAACAATTATTGCCTGTTATGTAAAGTATTAGGAATATATATTTCCGGAGATTTTCGATCTACTGGCATAGTTGAATGGAATGTTGGTTTAAGCCAACGCATATTGTCCAAGGCGGACTCATATACGTTCCCTTTTTCTGTTTCGAAAAGAAATTTAGATTTCAGTTCGTTATCGAATGCATAATCTTTGGGATTCGGAGTACCTTCTAAATTTTTATGCAGCTCATAATTTTGATTTAGTAATTTCTTCATTAAATCTAAATTCTTTTGCCGCAACTGCTGGTCTTTTTGTGCTTTTGCGGTTGATATAATTAGCACGAGAATCGCAAATGCCAGAAACTGTTTCATATTAAATGCATTGTTCATGCAATTTAAAAAATATTTTTCTATTACGTGAACTGCATGATCAAACAAAACCGGCCCTAACATAACAGTCAACACTTCAATTATAACGGGAAGCAGACAGTCAAAATAAGGCCAGGACAAAGAAGAACTGTTTCCTGCAACTGTACTATGAATATATTTGTATAGTAAAATAAAATTGCAGAAAATTAATGTTCAGCGGCAGCCCTTAAAAAAAGTTATTTCGAACACACTATTCCGTTATATACTGCTTCTCCATCCTGTAATCCCATGCGACATGCGTGAGCTAAACTGGCAAAATCAAGTAACCACAAAATCTTCCGCAGGTTCTTTGTGAAATTGAATTCCTTTTGCCTCGGGCCCCGCTAGGATTACAATGGCGCCAAGAATTAAAACTGAACCGGCAAGTATCTCCATCGAAGTGGCATAACTTACAGTTTGGGCCAGCACTGCTTCCACGTACGCGATTCCTGACGCAATTAAAACACCTAATTGATAAGCAAAGCCGGGAAAGAAACCACGCAATGGCCCTGGTGATAATTCATTAATATGCGCCGGAATAATTCCCCAGGCTCCCTGCACCATAAATTGCATTCCAAAAGCGCCTAACGCGGTCAATATGCTTCCGCCGGCCAGCAGCCATAGTGGAATTAATACAAGGGCAAGAATTACCGCAGTTGCCATCATTTTCTTTCTGCCGTACCGATCAGACAAATAACCAAAAAATAATCCACCCAAAATAGCGCCCACCATCGAAACCATTGTTATGATTGCTGTTTCATGGGGACTATAATGTTTTTGTTGTTGTAAAAATGTTGGGTACAGGTCCTGTGTGCCATGAGAAATTAAATTCATCATTGACATTAGAAGAATGAGGTACAAAAATAACTTCCAGTGTTTTTTTACTGCAATTCCATATTCCTTCCAGTCGCTTGATTTGTTTGCTTTCCACGCAGCGGTTTCTTTTACTTTGGCCCGAATAAATAAGGTGACCAAAGCAGGCAAGCCTCCGATAAAGAACATGGCCCTCCAGCCAAAGCGTGGAAAAACCAGGTAATAAGCGCCGGCAGCTAAAAGAAAACCTAAAGCATATCCCTCCTGCAAAACTCCCGATAAAAATCCGCGTCGTTTTACAGATACGGATTCCATCACGAGAGAAGCACCTACGCCCCATTCTCCGCCCATACCAATACCATACAATAAACGCAATAATAAAAAGATCTTGTAATCAGGAGCCAGCCCAGATAAGATCTCCATAACGGAATAAAAAATAATCGTGATCATCAAAGGCCCCTTTCTTCCATACCTGTCAGCCATTAGGCCGAAGATCAATGCTCCTACAGGCCGCATGGCAAGGCTGGCAGTGAGGGTTAACGCCATTTCAGGAATCGTCTTATTAAAATCTGTAGCAACAGTAGCGAGCACAAAAGTGAGAATGAAAAAATCAAAAGCATCCAATGTCCATCCAAGGAAGCCTGCAAGTACTGCATTGTTCTGGTTGCGCCTTGCTTCCTTTTCATTCGGGACAGAAGAATTTATTTCACTTGTCGCCATGGTCTTTAATTTATTTTTGATGATGAAACCGATGCCAGCGTTCAAAGCAACTACTCAAGCTTCGTTAAATACTTTTGTCATGCTAATATAATTAAAAGCCTTTGCCGGAAAAGAATTATTTGAAGATTGACAAATGAATGTCAATAACGATAATGCATACACGATCTAACAAACTATTTGCGACTGCCAGTACTAAGATTTTTAATAAAAAAAGAGTGAAAGCTGTATCCCAAAAGTGCCCTGCCACAACGGTTACAAATTTTTAAATATAAATTTGGTATTGGTTGAACAGCGGCGGCAATGCTATTTAACAGTCTGTCCAAAAGGATATTTTTGACAAAATAACTGAGAAACGACATCATACCAGGAATGAGTAACACAGGAACAATAGCATTGATAATACTGATCGTAAATGTGGTATTTTCTTATAAAGGATTTACGAGTGAACCATTTTTTGATCGCTATAAATTTGAAGTTGATAAAATCTTAATCAACAAGGATTATAAGAGACTCCTCACTTCAGGATTCCTCCATGTTAGCTGGACCCACCTCATTGTCAACATGATAAGCCTTATGTTATTCAGTGGCAGTGTTGAGGGCTATCTCGGTGGAATAAAGTTTTTGATCGTTTACCTTGCCAGTTTGATTGGTGGTGATTTATTTACACTGTTGGTGCACAAAAACCATGGCGATTACACTTCTGTTGGCGCATCCGGTGCAGTATGTGGAATTATATTTGCGTCTATAGCTCTTTTTCCGGGTATGCATGTTGGACTGTTCCTCGTACCCATCTCAATTCCCGGCTGGCTTTTCGGAATTCTGTTCGTGCTGTATTCCATTTACGGAATTAAATCGCAGCGGGGGAATATCGGCCATGAAGCTCATTTGGGTGGAGCATTGGTTGGTATGATTGTGGCCGTTTTTATGGAACCTTCCACCTTCGCTGAAAACTACATTACTATTTTAGTTATAATTGTTCCAACTATTGCCTTCATTTATATTATAATTACCCGGCCGCACTTCCTGTTGATTGATAACTTCTTTTTTAAAAAGCATGAAAAAGTTTACAATATTGACCAGCGATATAATCTTGAAAAAGCGAATCAACAAAAAGAGATTGATAGAATACTGGATAAAATAAACAGGCACGGCATAAATAGTTTAACTAAAAACGAGAGCCAAACGATTAAAGAATATTCAAAAAAAATATAAAGGCTACGGCAAATATTTTATTCATCGAAAGTATTCTATAAGTTGTCGAAATAATTTATTCGATTGTATCGGCGGTGTTAGATTCGTATTCTCAAAACTTTCTCATTATGGAATACGATAATGACCGGCCGGTAAAACCATTTTATAAACCCGAAATATTTTTTTGGATTCTTGTTTTTCTATTTTACCCGCTAGTAAATTTTGTTTCCTTTTTTTATAAAGACATTATATTCTTACCGATCCTGTTGTTAGTGAGCCTGCTTTTATTTCCTTTCTATTTTTTGTATTCAAAAGCAATTATTCCGTGGCTGTTTTTTACAAAACGGTATGTATGGTACGGATTATCCATCCTGGTACTATATATTATTGCTATTGAATTTCTCCAGCTTCTCTATTCGTTTGTACACCTCGATGAAAATCCGATTGAGTTGCTCCAGTCTTTTCAACCTTACTTTACTTTTTCTTCGTCTACGTTTATCCGTGAGAGTTTATGGTTTTTCATTAACCTCTCCTTCGCGACCGGCATTGCATTTCTTAAAAGAAATTTTGATGAAAAAGATATTATCGCAACCCTTGAAAAAGACAATGCCAATTTTAAATTAAAGTATTTACGTTCTCAGCTAAATCCTCACTTCTTTTTTAATACTTTAAACAGCATCTATTCATTAAGCCTTCAGAAATCAGACAAGACGCCGGAAGTTGTGGTAAAGCTGGCTGACCTGATGCGGTATATGATTTATGATTGCGATGAGGAAAAAATCTCACTGGATAAAGAAATAGAATTTATAAGAAACTATATCGATATTGAAAAAATAAGATACAAAGCGGATGTACGATTTTCTGTTGAAGGAGAAACGGAAGGAATTATGATCGAGCCTTTTTTGTTTATCTCATTTATTGAAAACGGATTTAAGCATGCCTTTAATAATTCTTATAATGATGCTTTTATTTATGTAACTATAAAAGTAAGTCCCGAACAAATTGTTTTAAATGTAATTAACAATACCAACATCGACCTGGAAACCCAGGCAAAAAAAATGCCCGGAACCGGCATTAAGAATAGCCGGAGTTTACTTGAATTAGTTTACCCTGAATCTTATGCTCTTGATATAATTCAAACAGATAAAGAAACAATAAGAAAGAGTGATTTAAGAATTATAAATGCAAAGAAAAGACTGGAGGCGTTGTACCCCGATTCTCATACGCTTGATGTAATTTTAAGCAAGAATGCTTACACGGTTTCTTTAATAATAAAAACAGGCCCGCTTGATAAAATGCATTATAGTTGAAGATGAAAGGCTTGCCCAGCAAGTCATTCAAAGTCATTTACAAAAGATTGACACGTGCCATCTGGTAGCTATTTGCAACAATGCACTGGAAGCGAAAGAAGTTTTAAACAAAGAAGATGTTGATCTCATGTTTCTGGATATTCAATTGCCTGGAATGACTGGCTTACATTTTTTAAGATCGTTGAACAACCCTCCGTTAGTTGTACTCACAACTGCATATTCTGAATACGCTGTAGAGAGCTATGAATTTAATATAATTGATTATTTATTGAAGCCAATTTCGTTTGAACGCTTTAGCAAAACGATTGATAAAATAATTGATGGCGGATTGTCAGCACGGTTTTTAAAAGAGCAGGGTAGTCTGCGGGCAGATCATATATTTATAAAAAGCAATGGCAAATTTGTTAAAGTGAACTTTTCCGAGATCACCTATATTAAAGGCATGAAAGATTATCTTAAGATCCATACGCCTGACTCCAGGCTGATAACGCATCAAACTATGAATGAAATGGAAAAAATCTTACCCGCTAAACAATTTTTAAGAATTCACAAATCTTATATAATTGCATTGGCACACATTAAGAGCATTTATGGAAACAGTATTGAAATGGAAAAGGTAACCATCCCCGTTGGCATTACTTATAAAGACAAAGTGATGCATCTTATTATTAACAAAAAATATCTATCCTGAAATTCTTTATAAGCTCATTCTTCCCACCGCTTACGCTTCGTTTGCATTCTTTGTGATACTGTTGCTTATTGAATGCTGATATATTGCTTCGGCAAATTCCATCCATACAATTCAACTTCGGCATTTTCATTAGTAACCGGCGTATAGTCGATACCGATATTTTTCACTTCGCCCGGCAAAATCGAAATATAATTATCACTGTAAAATGCAGGCAATATTCTTTGTTTCGAAGTTTTGTTTACCAGCGATAATCTACTAAAAAAAGCCACCGGGTTATCCTTTGGATTTTGAATAGTTACTTCAATTTTTCCTTCACCTGTTTTTTTTGCTTTAATGTTAACCGCAGCTTTTTTCATTTCCTGCAGTCCGGAATAATTTCCTGTTGCATCGGGTAACCAATATAAATTATCGCTAAGTAATTTCTGGTTCTCATCTAATAAACTCAAATAAAGAAAACCGCCTTTATCTTTTATGAATTTCTCCAACATACTTTGTACAGAAAGATATTTTTTTGAGCGTGTGGGTTCAATTTCAGAAAATACCTGCGTAAGTAACTTTTCCTTTCCATCAAGATCATAAAATTTTACCTGCAGCATTATGTTATGTTTTGCTGTAAATGTATTATTGGCAATCATCACCATACCATCTGCCGGGTTATACATTACATGGAAAGGTTCACTGCCTTTATGCAAGCCATATAAGCATGCGTTAGGGTCCAGGTAATAATCATACATCTGCCCACGCATTGCAGTCCATGGGTTTTGAGTTTTCCAGATTATAGCTCCGGTATACCATTCCCACATGTGTGCACTAAAGCCTTCCATTAAGGCACGGTATTGATTATAATTAACGAGCTGTGCTTTATCAGCAAAGTCTGCGACATCTTTTGGTTTGCCATAAGCATCGATGGATTGATCGTAGCCAATATATTTGTGATATTCCCAAACGCTGTCAATTTTTCTGTTGGCAAAATCAGGAACTACCATATTCTCTTCAGGTATAAATCTCTTCAATGATTCATAGTCGCCAACACCAATAGAGCCTATTTCAGAGTTGAAAGGAAATGTTTGATGTTCCCAAAAAGCCTTCACATCCTGAATTCCATAAGGCCCGTCGCCGTTACCACCGAACGGATTGTAAGACATGCTATCTGAATTAGAGTATTCAATCAAATATCTTGTGCCATCAAGTTGCGGCATAATTGAATCACGCATAGCGACAAGAATATCTTCAGGCGGCGTTATCTCATTGCCGCCACACCACAGCGCCAGCGATGGGTGATTGCGAATCATCTTTACCTGGTCAACAACTGAGGCGAGAAATAATTGATGATCATCAGGATATTTTCTTCTTGTCCATTGATCTTCTTTTTTCATGGGATCGAGCCATCGGCCATTACAATCACCGGAGTTCCAGAAGTCCTGGAACACCAGCATACCATACTTATCACACGCATCATAAAATTCGGGACGTTCGGTTAAAGCGCCACCCCACACCCGAATCAGGTTCAGGTTCATGTCGCGATGAAAGCGGATTTCTGCATCATACCGGGCATTTGAAAAACGCAGCATCTCGTCAGAAACAATCCAGTTACCACCTTTAATAAATATTCTTTGGCCATTTACCAACACTTCGCGACTATGCGTTTCCGTATTCCATGTCGTATTGATTTCACGTACGCCAAATGACACAGGTTCCGCATCACTTGTTTTGCCATCACCAGTAATAAATTTTACATCGATGTTATATAAATTCTGCGGGCCATAACCATTGGGCCACCAGAGTTTGGGATCTTGCAAAACATAATCGGGCAACGATGCCGTAATAATCATACCGGCATCAACTGAAACTTTTGTCGAAACTTTGTCTCCGGCAATTTCATACTGCAAAACGCCGCCGATTGCCTTGCTGCTGCTATTCACTAATTCTGCAGAAACTTTTATAGTTGCGGGTAATTGTTTTCCATCAACAAATCTTTTACCAGGCACTAACGTTATGGCGTGTACGTTTTGAACATTCACGGGGCCGGTCTTTTCAATGGTAACTTTATCCCAGATTCCGGTGTTGCGATCTCTTATCGGTTGAATCCAATCCCAGCCGGCAACATATTGATGAGAGACATTTTTAGCTATCGTACCATCACCTCCCTGCCCGCCATTGGGATTACCAACAGGATCAGGAGGATAAACAATTACGGCCAGGCGGTTTTTTCCATCTTTTGCCAGCCATTGCGTAATGTTATATTGCTGTCGCAAAAACATCCCATAAAATCTTTTATCGTTGAGCTTATGCCCGTTCAAAAAAATATCGCAGCTATAATTGATGCCTCTGAAATGAAGCCATACCTGTTCTTCTGGTCCCGTTATTTTTTCTGAAAAATCTTTTACAAACCAATAGGTGTAGTAGTCGCTTCCAACGTTATAAATATCAGGAATCTTTTCATTATTCATTCCATAAAATGGATCAGGGATCATTTTGTTGTTCAGCATCGTGGTAAGAACTGTTCCAGGGACGGTGGCTTTTATGAAGCCTTTGAAGTTTAAACGATGGCTGCGATATTTTCTCACCGTTATCTTTTATTTTTTTAATATTGATGCATTGCCATCCTTCATTTAGCTCATACTGTTGTGCATGTAAAGAGTTAAAGCATGCGAGGAATAAAAACAATTTTAAATATCTCATGTAGTGCTAAGTTTTTTTATGTTTAAGTTTCCCACGAAGGCACTAAGATCACTAAGAAAAATGCTTTGTGAACTTTGTGTCTTAGTGGGACATTCATTTATTGCAACTGATTTATTTTAAACCGAATAACTTCAATAGCCTCTTTCACTCTAGATATAATTACATACATGTATCCACCATAGATAATAGTATGCGGATAGCCATATTGGCCGCCTTTATACAAACCTTCTTTCTTCAAAGTATATGGCTGATCGGCAATGATATAATTTTTATCGAATAATTTTCCATCTTTTGAAAGAGACAAAACTAACGGTGTTCTTGCATAATGATGCATCGTATCAGGAATACCAACATAATAAAATCTCTTATCGGGTAAACGGCCAAAGTGAAACTTGCTGTCATTATCAGTAAATTCTGTTTCTACGGGAAAAGACCAATGCATACCGTTGTCTTTGCTTTCGGTCAACCAAAGTCTTCCTTTCCATCCTTCACCAGTTGCACGAAGTAACATGTGAAGTATGCCATCGTTAGTCTGGAAGAAAGAACCTTCGCAAAGCGGTGGCAAATTATTTTTTTCGGCGGGCGCATAAAACGTTGCAGGGTTATCTTGTTTATAAAAACTGTCAGCATAAAAACTTGTCATCGTCCATCCGCTCAGTCCGCGGTAATCATCCGTGTAAGGGAAAGTGAAATTGCCACTGATGATTAATCTTCCGTTTGCAATTTTCTCCGGACCGTGATTGGGATTTACCGGAACACGCATGTTAATCGCTTTGCTCCAATGTTGTCCATCAGTTGAGGTTTTAGCCCAAAGGTGTGTATTAGTTCTGTGAGGGGAATACTCGCCGAAGTAGGCAACAAGGGTGTCATTAAACTGATGAAACCCTGCGGCTGTTAATATGTTCAGCGTATCATCTTTATAAACACGAGGTGTAGCAAGTACACCGGGCTTTAACCAATGATAAAAATCTTTTGAAGTTGCAAATAAAACTCTTTGACCCGGTTTGTCTTCATCCTTCATACCATCGCTCCAAATGGCAATAAATTTATTTTTGAAGTGCGTTATAGATGCGTGATGATTATAAAGCCATGCAGTGTCGGGCTGGTAGATAATTTTCCGTTCGATGCGAAGATGTGTTAGTCCATCTTCGGAGCGATAAGTATTTTTTATCTCTGAATGCTGGGCAATAAGTGATGCGGGCAATATGTATAACAGTATAAGATAGACGCTTTTTGACATATTCCTCTTATAGTAGTAGTTTGTTGACTAAATATTAGAGTAAAGATATAGCAGATGAGAATTTGCTGAAAAATATTATGACGGCCAAAGAACTATCTTATTGCAAAAAAACCATACAGAACCTTTTGCAAGTAAAAAAGTAAAAATGAGCGATAAGTACACATTCTGTGTAAAAAAGATTCGCGATGGTTATTGGGAATTGGTGCCGGACAAAATGCTTCCGCCTGGTGAATATGCATTTTCAGCACTTGATATGACCGGTAGTTCCGCAAAAGGTCCGGGCGTTTTGTTATTTGCTTTTGGCATTGATTGAGTAATTTCTCTATCGGCCTTTGAATGCACAGCTAACGAAAAGGCATAGACGCAAAATATTATTAATTGTAATTCAGCAATTGGCTGTTATCTTTTCTAAACCTAATCATAACTATTTTTTAAGGAAACTTTGCGCCGAACCATCTGCAAACTTGATAACATAAGTCCCTTTTGCCAGTGTATGTACATCTACCTGTACTTGTGCGCCGGTTATTAAAATATTTTGAACAATCCGTCCGTCTACCGAATACACCGAGGCAGTTGTTTTTATAAGATTGGCGCCGCCGGTGTTGATATTAAGTGTCCGTATCGCAGGGTTAGGGTAAAGTATTATTCTTCCCGATGCATCGCTGTTAATCCAGATAACCTGGCTGTAGGTAAACCGGTCATCAATATCCACCATCTTGAGTCTATAAAATAATTTACCATTATAAATGCCATTATCGTTAAAAGAATAATTATTATTGTCATTACCCGGAATCGTACTAACGGTAGCAATTTTAGTAAATTTTGCCCCGTCGCTGCTGCGTTCCAGTTCAAACGATTTTGTATTTACTTCACTTGCGGTTTGCCATTGCAACTGGTTAAAGCCCCCATGTTTCATTCCATTAAAGCTGAGCAGGTGCAAAGGCAAAAGAGGGGACGTATTTTTATAATATATGATAGTTCCGTATTCTTCGCCGATAAAAAGATCCTGGTCGCCATCGCCATCTATATCCACAAAAGTGGGTACGGAAAGGAATCCGATATCCACTCCATTCAAGGGATTATTTGCCCCGGTTTGTGCGACAAAAACCGGAGCAGCGGCCGTTCCGGTATTTTTATAGTAATAAAGAGTCCCGTACGCTTCGCCGATAAAAGCATCTTTATCTCCGTCACCATCTATGTCTACGAAAGCAGGAGCTGAATAATAGCCAATATCCACTCCGTTTAGAGGATTACTTACACCCGCCTGTACCGTGAAAACAGGAGCTGTTGAAGTCCCAGTGTTTTTGTAATAAATAATTGTTCCGTTATCCTGGCCTATAAAAGCGTCCTGGTCGCCATCATTGTCAATATCTACAAACGAAGGAAACGCATAACTGGCGACGCTTATACTGTTCAGTGGATTATTAACCCCGGTTTGTGCAACAAAGACAGGCACTGTTGAAGTACCTGTATTTTTGTAATAGCTGACTGTGCCATCAGCGGCACCTACGAAAAGATCCTGGTCGCCATCACCATCTATATCCACAAATGCAGGTGCAGACCCATAACCGACAGCTACTGCATTAAGAGGGTTTGCCCCGCCTGTTTGTTCAACAAATACCGGTGCAGACGCAGTGCCGGTATTTCTAAAGTAGTGAACTGTACCATACACGTCGCCCACAAACGCATCCTTATCTCCATCTCCGTCTATATCCACAAACGCCGGTTCGGAATAATAACCGACACTCACACCATTTAAGGGATTATTTGTCCCGGTCTGCAGGGCAAAAGTTTGTTGAGCAGATGCAGGAGTCGCAAAGCAGAGCCCCGCTGCAATGCAGGCGGCAACCAAAGACGGTTTTACGGAAATATCTAACTGCCTTGCGTACCTGCAAATTCGGTTCCATATTTGCTTTTTCTTTTGTTGGGTGTAGCTGGCAAATTTTCCTGACCGGATATTTTTTTCCAGCCTTGCCAGCGCTTTATAATAATTATAAGCAGACGGGTAAAATTTTGTATTCAAAGCATCGGGGATTTAGTTGGTAAATCAGATATACCGTAAGTTAATTAAATTATTCTTTCTAAAATTATTTTTCGGGTAGTTCTGCCCAAAAGCCCGCATCCGGCGTATGCAGCGCCAATCGGTGTGTTGCTGTGGTGTGATTTAAGATACCCGGACGTAATACACCAGGTATCACTTGCACATCATATATTTCGTCTACGCTTTGCTGGTAGCGAATGTTGCCCACATTGGCGCCTGTAGGCAAGTGTATTATTTCCACCCCACAATAGATTGCATTTTTACTAATAGCAAGATTCCTGAAGGTAGATGCATTTTGCCGCAACTTTGAGAGGCCAATAAAAAGATAGTCGCCCCGTTTTGCCATTCCTCTTACAAATCCTTTTAGCTGTGCAACAATCTCATATTTGCAACTGTTAATATCTATCTGTATTAATTGGCCCGTAGCAGAAAGAAGGCAATAAAGCTTATTGTTAAACCATCGCGGAGAATGTGGCATTGGAAGCGAGTGAACAATTACTTCATTATTGCTTACATCCATGATAAGCCCGTTTGTTTCAACACCGTTTCGCCAGCCCTTGGCAGTACTGGTTTGACCAAACATGCTTACATATTTTGGGATTCCGTCCACCATAGCCATTCCGTTCAAATGGCACAGATCGCTACTTTCAAGTGACTTTATAAATGGAGGCATCCAGCGTGGTTCGAAGCTGTAAGCAATGTCAATAGTAACAAGGCAGGAAAATAAGGTATTTACCGCCCATAGCCGGCCCTCTTTGTCCCAGTCCATGTCGTGTATATCAATGTTGCCGGTATAATAGCTGCCCCTTGGCACGTAGAAAGCATCGTAAAAATTGGGTTTCACCGGATAACCTGCAGCAAGTTTGGGTGCATTGGCAAATACAACCACTTCATCTTTTGTCGCAAGAGCCATCGTGTTTTGGCTGACTGACATGCCCATTGGTTTTTCAAAGTCACGCGGTAATTGTCGCATAGCATTTGCGCCATCGGGCGAAAGAAAAATCAATTTACCTGCCTGGTAAGTAGTAATGGCCAGCGAGCAATTGAGTTGCATAAGGAGTTCTGCCACGTTAGGCGTGTAAGTGCAACTAAAGGGAGGTGCCGGGTTGACCATTGGTATAATTTAATTTATGCGAAACCAAATTTAACGAACAATATTAAAATCCTTCTTTGCTGATTGTTCGCAAAATAAAATCGGTAAGAATTTTTGCGGATTGTTCAGGCGTTTCAGTTTGAGTTTGTATTATGATGTCCGGGTTTACAGGAGTTTCATAGGGATCGCTAATGCCTGTGAAATGTTCAATGTGATCAGGATGACCTTCCGGCAAGAGCGCTCTTCGATAGAGGCCCTTAGGATCTCTTTGTTTAATTACACTTATTGGGCATTCTATATAGACGGTCCTGACAAGTGGGCTTGACTTTTTCAATTCAATTCGTGATTCTTCGTAAGGATTAATAGCAGATAGAATTGAAATAACTCCGTGTTTGGCCAGCGTTAGTCCAACAAACCCAAGGCGGCGGATATTCTCCATACGGTCTGATTTTGAAAAACCTAAGTCGCGACAAAGATGTTGCCGATATCGATCACCATCAAGTACTTCAACTTCATTACCCAAACCAGTGAGATTTTTTTGGGTAAGAAGCGCAATAGAAGATTTACCGGCGCCGCTTAGTCCGGTCATTTGAATCAACAGCATTTGAGCGAAATATACATGAATGACTAAATACTTTTCTTACCACAAATATGAATTTAATTTTGACAGCAAGCAATTCAAAGAAAATATTTAAGAAGATATTGTTTGACCAACATGGCTACTACGAATCCTTTATATATCCGGCAAAATAATTTTCAGAAAAAATATTTCATGTAGCCGGTGCCGTGAGCAAACCCTGCCCTCAGCTCTTATTTGAAAAAATCAAACTTCTTCAAAGTCTCTTATCTGTATGTAATGTAGTTATCCACATTAGTCTAATAACTATTCCCTTGCTCAAAAACGACTTATAGTTAGTTTTGCCATGTCAAAAAAGAGCGAAACACAAACATTATTAACCTACGGTGTGGGCTGGAATTATCCGCCACCGTTTTTTTTGGATAAACGCCTTTTTAACAATTTTTGTTTTTTACTGGATATCGGATTTAAAAGGCTGTATTTTCATACAGCCTTCTTTTTTTATTTATAGTTGTAAGTGATTGATTGTACAGAGACGAGCGATATGTTTTCCCGATGCATCTCCTTTAATAGCAATAAATATATTAACATAACACTTTCGGCTAAACGAAAAGTTATTTTATATGTTGCTTCAATAATCTCCTGAATTTCTTTTGCCGTTTTTAACCAATCGCAAATAACATACTTCCATATTACAAATTTATGTGCAGAGTCATGTTAGATCTTTTTGGACACACCTGACTGGAATCGTTCATTAAAAAATACAGCCAGGTTAAGACCTGCTTTCATAAGAGATGAAGCCGGAAGAAAGCAGAAATTCCGTCATAAATCGTCTTTGGCTTTTTGCAGAATATCAATATAAAATTTCTTTATTCATAAACAAATACAGCAAAAAATCGTTGTAACTTTAGGAAACTTGGTTATTTTCTTTTAACCGGATATTGTGATTGTCTTCTTTTGTTAACAGAACCGCCCCGTTGCTAAAACAAAATGAAAACAAAGCAAGAAGCTGTAAAAAAGCTTCAGCACATAGAAGAAATATACCGGTCAATGATCGGGAGAATTTCTGATGGCCTTGTATCGCTTGATAAAGAAGGATATTATACTTATGTAAACAATAAAGCCAGCACAATTCTCAACCGCAAGCCCGGCGACCTGCTGGGGAAAAATATTTGGAAAGAATTCCCGCAATTACTGGATCAGCCATTTTTCAAAGCGTATGAAAGCGCCGTCAGCAGCCAATCGTACGTATTCCTCGAGGTATATGACCGCTCTGTTGCAAAGTGGATTGAAAATCATATCTATCCCTCACCTAATGGGGTTACTATTTTAATAAGGGATATTACAGAACGCAAAAAAAAGGAATCAAATCTTGTTAAGCTGGCTGAACGCAATGCATTAATTCTCGATGTGATGCAATACAGCTTTTTACTTACCGATGAAGAGTTAAATATTGTTGATGTTAACCCTGCATTTTGCAAAACGCTTGGTTATTCCTACGAAGAATTATTAAAGATGAATGTCGCAGATTTTGATGCAGCGCTTACTCCCAATGAGATTAAACAAAATTTGAAAAAGACAATTGATTCAGGAATTATTAAATTCGAAACAAAAAATAAAAAGAAAAACGGTGAAATTATTTGGGTAGCTGTAGTATTAACTAAAATGGAAATAAACGGGCAATTTTATTTCGCATCTTTTGGCTGGGATATTTCCGAAAGCAAAAGGGCCGAAGAACAAATTATTAATGAGAAAAAATTATCTGATTCTATAATTAACAGCCTGCCGGGCATTTTTTATTTGTACGATAAAAATAGAAAATTTTTACGCTGGAATAAAAATTTTGAAATAATCTCAAAATATAATGCAACAGAAATTGCTGCCATGCAACCAACAGATCTTTTTGATGATGATGAAAAAGAATTGCTGAAAGAAAAAATTAAAACCGTATTTGAAAAAGGTATATGTGAAGTGGAAGCACATTTTTTTACGAAGGACAAAGAAAAGATGCCTTATTATTTTAATGGCAAGCTCACTTACATTGAAGGTAAGCCTTGTGTTTTAGGGATGGGAATTAATATATCTGAACGCAAAAAAGCTGAGGAGACTTTAAGACTGATGGAAACGGAAATCTTAAATCAGAAAGTACAGGAGCAGAAAACAATAGCCAGGGCAATTTTAAAAGCCGAAGAAGCAGAAAGAAATTATATCGGTCGTGAGTTGCACGACAACATTAACCAGATATTGGCTTCTACAAAATTATATCTGAGTATGGCCGGCAAGCAAAATCCAGGAGTAAATAATTTGATTAAATATCCAATCGAATTAATTGACAGCACCATCAGCGAGATAAGACTACTGAGCAGTAAAAATGTAACACCCGTACGAAATATTAATTTAAAAGAACTGATACAATTATTGGTGGAAAATCTTAATGTAAATACAAGGATAAAAACAATTTTCGACTATAAGATCACTAACGAAATTGATGATGACGACCTAAAAATAAATATTTACCGGATAGTGCAGGAGCAGGTAAACAACATATTGAAACATGCTGCCGCATTGCATGCAAATATCTCCATAGAGATGGTTGAAAATGTAATACGCATAATTTTAAGCGACGATGGAAAAGGCTTTGATATAAATAAAAGAAAAGAAGGCATCGGTATAACCAATATGACTAACCGCGTTGAATCTTTCAATGGTAAAATTGATATAGACAGCGCACCCGGCAAAGGTTGTAAAATCAATATTGAAATACCGTATGTTTTAAAAGCGAACTAGCTTTAAATTAAGTTTATTACGCCTTAAAAGATTTTCCCACTAAGCCACTAAGAACACAAGAAGGTACTTTGTGGCCTCCGTGCCTTTGTTGGAAATATTTCGTATCGCGATCAACTTAGCATCAGGTTTTGGTTTTTGAAATAGTTGCAATAGATTCTACTATTTGCACAAGCACTTCTTTCCAAAATAATTATCATCATCAAAGCCTACAGTGTTATCTTAAACGCCACTGCATAATTTCCTGCAACTTTATTTTTTAGTTTAGAAGGCACAGTTATCGTGATCCCATCATTTGTTGCTTGCCATTTTATTTTTTCTTTCGGCGCATCCAGCAAAACAATTTTACTCTTTTTATTTAAAGTTACTTTTTGCAAAGTTATTGTTGAAGGAAGTGTTACTTCGTTGGTTTTATCACTCAGTACGTAAGCATAAATATTCTTTTGATCTTTCGATTGCAGGTACACAATATTGCCATCTTCATAAGGCGCCAATGGAATTGTGTTGTACACACCATCTGAATGCACTTTCATCCATACGCCAATTTCTTTTAAACGGCTATACGCAGTATCACTCCAGTCACCTTCAGGAGAAGGACCGATATTCAATAAAAAGTTACCGCCTCTTGAAATAATTACGAAGCAGCATGTGCACTAACTGGTTTGTTGACTTATAATGATCATTGGGTACATAGCTCCACGAGTTACCCATTGTAATGCAACTCTCCCACGGATGAAGCAATGGTGTAGCAGGAATCGTTTGTTCCGGCGTTACATAATTTTCATATTCCCCGCTTACTGTTCTGTCAACCACCAATAAACCTGGCTGGTTGCTTCTTGCCATTTTTGCGATTCTTGCCATATCGATATCCTGGTTATACCTGATACCACGTTGCCATTCAACAGACGTATCAACAGTCGATCTGGGCCGAACCCATCCGCCATCGAGCCAGAGAATATCCATGCTTCCATAACCTGTCATTAATTCCTGTATCTGGTTG
Source organism: uncultured Chitinophagaceae bacterium (assembly GCA_963756945.1). Lineage (GTDB taxonomy): Bacteria > Bacteroidota > Bacteroidia > Chitinophagales > Chitinophagaceae > Ginsengibacter. The sequence goes on along the minus strand of CAVWQJ010000022.1, from coordinate 44,953 downwards.
TATGTATAATTTTTAAAATCATTCCAGCGGTCAGGATATTTTTTTGGATCATAATTTACGTTCCTGTCCTTCGGCGGAAAATAAGGCCACCAGTAATAAGGGCAATGCCAATCGGGTTTAGAAAAATAAGCACCGATCATAAAACCATCTTTTCTAAATGCATTAAATACTTCCTTCGCAATATTTGCTTTTGGGTTGGTAGAGAAAGGAGTTTTTGGTGACGTGATTTTATAATCTGTTTGCTTGGTATCAAACATACAAAAGCCATCATGATGTTTGGTAGTAAATACAACATACTTCATGCCCGCATCTTTTGCTGCAGCCGCCCATTTATCAGGATCAAACTTTGTGGGATTAAAAGTAGTTTGTAAATTTTCGTATGCTTTTACATAATCAAAATAGTTGGCAGCGTAAGGGCCGCGGCGTTGCGTCCATCCTTCATCTTCCGGGCAAATGCTCCAGCTCTCTACAATGCCCCATTCGCTATATGTTCCCCAATGCATCAGCAAACCAAATTTTATATCCTGCCAATGCGAAAGTTTTTCCTGTACTAACGGATCTTTAGGAACCACATAATTATCAGAAAAGTTATGTTGCTGCGCATTGGCTTTTATACTTATCATCAATATTAAAGCGAATAGAATTTTTTTCATCATGCATTTGGAGGTTAAAGCAGTACAATATATTTTTAAATAAAGTTATAGGCTTACAATTAAAATAAGCCGTTATTTAAAAATTTATTTTATTGGCGAAATGCATCATGACTTTTAACAGCAACGGGTAAAAAACTTATTGCTGTGACATTAAAATATATGGCATCTTGCTATGCAGGCTTATTTGGCTGGCTTTGGGCAATGGGTTATTTTAGAGTTTGGTAAATACAAAATTGGCAGCAACCTGCGGACAGCCACATATTATCTATGGAAGCATTAAAAATTGTTGAAACAATTGTTGTTAAAAATGTCAAGGAATTCAATCTATTTGTTGTAACATATTTATGTTTGATGGGTTTCTCTACAATATTTGCCGCCGTCAAACTACATTATACATTTGTTATCTTCTTGGATGTATTTATTTTTGTATCTCTCCGTTTCTCTTTCAAAAAAGATTCAGAAAAGCATTTTCCGAAAATGCAACAGTTAGCTTTTTTAGCGATTATTTTTCAATTGATTTTAAAGAAATAAACACGGATGCCATAGTAAAAACTGATATTAATAGATTTGATCAGATTAAATTTTTTAAGATTTATGATTCGACGGAAAATGATTTCTTAGTTTAAAATTAATTTTTTCGGATAACACAAAAATAAGTTATACATTTTCAAATTAACGAAACGATGGCAGTAGCACAGATATCAACGTTTTGGTGAGAAACTACATCAAAGCTTATAATTCTGGGAAAACATCGGAAGCGAAAATTAAAATTATTCCAAATCTTTTTGCTACTACATCGGGGCTTTACTTCATTGCTATATTGATTGCAATGATGATAACTACTTTGGTGTTTGAAATTATCTACAAACCCAAAACAATTCCTTTTTCATTGACAGTATTTGCTCTTATTTATCAGGGTTTATTGCGATGCGAAAAATAGATATTACGTGACCGAAATAACTTTGATTAAAATACCAGACGTCCAGCAAACCCTGCCTGCGCAATTCCCTTCAATAAACTTCCCTCCAAAATCAAAAAAAATTAATAGCTTTAACCTTCTGGCTATTCAAATATTTTCTTACTTCTAAATCGATTGCAATATGCAAAATTCCCGTCGTGATTTTATTAAAAAAACCGCAATTACTGCAGCAGGCGCTTATGTGGGCGCCAATGCCTTCAGCGCTACCAGTTATCGGAAAATAATCGGCTCCAATGATCGTGTAAGAGTAGGCGTGGTAGGCTTTTCAGACCGGCACAGAAGTTCCCACATGCCTTCATTCATGAATCATTATAAAGAATTAAATTTTGATATAGTAGCTGTATCAGACATCTGGAACAAACGAAGAAATGAAGGCACCGCTATGTGGAAAACAAAAATGAACCATGACATTGTTGGTTGCCGCAACAATGAAGAGATGTATAATAAAAAACTGGTAGATGCCGTATTTGTAAGCACAGCCGACTTTCAACATGCATTGCATGCAACAGAAGCTGTGAACGCAGGCTGCGATGTGTATTGTGAAAAACCATTCGCAGAAACAATGGATGATGCACGGCTTGCACTTAAAGACCATTAAGGCTTCAGACAAAATTGTTCAGATAGGTTCGCAAAGAAGAAGTGGGACGAACTATATGCAAGCTGCTGAATTTATACAATCCGGAAAATTTGGCCCTATAAAAATGGTAGAACTCACGTGGAATGTAAACCAGCCCGGGCGCTGGCGCAGACCCGCTTTCGTTGCCCAGTTAAGAGAAGAAGACACCGACTGGACAAGATTTCTTTTGAACAGGCCCGCAGACACATATGATCCAAGAAAATATTTAGAGTATCGTTTGTTCTGGCCCTATTCATCCGGCCTTCCCGGTCAATGGATGAGCCACCAGATTGATACGGTGCATTGGTTTAGCGGTTTAAAACATCCGCGCAGCGCAGTTGCTAACGGTGGTATTTATATGTGGAAAGATGGAAGAAAAAACTGGGATACCATTACGGCTGTTTTTGATTACGGCCCTGCCGATGATCCTTCAACCGGTTTCCAGGTTTCATTTGCTTCGCGTATGGATAACGGTGATGAACACCCTGCAGAAATTTATTATTCTAACGGCGGCGAATTAAACCTAATCACCAATACTGTTTCTCCAAAAGGCGGACTTACAAAGCATTTTGCAGATGAAATGAAAATGCAGCCGAATTTGTTGCCAGAGATGAGTTTGGATCAAAGTGAAAAAGTGGTTGCTTCCGCCAACACAGGCGGTGACGCACTAACGAGTAACCATGTACGCAACTGGATGGAATGCATCCGCAGCCGTAAACAACCGCATGCCCCTGTTGAAGCAGGTTATAGTCATTCAATTGCCAACATCATGACCACGGCTGCATCGCATACCGGTTTAAGAGCAACTTTTGATGAAGCCACACAGGAAGTAATGGTGGGCGGTAAAGTATTTAAATATTAATTTTTTGGTAAGCTCATAATAACCATGAACGTTTTTTGCGGCTTATTCAATTTAAAATAAGCTTCAACAAACTTTAGCGGGTTAACACTAAAATCGCTTCCTCAATATATAAGTATGAAAAAGAATTATTGTAAAAACCTTTGCCTGGTTATCGTACTAACGCCGTTTACTTTATGTTGGGTTTCAAACTCTTTTGCCCAAAACAATGAACCGGTAAAAATTGTACAGTCGCAATCCCAACATAAGATTGATGTATTTATAGGCAATAAAATCTTTACTACCTTTTTATATCCTGACACGCTGGAAAAACCGGTTCTCTACCCGGTACACGCAGCCAATGGAACTGTTGTTACCAGAGGATTTCCCATGAATACCACAACCTGGCGATCCTACAGATCATCCGCATCATTTGGGCATTTGGTTTACCTATGAAAATGTGAATGGGCTGGACTTCTGGAATAATTCATATGCCATTCCAAAAGAAAAAAAACATTTGTATGGATGGATAAGGACCGATAAAATTCTTAAAGCATCGGGCGGTGATAAAAGGGATCATTTCCTACCACGCGAACTGGACCAATCAACAGAAAAAAGTATTACTGGAAGAAACAACAAAATTGGAATTCAGCGGAACACAACACCTGCGGATTATTGACCGGACAACTGTTTTAAAAGCTGATACCGTCGTAAATTTCAATGATGCCAAAGATGGTATGTATGGAATGAGGATCGCACATGCTTTGCAAATTCCTACTAAAAAAGACGAAGAATTTAAAGACAACAAAGGCAACGTGACCGTTGTAAAAGGAGGAACCGACACTATTGCCAACGGCAATTACTTAACAAGCGAAGGAAAGTCAGGCGATGATGCGTGGAGCACACGTGGAAGATGGTGCAAAGTATATGGCAAAATGGGCCACGATTCTGTAAGCATCGCCATAATCGATCATCCCGGAAACCCCAACTACCCTACCTTTTGGCATGCACGTGGTTATGGATTATTTGCAGCCAACCCGCTTGGAGAAAAAATCTTCACGAATGGTAAATCGTCAAAAGATCTGCAGTTGCAAAAAGGACAATTGGTTGCATTCCGGTACAGGATTGTGATAGATGATAACGACAGAACTTTAAGTGTAAACGATCTCAATAAGCTGGCTGATGATTTTGCCAGCGAGAAATAAATTTTCGTATATGCCTTCCGTTATAATAGATTGATTTCATCCCATACTTTCTTAAGAACTGGGATTCCATTATCAAGATTATTCTTTCTTGTTTGTAAAACTCTTTCGCCCGGATAGACTATTTTTTTTGTTGCATCTAACGGTAACGACTGGTGGTAGTCTTTCAAAATTTCTTTAACTGCTTTTGCAATTGATGAATGATTGCTAAGTTTCGAAATGTCAATAGCAATAAACACCTGCGATAAGCTATGCTCCACTTCTTTCTTGCTTAGTTCGTGAGTTGACAATCCCGCAGATAAAATTGTGGCGAGCAAATCTAATAGCAGGGATAGTCCTGCGCCTTTCCAATAACCGACAGGTACAGGAGCGTTTGATGCAAGAATTGCCGAAGGATTTTTAGTTAAATTCCCTTCCGTATCAAACCCGCCATATACTGATAGCATTTCACCCTTCATTGCGGACAACTCCAATGATCCGTAAGAATATTGAGACATTGCCATATCCAAAACAATAGCTTCATCTTTATAAGGCAAAGCCATAACCAGTGGATTATTACCAAGCTTTGAATCTTTTGCTCCCCACGCAGGCATGTTAGCGATGGTATTTGTCCAACCAATAAAAACATAACCGGCTTTGGCAGCCTGCCATCCATAGGTACCGCCACGCATCCAATGATTGGTATTTCTCAAAGCAACGCAACCGATACCATGTTGCTCAGCCAGCTTCATAGCAAGTTGTGTCGAACAGATTGCGTTGCTAATACCCGGCCCAAGATTACCATTCCATTGTTCAATGCCGCCAAATTTATTTTCCAGCGACGGCGTTGCATCGCCAATTACATAACCATCTTTTATATACTGGATAAATCTTGGAAAACGATTAACACCATGTGTGTAAATTCCATCCAAACTGCTATCGGTAAAAATAGAAGCACATTCCAAAGCTCTCAATTGTGTAAAACCATATTTCAATAAAATACCTGTGAATAGTTCCTGCATTTTATCTGCAGGTATCATGATTATGGCTGGAACTTCCTGCATTTTTTTATAGAAAGTAATTATTTAAGTCCACTACGTCGCCTTCGAGGTCATAATCAAAAGCGCTTGTAATTTTTACATTTACAAAATCGCCGGAAGATAATTTTTTTGATGAATGAACGATTACTTCGTTGTCAACTTCAACACTATCAAATTCCGTACGGCCAAGATATCTTCCAGCCTCTTTTTTATCAATAATAACTTTGAAAGTCTTACCAATTTTTTCTTCATTTTTCCTATAAGAAATTTCCTGTTGTACTTCCATAATTTCCTGCGCTCTCAATTCTTTTACTTCTTCATCAATGTCATTGACCAAATCGTAAGCAGTAGTATTTTCTTCGTGCGAATAAGTAAAAATTCCAACGCGGTCAAATTCAATTTTTTGCAAAAAGGTTTTCAATTCTTCAACATCATCCTGTGTTTCTCCCGGGAAACCAGCTATGAGCGTGGTTCTTAAGCAAATGCCCGGTATCTTATATTTGATCTCCCCAATAATATCTTCCATTTCTTCTCTTGTAATTTGCCGCTTCATTGCCTTGAGCATTTTATTGCTCGCGTGCTGCAAAGGCATATCGAGATAGTTGCAAATATTTTCCCGTTCTTTCATCACATCAATTATTTCCATGGGGAATTTTGATGGATAAGCGTAATGCAACCTTATCCATTCCAAACCCGGAATATCTGCTAACGCATGCAATAATTTTGGTAATTCCCGCTGCTTGTAAATATCCAAACCGTAGTACGTGAGTTCCTGCGCAATCAGCATAATTTCTTTCACGCCTCTTTGCACTAATTTTTTTGCTTCGTCCACCAAAGATTCTATCGGGCGGCTTACATGTTTTCCTCTCATTAAAGGAATAGCGCAAAATGCACAGGTACGATTACAGCCTTCGCTTATTTTCAGGTAGGCATAATGGTTAGGTGTGCTTAATAATCTTTCTCCAACGAGTTCAGCCTTGTAATCAACATCAAATTTTTTAAGTAAGAATGGCAATTCCATCGTTCCGAAAAAAGCATCCACTTCCGGAACTTCATCTTCGAGGTTTTGTTTGTAGCGTTCGCTGAGGCAACCGGTAACATAGACTTTATCAAGCTTTCCACGTCTTTTCAATTCTACCTGTTCAAGAATGGTATTGATACTTTCTTCTTTTGCCTTATCAATAAATCCGCAGGTATTTACTACCACTATATTATGATCGAGCTTTTTACTTTCATGCAATACATTCACATCTGCCGCGGCAAGTTGGCCACTCAGCACTTCACTGTCGACCATGTTTTTGCTGCAGCCAAGTGTGATGATATTTACTTTATCTTTTTTAAGCTTTGTCTTCATGAAAATTTTTTGCCACGAATTACACCGATTTACACGAATTACGAATTAACCAATTAACTCATAACACCCTCAAATAGGCTATCCACAAATTCTTTTTTATCAAATACCAACAGATCCGTTGCCTTTTCGCCCACGCCTATAAATTTCACAGGAATTTTAAACTGATCGGCGATGGCCAATACAACACCGCCTTTCGCCGTACCGTCCAGCTTGGTAATTGCAATTGCAGTTACATCAGTAGCTGCTGTAAACTGCCTTGCTTGTTCCAGTGCGTTTTGCCCGGTGCTACCATCTAGCACTAATAAAACTTCATGGGGCGAACCCGGCAATGCTTTATTAACAGAGCGTTTAATCTTACTCAATTCATCCATTAAATGAATTTTGTTATGAAGTCTTCCGGCAGTATCAATCAACACGACGTCCATATCTTTTGCTACCGCACTTTGTACCGCATCGAATGCCACAGCGCTGGGATCCGCACCCATGGAGTGCTTTACGATTGCAACTTTTGCCCGCTGGCTCCAGATATCCAATTGCTCTACGGCTGCAGCTCTAAAAGTATCAGCAGCACCTAATAAAACTTTCTTGCCATTTAACGTAAAATTGTGCGCAAGCTTACCGATTGTCGTTGTTTTTCCGGCACCATTTACACCCACAACTAGTATGACATGCGGTTTATGGGCTGATGGTAATTCAAAGCTTTTATAAGAAGTATCGACCGGAGAATCAACCAGTACATCCTGAATTTCTTCTTTTAATATTCTATTAAGTTCTGAAGTATTGACATATTTATCTTTAGCGACTCTTTTCTCAATTCCGTCAATAATTTTTATAGTTGTATCAACGCCAACATCTGCACTTACCAAAGCATTTTCGAGATCGTCGAGTACTTCCTCATCAACGGTGCTTTTACCGGCAATAACCTTTGTAAACTTGTCAAAAAATCCGGCTTTTGTTTTTTGCAGACCCTGGTCAAGACTTTCCTTTTGTTCTTTCTTTCCAAATATTTTATCGAAAATTCCCATTGCGTAAAAATAAAGAAAGCTATCCGCATAGATTGCCGGATAGCTCTTATATAAGTTTTAAGGAAGCAAAATCAGCTTGCTAAATGTTCTTTGATTTTGTCTTTGTGAACAATGGATTCTTTAAACGTATAAGAACCTGATTTAGGACTGCGAACTGTGCGTACCACTTTGGTCCAGTTTTTTGCTTCTGCTGCTGCCTTCTGGTCTTTAGTTTTAATAGCGGTTTTAGCCGATTTTGCCATTGTAATTTAATTTGATAATGTGATAGTATGCTAATGTGCCAATGAGGACCTCAATTATCACATTAGCTAATTGAATAATTATTTAATTTCTTTATGAACTGTTACCTTCTTTAAGATAGGGTTGAACTTTTTTAACTCCAATCTTTCGGGAGTATTCTTTTTATTTTTCTTGGTAATATAACGGCTGGTTCCAGGTAAACCAGAAGTTTTATGCTCTGTGCATTCCAAAATTACCTGCACCCTGTTTCCTTTTCTTGCCATAACAAAAGTTTAAAATATTTTTTTTCAGATTTTGGCGCCACCAGCCCTCATTTCTTTTACTACATTATAAAGACCATTTTTATTGATTGTCCGAATTGCTTCAGACGACAATTTCAATGTTATCCATTTATCTTCTTCAGCAAGAAAATATCTTTTCTTTTGAAGGTTAGGTAAAAATCTCCTGCGGGTTTTTATATTTGAATGCGAAACAGTGTTCCCCGTGATGGGTCTTTTTCCCGTTACCTGACATACTCTGGCCATAATGATCTTTTTTTCGGACGGCAAAGGTAGGAAAATAATTGAGAATTATTTCAGGAAAGTTCGAGATTTTTTGGAGTAACCCAAACCTAATCCATTTTATTATATGTTTGATGCCTTAATTAACCTAAGGTATTTATGAAGATATTCCTAATCGTTGTGATTTTTATTTTACCTTTTCCCACTCTTGCTCTTTTGAAAGAAGTTAAAATAACCCGTGATATGCTCATAACTTCTTCGGTTAAAATAATAAAGACACGCTATTTGATAAATGGATCTGATTCTCTTAAAGAGCCCGTTATAACTATTGAAGGTGATAATATAACCGTTGATTTTAACGGCGCTGAACTCAAAGGTTCTAATAATAAAGAATGGCCCAATGATTTTTATGGCACTGCAATTATTATTAAAGGTGGCAAAAATATTACCTTAAAAAATGCAAACATTCATGGTTATAAAATTGCCGTAATGGGCAGGAATGTTGAAAATCTTATTATTCAAAATTGCAATTTCAGTTACAATTACAGGCAACAACTGCATAGTAGCCGTTTAGAGGAAGATGTGAGCGACTGGATGAGTTACCACCATAACGAAAATGATGAGTGGCTCAGGTATGGTGCCGGTATTTATCTGCGGAATTGCAACAAATTAAATATTCATGACAATATTATAACCGGTGGCCAATGCGGCCTAATGATGACCAATTGCAATGACGGCCTCGTGTACAATAATAATTTCTCGTTTAATTCTGGTATTGGGATTGGTATGTATCGCAGCAGTAGAAATAAAATCCTGCATAATCAACTTGATTTTAATGTAAGAGGATATAGTGATGGCATATTTAACCGTGGTCAGGATAGCGCAGGACTTTTGGTTTTTGAGCAATGCAACAACAATACATTCGCATACAATTCAGCAACACACAGTGGCGATGGATTTTTTCTTTGGGCCGGGCAATACACAATGGATACGGGAGAAGGTGGATGCAATGATAATATTATTGAGCACAACGATTTTTCTTATGCGCCAACTAACGGCGTGGAGGCAACCTTTAGCCGCAATTACATTATCAGTAATGTTATAAAAGAATGTGACAATGGTATTTGGGGCGGATATAGCTATAATTCAAATATCATAAATAATGAAATTTCCCGAAACAATACCGGAATTGCCATTGAGCACGGACAAAATAATTCAATAGTATTTAATGATTTTTACGGTGACCAAATAGCAATAAAGCTATGGGCCCGGAAAGAACAGCCAAAGGATTGGATCTATGCTCAAAAAAGAAACACACAAAGTAAACGGTATAAGATCCAAAATAACACCTTCAAAAAAAATAGGATTGGATTACAAATAGCTCTCACTGATAGCATAAATATCTCTTCAAACGACTATGATTCTGTAACCACTGAATTTAAATTTGATAGCACTGTCACAAATATAGATTCTACCAGAAGCAGAGGTGAATTGATTGGAATTTCACGCTATACTTTAAACAGCAAAGTGTTTAAAAATCCGCCATCATCTGGCCATTCTGGCCGCAAGGAAATACGAATAACTCAATGGGGACCGTATGATTACCGATATCCGATCGTGTGGCTTACCAAAGTTGACAGTAGTGGGAAAATGTATTTTGATATTCTTGGTCCAAAAGGAAAATGGACAATTAAGAATTCTAAAGGAGTCAAAAGTATTTCTGCCAACATAGGAAGTTTTCCGGCTCATATCACTGCGCAAAAAACAAGTGACAATATTGAAATAGATGCAGAATACAAAGGCCAGTCTTTTACCAATCAGTTCGGCACAAAAGAAGTCGCTAACCAGCCGTACTCATTTTCTTTCAGACAATTTAACCCACAAATAACATGGGATGTAAAATGGTATAGTTGGGATTCAGTTCATAATCCAAATAAAAACTATAAACAGTTTCAAAAAATATTTTCGGGTAAGCCTATAAAAACTGAAATTTCCGATAAACTGGATTATACCTGGTGGGGGAAAATAGGCCAAAACCTTCCCGCAGATTCATTTGCCACTGTTGCTACAGGATTTCTTGAATTGCCTAAGGGTAAATATGAAATTGGGGTAACAGCAGATGATCTTGTAAAAGTTTTTATTGATGGAAACCCCGTTATAAATTTTTGGGATGCCGGGAAATATGTATATGATGAAGATGCACATCACAGTGCCATTATAAATCTTGATGGCAACAGACATGCTATCAGGGTTGAGCATGTTGAAAATGCAGGTTATGCCACTTTGATATTTAATTTAAAGCCTTTATGACATAAACAAAAAAGGCATAAATTATGCTATACAGATAGCATGGAAACATTTAGTAAAATAATTAATGACGAGAAGCCTGTCTTGGTTGACTTTCATGCCGAATGGTGTGGCCCATGTAAGATGATGGCTCCTGAATTACAACGATTTGCCCAAAATAATAAAGAAAACGTAAGAGTTTTAAAAGTTGATATAGACAAAAATCAACCAACTGCAAGCCAGTTTAATATACAAGGTGTACCCACATTGATTCTCTTCAAAAAAGGAAAGGTATTGTGGCGCCAATCCGGTGCAATGAGCGCACAACAGATATCCAGCGCCGTATTACCAAAACTATAAATCCTTAATTTATAACTTCAAAAATTATAATGGCAACTAACACTATAACCTCTGTATACCAGGGTGGAATGAGTTTTAAAGCAAATGCAAAAGGCCATGATGTAATAATTGATCTTGCAGAGGCAAGCGGTGGTAATAATTTGGGCTCAAGTCCAAAAATATTAATGCTGGTTTCGCTGGCGGGATGCACCGGCGTGGACGTGGTAGATATTTTAAATAAAATGAGAGTAAGCTTTTCAGATCTCTCAATAAATGTACATGCGCACCTTACTGAGGCCGATCCAAAAATTTATGATGAAGTCGAAATTACTTATACAATAAAAGTTGATAAGAAAAATGAAGGCAAGGTCCAAAAAGCAGTGACGCTTTCACAGGATAAATATTGTGGTGTAAGTGAGATGTTTAGGGCTTTTGCAAAGCTTTCTCACAAGTTAATTTTCTTTAATTCTATTTTTAGTTGCAAGGTCAAGATTTATTTGGTTAGCAATTTTCTCTCCCTCCACACTCTCGCCATTTGAAGTGAAATAGCCAGCAATATAAGGCCGAAGCCAAAGTAGAAACCTGGCCCGAGAAATTTATTTTCTTTAAATATGATGAAAGCAAGTAAAATCGAATATATAGGTTCAAAATTGTAAGTAAGATTTACCGTAAAGCTGAAATATATTTCAATGCATTCAAACTTAAAATGAAAGCGAAAACGGTACATATCCATGCCAATATTAAAAGCCAAAATAAATCTGTAGCGGTGGGAATAAAATATTCCGCGGGAAAAAAATGCAGGTAAAAGGGAACGATCAAACAAAGTGCAATAAAGCCCCCGGTCATTTCATAAAGCGTTACTGTTTTGGGGGAAAATTGTTTCAGCAATGTTTTATTGAAGATCGGGAAAAGGCAGGCCAGCAATGCAGAAATAATTCCGAAAATAATTCCTGTTTTATATTCAGGATAAAAATTAAATATGAGATAAATACCGACAATTGCCAGCAATCCCAGTAACACTTCAACAAAATCAATTCTTCTTTTCATTATTAATGGTTCAATAAAATGAAGTAAAAAAACCGATGGCAGAAAGACACGTTACTGATACCGATACATTGGCATATTTTATACTTCCATAAAAACTAACCCAATGCAGCGCAATGATGGCACCTACGCCAAAAATTTTCATCAGTGTTTAAAACGGAAAGCCTTACAAATTGCTTTTCTATAAATTAAAATTAATGGCAAGCGTTATTGCACTAAATAACATCCGATACCAAACTAGTATTCCTTCATTTAAATTAATGAGCTTTCCAAAAATTGCAGTAAACCCGGCAAATATTACCGCAATATGCAGTTGAAGAAAAGCTTTTTTCATGCACCAAGTTGTAGAAGTGATGTGATTACGATGTTGAGATAATGTTGTTGAAACGATGTTTGTCGAATGTACATGCACATCACATAAAATTCCTGTTCGTACATACGCACCTCGTACACTTTCCCTTACATCATACAGTTAAACATTGCTTTAATATTAACATTCCTTTGTATAAAAAAAAATACCGCTATTGCAATTGTACACATCCATAGTTTTATATTTGCCCCTGTTTATATAAAACCCCGCTATGAGCTTTAAAAAAATCAACAACATTACAGGATGGGCAATATGCATTATCGCATGCACTGTTTACTTAATGACAATGGAGGCCACCGGAAGTTTTTGGGATTGCGGTGAATTTGCTTCCAGCGCTTATAAACTTCAGATTCCACATCCGCCGGGAGCACCTTTATTTATCATTGCTGGGAAGGTTATTCATGATTCCTTTTTCTGATCCGAATAACGCCATTCTGGGATTAAATAGTATGAGTGCATTGATGAGTGGCTTTACTATTTTATTTTTATTTTGGACTATTACACACTTTGCAAGAAAAATTCTTGAAAAAAATAATCCGAATCCACTTACAAGTGACACAGATTTTTTCTATAATGGCAGCAGGCGCGGTAGGCGCATTGGCTTATACTTTTAGCGATTCATATTGGTACAGCGCAGTAGAATCAGAAGTTTACGCCAGTTCCTCCTTTTTCACTGCAATTGTTTTTTGGCTCGTGCTTAAATGGGAACAGGAAGTAACTATTGAAAAATCAAATGGTGTTAAGGGACAATTTACTCCGGCAGACAAGTGGCTGATTTTAATTTTCTACATGATTGGGCTTGCAGTGGGTGTGCATCTGCTGCCGATTCTAACCATACCTGCCATCGTAATGGTGTATTATTTCAAGAGATACAAAGCTACCAAATGGAGAACGTTCTGGGCCTTTATTATTGCCTGTTTAATTACGGGTATTGTACAAGTTCCCATGATTCAATGGACGATAAAATTCGCAGGTGATTTTGACGTAATATTTAAGAATACTTCGGGCTGCCATTCTTTTCGGGTTTTACTTTCTTTTTTGTAATGCTTGCTGTTATCATATTTATTTATGATACGGCTTGCAAAGAAAAAAAACTGGAACTTTTTAAAGCTTGCGATGTGGAGTTTTGCATTTATCATACTTGGATTTTCCACCTATTTTACCACGATGATCCGTTCACTTGCCGACCCTGCGATTGATATGTTTAACGTTGATAACCCGGTGAGTCTTGTTGGCTATTTAAGCCGTGAACAATATGGTGACTGGCCCATTAGTTAAAGGCCAGGATTTTACTGCCGGCAATGTAGAAGGAGAACAATACAGGCCGGATTATAATAATACAACTATTATGTAAAAGGGAAAAATAAGTATGAAAAGATTGGACTAAAACAATACGTAACTTATCATGATGAAGACCTGCATTTTTTCCCAAGGATGTGGGATAACAGTAATGACCAGGGGCATGCTGATTACTATGCAAGTTTTGCCGGTATAACAAAAGATCAAAAAACGGGCGCCTTGTCCAATAAACCCACCATGGGTGATAATTTCTCTTTCTTTTTTAGCTTACCAATTTAACTGGATGTACTTGCGATACTTTATGTGGAATTTTGCGGGAAAACAAAACGATATCCAAGGCATAGATATGGGCAATGTGAGAGACGGGAACTGGCTAACGGGGATTCCCATTTGGGATAATGCAAGATTAGGAGATCAAAGTAAAATGCCTGATAGTATCAAGCATAATAAAGCGCATAATACACTCTTTTGTTTCCTTTTATCTTAGGGATTCTCGGACTTATTTATCAATATAAAAAAGATAAACAGGATACGCTTATTGTAAGTTTACTTTTCTTTTTTACAGGTATCGCGATTGTATTCTATCTTAACCAGGCGGGTAATCAGCCACGTGAAAGGGATTACGCTTATGTAGGTTCTTTTTATGCCTTTGCCGTTTGGATAGGACTGGGCGTAATGTATGTGAAAGAATTATTCGAAAAATTTACCGATAAAAAAATTGCCAATTATGCTTCTGCGGGCCTTTGCCTGTTGGCTGTACCGGTATTAATGGGCAGCCAGGAATGGAACGATCATGATCGCAGCCACAAAACTCTTGCAAGAGATATTGCCATTGATTATTTACAAAGCTGTGCGCCAAATGCCGTTCTTATTACTTTTGGTGATAATGATACTTATCCATTATGGTATGCCCAGGAAGTACAGGGAATACGACGCGATATTAGAGTAATTAACTCGAGCCTTATGGGAACAGACTGGTATCTAAACCAGTTGCGCTATAAAGTAAACGAGAGCGATCCCATTGATGTAATATGGACTCCCGATCAAATAATAGGAAGTAAGAGAGATGCTATTTATTATTATCCCAGTGCTCCGGGAGCAAAGGTTGACCAAAGTAAACCGATGGATTTATATACGATGATGAAGGACTATGCCGGAAGTAATGACCCCAGCCGCATGGTACCAAACGACGATGATTATTTAAATATTTATCCAACCAAAAAAGTAAAAATTCCGGTTGACACAAATTTAGTAAGGCAGAATGGTACTGTTAATCCGGGAGACAGTGTCGTAAGCGAAGTTGATTTTGATATTCCAAAAGATGCATTAGGCAAAAATGAAAGCGCCATATTAAATATAATAGCTGCCAACAAATGGAAGAGGCCGATCTATTTTACATCGCCTTACGACGAACTGGGCTTTGCATCTTACCTAAGAACGGATGGTTTAACTTATCGTTTTGTTCCCGTAAAAAACGGTGAAGTAAACCGCGATTGGGCGTATGACGTTATGATGAAAAAATTTCAGTTCGGAAATGCCGATAAACACGGCGTGTATTATGATGAAGAAAACCGCAGGCACTTAAACACTATCAGAATGCAGTTTGCGCAAGTTGCCATGAATCTTGCTGATCATGACAGAAAAGATGATGCAAAAAATTTGCTTGAAAAGTGCGATAAGATGATGTTACAGGAAAATTTCCCTTATGGCCTTGTGTCACGCAGAGAACAGCAGGACCAGATTTCAGGTCAGTTTTTATTTGCAGCATATAAAGCCGGGGACACTGTACTCGCTCAAAAAGTATCACAATCATTGCGAAAAGATCTTGAGCAGCAGGTAGCATACTTCAACAGCCTTGATGATAATAAACAACAATCTCTTGCATATGAAAATCAAATTGTTCAGCAATTGTTACAACAGTTACAAGGCATGGAGCAATATTTTAAAAATAATCCTGCAATAAATCCGGAGACCCAAAATCCGGTGATTAACAATATACCGGTTCCAAAAAAAGAAAAACCGGTTAATGACAAAACTCAATAATTTTTTTTAATAAATTAAAATCCCGGCATTACCTTCATACAAACAAGGCAAGCCGGGATTTTTTTAATTTAACAGTCGAACTAAACAACAAAATCAATTGTTTAGTAATTTGCTATAGAATTAATGTGTAAATCCTAAGGCGCTGCATCTTCATTGTTCTAAATTTCGTTTATAAAAAATTAAGCCGAGGCAAACAATTAGTACCTTATTTTTTAAGTAATCAATTTCAAATAAATTTGAAATATTGCTTCATTTATTAAAAACTACAACCATGAGGGGACACAATTTTTCAAAGTACGATCCTAATGAAAATAATAAAACTTCATTTGAGAAACTCCTGGATATTTTCATGCAATTGCTTACCTACACAAGTGGCGATGTGGCAGAAGCTTTAAGTTGGTTAACAGAACTTGATAAAGAATACAAGCTTACCAATGACGAATATGGAATGGGAGATTTTATTGAAGACCTTAAGGATAAAGGATATATTGATGAGAACCGGCAAAATGGAGAAATAAAAATTACTCCGAAAACCGAGCAGGGAATTCGCAAAAAAAGTCTGGAGGAAATTTTCGGAAAACTTAAAAAAACCAAACAGGGAAATCACAATACATTTAAGCCAGGCGGCGGCGATGAAATTAATCCTGAAACACGGCCATTTCAGTTTGGTGACACATTAGAGCAAATTGATTTTACAGAATCTATTCGCAATGCTCAAATCAATCACGGTATAGATAGCTTCACAATGCATGAGGATGATCTTGAAATTCGGGAAACTGATTTTAAGGCGCAGACTTCTACGGTTTTAATGATCGATATTTCGCACAGCATGATATTGTATGGCGAAGACAGGATAACACCGGCGAAGAAAGTTGCTATGGCCTTAAGTGAATTGATTACAACTAAGTATCCTAAAGACACATTGGATATTGTTGTTTTTGGAAATGATGCCTGGACTGTTGAGATTAAAGATTTGCCATATTTGCAGGTTGGCCCTTATCATACCAATACCGTTGCCGGTCTTCAATTGGCAATGGATTTATTAAGAAAAAGAAAAAATCCGAACAAGCAAATCTTTATGATAACAGATGGTAAGCCTACCTGTTTAAAAATTGGAAAACGTTATTATAAAAACAGTTTTGGAGTTGATAGGAGAATATTAAATCGATGTATGAACCTTGCTGCGCAATGTAAAAAATTAAAAATCCCGATTACTACCTTTATGATAGCAAGCGATCCTTACCTGCAAAGATTCGTTACAGAATTTACTGAGACCAATAACGGCAAGGCTTTTTTTGCATCTCTCGACAGGTTAGGCGCATTTATTTTTAAAGATTTTGAAAGCGGAAAAAGAAAGACGGTATATTAAATCCTTTAAAAGTTTCCAGGATTAAATTCAAATTAAAAATTTAAAAATAGTTAATGGACGTACATAAAATTAAAACCTTAGGCGAATTAAAAGACAGCAGCTATAAACCAAGGTCAATTAAAGAAGAACTGCGTGAAAATCTGATTAAAAAAATAAGTAAAAAAGAAATTACATTTCCCGGTATTATCGGATACGAAGATTCTGTAATTCCTGATACGGAAAGAGCATTATTATCAAGACATAATATTTTGTTTTTGGGATTACGCGGACAGGCGAAAACCCGTATGGCAAGACAAATGACAGACTTGCTTGACGAATATATTCCAATTGTACAGGCAGCGAAGTAAATGATGATCCTTTTAAACCACTAAGCAAATATGCTAAAGATTTAATTGAGGAAAAAGGTGATGATACACCTATTGAATGGCTGCATCGCAGCAAACGATATGGAGAAAAATTAGCTACGCCTGATGTAAGCGTTGCAGATCTTATTGGCGATATTGATCCGATAAAAGCCGCGAATCTTAAAATTGAGTTATGCAGATGAAAGAGTAATTCATTATGGAATTATCCCGAGGAGTAACCGCGGTATTTTTGTAATAAATGAATTGCCGGATTTACAGGCACGCATCCAGGTTTCTTTATTTAATATTTTAGAAGAAGGCGATTTGCAAATAAGAGGTTTTAAATTACGATTGCCTTTAGATATTATGTTTGTGTTTACAGCTAACCCCGAAGACTACACGAACCGTGGCGCCATTGTAACACCATTAAAAGACAGGATAGAAAGCCAGATACTTACCCATTATCCTATCACCATGGAAAGTTCTTTGTCAATTACAGAACAGGAAGCGGGCATTCATGAAGATCAGTTAAAAAGAATACAGGTTAGTGATTTGGTAAAAAGATTAATTGAACAGGTTTCCTTTGAAGCAAGAGGCAGTGAATATGTCGATAAAAAAAGCGGGGTGTCTGCAAGGCTTAACTATTGCGGCATATGAAAATGCAGTTAGTTCTGCCGAGCGACGGGCTATTATGAATAAAGAAAAAGAAACTCAGGTTTGGATCAGCGATCTTGTTGGCATCATTCCATCTATAACGGGAAAAATAGAACTCGTATACGAGGGTGAACAGGAAGGCCCTTACCAGGTTGCCTATAATTTAATGGAGAAGGCTATTCGCACTCAATTTGCTGCCTTCTTCCCCAACCCGGAAACATTTAAGAAGAGAAGAACCAAAGAAAGTGGCATAGATGAAAATCCATATAAAGCTATTACGAGATGGTTCGATTCAGGTAATCATTTAAATCTTTTATTTGGGCTAAAAGATGAAGAGAAAATTCAGATGTTATATAAAGTAGATGGATTGTATGGAATGGTAAAAAAACATTTTCCTGCTGCAAATGCTAAGGAAAATGCTTTACTAATGGAATTTGTTTTGCATGGCCTTTCTTCTTATTCGCTAATCAGTAAAAAAGTGGTTGAAGGAAAAATAGAATTTAAAGATCTGATGGGAAGTATGCTCAACATGAGCCCGCAATCTTTCGGGGATGAGGAACTTGATGAAGACGATTTTAAGTAAAAAAATTTAGGATTTGTATCCAGTTCCAATAAATCAAATAATATTCACTTCTCCCTGTAACATTATCCCAAATTCATTATAAACCGATTTTCTTATTTCTTCACTGAGGTTTAATATTTCAGAACCACTTGCATTGCCATAATTCACTAAAACCAAAGCCTGCTTATTATAACAACCGGCATCTCCGTTTCGGTAACCTTTCCATCCGCATTTTTCTATAAGCCAGCCGGCCGGAATTTTAAACTTATTATCATTAATTCTATAAGATGGGATACCTGGCTCAATTATTAGCAATTGCTCCAACTCGTATTTGTCAATTTCAGGATTTTTAAAAAAACTTCCTGCATTGCCAATTATTTTTGGATCGGGCAATTTAGCCGTACGTATATTAATAACCGCATCAGATATAGCTTTTATGCTTAGTTTCTCTACATGCATTTTCTTTAACTCGTCTTCTATAGCGCCATAAGAAATATTATAATGCGGCATCTTGTTTAATCTGAAAGTAACATCCAAAATAACAAATTGATCTTTATACTTCTTTTTAAAAACACTTTCTCTATATCCAAATTCGCAATCGTTTAAGGTAAAGGTTACTATTTTGTTTTCCGAAATATGGTAAGCCTCTAGTGAGAAGAAAACAT
Source organism: uncultured Chitinophagaceae bacterium (assembly GCA_963756945.1). Lineage (GTDB taxonomy): Bacteria > Bacteroidota > Bacteroidia > Chitinophagales > Chitinophagaceae > Ginsengibacter. Next base: position 25,552 of record CAVWQJ010000022.1, on the reverse strand, counting down.
CTTTTATCTCCGCACCATAAGCACCAATATTCTGCATTGGGGAAGCACCTACATTGCCTGGTATTAACGAAAGATTTTCAACCCCACCCAAATTTTTATGAACGCAATACAATACAAACTGGTGCCAGTTAACGCCGGCACCCACTTTTATATAAACATACTTTTCTTCTTCATGAATTGTTTTAATTCCATCTATCTCATTTTTTAAAACAATACCTTCAAAATTTTTTGTAAAAAGGATGTTACTGCCGCCACCCAAAAATAGTTTAGGCTCATCTTTATATTCATCTGATTGATAGACGTGATGTAAATCGTCAGCAGAATTAAATGCTGCAAAATATTTTGCATATGCATCAATACCGAAAGTATTGTAACTTTTTAGTGAAATATTTTTAAAAAATTCCATTTAAAAAATTGATTATAAAATTAAAAAACACTTCTTAAACAGGGTCAACGTCAGGTATTAATACAATGCTTCTGAATCTTTTTTCAGCTTTTAAAAGATCAATACAATTGCTAATAACTTTTTTTTGAATTTGAATATGTGCTGCATCTTTCGAAAGCTTTATTAAAATTTCCATCAGGTACATGCTGCGAACACGGTTAACAACAGGAGCAGCCGGGCCTACCAAATGTTCGAAATCCTTATTTAATAAATTCCCGAGAACTGCAGCTGCATCCTCCACAGTCTCTTTTATTTTATGTTTTAAAGTCAACTTGATAAGCCTGCTGAATGGCGGATAAAAAAATTGCCTTCTCATTGCAATTTCATTTTCATAAAATTTTTCATAATCATGCTCTTGTAAAAACAATAATACCGGGTGATTAATCTTTGATGCCTGGATAAGTACAAGTCCTTGCTCTGTTTTTCGTCCCGCTCTCCCACTCACTTGTTCCATCAATTGAAATGCCCGTTCATTAACTCTGAAATCTGCAAAGCTCAATAAACCATCAGCGTCTAAAATACCAACAAGACTTACTTTTTCAAAATCCAGTCCCTTAACAACCATTTGCGTTCCCACAAGAATATCCAGGCGATGTTGCTCAAACAATTTTATTAAAGTATCATGTGCATTTTTTCCCTTAACTGCGTCTACGTCCATACGGGCAATCCTGTTATTTGGAAAATCATCAGCTAACTCTTCTTCGATTTTTTCTGTACCAAAATTTTTTTCATTCCAGTTAACACTACCGCATGCGGGGCATGCTGTAAGTTTCGGATAAGTGTTTCCACAATAATGGCAATGTAATTTATTTGAAAATTTGTGCAGCGTGAGTGTCACATCGCAGTTCTCACATCTCGGAATAAATCCGCAGGTGCCGCAAATTAAAAATGGTGCATAGCCTCTCCTGTTTTGAAAAAGAATTACCTGCCGGTCATTAGCTTAACGCATTTTCAATTTCCGCCTTAAGTTGAGGTGAAATCATCACTTTGCCTTTTTTAGAAGCGGCAACTGTTCTTGTATCTACGATTTTTATTTCGGGCAATTTTATACCACCATATCGTTCATTGAGACGTACCAATGCATATTTATTTTTTAAAGCGTTATAATAACTTTCAATGGAAGGAGTTGCACTTCCCATTAAAACTTTAGCTTTAAAAAGTGAAGCATAAAAAACTGCCGTGTCACGTGCATTATACCTTGGGGCGGGTTCCTGCTGTTTAAAAGAAGGATCATGTTCTTCGTCAATAACTATAAGCCCCAGGTTTTTAAAAGGCAGAAATAGAGCACTTCTTGCTCCAAGAATTATCTTTAGCTGTCCTGTTTTTATTTTATTCCAAAGTTCTACTCTTTCATTGTTATTAAATTTGGAATGATAGATAGCGATATTACCACCAAAATTAATCTGCAATCTTCGTATAATCTGAGCCGTTAGTGTAATCTCAGGAAGAAGATACAAAACCTGCTTTCCTTCATCAATAAATTTTTCTATTTGCTTAATGTACAATTGCGTTTTACCACTACTGGTGATTCCATGCAACAGGCAAACATCTTTGCTGGTAAAAGCAATATCAATTTCAATTAAAGCCTTTTCTTGTGACTCGTTCAATTCAAATTTTACATCACTTTTTTTTGGAAGGCTTTTCAACCTGTCGACGCTTCTCCTTTCAACAAACAAAATATTTTTATCGGTAAGTCCTTTCAATTGCGCAATTGAAGCGCCTGACTTTTTCAAGAGTTCTGTTTGAGAAACTTCTCCCTGCGTTTTCATGAAGTGAAGGAAGCTTAACAATAATTCCATTTGCTTCGGAGCCCTGGAGTTATTCAATAATTCATTGAGCTTTTCATCATTGTCGTATTCGGGATTTAGAATAATATAATTCTCTTTTTTTTCTTTATAGGTATCGTTAAATGCTTCCCATGCATAACATACTTTTTTTTCAATGAGCCTTTTGATTAATGGATAAACATGAATAATATCCGAAACCATTTGAACCTCTGATAATCTCAGTTCTTTTTTTATAAGCAATGCTTCTGCTACAAGATATTCTTCGTTATCCAGGTCGGAAAAATCATCACCATATTCGTCATTATAAATTAAAATGGTCTCGCTGCTTAGTTTTAGATGTGTTGGCAAAGCCGCGGCCATTACTTCGCCTTCGCTGCACATATAGTAATCACTTATCCATTTCCAGAGATCAAGTTGCTGGCGATAAACAACCGGCTCATCATCAATAATATTTAAAATGTCTTTGGTTTCGTAGGAGGGCTTTGTATCGCTAACTGATTTTATTATGCCTGCATATTTTTTATTTTTTCCAAACACGACTTCCGTACGACAACCCATTTTAATTTTTTTTTGGAGATTTAATGGAACAGAATAAGTATATGTTTTTGGAATGGCAAGAGGAAGAATTACTTCAATCCATAGTTTAGCTGCCACCGTATTTTCAAATAAATTCTGCTCCCGCAAATTTTCATTTATCATTTACACAAATATAAATTCAAACCCGTAAAGCAAATTCTATTTGATCCAACTCGCATTGTAGCGTTTCAAACCCTCTTCCATTTGAAGGAAAATTTTATCTTTAAGTAATGTTACATCTTTAGCGGTCAGTCCCTCGGTTGAAGTTTCGGAAAGATATACCGCTCTGCATTTTCCAGGATTCAATGAAAAAATACTCTTATAGTTAAGACGATCATAAGTATCTAAAAATAAAATGGGCCTTATGGGTGTCTGGGTTTGTATTGCTATTTTAAAAGCACCATCATAAAAGTTTTTTAACGGTTGATTCGTCATATTAAAAGTTCCTTCGGGACAGATGAAAACTGAAATATTTTTATTCAAAAAATAAATAAGATTTTTTATGCTCTGCAATCTTTTTCCGGCATTCTCCCTGTCAACCAAAACTGCACCTTTTTTGTAAATAAATCCGAAGATGGGAACTCTTGTCATTTCTGACTTTCCTAAAATACGAACATGCTGTCGTCTTATCGTTTTCATCATCATTGGAATATCAAGGTATGAAATATGATTGCTGACAAAAATGTATTGTTTAGTAATACCATGTTTTTCTTCATAAATATTTTTGTGCCGCATTCCTGTTGCAAAAAAAAATACATCTGCCCAAAACCGGCAGATCTTATATAATATATTGCCGCCTTTTATTTCGTCAAACAAAAAACTATATATAAAAAAGGGAAGTAAGAGTAACATTAAAATCACGAAAATCAAAAATCCATAAATGCTAAAAAGAAAACGAAATATTTTATTTAAACTATTCACAATAAAGGTTTAATCAGTTAAAAAGAACTGAATGTACGTCACAAAAAGCCCAAAATTTATAACTCGCCGGGCGAAATTTAACTTAAAATCGGAAAAATTGGCTTTACAGGCGATTATAATGGAAACTTTTATTGATAATTCCCTTACATTTGCACTCCAAAAATTTGGAATTTATGTTTGCAGTAGTAAAAATAGCCGGTCAGCAATTTAGGGTTCAACCGGGTCAAAACTTATACGTACCTCATTTAACCGGTAAATCAGGAGACAAAGTTGAGTTTTCTGATGTTCTGTTACACGATGATGCAGGAAAAATTTCTGTTGGCAGTGATGCAAAGGTTACGGTAAAAGCAGAAATAGTAAATGACCTTATTAAAGGTGAAAAAGTTATTGCTTTTAAAATGAAAAGAAGAAAAGGCTTCAGAAAAAAGCATGGTCACCGTACCCAATACACGCAAATAAAAGTTACAGATATAGCATAATAAAATTATGCTAACTAACAGATGATACAATTTTTGTATTGTATCATTTTAAAAAATAATAATTTTTAATTTTAAAATTATGGCTCATAAAAAAGGCGAAGGCTCGGTTAAAAATGGCCGCGATTCGCAAAGCAAAAGATTAGGTGTAAAAATTTTCGGTGGCCAGGCAGCTACAGCCGGCAATATTATTTTACGGCAACGTGGTACTGTTTATCATCCGGGTAAAAATGTTGGTCTTGGAAAAGATTTCACCATCTTCGCAACAACAGATGGCGTTGTTGAATTCAGAAAAACGAAAGGTAATAAGACCTTTGTTTCAGTAAACGCTGTTGAAGCCACAGCATAAATTTTATAAATAATTTTTGGCAGTTAAAAAAATGTTTTTATTTTTAGTTTTTATTTACTAACAATTAAATTCTAAAAACATGGCAACAGCAAAGAAAGCTGCTAAAAAAGCTGCTCCTAAAAAAGCTGCTAAAAAAGCTGCTCCTAAAAAAGCTGCTAAAAAAGCTGCTCCTAAAAAGGCTGCTAAGAAAGCTGCTAAGAAGAAGTAATAATCTCACTTCTAAAATTAATATCACTAAAGTCCCGGAAAATTCCGGGACTTTTTTATTTCCTGAAATTAAGTATGGTAAAGGATTTCAGGATAAACAAAATTTAATCATTAGAACAAAATGCTGAATTTTTTACATTAGAAAAATGGTGAGTTATGAGATAGCCAGGCATTTTTCATTGCTTTCAAAATTGATGGAAATTAATGGAGAGAATAGTTTTAAATCGAAAACTTATTCTATCGCAGCATACAAAATTGAGCAACTAACGGTAGAGCTACACACGCTTTCTGCAGATAAAATTTTTTAAATTAATTGCATCGCTGAAGCAATTGGAAAGAAAATTATCATTAATTATGAATCCACAATTGGAAGCTCAACAAAAAATATCGTCCAGCTTTTTCCGTCGGTTTCAAACCAGATTTTGCCGTTTAGTTTTTCAACAATCCCCTTACACATGGCAAGCCCCAGGCCTGTACCGGATGTTTTGGTAGTAAAGTTTGGAATAAAAATTTTGCTATACATTTCTGCGGGTATGCCGTTCCCGTTATCCTTTACTGAAACTAAAGCATTTTTTTCTGCGAGCTGACTTTTAATTTCAATTATTGCCTTTCTTGATTCCGGAACGGACTGCACTGCATTTTGAAGAAGATTTGTAAACAGCCTGTTGATCTGGGTTTTATCAGCTTCAACTATAATTTCATGGTGATATAAATTGATATCGATCTTAAGTTTTTCATTTGCTGAATAAAGAGAAGCTACGTTAACAAGAGTACGATTAATATCAAATAGTTGGTTTTTTGAATTACCAAGATTTGCAAACTGTGCAAAGTCACTTGCAATCTTCGATAGATGTTCTATTTGTTCCAGCAAAATATTAGCGACATACGATGATATTTTTTTAACACCGGGTGAATTATTATCTATCGCCATCTGCAGGTACTGTAAATTAAGCTTCATGGGAGTGAGAGGATTTTTAATTTCATGAGCTACCTGTCTTGCCATCTCACGCCACGCTCCTTCCCTTTCACTTTTTGCAAGCAGTTGCGCACTCACATCTAATTTTTTAACCATCTTATTGTATTCATTAACCAATTCACCAATTTCATCTTTACGGTTCCATACAATTTCTTCATTTGTTTTTTCAAGATTTACTTCCTTCATCTTGTTGCTTATAAGAGAAAAAGACCTGGTAATTCTATTAGTTATGAAAACGGCAATTATGCCTGCTATAAGAAAAATAAATGCATTGAGATTAATAATAGTAACGAGGAAATTTGAAATTTCATCCTGCAGGTTACTCTGCGATTCGAAATACGGAATATTCAGATAAGCATATTCTTTACCGGTTTCATCTCTTACAGGTACATAGTTACTAAGGTATTCGAGGCTGCCTATTAATTGCTCCTGCGAATACTGAACGTCATGTAATTTATTTAAATGGAAAAATGCAACGGGGTCCATTTTTTCACTTACTATTCCTTTTTTGTAAGGTAAAGGCAGCGATGAAACTTTGAGGTCCCCATTAAGATCGTAAAGATTAATATCCGCGTCGTGAATGCCGGCCACCCGGTTGATCGTTTCGTCCAATTTTTCATCAGACACCGAATCGAATTCCATTAATTGCATATTACCGGTTGACAACGTATCAATAGAATTTCGAATTTCATTTTCCATTACGTGAATCGTGCGGCTAAGTTTTTCGCGATTATTACTATGATAGCGGCTTATAAAAAAAAGTATTGTCGTAATTCCAATTACTAAAAAAGAAAAAATACTTATGATGATAATAGTGCCATGCACCTGGTTGCGAATAGTAAATTGCCAGAACGATTTGAAATTAAATGATCCTATCTTGCTACCTAGTAATTTATTTAGAAAATTAAATAGAATTGTAATAACCAAAAAAGAACAAAATAGATATGCAAATAAAGTGATTGCTTCTATAAAAAGATTATTCTGCCTGGCAATTACAATTATCTTATCCTCACTGGCTCTGTACCAGAGTTCTTCATAGCCATTCCTGTTTACTATTCTAAAGTCGTTGTAAGTAAAAGACGAAGGGTCGACTGTTGTCGGGAAAGGGTAGTCGTTATTACTATTGCTAAGTTGATTGTCATTATATATTGCAAAAGCATATATCGATGAACTCTCTATTGAATTCGTATTGCCCTTGGAAAAAAGCTCAGGGTACAAAGCGTCGCTTTTATATTTTTTGGGCGTTGAAACAATAAAAATATATCCCTTCGTGTGTCTCGAAGAATCAACAAATTCTTTTTTAACGATGTAATTAAAACGATCGTATGATATATCGTAGTAGTATAGATCCGTTATCCCCGTTTTCTTTCCCTGCGTTTGTATAATGGCGTTCAACGAATTAAAGTTGGTTGAATCCTGGTTAAAAAGTGGCGCTTCATTTTCATCAAAAGTATAAATGCGGGTATCGTAATTATTTATATACCCCGAAAAATTTTCGTTGATGAGGCTGTCTTTTAAATACCTGTTATCGTAGGCACTTTTAAACCTGTCGAAAATGCCCTGCAATGCCTGATTATTGAAATCATTTAGCATAACGTTTATGATCTTCTCGCCGGTAGGATCTGCCCTCATAGCAATATTTTCAGCAAACGTTTTTCGCTGATCCAATTCCTTCTTCCTGTTTTGAACGACTATTGCTGATGTAATTGAAATAGAAAAGAAAAAAAGCCAAAAAATAAATCGGGTCGATATAAGATTATAGGCATCTACTGCAAGAAATACCTTATTGAGAAGGAATACAAATAATAAAAGCCAGCCCAGCAGATAAAGATTGAAAGTTACGTGTGGCGAATGAAAACTGAATGTTAGAAAAATCAAACCAATTAATGCAATAGAGACGTACAAAACAAACCAGTTAGGTTGCACTATTTTTTTCACCGGTTGCAACAGGATCTGGATGAGAAAAAAGTAGCCGGTTGCAACGCAGCTAAGCACTATAAATCCAATTACACTGTAAATGTTATTGATAGTAAAAAAATTGATTACATCAAATGAAATGCGGGAATCAGATACCAGGCTTCTTACGATATTGCCACATACAATTGTTATAATTATCATTAAAAGAGAAATAAAGCCAATGGCGGCATAACGTTTAAATGTGGAATTAAAATCAATTCCCGCATGCTCAAACTTGTAATGAGACCGGATAAAAAGAACAACCCATATAAATAGCAAAGAGTTTATAAACAGGTCACCAAGCGAGTGAAATATAAAACCGGAACCATAAATTTGAGGATTAAATAACTCCAGTTGTCTGAAGTTTAATGGAAAAGGCAAAAAATAACTCAATGCCCTTAGAAAAGTAATAGAAGCGATGAGCAGCAGGAAAGAAGGAAAAAACCCTTTCTTTTCAAAATAAAACCTGGTAAGCTTTTGAATGAAAAAAAGAACCAATATACCTGCCAGGATTCTGATCCAAATCGAAACTATATTGTCCTGCGTGGAAATATTAACCTTTACCTGCTGCAAATAAAAAAGTTTTTCACCATCAATACCTTTAACTACAGTACCCGTTGGCGAAAGACTTATATCGTAATTATTCTCTGCATTATCCACTGCTGCAAATGAGTTTTCGAGGTACTTATTTTCGATATAATAGTTCCACTTAACGGGTATAAGTGAAACCATTTCATAAAGCAACCCATTAGAATTTTCGAAAGATTTTTTACTGACGACATACCAGCCATTAATAAGTTCTTGAAAATAATTTCCATCTGGTCTATCAAGCACACTTGAATCAGGCAAAATAATTTGTGTATTCCAGAATATCGGCCGCGGTTCTGCAAATGGCGCAATCCTGTAGATAAAAAAGAAATAATTTTTGCCAACAAAATCGTCCAGGTCTTTCTCATCGTACGAACGATTGATTATCTTATTTATTAAAACGGTGTTGTTAAAAAAATTTTTACTTTTTCTTTGGTTAACCTGGATATTTCTTTGAATACTGTTTTGAACTGCGTCAAGGGTAGCCGTTCCGCTCCAGTAATTATCTATAATGAATGAAATTGTAAACAACCACGCCGATGCGAGAAGGAGATATCCGTTTCTCCCAAAAAAAGTATGAGGGTTTTTATTAACTGTATTGTTCACTGTTTTTGTTTCTTTATTTCATCCCACATTGCATTCATTTCTTTCAAAGTCATGTTGCTTAAATTGTGTCCGTTACCTGCGGCAACTTCCTCCATTTTTGTAAAACGTTTAATAAATTTTTTATTGGTAATTTCCAATGCGTTTTCTGCATCAACATTTAAAAATCTAACATAATTTATTACTGAAAAGAAAAGGTCGCCGGCTTCTTCCTCAATATGCGCATTATTACCGGAATTTACCGCGTCGAGCAATTCAGCTTTTTCTTCTTCTATTTTATTCCAAACCTGTTCTTTGGTTTCCCATTCAAAACCTACCTGCTTTGCTTTTTCCTGCAGGCGCATGGCTTTCACCATTGCAGGTAACGATTTAGGCACACCACTTAAAACTGAAGTTTTCCCTTCACTCAATTTTATCTGTTCCCAGTTTTTCTTAACGTCTTCATCGTCGTTTACAATTACATTTCCATAAATATGCGGATGACGTTTAATTAATTTTTCACATATGGCATCGATAACTTCCTGCAAAGAAAATTGCTCCTGTTCCTGTGCAATTTTTGAATAAAAGATAATGTGTAATAATAGATCGCCTAATTCTTCTTTTATGCCGTTCCAGTCTTTATCTGTTATCGCATCAGCCAGTTCAAAAGTTTCTTCTATGGTTTGCTGGCGAAGTGTGTGAATAGTTTGTTTCTTATCCCAGGGGCATTTTTCACGAAGTTCATTCATAATGTTTACAAGTCTATCGATTCCGCTATTGTCCATATACAATTTATTAAATTTCAAATATTGATATAAAAAAGAAGATCAACATAATGACCGTGCCGGTAGTTAAAAAAGAAAACAGCAGCATAAAATATTTAAGAATTGTTTTGGCTCTTTTCTGATTATAAAAATTTCGCGTCGCTTTATATAAATAAAAAAATATAGCCAGTGTAAAGACAAGGTTTATATATTCCAGCCAATATGCACCCGTCGTGCTTTCAATTTTTTTTACTCCAAATATTAAAAGCATCGCAATAAAAATAAAAATGTAAAAATGAATTGTGAAAATTGCGTGATCGGTGTAATAAAAATCTTTATGACGTATGTATAAAAACTTTAGAATTAAAGCAAATAAAGGGAGCAAAATAAATAACATTTGTGGAATGGAATGTTGAACCCTGGCCATAATATCAACTAATGCCGCCCTTTTATTGTGCCGGTATTTTTGATTTAGTTCAATATTTTTATAAACCAACATTCTTTCGAACCAGTTATGTTTCTTAACACCTGCTTTAAGCAATGAATCGTACTCTGCTTTTGATTTATAATTTCCGGGAGCTACAGAAAAAGACGCAGTATCTAATTTTTTTTTCAGTTCCTCCTTCGTTAAAGGAATACCATTGTTGAGTTCTTTCGACGCCTCCAACAACTGCGCAGAATCAAGTTTGTCGACATTAGTATTTTTATACGCAACGTTTACAACACTTTCATCAACTTTAAAAAAAGTGAAAAAGACGAGGAAGAAAATAAACGAGGTAAACATATACATTCGAACCGGGTTAAGATAAGTAACTCTTCTTCCTTTCATATATTCTTTAGAAAGAAAACCAGGCCGCAATACCAGGTCTTTTAACGAAGTAAAAAATTTTCCATCGAAGTGGGTAATATCACTAAAAAAATGTGAGATCAAATGCCATACACTTTCCTTGGGCTCAATATTTTCCTGACCGCAAACATGGCAATATTTTCCTATAACGGTCGTTCCACAATTGAGGCAGTTTTTTTCTTTTCGCTGGGGATGATGTGACACTCGTTTTCGCTTAGATAAATTATGGTTAAAAATAACAAACTAAATTTGCTTGCGGAATTATTCTGTATTTTACGCAAATGAAGATCAGTCAACTAAAACAATCCAAATCCTCCTATAAAATGATAAAGAGATCAGCAGTTTTTTACCCTGTATTTTTAACGATAGCGTGTAGTATTTCAATTTCAGTAAACGGACAGTACTATTATAAAGATATCTGGAGCAACCTGCAGTTAGTTGATGAGTTTAAGCTGCTAAAAAATGATAATCTAAAAACAATAAAAATTAAAAGTTTTGAAGATGATGGAGAGCCAAGTGAGGGCTTTTTTTGCGAAAAGAAAATAAACAAAAGTTATACCCAATCGCAGATGATCTCAAAATCGAATCTTACAGGTCAGTCATTATTGGTTTCGGACTATAACGTTAACGGGCAACCGGTTAAAACAACTGACGACACGCCTACGAGTACAAGTACGACCGAATACGAATACAACCAAAATGGCCAGTTGAAAGTTATACGAACGGTAACAAAAGGCGACGAAGATTCTGAAACGATTACGGAAACACACGAATATTTTTACGATGAAAAAGGCAGGCCAACGAAAATGCTGCGAAAGAAAAGCGATGTTCTTATTGCAACAATCCATTTTGTAAGTGACAGCATCGGGAATATTATTGAAGAAAATGTAGAGAGCAACAGCGCCACTGATAAAAAATATTACTATTACTACGATGATAAAAACAGGCTTACCGACGTTGTTCATTTTAATGAGAGAGCCCAGCGCCTGCTACCGAATTATATGTACGAATACAATACCCTCAACCAGCCAAAACAAATGATTTCAACAGAAGAAGGAGGAAACAACTATTTTATATGGAAGTATACTTATAACGATCAAAATCTTCGTGAAACAGAAAAATGTTTTTCAAAAGCAAGAAGATTATTAGGAACTATACAATATGAATACAAATAGTAGTTTGGAAATTTGTTCACACCAAACTTATCTCCTGGCAGATCGATTTTGAACACGTGTCTATCAAAGTTAACGCTTAGTTAAACTGGCATATTAACATAAATAATAGTTATCCGGAGGGATTTATGCACGTCTAATAATTAAAAACTACCAACAATGAAAAATATATACATATACCTTTCTGTGGTGTCGATAGTACTGCTTGCATCATGTACTATTACCAATTATCCGCAGAGTTATACATCCGATCAGCAGGACATAACTTATCAGCAATTTTATGATGATCTGAGCCCTTATGGTCAATGGGTTAATTATCGTAATTACGGCTACGTATGGGTACCCGATGAAATGGGATTCCGGCCGTATTATAATAATGGACATTGGGTTTATACGGACTTCGGATGGACCTGGGTGTCAGGCTATAATTGGGGCTGGGCCCCTTTCCACTATGGACGCTGGACTTATGATTATGCGTATGGATGGATGTGGATACCAGGCTATCAATGGGCGCCGGCATGGGTTTCGTGGAGAAGCAACGGCGACTATTACGGATGGGCTCCGCTCGGTCCAGATATGAACATTGATGGCAACTACGGTTCAAACATACCATATGATCATTGGTCGTTTGTGCCTTGCCGTTATATTACGAGTCCCCGCATAAATAACTATTATGTGAACAGGCAACAAAACGTTACGATAATAAATAATACTACCATTATCAATAATACGCGGGTGATTAATAATAATAATAACAGGTATATCACCGGTCCCTCTACAGACGACGTAGAAAGAAAAACCCGCGAAAAAATAAATGCTGTAAAAGTTGTACAAAGAAACAAGGCAGGAGGCACAGAAGTTACCGGCAATAGAATAACAATGTACAGGCCGGGTGTTAAAGAAACACCGCAACAAAATCAGAATTGGAAACCATCGAAAATTGGCAATCTGGATGAAGTAAAAGCCCGCCATGACAGAGACAATGCAGAACAACCAGTGAGAGATGATTCGAGGAAAGAATTGAATCCCACAGACAGAATTCAACCAGAAATAAATAATGAAAAGGATAATCGTCAGCCGACGATAATGCCTAAGAGAGATATTGGGCAGCCACAAAAACCGAATAATAATCAACCAGATCATCCCAACCCGCCAAACGTTAAAAAAGATAATACCACGCCGGATAACGAAAGATTGAATCGTGAAAAAGATAATCAACTTAATGAAAAAAATAACGAAAGAAACAACAACAATCCACCGGCTGACAGGCAGCAGCCTAAACCGGAAAATTCAGACAAGAAAAATGATCAGCCTAATATAAGGGATTTTAAAAATAATACTAATAAGCCGCAACCACCTGTACAAAATAATCCACCTGCAAAAGATCTCAATAATAAACGACCAGACAACAATAATCAACCAAACAATAATAGTCAAAGGAATAATAATAATAATCCGGGCAATAATGATAATCCCGTACATCAGCCGGTAGTAAAGCCCCGGCTTAATAATGTGAAACCACAAAATAATCCGCAACAACAACAAAATAATAACCCCGCTATCCAGCCCCGCTTAAACAACCGGGCTCCCATAATTAAAAACATAAAGCCAACCGATACAAAGCAACCCGGCCAGGATCGTAATCAACAAAGGGACAAAAAGAATAACTAAAAATATAAGCGTTAAAAAAAATCTAAAAAAGATAGAATCTAAAAGCGGCCGCAAGCCGCTTTTGTTTTACAGTACAATAAAAATTCTTATCTTTTAAAAAATAGAATCCTCAATTTTGTATAGGAGAAAAAATAAATTATGATTGAATTTTTAAAACAACCGTGGCCCTGGTATGTAGCGGGTCCTTTAATTGGTCTGATGGTTCCTTTGTTATTAGTTCTCGGCAATAAAACTTTTGGAGTTTCATCATCATTGCGCCATGTATGCGCCGCATGTATCCCGTCAAAAGTTCCATTTTTTAGTTATGATTGGAAGAAAGAATCGTGGAATTTATTTTTTGTTTGTGGAATATTATCAGGCGGAATAATTGCCGCATTACTGCTCATGAATAAGAATCCTGTTGATGTAAATCCAAAATTGATAACGGAGCTTTCAAAATATGGTGTCACTAATTTTCATTCATTAGTGCCAGTGCAACTTTTTAACTGGCACCAACTATTTACTTTAAAAGGTTTCATTCTAATGGTTGCGGGTGGTTTCTTTGTAGGCTTTGGAACCCGCTATGCAGGCGGATGCACATCAGGCCATTCCATAATGGGACTTTCCAATTTACAATTTCCGTCATTGGTTGCAACCTTATGTTTTATGGCAGGTGGCTTTATCATGGCCAACCTTATTTTGCCTTTCATTTTAATGCTTTAAGTAATGAGTAATACATCAATTGAAGAAACCGTGGGAACAAATACTGACTTTGAAGTTCGTTCATTGGATGCTATGTGTGTTAATGAATCCACGCTGAAACATCCATGGTGGTATAACATAAAATATCTTGTTGCCGGAATTTTATTTGGAATTATATTAGTAAAGTCCGAAGTAATTTCCTGGTTTAGAATCCAGGAAATGTTTCGCCTCGAAAGCTTTCACATGTACGGCGTAATTGGTTCTGCAGTGTTAACCGGTATCATTTCAATATTAATCATAAAAAAATTCAACATAAAAACTATTTATGGTGAAAAAATAAAATTGTACCCGGGTAAATTTAATAAAGGACAAATTTTTGGAGGACTAATTTTTGGATTCGGTTGGGCATTAACAGGTGCATGCCCGGGCCCGCTGTTTGCCCTTATTGGCACAGGCGCATTAGTAATAGCAGTTTCGCTGCTGAGTGCCATTGCCGGAACATGGGTGTATGGTTTATTAAGAGAAAAATTACCACATTAATTTTTTATGGGTATTTCAATAAAGTCAATATTTATCTCGATTGCCATAATTGTCACAATTACTTTTTCAACTGCGCTGCTGCCGTCGTGCAATATTGATTCAAACAAATACGCACCAAACGATTCTGAACCCGAAGGACCATGGTATGGATGGAATAAATACCAGATAAAACCTGAAGATTCATTAGTGCGTTTAGGCTACTATCTTATTGACAGCACCTCACTTTATTTTGGTCCCAAAGGAAAGATAGCGACTACTACAAATGGCATGAATTGTCAAAACTGTCATATCCTGGGAGGGATAATTCCCTGGGGAAATAACTTCAGCGCAACAATAATGTCCTATCCCTCATTCAGCATCCGCAGCGGAACTACCTGGACGTTAGCAACCCGCATCAATGGCTGCTTCGAACGAAGTTTAAATGGATCTGCGATTGATACAACAAGCCGCGAAATGCAGGCTATCATTGCTTATATGCATTGGCTGGGCGATGATATTCCCCGAGGGAAAAAACCAATAGCTTCCGGAATCATGAAACTTTCCTACCTCGACAGACCTGCAGATCCAGTGAAAGGAAATATTGTTTACGTGACCAATTGCCGGCGCTGTCATGGCAAAAATGGAGAGGGGCTATCTAATAAAAATGCTTCTGGTTTTGTCTATCCTCCTTTATGGGGACCTGATAGTTATAATACAGGTGCCGGATTGTACCGGTTATCAAATTTTGCCGGTTTTGTGAAAAACAATATGCCTTTTGATAAGGCAGATTATAAACATCCCCAACTTAGCGATGAAGAAGCATGGGATGTAGCAGCTTTTGTAAACAGCCAGCCAAGGCCTTCATTTGATAATAGCAAGGATTATCCTGATCTTTCCAAAAAGCCCATTGACTACCCTTTTGCTCCGTTTGCTGATACCTTTTCAGAATTACAACATAAGTATGGTCCATTTAAACCTATTGAGGAAACAAAGAAAAAATTAGAAAGCAATTAGTTTTGCGCACCAACAATTTAATTGAAATCCGGTTTTAACTATCTCATTTCTTTTATTTAAAGTAAAACATATCCTTTCAGTAATTTTGCAGGCAAAATGTTTTTTATGAACAGAATAGTAATGGAAAGAAAAACCGGCGATTTTGGCTTCCAGGCAAAAGATGAGAATGACAATATATTACATACCGACAGCAGCATTGAAAACGGTGGAAGCAATTATGGCTTTCGTCCAATGCAATTGCTGCTTACCGGCTTAGGGAGTTGCAGTGCCATTGACATGGTCTCTATTTTAAAAAAACAAAGGCAGACAGTAGACAATTTTAAAATTAAAATAGCCGGTGAAAGAGAAAAAGATAAAACACCTTCTTTGTGGGAATCGGTTGAAGTAACATTTGAATTGTATGGAAATATTGATATAGAAAAAGCAAAAAAGGCCGCTGCTTTGTCAATGGAAAAACATTGTTCCGTTGCTGAAACATTAAGGCGGAGTGGAACCCAAATTAAATGGAATGTAAAAGTGATTAATACAGAAAAAGTATTGGCGTCGTAATTTTATTAACAGAACAATTTAGAATGAATACAAATTTCTTCAACCAGATTTTAAGCAGGCAACAACAAAAAGAAATTGTACCCGCCAATGAGATTATTGCCGGATGGGCACTAAACGTAATCGGATTGTTGTATCCTGAATTATCGATGTCATCCTACTCTTCGACTAATGAGATTGAAGAAGAATATGAAAGACAGAAAACTGATCTCGTGACTATTTTAAATGCTACACGTGCCTGCAACGATTGCAATAACGAAGAAATTGCTAAACTCTTTTTTAAAAAAATTCCAGAGATATACCGGGTGTTAAATACTGATATTTATTCTTTGCACACCGGCGATCCCGCAGCAAGGGTGGAATTCGAAGTGATTAGGGCATATCCAGGCTTTTTTGCATTGTGCTTTTATAGAATGGCCCACGAATTATTAAGCCTGGAAGTTCCGCTTCTTCCCCGCATACTTACTGAATATGCCCATTCAAAAACTGGTATCGATATACATCCCGGAGCACAAATTGGTGATCATTTTTTTATTGACCATGGCACCGGAATCGTTATAGGCGAAACTGCTGAAATTGGCAATCACGTGAAATTATACCAGGGTGTTACTTTGGGCGCACTGAGCGTTGATAAAAATTTGGTGTTTAAGAAACGCCATCCTACGGTGGAGGATCATGTAGTTATTTATTCGGGAGCTACTATTTTAGGAGGCTCAACAACTATTGGTCACCACAGCGTAATAGGCGGTAATGTATGGCTCACCAAAAGTATTTCGCCTGGTTCATTAGTTTATCATAATCCTGAAATAACAGTTGTTGAAGGAAAGATCGCTAACTACTAAAATAAATTATGGCAACCATTTTAGATACTGTTGGCAATACACCCATAGTGGAATTGCAACATTTAAACCAGAATAAGAATGTAAAGATTTTTGCCAAGCTGGAAGGAAATAATCCGGGCGGGAGTGTAAAAGACAGGCCGGCATTGAATATGATTAAGAGCGCTCTTGAAAGGGGAGAAGTTAATAAAGACTCAAAACTTATTGAAGCCACCAGTGGCAATACAGGCATAGCTTTGGCCTTAATGGCAAAATTGTATGGGATAGAAATAGAACTGGTAATGCCGTCTTCGTCTACCCGTGAGCGTGTGGTAACTATGGAAGCATTTGGAGCCAGGGTAACTTTATTGGAAAGTATAGAGATCTGCAGGGACTATGCCGAAGAAAAATCAGCTTCGGGTGAATTTTTTATGTTGAATCAATTTGCAAATCCTGACAATTATAAGGCGCATTACAAAACAACAGGACCGGAAATATGGAGAGATACTAATAAAGAAGTTACTCACCTGGTAAGCTCCATGGGAACCACCGGAACTATTATGGGTTGCAGTATGTTTTTAAAAGAACAAAATCAAAATATTCAAATTGTAGGTTGCCAGCCAACCGAAGAGTCATCTATTCCGGGAATTAGAAGATGGCCTGTTGAATACATGCCAAAAATTTTTGATCCATCAAGAGTCGACCGCGTAATGGATGTATCTCAGACGGAAGCAACTGAAATGACACGAAAGCTCGCTAAGGAAGAAGGCATCTTTGCGGGAATGAGTAGTGGCGGTGCTGCTTCTGCAGCAATAAGATTATCACAGGAATTATCTTCAGGTGTAATTGTTTTCATTGCATGCGATCGTGGCGACAGATATTTAAGCAGTGATTTATTTGGATAGAGAGCGCCTCGTATTTAGTTTATTCTTTGAAGACTGCCAGTTTATCAAAAACGCAAATCCAAATATATTATAACGCCAAAACTCAACTTAATACAGTCTCAATAGTCTTCAGTAAAGTTCACGGTTCTTAATACAGTATCATATACTCCCGAATTTTGAATTTCTAAAAAATCATTTTATTTTAGCCGTCCAGTTTAGCCGAATCAGCATTCACGCTAATTATTAGGAACTTCCACATCCCTATAAAATCAATCAGCGATTTTTTGATTACCAACAAGATAATTGATGAAGAAAATTCTATTTTCATTTATTCTGTGCAGTTTCATATTAGCTGTTGTAGTCAATGGCCAGTCATTTACCGTAGACAATCTTATTAAATTAGCTTCCTTACCATCGAAAGACTTTGATCATTTTATGAATAAAAACGGATATATACTTAGTCGCAGTAAGTTGGAAAATAACACAATGGAAGCTGATTTCAAAGTAAAAATCAAAAGGAAGAGACCGTACATCGGACCAGCAAGAACCATCAGTGTTAATTTAAAGGATGATTCCAAATATTTTACTTTACATACGTCGTCACTGAATGAATATATTGATGGCCAACAGAGCTTAATAAAATCAGGTTTTTTTTACGATAAACAAAAAGATGTAACTCAAGACACTTCAATTCTTTTTCAAAGGGGAAACATGCTAGTACAGGCAACAGCCCTCGACCTTGATGGAGTTAAACAGTATAATTTCGTATTGAAATTAAAAAAAATGCCTTCTGCAGTAAAGTTTGCAGAAGATCTTCTGCAGTTCGATTCCCACGAACTGCTCGTTAGCTTTTTTGGCGAGCCTAACGTAAAAAAGGATATGTATTATTTTTCTGAAAAAGAATTAAAAAAATGCTCGGTCTTGTTCAGTGGAACAAGATACCAGGTCGTTTTTGTTTGGGGTGATGAAAATAATCTAAATAATCTTTTATACATTTTAGTGCCTCATTCTCTTCCTACTTCAGGGGCTGAGAAAAAAAATCCAATAACCGGAAATAACGAATGGCAATTTCGAAATGGAATCTATCCGGGAATGAATTTAAAAGAGCTACTTAGACTTAATGAAACGGATTTTAATATTTATGGCAACACATCAGAACTGGCGTTTATGGTGAAGCCGGATGAAAATGGAAAAATTGATTTTACAAAAACTGCCGTAATGCTTAGTTGCAATAACTGTGATGATATTAGAATTTTCAATCAGAAAGAAGTAAGTGCATTAGCAGTTGCGAGAAAAGACTTACCCATGTACGTTAGTGATGTTGTAATTTACCCCTCGCATAAATAAATCTTAAACATTATTAATTTAATTTCTTAAAATTCCAGGTAATCATTCCTGAATGATAATATAATTTTAGGCGAAAATATACCTAATCGAAGGGAACTAAAGACAACTAATTGTTAAGAGGAATTGATTATCTAATTAACCAAATAATTGTCGCAGATTTATTGCTCCGGAATTAATACTCTACAAGGGAATCTAAATCAGGCAAAATTTACCTGCGAACCTTTATGTTCGGAGGTTTCGATATTGACTTCGCGTGATATATTTTTTAGATTGTCGAACCTAGATATAAAACGGGCCAGGTTTTTTTTATCCTTTCCGAATTCGATAGAATGTATTCCGCGGGATCGACTTACCAGATCAACGGAACCGTTCTTAACTTTTACTTTAACCTCTGCATTCCACGCAAACATTCCGTTGTTAGTATAGGCAACAAACCCGTTATCATTTACGGAACTATAAATCCATCCAAGATATTTAGATGTTTCAATGGCGATATTAAGGAATTGTTCAGGCGTTAAATCAACAAGTTGCAGTTCCACATTATGTTTTTGTGTAAAGTTCCTTAACATGGGCAGGTATTTTTTCTTGTATAAAGTTAGAAGAGAGGAAATTCGAATTAAAATTAATTTACCCCGCTTTTTTTATCTTCAAAAAAATATATAAATGTAAAATCATCACCTGTATTATCTTTTACAAAAAAAATTACGTGATCTCCGAAGCGATTTTATTACTTAACGGATAAATCCATCTATTATTCAACTAAATTAGATGCGGGTTAAAGCAGAATGGCGATGAAAATTATTTCGGATAGTTATTTTGCGCTTACTTTTTATTTTGCAGGAGTTAAAATTACATTCCTGATATCTATTGGATCATGATCGCCCTGGATAAGTATGGGCCCTGGTTCTCCCTCGTTGCTATCAATTGCACCTCCGGTAATGCCCGGAATTTCCTGGTTGCAAATAATAGTGATACCGTTAGCAACTACTGTCACCATTCTACCCACAAGAGTAATATCAAAATATTGCCATTGGCCTGCTTCTTTCGGCACGCGATCGGTGGGCGCAATAAAACCATAAATTGATCCAAACTCATTTTTCACCGGTTCTGTGCCACCTAAATCTTCAATTTGAACTTCGTAACGACCACGCAGATATATGCCGCTGTTGCTTCCCGGTGGATAACGAAATTCTATGTGTAATTTAAAGTCACTAAATGTTTTATCAGTTTCAAGGTTTGCGCCTTTATGAGGACTTCTTATAAAACCGGAATCAACTATCCATTGATTACTACTTGTGGCATGCCACCCATTAAGATTAGTGCCATTGAAAAGCTTAATGAGTTTTCCCCAGGCAGGTTGTGTGGTACGTTTTAGAGAAGGCGCTCTAACACCTGTATAACTATACATTTTTCCATTACTAAACTTCATGGATCCCGATAAGCTATCATCAATAACGGTTCCCTTTACAACAAGATCACTATCCTCCTTTTCCCATTGAGGAGGTATTGAAAAACTAAAGTTTCCACTGTCAAAATTTACTCTTGAAATTGGCCGGGCACTGCCTCCGGTTGCAACAAACTCGCCCACAAGAGTGCTAATACCGGAACGGTGAACTTCTAACCAGGATGGAGCATTTTTACCTTCAAGATTAATTGTTATATCCCAACGGCCTTCAATAGACGCAGGGCGATCTTTTGCATTCATAGCCTTATAATTTTTAGCCCAGCATGTAACGGCGACTAATAAAAAACCCGATATTAATATTTGCCTATAAATATATTTGAGGTGTAAATAAAAAAACTTCTTCATTGTTATTAAATTATGGCTTTTATGAATTAGCTCATAAAATTAATTGCTAACCCATAGTTATAAAAATCATCTATTTCATTATAATTAAATATTGGCACTCTGTTTTGGATTGACGTCCGGAGAAGTTCCGGATTTCTTACAATTATTCTTTTTCCTTTGGGTGGAGATTGTATCCGGCCAGGTAGAAAAAATAGATACTCCAGGATTCCCACTGCCTGCCAAAATATATCTTAAACGGACCGTGGATCTTTTTCATCTCACCATCTTTAAAGATCATATCGTATTGAATTTCCCCTTCACTGAAACCCATTCCCGATGGCCCATCTTCGGTTTCCTCTCTTATTTCAAATTCAATATTGTTTATCTGGTATGAAGTATTTTTGAACTCAATAGCCGCATCGTACATTGAATAAAAACGGTTAATCAACTGCTCTTTTGTAATTACGTTTCCATCGGGAATGATGATATCATTGTTAATATAGTGCGTGTCCACGTTCAATCTTCTTTCAAAAAAATCATTTAAAAATTCATCGGTAATTTCCGTAATATCACTTTTATGATCTGGATGAAACTCTTCATAAATAAAATTAGTCGTCATTCCCTTTACCGGAATAAAATCAGTTATGTGTTCAAATAACTCTCCGGTAATAAAATGATATTTAAACCGGTCTGTTTGTGGCGCTAAGAAATCTACATTGATATTATGGTCGTCCAACAATTTATTCAGGCGAATAAATTCATCGATAAATTTTTTCTCATCCATGTCTTTTTCGTCCGCAAAAGAAGGCTTGCCAAGCAGGTCAGTCATTTTTTGTGGTTTTGCATTAGCGTATGCCTTTTCAAACTCCATTACATTTTTCAGCCATTGATTTTCAATTTCAGGAGAAATTCCACCGTCGCTGTTGCTACCAAATATGCCGCCGGATTCTGCCATCATTTTCATCTTTAAAAATTCATTCTCCAACCTAAGATTTTCTTCAGGGTCACCGCTGAATTTTTCTTCTTCTGGTAATTCTGGTTTCTGTTCCATAATTCTTTAGATTTTTATCTATTCAAATTAAAGGAAATAACTGAAGGAGAAAAATTGGGAATTGTTTTAATTGTCATAATTGATGAACCTGCCTTACTTTGTTACCTTTAGTATACTGTAACTGACAAGATAGAATTACGTTTAGGCCTAACCGTTAATACTAAGTACCCGGAACGATTTCTTTCTTTTCAAAACAATCTTATCATGGGACTATCTATTCATTACTCAGGCCACATTCGTAACAAAAAATTATTAGATATGTTGATAGAGGAAGTGAAAGATATTTGCGAGATTCTCGATTGGGCGTCGCGAACTATTGAGGATAATGAGATAAAAGGTGTGTCCTTTGCCCCGAAAGGAAGCGAACCGGTATTTCTTACTTTTAATCAGAATGGACGCTTGCTTTCTCCCATCAACATCATGGTAAAAGAGATTTACGGCGGTGTACAATTAGACAAAGATTTGATATTTACAACAAGCACAAAAACGCAGTATGCAGGTCCCGATGCACATATAGCCCTTATCAAATTATTAAAATATGTTGCTGCAAAATACCTGGACGATTTTACTCTTAGTGACGAAGGATATTATTGGGAAACCGGAGATGAAAAAATATTATTAAACCAGTTTAAAAATTTCAATATTGTCATTGAAAGTTTTCGCGAAGCAATTGAAGGTTTACCTTCTGTCTATGGTGAAACGCCCGAATCGCTTGCTGACCGGATAGAAAAGCTTTTAAAGGAAAAGTTTGGTGGGAAAAAACAATAGAAATCACAAACCTATTTTTAATTTATGCCATTCTCCCTCATTAATATAAGCGAGGGATTTTTTTATGTCCTGACTTCATCACTTAGTGGTTTCGAAGAAATAAAGCGGCTGAGAATTACGTAAATGATTAAAATGTTTAACTCATTTTTGTTTTATTCAATTCTAAAAGCCTTCAATAGAAATTGGGTGTCCCTGTGATGAAGTCGGGAAAACAATAGAAATCACAAACCTATTTTTAATTTATGCCATGCTCCCTCATTAATATAAGCGAGGGATTTTTTTATGTTTTTGAATTTACATTTGAAGACTTAAGTCCCGTCTGCATGTATTCAGTCGGTAGCAAGCGGATGTCCTTTTGGATAATGGCGGTAAGCGCTATAATAGGCCATTATTTCCTGTGAAGGTTTTTTATACCGTGCTTCTTCATATTCCTTTTCATTGATTTCATCAAAGGCTTCCTGCAATTTATCTGTTTCGTTTTGCCGCTGCTCTTTTTCCAAATGTTGTTTCATTGCCTCACAAGGATCGTAAATTTCCATGTCATCTTTTTCTTCTTCGCATTTGCAGAAACCGATCCAATCAAGTCGAGGAAAAGAATACCCCCCACTCTAAATTTTTTGCTTTAAGTCTTCTGAAAATGAATTCATAAATTGCGGTAAGATCAGCTCGTTTTTTCACAAAAATATTGCCGATGCAAAACTAACAATATCCAATGGCTTTGAAAATTATGTGCAATACTTGAAAGAAGGTGTTGTAATAAATTATAGTGGCAATTTATTTAAACAACATTTTTTGTATTTTTTTCCGCTGCCGCAAGGGCATGGATCATTTCTTCCGATTTTAACGGATACAGCAGGGGTTTGAATTTCATCATCGTCAAAATAATCATCGCCAAAATATTCTTCATCTTCTGAATAACCTGACCAGGTATTTATTATGGTTGTGTATAAGTTAAAAATATTTTCAATTTTTCTTTTCCCATTATTATTTAACGGCTTATTAAAATAACTTTCTGCTTCATCATAAGCTCCGTTGATGGTTAAGCTCACATAGCCTTTATCATATAATTTTTTAATAAGCGGCAACATTTCTTTAAACCCGGCATTTATCATGTCACCAATAAGTAAGCCCAATAAATCGCTGTCAATAAAATTATCATTCGGTGTTGCATTGTTGAAACAAATAAACACATCAGTATAGATGGATAATATTTCATTTCTCTTTTCCGGTGCGTGGAGCGCCATTTGAATCAACGCTTCCGAAACTGCTGTTTTCGAATATGTGCTTACACCCGGTTCTAAAAGAAATTGATGTAAAGCTTCCTGGTTATTTTGAGCAATTAAATAAATGGGAAGCCAAATGGTAGAAGTGATGTGGTCGCCGAACCAAAATTCCAGGACTTCATCATCATTCTTTAAAAAATCTAATACAGCCTCTAAACTATCTTCAGCTTTTAATTCTCCCAATAAACACAGCGCATGGAGCGGGAAATTATGAGTATCTTCTTCAAAGCCGCTTTTCTTAAAATGCTGATACCTTTCAATGGAATCAAGCAATACTTTTTCCAAATCTTCAATAACTGTATTGCGGGGCAGCGCTAATATCTCTCTTAAATTTTCATGCAGAATTGCCAACCCATAATTGTATAAATTATCTATTTCGATATGATTAAATACGGGCGCCCTGCTTTCTTTTGAGGCCGGCACAGGCTTTACAGATCTTACGCTGATTTTTGATGCATCTTCTTCCTTCCACCGATTGAAGTTCTTTTCCATTCTTCCAGAAAATAAATACACTTCAGCAGCTTCTGTATCAGGATGCGTCGGAGCGATTTCCTTTAAAACTTCAAACCTGTTTTCTGCAAGGTCCCAATTTTTAATGAAAGCGAAATATCGGATAACTGCTTTATAAAAGCCGGTAACTTCCGCCAGGTGAAATAAATCCCTGCCAGGATATAATTCTTTTATTTCCATTGCTTCGCCCAGTATTTCAGGCACTTTTGCAGGCACTCCTGCATTCATGTAGTTATGGGCTACGTTTAGTTTTGCAAACAAATAATCGGGATGATCCGCCATTGTCCAATTATTAACTTCTAATGCCTTTTTGTAATTTCCCCGGGCATGATAAGCTGCCGATAAAAAATTTTTTAACTGAGGCGATTGCGGATATTTTTCAATTAAACTTGTAAGCCGGCCAATAATCTTTTTGTTCTTTTTATTTTGACATTCTATGTAGAGTTCATTGAATTGTTGAATCACTTCTTCCTTGTTCCCAAACCGGTTATTTTGAAATCCGGGATCTGTGGTAATATTATAGCCTGAGACTTTATATTGAGAATACATTTGGCTTGATTTTTTGGAAATTTAGAATTTATAGTTATCTGCATTAAAAATGGTCAGTTAAAAGATAATGCAGGTTTTTAAATTTTTGGATCGTTAAGTTTTATAGTCAACATTTTCAATTGTTATTGAAGATCGTTTTCGGAACACCAACTTTCAATTTAGAATTTTGGACGGTTGAATTACGTCAGTGCAACAAGTAACTATTCCTCATCTTTCATATTTTCTGCATTAAATTTTTCGCTTCTATTATAATCATCTATTTGTTGTTGCACGCATTCTCTGTATTGCTCATCTTTATACAAAAACCATTGCTCACGCAAGATGGGGTAATCGAATAAAAGGTATTTGAACTGCTGAAAAGGCTTTTTTCGCTGAATGATATTTTCAAACTTTTCTCTTATATCCTTCTCCGGAATTGTTTCAATAAAATCTTCCATTAACCGGAACGATTCGTGGCTTTCCATGGCAGTGAAGGC
>CAVWQJ010000021.1:0-42319 GCA_963756945.1 uncultured Chitinophagaceae bacterium | reverse complement strand
TACAATTTTTTTTGCCGAATATTGGTATTTATTTAACAAATGTGTGTAAATTACACGTCAATTAAACATTAACACTTTAATAATTACTTGATTATGAGAAAAAAACTTCTGCTTGGCAGTCTGTTTTTGCTATCATGTCTTTTGACAATAGCTCAACAACGGACAGTAACTGGAACAGTAACTTCAAAGGATGGAACTCCTCTTGCTGATGCTTCCGTGATTGTTGTTGGACAAAAACAGGCGTAAGAACTGCTGCCGATGGTACATTTTCTATTAATGTTCCCCCCAGCGCAAAACAACTTCAAATTAGTTATGTAGGATCAGAGACTCAAAGAGTTGACATTTCATCAGCTTCCAATGTAACTGTTGCACTTCAAGCTTCCGCACAGTCCTTAACGGATGTTGTTGTTATTGGGTATGGTTCGGTTAAGAAAAAGGATTTAACAGGCGCTGTTACTTCTATTAAAGCTAAAGATTTTAACCAGGGAGTCATTGCTTCTCCCGACCAGTTATTGCAGGGAAAAGTTCCGGGCCTTGAAATTACCAATAATAGTGGGCAACCTGGTACCGCTACTACTATCAAAATAAGAGGGAATAATTCTATTAGGGCTGGTAATAATCCACTCTATGTTGTTGATGGGGTTCCATTGGATGGAAGAACCGCAAAACCTGGTTTAAATTTTGGATCCGGATCGGGTTTGGATTTCGGTACTACTCCTGAATCTAATCCATTATTATATATTAATCCAAATGACATAGCTCAAGTCGATGTTTTAAAAGATGCTTCTTCAACTGCAATTTATGGTTCGCGGGGAGCAAATGGTATAATTGTGATCACGACGAAAAGAAGTTCATCGAGCGGGACAAAAATAGAATTCGGAACAAAGTTTAGCGCTGCGGCAGGTTACATGCACAAGTATAAAGTGCTAACTACGAGTGAATTTAGAACTGCTCTGAAAACCTATTCCTTACCTAGTACCTTGGATCAGGGAAGTTCAGTTGATGCCTTAAAAGAAATAACACAAAGCTCGTTATCTCAGGACTATAATTTAGCATTGAGTGGCGGAAACGACAATGGAAAATTCAGGGTTTCTTTCCTCGGTTCACAGAATTTCGGCTTTATCAAAAAGACATCCTTAGATAAATACCTTGGAAATTTTTCGGGCGAGTATAAATTTTTAGATAAGCGGTTGACAATAAATTTTGACGTCATTGCTGGTCATACTACGGAACACATGGGACTTGTGAGTAATACGGCCGGAGCAGGTGGTAATTTGATTGCCTGGGCACTCAACTGGAATCCTACAGCGGCATTCAAAACAAGCAACGGGCTTTTTAGTAATGCTGTGAGTTCGGTTCCTAACCCGCTTTCTGTAATAAACGGTTATAGCGATATTGCTAATGTTAATGTGTTTTTGGGAAATATATCAGCAGCCTTGAAACTTACTAAGGGACTGGAGTATAAATTTTTGTACGCAATTAACCATGGTACTGGAAAAAGAAACACAAATATCGATGGATGGATTGACGCAATTAATGGTGTTTCTGGGATAGGGGATGCTGCAATTTCAGATGCTTATTTAACCTCTCAAACTTATACGCATACATTAACTTATAGTACTGATTTAACACAGAATCTCTCAATGGAGGCATTAGCTGGTTATGAATATTGGAAAACTAATTATGGCAATTCATCTG
Organism: uncultured Chitinophagaceae bacterium; assembly: GCA_963756945.1. GTDB lineage: Bacteria > Bacteroidota > Bacteroidia > Chitinophagales > Chitinophagaceae > Ginsengibacter. The sequence goes on along the minus strand of CAVWQJ010000021.1, from coordinate 40,621 downwards.
TATTTGCATCTCAATTTAACACCAATCTTGACCAGCAGAGCAGGATACCCATTCTTTATACCAGTTTTTTTCAGAATGCAAAAACACAAACTCCTTTAGTTACTTATGTAGATCCTAAAACTGAAATTCAATCTTATTTTGGAAGAGTAAATTTTAATTTGTCGAGCAAGTATTATTTAACGGGAACTTTGAGGGCAGATGGTTCCAGTAAATTCGGTGCAAATAATAAGTATGGATATTTCCCTTCTGTGGGAGCTAAGTGGGCAATTAGCAATGAGGATTTCTTTAAGTCCATTACCGTTATTAATAATTTGGGGTTACGTGCTTCATGGGGAATTACCGGAAACCAGGAGTTTCCAGCTGGGGCTTCGCAGGAGCAATTTAATTCAGGATCATATAATAGCATAGGGCAAAGCAATGTTGCTAACCCGGATTTGAAATGGGAAAAAACTACCCAGATAAATATAGGCCTTGATTATTCTTTGTTGCATAACAGAATTTATGGTTCATTTGACTACTACCATAAGAACACAACAGATATTTTGTTCCAAAGTACAGCTATTCAACCTGCTCCTGCTTCTATTTTCTTTATTAATTTGCCGGCTCATTTAATTAACTCGGGTGTTGAATTTTCAATTGGAGCTTCGATTGTTTCCAAAGCCAAATTTTCATGGGACGTAGGTTTCAATATAGCCCACAATAAGAACCTTTTAAAAGACTTTACACAAGCTGACATAGCCACAGCGCAGGTAAGCGGGCAGGGAGTTTCCGGAACATTAGCTCAGATTATTGGTAATAATCATCCGGTGAATATATTTTACCTGAAGCAATTTGGCGGTTTTGATCAAATGGGGCAGCAAATTATTGCGGATCAGCCTACTTTTCAGGGTGATCCAAATCCTCATTTATTGTACGGATTCGCTACCACTTTAAAATATAATAAATTGTCTTTGTCCCTTAATGCCAGTGGTGCTTCGGGCTTCTATATCTATAATAATACTTTTAATAGTGTAACTAACATTAGCAATCTTCAAAACGGAAAAAATGTTGATGCTTCAATAATTGGTTCTCCTGAGAACATAAATGCAAGTGTAGCCGTATCAAGTAGGTATCTTGAAAAAGGAGACTATATTAAACTAAGAAACGCAACTTTTACCTATGCTTTTGGAGACTTGGGAAAATATGTTAAAAACCTGAATGTGTTTGTAGGCGGTTCTAATTTGTTTGTGATTACGAAGTTTACAGGGTTTGACCCCGAAGTAAATGTCGATAAAAATCAGAACGGTTACCCGTCAAGGAATATTGAGTATATTCCTTATCCTACGCCAAGAATGATAACTTTTGGTTTCAATATGTCATTATAAAATATTAAAAAAATCATAAATTATGAATTTATTTAAATTAATAAAGTTTTCCCCTGTTTTAATTCTGGCTATAGTTGGAGGATCAGGGTGTACTAAACTTAACCAGAACCTGAACAGTACTTTGACGAAAGACCAGGCTACCAATGCCCTGGGCGCTAACGGAACTCAACTATTATTACAAACTGCCTATAATGATGTAGGAAACCCCTATTCTGATCCGGGCAATATTCTTGCTTTAGAAGAGGTTACAGCTGATGAATGTGTGGTGCCCACGCGTGCTGGTGACTGGGACGATAATGGCAAGTGGCGGGCCTTGAAGCAACAGACATTTGGCCCTGACGGGGTGGATATTATAATTAATCAGTTTAATTCTTTAAATAAATTAAATTTTGATGCAACTAACGTTTTGGCTTTTGCGCCATCTAAAGGGCAGGCTGCCGAAGCTAGGTTTTTAAGGGCCTTATCATTATATCAGTTGCTGGATCTTTTCGGACAATACCCTTTTAGGAACCCCGGCGATAATTTGCTGAATGCCCCAAGCGTATATAGAGGGGACAGTGCTGTCAATTTTATCATCAATGAGTTGACAACATTAATTCCTGACCTTCCTGCAACAAATGGAATCGACAAGGCCAATGTGGATGCAGCTAACATGTTATTAATGAAATTATATTTGAACAGGGGAGCATTTAATAACAGGGCGGCTCCTACTTTTGATGATGCTGACATGCAGAAAGTCATTTCTATTGGAAATGCAATTATTAACAGCGGTAAATATTCCTATAGCTCTAACTATTTTAACAATTTTACAGCAAATAATTCCACCTCTCCGGAAGGAATATTCGCTGCTCCCAATACTTCGGGCGTAGCTACCAATAATACCGGCATACACAACATGTGGTGGGCTACTTTGCATTATAATTCTTATAAGCCGCTGGCTCCCCAAGGTGGTTGGAATGGATTTTCTACAGTTGCAGATTTTTATAACACATTTGATATAAATGGTATTCCTACCCAAACTCCGGCTGATACAGTATTGGACCAGAGAATAGGTGGCCGCTATTTTAAAGGGTTAACAGATCTTTCCGGCCTTAGAACGGGATTATTAATAGGACAGCAATATTATGCAGATGGTTCAAAAGTACAAGATAGAAAAGGGAATTTATTGATTTTTAATACAAATTTTTCTCCGGATTTGAAAGAAACAGGGACTCTTCTTGAAGATGTTGGTATTCGTGTGCTTAAATACATACCTGATTTATCTGGTAATGGGAAAAATTATGGAGGAGGAACTGCCGGAAACTGGTGTATGATTTTCAGGTATCCCGATGTAGTATTAATGGTAGCAGAAGCAAAAATGCGTGCATCTTCTCTGGATAATGCCGGAGCTCTTACGCTCGTTAATAACCTGAGAACAGCGAGAGGTGCTGCGCCAATGGCGTCTATGACATTGGTTAATCCAAACGATGTCTATGACCCTAAGACTCTGTTGGCTGAAAGAGGAAGAGAACTGTATTGGGAAATTGTTAGGAGAACTGACTTAATTCGTTTTGGGGTGTTTATGAAACCATGGGCGCTTAAGCCTGCATCTGATGCAACTCACCTGGTTTTTCCAATACCCTCAACGGCGTTGGCTGCGAACCCTAATTTGATTCAGAATCCAGGTTACTAATAAGGAGGAGGATTTTTGAACTGAATTTATAAATACAAAAAGGCCAACAACTGGCCTTTTTGTATTTATAAACTGATTACCAGCCAATCAAATTTTTGTTAAGTAAAAATGACAATGAAATGTAATGTAATTGCAATAGATTAATTAAAAACACTTGCAAATCCATTTACTACCTTTATAATATAGTTTGTTCATTTTCTACCCCCTTTATATTTAATTATCAAATGAATAGATCGCTGATTCTTGCCCTGAGTTTCTCTTCATTGTTTTTCTTTTCATGCTCACCAAAAAAATCCACACCCCTGTTTGAGCTAATTGAAAATACAGGGATCAATTTCGACAATAAAGTGACTGATGGTAAAATCGAGAACAGTTTTCTCTTCCGAAATTTTTATAATGGAGGCGGGGTTGCTATAGGCGATATTAATAATGATGGATTACCGGATGTTTTTCTCACTTCGAATATGGGAGAAAATAAACTGTACCTCAATAAAGGTAATTTTAAATTTGAAGATATATCTGCTGCATCAGGGTTAAAACAAGACAGCATGTGGAGCACAGGCGTAACTTTTGTCGATATTAACGCGGATGGCTGGTTGGATATTTATGTGTGTAACTCCGGGCACATGAAAAGCGGAAACAGGAGAAACAAATTATATGTCAATAATCACAATAATACTTTTACAGAAGAAGCGCATAAATATGGATTAGATATTTCTGCTTATACTACACAAGTCTCGTTTTTTGATTATGATATGGATGGTGACCTGGATTGTTTTATGATCAATAACAGCCCTATGCCCATCAATACATTGAATAATTCTAACCGGAGAGACCTTCCGGATTCCCTCTGGCCAATTGCACCCTTTTTGAAGGGTGGTGGTGATCATTTATATCGCAATGACGACGGGCATTTTACCGAGGTTACCCAATCTGCGGGTATCCATGGCAGTTTGATTAGCTTCGGACTTGGAGTAAGTGTTGGCGACCTTAATAATGATGGATATCCTGATATTTATGTAGCGAATGATTCTTATGAAAAAGATTATCTCTATATCAACCAAAAGAATGGCACTTTCAAAGACGAAATGGAACAATGTCTTCAAAGCATCAGTATGTCTTCGATGGGCACGGATGTCGGGGATCTAAATAACGATGGTTATCCTGAAATATTTACGACAGATATGTTACCTGCCGATGATTACCGGCTTAAGACGCTGGGTTCGTTCGATAATATCGACTTCTATCACAGCAAGGTTAAATCGGGATTTTATCACCAGTTCATGAAAAACTGCCTCCAGCTAAATAATAAAAATGGAACCTTCTCTGAAATTGGAAATTATAGTGGAATTTCCGCCAGTGATTGGACCTGGGGCGAATTAATTTTTGATGCGGATAATGACGGGTTAAGTGATATTTATGTTTGTAACGGGGTAAACAAGGACGTTACCAATCTCGACTTTATGGACTTTTTTGCCAATGATGTTATTCAAAAAATGGTGCTCACCGGTCAAAAAGAAAGTGTGGATAAAGTATTAGAGCATATTCCGGTAAATCCTTTACCTAACAAGGCGTTTAAAAATATGGGTAATTTGAAATTCCAGGATGTTAGTGTATCCTGGGGATTTACACAACCTTCTTTTTCTAATGGTGCAGCTTATGCTGATCTTGATGGCGATGGCGATCTTGACCTGGTCGTAAATAATGTAAATGAAAAATCCTTTGTATTTGAAAACAACAGTCGGCAGATAAACAAAAACAATTATCTCGGCATTTTTTTGAAAGGAAAAGGCTTGAATACTTTTGCCGTTGGCAGCAAAATTAAACTGTACGTTGGCAACCAGATTTTGAGCAGGGACGTTGTTCCCACAAGAGGATTTCAATCATCAGTGGATTATAAACAAATTATGGGGCTGGGTACTACTGCTAAAATAGATTCAATGTTTATCAGTTGGCCGGATCGGTCCTATTCGCGGTATACAAATGTTCCTGTTGATACAGTTCTTGTAGTTAATCAAAAAGAACAGGTGATGTTATCGGCCGATACAGTTGTAAGGGCATTGTCTCAGCCGTTGCTTACCGGGGAAAAAAGTACGTTCGACAAGCATAAAGAAGACGACTATAATGACTTTTACTACGAACGGAATTTACCCGAAATACTCTCAAAGGAAGGCCCAAAAGCTGCCGAAGGCGATGTAAATGGCGACGGTCTTCCTGATCTTTTTGTAGGCGGGGCAGCAGGTGACGCCGGACAACTGTATCTTCAAACCAATTCGGGCGGATTCATAAAAAAACCTGAAAAGGTTTTTGATGATTATGCCGATTTCGAGGACGTCGCTGTTCAGTTTTTCGATTGTGATAATGATGGTGACCTTGATTTGCTGGTGTGTCCGGGGGGAAATTGTTTTCCACCCAATACTAAGCAAATGCAGTTGCGCCTTTACAAGAATGATGGCAAAGGAAATTTTACATTGGATCCGACTGCGTTCCCCAATAACAACTCAAATGTATCTGTAGCAATATCTTACGATTTTGATGGAGATGGCAACCTGGATTTATTTGTGGGCGGTAGAAACGTATCCCGGGATTATGGGGTGAGCCCATCGAGTTACATTTTCGTTAATGACGGTAAAGGACACTTTACTGATATGGCGAAATCTAAAAATCCGGATATTTCATCTATTGGAATGGTAACCTGCGCAGAATGGGCGGATGTTGTAGGCGACAGGAAAAAGGAATTAATTATTGCAGGAGAGTATATGTCCCCGAGAATTTTCTCGTACAATGGAGACCATTTTAAGGAGATAAAAACGAATCTGGATAGTTTGTATGGATTGTGGCAATCGATATCTGTCGGTGATTTGGATGGAGATGGGCGCCAGGACATCGTTCTCGGTAATATTGGCGAAAATTTTTACTTAAGACCCGACCTCCAAGATCCCGTTAAATTGTGGATCAATGATTTCAATAACAACGGGAACGACGATAAGATTCTCACCCGTACAGTAGACGGGCAGGATAAGACGGTATTTCTAAAACATGAGTTACAGGACCAGATTCCGGCGATAAAAAAGCAAAATCTGCAACATTCGGAGTATGCGAAAAAGACGATGAAGGAATTATTTCCCGGGGAGATTCTCAGTAAAAGCATTGTAAAGATATTTAATTATGGATCGTCGGTAGTTGCCCTAAATAAGGGAAACGGGCATTTTGTGATCCAAAAATTACCGCCATTAACGCAGACGTCGTGCATAAACGCTATACATCAAATCGACATTGACCATGATGGATACATGGATTTAGTAATTGGTGGAAATAAGTTCGGATTTCCGCCGCAGTTTGGGCGGTTGGATGCGAGCTACGGAGATATTCTTCTTAATGATCATAAGGGAGGCTTTACCAGGTTGGATTACAGCCAGTCAGGATTGGAAGTGAGAGGCGAGGTTAAAGACATTTTGGAAATCCCTGCCGGGAAAAAAGATTGTTTGCTTTTTCTGATAAATAACGATTACCCCGCTTTGTATGAGATTAAAGAGAAATCAAAAAATCTTATGCAGTTACAATAATCAAACAAATAAGGAATGCCTTATTTATTGAAAGACGACTTACTAAATATGATTTACAAAACAGGAAGGCCGTTCAATCTTTTTGTGATGACATTTATGTTATTTTCATTTCTGTCATGTGGCCATAAAAATAATAAGGAGCCAGTTCTTTTTCAGTTGCTGGATAATAATACAACCGGCCTTGATTTTAGGAATGTGCTTAAGCCAACTAAAGATTTCAATGTTTTTAAGTACATGTATTTTTATAACGGTTCAGGCGTAGGCGCAGGTGATTTTAATAATGATGGTTTAATTGATCTCTTTTTTTCTGCTAACCAGGGCGATAATAAAATATATCTTAACCAGGGTAAATTAAAATTTAAAGATGTAACAACTGAAGCAAAAATTCCGCAAGATGGCGGCTGGTCTACCGGTGTTTCAGTTGTAGATATAAATAATGATGGCTTACTGGATATTTATATTTGCAGGGTAGGTAATTATGAAACATTGCACAGCAAAAACCAATTGCTCATTTGCCAGGGCATCGATAAAAACGGCGTTCCGCATTATAAAGATGAAGCGAAGGAATATGGTTTGGATTTCTCCGGTTTCAGTACGCAAGCGGTATTTTTTGATTATGATGGTGATGGTGACCTTGACATGTTTTTATTAAATCATTCTGTTCACCAGAACGGTAATTTTGCTCCGCGAAAAGATTTTATAGGTACCTATTTTCCACTTTCAGGGGATCGGCTTTTCCAAAATGATGGGAGTGGCAAATTTATCGATGTAACAAAACAATCAGCTATTAATAGTTCAGCAATAAGCTATGGATTGGGAGTGTGCGTTAGCGATATAGACCTTGATGGATGGCCCGACATGTATGTTGGAAATGATTTTCATGAAAATGATTACCTCTATATCAACCAGCACAACGGAACTTTTAAAGAGGATCTAACCAACCGGATGATGCATACCAGCCAGTTTTCAATGGGGGTGGATGTTGCTGATATTAATAATGATGCATACCCGGATGTAATTTCAATGGATATGCTTCCCTCGGACCGGAAAATTTTGAAAAGTTCTTTGGGGGAGGATGAATACAATACCTTCTACATGAAAATCGGGTATGGGTACAACTATCAATACACCAGGAATAATCTCCAGCTAAACAGGCGAAACGGTATGTTTAGCGAGACAGGTTTATATTCCGGTGTTGCCGCAACCGATTGGTCATGGTCGCCCCTTTGGGTTGACTTTGATAACAATGGAACGAAGGACCTTTTTATATCTAATGGTATTCCAAAAAGGTTAAATGATATGGACTTTGCCAACTACGTTTCTGATGATGAGATACATCAAAAGCTAAAAGAAAATTTTACTGATGAAAGCGATTTAGGCCTGATTAAAAAATTTCCTGAAATAAAATTGCCCAATAAATTTTTTAAAAACGAAGGCGACGTAAAGTTTGCAGATATTGACAGTGAAATAGGAGATAATAAGGCTACCTTTTCGAACGGTGCGGTATATGCCGATTTCGACGATGATGGGGACATGGACATCGTAGTGAACAACCAGGAAGATCACGCAATGTTATATGAGAACAAAAGCAATGATGCAAAAAATAAGCCTTATATCGATATTAAACTAACGGGTTCTTCAAAGAATATTAATGCGTTGGGCGCGAAAGTAATAGTTTACGACAGCAGTGAAGTAAGAACATACGAAAATTACCCGGTAAGGGGGTTTCAATCAAGCATGCAGATTCCTATGCATATTGGATTGTACAAAACAAAAGTTGATTCTATTTTATTGATATGGCCCGATAACACATATCAAACCATCGATTGGGAAAATGTCATCTCTACGCAAATCAAAATTCAATACAAACCGGGGCTTCCCAAATATGATTATTCGCGACTAACAAATCGGTTGAAAAATCCTACCCGTGAAATGGTAGATATAACAAAAGATGTTGGACTATATTTTAGGGCTGTCGAAAATCCGTTTAATGAATTTGACCGCGAACCGTTAATTCCATTCATGGTATCACGGGAGGGCCCAGCTTTGGCTGTTGGCGATGCTAACGACGATGGGTTAGACGATGTTTTTATTGGTTCATCAAAAGGAAATAAAAGTGCCATATTTCTTCAAAAGCCCGGAGGTAAATTTGAAAAATCCTATCAACCTGGTTTAGACAACGATAGTACCTACGAAGATGTTGACGCAACGTGGGTGGATGTAAACAATGACGGGGCCACGGACCTGGTAGTTGCAACGGGAGGTAATGAATATTATGGCAACGATAAATACCAGCAGCCGAGGTTGTATTTAAATGACGGCCATGCACATTTTACGTTGCTCAATAATGCATTCGACAGTATTTACCTTACGGCATCTTGCGTGGTGCCGTATGATTTTAACGGTGACGGTTATGTGGATTTGTTTATAGGCGGAAGAGCCGTGCCCTGGCAATACGGCGAGGTTCCGCGATCCTATTTATTGGAAAACGATAAGCACGGCCATTTTAAAAATGTAACCTCGCAGTATAGTAGCGAACTTTCAAAGGTCGGATTTGTAAAAAGCGCTATTTGGTATGATATAAATAAAGATGGGCGGAAGGATCTGATCATATCGCCTGAATGGGGTGGTATTTGCGTATTTATAAATGAAAATGGCTCTTTCAAAAAACAAATGCTTTCCGATAAAAAAGGTTGGTGGAATTTTGTTTTGCCTGTTGATATAAACGGTGATGGAAATATTGATCTTATTGCGGGAAATGAAGGATTGAATAACAGGCTGACGGCTTCGTCTACGGAACCCGTTAGATTGTACTACAACGATTTTGACGACAATGGCAAGAAGGAACAGGTACTTACTTATTACCTGGATGGCCAGGAAATTCCATTTGCTAATAAAGATGAATTACAAAAGCAAATACCGGTAATAAAGAAAAGATTTTTATATGCCTCGGATTTTGCCAAAGCCAGTTTAGACGATATTTTTTCTGAAGATAAAATGAGGAGTTCGGAAATTTTTACCACAGACTATTTTCCAAATTCAGTTTTGATGAACAACGGAAACCTGCCTGCCGGCCAGGCAGGACTGAATTATAAAACGGTCCCGCTGCCGTGGCTTGCACAGCTAACTCCTTACAAAGATGCAGTAGTTATAAACGCTAATAACGACAATTTGCCCGATATATTAATGGTAGGAAATTTTTATGATAACAATATTCAAATGGGCAGAAATGATGCTGACTTCGGGACAATTCTTATTAATAAAGGGAATGGCCAATTTGAGTGCGGGAATATTAACGGACTTCAGATAAAGGGGCAGGTAAAGCATATCAAAAAAATAAAAATAGGAGGCCAGGACGCATATATCATTTCAAGAAATAACGATAGTATAATGGTCGTTAAGTTTAAGTAAAATTATATGTTTATGGTATGGGAGTATAGATTATGCTAATCCATTGTAATGTATCAGGTTGCTTGCTTCGGTCTGTTACAAGAGACTGAAATGGCAAAGCCATAGCTCTTTTGTGATAATCATTCATATAAACCTTCATTTCTTTCATGGCCTCTTCAACAGTATACGAGCCTCCTCTTACTTCTGCTGCTAATACTTTCCAGGGAACAAAACGCCTGAAAAATATTTTACCATTTCCAGGAAGAACTTTATTGATAGGTATTGCTACCATAGTTTCAAATTCTGACTCATTAAGTTTTTTTACGTTGAGCATGGGAAAATTATTTTCCTTCGCCCCATGACTAACAATGTATTTTTTTAATTGCGAAATCAAATTATAAATATCACCGGCAGAAGGGTAGTTATTTGTTGTATATTTTGTTACGATCAACGCTGAATCATTTGACATTGTCTCATAAAATTTTACTCCATAAATGTTTACCTGGTTCTCTAAAAAAACTTTCATACTTTTCATAATGGTCTTTATGTCCCTTTCTAGTTTTTTCGCTTTTAAAAAGAGGTATATCCTGTTAATAGGATTTGAAGTCATTTCGAGAGAATATTTCCATTCCACTTGAACAGTATCGACGTTTAATGGTATAAAATAGATTGATCCGTTTATAAAAGAATTTTTAGTATTGGTTTGAATATCTATCGAACTGTATTTGTACTCCCTCACAACATACTTATACCCGTTATAATCGTATTCATCTTTATTTGATGTATTAGGATTCACCGCACCGGGCCACCATTTTGCCCATTTATTTCCATTCATTAAATAGCGATTCACGTTATTAATATTACAATTGAATTTCTCGATATTTGAAATAACGGCAATCCTCGGAATAAAAAGATAAACTGAAGTAATTAGCAGCGCCAAAATGATAATAATAAGCAGCAGTATTTTTTTCATCTACAAAAAATTTAAAACAAGCTGCAAAGTAATTAAATGAAGGTTAAAGCAATTCAAAATATTGTCATATCCCATTTTGCAGTATATTTTCGATTAGACAACTTAGATGGTATTTTAGTTAAATCAAATTAAATCAAATAACGTTAATTTACACGTCATATAAATTAAAAAATTGCCCGGTATGAGATGCATAGTTTTCTTATTTCTATTCAATAGTTTTTTTTTATTTTCTTTCTCTCAAAAAATTGATCCCTGGAAAATTGTTGCCGATAAAATAGATCCCAACAACTATTACGGCGAAACAGTAGCTAACGGTGTCATTGGTATTGTTTCTTACACTATGCCATTGCAATTTAAAGATGTAGTACTCAACGGGGCTTATGATCAATATGGGCGGGGAAGAGTTAGCAATTTTTGAAAAAACTTCAACCTCGTAAATATGTATCTTGATATTGACGGACATCGCGGTGGTGCTGGTGATGCTGCAAGCATGCAACAGGCAATCATTGATAAAAATTCGCCATGAACCACTTCATTTTTTATTGTAAATTTGATGTATGGCTAGTTTGTATTTAGCCTGCAACCTAAATTACTCCGCAAAAAAAGCACAATAATGAATGATTCTTATTCCATGCATCCCCCGCTTAGCAATATACAGGTGGAACTATTAAAAGTTTTCAGTGCCGATATACCGGATAAGCACCTGTTGGAACTTAAAAGCATGATAGCCCGCTTCCTGCTGGACAAAGCACGTGATAAAGCCGATATTATTTGGAATGAAAAAGGTTATACAGATGAAAAACTACAGCAAATACTGATAAAAGAATAATGCCGCCGCTTAAAATAGTTCTTGACACAAATGCAATACTTAAGTCTATCTCCCGCCGCTCCGCTTATGCAGTCGTCATGGACAAACTTTATGAAAATGCTTTTGAAGTTTATATTACCAATGATATTTCGCTGGAATATGAAGAAAAGATAACCGAAATCTTTTCTGGTGAGACCGCTGAATTAATCATTGGCGCATTTTCATTACTTCCAAATGTGAAAAAAGTAGATGTCCATTTTCATCTTAACCTAATTGTTGCCGACCCTGACGACAATAAATTTTCTGATTGCGCTTTTGCCGGCAATGTTCATTTTCTGGTTACAGATGACAAACACTTTACTATTCTGAAATCAATATCCTTCCCTTCTATTAATGTTATCACATTGGATCAGTTTAAAGAATTACTCATAACGAAATAAATTGCATGCTGACGCAGATTCATTTTACTAGGCATTTTATTTTATGTTTAACAACTTTTTAAAACATACTTTTAATGAAAAAAATAATTTCCATTATTTCAATATCTTTCTCCTTTTTATTTTCCTTCTCTCAAAAAATTGATCCCTGGAAAATTGTTGCCGATAAAATAGATCCCAACAACTACTATGGCGAAACAGTGGCTAATGGAGTCATAGGCATTGTTTCTTCCCCCGTGCCGTTACAATGTAAAGATGTCGTGCTCAATGGCGCCTATGATCAATATGGAAGAGGTAGAGTGAGCAATTTTCTAAAGAGCTTCAACCTGGTAAATATGTATCTTGATATTGACGGACACCGACTTGGCGCCGCCGATGCTGGCAGTATGCACCAGGTACTTGATATGAAGCATGCGAATCTTACTACCACTTTTGATTACCAGGATAAAGCAACCATTTCATATACCTACTATGCCTTGCGAAACCTCCCGTATACCGTATTGGTTGATGTAACCATAACAGCAAAAAAAGATATTGAAATAATTGCGGCAAGCGTGATGGAAGCGCCCGATGGACTGAGAGATGTACAGAATTATTATAACCAAATCGATCGGCCTCATGTAAAACTCAGCCTGCTTTCATCTATTGCCAAAAGCCCAACCGGCAAACTGACGCTTGCTGCATCAACTACATTTTTATTCGATGAATCTAATGGCTCTGAGCCGGAACTCATACATGAAATGTGGGATAATAATATGCATCTGTCAAAATTTAAGAAGAAATTGAAAGCAGGAACTTCTTATCATTTTGCAATCGCCGGCGCAGCCATAACTACAGCACAACATGATGACCCGCTGAATGAAGCAGAGCGTTATGTAATTTATGCGAAGCTTCAGGGCGCGGAAAAATTAAAACAATTTCATAATGCTGCGTGGGATAGTTTATGGAAGAGCGATATAATAATTGAAGGTGATGATGCGAGCCAGCGGGATGTGCATGCTGCTATGTATCATTTATATTCTTTCGTAAGGGAAGGAACTTCGTACAGCCCGTCACCTATGGGATTAAGCGGCCTGGGCTATAATGGCCATGTTTTCTGGGATGCCGAATTATGGATGTTTCCTGCCATCCTCGTATTACATCCCGAAATGGCAAAGAGTATGATTGAATACCGATATGAACGATTGAAAGAGGCGGAGCACAATGCATTTGCGCATGGTTATAAAGGCGCCATGTATCCATGGGAAAGTGCGGCTACCGGTAACGAGGAAACTCCGGTGTGGGCATTGAGCGGCCCGTTCGAACATCACATCACCGCAGATGTGGCTATTGCAGCATGGAATTATTTTGCAGTAACCCAGGATACATCATGGTTAAAAGAAAAAGGTTTCCCGATAATAAAAGCGTGTGCGGACTTCTGGGCAAGCCGCGTTGAAAAAAACGGTCCGGGAAAATATGATATAAAAAATGTAGTAGCAGCGGATGAATGGGCCGAGAACGTGGACAACAATGCTTTTACCAATGCGGCTGCAAAAGCCAATTTGCAATATGCAATTCTGGCGGCAAATATTTTGCACCAACCGGTTGATAATGATTGGGCGGACGTAGAACAAAATATTCCGATTTTAAAATTGAGTAACGGAGTCACATCTGAGTTTGAAGGTTACCATGGACAAAAAATTAAACAGGCTGATGTAAACCTTCTTGCATATCCATTAAAAGAGACAACAGATCAGCAACAAATAAAAAAAGATTTGGCGTATTATGAAGAAAAAGTGGGGGAAGGCTCACCCGCCATGACCCATGCAATATTTGCTTTACTATATGCACGACTGAAAGAGCCCGGCAAAGCATGGAGTGCATTTGAAGAAACAATCATACCTAATAAAAAGGAGCCATTTGGCGTAATTGCTGAAACTGCCGGAGGTTCTAATCCATATTTTGCAACAGGTGCCGGTGGATATTTGCAAAGTGTATTAATGGGCTTTGGAGGACTCGATATTACTCCCCACGGAATTACGCAAATAAAAACTTCTTTGCCAAAACAATGGAAATCCCTAATTTTAAAAGGCATCGGTAAGTATAACAAAACCTATGTTGTACAATAAAAGCAAATAATGGAGACAATAGTTATTCAATCTAAGAACAAGGCAACGTCGAGATATATTAAGAAGATGTTGAAAGAAATGGATGGTATCGAAAGTGTGGCTACTTTATCGAATTCAGAAAGGGAAGATATTGCTATGATAAATGCAATTAGTAAGGGACGGACAGGGAGTTATGTAGATCCGGCTGCATTCATAAAAAAATTGAAGGGCAAATGATTGTAAAGATTGATAAATCTTTTGATAAGGATTTATCAAAAATTAGAGACAAGCACCTGGAAAGAAAAGTAGCTGAGTGCATAGAGAGTATTTTACATACAAACAATATTTCAGAAATAAAAAATATAAAGAAATTAAAAGGTTCAGATTCTTTTTTCAGAATCAGAATTGGCGATTACAGAATTGGAATCATACACGATAAAAGGGATATAATATTTATAAGAATTCTTCATAGGAAAGAGATTTATCGTTTTTTCCCTTGAAACTTCATTCTCTAAGTCGAAAATTTTAAGTAAACTTGCAACATTAATTAAACTTTTCTTTTAGAAACGATTGTGAAAAAAGCTACTGCTATATTTTTAATCACTCTATTTCTATTCAATCTTTTTGGATACAGGCTGTTGGTTGAGTACATGCAATATAAAGCATCCGATCAGCTGGAAGCTAAACTGGATAAGAGTTTATACGACGAATCACAGCTAATAGAATTGAAAGTTCCCCTAAATCTTCCATATCAAACGAACTGGTCTGCCTATCAAAGATTCGATGGCGAAATTGAAGTTGACGGAATAATGTATAAATATGTGAAACGCAAAGTGGCTAATGATACACTTTACGTAATGTGTATTCCCAATACAAAAAAGATGAGATTGGAAACCGCTAAAAATGATTTTTTTAAGCTCTCCAATGACTTGCAGAATAATGATTCAAAAAAATCTGATAATTCTAAAACGATATCATTTAAGAGTCTCCATGGCGACTATGACGAATATTCATTTGCTTTGAATACATTTAATCCTTATAATGATAACATGAATTTCTGGCCACCCATTAATTCAGAGAATTTGATTTCTTCTCCTCGCATTTCACCTGAGCAGCCTCCTGATCTTTTGGGAGCTTAATTTCCCTTTAATAGTTTATTAAATAGATTATTTGATCATTGCTGCAAGTAATGTAACAAACAACTAGTCATTACATTTTTAATTAATTTTTTCTTCTGTTAAGAGCTTGTTTTCCCACCGGAGAACCACATGATTTGATATCATAAAGAATGTGAAGAAAATGAATGACCCGGTTCAGGTTTTAAAAAAATCTAAAAGGTTGAAATAATTTATCATTAAAAAAATATTTAGAATTTGAAATTCTCAAACGAACAAAGAATGTACTACACGTTGCGCATAGCTTCTGCAATGTGTTTTATTGGTCACGGCTGCTTTGGTATTATTACAAAACCAATATGGAGCAATTATTTTGGAGTCTTTGGAATTGAACCCGGTACCTCATATCATTTGATGCCGGTTGTAGGAAGCATTGACATATTGATGGGAATTATTATTTTATTTTATCCGCTTCGTGCTATCATAATGTGGCTAGTTATATGGGGTGTAATAACGGCATTGCTCAGGCCTTTATCTGGTGAACCGTTTGCCGAGTTTATTGAACGTGCAGGAAATTTCGGAGCCCCGCTTGCACTTATTATTCTTTCAGGGATGCATTTTACTTTCAAAAAAATGGTTACGCCTTTAGAACCATCCACCGGGATAAAAATAAAAACACTGCAAATAGTAAAAGTGTGTTTGCGTTTTGTGGTATGCTTTCTTTTTATTGGTCATGGATGGCTCAACCTGGTTGAAAAAAAGAGTTTAATCGATCAATATAAAATGCTGGCTTTTGCTAACCCGGCCCAAACGGCCCAACTCATTGGCATATTCGAAATTATTGCAGCCCTTAGTGTTTTATTTCGCCCCATACGTTCCATTGTTTTCCTGCTTTTTATTTGGAAAGTCACCAGTGAACTTTTTTACCCGCATTATGAATTATTTGAGTGGATAGAGCGGGGTGGAAGTTATGGTTGTATACTGGCACTGTGGTTTGCTTTAGGGGTAACGTCGTCCGGCAGACAAAGCGAAACATCTGCAAGAATTAAAAGATATTTCTTATCTAACTATAAAGTGTATACGAAATGAAAAAATTGACAGCACTCCTTTTTATTATTTGCGCTTGTAATTACAAAAGCGAAAATAAAATTGATAACAAACATGTAGAAGAACTGGCAGTTGATTTTATGAAAACTAATGTTATTCCTAAAATGAAAGATCCCAAGCCTTTTGAAATTGAAGGTGCGCAAGTGGTCGAAAAAACTGTTGCTGATAAAATAAATGACTACCGGTTTACCTATAATCATCTGTCGTTAAGCCATGAGGACTCTATTATAAACAAAAGGCTTCTTGATTCAATCATTGTGGTTTCAAAGCATCCTGATTCAGTGATAAGCATTACTGTAAATGTGGCATATAAAACAAAGTATCGCTTGGGAGATGTAGTAACTGATAGTATTAAGTTAGGATACAATCCGGCTAAAGATAAAATAACCTTTTGGCCTTTTTAAAATGTTTTATAAAACAAGACGTAAATATCAACAGAGCTAAATCAATCTATCAAAATCAAATTATGAAAAGAAATTCCGTTTTTTATTTAGTGTTATTTTTTGCGACGAGTGCTGTTATGCTATTCTCATCATGTAAGCAGAAAAAGAATAATTACATCAAAGTAATGCATGATCCTATGCTGTATACTGATGTAGTGCATAAACTCAATTACGTAGTGATTTACGATATCTTTACTCCCCCGGTAGCTGCCCGGGTGTTCGCATATTCTAACCTTGCAGCGTTCGAAGTACTTGCTAACGAAGGAAAGCATTTTGCATCATTGGAAGGAAAGGTAACAGGACTGAACAATATTCCTCACCCCGCAGCTAATGCAAAGATTGATTTTCCATTTGCTTCCCTCATTGCCTTAATTAAAGTAGGCAACAATCTCACTTTTTCGGGTGATACAATGAAGGTGCTTGCTGACTCGGTAAAGACTCTTGCCATTGAAGCGGGTATGCCGGATAGTATGTTTAATAGTTCTGTGAGTTACGGTGAGCAGGTTGCTGATTCAATAATTTCGTGGGCTAAAAGCGATAATTATGCAAAAACGAGAGGATCACGTTTTACCATCACAAATCTTGAAGGCCATTGGTCGCCGACACCACCCGGTTATTTCAGCGCCGTTGAACCTTTGTGGCCAACATTAAGATGCATGGTAATGGATTCGGCAAGTATGTTTCCGGTACCGCCACCGCCGCCGTTTAGCAAAGACACGGCAAGCGCCTTTTATAAAATTGCTAAAGATGTTATGGTTACAGTAAATACGCTCGATTCCACTCAAAAATGGATTGCCAATTTTTGGGATTGTAACAGTTTCAAATTACATGTAGAAGGTCATGCTATGTTTGCAACAAAAGCAATGACCCCACCCGGCCATTGGATGGAAATAGTTGGAACAATTTCAAAAAATAACAAGGCGGATTTTTATAAAACTGCATATGCCTATACAGGTGCTGGTATTGGCATGTATGACGCATTTATCTGTTGCTGGTATACAAAATATAAAACAGATATTATACGTCCTGAAACATACATTAATAAATACATAGACCAGGATTGGATGCCTTATCTCCAAACACCTCCTTTTCCTGAATATAACAGTGCACACTCTACTATTTCTGCTGCGGCCGCTACAGTTCTTGGCGCAATTTATAATGATAATACAGCTTTCAGGGATTCCTCAGAAAGAGAATGGGGATGGCCCGACAGGAGTTTCAAAACGTCTGATGAGGCCGCGGTTGAAGTTTCCTTCAGCAGGTTTTATGGCGGCATTCATTACAGGAAATCTGTACAAACTGCATATGTCCAGGGCAAGCAAATAGGAAACCTGGTTATGAGTAAACTAACCGGAAAAGAACCGGACAAATTAAAATAACAATTCAAGTAAAATTTTAAACCATTAAGTATTAATCAACCAATTTTTCAATCCAAAAAAATAACTTTTATGAAACAAATTTTTTCAATCTTATTAGGTGCTCTCTTTACTGTATTTATTTCAAATAAAGCAAATTCACAGGGTTGTGTTGCAATAAGAACTACAGGTGGTAGTTTATGCACCATGGATCATCCCGATGAAAAAACGGCCAATGATTCATGGGAATTAAATATTTCAAACCGGTACTTCAATTCATTTCGTCACTATGTAGGAACGGTAGAGCAAAAACAGCGGCTTGAGCAGCATACCGAAGTGATCAATCATGTAAATACATTGAACCTTTCCATTTCACGGAAAATAAATAACCGGTTATCCTTTTCAGTTGGCTTTCCAATTTTGGCAACTTCCCGTTCGCAGCGGGCTCATTTTGGAAATGACGACAGATACCAAACACATTCCTTTGGCATTGGAGATATGAACATAAATGTTTATCGCTGGATGTTTGATCCGGCTAAATCACATAAAGGAAATCTGCAATTAGGACTGGGAATAAAACTTCCAACAGGTGATTATAAGTACCAGGATTATTTTCCAACCAGTGATTCTACTAAGGATCTGCGCACTGTTGATCAATCTATTCAGTTAGGTGACGGTGGTACAGGCATCACTGTAGAGGCAAACGGGTTCTATAATTTTTCATCCCTGTTTGGCATTTATGGTAATTTATTTTACCTGGTTAACCCGAGGGAGCAAAACGGTGTGCCAACTTATCGCTCGAATGTTAATGAAGCAATCATGAGTGTTCCGGATCAATATATGGCAAGACTGGGAGTTAATTACGGGTTTAAAGGCGGCCTCAAAAATCTTTCAGTTGCTTTGGGTGGCAGACTCGAGGGAATACCGGTATACGATTTAATAGGAGGGAGCGAAGGTTTCCGCAGACCGGGTTATATTATATCAGCAGAACCAGGTATAAATTTTATGGTGAAGAAATCAACCTTTTATTTGTCAGTGCCGGTTGCTATCGTTCGTGCCCGTACGCAGAGTGTTCCCGATAAAGAAACTACCAGGCAGACTGGTGTGTATAGAAACGGGGACGCTGCATTTGCGGATTACCTTATTAATGTGGGATTTGTGACAAAATTCTGATAACGTGTTTTAGAAAAACTTTAAACTTAAGATTTATCAACACTAATTGATATGAAACAAAATAAGCCTTACACGATCAAAAAGGTTACGCTGCTTATATTCTTAGTTGTTATTGGCAACAACATAAAAGCCCAGACTGATCTTGATGGTATCATGATGAACAAAAATCAACTCTGTAATGGGGTGGTGTATAATTACAATTCCTGGGATTACTACTGGGAAGGAACGTTCAAAAGAAATAATCAAAATCTTGGAACGGTTTCTACACAATCTGTAATGTATGGAGCCAATTATGGCATAACCGGCAGACTGAATGTAATGATTAGTGCACCTTATGTATGGACAAAATCCACTGCCGGAACACTACATGGTTCAAGGGGTTTACAGGATGTATCATTATTTGTAAAATGGAAACCGGTTTTATATTCATTTGGGAAAAATAAAATATCTCTGATTCTAGTCGGTGGTTTTTCAACACCTTTAACCAATTATCAAATCGACTACCTCCCGCTAACTGTAGGGCTCGGTTCTACAAATCTTACCAGCAGGGCAATGGCAGAATTTCAACACAGGAGATTCACAATAAGTGGTTCGGCTACCTATATATGGAGGAGCAATGTAAAAATTGACAGAACCTCTTATTACGATACGCGCCAGCATATCACCAACGAAGTGCAAATGCCGGATGCATCCCAATACCAATTACGTACAGGATACAGGGGAAGATATCTTCTTGCAGAAGCCCTGGTAACTAACTGGACCACCCTGGGTGGGTTTGATATCACTAGGAACAATATGCCTTTTCCAAGTAACCGTATGAACATGACAACAGTTGGCGCCAGCTTTAAATATACTTTAAAGCAATACACGCATTTATCACTACTGGCAGGCGCTAATTATACGGTGGAAGGAAGAAATGTAGGCCAGGCAACGGCTTTTAATGCGGGTGTTTTTTATGCATTTTATTTAAACAAAACATCAGAAAAAAACGCTAAAAAATAAAAACGTATTAATATGAAAAAGTCACAAATATTTTATTTGGTATTAATATCGATCAGCACCTTATTGATATCCTGTTCAAAAACTATTATTGAAAGAACAGACAATATTCCGGCTCTTATTCCCTCCAATATTGATATCAATGCCGGAACATGGAAAACTATTTTGTTGAAGAGACCGGATACATTTGCGGTGAATGCGCCTGCGGCAACAAATTCGCCTGCTTACGTTGCTGAATTAAATGAGATAAAAGGTTTGCAGCAAAATATAAGCAGTACACAAAAAAATATTATTAAATATTGGAGTGCGGGTGCGGTATTAAGATGGAATGAAATCATGCGGGAACTGGTTGAAAAATATAACCTGGCGCCATATCAAAATCCTGATGGTACCTACCCCGGACCAAATGCAAATAACCCCTTTGCTTATCCGCAATTTCCATTTGCCAACCCGCCTTATGCTGCCAGGGCTTTTGCTTATATAAGTGCTGCCCAATATGATGCTTTGGTTACTGCATGGCACTACAAAACATTATATAATCGTGCTGCCCCCTACATGGTAGATTCTTCTGTAAAAGCATTGGTTCCGAAAACTGTCCTGCCCTCATATCCTTCAGAGGATGCTGTGGTAGCTGGTGTAACAGCCGAAATGATGAAGCTTCTTTTCCCTACTGAAATAGCTTTCATTCAACAAAAACTGGAAGAAGAGGAGGAGTACCGCATTATCAGCGGAGCCAATGTAAGAAGTGATATTATAGCGGGAGAAGCGCTTGGAAGACAGGTTGCCGCTGTTTTTGTTGCGAGGGCAAAAACTGATCACGCCGGGGCTGCCGTAGGATCGCCTCAAATATGGAATAATTTTGTTACGACAACAAGCGCCCAGGGGCAAGTACCATGGATAAGCCTGGAATTCCCAAAAAGGCCGCCCATGTTACCACTGTTTGGAAATGTCACTCCATTTTTGTTTGATTCATTAACGGTAATTGGATTGCGTCCAGGTCCACCGCCATCGACATCAAGTGATGAATTTCACCAGGAAAATGAAGCCGCTTACGCCCAGATTAAAAATCCTACCCGGGAGCAAAACAGGATTGTTCAATATTGGGCGGATGGGATTGGCACCTATACGCCGCCGGGGCATTGGAATGCGATTGCTGCAGAAGATTTTATTAAACAAAATTATAGTGAAGTAAGGTGGGCCAGAAATATGGCTTTGCTCAATATGACATTGATGGATGCAGGTATTGTGTGCTGGAATACGAAATATTATTATTTCAATCCAAGGCCAACGCAAATGATTCCTGAAGTGAAAACATTAACAGGTATTCCAAATTTCCCATCTTATATATCGGGGCATTCCTCTTTTAGTGGTTCTGCAGCGGCGATACTTGGTCATATTATTCCCGCCAATGCATCTAAATATGAAGCAATGTCGGATGAAGCTGCAAAGTCAAGGTTCATTTCGGGAATACATACGAAACTTGATTGTGACGAGGGATTAGTAGTGGGTAAAAGCGTTGGCGAGTTTGCGGTATTCAGAGCTATGACTGATGGGGCTGAATAAAAAATATATAAATAGGATTGATTGTTTAGAACAGAATTCAAATAAATATTTCTCGTAATCAGTGTTAATATGGTCCTGTATTTCTTTACGGGACCCTTTTTTAAAAAAATCTGAACATAATATAACCAGAAAGATTAGACGCAGTTAAAGTGAAAAAAGAAAACAATAAATACAATCAATAATGCAAACGCACTAAAAATATTAATTAAATTATTTTTTCGTAATCAGTGTTAATACGGTCCTGTAGTTCTCTACGGGACCCCTTTTTAAAATCATTAAAGTCAGGTTTCTATTTTTGTTTAAAATTATACCCGTTATCATGCAATCAAAAACTTCAGCCGTTAAAAACTCCTCTGCATTTTCTTCATTCACCATCTTGCGAATAAGCGTGGGCATAGTATATTTTTGGTTTGGCGGTCTGAAATTTTTTCAGGGCTTGAGTCCTGCAGAGCAATTAGCCATGCAAACCATTCATAAAATTACTTTTGGGTTAATTAGCGACCATACAAATATTATTACACTGGCATCATGGGAATGTATTATTGGTCTTCTTTTAATGATAGGCAGGTGGGTAAAACCAGCTTTGATTTTATTATTTCTTCATATGATCTGCACGTTTACACCTTTTATATTTTTCCCAAATCAAACGTTTAACGTAGCCCCTTATGGATTGTCTCTTACGGGTCAGTATATAGTGAAGAATATTATTATAATTGCGGCGGGTCTTGTATTGTGGAAAATAGAAACACAGAAATCAGCAATACCTGATCTTACAGCAATAGCTTCTGAACAAGAAGAATTTATTCCTGCAATAAGTGTAAAAGGGCGTACCTCAAATGAGTATTCAGCTGTGCAGAGCAGCGTCAATAACTAATGTTTACGTTATCTTCTATTAAATACATTTTGTAGCAACATGTATTGCATCCCCGCGATTCGATAAACAATGGAATAACAAGGAGTGATTGAAATTTTTTTCGTAATCAGTGTTAATACGGTCCTGTAGTTATCTACAGGATCCTTTTTGTAAAGCCGGGACTAAGTTCAGAATTTTTTTAAACTTTTTAATATTTATTTTATTCTGATGATAAGTGCCTGGTAGGGCATCAGATCAATAGTGCCGTTTGTAAGTTTATATTCTTTTAAATTATTAATGAGTATCGCCCCGGGTTGTCCAACCGACGAAGGAATTTTAAATTCAGCATCTTTAACCGAAAAATTTAAAACTACTAAAACCTTTTTGTGGTTCAATGTTCTTGTATATGCATATACCTGTGGATCTTCTTCGTTCAATAATTGATATGCTCCATAAACCAGTTCGGGCAAGGCCTTGCGAAGTTTTACCATTTTTTTGAAATAGTTTAAACTGGAATTGGGGTCGTTATTCTCCGCCGTTTCATTAATAATATTTTTATTATCATTTACTTTAATCCAGGGTGTGCCTGTTGTAAAGCCTGCATTAGTCCCATTAGTCCATTGAAATGGTGTTCTGCCATTGTCTCTTGCACCACCGGTTTTTTGGTCTTCAATAAATTGTTTTAAATCGCCTCCTTCATTTTTTAATTTATTATAGGCAGCAATCGTTTCAATGTCCCGATAATCTTCAATTTTGTCGAACTTAATATTAGTCATCCCCAACTCATCACCGTTATAATAATACGGTGTAGCTCTCATGCTTAATAAAAAAGTAGTAAGCATTTTTGATGAGGCTGCACGATATTGTGGTGCATCATTTCCCCAGCGGGAAACCATTCGTGGCTGATCATGGTTGCCAAGATATATCGTTCCCCAACCTTTATGCGCAAATACACTATCCCAGGCGGAATATATTTTTTTGAATGCAACAAGACTCCAGTTAGGATCCATCTTTTTAAAATAACCAGGAATATATCCCAGGCTCATGCCATCAAAATTGTAAGCCATATTTAATTCGTGACGGGCAGGATCCACAAAATTCATAGCGGTTGCTTTGGTCATGCCGGCACCTTCCGCCAAAGACATCACATCATATTTGCTCAACACCTCCTTATTCATTTCCTGTAAATAACTATGTAAACCCGGTCCGCTGGCAAGGTACTCATCCCAACGGCCTTCATATTTTTCATCTATATCCTTTTGCGTAATTACAGGGAAGGTGGTGTCTTTCGCAATAAACGGAATCACATCCATTCTAAATCCATCAATCCCTTTTTTAAACCACCGGTTCATCATAGCATAAATTTCCTGGCGAACCTTTGGGTTTTCCCAATTTAAATCCGGTTGTTTATAACTGAAATAGTGCAGGTAATAGCTGTTGGTAAGTGAATCATATCTCCAGCCACTTCCATCAACTTCAAATGCACCCGGACGAAAAGGCGGTTTACCTTTTTCCGCAGGCCACCAATGAAAATAATTTCTGTAAGGATTTGTTCTCGAACTGCGAGCCTGTTTAAACCATTCATGTTCATCACTGCAATGATTTACTACAAGGTCCATCACGAGTTTTATTCCGCGTTTATGCATTTGCGTTAGCATCTCATCAAAATCTTTTATCGTTCCAAATTCTTTCATAATGGAATCGTAGTTGCTGATGTCATAACCGTTGTCGGCATTGGGGCTTGCATAAATCGGGTTGAGCCATACGATGTCAACGCCAAGACTTTTTACATAGTCCAGTTTTGAAATGATACCTTTTAAATCTCCAATGCCATCTCCATTACTATCTTTAAAACTTCTCGGATAAATTTGATAAACAACAGCCTCTTTCCACCATTTCCTGGTATTGCCGTTTTCCTGTGCCTTTGATTGAGTAGTCATAGTAGCAAAATTTAACAGCATAGCTACGCTAATCAATGTATTTATTTTCATAATAATAATTTGATGTAAAGCATATCGCGGAAGTAAAACAAATGTAATGTAAAAGGGTAGCTCAGCATTCAAACTACTTGAATAAATTGTATATTCGATCCGATAACTATCGTTTTATTAATTTCAAAACGATTGCATGAAAAACTGGCGAATAAAACTTTCCCTCTTTATTAATTATTTTGTTTTTGCAATTTTGCTTAACAGCTCTGGCATAGCCATTTTGCAGGTACAAAATAATTTCGGTGTTGCAAAAAAGGCCGCCGCATGGATTGATCCCTGCAAAGATTTGAGCATCGCAATTGTATCGTTTCTTGTAGCATCTTATATTGCAAAATTTGGATATAAAAAAGCTATGTTATTTGCCTTAGGAATTATCACTGCTATTTGTTTAATTATCCCTAATACACCTTCTTTCTTTGCAATTAAATTATTATTCGTAGCGGTCGGTTCATGTTTTGCATTAATAAAAATGAGCGTGTACAGCACGATAGGAATTGTGACCCGTAGTTCGAATGAACATATCAGCATGATGAACTTCATTGAGTCTTTTTTTATGGTCGGTAACTTATCTCTTTATTTTATTTTTAGTTCCTTCGTTGATAACGCCAATCCCCAATCTACATCATGGTTAAATGCTTATTATTTGCTGGGTGGTCTATCCTTGCTGGCATTTTTCCTATTGCTGACAGCGCCTTTGGATGAATCTGCGGCTAAAAACATTGATGGAAAGCCCGAGGCTATTAAGTTTTTGGATATGTTTAAATTGATGAGTGAGCCAATAGTAATTGCTTTTATCTTCTCGGCGTTTTTCTATGTTTTGATTGAACAAAGTATTCAAAACTTTTTGCCCACTTTTAATAACAAAGTTCTTTTATTGCCAGCTGCACTTAGCATACAAATGGGAAGTATTTTAGCGGGTTCTACAGCATTTGGAAGATTTCTTGCCGGAATAGTTCTAAAGAAATTAAACTGGTTTTATGTGATTGTTGGCAGTCTGTTATTAGCGGCGCTCCTCGTTATTTTAGCGATGCCACTTGCTAAGAATGAAGCAGGAGCGCAGATTACCGGATGGCTTACTGCACCGATTGCTGCCTATATTTTCCCCTTGGTGGGATTATTGCTGGCACCCGTATATCCTGCTATAAATTCCGTTATTTTAAGCTCACTGCCAAAGCCAAAACATGGAGTCATGTCGGGTTTGATAATTATTTTTTCTGCAATTGGCGGCACTTGCGGTTCACTTATTACTGGCTTTATTTTTGATAAGTATGATGGACAGACCGCATTCTATTTTACGCTCGTTCCAATTGCTATTTTAATTATAAGTCTGAGTTTTTTTAAAAAGCTACAAAAAAAACCGGTTGTTGAAACGATGACGCCTGGCGCAATTCATTAATAAAAATTATTACTTACAGTTAAATGGAAACCGATATTTTTTCTTTAGGTGAATTATTTGAAAAGGTACAAATGCACCAGGTTTTTCCTGATGGAAAAGCTTTTGTTGATTGTATACCTAAAAGAGATTTGGCGTTTATCCTGGAACGTTATGAAGAAGAAAAAAAAGAGCCGGGATTTAATCTCTCATTTTTTGTAAACGAATATTTCACCGAACCAAAGTCGTTAGAATCAGGCTATACAAGCGAGACAAGCCGTCCGATAGACAAACACCTGAAATTGCTTTGGGATGT
The DNA here is from genome assembly GCA_963756945.1 of uncultured Chitinophagaceae bacterium. GTDB lineage: Bacteria > Bacteroidota > Bacteroidia > Chitinophagales > Chitinophagaceae > Ginsengibacter. The sequence continues at coordinate 14,037 of CAVWQJ010000021.1, read as the reverse complement.
TTTAACGAGGCAGCCGGAACCAACGAATGACTCGCTTATTGATTTGCCGGATCCTTATATTGTACCTGGTGGCCGTTTCAGGGAGATATATTATTGGGATAGTTATTTTACAATGTTGGGATTGCAGATATCTAAGCGGACTGACATGATACTAAACATGATCAATAACTTCTCGTACCTTATTGATCGTTATGGTTACATTCCCAATGGAAACAGAACTTATTTTATCGGCAGATCGCAACCTCCTTTTTTTGCATGCATGGTAAAGTTCCTTGCGGAAGAGAAAGGTGCAGATGTCTTGAGAGAATATTTACCGCGACTTGAGAAAGAATATGATTTTTGGATGAATGGAAGCGATCAGTTGGGACAGGGAAAAGCCAACATCAATCGTGTTGTTCTTTTGCCCGATGGCAATATTCTTAATCGTTATTGGGATGAAAATGATACGCCACGTCCCGAATCTTTTAGAGAAGATATGGAACTTGCGAACGATGCGAACGATAAAAAAATAATGTATCGTAATCTTCGGGCAGGAGCCGAATCAGGTTGGGATTTCTCTTCACGCTGGTTTAAAGATGGAAAAGATTTCTCAACGATTCATACTACTGAAATTATTCCTGTCGACTTAAACTGTCTTTTATTTCATCTTGAACAAACCATTGCTGAAGGATACGAATTAGCAGGCAATAAAAAATCATTTGAGAAATTTATTGCTTTGGCTGCTTCGAGAAAGAAAGCAATTAATACGTATTGCTGGAATGAAGACAAAGGATTTTATTTCGATTATGATTATGTTGCGGCAACTCAAAAAACTTCCTTAACACTTGCAGCAACATATCCATTATATTTTAAAATTGCGTCCGCTGATCAGGCTGATAAAATTGTTGCTATAGTTAAAGATCAGTTTTTGCAACCGGGAGGCCTTATTACTACAACTGAAACGACAAAGCAACAATGGGATGCGCCCAATGGATGGGCTCCGTTGCAATGGGTGGCTATTAATGGATTGGTCAATTACGGTCATAGTGAATTAGCTGAAAAAATTGCCAAAAGCTGGATGAATATAAATGAGAAGGTCTATACCAACACCGGCAAAATGATGGAAAAATACAATGTGGTAGATACCGGATTATTAGCCGGTGGTGGCGAATACGAGGCCCAGGACGGTTTTGGCTGGACTAACGGTGTTTATCTTGCACTGAAAAAGATGTTTGGAAACTGGTAAATAAAGTTCTCTTTCCTTTAAGTCTGCTTTCTTGACACAAGTTTTATGAGCCTGGTGCTGAGAATTTGAGTGTATGAAAGCTTATTGCCACGCCCTTTAGGGCGTGGATTGTAACAAAAATCATATTGGCTTTAGCCAAAAGAATAAATCATGGGGCTAAAGCCTGTCATATTCATTCCTTTGTCCCTGCTCTAAAGAGCAGGGCAATAAAAATAAAAGATGTACCCACGCGGTAGTGTCCCTGGGTGAGGTATTAAAGTTTAACCAACAACGTTGCCCCATACGTTGCCGGATCGCCTAAGTGCACTGCACCAAAATCATAAGCATAAGCAATGTATTTTTTATTTCCTGTATTTCTACTCCATAAAAAAAGATCGAAATGTTTTGATGAAACGCCTGCCCGAAAATTGAATAGGCTATAAGGTGTCTGCTTAATAGTGTTAGCCAAATCAAAATATTCTGTTCCCAATTGCATCCATTCTCCGCGGGCAACTAACTGCAATCTTTGTTTCGACTCGAAAGCATAATTATATTGAACCGCAAGCATGGAAGTTATATCGGGTGTAAAAATTTGTTTCTTACCGTTTAGGTCAACAGACGAGCCATTCTGCGAAATTTTTAATGAGGTGTATTTTGCATTGGTATAGCCAAAATTATAATTGAATTGTAAGCCTTTTAAAGGCGTTGCAGAAAGTTCAAGTTCTGCTCCTTTGCTTGAGAGCTTACCCGTATTTTTTGTAACCGTTATAGCGTCCGGCAGTATGAGCGTTGGCACTTGCGCATCATTTACACGGGTATAAAAAACAGCAAGGTTCAAACGCACGCGGTCTTTAAAAAAAGTGTTTTTAATTCCTGCTTCAAAATTATTGCTGTACTCCGGCTTGTATGGATACAATGGCGGCTGCGAAGGATCTGAAGACAATTGTGTTAATCCTCCTGTTCTATATCCGCGATTGTAAGTAATATAAAGATTGCTGTTGTTTGATAAATGATAATCCACTCCCAACTTTGGAGACAGTGCATTAAAATGTAAGCTTGCCGAAGTATCGGGCTGGGTAACAAAAGCGCTTTGTCCGTCTGGTTGGTATTCGCCTTCCACTGCCAGTTTTTTATTCTCATAATCGTAGCGAAGCCCTGCAATTATTTCTAATTTTTTACTAATAAAATAATTGGCTTGGCCGTATAAAGCAATGCCTGTATTTCTTCCCGTGGTTGTATTGATCGTTGCAAAGTTAGAATCCGGAACGCCCAGCAGCCCTGCATCTTTTCCATAGTGTGTTGCTTGTTTTGAAGGATTATCCTGGTAAAAAAAATAAGTGCCGGCCGTCCACTTTAATGCAGACGCTTTTCTGGCTGGGGAAGTGAAGCGGAATTCCTGTGTGAAGACTTTTACTTTGTTCCATTTGTTGCCATAATCATTAATAACTGTCACGGCATCTGCCGCGGAAAAATCACCGTCTAATGGTGCATTATAATAACGGTGATTTTGTTGCCATGCCGTTATTGATGTAAAGTTTAATGAAGGACCGGCGTTGTTAATCGTTAGTGATGCGTTCGCTGTATTGTCGATCATTTTTGCTGTTGCATCCTGGCTCAATTTGAAAGGATGTTGCAGCGCTTCTTGCGCACCAAATACAAGCGGAAACGCTCCATCGTTTCTATTATTTTGATGTTTCAGATTGAGTGTGACAGCCCACCTTTCATTTGGAAGATATTTTAAATAATAATTGCCGCTGATGTCATTCTGTTTATCAAACGAAGTGTTATCGAATTCATTAGTATAGAAACCATTTCGATTATTGAATACGGCAGCGGCGCCAAAGAAAAGTTTGTTCTTAATAAGAGGCAAGCGTATCCCGGCGTTATATCGTTGCAGTCCATAATTACCAAAGTTCGTCTCAACATAACCGTTAGTAGTATTCGTCGGTTTTTTTGTAATGATATTAATTACACCGCCCATAGCGTTTCTGCCATACAATGTGCCCTGCGGTCCACGCAATACTTCTATGCGCTCAATATCATTGAAAGCGGCAATATAAGTATCAAGACTAAACTGATTTACGCCATCGATGTAAGTAGCCACGGCAGGATCATATGAAGTTGTAACGATGCCACGTATAGATGTAACGTTGCGTTCATCACCGGAATTATTTGAGTAAAGATTTGGAACAATTGCCGTGAGTTGTTTGCTGTTCCATAATTGATATTGCTGCACTTGTTTTGCGGATATTGCGGTTGTGCTTAAAGGAATGTTTTGTAACGACTCTTCTGTCTTTTGTGCAGTAACCACTACGGCATCCAGTTGTACTGCAGCATCACTAAGTTGCACGTTAAAACTTTTGTCGGCTGCTGTCACAACAATATTTTCACTAACGTCTGAATAACCAACTGCTGATACAGAAATGCTATATTTTCCAGGTGGAATATGCTGGAAAATATAAGCACCCTGCGCATTACTTGTTGTACTTAGGTTAGTATTCAACACATGGATAAAGGCATCCGGAATGGGCTGCATTTTATTATCGGTAATTTTTCCGGAAATAGCCTGGCCCTGGGCTGCAACGCTGCCAAGCATTAATACCAGGGCAGCTAATATATTTTTTCTTGAGGTCACGAATATTAAATTGAGTTAAAAAATCTATTGCAAATATAACCAGCACTTTTCTTCAACCTTATTTGGTAAAAAATTGGATTGAAGATATTCCTGCATCGGTTGCCATTTTTGAATTTCGTGCTTTACTTACGATATAAATATTATGTAGTTTACCATCGCTAACTTTTGTGAGCGCTGTGCTCAGGGTTATCAATTGTTCTGCGCTATTTTCATTTTTTTCGCCGGATTTTTCTTCCATCCCGGAAAAATTAATTTCGCCAATTTTATTTCCGTTGGGCGAATCGACATGCAATTCTAAAGTAAAGCCTGGTACAGAACTTTTATTCCAGTTCACTGCAACAGCCGCACGCGAAATGCCTGCAAGATCAATGCTGTCGATACTAAACCAGCCTGTATTTTGCGGCAACATCATGTAGGCGGCCCCGTTAGAAACATTTTTTGTGAAGGCCTGCATATGTTCGACGTTATTAAAAGTTACGGAACTGTTATGCAATGTAACCACGTCGCTGCCCATTAAAGGCTTAATGTTAGCGCCGCCATTATCCGTATAATCTGCAGAAATGTATAAGACACCATTGCTTTTTACCGGCTTGTTCAATGTGGCATTTATTTCACCATTTGCGGGCAACGATATTTTTTTATTTTGATTGGCCAGTGATAATACCCATGAAATAATTTGCTTTGCATCACTTTCTTTTAAATTGGGATGAGCAGCCATTGCTACTTCGCCCCATGCGCCACTTCCGCCCGATATTATTTTCCGTGCAAGATAAGTCATAGCCTTTGGATCTTTTTGATATCGCTGCGATACCTGTGTGAACGCCGGTCCTATTGATTTCTCATCTATTTTATGACAACTCTTACAATCCAAAGACATCATCAGATTTTTTCCCATCATAGTTTCTGTAATTATTTGATGGCCCGTTGATGCGGCTTTATCCGTTCCCTCTACATAGTCTGCGGATACCATCAGATTATTTGCATCTTTCACTTTTGCCGTATCATCTTTATCATCAATCACAACGTGGTATTTTATATCACTGCCCGGGAAATAGAAAGTCTTATTGCCATCAACTACAATGTTTACCTTGGGAGCTTCATTACCGGCATATACATCTACTGAACTGCTTTTCGCAGAGGCATTTTTATCATCTTTTACTTCTACAGAAATCGAATAGTCGCCAACGTTAGTAAGCGTATATTGCAGTTTTGGCTCAGTTGTTTCTATTTTTTTACCATTGCCTAAATCCCATAGGTAAGAGAGTTTATCATTTTCGGGATCTTTCACATCAACTGTTGCGGTTATCTGCAAAGGCAAATCGCCAGATGTTTTATCAACATCGATTGAAGTGATTTCCGGCGGCCTGTTTCCTGCGAGATAATCTAGCCGCGCCAGGCCGGCATCGGGATTCTTGCCAAACCAGGCGGTACCATATTCTAACACATAAATTCTGCCATCAGGACCAACCTCAACATCAGACGGATTGGCAAATTTAGTATGTAACATAAACGGTTCCATATTATCAAAATCTCCGTTAGGCAACATGGTCACTACTTTTATCCATCCCCGAATCCATTCATAAATAAATAGCTTACCGTTGTAGTAAGCGGGATATCGTGTTTCCTCCGGGTACATATCGGTATAATATACGGGACCCGCCATAGCACATCTTCCGCCACTGCCAACCTGGGGAAAATCTTTTGATGCTCCATACGGGTACCAGATGAACGCGGGTTGCGCCGGGGGTAATTCGTGTAACCCGGTATTGTTGCGTGAATCATTTATCGGTTTTGCAGGATCGAATGCGGCTCCCGATTTACCCGTAGCATAATCATATTCGCGGTAAGGAAGATTGTTGGCGATGAAAAAAGGCCAGCCAAAAAAACCGGCTGTCCTTGCCTGGTTAAATTCATCATAACCACGCGGGCCACGGGTTTCCATACTGTCGTTATTTGCATCAGGCCCCACTTCTCCCCAATACAAGAAGCCGGTCTTTTGATCTACTGAGATTCGATAGGGATTACGGTCGCCCATTACATAAATCTCAGGCTTTGTCTTATCCGTGCCTTTAGGAAATAAATTGCCATCAGGAATCGTATACGTTCCATCTTCGTTTACCCTTATCCGTAATATTTTGCCTCGCAGGTCGTTCGTGTTGCCGGCACTGCGACGGTCATCATATTGCAAATGCCCCGGCCGGTCATCTAACGGCGCATAGCCATGACTTGCAAAAGGTTGATTGGGCTCATTAAAAGGCGTTGTGTTATCGCCGGTTGATACGTACAATATCCGGTCTTTTCCAAATGCAACAGAGCCGCCCGTATGGCAACAGATATCTCGCTGAGAATACAATTGTAAAATTATTTTTTCAGATGCCGGATCAATAGAGTCGTTGTTAAAGGTAAACCTCGATAAGCGATTGACCGAGGTGTCTGCAGGACTGTAATAGATATACACAAAATGATTTTTGGCAAAATCAGGGTCTTTCTGAATGCCCAACAATCCTTCTTCTGCGTTAACCCCCGGCTTATCAGTTTTCCAGTACACATCTAAAAAGCCGGATTGTTTAACTGTTTTAGTATTATTCTTATATAACATAATTTCTCCCCTTCGTTGCGCTACCAATATATCGAGGTTTGGAAGAATCGTCATTTCAGTTGGCTCAAAAAAAGTGCCTTGTACCAATTGTGTTTTTACAAACCGGTTTTCTTCAGGAATGATTGGTGTAGGTACATTTGAATAATCCAGTTCTTTATTATCACCCATGGCATATTTAATTCCACCAAGGATATGTTTCAGGTAATTGGTATCACTATAAGATTCTTCTGTATGTCCTAACTCCGTGTACCATGCTCTTCCACCATCAAAATCGTGATACCATGCCATCGGGTGGTCATTACCGTTAGTGCCACCTTTGTAACTTTTTTCATCGATGGTTAATAGAACATGCAAGTCTTTATTAAGGTTTTTAAAATTGTACCACTCATCTTTTCTAATCCATGGATCGGGTAAATGTTTTGTAGAAATATCATTTTTATCAACTACGTGTAGCGTTGCCTGTTGTTGTTCCGGATGGCCGTTAAAATTAGCACCTACTAACCTCGTGTACCAGCCCCAGTGATAGCCTGCATCTGTCGCGGCATGGATACCAACAAATCCGCCACCGGCTTCGATATATCGCTGAAAGGCATTTTCCTGGTAGTTGTTTAAGAGAACATCATTGTTGTCGGTTGTGCTTAAAAACACAATTGCTGCATACTTTTGCAAACTGTCTTCTGTAAACAAATCAGCATTGGAAGTGGTATCTACATCAAAGGCGTTTTCCTGGCCAAGCTTAATAATGGCATTTACACCTGCCGGTATGGAAGAATGATGAAATCCGGCCGTCTTTGTAAAAACTAATAACTCTGGGGCGACCAGAACGTTTGTTACAACTGTAGAATAAGAAAATGAAAGCAGCAGCGATGACCAGGCGAAATTGAAAGAAATTTTTCATTAGACGATTTAATGTGGAGAGGTTAAATTATTGTATTAATATTTTTTTCAAATGTATTTAAATTAAAAGACTTAGGTGGCCTAAACAGCTTCTATTTGAGCTCGTTCCCAGGCTGTTACCAGGAAACCAGTTACCTTTTTGGAGTTTGGCTCGGCCTTCTTTTTTTAATGGAGGTTTCGTTCCTGAATGCCATGGTGACTCTTGCCGATAATTTGCCGAAAAAAATATCAGCTTTTGCATGGCCGCCATATATGCCCTGATATAATGAAAGATAAAAATGCATTGGCAATAAAACGGGAGGATAAATAAATTATTCTCAATTGATTTTTCAGGGAGTTGATCAGCGATTATATTTTCTGTTTCTGAATGAACTTTAAAATCGTACATGCCTTTCCGTTATTAATCTAATATCAGGTTACTTAAATGCTTAAATGCCTCCATGGCTCCCATGTACTCGCAGGTGCGTGCCCCGGCTTTGTTGCCATTTGCAATGATTTCTTTCCATTCTTTATCACTCAGGGCCAGTATCGTTTTCGGAGAATATTTACTTAACTGGTATAGTACCGCACCAACAAATGCATCACCGGCGCCTGTGGTGTCTATTGGTTTCACGGGAATACTCGGAACAGTTACTTTCATTTTTTGATGCACGAGCAAAGTTCCTTCTTTACCAAGTGTAATTGCAAAAGTTGATTTTGTTTTTTCTTCTAACACCGTGGCGGCATCAAACACGGATTCTTTACCGGTAAGAAGCATCGCTTCTTCATCACTTACTTTAAAAAAATTACACTGTTCCATGAAATTCCATGACTGTTCTATAAAAGTGCTCACGTTATTTTTCCAAAGCAATTGGCGGTAGTTTGGATCAAAACTTATAAAAATATTTTTCTCTTTTGCTTTTTGCAGTAAACTCTTATAAGCGATTTGTAGTGGTCCGGGCAGGAAAGCGGTAGCAGAACCAAAATGTACAATAGCGCATTCATCTAAATCAATCCCGGCAATATCAGCTTCATTCAATTGGCCGTCGGCACCGCGACTAAATACAAAATCGCGTTCTCCGTCTTCCATGAGAGATACAAAGGCTAAAGTGGTAAAGTAATTTTTATCCTGCAGCATCCACACAGTTGAAACTCCGAAATCCTTCATAACGTCAATTAGTTGCTGACCAAAAGGATCGGCGCCTACTTTGGCCGATAACAATACATTTCCGCCTAAAGCAGCAATCGCTGCGGCAACGTTAGTTGGTGCTCCGCCCGGTTTTTTTAAAAAGTTTTCACCCTTCGCAAGTGTTGATCCGGTGTCCGTGCAAATCATATCGATGAGCGCTTCGCCAATACAGAGAATCTTCATTGTTTTCTATTTGTGAATGAAGATATGATTAAACGTTGTTCTTAGAAGATTTTTACCGGTCATTTTTGCGTCTCAATCTAATGGCCTCCGCCTCCAAAACCGGTTATGGCCGTAAACAGGAAGAATTTATTTTCAATGTGGGGGAGTTAAGCAAAAAAATAATAATTGTACTTTTGACACGAATAATTATACAATTCTATCATTTGTTAATACTATTTTAATAAAGTCGCTATTTTTTATTTTTTAGGAAAAATAGTTTTGCTTAGATTGGACTATCAAATTAATTCATCTTACACCAATTACTTGTTTATGAGAAAAAAAATACTGTTCATAGCTTTGCTTGTTATTTTCTGCCTCACTGCAAACGTTTGCTCAGGAAAAAACTATCTCCGGAAAAGTAACTGACGCCTCAACAGGACAACCTGTGGCCGGAACAACCATTAGCTGCAAAAGGCACCAAACTTGCAACTCAAACCGACAATGAATGGGAACTATTCGATCTCGGTGCCAAATTCAGCGAAGGCATTGATTTTTACGACTGTGTGGATATGAATCCCAGGATGTCTTAATCAATGGTCAAACTCAAATCTCAATTTTATTAAAGACAACTACATCCAGACTTGAATGAAGTAGTAGTAGTTGGTTATGGTACTCAAAAGCGTAAAGACTTAACCGGTGCCGTAAGTCAGCAGTGTACGCTGCCTCAATAGAGTAAAGTACCTATTACCACTGCTGAGCAGGCTTTGCAGGGGCGGGCTGCCGGACGTACAAATTATAAATAATGATGCTTCTCCCGGTGGAAATATATCGGTATTGATAAGAGGTATTGGTAGTCTTGGCGAGTGGAGGTAACAATCCGTTATATGTTGTAGATGGCTATCCTACAACCGGAGGAATTAATAATATTAACGCAAATGATATTGCCAGCATAGATGTATTGAAAGATGCATCGGCAACGGCTATTTATGGTATACGTGCAGCCAATGGAGTTGTAATTATTACTACAAAGAAGGGAACAAAAAATAATAAGGTGCAGGTTTCCTTAGATGCTTATAATGCGGTTCAAGTCTAAACCTAAAGAATACGATTTGTTAAATGCACAACAATTTGCCACTCTTTCTAATGAGGTTGAAGCTGCTGATTCAACCCATACTTATTTTGGATTGCCCGTGTGGCATACACCCGATGCGCTTCATAATATAGATTGGCAGAATGCCATTTACCGCACGGGTTTAACTCAAAACTATACGGTAGGTATTCGTGGAGGAAGTGATAAAACGCAGGCAGCGATGTCATTTGGTTATTACGATCAGAAAGGAATTATAATTGGTTCATTTTTTAAACGATATAGCCTTCATCTTAATCTCGATTACCAGGCTACCAGTTGGCTTAAATCATCAACAAGCGTTAAATATTCTTACCAGAATGCAAACAATCCCCTCGACGGGTTTAATCTTTTAAATGTAGCGACTAACCCGCCTACTATGGACAGTGGAAGCAGGCTCACTAGCCTACATAAAGGATGGAAATGGCAATTATGGATTTTACAATCCTCTTAAAAATGTTGTGAGCGGCTTTGGTAACCCGGTTTATTCCGTGGAAACGAATCAATATCAAAACGTAACAAATTATATTTTAGCGACACTTTTTTGGAAGCAACTATTTTCGACGGTCTAAAAATAAAAACGAATCTCGGGGGCAAATGTTAGTAATTTCTCCAGTTTCTATCTTCAGCCGGAAGACAACAGGGCCAGCCTGCAATATGCTGGGATAATTGTGGGACCTGCAAATTATCACCAGACCATAAACAAGACATTTGAATGGATATGGGAGAATACTATATCGTACGATAAAACTTTCGGTTTGCACACCATCAATTTTGTGGGTGGTATTTCTGCCCAGAAAAATACGTGGACGGGCATGGGCGGCGGCGGTATTCCCCCAAATAGCGTGACAAGAGATTTATCGCTTGTTTCCAATCTGACCCTTGATCAGAATGTTCCGGGAACTAACAGCGGCAATGGTCAAAATATCTATACTTTGGCATCAACATTTGCGAGAGTAACCTACCAGTTTGAAGACAAATACATGCTGACAGCTACAGTAAGAAGGGATGGATCTTCCAAATTTCAGGAAGGACATAAGTATGGCACCTTCCCTTCGGCTGCTGTGGGATGGAGAATAAAAAATGAATCGTTTTTGAAAGAGGCTAACTGGCTTTCGGACCTGAAGTTCAGGGGCAGTTATGGCCAGGTGGGTAATGAGGCTCCTATAGGGTTTTTCCAATATTAGCCGCTGTATGCAGGGAATTATCCATCAAATATAAATGGCGGTGGGCTTGACAACCTTGGTTATCCGTTTAATAAAATATACCAGAATGGCATTGCTACAAATCCAGCCTGCCAATCCAATCCTAAAATGGGAAACAGATAAACAAACGGATATTGGTATTGATGCCGCATTTTTGCATGGCGCTTTAACCTTTACTGCCGACTATTTTAACCGGGACTCAAAAGATTTCCTGTTGAGGCTTCAGTCACCTGCACAAACAGGTTATAATTTCATTACCCGTAATGTAGGAGAGTATGAACAACAAAGGTTTTGAGTTTGCAGTCAACTATAGTGGTAACGGCAGGCAAGGATTTTCATTATGGTATTGGTTTAACATTGACAACAATTAAAAATAAACTCACGAGCATCACATCAGGGACAGACTTCGTAACAAATTTTGGTGGCTTAATTTTAAACGGATTCCAGGGATGGGATGAATACACCCGTTCCTATATTGGGCAGCCTGTGGGAGAGTTTTTTGGCTATAAAGCAATTGGAATTTATCAATCCCAAAAACAAATTGATGATTTAAATGCAAAAGCTCCAGGTGGCATATATCGCCCGGGTGCTGTTGCTGTTCCCGGTGATAGAATTTTTATCGCAGGATGACCAAAGGGGACGATGGCCTGGTAAATGCTGATGACAGAGTGCCTATTGGAAATCCTCAACCAAAATTTTATGGTGGGCTCAACCTGGATGCCACTTACAAGGCATGGGATATCAATTTATACTTTTATGGTTCTGAAGGAAACAAAATATTGAACTACGTTGAAAGCAACCTGGAAAGTCTTGCACGGCGCGGTGGAGTGGGATCCGAAAACGTAAGTGAAACTTACTATAAAAATCACTGGACGCCGACCAACCCTTCAAACAGGTATGCAAGGGCGGCTAGCACAGCCGAGGATAACAGTTCGATTAACAATGTTCCATCCAGTGTATGGATTGAAGACGGAAGTTTTATTAAACTGAAAAATCTTTCTATTGGTTATACTTTGCCAACAGGTTTATTGAATCGTTTTTCTATAACAAAGGTAAGGGTATATGCATCTTCTCAAAATCTTTTTACTATTACCAAATACACGGGGCTTGATCCGGAAATAGGTATCCAGGGAGGAAATGCAACTCAAAACGGCGTGGATAACGGTGCCTATCCTTCATCAAGGTATTTCACCTTTGGGCTAAACGTAACATTTTAATTAAAGACCAAATTTACCGATATGAAAAGAAATAAAATAATAGTCATAATCAGTCTTATAGTTCTTGCCTGCACAATTATTCCGCTGGCATGTAAAAAAAGCTTTTTAGATCAAACAGACACATTTGGAATTTCGCCTGAAGCTGCTGCCAGTAAACCTCAGCAGGTGATTTCTCTCGTTAATGCTATTTATGATACCTATCAGAACAGTGACCTGCTTAAAAAATGTATTTGGTACAGAGCCAATTTTGGAACCCATGACTTTTTCAATTGGGGTGCTGACGTGTTTTGGAATAACTATCAAATCGCACCAATTTTTGTTGGGCTTATTACTTTCTGGAATCAATCGTATATTGGTATAGCAAGGGCAAATTCTGTATTTGCAGTTATTACGAAAGCAGAAACAAACGAGGTGATTAATCATGCGTTAGCCAGCCGCTTGAGAGGTGAAGCTTTTTTCCTGAGAGGCATGACTTATTATTACCTCGCAGCTTCTTTTGGTGGCGTTCCTTTGGAGACAGACACCAGCGGCGCTTTAAATCTTGGTTTGAGGCCAAGAGATTCACGGGATTCTGTATTTCAACAAGTAGTGTCTGACATGACCCAGGCAGAAGCTCTTTTATTGTCAAAAACAGAATTGTCAAGTGCTGATCTGGGAAGAGCCACCAAGGGTGCCGCCTATGCTTACGATGGTGCGGCTCGGATGTGGCTGAAAGATTATGCCGGGGCTTTAACGGCTTTCAATAACCCGGAATTTAATAATTATCACCTGATGCCCAACTTCGCGGATGTCAATGAATATAATCATCAGAACAATGACGAATCTATTTTTGAAGTTCAGTTTTACTTAAAAGCTGGTGATCCGCAGGATTGGGGCGGAAGCTGGCAACCGCCGGGAGCTGAACTTGGTTGGATAGATAGCTTTAGCTGGCCGAATGAAATAACGCAACAGGGTTATGACTACGGTAATCCGGCATTATGGAATTCGTATCAATCGGGAGACAAACGTAAACTTTACTATTGTAGGTCCGGGCGATACATTGCAAAGTCCCGGAATTATTGCCAAATGGGGTGGGATAAAGGGTTATCCTCCTGTCGTGGCCGGGTTTGCGGGAGGCAATCAAACATATATCGGTGATGATGGCAAAATTATAAATACTGTCGGAACTTTAACCAGGCCATGGTATGGAGATGATAAGCAACGTACGGGATATGTTTGCGCAAAAAAATGGAGAGATCCAAATCTTACCGGTAATTATAACAATCCCAGCGATAATACGGCGCACATTTTTGGAGACCAAAATCAAATATTAATGCGTTATGCTGAAGTTTTATTAAGCAGGGCTGAATGTAAAATCCGCACCGGTGATATTCCCGGCGGAATGGCCGATCTTAAATTGGTGAGAGATAGGGCATGGGGTGGTACTGCACCTGCAGTTATGAAAGATAGTGCCAATTATGACGGCACTCCGGGTGCGGATATAACAGATCCCTTGCAAATGGTATTAAGCGAATACAGGCATGAACTAAGCGGCGAATATTCCACCTTTTTTGATCTTTGTAGAGCAGGTACGGATGTGGCTGTTCATTTGTCAACAATGCAAATGGTGCAGTAGCAAGCAACTATAATCCTGTCCCCAACCCCGCTCCCGGTCCAACTCATGACGGGCAGGTACATGGCTTATATAATACCGCGATTACACCAAACTGGACTCTTTTGCCAATACCACAAGGTGCCATAGCACTTAATCCTAATTTAGCTCAAAATCCAGGTTACTAAAATAAATGGTATTAACAAAGGCCCTCTCCAAAAGAGGGGGCTTTT
>CAVWQJ010000020.1:0-93053 GCA_963756945.1 uncultured Chitinophagaceae bacterium | reverse complement strand
AGGTTTGAAATCGTCCGTTATAGATGGATCTGTTGATTGAGCTAAACAGCTAAGACTTGCTAATGAAATTGCCAAAACAATTGTGAAAGATTTGATATTCATTTTTTTTGTTTTATTAGATAGAAAAAATATTTAATTACTTATTGTATGGTTGTTGGATGTTGTTTACAATTCGTACATGCATGGCCGATGGGAACGATAAAGCTTATACATTTCATTTCCTTCTTTAAAAATAACGAGTTTGTTTTTAATACTTTCAAACAAATAATTTCCTGTTCCCATAATAAGCGTGAAAAGTTTTAACTGTTTGTTGATTTGCAAAAAACAAACGAAGCGATGATGATTTATTCACAATTATTATTCACTTTTTTATTAAAAAATATATTAAAATATCAAAGCAAATTCAAACGTTAGTTACAGCTTTTTTTTGAAAAAAATATAACCGGTTATTGCTGTTTTAGTTGATCTTTAAAAATAATGAACTCCCTTTAAACCAAGGGAGTTCATTTACAATTTTTGCGTTTTCCACAACAACACTATCAATAATATTTCCTCCAATGCATTTTATTTCACGAAGGAATTAATCATTATCCCACCATCTACCTTCTCTACCGAATTTTTCCACTCCTTTCACATTCATTTTTACGGAAGTTATCCTGTCTGTCGGTCCGGTCATAAACAACAATTTATTATTCTTGCCGGCAAAGACATTATTGGAACCGCCGCCTGCGGAAATCGTCATGATTTTATTGCCATGACGATCATACGCATTTATTCCAACTCCGCCACTTACATAAATATTTCCCTTTTCATCCAATGACATACCATCACAAAAGTTTAAATTATCAGCAACCGTCTGCATGTTAGATAGTGTGCCATTTCGATTAATATCAAAAGACCAAATTTTGCCGGTCCCATCATAGGTCCAATTATTTACATACAGTCTTTTACCATCAGGCGTACCTGTAACACCGTTCGGCCAAATATCGGCATTCCATCCTGCCATTGTTGTTACCCTCACCAATTTGTGACTACCCGGGCCAAGGTAATAAACGTGGCCGCCTTTACCGGTCGCAGCTTGTTCAGAGTGGGTAGGTTCCCAGGGTTGATTGCGGGGATCAGATGGATCCCAATAGTCTCTTGGAAATATTGGGTCAGTTATATAAATGCCACCAGTAACGGGGTTTATCCATACATCATTTGGGCCATTCAAAAGTTTTCCGTGGTAATTATTAACCAGTACTTCATGTGTGCCGTTCTTATGAATCTTCCATAGTTCGCCATGCATATCAGCACAGGCGATAAGGTCGCCTTTTCTATCAAAAGCCATTCCGTTAGAGCGTCCGGTACCGGTTAAAAACAGCGATACTGCACCACTATTGGCATCCCATCTGTAAATTTTGTCGTTAGGCTGGTCAGTAAAGAATACATTTCCTTCTTTATCAACAGCAGGGCCTTCTGTGAAACCAAATCCTTTTTGAATGGTGTCTAATCTTCCATGTTGGCTGGCTGAAATAAGACAGGTAGGATCAAAGAATGTGCTTCCCGGAAGCGCATCACATCCGCATTCAGAACTAATTTTGTGATCCTTGTTGTAGTCAACAGCATTAAGAGAACTCTGCTCAATTTTTTTTTGGCAGGAGTAAAATCCCAGGCATAGAATAGCCTGGAAAAGAAGTAATTTTTTTGTCATAGTGAATAATTTTAAGTTTGTTTAATGTTCAAGCAAGATTTCGTTAAGTTTCAACAGAAGCCTGTTGAACAGGTACAAGGTAGATAGACCTGAAATCAAAAACTACCAAAAAACTACAGTGAAGAATATTATACAAATGCCTTAATATTTCTTCATTGAGCGGGTTAATTTATTTTAAGAGATAGCAATAACAATAGCTGTTTGGTATGCCATAATATTTTAAGGTTATAAAATTAGAAGGTCAGCTTTCCTGACAAGACATGTTCATTTTGAGCTTATTAGCCGGAAAATCGCGCATAGTAAAGATGGTCATGCGAACTCATGAATTACTCACGATTACTATGAGCATAAATGAACATTTTGATCAGTTTCTAAAAACAAAAAAGCCCGCAAACATTGAGTTTGCGGGCTTTTTATTTCGTTTGAATTGTAAATTGGTGATCTGGCTGGGACTCGAACCCAGGACCCATACATTAAAAGTGTATTGCTCTACCAACTGAGCTACCAAATCATTTGTTTTATGTTCTTTTATAACAACGGAAACTCATTGTGAGAGCTGCCAATTCTTTAAAAAGGAGTGCAAAAATAACGCAAAAAGTTTTGGCAACAAATTTTTTAAAAGACTTCTCCGTTTTAATAGTTATTTAAAAAATTAACTTCGAATAAAATGAAGTAATAATTTATCTTCAACTTTATGAAAGTGCCAGCAATAGGCTTAATAATTTTTATCTTCTTTTCATTTGGAAAATGTAATTCTACCGAAAAAAGTCATAAAACATTTATTAATCCACAGTATAATTATAGCTATAAGCCACGCTCTTCTGATGGTACGGGGAAATTTTATGCCGATCGGGAAATTGCACAGGTAATGGGTTCAGACGGTGCTGCATGGCTGGATCACAAAGATCGCCAGAAGGAAGAAAATTCCCGGCTTGCTATTGAAAAAATGAACCTGACGCCAAAAAGTGTTGTAGCAGATATTGGTGCGGGCACCGGTTATTATACTTTCAAAATTGCCGAAAAAGTTCCCGAAGGCAAAGTTTATGCAGTAGAAATACAAGATGAATTAATTCGCTATCTTAATAATCAAAAGAAAGAATTGGGCGCAACAAATGTCGAAGTTATAAAAGGTGATGCAAAATCGCCGCATTTACCCGACAGTTCCATAGACCTGGCTATACTAATTGATGTTTATCACGAACTGGAATATCCCAAAGAAATGATGCATTACATCAATAAGGCGCTTAAAAGCAATGGCAAAATTTTATTAATGGAGTACAGGGCCGAAGATCCTAACCTGCCCATATTACCTTTGCATAAAATGAGCGTTGAACAAACAAATAAAGAAATGGCCGCCAATGGCTTTAAGCTTGCTGAAGATGGCGAATTTCTTCCGATACAACATTTTTTGCTTTACGAAAAAAAATAATCCCGCAAGATTTTTCCATTACAATGTCTACAAAAAAAAAGATTGATATTGTTAACGATTTGCTCGAAGACTGCATCCTGGCTTATCCTGTGTCGTCGTTTGTTATAAGTCTTTATAAACAATACCAGCAAAGGGGAAGCCTGAGTAAGAAACAACTACAAGGCCTGCATAGTAAAGCTTCCAAAATAAAAGATGTATCTATTAGTAAGTTGGGCACGTTAGAAGCGATAATAAAAAGAATGCCGACGAGATATAAATCTGAGTTGCCGCCTCCGGCTGCGTTATTTGAAAAAGATAAAGTAGCCGGAGTATTAATAGAAACAATACTTGCAAAATATCCGCAGCATAAAAGAGTATTATTTATTAAAGCGAAATACGAAAACAATGAATTGCTATCGCCGCTTGAAATTTCAGAATTAAAGAAATTCAGGCAATTAATAAAATAGGAAAACTTAGTTCTAATTAAATTCTTTCATCAGTTTAATTTCGTTCCGGTACAATAAAATTTTCCCGTCGTTCTCTAATTGTTTTAGCAGCCGCGATACTACAACCCTTGAGGTAGCCAATTCATCGGCAATAAGATAATGCGATGCTTTAATAACGCTGGAACCGGAGAGGCGTTGCTTTTCCTTGAGGTATGCGATGAGACGTTCATCCAATTTATGAAATGCAATGCTTTCAATTGATTTTAATAATTCTAAAAAACGTTCATTAAAACTGTGCATGATGTAGTTCTTCCAACTGGTGTATTTGCATAACCATTCATCTAATTTAATATGAGGTATGGCTATCAGTTCAACATCGTCTTCTGCAATCGCCTTTACTTCACTCTTCTTCGCTTCTACGCAACAACTATATGCCATAGAACAGCTTTCATTATTTGATAAATAATATAAAAGAATTTCTTTGCCATTTTCATCCATCCTGAGAACTTTAATAGTTCCCTTTATAATCAAAGGCATCATCCGGATGTATTTGCCGTAATCCATGATAACATCCCCTTCTTTAAAAGATTTAATCTCGCCAAACTGGTACATTTCTTTCACTAAAGCAGGCTCAAATGTTGAATTGAGGGTTATATTATTATCCATTGTTTTATTCATTATTGACTAAAAATCGTAGTTAATAATTAAGTTGTACTGCATCATATTCACTTTATTAATAACAGATTTTTCATTACCGTAAGTTGCGCCTTCTTTCAATTTTGCTACTGCTAAAATTTCAATTTCAAGGCCTCTAAAATTCTTTGTAAAGGTATATTTTAAATCGGCATTTATTTGAGCGTATGAGGGCATGTCATATTTGTTGAGCTTATAGTTTCTAACATCGGGTAAGGCATAACAACCTGCTGCCAGCCAGGTCTTAAGTTTTTCTTTGCAGACAACGTAATTTACTTTGGCCATTACTGCATTCACATTACCTATCCCTTCATTGCGTTCTCTTGGCAGAAAAGTAAAAAATGGTTCCACGCCCCATTCACGCGGAAGCAGGTATCGCCCGGACCCGGTTATGCGATTATAGCTAAAAGAAATTTCCCATTGTTTGTTCTTCCATCCCACCTTTGCCCCGAAACTTAATGGCTTGCTTTCTTTTGAAAAATAAGTCTTGAATTGATCTTTGTTTCCGCCATAATTTATGGCATCCTCTTTAATAATTTGTGCAGCGGTAAACAAAGAATTATTTTTTTTCAGCGGAAAAGTAATGTCTGTTTGCAACATAGCTACGTTAAATACATTTTCCGTAAACATATCCCATGCCTGTACTTTCATGTTATCACTTATTGCTTTTGTAATGCCAATAATTGCGATTCCATTACTCTTAATATTATTAGTATATCCTGACTTTGTTCCGTCCGGGTTTATACCAGTAGAATATAATCCAATTGATTTTCCCGGATTATACCATTTGCCTGTGCTCCTTGGTGATATTCGCCACAACCAACCTAATTGAATCTTTATTTTTCTTATTTCATTTATCTCCGCCCAAACACCTTCCACCGCAGTTGCATTCATGCGGCCATCCTGTAAATTGATGAATGGCGTATTAATAAATTGCCTTCCCACTTTTATGGAAGATTGCCTGGCAGCATATTTAAGATAAAATTCCTGCAATCGATATAATGATTTTTTAGACAAGCTAGTAATATCAAACAACCCGGTTTCATAGCGGCTACCCATGCCTGTTAAATCATCCGGCTCTGCCAGGTTTGATGACGCAATTTTAAAAGCAGCAAATCCTCCTATCGCGAATTGAACATGGTGAAATTTATTCATTTCATATCGTAATGTTCCGCCAAGTGCATCAGCGTAATAATCAGTGAGTCCGCCTTCATTTTGAGTAGTCATAAAAAAAGATCTCAAATGGCCCGATAAGCGGCCACTTTTGACCGCATGCCATAATGAAGTGGAATCTCCCGTTTGAAGTTGATTCTCTTTATATACAACCGGGTTTTCTGCAATTTCATGCTGTTGAGCCCTGCCAGGCACAGCAAATAAAAAAGTTAACAACGATATGATGATAATTCTTTTCATGCTATGAATAGGGGATTCAGCTTTGGCAAAAATTCATTATTAAACAGTCACGCTTAATTAGCATTAGTTTTACTTTCATACGCTGCTATTATTTTTTCGAGCGGGCAGAATTTGGTAAATGCCGACTGGAACAAATTGACCCCGACAAAAACACCAAGCCATATCCAATGGACATTTATGAAGTAAGTGAGTACAATGCTTAGCAAAACAAATGAGCCTGCAACCGCACGAATAATTCTTTCTTTCATATTTTTTATTTTTGGTTAATAACTCACCTTATCAACGGGAACAATAAATGCCCTTACAGGAAAACCTGTTTCACTGGTTTCATTATATTTTTTTATTAACTCCATGGCATGTTCAGCATTTTCATTATCTGTAAAACTGAATATGATCATGGAATCAAATTTTTCGTCGCCACTGGCAAACCAATCTTCCAAGAGGTTCGGAGTTTGGTTATCTTTAAACCCAATTACATCTGTTGCACTAAACACGTGAATATTTGCCTGCTTAAATATTTTGGTAACAACATCCTGGTATTCCTTAAGACACGTTACTATAAAAAATTTCATAACTGAAGATTTAAATTATTTATTGGGATATTTTTTTCGCATCATCCTGTAATACAATAAAGGCACTACTAATAAAGTGAGAAAAGTTGATGTGATCGTTCCACCCATTAATGAAATGGCAAGGCCCTGGAAAATAGGATCGAATAAAATAATTACTGCGCCCAATGCCACGGCTCCGGCAGTTAATAAAATAGGTGTTGTTCTTACTGCGCCTGCTTCTATAATTGCCTGTTTTAATGGAATGCCTTCTCTTAAGCGGATATTAATAAAATCAATGAGCAAGACTGAGTTTCGGACCATAACGCCAGCCAAAGCAATAAATCCAATCATTGATGTTGCGGTAAAATAAGCGCCCAACATCCAATGACCCAAAACAATTCCAATTAAAGACAACGGAATTGCAGCCAACATAACTAACGGTACCGCAAAGTTTTGAAACCAACCAACAATAAGAATGTAGATTAACAAGATAACTACACCAAATGCAATGCCCAGGTCCCTGAAAACCTCAAAAGTAATTTGCCATTCTCCATCCCACTTTAAAGAAAAATTATCTTCCATTTCCGGCTGATGTGTGTATTCTTCTTTCAGTGAAAACCCCTTAGGAACCTGGATGTTTTTTAAACTATCCGAAATATTCGAGATAGCATAAGACGGGCTTTCCAAACTGCCCGCCATATCGGCAAGCACATAAACAACTTCTTTCTGATTTTTGCGATAAATACTTTTTTGCCTGAGCTGTTTTGTAACAGTTACCAGATCCCTGATGGGTACTTCATTGCCCTGCATGCCCATAACTTTTATATCGAGTATATCATCCATATTTGTTTTGTCCGCATCACTCAGTTGCAGTTTAATAGCGGTTTGGTTATAGGAAGCAGGCTGATAAATATTGCCAACCGGCATTCCTGACACCGCTGCGTTTACGGCGACCGTTACCTGCGCCGGGGCTACACCATATCGCATTGCTTTTTCTTTATCAACGGCTACATGGTATTCCGGCTGATCAGCTTCTACCATCCAATCCGCATCAACAACATCTGTTGTTTTATTAAACAAGGCTTTCACTTGCTTTGCTATTTTTATTTGTTCACTGTAATCAGGTCCATACACTTCCGCAACCAATGTAGATAACACCGGAGGCCCGGGTGGCACTTCAACAATCTTAACATTTGCATTGTATTTTGCAGCTATAACTTGTACGGGTACACGCATTTGCCTGGCAATTTCATGGCTTTGCAGGCTGCGATCTTTTTTGTCAACGAGGTTCACCTGGATATCTGCAACATTATCGCCTCTCCTCAAATCATAATGCCTTACTAACCCATTAAAACTAATGGGCGCTGATGTACCGATATATGCCTGGTAATTTCGAACTAACGGTTGTCTTGAAACGTAGTCCGCAATATCCTTTGCAACCGCCTGTGTTTTTTCCAAAGTAGTTCCTTCGGGCATGTCAATCACAACCTGGAATTCATTCTTATTATCGAACGGCAACATTTTTACAGCAACGGATTTGGTATAAAACATCGAAAGAGATGCAAGTAAAATCACTACAATACTTATAATAAAAGTCCAACGCTTCCATCTTTTTTCCAACATCGGGCGAATGAAAGAACGATAAATTTTATAGATGCGGGTTTCTTCAAGAATATGCGGTTTACTTTCTTTATGACTGATTCCTTTCTTTTCTTTTTCACGCAGGAAAATATAACCAAGATATGGCGTGAGTGTCAGCGCAACTATTAACGAAAGCATCATGGCAATAGAGGCGCCAATCGGCATTGGGCTCATGTACGGCCCCATCATGCCCGATACAAAAGCCATCGGTAATACCGCCGCAACAACTGTGAACGTCGCAAGTATTGTAGGATTGCCCACTTCATTAATGGCATAAATGGCAGCCTGCAACGGTGGCAATTTTTTCATTTTAAAATGTCGGTGCATATTCTCCGCAATAATGATGGAATCATCTACCACAATACCGGTGATAAATACCAATGCAAAGAAGGTAATACGGTTTAACGTATAATGCATGAAGTAATAACTGAAAAGCGTAAGCGCAAATGTTACCGGCACAGATAAGAACACGACTAATCCACCACGCCAGCCCATGGCAAGCATTACAAATAACGTAACTACCACAATCGCAATAAATAAATGGAACAACAATTCCGATACTTTATCTGATGCAGTTTCACCATAGTTCCTTGTAACCGACAGTTGCACATCATCAGGCAACAAATCTTTTTTTAAATGTTCCACTTTAGCAAGGATCTTTTCAGAAAGTTGCATCGCATCGGCACCTTTCTTTTTAGCAATTGATAAAGTAACCGCGGGATAATTTGATTTGAATTTATTTGCTTTTGAAGTATCCGCACGGCCATAGCCAAACAACACATATTGATCCGCTGTTTGAGGCGCTTCTACTACCTGCGCAATTTGTTTTAGATATACAGGTTGCTGTTGATTGATGCCAACAACAAGATTCGCTACATCATCGGAAGTGTTTAAAAAATTACCGGTTTCAACAGAAAAAACAGTGTTCTGCTGTAACAGGTTACCACTTTGCATCTGCGCATTGCTACCTTGTATTTGTTTACTAACGGATAAAAAATCAACATGATTTTCTGCCATTTTATTCTTATCGAGCAATACTTTTATTTCACGGCTTCTTCCTCCTATAATATTTATGTCTGAAACATCCGGTATCTTTTTAATTTCATTGGTCAGCTCCTGGCCAATCTGTTTCAACCGGTAATCATCATAGTTTTCGCTCCACAGCGTTAAGCCCAATACCGGCACGTCATCTATCGATCTTGCTTTTATTAATGGAAGTGTAACACCTTGCGGCATTTTATCCATGTTCTTCATCAACTCGCTATAGAGTTTTACCAAAGAATTTTCTACATTTTCTCCTACATAAAACTGAACGATTAGCATTGCCTGTCCTTTCATGGATGTTGAATAAACATATTCCACACCTTTCACATTCGAAATCATTTTTTCCAAAGGCTCTGCTACTTTAGTTTCTACGTCTTTAGGCTCAGCACCGGGGTAACCGATAAATATATCGGCCATCGGTACCTGTATTTGCGGTTCTTCTTCGCGTGGTATCAAATACGTACTGTACGCACCAATCATCAAAAAAGCAATCATCAACAGTATCGTTAGTTTAGACTGTATAAAGGCTTTAGCTATATTACCTGAAAAACCATTTTTCATCTGATTGTATTAATTCGTTTTAATTTCTAAGAGTAAAAAAATATCCTATTTTATTTTTACAGGAACACCGTTATATAGCTTCCCTTCGGCACTTACAATAAACTGCTCGCTGTTATCCAAACCGCTTAACACTTCTGCTTTATTGCCAAAAGTTTTACCCAGTCTTACCCAACGCAATAATGCTGTATTGTTGGCGCTTATCGTGTACAGCCCCGTTAGTTGATCTTTGTTAATGATACTTGAAACAGGCACCAGCACAGCATCTGTAGCTACTTCAACTTTATTGGAAGATGCGATTGCCAGATTAGCATACATGCCTGCATATAATCCGTTCTTCTCTTTATCGGGAATGCTTACTTTAATAATATATTGCCCACCTGTAAACTGAGATGATTGATTAATTTGCGTAACCTTGCCGGTGAAAGTTTTGTTGATTGATTTAATATTTACAGTTACTGCCTGGCCTTGTTTTATTTGATTGATTTGCGTTTCAGGAACCGCAGCGCTTATTTGATAAGAGCCACTTTGTTCAATCGTAACTATTGGCATTCCCGGATTTGCCATGCTTCCTGCATCTGTTAATTTTTGCGTAACCGTACCCGAAAACGGCGCGGTTAAATTTGTGTAAGCTAACATCGCGTTTACTTCGTTACGCATTTGTTTTGCAGATTCCAATCTTGATTTTGCTGAATTGTATTGAAGCGTAACGTTGTCCAGTTCTTTTGCCGTCGCACTCTGTTGTTTGTATAATGCAGTGAAACGATCATAATCTTTTTGCGCATTTTGTAAAGCATCACTGGCTTCTGCAATCATAGCATCTGCCTGGCCACGCTTTGCTACAATATCATTATTACTTATAGAAGCAATTAACTGTCCTTTATTTACATGGTCGCCAACATTTACATTCAGCTTCGTTATGTAACCCATTACTCTCGTGCTGATATTAGCAGACTGCGATGCTTCCACCTGCCCGCTTATATTAATGGCCTGCTTTTCATTACCCGATGGCGTTGCAACTGTTACTACTATTGCACTATCAGTATTTGCATCCGGGGCCATGCTATTCTTATTTGAGCAGGAACCCAACATCAATAGTCCAATGCCGGTAAATAATTGCAGCGTTCTTTTTGTATAAACCATCGTATTCATTTAGAAAAATTTTACTTATTTATTGATTGATTGATTGATTGATTGATGACGTTAGTAATTGCAAATAGGCTTTCGTAACATTCCGCATAAAAACTGCCTGTGCTAATGCAAATTTTTGTTGTGAAAGTTGTGTTGTTGCCATTGACACATCCGTAGTATTTACAAGGCCCTGTTGATAACGATTTTGCAAAATCATCAACGATTCCGATGCTTGTTCAATTGCAAGTTTCTGTTGCTTGATATCGAACTCCGCATCCGAAAGATCACGATAAGCCTTGCTTAATTCCAGCTGGCTTTGATCTTTTTGTTGTGCTAATTCTTCCGATAATTTATTTCGTTCTAACGTCTGTGTGGCAATCGAGTTTTTAGTACTATTCCCTTTAAAAATATCCCATGACAGTTGAACACCCGCCAGGTAAGCGTTGGCGCCAAAACCCAATGCCTTCCTGTCATTGAACTGGTAACTTCCAAATGCATTCAGCTTAGGCAGGTAACTCATTTTGCCAGATTTAATCATCAAATCAGATGCTTCAATAGCTTTTTGCATTGCCAAAAAATCTGATCGCGACTCAGCAATTTTTGAGATGGAATCGGTTGTTGAGATTTCAATTTGAGAAATATCTGCCGGCGTATAAACGACACCGTTACCCTGTCCCATTAATAAACTGAGGTAATCAGATGCGTTGCGTATATTGCTTTTTGCTTTCTCCAAATTCGCTTCAACCGTAGTAACCTGCACCTGTGCATTCAACACGTCAGACTTTTGAATTAAGCCTTGCTTAAAATGATTATCGGTAAACGTATAAACTGAATCTGTTGTTTGTAACGCCTCTTCTAAAACACTAACGGCATTATAAGCCAATTGCAATTGCAGATATGCTTTCTGCACTTCAAAAGTTATATATTCTTTTGTTCGCTGTGTTTTATATTGATATGATTCTATTTGCTTCGCCGCGGCTTTTCTCTTAAATAATAAATCCATATTTACTAACGGTTGCTTCACTTCCAGCATCGTGGTAAAGTCGCTAATACCTGACGGATTGTTTAAAAGATGCGGATCAAAATCATTTTGAATAATTGACTTTTGCTGCAGCTTAAATCCAAATGCATTGAGAGGATTATTAGTACTCATTGCCGTATACGAAAAACCAACTTGCGGTAAAAAAACAGCGCTCGTTTGCCTATAGTTAGATGCTGCAATGCTTTCATCTAATTGAGCCAATTGAATTGACTTGTTATTATTTAATGATGCGGTAATTGCTTCAGAAAGGCTTAATAGTTTGCGGCTTTCCTGCGCTGAAGATTTTAATGCCAGGCAATTAAAAAACGTGGCAATTATAATAACCGTTAAGACGAAATATTTTCCTGTGTTCACTAACTTTTTAATTTGCGGCAAAACTATATACATGAAAAGAGTAACACTGTAACATTTGTAACTTACAACACAGCATGCGCCTGTAAATGTTGCGGGTACTGCTTATGGAAATAAAAAAAGTACTGATGCAGAGGTCAAACGTCTGACAGTACTTTTTAATAAATTATTTAATGGTAAATATTTTGAAAAAACTATTTTACAAACTGGCTCACATGATTCCAGGTGCCACCATTAACAACGTTTGTAATTCCCTTTTGATTTAAGATAGATTTTGCCTGCGAACTCCTGGCGCCACTTCTGCAAAACACAACTATATTTTTTTTGTTTTTGAATTTTGGTAATTGAGATGCAACGGTATCCAGTGGTATATTAACAGATCCTTTTACGTGGCCCTGGGCAAATTCACCAGGAGTTCTAACATCTACTAAAAATGCACCTTCGCTGATTACGTTTTTTAAATCTACTGTCTGTCCGCCTCCGAATAAGGATTGAAAAATATTCATTTGTTTAAATTTTATTTTGTGATTTTTTTGATTACTGCGTCTATGCTTACCAGCCGGGCTGGTTAGCTCACTTCTTCATAAGAAACGTCTTTTATATTTTCGGCAGTCTTCTTAATGAGAACAGAACAGCCACCTGCACCGCAACAACCGACATTAAATAATGGCATCGCTGTAAAAAAAATGCCCAGCAAACCAATAGCCCAATCTTTTACAATTACGGATTGCACAATAATGAAAATGCCTAACACCAATCTTATAAACCTCATAAAATTCCAGTTGTAAAAAATTGTTTGTTTCATTTATTAATTGATTTTATTTTCTATTGCTGAAAATATTTGATGAACTGATATTTTATTATTTTAATAACGCAAATGTAAATTCAATGACTACGGTAATTGGTAACAAAGGTTACACTAAGCGAAAACAGCTTGTTAATACACTCCTCAAAAGATCGTCGGTTTTAAAAAGAAATGAATAACGCAGCCTGCAATGGCATTAAAAAAGTCCCGAAATATATCCGGAACTTTTTCCTTATTCAAACCAGACCCTCAGTTTTAAAATGCATAATTAACGCCCAACATTACCATGCTCGTTGTCATTTTATAAGATACATTGCTGCCGGGAACTGCACCATAATTGTTTGCTTCGTCTTTCATCCCAGGGTTCAATAATGGCCCGCTGGTTGAGCCGCTGCTGGTTCCGTAATGAAACACTCCATTGAGCGTTAACCTGCTATTAAATTCATAACCACAACCCACCTGGAATGCATTTTTTATAACTGCAGTGGCAGGCGTGGAAAAAAATGCAAGTTCACTTCTTATAGGGTTGGAACTATAAGTGTATCCAACTCTTACGGGAAATTTATTGATGCCTTTATACTGAATTCCTGCTGAAACTATTGAAATATTCTTCCAGCCGAAACCTGCTACAGAAGCAGTGTTCGTCCATCCCTTTGCTTCAAAGCCTGCGGTATTTGCATAGTTCACAAAACGGTAATCAACTGCAACATCAAATTTGCTTTTTGAATAACCTACACCCGCTGAAATGATTGCAGGATAATTCATTTTAAATTTCACATTCGGAGCTTTACTGCCATCAAGATAAGTATTGGCAAAATTGAAGCTTCCAAAAGATTGCGGCGTTTTATAAGAAGCTCCTAATTTAATTCCCTTGCCAGAATTATAAAATATACCAACCTGCCCGCCAAACCCTACAGCAGTTGCCTTATTACTTACCGGGTATCCAAGTGTTTGACTTGGTGAGGAAAGCGGATTGGGTGCCAGTTTTAATGTAGCATAATCGAAATTGGGTTGTAACCCAATAGAAAATTGTTTTGAAATTTTGTACGAATAAGCGAGCCCAACCTGGAGTAGTTGGTAATCTGATTGTATACGTCCGAAACCTCCTGAGCTTTGAGGCATATTAATAGGATTCGTATTGCTTTGCGGAAAGGTGACTCCAAAGCCGCTTATTCCAAATGCTGACACTCCAAATGTATGTTTACTATCTTTTTTGCCCCATACCATTGCAAGCGCCGGCATTATTGAAACTCCTCTTGCATCTTTGGTCACACCACTAAATGGCCCATCTGATGTTGGTACCGTTGAGGATAAAACGGGTGAAGAAAAAAACAAACCCGCATTTGCAGAAATTATCTTTGAATCAAATGCAGACAGACCTGCAGGATTCCATTGCAATGCTCCGTTAATATCGATTGGCTGTGCTGTAGCTGCACCACCCATCGACATATTTGTGGCACCAACGCCTTGCATTATATGCCCTGCCTGTGCCAGTAAAATAAATGGCAATATGCCTAATCCAAAAGTTGTTATTATCTTTTTCATAAATGTTATTTTAGTCTGCTTAAACTGCAGCAGTAATTGAATCAAATCATTATTTGACTATAACTGTATCGAAGAAAAATTGTTAATGGTTAAATAAACAGCATGTGCACTCCTTCACCTGCACTCTCTTTATAAAAATCACCTACAGTAATTACATCATCAATGCCGTCATACAAATCTTCTTTCTTGTAATGAAACATATCCATCGCTAATTTACATGCCCATAATTTTACACCGGAAGCAGATAGAATATCCAAAAACTCAAGTATATCCGGCATATCAATTTTTTCCATTTCTTTTTTCATCATGTGAGTTGCGAATGCTTCCATGCCAGGCAAGCCACCCAACATTGTGGGCATGTGCATTGCAGGATTGCCGACAGTAGCCACATGCAGGTGCTCCAGTTTCTTTTTATGAACTGCTTCCAAGCCAAAAAAGGTAAAGAACATTTCCGCTTCTATGCCTTCCATTCTTGCGCCATTGGCTAATACAAAAGCAGCATATACATTTTCCAGTGTTCCCTTGGATAAGATGATCATCATCTTTTTTATCGCTCCTTTATTTTCAGGTTTAAATGCAACATAACTTTTTTCAAGCGTTGCCGTTGCTTCATTTTCTTCATACATAATTGACAAAATTTATTTTTTTAAATACAACTTGCAGGCTTAGGTATACCGGCAATTTTTGTTGCTGTTTTTAATGGCGCCATTGGAAATAATTGATAGAACTCTTTAATATCTACCACACCGCTTTTTCCAACACGTCGTATACTTAATGCTACCTGGTTTTTTTGTTCATTTTGCAGATACTTTAAAACTTCCCAATGTCTTGGAGTTAAAACGATATCAGCTTCCGCAGCTAATGCTTCTCCAACTTTATCATCCCATTGGCTAAAATCTTTTAAGTATCCTTCTTCGTTTACGGTTATTGATTTACCGGCTATTGTCCTTTCCATATTTTGTTTTTTTAAATGATGATTTAAATAATTTAATTAGAAACGCTTTCTACTTTATCATAATGTTTTCCACTCTCCGACATGGTTGCAGAAACAAAAGGTATATGTGTTCCTTTCAATAAAACATTCCAATAGATCCATCTGAAAGCAAGCTTACCCATATGGTTCATCCTGCTTTCTTTCAGCAAACGCAAAGGGCCTATGCCGGGGAATGGAAAACTTCCTTCAACGGGTTCATGTGTATAGTTAAAATCTATCAGCAATGCTTTGCCGTTTCCTGTTTCAATGAAGCAGTTTGCATGTCCGTCAAACTCTTCTTTTAACGGTTCTCCTTTTATATAAAGTAGAATATTGTCAGTTAGTATCTCCGCTTCAAAGTGCGCAACAGAGCCGGCTTTGGAAGCAGGTATATTACTTGCATCTCCTATCACAAAAATGTTTTCGTATTCCTTTGATTGCAGCGTTGCTTTATTAGTAGGTACATAATTTAAGTCATCACCCATACCTGATCTTTCAATTAAATCATCTCCTTTATTGGTGGGCACCGTTACCAATAAATCAAATGGAATTCTTCTTCCACCATAATCCACAATCTCTTTCTTTTCATTGTCTACATGCTCAATTGCAAAATCGCTCTCAATGTTTATATTTTTTTCCTCAAGCAAATGATCGAGTGCTTCGTGTAGCTTTTGGTTTTGTAAATGCACCGCTTAAAGGCGTTACATAAGTTATGTCAACTTTATCGCGAATGTGCTTGTGTTTAAAAAATGAATCGGCCAAAAAAGTAAACTCCAGCGGAGCCACCGGGCATTTAATAGGCATCTCTGTTATGTGCACTACCAGTTTACCACCTTCCCATTCTCTCAATTTATTTCGCAAAGCGAGTGCACCTTCGAAAGTGTAAAAATCAAAAACAGATTTTTGCCATTCAGCGCCTTTCATTCCTTCTATTTCTTCAGGAGCTATTTTAGCACCTGTGGCGATTATTAAAATATCGTAGTTTAATTCTTCACCGCCATCCAGTTGAATTTTATTATCGGTTGGCAGGATACGATCTATTTTTTTCTTAATCAGTTTAACTTCCTTTGGTATAAATTCTTCAACAGTCTTTATAATATCTTCCGGAGCATAAATATCAAAAGGAAGAAAAAGATATCCTGGCTGATAATAGTGTTCTTTACGTTCATCTATAATGCTTATTTGCCAATCGGGCTGTTTCAAATGATGATGCAAGTGATTCGCCATAATTGTGCCGCCAGTTCCGGCTCCGAGTATAACAAGATTTTTCATTTGTTTGATTTTTGATTAAAATTTACGGTGTAAAATTCAGCACTTAATAATTCATTTTATTATGATGTTAATATCAATAGTTAATGATTTGCATCAGCCACGAAATATGATTGTTCCCCAAACACACCGATGAAGGGTATTTATGTAATAAATGTTACAATTGCCTCGTTCTTTATGAGTTAGTTTTGAAAAAACTTTATTGTTTTGACCTAAACAAATTGCCAGTCAACCAATAAAGTTTTTCGTTTATCACTTCAGTTAGTTTCACATTTCTAATGTCAATATTTTTATCGCTTACTTATAGACAAACACAATAGAAAAAGATAAACTCAACTATTTATTCAATCGCATTAAAACGAATTCACAAGTAACATGAAGTACATAATAGTAGGTGCAGTAGCGGGCGGAGCAAGCACCGCAGCAAGATTAAGAAGGCTGGATGAACACGCAGAAATCATCATTTTTGAAAAAGGAGAATATATTTCGTACGCTAATTGCGGACTGCCATATTATATTGGCGATGTTATTAAAGACAGGAATAAACTGTTTGTGCAAACCGCAACCTCTTTTAATCAACGTTTTAATATTGATGTAAGAATAACAACCGAAGTAACTGCCATCGACCCTGCAAAAAAAACCGTAACCGCCGTTAAACAAACAACCGGCAGGTATATGAAGAAACTTATGATAAATTAATTCTTGTCGCCGGGAGCCGAACCGATACGCCCTCCATTACCGGGTATTTCCAGCGAAGGCATATTTACTTTAAGAAATGTAAAAGACACCGATTATATAAAAAGTTATGTACAGCAAAAGCATATAAAAAAAGCAGTAGTAATTGGCGCAGGATTTATCGGGCTGGAAATGGCAGAGAACTTTCATGACCTTGGCCTGGATGTTACCATTATTGAAATGGGAAATCAAATTCTTGCCCCGGTTGATTTTCCGATTGCGGCAATCGTTCAACAACATATCAGAAGCAAAGGAGTCGATCTGCGTTTAAACGTTGCCGTTACAGGCTTTGAGAAAAATAGCGATCAAATAGAAGTTTCATTAAATAACGGTGATGTAGTAACCGCAGATATCGTGATGCTTTCAATAGGTGTGAAGCCAGATACGAGACTGGCAGTTCAGGCAGGGCTTAAAACCGGCACTGCCCGGGGCATTTGGGTAAATGAATATTTGCAAACATCCGATCCGGATATTTATGCTGTTGGCGATGCCATTGAATTTGAGAATCCAATTACGGGTCAATCGATGATCACTTACCTGGCTGGCCCGGCAAATAAACAAGGCCGTATTTGCGCCAATAATGTTGTGTTGGGTAATGTTCAAAAATATCATGGTTCTATTAATACGGCAATTGTAAAAGTGTTTGATATGACAGTAGGTACCGCAGGAACCGCCGTCTAAACATTTAAAAGCGGCTAACATCAATCACATTGTATCCAATAACGCAAAATGGTTCGCATGCGGCTTATTATCCCGATGCTCAAAACAATGACTATACAGATTGCATTTTCACCTGATGATGGCCGGTTGTTGAGCGCCCAGCTTGCGGGATATGATGGTGTTGACAAACGACTTGATGTTTTATCTTCTTTCATTAAGCAACATAAAACCATTTATGACTTGATTGAATTTGAACATGCTTATGCACCACCTTATTCATCTGCAAAAGATCCGGTAAATATGGCTGGTTTTGTTGCCGAAAATATTTTGCTTGAACAGATTGAAAATATTTTATTGGAATGAACTTGACAATTTAAACCCGGACAGATATTTTATTAGATGTTCGCAGAGAAGATGAATATGATGCCGGGAAAATGCCAGGAGCAATTAACATACCCATCGATGAAATAAGAAACAGGCTTGGATGAAATTCCAAAAGAAAAAAATATTTATATTTATTGTGAAGCCGGATTAAGAGGATACCTGGCACAAAGAATTTTAAAACAAAACGGATACCACAATGTTTCTAATCTTTCCGGCGGTTATAATTTATGGAAATCCTGTATGGCTGAAAGCCGCCAGGCAATGGCTTTAAAGATTAACCTTACCCGAAAACCTCACGTTTTCCAATTCAGGCAAATGTTTTTAAATACCTGGCAAGTGCTATGTTAATCATAATTTGACGTATGTCCATAAAGCACTAAGAACACAAAGTACCTTCTTTGTAGCTATGCCCTATAGCTAGTTTCCTGTACTGACAAGGAAGGTTAGCTCAGGAAAAATTATATTTAGCAGATTTAATAAACTTAAACTTAACGCTGGTTATTTTTTAGCCGGACAGGTGCTTAAACCTACCATGCATAAAGCGGACAAATACCTACCAGGCTGGTTAATAATAATACACCTGCCAATCAACCAACATTACAATACCTAATGTTCCAGTAATAATATTGGTAAATATAAAATTGCAACTAATGCGGCAATTATAAACCTGATAATCTTATCCGCTTTCCCATATTCTTTTTCATATTAATTTATTTTTATGAAAGATAATTAAGCCTTGCAGGTTCGGGGTAACTTTTGTTACAATATCCATGTTGAACAAATAAAATCAATGTCCGACATTTTATCATGCGGTTCCTTTTAAAATTCGATTCCAGTAAAACCATGGCAATAATTTTGTTTTTAATATCCACATGGACCATCTTGGCTTTGTTTGGTCAAATGGAAATGACATGGTAGGCGTGTTAGAATAGTCAAACTCAGCCATCATCAGCTTTCCATATTTAGTAGGAATAGGGCAGGCGCTGTAGCCGGTGTATTTTCCATTCATTTTTCATTCGCTAAAAATGCCAGTAAATTTTGAACCACCACAGGAGCTTGTTTGCGTATAGCCGCACCCGTTTTACTGCAGGGAGCATTGGTACAATCGCCTAATGCAAAAATATTGGCTATAGCGGGTATGCTGCATTGTGTTCTTATCTATATCAACATAACCGTAAGGGCTATTCGAATCGGAAAGCGGGCTATTCTTAATAAAATCAGGAGCAGATTGCGGCGGCACTGCATGACACATGTCGAATTTCATTTCCTTACGTTCAACAATTCCATCAGCATTTTTTTCTTCATAATAAACTGTTTTATTGTTGCCATCAATTTCATTTACGTTCACTCCAAAATGAGGTTTTATATTATCAGCTTTTACTACTTCAGTAAGCGTATCGGCATATTCCTTTACAGCAAAGATGGTTCCTGCTCCTGATAAGTAATGCACATTACATTTATCCAGGATGCCCTGTTTACGCCAGTAGTCGCAGGCGAGATACATAATCTTATGAGGCGCTCCCCCGCATTTGATGGGGCTGGAAGGATTTGTAAAAACAGCGGTCCCTCCTTTAAAATTTTTTATCATTTGCCACGTATAAGGTGCCACATCAAATGAATAATTGCAACTCACATTATTTTTTCCAAGCGTTTCTTTGAGTCCTGTTATTTTATTCCAGTCTAATTGTATGCCTGGGCACACAACCATGGCATCATATTCATAAGAAGCACCACTTTTGCAAATGACTTTATTTTCTTCCGGAATAAATTTTTCAACTGCATCTTTTATCCAGGTGGCCCCTTTGGGAATAACATCCCGTTCGTTTCGAACTGTTTTGTTAAGATCAAAAATACCCGCCCCAACCAGCGTCCAGGCAGGTTGATAATAATGTTTTTCTGATGGATCAATAATATTGATCTGAAGATTTTTGTCTTTGCGCAAGAGTCTTGCAGCTACGGAGAGACCAGCATTGCCTCCTCCGACAATGAGAATTTTTTTACCAGGCATATCGTTTGTTTTTAAATTTTGTTCAGGTAAATCTATATTCTTATTATCGGCAGTATGGCAACTTTTGTTACATACTTCAAGGGTAATTGCTAATGTTGTGTCAACTTTAAAATAACAGTTATCCCACAAAGACACTAAGATCACCAAGCATTGTTCTCAGTATTCCCGTTGGCTTTGTCCGGACAGGCCGGTTGACGGGAATATTGATTAAGACATAACAGACATGACGTGACATTAGGAGATTTTCAATCACATCTAATTAAAATATAAATGGGAATAACCTGGAAGTATTAGCCATATAGTTTTTATATGGCCCGAACTTTTGCAGTAACATTTTTTCTTCCCAGGTAAGTTTAATAATTAATACTGCCGCAAGGGCGATGAAGAAGCCCAATCGCATCCAGTTGAAATGATTGATTAATAAACCAGTGGTTCCAAGTAAAATGGATGTATACATCGGATGGCGAATAAAATGATACGGTCCATTGGTTATTAGTGTTGCGCCGGCAGAAGGCTCCGGCAAAATTCTCAATTTACTTTTTTGCATTGCTACTATTGCCCACAGCACTAAAACAACGGATAATAAAATGAAGATAACAGGCACTAACCAAAGTTCGTTTAGCCGCGACCGTAATAGCAAAAGAAATATGAAAATAAACTGGAGGGTTACAAGTAACAGGGATTTGGCGCGGTCTGGCATTTTTAATGTTTCCGTAAAATTAAAACAGCCCGGATATTATCCGCAGGCTGTTATTTATAACACATATCTGTAAGGCTTTGCCGAATGTTTTATTCCCCGCTTTTACAGGAGCCAGTAAATTTTCTTCAATTACTTTTTTGAAAACATGTTTTGGAAATGCTCCCGGCTGCATTGTTGGTTCGCCGGCAGAATCAATGAAAAGAATGGTAGGTATACTTTGAATGCCAAACACGGCTGACAATTCCTGCTCCACATCAGTATTTACTTTATAAATAACCAGCCTGCCGTCGTATTCTTTTGAAAGTTCTTCCAGCACCGGAGCAACCATTTTGCAGGGCCCACACCAGTCTGCATAAAAATCTATAATAGCAGGTAATTCTCCGTTGTATTTCCAGTCTTGTTCTGTTTCGTAGTTAAATACTTTTTCTTTAAACCCTTGCGTGGTAAGTTGTACAGTTGCCATATTGTTAATTTAAATTTTTGTAAAGGTAAAATACTTCGCTAGTATTCATCAGTAACTTTTGTTACTGTATTTATAAAGGATTTTTTAACGAATAATAGCTTCAATTTTTGGAAGACAAATATTACTGAAGCTCCTTTAACTGGCTAATGAATGAATCAGTATTATAACCTGCAAGGCCTTCATGTTTTAAAACTATTTTTCCTTGTTTATTAAGAACAATAGTTGTGGGCAAAGTACCTTTAAAAATTTCTGCCAGGAACATTTCCGGAAGTATAAAATATTGGGAATGTAAAATGATTGTTCTCTAAATATGCATCGGCTTTCGATTTATCATCATCCTCATTAATAGAAAGAAATACGAAATTGGTATCGCTTTGCAATTTTTTATAGAGTTCATTTATGGAAGGCATTTCCGCCCTGCATGGCGGGCACCAGGATGCCCAAAAATTTATAAAGACTACTTTACCTTCCAGCAAGGATGTATTGCTGGTATTGCCCTTTGAATCCGTAAAAGAGAAAGAAGATATTTCCAGGCAAATCTGTTACTGCATCCTTCTTTATTTCCGCTTTAAATAAACCAACTGAAATAAATTGACGTAAAACCCAGGCCTTTCCATTGGGACTTATAATAATGAAAATAAGAAACGCAATTAATAAATAATTTAAAACTTTTTTTATTAATCGTTTATTGAAGTTGATGAAGGCCATAATATAATTATGTTGGGAATATCTCTTAGTATTGCCACGATTGTAACCGGCTACAAATGCTGATGTATCTAACGTTTTCTATTACTAACGAAAATTTGCGTTACGCTTTCAACACTTTAGTCTGGCAAACAAAATTTGTTTTGGGAAGAGATGTAGCGCTTATTGCTTTAAAGCCTCCTGCTACTTCAGTAAAATTTCTATAACCCCGTGCCTGCAAAATAGACGCGGCTACCATACTTCTATAGCCGCTGGCACAATGAATGTAAAAATGTTCCTGCGGGTTAATGTCTTTGATCCATTCATTAATGTAATCCAAAGGTTTGTTGTAAGCTTCTTCAACATGTTCTGCGGCATATTCGGTTTCCTTCCTGATATCAATCACTTTATCTTTTGGTATTTCCACTTCATTTGCAAATTGTTCAGCAGTAATCCGGTCAACAACATCGGCTTCTTTACCAGCTTCCAACCACGCTGCAAAGCCTCCTTTTAAATGCCCGATTACATTATCAAAACCAACACGGCTTAAACGGGTTACGGTTTCTTCTTCTTTACCTTCTTCAGTTACCAGCAGCAATGGCTGTTTTACATCAACAATTAAGGCGCCAACCCATGGTGCAAAATCGCCGTTTAAACCAATATTTACAGATTGTGGAATAAAGCCTTTATAAAAATCTGCAGCATTTCTTGTATCGAGTATCAATGCTTCGGTATTTTCTGCTGCTGCTTCAAATTCGTCGGGTGATAAAGCTTTCATTCCATGATTTAATACAGATTCAAAACTTTCATAGCCCTTCTTATTCATTGCCACATTTAAACCAAAATAAGCCGGAGGCGGAAGTAATCCTTCTGTAACAGCTTTTATAAATGCTTCTTTGTTGGGTTGATTTAATGCATAATTCATTCTCTTTTGATTACCCAGTGTATCCACAGTTTCCTTCATCATATTTTTACCACAGGCACTGCCGGCGCCATGTGCAGGATAAACAATTACATCATCTGCCAAAGGCATTATTTTATTCATCAAACTATCATATAACAAGCCTGCTAATTCTTCCTGCGTCATGTGTGCAGCTTTTTGTGCAAGATCAGGGCGGCCCACATCTCCTAAAAATAAAGTATCACCACTAAAGATGGCATAGTCTTTACCGCTTTCATCTTTTAAAAGATAAGTTGTACTTTCCATGGTATGGCCGGGTGTATGCAATACTTTAATAGTTACAT
Organism: uncultured Chitinophagaceae bacterium; assembly: GCA_963756945.1. Taxonomy (GTDB): domain Bacteria; phylum Bacteroidota; class Bacteroidia; order Chitinophagales; family Chitinophagaceae; genus Ginsengibacter. Next base: position 69,611 of record CAVWQJ010000020.1, on the reverse strand, counting down.
CACCCACTTTAAATTCTTCGCCATCCTTTGCAGAAACACATTCAAATTCACAGGTGGCATTTGGACCATATACAATAGGAGCGCCTGTTTTCTTACTTAAGTCAACATGGCCACTTACAAAATCGGCATGAAAATGTGTTTCAAAAACATACTTTAATTTAACGCCATCTTTTTGCAGCCTTTTTATATAAGGATCTGTTTCGCGAAGCGGATCAATTATGGCAGCTTCGCCTTTTGAAGTGATATAATAAGCACCTTGTGCAAGGCAACCGGTATAAATTTGTTCTATGTTCATAATATCCTCTTTAAATTATTTTGCAAATATGACTATAGTTACCGGTTAATTGGGTAACATTTGTTTCACTTAAAAATTGCTACACAAATTTACGCCATAAAAAACCCCGGCCGTAAACCAGGGTGTTTTTTGGATGATGCAATTCTCGTTCTATAACAAAGTGGTGGGACAAACATATTCTGTTCGCGGAACATTGGTTTTTGCAATTTCTTTAAAGCCACCTGAAACATCTTTAAAATTATCCCAGCCTCTTTGTTTAAGTATCGAAGCTGCGATCATCGTTCTGTAACCACTGTTGCAATACAATACAAAGGGCTTATCTTTTGGAAAGGCAGCCAAATTGTTATTGATCTGGTTAAGCGGTATGTTAACGGCGCCTATTACATGTTCCGAATCAAATTCACTCTTTTTTCTAATATCAATTATCAATGGCTTTTCGGTTGCGATAATTCTTTTCAAATTCTTCACTACTCATCCTTGTAACTGTTTCGTATTCTTTGCCCGCATTTTTCCAGGCATTGAATCCATCTTTTAAATAACCGAGTGTAAAATCGTATCCCACTCTCGATAACCGGATAATAGATTCTTCTTCCCTGCCGGGTTCTGTTACCAAAAGTATTTTTTGTTTTACGTCAGGAATCATTTCACCAACCCATTGGGCAAAGTTTCCATCAATACCAATGTTGATGCTGTTGGGAATAAAACCCTTTGCAAATATTGCAGGATCTCTTGTATCTAAAACCAGGGCATCAGTTTCATTAGCGGTAACTTCAAATTCGGCTATGGTCATTGGTTTGCGGCCTCTTTCCATAATTGTATCCAGGCTTTCATAGCCTTTAATATTCATCAAAACATTTTGAGGAAAATATCCGGGCGGTGGCGTTAAGCCCGTTAGTAATACTTTAATAAATTCCTCCTTTGTGAGAGAAGGATTTAATGCATAATTTACTTTCTTCTGATGCCCGAGTGTATCCGTGGTTTCTTTGCTCATCATTTTACCGCAAGCACTTCCTGCACCATGATTGGGATAAACGATTAAATCATCGCTTAACGGCATGATCTTATTTCTGAGTGAATCGAACAGGTAGCCGGCCAACTTAGTTTCTGTAAGTTCTGCAATAACATGTTGCGCCAAATCGGGCCTGCCCACATCACCTATAAATAAAGTATCACCGGTAATGAGGCCATGTTCTTTTCCATTTTCGTCTATGATTAAATAAGTAGTGCTTTCCATTGTGTGACCGGGAGTATGTAACACTTTCACTTTTACATCGCCAACATTAAATACCTGGTTATCTTCTGCAACAATAGCATCATAGCCCGGTTTCGCAGTAGGCCCAAAAACTATTTTTGCATTTTCTTTTTTTGCAAGGTCAAGATGGCCGCTTACAAAATCGGCATGAAAATGAGTTTCAAATACGTATTTTATTTTGGCATTGTCTTTAGCCGCCCTGTCAATATAAGGTTGCACTTCCCTTAACGGATCAAAGATGGCTGCTTCGCCTTTGCTTTCAAGATAGTATGCTGCATGAGCAATACAACCCGTATAAATTTGTTCGATTTTCATGATCGTATTTTTTTATGTTATTTCTCAATCGTAAAGTTGCCACTTGATTTCATTTTCTTCTGCAACTTTTGTTGCATTTACTACATGCCGTAACTACTCAATCCTTTTCACTTTATAGCACTTTTTAATTCTTCAATTTTTTCATTGAGCGCATCCAGCTTCTTTTCTATTTCCATAAGGCGATCAATAATAATGATATGGGTATGCACGGCATCAATACCTACAACGCTGTCCTTATTGGTTATTTCTTTTTTAATCTGCTCATAAAGTTCAGAGGGAACGTTGTTTACTTTTGTATTCATAACAAGCGTATTTTCGTTTATACCTAATAGTTATACTCTGGTTACCAGGGAAACAATTCAATCGTATCGCCGTAAAGGTTATCTTCTTTCTAATCTATTATAAGGCTCTCTTTGCCAGGTACCAGTCCACCATTTCCAAATCACTTTTTTTCCTTTCTGCCAATCCTTCAATTGTTTTTGGTGCAGGCACAATTACTTTATCTCCCGGCTGCCAGTTAAGCGGCATTGCACATTTATTTTCATCGGATGTTTGCAGGGCAATTAACGACCTTTTAATTTCATCCATATTTCTGCCCGACATTCAATGGGTAATACATGATTAACCGAACCTTTCCCTGCCGGGTCCATAATAAACACCGCTCTTACCGCCGCTGTTTCACTTTCGCCGGGTTGCAACATGCCGTACAATTGGGATACACTCATGCTTATGTCGGCCACAATTGGAAATTCAAACAGCACTCCTGTTTTTTCCTGAACTGCGTTTACCCATGCAATATGAGAATGGATACTGTCGATACTTAAGCCCATCAATTTTGTATTGTGTTTTGCAAAGAAATCTTTCTCTTTTGCAAAGCCACTCATTTCGGTAGTACATACCGGCGTAAAATCTGCCGGGTGAGAAAAGAACACGACCCAACTGCCTTTGTTATAGTCTGAAAATTTTAAGTTGCCTATAGTTGTTACCGCTTCAAAATCGGGAGCTTCATCACCAATTCTCGGCATTCCATTTATTAATTGATTTTCCATTATTATCTAATATTTAGATTACAAATTTCAACGGAATAAATGCAAATGCCTGTAACATAAGTTACACAGTTGTATAATCCGATGCAATGTTTTGTGTAACCAGTTACAAATGAGAAATGCTTTCGTGATATAAACAACTTACTGACACTCCGCCAGTCGATTTGAAGCGATTAACTACGTATTTACCGAAAACACTAAATTCAGTATAACTACGTAGTAATTTCACCTTTTCATTGTGGCGTGATAATCGTAATTTTGGCGATTTGAATTACACCCCAACCAATCACTATGAAGAAACTATTGAAGAAAACACTGAAGATAACAGGCATTATCCTGTTGGTACTAATTGCCGCAGCCTTTCTTATCCCGATCCTTTTTAAAAAACAAATAACAAATCTTGTAAAGAACGAGATCAATAAAAACCTTACGGCCAAGGTTGATTTTAAAGATGTGAATCTCTCCTTGTTCCGGCACTTTCCAAAAATATCTGTTGCTCTTGAAGACCTTTCAGTAGTCGGATCGGTGAATTCGCAAATGATACGCTTATTTCTGCAAAAACATTTGATGCGTCGGTAAATCTTATGAGCGCTATAAGAGGAAAAGATATTAAAGTGTATGGCATCTATCTCGAATCGCCGACGGATACATGCCCTGGTGAATAAAGATGGAAAAGCCAACTGGAACATCACAAAAGAAGACAGCACTGCCACTTCAACTGCAGACACCGCTTCCCCATTTAAGATGAACCTGGAGAAATATAGTATTACTAACGGTTATATTTATTATAATGATGAAACCGGCGGAGGCATGAGCGCTGAGATCAGCGGGCTTAACCACGAAGGCAGCGGTGACTTTACGCAGGACTTATTTACGCTTTCTACCAAAACAAAAGCAGATGCAGCAAGTTTTACTTATGAGTCTGTACCCTACCTCGTAAACGCAACAACCGATATTGACGCAGACTATATCCATTGATACCAAAACCAGTAAATATAGTTTCAGCACGAATGATATTAAGGTGAACAATCTTAAATTAAGTGCTGCAGGCTTTTTTCAGTTAGCAAACGACAGTACGTATAACATGGACATTAATTTTAAAACCCCGTCCAATGATTTCAAAGATATCCTCTCGCTGATACCTGCTGTTTATAAAAAAGACTTTGATAAAATAAAAACGAGCGGAAGTGCTTCGTTCAATGGCTTTGTAAAAGGAACATACAGTCCGCAGCAGATGCCTGCTTACGACGTAAACCTCGAAATAAAAGATGGATTATTTCAATACCCTGACCTGCCCGCTCCTGTAAAAAATATTCAGCTTGCCGCACACCTTTCTAACGTTGACGGACAAACGGATAATACTGTGGTAGATATTTCCAAAGGCCATGTGGAGATGGGCAATGAACCTTTTGATTTTAAATTATTGTTTAAAAAACCTTTAACCGATAAATATATTGATGCCATAGTAAAAGGCCAACTTGATTTGGCAAGTGTTTCTAAATTTATAAAACTAGAAGCCGGAACAAAACTTGGCGGATTAATTTCGGCTGATGCGTTTGCCAAAGGCAATATGTCTGCACTTCAAAGCCAGCAGGGAGCTTTCAGTGCCGGCGGTTTCCTGGATATAAAAAACCTTTTGTATTCTTCTGCCGCTTTTCCTCAGCCATTGCAAAACGGCAATATGAAAGTGCAGATTGAAAACAGCGGTGGCATTGCAGATAACACATCGGTTAACATTTCGTCCGGGCACATTGAAGTGGGCAACGACCCGCTTGATTTTACGTTGCAGCTTCGTCATCCCATGTCTTCTGTTGATTTTTCAGGAACAGCTAAAGGAAAATTTACTTTGGATAACGTAAAACAATTTGTGCAACTGGATTCCGGCACATCTGTTAGTGGTGTATTCAATGCAGATCTTTCTTTTAACGGCAATAAAACTGCCATTGATAAAAAAGAGTATGATAAAATTGCATTCAATGGAACAGCAGGGCTGTACTAATTTGAAATATGTATCAACAGCATTTCCAACCGGAATAACCATCGCAACTACGCAGGTTGCCTTTAATCCGAAAAATGTAACACTAAGCAAATTAGAAGGGAACTACCTCCACACGAATTTTTCTGCTAACGGGGCATTGGATAACGTGGTCGGCTATGCGATGCAGCAACAGCCACTATCAGGCAACCTCTCGGTAACTGCTGATAAAATGAATTTGAATGAGTGGATGGGAACTACCCCCGAGACAGCAACCGATACAACAGCGTCGTCCACCCCATTTGAAGTACCGTCCGGAATTGACTTTACTATAAATGCCAAAGTTGGTGAAGTAACTTATGATAAAGTAAATTATAACAACGTGAGTGGTACGTTAGTACTAAATGACCAGGCAGTTAAACTTCAAAATGTAAAAACAGAAACACTGGATGGCGCCATTACATTCAATGGCTCTTATTCAACAAAGGCAGACAAGAAAAACCCTGCCATCGCTCTTAGCTACGATGTAAAAGACGTAAGTGTGCAAAAAGCATTTTTAGCGTTTAATACAGTGCAGAAGTTAATGCCGATTGGTAAGTTCCTTACCGGCAACGTTAATTCACAACTTACCATGACTGGCAAGCTAAAAGGCACGATGATGCCCGACCTGGCTACGCTTGCGGGTAATGGAAATTTTTTACTTACATCTGCGAGTCTTCAAAATTTTGCACCACTTGAAAAGATTGCTTCCACGTTGCAAATAGATGAACTGAAATCAGTTGTTTTAAAAGATATCAAAACTTACATTGAGTTTGCCGGTGGTAAGGTATTGGTAAAACCCTTCGATGTAAAAGTAAAAGATATCGACATGCAAATTGCAGGTACGCATGGGCTCGATCAGTCTATTGATTATATCGTGCAAATGAAAGTACCGAGGAAATATATTGGAACTGCCGGCAATAACCTGATAAATAATCTTGCCACACAGGCAGGCAATAAGGGAATAGAAGTAAAGCCTTCTGATGTTGTGAACCTGACAGTGAGGGTTGGTGGCACACTTACAAGCCCATCCATTAAAACCGATCTGAAAGAAGCAGCAGGAGATGCCGTTAAGGAAATGCAACAGCAGGTAACCGATTTTGCAAAAGCAAAGGCTGACACCATGAAACAAACGGTTAAGGATACACTAAATTCCATAAAGACAGAGGCGGTAAATGAATTAAAAGCAAATCTTAAAAGCCAGCTTTTGGGAAGTAAAGATTCGACGACCGTTAGTGCCGACAGTACCAAAAAGAAAGCGGAGCAAAAAATTAAGAATACATTGAACGGCCTGTTCAATAAAAAGAAGAAAGCAGCCGATGGCAATTAAAAATGGACAAAAACAAATATTATTTCAATTTGTCTAAGCTTCTTCAAATGAAAGAATAGAAGCGAATTCAAGGCTTCAATTCTATAAAAGTTGATGATTACTTTTATATATCAGCTATCTTTAGCCATACAGATATTAAAGTATATGGACCCTAATCTATGTGAACCAATATTAAGTGCTAATATTCGAATCTTCATTTTGGCTCATGAGAAAAATTATCATAAAGAAATGGACAACATTTTAAAGTGCTTAAATGATTGTCTGAGGCCCTTATTTTTAAAGTGGGCAAGACTTACCTATCCTCACTACCTAAAGGAAACAATAGCATTTAATGCTGATATTTCATTTACTGATGCAGTGTTAAAAATACAAACCAAGGCATTTGAAGGAGAATTATATGAAGGAAATGCCGTAATAAAAACAGTTGTATTTATTTTTTTTAGAAACATTCTCCGTGATAATTTGCAACGTCATAACAGGCTTGAAGAAAAAAACAGAAGATTTGCCAAAAGCATTTATAGCGACAGACAAAATAATATTTCCAGAGAGCATGATGATAAAGAGGCAAAAATGGCAATATTAGAACAGGCACTTTCATCATTGAATGCCGCAGACAGGCAAATAATAATATGGCGACACATAGATGGTAAAAAAAATGATGAGATAGCGCAGTTATTAAAAATAAATATTCCGTCCGCAACCAATAGAATTTACAGGTGCATGGAAAGGTTAAAAATAGAAATGGAAAAAATTCAATTAACGAATGGCTATGATAACTGACCAATATCAACGATTAATGAATTTCATGGATGGTAACATGTCGTTAAATGAGATGGCATCTTTTGAAAATGAATTAATAAACAACCCGGAATTAAGGGCGCAGCTTGATTTTGAACAATCGGTAAGAGATAATATCAGGGATACAAAAAATATTGCCGGAGAGTCTGATGTTCAGCAAAATATTTTTACCATACATAAAAACAAATCTTTTTCTTTTAAGCCGCAAGGAATAAAATTGATGGCCGCCGCAATAATTCCTATTGTGATTATTGGGGGGATAGCTATGCTGTTAGTACATAAAAAAAATATCCCTTCGTCAATTTCTGCAACCTTTGATTCGTCCCAAATAAATAAGACAATTGTTCTTGAACCTGTAAAAAAACCGGCAGAAGTTCCGGCACATAAAATAAATATTAATGCAGATAGTCTTTTTAAAAAATACTACAAAAAGGAGCCGGTTCCTGACGAGTACCCGGTACTGTTAGCGGATGCATTTGAGGGGTATGCAAAAAATAATTATCTGCCTTTGGATAAGTTGAACGCACAGGACATGGACGCCGTAAGAGGTGTAAACGATTCAGAAAATAGAAATACAATTTTACTTTTGAGCATTTTTTATAAGGGTATCGCTGCAGTGGAAAGAAAAAAAACTTCACAAGCTTTACAATATTTTAGTTGGGTCATTAATAATTCAAAAGATGTTGACTGGAAAGATAAAGCACATTGGTACACCGCAATGGTCTTTTTACAAGATGGTGATATAGAACGTGTTCAAAGGCAATTACACCAAATAAGTAAAAACGGAAAATATAATTTGATGGCTAAACAAATTTTAAAAACGATTGATTCTAATTAAAAATGCGTGCTTTATTTACTCTTTTTTGCTTTTTTATTATTGGCAAATATTGCACAGGACAGGATGTTAATTACCAGGATTCGATGACTTATTATTATAAAAAAAGCGACTTCAATAATGCTATTTTTTGGAGTAAGAAAAATGTAGAAAAAAATAAAAATGCTTTTCCGGTTAATGATTCAGCCTATGGCGCTTCTGTGAATGATTTGGCGCAGCTTTATACTGAGGCGGGTAATTATAAAATAGCCGAGGCATTATACCTGCAATCCATGGAAATACGAAAAAGATGGGGAGGTTTGGAGCATCCTGAATATGCAGGCTCTTTATTAAATATTGGAGATTTATACCAACGAATGGGAAGATATAGTGAGGCGATAGCATTGTTGAATAAAGCACTTCTTATTTATGAAAAAAATCCCGGCAGCGAAAGTTCTGTTTATGGCACGGTGTTAATTAGTTTGGCGAATGTTTATTTACAAATGCACAACTACCCGGTTGCAGATTCCTTATTGACAAATAGCCTCTTGGTAATGAAAAAAACGGAAGGTGAAAATTCTCCCAAATATGCACAGTCTTTGAATTCGATTGGCACATTATACTATAACATGAGTAATTTTTCTGTAGCAGAAAATTATTTTAAGAAAGCAATTGAAATTTATAAGAAATATCCTGAAGAAGAAGCCATAAGCTACGCTACGGTAATTCTTAATTTAGGTGAAGTGTATTTACATGCAGGAAATTCTTTTCCTGGTAAAGATCTAATTGATGAAAGCACCCAGATTTTTAAAAAAAAATTAGGCGAAAAACATCCTACTTACGCTTTAAGTTTAATTCCGCTAGCCGATGTGTATGTAGCATTTGGAAATAATGTTCAGGCAGAAAAACTTTATAAAGAAGCAATAGAAATATTTGCGGCCTCAAACGGCAAAAATAATTCTGACTATGTAACATTAATCCAAAGGATAGGAAGCTTTTACTACCAAACAGCCAAATTTTCCAATGCTTTACCTTACCTACTTGAATGTAAACAACTGAAAGAAAAAGTTACCGGCGTATTAAATATAGATTACACGGATTTACTCAATATGATAGCAAGCACTTATCAAAAAACCGGGAATGATACTATAGCAAGCACTTTATTAATTCGCTCGCTGGAAATAGAAAAAAAATTGCTTCTGGAAAAACTCGATTTCCTTTCCGAAAGTGAATTAGCAGAATATGTAAAATCCAGGGAATATTTTTTCAGGACTTATTTTTTTTCATTCGCTTTTAGCTTTTATTCTCCCAGCCTTTTGGAAGCTCTTTATAATAATCACCTTTTATTTACTGGTATCACTTTACAGAACACTTCAAACCTAAGCAAGCAATTAGAAGAATCGAAAGATACTTTGTTATTATCACTTTGGAAAGATTATCAAACTAATAAATATTTACTAACTAAAACTGAATCTTCACCCATTTCAAAACGGTTTCTAAATATAGATTCCCTTACAGTCCTTACCAACAGTGAGGAAAAGAATTTGTTACGGGCATCCGCTTTTTACAGGGACATTAAAACTAAACTCAATGTAAATTTTGAGGAAGTTCGCAATCATTTAAAACCCGGTGAAGCGGCGCTTGAATATATTAAGGCTGAGAGTGTAGCGCTTGTTCCAAAAGACACAGTCGTTTATACATATATGCTAATACTGCCTGATGAAAAGGAGCCATTTTTATTTTATCCATTTGGTGAAAAACAATTGCAGGCGGCTTTAAAACATTTTGCATATAAGACGGTTGTAAATACCCGGGGAACTAATGAGCACAGTGATTTAAAAAATAATCCTTTGCCAGGTAATGATGTTTTCAAACTGGTTTGGCAACGATTAGAAAAATATCTTACGAATACAAAAACCATCTATTTTTCACCCGATGGGTTGCTTAACAACATTGCGTTTGCAGCCATTCCTATAGGTAACGATTCTTTGCTTTGCGATAAATATAATTTAATACAGCTAACCTCTACAAGGCAGGTAGCAATAGAAGAAAATGAAAAAAAAATTCCTTCATCTGTTGCATTATTCGGAGGCATTAATTATGATAGTCAGGTAAAAGATAGTACCATAGCAACTACTAAACAACCGTATTATGTCTACCAGCAATACCGCGGTGATGATTTAGATAGTTTTAATTTTTTACCTAACACATTAAAAGAGGTAATGGCCATAAAAAAGGATATGGAATTATCAAATAAAGAAACTTTTTTATTCAGTGGACAAAATGCTACAGAAGCCGCATTTAGAAATATAGCTAAAGGAAATGCATCGCCCGGGATAATACATTTTGCAACGCATGGTTTTACCTTTCCTGATTCTATGCAACAAAAAAATGCTGCTGCTGATAATGCGTTTAAAGTAGCTGGTAATCCGCTCCTGCGTTGCGGATTAATAATGGCCGGCGGCAATATCGGCTGGAAAGGAAAAAATAAAGTGAACGAAGATGACGGCATATTAACCGGGCTTGAAATAAGTTCGGCATCATTACAAAATACAAAACTCGCTATACTAAGTGCCTGCGAAACAGGTACGGGAGAGTTAGAAGGCAGCGAAGGTGTTTATGGTTTGCAACGAGCTTTTAAATTAGCCGGCGTCAATTATGTTATGGCTACATTGTGGCAGGTGCCTGATAAAGAAACAAATGAATTTATGCAATACTTCTATAAAAATTTATTGGAAGGCAACGGCATCCGCCTATCTTTTATACTTACACAAAAAACGATGCGAAAAAAATATGCTCCTTATTATTGGGCTGCATTTACATTGGTGCAATAAAAAAACCATACCATAAAATAAAGGAGTAATTACTGTTTCAAAATATATTCAAAAAATTCTTCCATTAATTTCTTAATTTTTTTTAATAAAGCGTGATGAGAACATGGCAACTATCGCTATTAAGCTATAGAAAAAACTTCTATGTTAGAAATGCCAGGCTTGCAGGTTTTCAAAAAAGAAAAAAAATATTCGGAAAAGATAGAATTATATTATGCTGATAATGGCTTCAAGCCTATGGTTCAAAAGGCAACGCGAAATATAATTTTAAAAGAGCTCGAATCAAATTTATCAAAAGAACGTTTTTATACAGTTACAGATTTAAGAAGTGGCGAAATAATTTTATCACATGGAACAGGGAAATGGCTTGGTTTGGCTGATAAAGAATTTTCTCAAAAAAAATTTGAGCAAATAATACATCCCGCTCACGCAGTAATACAATGTGTGTACGCAAGCTGCATTTTTGAATTATTATCTGCATCAATTATTCAGCCGGCTTATTTACAACCATCTTTTATTTGTACGCTTGCATTAAAAATTGCAAACCGTGAATACCTGTATTGTAAAAGAGAAACTTTTCCTTTTCAATTAACTGATACCGGTAAAATTATTTCATACCTCAGCGAATTCACGGTTATAAAAAAGTTTTCAGGAGAAATATATCATAACAGAATTTCTGCTTCAGATGAATTGTATGCATTGCACAATCAAAGTTTATATGCACTAGCGAAAAAATTTTTCAAGATAAATTCAGGATTTACAATACAGGAGCAACGGATACTTAAAAGATATGCTTATACTGAAAATAGCAGTAGCGGAAAAATTGCGAAATCTTTTAAGATAGCTAAAGTAACAGTGGACAAATACAACCAGCGCATCCTGAGAAAATCAGAAAAATTGTTTCATATATATTTCGACACTGCTTCAGCTGCAGCAGCTTACTTCAGGAATACACAGTTGATTTAACAAATGTATCCAAATAATTATTTACTAAAATTAAACTTTAAAACGTCTTATGGTAGGTACAAAAAAGTTTTTAATGAAATATAACTTTATCATTATCAAAACTGAATTGATATCCAACAATCCTAAAGCCTTTACTCGTTTTATGAATATTTAGCTATAGCCTTAAAGGATAGCTATAAAAAAATCGAAAATATGAGGATTATGTTCATACAAATGTTGGCTGTAACTCTAATGTCTTACATTTCAAAACAACTAAATATTATAAATATAAACTGATGATAATAGATTTTAACCGAAGACTGACAGTCTTACTTATTCTTAGCTTTTTTATTATCTCTTCAAACCTTTCTTATGGACAAGGGCTTCTTAATAAAATCAAGAAAAAATTTGAAGATAAAGCTAATAACACTACTGACGACATTTTAAATGGAAAGAAAAAGGATACGACCACTGCACCAGTTAAAGTAAATACTGCCAAGGACCAGGTAAGCGATATCATCCAAAATGAAGCAATAAATTCAAAAGAAAGGCCAAAGCTTTCAGAGCTTCACGATGAAGATTTTGTTCAGAATTCTTATGTTACGGCACCGAGTTCCTCTATGACAAGGTATCCTATTGCAAAAAATCTTTTTGTTGATCTAAAAGGAAATTATCCAAATGGCTATGCACCCAAATGGAGGTTTATCAGCTATCCTTCCAGTATGAGTGTGACGGTAGAAAATTGGTTTTATCCCAATGCAAATGTACGTCATGAAAATTATCCGTTTTCCATAGTTGCTTATAATGATAAAGCCGTGCTAAGATTACATCCTTTTATTGGCTGCGAGTGTTTTGCTGATATAGTGGTAAAAGATAGTTTTGCGGTTATAAACAATTCGCCACAAACTTTTCAAATTACAAACTTTAGAAAGATATTAAATGAACGTTCTACCGGCGAGCCTTGCACTACTATGAGTGGCAACTATGTGTATGCAGGTGGATTGGAGGGAAGGCTCACCTTATCTGCCAATGATAATGGTGATCTGTTGATAGATTTCATGTTAGAAAATTATTCTGCCGATCATAAAGACTACAAAGGACGCATCAGTAAACCGTCGCAGGTATCTCTGCGATATATAGCAAAAGGTATCACCGTAGAAAATGAGATGAGTCCCGAGAAAGCTATTGGCATTATTGCTGCCGAAAAAGAGGCAAAGCAAAGACAAAAAGATTATGAAGTTAAAACGAAAAAGCAACTTGATTCTGTAATGAAAGTAATTGGAAGAAAGTATCCCCAACCAGAGTGTAGGGATTGTTTTTATTCATCCAGCGGAGGCTATATCAGTTCTACAAATGTTGATGAATACTATGTATATTCTGGTAATTATGCAGGAAGCCACACTGAATACGATCTTAATATAAAAACGATTATCAGGAACAAATGCAACTACGATTTAACTTTTGTGGGCATACAGCAAATGCACAGTGATGACCAAGGATACTATTTGCAAGAAGTTACCAAAACAATGCCCATAAATTATAATTACAGTAGCGACCAGGGGATTATGGCTTCTGCATTTAGCTCAATTTTGGGCATGGGGTCTGAGTTTAACATTAAGGTGCAGGACAAGTATTACATCAATTATGCATCAGTGGGTGCAGTACAATGGTTAAAAGTCATAAAAAGCAAGTGAGTGAGAGAATAGCTATCGCAAAGTGTTTTATAGAGGTTCTTTTATACTCACGCAAAAAAAAATGCACAAAAAGTATCTCCCTATTATTACACAGCATTTACATTGGTGCAATAATCAAAAAAAATTTAAAAAGGATGATGATAAAAAATAATTTTTGCTATTAATGTAGAAATAGATGCGACATATTACCATTTTATTTTTAAACTTTTTTGATTTTAATAAGAGTAAAGACTACATCAACTTTTTTTATCTCCAGTGATAATTGAGTTAAAACGTGGCCAACCTTAATTATGTAAAACTATACTATTCGACTATGAAAAAAATTCTTCTATCTATATCATTTATTTGTGCAGTAAACTTTTTCGCGTATGCTGATCCTTGTACAAGTATCCAACAAATTTTTTGTGGGAATATTATTCAATTTAATTCTAACGGTTTTGGTGATCCCAACTATCCCAATGGACTTAATGGACAAGGTTGCAGTGCAGGAACCGCACAAGGCGGCCAGGAAGCTATTTATAGATTCATAGTTCCTGCTACTGGTACATACCAAATAAACTGCACCACCACAACTAATGATTATATGGATTACTATTACAGAACAGACAACGATAGTTGCAATAAAACAGGCTGGACATGTATTAACCGAAACATTAATTCCAACAGAGGATTGGGTGCCTACAACTGGAATACCGGCGATACTATTTTGCTACTTTTAAATGCTGAAAGCACAGGACCGGCTACTCAATCTTTTATTATTACCTGTGCTGCGGTTGTGTGTAACATAATTAATAGTATTTCATGCGGCGACACTATTCAATTTAATTCTAATGGTTTTGGTGACCCCAACTATCCCAATGGACTTAATGGACAAGGTTGCAGTGCGGGAACTGCACAAGGCGGCCAGGAAGCTATTTACAGGTTCATAGCTCCTGCTACTGGCACATACCAAATAAACTGCACCACCACAACTAATGATTATATAGATTACTATTATAGAACAGATAACGATAGTTGCAATAAAACAGGGTGGACATGTATCAACCGCAATATTAATTCCAATAGAGGTTTAGGCGCTTATAATTGGAATACCGGCGATACTATTTTACTGCTTTTAAATGCTGAAAGCACAGGACCGGCTACTCAATCTTTTACTATTACTTGTGCTACGGTTATATGTAATGTAATTAATACTATTTCATGCGGCGACACTATTCAATTTAATTCTAACGGTTTTGGTGATCCCAGCTATCCCAATGGACTTAATGGACAAGGTTGCAGTGCAGGAACTGCACAAGGCGGCCAGGAAGCTATTTATAGATTCGTAGTTCCTGCTACTGGTACATACCAAATAAACTGCACCACCACAACTAATGATTATATAGATTACTATTACAGAACAGACAACGATAGTTGCAATAAAACAGGCTGGACATGTATTAATCGCAACATTAATTACAATACAGGATTAGGCGCATACAACTGGATTATCGGAGATACTATTTTACTGCTTTTAAATGCCGAAAGTACAGGGCCGGCTACTCAATCTTTTACTATTACTTGTGCTGAGGTTGCATGTTACGTAATTAATACTATTAATTATGGAGACACGATTCAGTTCAATTCATTTGGATTTGGTGATCCAGCTTACCCTAACGGATTAAATGGTCAGGGTTGTAGTGCCGGAACAGCGCAAGGTGGCCAGGAAATTATTTACAGGTTTGTAGCGCCTGCTACCGGCACATACCAAATAAACTGCACCACTACAACTAATGATTATGTGGATTACTATTACAGAACAGACAACGATAGTTGCAATAAAACAGGCTGGACATGTATTAACCGCAACGTTAATTCCAATACAGGATTAGGTGCATATAACTGGAATGCGGGAGATACAATCTTATTGTTGCTTAACGCTGAAAATGCTTCTGCTACTTCCCAATCTTTTATCCTCCATAATCCCGCCATACTCCCCCTAAAGCTTTTGTCTTTTAATATTGTAAATGAAGAAGCAATAAACAAACTATCATGGACAACTGAAGCAGAAATAAATACTGATTATTTTATGATAGAGCGCAGTAATAATGGAACTAACTTCGGCGATATTGCAAAAGTTAAGACTTCTAATAACAATGGCATTACCGTTAGAAATTATGAGTATAGTGATCATTTTGATCATTCAGGACAAAATTTTTATCGCCTGAAGATGGTCGATATAGATGGCGCATTTACCTATAGTAAAACAGTTGTAGTTTCAAATAAACTTAGCCCCGGTATCCAGGTATTTCCTAACCCCGTTAAAAATATGCTGCGTGCAAAAATCATGTATAATAAGCCCGCTAATGCGTTAATAAAAATTACAGATTTACAGGGGAGATCAATACAAACACAAGCCATACAATTATTTGATGGACTATCAAATTTTGATGTAGATGTTTCGGCTTTACCGGCAGGTATTTATATCCTGAAATTAAATGAAGAAAATATGGAGAGAATGTTTGTAAAAGAATAAAGTCAAGCCAAGATGGTTGCACTCATTCTGGTGTAATTATTTCTCTTTTCACCCAACTTTAAAGAAAATGAAAAGTGCCCGGGACTGGATTCGAACCAGCACATCCTTGCGAACGCTGCGACCTGAACACAGTGCGTCTACCAATTTCGCCACCCGGGCATGTGGATTGCAAATATAATTTCAAAAAGATATTAAGTAAATAAAATTATTGTTCTGTATTTTCACTAAATCATTTTGATGAGCGGCATTAAAAGAAATATTTTTTTTAATGATCTTTAATATCAACAATTAATTCAACTCTTATGGTATTCAAGAATGCAATAAGCTGGTTTGAAATTCCATCCACAGATTTGGACCGGGCTACAAAATTTTATGAAACAATTTTTGACATTACGCTTAATCCCACTCGATACTCCGGAAATTAAAATGCGTTTGTTTCCATTGGAAGATATGATGGGAGTAGGTGGCGCAATTGTGGATAGCGGGGGCTTTCACAAGCCTTCGTCTACCGATGGACCGTTATTATATTTAAACGCCAACCCTGATGTACAAAATGTTTTAGATAAAGTAGAAGCTGCGGGTGGAAAAATTATCGTACCAAAAGATGTCTATTGGTGAATATGGTTTCATGGCTGCATTTATAGATACAGAAGGCAATCGGATAGCATTACATTCCGTTCCGGTAAACAATTGATGTAACTAATGATGCAGTCAATACAATGCCCATTATCTTTGGCGTCCGCAGTTCCTCTATACACTCACATTAAAATCTCTCAATGCATCATTGAGGCTTGTTTTTTTATCGGTGCTTTCCTTTCGCTTTCCAATAATGAGTGCACAGCTAACATTATATTCCCCTGCAGGAAATTTTTTCAAATAGCTTCCGGGTATTACCACGCTTCGGGCGGGCACAACTCCTTTGGTTTCTATCGGGCTCGTTCCCGCTTACATCAATAATTTTTGTGGATTGCGTGAGCACCACATTGGCGCCCAATACCGCTTCTTTTTCCACTCTTACTCCTTCCACAACTATACAGCGGCTGCCAATAAAACAACCGTCTTCAATAATAACCGGGCTTGCCTGCAAAGGCTCCAACACGCCGCCAATACCCACGCCACCACTCAGGTGTACATGTTTTCCTATCTGCGCACAACTGCCTACGGTTGCCCAGGTATCCACCATAGTTCCTTCATCTACATAAGCGCCAATGTTTACATAGCTTGGCATTAACACCACATTTTTTGCCAGGTAAGCGCCATAGCGGGCAACTGCATGAGGAACTGCACGCACTCCCAATTCTTTATAATTACTTTTTAATTTCATTTTATCATAAAACTCAAAAGGCGGCAAGGTATAGGTTTCCATTTGCTGTATGCCGAAATATAAAAGGATGGCCTGCTTTACCCATTCGATTTCACCCTGCCATCTCATTGCTACTATCGGGTTCGGCTGTACGAAGAATTCCTTTATCAACTTTTTCAATAACATCACGCACAGCATTGCTGTAAGTTTCGTCTTTCAAAAGTTCGCGATTTGCCCATGCTTCTTTAATAAGAATTTCTAAATCCATATTTTGATTTTTTGCAAACATAATGTGTAAACACAAAATATCATGCAAATGATTAATTGATAACTTTGCGGCACTTATGCAAAAAATTCTTGTAATACAAACAGCATTTACGGGCGATGTGGTACTGGCAACCGCGTTGCTTGAAAAACTGCACCGCTTTTTCCCCGATGCACAACTGGATTTTTTGGTAAGAAAAGGAAATGAAGGCCTCTTAACTCAATCATCCTTTTCTGCACGCAGGTATTGATTTGGAACAAAAAAGAAAACAAGAATAAAAATCTTTTTCGTCTCTTAAAAAAAATAAGAAAAGAAAAATATGATAAAGTAATTAACCTGCAGCGATTTGCGTCTACCGGAATGCTGACAGCATTTTCAGGAGCGAAAGAAAAAATCGGTTTCGATAAAAATCCGCTTAGTTTTTTGTTTACAAAAAAAATAAAACATGATCTTTCGAACAAGAAACATGAAGTAGAAAGAAACAATGAATTGATAGCGCATTTTACTGATGATAGTTTTACAAAGCCACGGCTCTACCCTTCTATAAAAATTATGATGAAATAAAAAAATATACTTCACAACCCTATGTGTGCATGATGCCGGCAAGTGTATGGTTCACCAAACAATATCCTGTTGATAAATGGATTGATCTCATTAATAATTTCCCCAGGCAATACAACATTTTTTTATTGGGTGGCAAAGAAGATGAAACACTTTGTGAAAAAATAAAGGCAACATCGTCTAATGATAAAATTGAAATACTGGCGGGCAAATTAAATTTTCTTTCGTCTGTTGCTTTAATGAAAAATGCAGCTATGAATTATACCAACGATTCTGCGCCCTTGCATTTTGCCTCGGCTGTTGATGCGCCGGTGACTGCAATTTTTTGTTCAACAATTCCGGCATTTGGTTTTTATCCCTTATCATTGAAATCTTTTATTGTAGAAACAAAAGAAAGCCTGAACTGCAGGCCCTGCTCGCTTCATGGGCTGAAAGCCTGTCCCCTTGGGCATTTTAAATGCGCTTATACAATTGAAACCTCTACAATTATTGTCAACTCTTTCGTAATAAGTATGAAAAAATTTGAAAATGATATTCCAATTCAATAAATGTTTTACAAAACGGCGGCATTATTTTATACCCTACTGACACTATTTGGGGAATCGGTTGCGATGCTACAAATGCAACCGCCATAAAAAAAATATATCAACTTAAAAAAAGAGAAGAAAAAAAATCGATGATAATATTATTGGCTCATGATGCCGATATTAAAAATTATGTTTTACATCCTTCAAAAAAAATTATCGATTTTATTACTCAGCAAAAAACACCTACAACAGCTATTTTTGACAATGCAATTAATTTACCACGGGAACTCATAAACGCAGATGGGAGTATTGCTATTAGAATTGTAAAAGATGAATTTTGTGAAACTAATTCTTGAGCATTTACAAAAACCATTAGTGTCAACGTCAGCAAATATTTCAGGAGATCCTCCACCCGAAAATTTTAGTATGATTAATCCTAAAATAAAAGACGGTGTTGATTATATTGTTCAACACCGCCAGGGCGAAAATAAATTGCATCAGCCATCTTCCATTATTAAACTTGACTAATAATGAAATTATTAGAATCAGGTAATTTACAATATCGAAAAACCAATGCCCAACTGAATAGCAGATGCCTTCCATGTTGCACTGCTCGATAAGATGATTAATATCCGTCATTCCGCCAACATATCTTCCATAAATCCTGAATTTAAGAAGCTTTAATTGTACGCCACCAACCAGTGAAAAATCGCCGGACTTAAAAGCATTCTGTCCATTTTGCAAAAGGTTATCATTCTTATTCATTAAAACACCAAACTGCGGGCCCGCCTGTATTGCAATTATTTTATTAACATTATAATTAAGCAATATAGGAATGCTCAGGTATTTTAACTGGATATTACTTGCATTCTTAACTTTAAAGACATCGCTGAAAGAGGTGGTTGTATCATTGTTTATCTGGTTAAACAATACCTCCGGCTGAATAGCAAATTTTTTACCTAAAGGAATTGTCGCAAAGGCCCCCGCGTGGTAGCCCAATGCGAATTCATCTTTAAATGTTTGTGCCTTCAATTTTACCAAGGTTGGCGCCGCCTTTAATTCCTAAACTAAATTGGGAAAAGGCTGATGAGCCAATAAATAGCAATAAAGCAAACGTGAGAAGTTTCGTTTTCATAATAAGTAATTTTTAGGGTGATGATTCAATTAATATGCCACAGAGCATATTAAAAAGTTATTCCGATATTAAAATTAAATATTTGGGTAAACCGGTTGTCATTCGTATCTGGTAAATAATAGTTAAGATAGACGTCGGGTTCAAAATAAAATTTGCCTATAGAATAATTAATATCCAGGTCAAAGCCAAGTGATTGCAACTGGTAGTTATTATTGTTTCCCTGCGATTGAAAATGACGTATTCTTTTTAATGACTTTTTCGTGTATGAATTGTAGTAGTCAAGGCTGCTTGTGTGGGTTATATACATAGTTGTTTATTCCGCTTATTAAAGAAAGTTGTGGCGTAATAATCATTCCGTCTTTAATAGTAAACAAATTGTAATAAATGAAAGAATGTTCAACGCTTGCGGCAACTGAATAAGAAGAAATTTTTGTATGTAACGGTATCGTTATATATGATATGCAATCAAACGGTTTAAAATTCTTACCGTGGTATCAATTTGAATTGATTGATCGAACTTACCGGTAGAATATCCCAGTGCAATTCCTGGCTTCAGCCATGGCTTTTTAAAAAGAATATTTCCATAAAATTCGTTTTGTATTGGCGACGTATAATTATTATAAATACTTTTTTCAAAATAATGTGTGTAGGAAATTAAAAGGTCAGCAACTTTCCCTTTTTTATAACTGTAAGATGGAGTTAATGTATATTGATAGAAGTCTGTCTTATTATTATCCGTCAATAAAAAGCCTGCAAAAGAAATTCCAAATCCACTTTTGTGATAATAGCCTACCGAAGGACTAACGACAAATCTTTGAGAACTTTGTAATGATTCAATTGACTTATCCTGGCTGCTGTAAAGATTATTACCAACACCAACGTTTACCCGGAAGTAACTAAAATTTTTATCGTAGTTATTTATCATTTTAAGCAATTCATCATTTTGCAACAACGAATCCAGTATATGTTGATCCGAAGGACTTAATTGCCCATACGATTTTGAAAGCATAAAAATTCCTGTAAGAAAAAAAATAAAATTCTTCGCATAGAGTAGTAAATTAAAAAAATGCCACTTCAATACAGGAGCAATTCTATCCTTTTCAAAAAGTCTCCTGAAACAGACCTCAAAAATAGAATTAAGTTTAATCAGTGAGTGATAAACAAGAGCGGGCGACTTCAAAATAACCACCTGTTAATAAGCCATGTTTTATTACTATCGGGCTAATAGCATACCTTTGCGCCCAAAATAAAATTTAAAAATGAATGAATTTGAAGGTCTTGGGTTGAATGAAAACCTTGTTAAGGCTGTTACTGATCTTGGTTTTGATACGCCCACTCCTATACAAATTAAGGCGATTCCTATTTTATTATCGGGCACTACAGATTTTGTAGGGCTTGCTCAAACAGGAACCGGAAAAACAGCAGCCTTCGGGTTGCCCTTATTACAATTAGTTGAAGCTGAAAACAAGTATCCGCAGGCATTGATCGTATGCCCTACCCGCGAGCTTTGTTTGCAAATATGCAGTGACATACAGGAGTATAAAAAATATTCACGCAATATTCTTGCAGAACCGGTTTATGGCGGCGCTTCCATCGTGATGCAAATACGAGCCCTTAAAAAAGGAGTTCATATTGTAGTTGCTACGCCCGGGCAGGCTTATCGATATGATCGAAAGAAAAGCTATTGATCTGCAGAAAGTAAAATATGTTGTTCTTGATGAAGCAGATGAAATGTTAAACATGGGTTTTAGAGATGATATTGATTTTGTTTTAAAAAATACAATCAACCGGCAAAGCATTTGGCTCTTCAGCGCTACCATGCCATCTTCCGTTCGTGAGATCTCAAAAAATTTCATGCACAATCCGCAGGAAGTAACCGTTGGCAAAAAAAATACTGCCAATGTAAACATCGATCACCAATATTTTATTACACCTGCGCAATCAAGATTTGAAACTTTAAAAAGGCTGATAGATTTTAATCCCGGTATTTATGGAATTATTTTTACCCGTACCAAAGCAGATGCGCAGGATATTACAGAAAGGCTGGTAAAACAAGGTTATGATATTGAAGCTTTGCATGGCGATCTTACGCAACAGCAGCGTGATAAAGTAATGCAACGGTTCAGGGAGAAAAGTATTCAGTTATTAATTGCTACTGACGTTGCCGCAAGAGGTATTGATGTGGAAGGAATAACACATGTTATCAATTTTGAATTGCCTGATGATATTGAAGTGTACACACACAGAGCCGGACGTACCGCCCGTGCCGGAAAAAGCGGTATCTGTATATCCATTTGCCACAGCAGGGAAGCATTTAAAATACGTCAGCTTGGAGAAAATGGTGAATGCACAATTTCACCGGCTTGATATACCCAGCGGAAAAGATGTATGCCGCAAACAGTTTTTCTATTTTATGGATAAACTTATAAATGCCGATATATCTTATGGTGATTATGAAACTTACATGCCCGACCTGCAAAAGAAATTTGCCGATATAAGTAAAGAAGAAGTGCTGAAAAGAGTTGCTGCACTTGAGTTTGATCATTTCCTAAAATATTATGAAAATGCTGATGATCTGAATGCAAGGATTGATTCGAGGGAAAGAAGATTTGAAAACACTAACGGTAACCGTGAACGCAGCGGAGCCAGGAGAGAACGGCCATCTTATAGCAGAGATAATGGATTCACAAGATTGTTTATAAACCTTGGGACCAAAGATGGTTTTTATAAAGCCAGCTTTTTACAATTTATCCTTGATGAAAGTAATCTTAAAAAAGAAGTGTTGGGTAAAATTGATCTTCGCGATATGAATTCCTGGGTGGAAATAGATAAATCAGTGGCCGGCAAAATGATAAAAAGTATGGATGGGAAAAAATACAACGGAAGATTAATAAGAATGAATGAAGCGGACGGCGGTTTTAAAAAGCCTTCAAATGAGGGAAGAAAGAGAATACCTGCGAATGCAAACCGGTATTAAAATTTACTTCTATAATTTTTTATCATAATTATCATCAAAAGCATTTTTATTAAATGCTTTTTTTTATTTCAGGCAGATAACTTTACTTCGTTAACCCGGTTGTTTATTTCACTCAAATTTTTTTGTATGAAAAATATTATCACGTCACTGGTTTGTCTCCTCATAATATCAATTCCATCCTCATTTCTTTATTCGCAATCAACAGCAGATTCGTTGCTCAATTTTATTAAACAAAATAAAACCAGGTCATCTCTTTTTCTTAGAAAAAACGATACAGTAATCGCTCAGCTTAATGAAGATAAATTAATGCCACTTGCCAGCACAGTAAAGATTATTGTGGCAATTGAATTTTCCAAACAGGCTGCTCATAATGTTTTTGATGAAAACGAACGAATTCCTTTAAGCGAACTGGATAAATATTATTTACCAAATACTGACGGTGACGCACACCCGAAATGGGCAGCGTACGAAAGACAACTGGGCCATATATTAAATGACAGCGTGAAATTAATAGACGTGGCAAGAGGTATGATCATGTTCAGCAGCAACGCCAATACCGAATATCTTATGGATATGCTCGGCTTTGATAATATACAGAACAACCTGCAACTCCTGGGATTAAAAAACCATACACCGATCTATCCGCTCGTTTCTTCTTTATTCTTATACCAAAATCCCAAAAATGCGAGTGAGGATAAAATAATTAAAGTAATTGAAAAATTAAGTGATGAAGATTATGCAAAGGCTGCCATTTTAATTCATAGGGAATTGAAGAACGATAGCAATTACAAGAAGAAATTCCGACCGCAGGACCTCACTTTAAAAATGCAAAAAGAATGGAGCGACAGGTTGCCTTCATCTACCACAAAAGAATACGTGCAATTATGTACAATCCTCAACAACAGGAAATATTTTGATGAGAAGACCTATTCGGTACTCGCTGAAGTGTTGGAAACATTAATGGAAGCTCCCGCAAATAAAACATGGCTATTACATGCAGGCATGAAAGGCGGTTCAACAATCTTTGTTCTGACTAAGGCATTATATGCAACACTCAAAAATGGAACAAAAATAGAAATGGCTTATTTTTTTAATAATCTCACCGGCGAAGAAAACTACCGTCTGCAAAAATGGATGAATGATTTTGAAATAAAAGTTTTGACGGATGAAAATTTTAGGAGAGAAATGGTTTTTTAGAACGAGAGTATTCAACTAATATATTACATGTAACGGTGTCTTATGCGAGTCCTTCAAAGCCGTATTGTTGGCTGCAAACCATTCGTCGAAAGGACATTACCGGGCATAATCTCTATCTTGCAGACAGTCTTGTCCATTTAGCATAATACAATTGAAATAGAACACCGAGCATTCTACATTTGAGACATTATTCACGTTAAACGATGGGAAATGAAAAAGTCAGTTGTTGTGCTCTTGCACATTTGTTACTGGGTTATGTATTTATTTTTAATCACGATGTTTTTTATGGTTGCAAATATGGATAAAAGACATTTAACATTAAAATTCTGGGGGCATGTATTGTTTTTCACGCCATTTGGTTTTGCAGCTGTGCTACCGGCACTATCCGGCTTTTATACTTTTTATTTTGCTTTGTTCAACAAGTATCTGACCAAGAAAAAAATGATAAAATTAATTTTATCAGCTACGGTATTCGCCCTAATTGGTGCTATAGTTTCACAAGTAATCATCTACTTTACTTTTCGTGGTAAAGGAATTAATTGGGGAGTTAATGATATTGTCCCCATGGGATTACTTCTTGCTTTTATTGCCCTGGCGAATGGTGCAATGGGATTAGTCGTCAGAGGATTTATTAAATGGTTTAACGATATAAAATTTAAACTGGAACTCAACAAAAAAAATTATGAAATGGAGTTGGCATTGGTCAAGTCTCAAATAAACCCTCATTTTTTATTCAACACTATAAATAATATTGATGTACTGATTTCCAAAGATGCAATAAGGGCATCTGAATATTTGAACAAACTGTCAGACATTATGCGGTTTATGCTTTACGAAACTAACCCGGCAAAAATATCTTTAGATAAAGAACTGACTTACATTGAAAAATTT
Source organism: uncultured Chitinophagaceae bacterium (assembly GCA_963756945.1). Taxonomy (GTDB): domain Bacteria; phylum Bacteroidota; class Bacteroidia; order Chitinophagales; family Chitinophagaceae; genus Ginsengibacter. The sequence continues at coordinate 44,906 of CAVWQJ010000020.1, read as the reverse complement.
ATTGAACTGCAAAAAATAAGAACAACTAACCCTAACTATATTAACTATACAGTTAAGGGTGATGCAACTAATCTGATGATCCCACCGATGCTTCTTATTCCATTTATTGAAAACGCTTTTAAGCATGCCGAAAATAAAAAGGCAGAAAATGCAATCAACATCAATCTCGATATCGAAAATGAAAAATTTATTTTCAAATGTGAAAATTCTTACAATCAAAATACACAAATGAAACTGGTACATAGTGGTCTTGGAATTGAATTAATAAAAAAACGATTAGCATTATTATATCCTGGCAAACATAAATTGACGATCACAAATAATAACGAGCTTTACAAGGTTGCATTATCACTTTATTAATTATGAAACTTAGTTGCATTGCAGTAGAAGACGAACCATTAGCCCTCGAACGGATTCAAAGTTTTGTTTTAAAGTTATCTTTTTTAAATATGCTTTCTACATTTGACAATGCAGTAGACGCATTAGCTTTTTTGAAATCTAAAAAGGTGGATATACTTTTTTTAGACATCAATATGGATGAACTTTCCGGTATCCGGTTGTTAGAGTCGTCAACTATTTCGAGCCAGGTAATTATTACAACTGCATATCAGGAATATGCCCTGAAAGGATTTGACCTGCATGTATGTGATTATCTTTTGAAACCTTTTACTTTTGAACGGTTTGTACAAGCGGTTGACAGGGCGCAACATAATTTATCAAAAAATGAAATCGATAAAAAATTTGTTTTTGTGAAAACCGAACATCGCCTTGAAAAAATCATTTTAAGTGAAGTGCTTTATATTGAAGGCATGAAAGATTATCGAAAAATTTATACTACCGGCAAACGCATTATGACACTTCAAACATTCAATGATTTTGAAAAAGAAATTCCTCAAGGTATCATTTGCAGGGTTCATAAATCGTTTATGGTTTCGTTGGATAAAATTGAATCAATTGAAAGAGACCGGATTAAAATTGAGAATATCTACATTCCTATATCAGAAACTTACAAGAAGGCATTTTATGATCTTATCAAACACTCAGCAAGATAATTGACGCTTTAGTACACACCTTATAAGAATCACATCGCCGCTTCTGGCAAATGTTTATATCCTAAATTCAGTCCTGACGTTCATTTCATCATCTTTGGTTCTTTGCTGGTCTCGCTTTCCTTCTTCCGGAATCCTTGTTATAAATCAAGAGTATCTATTTTCCCGCAAAACTTAAACCTGACAGAAATTAGTTTCTGAGTTGACCCGTGTCATTTGTTATAAACACTTTCTTATAAATTTTTGCAACTGCAATTGCGATTATCATGAATGCCTCAATAAACAAAACAGGCTTTTGGTCAGGGCTCGCTGCTTTTGGCGCAACAATGGGATATGTAATTGTTCAGCTATTGCAGGTGGCCGGTGTTATTCATTACCCATTTGATGAAATTCTAATTTACGGCACTTCACTTTGTATTGTTATACCCTTTGTCCTTGAAATTCTTGCCTTGCATTATGTAACCCCGGATGGTAAAAAGTATTGGAGCCATGCGGCTTTGATTTTTTCGATTATCTATTCCGTTTTTGTTACAGCAAATTATATTGTTCAACTGGCAACTGTAATTCCCATGAAACTCAAAGGTGCAGGCGATGATCTTCATATTCTTGAACAAACACCACATTCGTTGTTTTGGGACTTTGATGCGATAGGATATATATTTATGGGCTTAGCCACTTTAATTGCTATCCCTATATTTGAAAAACAGGGATTTCAAAAATGGATAAGGATTTGTTTTTTAGCGAATGCACTCGTTACACCTTTAATTGCGTTCGTATATTTCTATCAGCCTTATTCCGAGAAGTTATTATTTCTCGGTTTACCGTGGGGTATTACAGCGCCACTGGCCATGTTAATGCTTGCGATCATGTTTCGAAAGAACGGCAAAATAGTCCATCCAAAGTAGTCGCAGTTATACTTTATGGATGCGATATGTAAAAGAATGCAACTATAAAAATAATTAAACAACCCTCCTGGTTTCTGAAACATGACTATGAAACATTTCTTATTGTGGTTGCCAATGATTGCGATTGCATTTGCCAGCGCAACAATAAGGCAATTAATTTTCATTAAGTATTTTAATGAATTAAGGGCACATCAATTATCAACCGTCACATTAGTTATTCTTTGCACAATATATGTTGGACTTGTATTTCCATTTCTTAATATCCAAACCATTAAACAAGCACTTTTAATTGGCATGCTTTGGGTCGTACTAACGGTTCTGTTTGAGTTTTCGTTAGGGCTTCTTGTAAACCGCACATGGAAAAACCTTTTGCAGGATTACAATATAATTGCCGGACGCGTCTGGTTGCTTTTTCTTCTTTGTCTTTTTATGTTGCCCTATATATTTTATGTAATAAAGAAATGAGTGCAATGTTGCGTTTCGGAAAATAAATAATTCCGTCAGTGAATTTTATCTTAATAGTACCACAGTGCCTTTCATTTCAACAATGGAATTGCTACCGGTCTTTTTAAACTTATAAAACCACGCATATACGCGGGTCCCGCTGGTTGCCCTTTCACGCAACGATCCCGCCCGGCGCTTGTCCATTCATTTAATAAAGGCTTTCCCCTTTTTTCCATATGATTTATATCGTTTTATATACCTATTCTAATCATATAAAGTAATGATGATTGTCATTTCTTAAAAGATATTACACAATTAGTTTTACAACAGCATTTTGATCTATTGTGCATCAAATAAAATTTCAAGATTATGCATGCAAATAAAATTTCAAAAGTTGACCTGCTCGATATACTTTTCGCCGGAAGAAATAAAGATTACGGCGCTTATGATTTAAGAAAAACTTATAATAAGAGACTTTATACTGCCCTGACGGTTACCATCATTACCATCTCAATTGCATTTGCGGCTTCTGTTATAAGAGAGCGCTTTACTAAAACTGAATCAACCAAATTCATCTTGTCTAAGGACATTTCTCTAAGTGAAATGAAACCCGATGAGCCACCACCGCCACCACCGCCGCCCAAGATAAAACTGCCTCCGCCACCACCAATAGCAACTATTGCTTTTACACCACCAAAAATTGTAAAGGATGAGGAAGTTATTAAACCGCCGCCAGAAGTAAAGCAATTAGAAGAAGCCAAAATTGACGTAAAAACGGTGGCCGGAACAAAAGACATTGGAATTATCAGCGCACCACCTTCAGAGATCCACGGAACCCAGGTAACCTCAGCTCCTGTTGGAAAGAAAGAAGATGAAGATAAAATATTTACAAAGGTTGAAATTGATGCTGCATTTCCCGGAGGTACCGAAGGGTGGACCCGGTATGTGCAGAGAGCCATAGAAGCTCATGTTGATGAATTTACGGAAGCAGATTTCGGAACATGCGTTGTAAAATTTGTTGTGGATAAAACAGGTAAGGTAAGCAACGTGGAAGCCACTACAATGAAAAATACCAAGCTTGAGGAAATTGCAACTAACATTATAAGAAAAGGCCCCAACTGGATTCCTGCCCAACAAAATGGCAGGTATGTAAATGCTTACAGGCTTCAGCGGGTGACTGTTCTAAATCCAAATCCTGATTAGTTATTAAAAATTATGAGCAATCAGTTGTCTCCCTTATTTTCAAAACCTCAGCCACTGCTGAAAATGAGGGAGAAACAGGAACTGGATTTAGCCAAACTTATCGATAACTGTCGTGCGTTGAAAACTTGATATAGAGTCGATAAATGCTTTGCGATTCTTTGCGGCCACAAGACAATTTTTTACCAACCTAATGCATTCCGTTAGTATTAGCCGGCTCCGACACTGAGAATACTAAAACAAATTATTGTAAGAACGAGTAATGAAATTATAACGTACAGATAATCCTTTTCAAAAAAGAAACCTATAACTGAAAATATTACCCTGGCTATAGGCGTGGCAATTAATAAAACCAGGCCAAGTTGTATAATTGCGAGGCTGTCGAAATGCATTACGCCCGCTAATATTTGTTTCAAGGAGCGCAACCCGGAAAGCCCTCCCCTAAAGGTCTTATAATGCGGCAATGAAGTTCCCATTTGATATAAATAACAAATACCACCAAATAGAACAATGGCGCCCGAAATAATAACACCCGTAATAAGCAATGTACCCATCACTGATTCAATATCATAATCGGTTACTGTATTTTTAGTATTCATAAGTTGCCTGATATGCCATTATAAATCATTTGTATTGCCAGGAAGGTTATTATAGTTGCGAATAAAATCCGTAACCATTTTGTTTCGGACTTTACAAGAACGCGGGAACCGATAAATGCACCGGCAACCACGCCCAAAACAACCGGCATTGAAAGGCCGGGGTTAATGTAACCTCTGTGCAAATAAATTCCTGCACTTGCCGCAGCCGTTACGCCAATCATAAAATTGCTGGTAGTTGTGGAGACTTTAAAAGGCATCTTCATGATATTATCCATCGCTATAACCTTTAATGCGCCGGAACCGATGCCTAATAATCCCGAGATAATACCCGCTACTATCATCATTAAAAATCCGCCGGCAACATGATGTACGTTATAGCTAACATTTCCAACGGCTGTCGGGTAACTGCTGTTTAGCCTGAACATTTTTGAAAACTTTCCCGCTTCTGTTTGTATAAGTATTTCATTTCTCTTTTTAAAAGATAATGCAGCCGAAAAAATTAAAACTATTCCAAAAATAATCGCAATTAAATGCGTGGGCGCATAAATGGCTAAAACCGCACCAGCAACAGCTCCCAGGGTTGTGGCAATTTCCAAAAACATTCCAATTCTTATATTCGATATACCTTCTTTTACATAAGCTGCCGCGGCTCCCGATGAAGTAGCGATAACAGAAATTAAAGAAGCGCCAATCGCATAATGTATGTCAACATGAAATATGAGCGTAAGCATCGGGATAATGATTACGCCTCCGCCCAGGCCTGTGAGCGAGCCAACTAAACCAGCAAGAAAAGAACCTGCCAGTATAATAAGAGAGAAAACAATAATTGTCATGCATCTTTGTTAAAAAAGAAACTAAGCGATTGCTTATTTGAAAAGACAAAAATAGCAACAATCAAATAATTCATATTTCCTGTTGTCACATCAACCCAAATTACGACGTAATTCATTTGCGTGTATGCGTCCCTATTGCACCGTTAGATGTTGGTGTTATAAAAATGATTTTAGTTATACCAAGAGAATGTTTAGATTTATAATCGCCTGTTGATTATTACACAAATTGTAACCTCCATCCACAAGATTTATTTAAGATCAATGCCCAGTAGCTGAAACAGTAACGGGCAGAACTTTTCACGCAACTGATTTAAAAAAGTAAACAATTATTATTAAACTCACTTAAAACAAAAAACTATGGCAATTAATCCAAAAACTCCGGGGATCCATCACATCAATTTACGTTGCTCAGATCTCCAGGCCACCAAAGATTTCTACCAAAACGTCATTGGATTTCCCATTGCACTTGAAACTGACAATTTGTTTGCATTTCCGGTCGGCGGGGTATTTATCGTTTTTAAGAAGGCAGATGATAATACCCGATTTAACCCTTTTACAATCGGCACCGACCATATAGCCATCACATGCGAAACGGAAGAGGAATTGAGCCGTGCTGCAAAAGGCTTGAGCGATGCAGGAGTTGAAAACACGGGGGTAAAATTAGACCCGACGCTCCAGAAAAAATATGTGGCATTTAAAGATCCTGACCGCATCCAATGGGAATTTTATATGGCATGACTCATTTTTAAAAATATTCTTTTTAGATGCAAGAAGACAATGGAATTCCGCAAAAAATTGTTGATAAAATCTTTCAGCCATTTTTTACTACTAAGCCCACGGGTGAAGGAACGGGATTGGGATTATCATTAAGCTATGATATTATTAAGACGCATGGAGGAGAATTAAAAGTGGACACGAAAGAAGGTGAAGGAAGTAAGTTTACCATTCAATTGCTATCAAATTGACTTTTATGAAACGCTTCACGGTTATAGTCATTCTGATCTTATCAATAAGCCAAATTAAAGGACAAGCAAAATATATTGATAGTCTAAAACATGAGTTGGCAATAGCAAAAGAAGATAGCAATAAAGTGAAATTATATAACACTTTGGCTTATCAATACTTTTTTAACCTCCCTGATACTGCTATTTTATGTGGACAGAAAGCATTGCAACTGTCGCAAAAAATAGAATTTAAAAGAGGCATAGCATCCTCTTATTTTACTCTTTGGGTTCCTATGTTTTTTAAAGGTGAGTATGTAAGAGCTCTCGATTATGCGTATAAAGAGCTTCATATATATGAAGAATTAGGAGATGAAGAAGGTATAGCACACTCTCATATGAGTTTTGCAAACATCTACAGAGAACAGGGAGACTTAAAACGGGCTCTTGAGCATACTTTAATTATGAAGAACTCTTTTGAAAAGCTAGGAGTGAATAATCCGGCTAACCTGGTCAATGTCCATGGCAACCTGGCAGCAATTTATGAGCAGGATAATCAGTTAGATTCGGCAATTATTCATGCACAAATAGCTCTTGATAATGCCAAACTAGCCAATATGCAACCAAGCGAAAACTATGTAGCTTATATGAGCGAAATCATTGGTCATGCATATTTGAAAAAGAAAAACTATTCCGAGGCAATGCGATATTTCAAAGATGTTTTGCCTGTAGACATGTCTAATAATAATGTAAAGGAAATACTAAGCACAAATTATGGTATAGCCGCCTCATTTGCCGGAATGAATAATTTTGATTCGGCATTATGGTATGCCCGAAAAACTTATGAGGAAAGACAGCACAGCGGTTTTATTAAGAACCTTCAGGCAATTACCAGTTTATTAGCAGCCATATATAAACAAAAGGGAATGGTAGATAGCTCTGCACTTTATATGGAGCTAAGTATGAATTTAAAAGACAGTCTTTACAGCCAGGCAAAGGAAAGAGAAATACAAAACATTGTCTTTGAAGAACAACAACGGCAACAACAACTGCTCGAAGCAAAAGCAAATTATAAAAGGCAACTTTGGACTTATGGAATTATTTCAGGTTTCATCGGTTCATTAATTTTTACAGTTATTCTTTGGCGTAACAACAAACAGAAGAAAAAAACAAATGCAATGCTGCAACAACAAAAAGTAAAAGTAGAAAGTACCTTAAAGGAACTAAAATCCACCCAGGCACAACTCATCCAATCGGAGAAAATGGCATCGCTGGGAGAACTCACGGCAGGCATTGCACATGAAATACAAAACCCTTTAAACTTCGTGAATAATTTTTCAGAAGTAAATAAAGAATTAATTGATGAATTAGAAAGTGAATTAAAAGCAGGTAATACTGAAGATGCAATAGCCATTGCAAATGATATTAAAGAAAATGAAGAAAAAATAAATCATCATGGCAAACGTGCAGATGCTATTGTAAAAAACATGCTGCAACATTCACGAACAAGTACCGGGCAAAAAGAACCAACAGATATTAATGCATTGGCAGATGAATATCTTCGTTTATCCTACCACGGTATGAGAGCAAAAGACAAAACCTTTAATGCAAAGATGCAAACTGATTTTGATGAAATCAATTGAAAAAATAAATATCATCCCACAGGATATTGGAAGAGTTTTATTGAATTTATACAACAATGCATTTTATGCAGTGAATGAAAAAGCATATGGCAGAAGGTGAAGGGTATAAGCCAACAGTTTCAGTTCAAACAAAAAAAATAAATGATATAGATTGAGATTAATTGTAAAAGATAACGGCAACGGCATTCCGCAAAAAATAGTTGATAAAATCTTTCAACCATTCTTTACTACTAAGCCAACAGGAGAGGGAACGGGATTGGGGTTGAGTCTTAAGTTATGATATTATTAAAGCACATGGAGGGGAAATAAAAGTGGAGACGAAAGAAGGAGAAGATTCAATGTTTATTATTCAATTGCCAATTGTCTGAACTATGATTTATAAGATTTATATAATTGCTGCGAAATACGCTTATATAAACAATCATACAAATCAAAATAATCACAAAAATCATAGTTCTGACAAGTTATGATATTATATAGGCACATGGGACAGAAATAACGGTCAAAATTAAGGAGCGTAAACGAGCGGAGTTTATTATTCAGTTGTAACCTGGCGGAAAATTTGGGCTACAAATAAAATCGGATCATGAAAAAGATACTTTCATTTTGTTTAATCGTCAACATGCTGTTGTTGTTTGCATGCCCTGCGGCTGCACAACAAAAAATTTTTAAAGTTCAGATCAGGGACGAATTAAGAGGCGCAGGCTTGATTATCTGTTCAGCCCAGGATAATCAGGGATATATGTGGTTTGGTTCGATGCTCGGAGGATTATTCACGTTTGATGGTTCAAAGGTAATTTTTATTGCCAATAATCCGCAAAATACCAATTCACTTATAAGCAATTGGGTGGAATGCATTGTTGTAGATTCGCTTGACAACTTGTGGATAGGAACACGCGCAGGAATGGATAAATATGATCGCTTAAATAATACATTCACACACTTCAGGCACAATGCAAGTGATGCCGGCAGCTTAAGTAATGATACGGTGACGGCGATGCTGAAGGACAGGTCTGGCCATCTTTGGGTAGGCACCAAAAACGGGCTGAACCTGCTGGATCCTAAAACAGGCCGGTTCTCTCATTTTTTTAATCAACCAAACGATCCTGCCAGTTTAAGCTATAATGACGTAAGAGTTTTATATGAAGACCGGCAGGGTATTTTATGGGTAGGCTGCGGAAGCGCCTTCGCAGACGATGGCGGAAAACCGGAAGACGGGGGGCTCAACAGGTTTGACAGGCGTACCGGAAAATTTAGACGTTACCTTCATGATCCCGGTGATCCTAATTCCCTCGAGAGTAATAAAGTAAGGGCCATTCTTGAAGATAGTAAAGGAAATTTTTGGGTTGGCACAGCAGGTGATGGCTTGCATATAATGGACAGGGCGACAGGTATGTTTAAGCATTACCATTATGATGCTGCCCATCCTGAAAGGTTGAGCCGGCCACCCTTTCATGACGTGGTTGGTGTTGTGCTCGGTCATATTACCTTTATTCATGAAGATGTTAAAGGTTTTATATGGATAGGCACTTTTGAGGAAGGAATTAATCAATATTACCCGGTTACAGGTAGAGTGATACACCATGGTTATATAATTAAACAAAATAAGCCCGTTTCGGCTGATACGCTTACAGGTTTTAATAGTTATGAACCATGGAGCGCTTATTCTTCTAAAGACGGTTTGCTATGGATCACCTGCTTTGAAAACGTTTATACTGTAAACCTGGCACCCAGGCCTGTTATTCCATACGTTGCACTAAATGCCCCTGGTGCAAATACTTTTTACGAGGATGAAAATGGAATTCTGTGGATTGGTACCGATAACGGGATTATTCGAAAAGATACCATGACCGGAAAAGAAAAAAAATTTCTGCACGATCCCGGTAATAAAAATAGCTTAAGTGGTAATACTGTAAATGCCATGCTGGCTGATGGTGATGGAAAACTGTGGTTAGGTACTGATGGAGGCGGGCTTGATAAATTTGATCCCCTTTCCGAAACATTTACCCATTATAAACATGATGATACAAAAAAGGGAAGTTTGAGCAGTGATCGTATTTATAATTTATATTTTGACCATGTTAATAATTTATGGATAGCAACAGGGGATGGCTTAAATAAGCTGGATATGAAAACCGGCATTTTTACTGTGTACAAACACGATAGCAAGGATAGTAACAGCATCAGTGATAATGGTGTGTATTCTATGGTTGATGATGAAAATAAGGCTTTATGGACAGGCACCTTCGCAGGGTTAAACAGGTTAAATAAAAAAAGCGGCAGGTTTCAGCATTATTTGTTAGACAATCCTATTAACAGTGTAATGGTTGATAACGAAAATATACTGTGGGCGGGCGGAGTTAAGGGCTTATATCGTTATGATAGAAAAGATGACCGGTTTTTACTGTATGATGGTAACGGGGGGCTGGTAAAAATCAAATCTGTTTTACACATTATCGAAGACGATCAAAAAAACCTTTGGGTAAGCACAACGAATGCCATTTATAAAATTGGTGCGGATAGAAATACTGTAAGAATATATGGCAGTGAAAATAGTGTTCATACCAACACTTTTGGATTTGCTAATAATTATAAAACAAAAAGCGGGAAATTACTTTTGGGAGATCAGGGCGGGTACTATACTTTTTTTCCTGAACAAATTGCCGGAGGCAATTACCCACTACAGGTTAATATTACAAGCTTTCAACTTGGTGACAGGGAATTGAAACCCGGCGAAAACAATGCCTTAAAGGAGCGTCTGTATAAAGCAAAAGAAATTTCACTTTTACATAATCAAAATTCTTTTTCTATAGGTTTTTGGGCAATAAATTTTATCAACACGGGAGAAGTGAAGTACCAGTATATGCTGGAAAATTATGACAATGTTTGGCATGATGCAGGTAATGATCACAAAGCATACTTTTTTAATATTCCGCAGGGACATTATATATTTCGTGTAAGGGCCATGAACAGCGAGGGAGTATGGAATGAGAAAAAAATGTCTATAGTTGTTAATCCGCCGTGGTGGCAAACGTGGTGGGCTATTGCTCTTTTTGTCTTATTGCTTGTAGCTGCTGTTTGGGCATTTATTTATTACCGTTCACGCCAGTTGCGTCGTGAAAACCGCCTCCTTGAAGAAAAAGTTACCACGCGAACACACGAGTTGCAGGAAGAAAAAGAAAAAGTAGAAAGCACTTTATCTGAATTAAAATCCACACAAGCCCAACTCATCCAATCAGAAAAAATGGCTTCGCTTGGTGAACTTACCGCAGGCATTGCACATGAAATACAAAACCCTTTAAACTTCGTAAACAACTTTTCAGAAGTAAATAAAGAATTGATTGATGAATTGGAAACAGGAAGCTAAAAACGGAAACAACGATGAAATAAATGCCAATTGCAAAGGATATAAAAGAAAATGAAGAAAAAATAAACCATCATGGCAAACGTGCAGATGCCATTGTAAAAAATATGCTGCAACATTCAAGAACAAGCACGGGGCAAAAAGAACAAACGGATATCAATGCATTAGCAGATGAATATCTTCGTTTATCCTACCACGGTATGAGGGCAAAAGACAAAACCTTTAATGCAAACATGCAAACTGATTTTGATGAAAGTATCGGAAAAATAAATATCATTCCCCAGGATATTGGAAGAGTGCTGCTTAATCTATTAACAATGCATTTTATGCAGTAAATGAAAAAGCAAAATAAATATTGAAGGCTACGAACCCGAAGTTTCAGTAAGTACAAAAAAATCAGAAAATAAGGTATTGATTAACGTTAGTGATAATGGCAACGGCATCCCGCAAAAAGTAATTGATAAAATCTTTCAACCATTCTTTACAACCAAGCCCACAGGCGAAGGAACAGGATTGGGATTGAGTTTAAGCTATGATATTATTAAAGCACATGGAGGGGAGATAAAAGTGGAGAGTAAAGAGGGTGGTGGTGGTGAATTTACCATACTGCTGTCATTAAATCAAGAACAATGAAGAAAAAATTATTATTAATCACAGCTTTTGCACTTTATGCAATTCTGTCAAACAGCCAAAACAAGCTACCGCCCTATTATCAAATAAAAGATGATACTTCTCGTCAATACAATATTCCCGATTCACTCATAAAGGTGCTGCCTGATAAAGATGGCAATTGGACAATAGATGACATTCTTAAACCTGAATTAAACAATAGATTTTATGAGTTGACACAAAACGATAAGGGCAAAAATGCAGTAAGCACCTACTGGTATCAATATCGCTTAAAAAATGTAATGGACCAGGATGCCAGGATCTCAATGAATTCATTGTCTGATATTAACGATTATTATCTAATTACTCGCGGAAAGCAACCTAAACATTTTTTAACCGGCTTCCTGGTCGAGCCTAAAAAAAAGGGCGGATTTAAATGGGGCAATCTTATACCACTCACTTTGAAAGCAGGTGATTCTGTTACTATCTATCAAAGATCATATAACAAAAATACTTTGCCGCCGGGCAGTTCTTTTACAGCTGTCATGCCTACTGATATTGCCATAAGAGAAAATTATACAGATAACCAGGATTCCGGTAAATATATCTTCGAAATGCAGAACATCCTGGAAGCTTTTATGATTGGGCTGCTTTTGTTATGTACCTTTTTCAACCTGTTTTTTTATAGCGTTGTTAAAGAGCGGGAATATTTATATTTCGCATTGTTTGCATTTTCCCTGATGATAAACAGGTTTTACAATATTTTAAATGCTTTGAGTTACAACTATCCGGGATTATCGGATTTTATACCATACCTCCCCTATGCATGGACATTTATTGCATTTTCCCTTGTTCAATTTACCCGCCGTTTTTTTCATACAAAACAAAAATATCCAAAATGGGATAGAGTTTTGGCAATAACAGCCTCTCTGATTATCATAGATTTTATTATAACTTTATTTACAATCAGGGCAACAAACAGCACAAATGAATTTTCTATTGTTGGAGTATATTTACATTTCTGTATTGCACCCCTTCTTGTTTTTATTACGCTTTTATTATTTTTCAGGTCAAAAAATAAAGCCTTTCGCTTTTTTATAATAGCAGCGCTTCCCTATATTATTTTTCTTATTATTTCATTTCCGGGCGAAGATCCATTGTTGCCATTTACACAAAAAATACTTCCTGCAGGCATGGCCGCATTCTTTGTCACAATTGCTTCTAATTTCAGGATTGAGGAAATGGCTTGTGTACTTTGGCTGATCGTATTTTTTTCATGGACATTGTTTATAAGGTATAACGAACTGAGAAAAGCAAATGCACAAAATGCTTTGGACAATGAGCGGCTGGCAAGGGAACAGGAAACAAAGTTGCGGGAGCTAACCGAAAAACAAAATACAGAGCTTGAAAAACAGGTAAAAGAACGGACGGCCGATTTGAATAATTCGCTTGAAACGCTTAAATCCGCACAATCCCAACTTATCCAGTCAGAAAAAATGGCAAGCCTTGGGGAACTTACAGCAGGCATTGCGCATGAAATTCAAAACCCGCTGAACTTCGTTAATAATTTTTCGGAGGTGAATCAGGAAATGGTTAATGAATTACAAACCGAATTAAAATCAGGAAATGTTGATGAAGCAATTGCAATTTCAAATGATATAAAAGATAATTCCGAAAAAATACTTCATCATGGCAAACGTGCAGATGCTATTGTAAAAAACATGTTGCAACATTCACGATCAAGCACAGGTGTAAAAGAACCAACAGACATTAATGCATTAGCAGATGAGTATCTTCGTTTATCCTACCACGGTATGAGAGCTAAAGACAAAAACTTTACTGCAAAGATGCAAACTGATTTTGATAAATCAATTGATAAAATAAATATCATCCCACAGGATATTGGAAGAGTCTTGCTGAATCTTTTTAATAATGCGTTTTATGCAGTGAATGAAAAAGCACAGCAACAACATAACGGGTATGATCCAACTGTTTCTGTTAGCACAAAGAAATTAACTAATTGTATTGAACTAACTGTGAAGGATAACGGCAATGGCATTTCTAAAAAAATAATTGATAAAATATTTCAGCCTTTCTTTACAACAAAGCCCACGGGCGAAGGAACCGGCCTGGGGCTATCGCTGAGTTACGATATAATAAAAGCTCACGGCGGAGAAATAAAAGTTGAAACAAGAGAACAAGATGGAACCACCTTTGTAATTCAAATACCATCCAAATGAAAATGAAATCATTTAAAACATTACTAATCCTCCTGCCGCTTTTCTATGCATACGCAATACATGCACAGGATAATTCGCTCGACTCCCTTCAAAAGGTTTTAAAGAACATCCCCGGGCTGGAAAAAGGAATTCCTGGCCTGGACATGGACATACCCGGCCTGGGTAATTCCTTAAAAAATTACACGCAGCAACAACTTAAAGCAGTGTTCGAAAATTTGAACAAAGAATTATCGGCTGCAAAAGTGATTGCGGCAATATTAAAAAATTACAGGGAGGTTACTACGAGCTGACGAAACTCGACAGCACAACGGGCAATTACAAACAGGCGTATGAACATTATAAATTATATACACTATACCGGGATAGCCTTATGAAGGAAGAAACAGAGAAAAAAGAATTGCAGGCCAAAATGCAATATGAATTTGACAAAAAACAGGCGATAGCGAAAGCAGAGCAGGATAAAAAAGATGCGGAACAAAAGAGAATAAAAAACATACAATATTTTGCGATAGCAGCGCTGGGCTTTCTTTTGCTGGCAATTTTGCTGTTTGCGTTTATACAATGGCGAAATAATAAACAGAAGAAAAAGGCAAACACTTTATTACAACAACAGAAAGAAAAAGTTGAGCACACGCTAACGGAACTTAAATCCACCCAATCACAACTCATCCAGGCAGAAAAAATGGCTTCGCTGGGTGAGCTCACTGCCGGCATCGCTCATGAAATTCAAAACCCTTTAAACTTCGTCAATAACTTTTCGGAAGTAAATAAAGAATTACTTATAGAAATGAAAGGCGAAATACAACGCGGAAACATTATTGAAGTAAAAGCCATCGCTGATGATGTTATAGAAAATGAAGATAAAATAAATCACCACGGTAAACGTGCCGATGCCATTGTAAAAGGAATGCTGCAACACTCACGGTCAAGCACAGGTGCAAAAGAGCCCACGGATATTAACGCACTCGCAGACGAATATTTAAGACTGGCTTACCATGGATTAAGAGCAAAAGATAAAGACTTCAGCGCTGAAATAAAAACCGGTTTTGATGAATCAATCAGAAAAATCAATATTGTTCCGCAGGATGTTGGACGACTACTACTGAATTTATATAACAATGCATTTTACGCAGTAAATGAAAAAGCAAAACGACAACCCAAAAACTACGAACCAATCGTGTCGGTGACAACTAAAAGGGAGGGCAATTTAATGGTACTAACGGTAAAGGATAACGGCAAAGGTATTCCACAAAACATAGTTGATAAAATTTTTCAGCCATTCTTTACAACCAAGCCAACAGGGGAAGGAACAGGATTAGGATTGAGTTTGAGTTATGATATTGTAAAAGCGCACGGTGGAGAGATAAAAGTGAAAAGCAAAGAAGCCAGCCCGGGCGACCCATTCGGAAGGGATGCAGGGACTGAGTTTATTATTGAATTACCAATTGTTTAAAAAAGTTGTATGAAGTTATTTGCCAAGACCGGTTTCTTTTTATTTTTTCCAATCCTTCTTATGGCACAATCACAGCCATCACAATTAGACAGTTTTCAACGGCTGCTAAGGAATGTGCCAAACGATACTGTAAGAATGAATATGTATGATCAGCTAGGATGGTATTATGCTGAGATAAACCGCGATAGTGCGCTTTTTTATTTTGAAAAGGAATTGCCAATTTCAAGGAAATTAAAATTAGCGTTGTATGAAGCCGACGCTTTAAACGGGATGGGATATGCATTCGAACAATTAGGAAATTATCCCAAATCACTTGAGTCATATTTAGAGGCTCAAAAAATTACAAGGAATGTAGTCAGCGAAAAAAATACCTGGAACTTAACAAATAATGCATGGAATACATCCAAAAGCCCAAATCCTAAAGATGCCCGGCTTGACCTTTTGGGCTGGATTCTTCATGGCATCGGCGAATTGTATGGCCGGACCGGCAATACAAACATTGAAATTTCAAACATATTTGAGGCAAGAAGCCTTGCTGCATCGGTTCGGGATACCACACTGCTTGAAGTCACTAATTCAGAACTCGGATCTGCCTATTTTTCCGTTGATAAATTGGACTCTGCACTATTTTTTCAGCAAGAGGCGTTGTTCTTATATAACAGCTCGGATGTCTTTAGAAAATATGAAGGCAGTGTTTTAATGTCCATTGGAAAGATTTATCAAAAAAAAGGGGATTTTGGATTATCGAAAGATGCATTACTAAAGTCGGAGAAAATTAATGAGGAACAAGGTAATCTTACAGGACTTGGAGAAAGTTATCTTTCACTTGCAGATTTATACCAGGCTGCAAAAAATCCGGACACAAGTATGTTCTACGCCCAAAAAGCGTTAGAAACTTTTAAAGAAGTGAGCTTGCCATCGGGTATTTCAGATGCATACAGTTTGCTTTCATCCATCTACGCCAGACAAAATAAGCCGGACAGTGCTTTTGCTTATTTGAAATTAGCCGCTGTAATAAAAGATAGCCTGACTAATGCAGAGAGAACAAATCTCCTTGCATTTAAAAACAGGGATTTTGATGAAATATTGAAAGTGAAAAAACTGGAGGAGGAAAAAATACTAACACAGACCAGGGTCAGGATTTTCGCACTACTCGCAGGGATTGGTGTATTTATATTGATTACCCTTTTGCTATACAGGAATAATAAACACAGGCAAAGAGCAAATGCATTATTGCAAAAACAAAAAGAAGAAATAGAAATACAAAAAAGAAATGTAGAAGGAACTTTAGCTGAACTCAAAACCACACAGGCACAATTGATCCAGTCTGAGAAGATGGCTTCCCTTGGAGAGCTAACTGCGGGCATTGCCCATGAAATTCAAAATCCGTTAAACTTCGTGAATAATTTTTCGGAAGTAAATAAGGAATTGATTGGAGAAATGAAATTGGAAATTGATAAAGGCAATTACGACGAAGTAAAACTGTTTGCAAAGAATATTGAAGAAAATGAAGAAAAAATAAACCATCACGGCAGGCGTGCTGATGCGATTGTAAAAAATATGTTGCAACATTCAAGACAAACATCAGGCGCTAAAGAACCTACGGATGTTAATGCCTTGTGTGATGAATATTTGCGATTAAGTTATCATGGATTGCGTGCAAAAGATAAAGAGTTTAATACAGAGATAAAAACCGATTTTGACGAAACTCTGTCTGCCGACGAGGCAGGGACTGGAAAAATAAATATCGTGCCGCAGGATATAGGAAGGGCGCTATTGAATTTATATAACAATGCATTTTATGCAGTAAGTGAAAGAGCAAAACTAGACATTGCCGGGTATGAACCTACTGTTATAGTGAGTACTAAAAAAATAAATGGGAAAATAGAGATCGCTGTGAAAGATAACGGCAAAGGAATTCCTGATTCAATCAAAGAAAAAATCTTTCAACCATTCTTTACCACCAAACCTACCGGACAGGGAACGGGATTGGGATTGAGTTTGAGCTATGATATTGTGAAGGCACATGGCGGGGAGATAAAAGTGGAGACGAAGGAAGAAGACGGCACTCAATTTATTATATTACTTCCTGTTCAATAGCATTTAAAACATAATAATGAAACGGATACTATTACTAATTCTTATTTTGCAATTCAGTTTGCAATTAACTGCCCAGTTTAATGTTCGTTTTATTGTTACTGAATCCTGTCCTCTTAAGCGTGAAAATATTTTTATTTCCGGGAGTTTCAACAACTGGGATTCATTGGCAGATAAAAAATATATACTATCAAATTATGGTACGGGGCAAAGATCAATAGAATTGAAACTACCTGCAGGCAATTACAGTTATAAATATACAGGGGGAAACTGGCTGACAGTAGAAAAAGACTGGCAATGCCGTGAAAGGTCCGATCGCAAGATCAATCTTACAAAAGATACTGTTATAAGAGATACTGTTGTGCATTGGAGGGACCAGTTTCTTAAAAACATGCAATGGAGCGTAACACATCCGCCCGATGATACCACTTTGCTTGGTTCATTGACCACCCTTGCCAGTGCCTATAATAATAATTCAGATTTTTATAATCCTGATTCATCACTTTTTTATATAAAACAGGCACTTAAGCAGCTACAAATCATAAAATCTTCCAGTACCCTAAAACACTGGGCGAATTACACTGACTGGCTGATGTATACGCAGGACTTGAATGCAGGTTTGTTGCACAGTCTTGGCAACTATCCGAAATCACTGGAACTGCGATTGGAACAGCTAAAGATTGCTGAGCAAAGAAATTCACTTTATGAATCATATTGGATTATTTCGAGTATGGTCGACGATTATATATCCATGAAGGATTATTCCAGTGGCCTCTCCTACTGCAAAACAATGTTGCGTAAATTTTCCGGGTTGAAACCCGTGGATGGGAATTACTATTATATCAGGGAACAGTTTTATTACCGTACAGGTATTTGCTATTATAATCTTGGGTCTATGGATTCAGCATTATATTATACCAAAGCACTTTTCAATTTCTCTGCGAAGGATAATCCCTATTCAATTGCCGCTTCCAGCCAGTTATTGGGAGATATTTATTCTAAGAGCAATGCGCCCGACACTGCTTTTCATTACTACAGGATAGCCCTTTCAATTGCATCGCCAACTACCAATGCGCCAATGTATGTGCGTTCGCTGGAAGGAATGGCAAAACTATTCCAGCAAAAAAGCCAGGTAGATTCGGCACTTTATTATGCTCGTGGAGCGCTTAATATTATTCAGCAAAATCAAATCCAGTTACAGGTGTGGGGTGAAAGCACAAATACGTTCCTGGCAGATATTTGCCCCCTCATAGCAGAATTATATAAAAGCAATAACCAATTAGACAGTGCTTATAAATACCTGCATCTATCCATAACTGTGAAAGATAGCCTGTATAGTGCTAACAAGATAAGGCAGTTCCAGAATCTTTCATTTAATGAATCGCTTCGACAGCAACAAGAGGAGCAGCACAGCCGCGACGCACAGCAGCAGTATGAAACCAGGATAAAAATGTATGGCCTTATTACTATTATTGCCGGCATCATGATACTTGCATTTGTACTTTACAGGAACAATAAACAAAAACAAAAAGCAAATACATTACTACAATCTCAGAAAGAAGAAATTGAAACAACATTAGGTGAGTTAAAAAATACACAAAAGCAACTTATCCAATCCGAAAAGATGGCTTCCCTGGGAGAGCTCACTGCCGGCATTGCGCATGAGATACAAAACCCCTTAAACTTCGTCAATAATTTTTCTGAAGTAAATGCGGAATTGATTGAAGAAGCTTTGCAAGCTAATAAGGCTGGCAATCCAAATGAGGTTGAAGAATTGTTGTCAACCTTGAAGGATAATGAAGAAAAAATAAATCACCATGGCAAAAGGGCAGACGCGATAGTAAAAGGAATGTTGCAACATTCAAGAGCAAGCAGTGGTCAAAAAGAACTAACAGACATTAATGCATTGTCAGATGAATATCTGCGCCTCTCTTATCATGGACTTCGTGCAAAAGACAAATTATTCAACGCAACCACGAAAACAGATTTTGACACAAGCATTGGTAAAATAAATATCATTCCGCAGGATATAGGACGGGTATTGTTGAATTTATACAACAATGCATTTTATGTTGTAAACGAGAAAAAGAAACAACAACCGAATGATTATGAACCAACAGTTTCAGTTAGCTCAAAAAAGATAGGTGATAAAGTAATACTAACGGTGAAGGATAACGGCAATGGCATTCCTGAAAAAGTAACAGGTAAAATCTTTCAGCCATTCTTTACGACAAAACCGACAGGCGAAGGAACTGGATTAGGATTAAGTTTGAGTTATGATATTATTAAAGCACATGGCGGGGAGATTAAAGTGGAAACAAAAGAAGGGGAAGGAACTGAGTTTATTATTCAATTGCCGGCTTAAGACTCATCAGCATATTCACGTAAAAATTCCTTTTCACACTTCGTAGATATACTATTTGCACAGTAAATTCAGAACATCAATAATAGAGTAGTGCTCACCTTGTGCAGTGTCTTCAGGCTCCCTATCTTTGTTCCAGAAGTTGATTGATGTTCAACAAACATTAATCAAAAATCCAAATCCACCGAAAGACCTAACATCCAACAATCCAATAGAAAAGTCCGAAAATCCGATATCAGTCAACTTCTAATTTTTTTTATCCAATACCTGGGAACAACTAATATCCAAAGAAAACAACCGCCAATAATCCTGGTGTAATTACCAACCCCGAACACTAAAATATTTAAGCCTGCATCGATGCGGGCTTTTTTATTTTTCAACCATTACGTACTACAGGCAAATGGAAATTTGCAAAGACTGTTCATAAAAGGGGAATCTATTCCAGTTCGATTATTCAAATAAAAAAACAGAATAGTATTTACTCGTATCAACAATCGAATTGATGGTTCTTCTTTCGCCATCGTCATCAATAAAAACAAGGGAAGTAATTTCACAAGAAAAACGTTCGCCACCTTTTCTTAACCCTGTTATTGTGGCTTTTGCTTTTCCATCGTTTCGCAATTGATTGGAGTAATTTAAATATTTCTTTTCCTTTGTATCAAAAAGTTCCTTTGTTGTAAGTTGCTTGATTTCCAGTGAAGTATATCCAAAAATCTTGCAAACAGTTTCATTGGCTTCCAGCGTTTGGCCTTGGTCGTTACCTATCCAGCTTGCATAAAAGGCATTTTCTAGTAACGTACGAAATAACTCGGAAGTTGATGGAAATCTTACAAGTTCAGGGTGGCCGCGAAATTCCTGTAAATATTTTTGATTGGCTTCTATATCGGCTAATCGCTTATCCTGATCGATATGTGTTGTAGCTTTCATTAATCTTATTAAAAAAATTATAGGCAATCCATTGCATACATATTTTAAAACAAGAACTATCCTAATTTAATAAATAAAATCGGCGGATACAAATATCCCAAATCAATTATCTGTTTAAAACTGGAAATCAATTGTCTTAAATTATTTTAAGAAAACCATACACTTTCTTAAATGATATTTGCACAATAGTTCAATCAATTTTTTATATGAACATCGGAGCGTGGATCGTGTTAATAGTGATTGTTATTTCAGCATTAGTTGTTCTGTTTTATAAAAGACCTCAAAAGAAAATTGTTTTGCCTGCAGGTTATAAAAATTTACTATCGGACAATGTTGGTTTTTATCGCTCCTTAAATGATGAAGAAAAAATAAGATTTGAGGAAGAACTAAAAGAGTTTCTGGGATACATTCGCATCAATGGGGTTGATACACCGGTTGAAGATATTGACCGGTTGTTAGTTGCTGCAAGTGCGGTTATCCCCATCTTTGGTTTCAAGGGATGGAAGTATAATAATTTACGGGAAGTACTTTTATACCCTGTATCATTTGACAAGGAAAAATTTTTATTACAAAGCAATGAAAGAAACACTTTGGGCATGGTTGGCAACGGGCCTATGCAAAGGGTTATGATTTTGTCAAAGCCGGCTTTGCATGAAGGTTATGCCAATGAAATGGGAAAAGAAAACACAGGCATACACGAATTTGTTCATTTGCTTGATAAAGAAGATGGTGATGTGGATGGTTTACCAGAGACCCTGCTTAACAGGAAATATACGACGGCGTGGATTGCATTAGTAAATGAAAATATTAAAGCGATTAACGAAGGCAATTCTGATATCAATACTTATGGAGCAACGAACAAAGCAGAATTTTTTGCTGTAGCGGCTGAATATTTTTTTAAAAGACCGGATCTTTTTAAAGAAAGACATGAAGCCTTATTTAAGATGATGGTGCAAATTTTTAATCAAAGCCCGCCTGCTCCTCTATTTCCTGAAAGCAACTGATTAAAGTTTGGAGTAAGAAGCCGCTATATTAATCTATCTCTATCCGCCTTACAAATACATTATAAGATATGAAACCCGGGATTGAACAATGAGAAAAATTTAGAAACCAATTTATAGAGATTGCAAACGAAGCTCTATAAAAATTTAAAGACAAATGGGATGAGACATTGAGAGTTTGCAGGTATGCTTGCGTGGTGGTGAAAATTAAATTTTGTTATAAAATGATATTAAACAGATAGCCCGATACAATCATAAAGAATGCAATGGTTCCAAAGTAAATAGCAATTAATTTCCAGTTCATTACTTTTTTCAAAAGCATTGCCTCCGGCAACGACAATCCAATTACGCCCATCATAAATGCAATAGCAGTTCCAAGAGGAACACCTTTGGCAACTAATACCTGCACCACAGGAATTACACCTGCTGCATTGCTGTACATTGGCACTCCCATTATCACCGCCAAAGGCACGGCATACCATTGCCCTTTGTTAATGTAATGTTCAAAAAAACCTGTCGGTAAAAACCCGTGCATTGCACCACCTACGGCAATACCGATGATGATGTAAATTGAAACACCTTTAACTATATTGAATGCTTCTTTTAGAATTAAAGGGAATCGTTGTGCCAGCGTTAGTTTTTCTTCCTGCAACTCTTCTTCTGTTTGTGCATTGTCAATGATGTTTTGAACCCATGGAGAAAGATGTTTTTCTAATTTTAATTTACCCAGGGCGAAACCTCCAATAATTCCTAAAACAACACCGGTAATTACATATAAGGCGGTTACTTGAAATCCAAATGTTCCTGCAAAAATTGCAATGGCAACTTCGTTTACTAACGGTGCCGTTATAAGGTATGTAAATGTGATGCCTAATGGAATACCGCCCTTTACAAAACCAATAAATAACGGCACAGATGAACAGGAGCAGAAAGGAGTAATAACCCCAAAAGAAGACGCAAACAAGTATTCAAGACCGTACATTTTTTTCCGGCTTAGAAAATTGCGAACCTTATCTACCGGGAAATAAGAATTTACAATACCCATAATAATGGTAATAAGGAAAAGCAAAATGAAAATCTTCAGTGTATCAAGTACAAAGAAGTTTAACGCCTCACCCCAATGGCTTTGTGCCGATATACCAAAGGCTGAATAGATGAGCCAGTCGGCAAATAATTGCAACCAGTTAAACATGATCCAATTTTTAAATTAGCAACATGACCCGCCATCACTGTTGGGTGAATCGCAGCACGAATTATTGTCAGTAGCAGATTTTGTGTTTGATGTTTCGCAACAACCTTCATTCGTATTAGTTCCTAATACAGTTGAAGTATCTCCTTTTGTCGGGAAACCTTTTTGTGCCCAGCGAATAATGCCATGGTGCATGTTCACTACTTTTAAAGGATCGTAACCGCTATTGATTAAAAAACCTGCTGCCCGTAAACTTCTGCTGCCGCCACGGCAAACTATTACCATTTCTTTATCAACAGGTAATTCCTTATAACGGAATTCGAATTCGCTCAATGGAATATTTACAATGTTTGGCACTTCGAAAGCCAGTTGATCAACTTCATCTTTTTCGCGAACGTCAACCAACAAAGCGCCACGCTTGATCCATACTCGTGTAGTGGTAGGGCATATTTCATTAACTAATGATTGTTTTGTCTCCATGTCAGTTTGTATTAGATAGTAACTCTTTTATTTCTTTTACACCGGCCACCCTGCCCTTAACTTTTGCCACGTCATCAATCATTAGCACAGGTGTGGCAAGAACATTGTACTTCATCATTTCTTCTATATCCTCAATCTTGGAAATATCGGCTTCAATACCCATTTCCGTGACAGCTTCCAGCACATTGTTGTAAGTGGTTTTGCATTTGGGGCAACCGGGGCCTAACACTTTTATATTTTTCATACTCTTTTAATTTTATATTCTTTATTCAAAAAAAGCAGCAAACATTTTTTTAGCATCTGCCCATGCCTTTTGATTGACACAGTATTTTATCCTCGGCGGCATTACATCTCCTTGTATCAAACCAACATCCTTCAGTTCTTTCAGGTGTTGCGATATCGTTGATTGCGCCATTGGAATTTCTTCAGTTAATTGTCCTGTAAAACAGCATGACTGTTTTTCAAGAAAATTCAGGATACGTACCCTGATGGGATGGGACAGCGCTTTTGCATAGCGTGCCAGCATTTCCTCGTCGGTTGAGTAACTAATTTCTGATGTTGTACGGCCCATAATTGTTGTTTGTTCATCGCAAATTTACGATTGGTTTTGACGAAGAAAGGTGACCAATGTTACATTGGAAGATGACAGCAGTCATCATTGGAGGGATGCATTATATAATTGTGGCTATGGCTACCGGGAAGCACCTTATATTCTATTTAAAGGTTAAAATCCTCTTCTCAGCATATCTGCATATTCATTTGGCAGCGGGCTGTCCTCAACTCCTTTTGCCGCCTTTTCTATATCATAATCAAATCTTATAAAGTCAACTTTTGCGGCATCTTTTTTAGTTACAGAACTATCGGAATTAATGGTAAGTATCACGTAACAACCTTTTGGGTTGTTATCTTTTGGCTTACCCACTGAACCGATATTTATTGCATGACGGTAACGGGTATTCGCAGATTCTGTGGTTGTTAGTATCCGGTAATAAGGTTTATGTGTATGACCAAAGCACATGATATCTGCATCCGCGCCTTCCATTATTCTTAATAAACTTTTTTCATCCCTGTCCTCAAACAGATACTCGTTTATTCTTCTTGGGCTGCCATGTACTAATAATAAATTGAGCTTATCCTTATTTAATTGAAACTCTATTTTAAAATGTGCCGGAAGTGTTCTCAGGTATTTTCTTTCATCAGGTTTCACAATGGAATTAGTATAAGAGATAGAAATTTTACCCATGTCTTTTTCATGTTCTTCTTTATAGGCACAACCGCAATCATCACTCGTTAAACCAATACCCTGGTCGTAATTACCTGCAATTGTTGGGATACCTCTTTCTCTTATTTCGTTTATCACTTCGTTCGGCCAAATATTATAACCAACTAAATCACCTAAGCAATAAATGGCATCGGGCTTTTGTTCGTCTATACTTTTTAAACACGCTTCCAGTGCAGGAAGGTTGGCATGTATATCACTGAACAATGCAATTCTCATGAGATGAATATTAAATGTTTTGTAATTGCTTTGTGTAGTATTTTTTTCTAAACCAAAAAGCTACATTAACTAAAGAAATTAATGCAGGCACCTCAACCAAAGGACCAATAACACCGGCAAATGCCTGGCCGCTGTTAATTCCAAATACACCGATGGCAACTGCTATCGCCAATTCAAAATTGTTACCTGCCGCTGTAAAAGCGATAGAAGTATTGGTGGAATAATCGGCTCCCATTCTTTTACCAATAAAGAAGCTTACGAAAAACATGATGGCAAAGTAGATTACTAACGGTACGGCTATTCGAACTACATCGAAAGGTATCTGTACAATCAATTCACCTTTCAGGCTAAACATTACAATTATAGTAAAGAATAAGGCTATTAAAGTTATAGGGGAAATAACGGGAACAAATTTATTTTGATACCAGTCATCACCTTTTGCTTTTCTTAATGATAATCCTGGTAATAACACCTGCGGCAAAAGGAATTCCCAAATAGATAGCAACGCTTTTTGCAATTTGGGCCATCGTGATATCAACAACAGAACCGTGAATGCCAAATAACGGTGGAAGCAAGGTAACAAACACGTAGGCATAAACGCTGTAGAGCAATACCTGGAAGATGCTGTTCAATGCAACTAAGCCTGCGGCATATTCCCTGCTGCCTTCTGCAAGTTCGTTCCAAACAATTACCATGGCAATACACCGGGCTAAGCCAATCAAAATTAATCCCACCATATATTCCGGGTAGCCATGTAAAAAAACAATAGCGAGAAAGAACATGAGTATTGGCCCGATCACCCAATTAAGCAATAAAGAAATCCCTAATATTTTTGTGTTCTTAAATACTTCCTTTAATTTTTCATACCTGACTTTTGCAAACGGCGGATACATCATCAATATTAAACCTGCAGCCAAAGGAATATTCGTGGTGCCGGTAGAAAATGAATTGATGAAACCGGAAGACGATGGAAAGAAGTAGCCGATGGCCACACCTGCACCCATTGCCAAAAATATCCATAGGGTTAAGTACCTGTCTAAAAAACTTAATTTTTTTCTTTCATTCGCCGGGGCGCAGTCGTTTGCTGACATGATTATCTAAATAAATATTGTACTACTTTAATTATTGCTTTTATCGAAAATATTTGTTGAACGGATCATTTACATTTTACTAGCTTTCTCTTCGCTGGCTTCGTATTTCCTGTCCTGCATCCAGTAATCCAGGCTGTTTGCCTCTTCCATAAATTGAATTACTTTCTCTTTTATTTCATCTCTTACCATCACGAACCTTTGCAAGTATTTCGTCATCATTACCCGTAAATTTAGAAGGATCGGGAAAGGACCATGCAATTCTTTTCACCATACCCGGAAAAATTGGACATCTTTCCGCAGCTTCCTTCTCACAAACAGTTATTACCGCCTGGTATAACCGGCCTTGTTTAAATAAATCAAATACTTCTTTAGTTTCGTTATTACTGATATCGATCCCGACTTCCTGCATTGCCCGGATAACATAAGGATTGAGTTTACCTTTTTCAATACCGGCACTTTCCGCTTTGAATTTTCCATTATTTAGCTGGTTCAGAAAGGCTTCAGCCATCTGGCTCCTGGCCGAATTGTGAATGCAAACAAATAAAATATTATACATTATATTGATTTTTTAAAATATTTAATTACAACAATCGGGACCACAACAAGCTGCTTTTTCTGCTAATGGTTTTTCGGCATACACAGTTATACTGCGTATACCCGTTCCTGATAGTTTAAAAATTTCAATTTGTTCTTCTGATAAATAACTGCTTAATATATCGTCTGGTACAACGATTGGTTTATCTTTTTGAATGGCGATATTCTTAAAACCGTTAGTCTCTATCAATTCCAAATACACCTGTTTTTGAATGGCCCCCGCCACACAGCCAGCATACATTTCTGCTGCTTCTTTTATTTGTGCAGGCAATTCACCTTCCAATACAATATCGGAAATACTAAAATGTCCTCCGGGTTTTAAAACACGAAAGATTTCTTTTATAACGGCATCCTTGTTCGGCACCAGGTTAAGCACACAATTACTTACAACTACATCAGCAACATTAGAAGTGAGTGGCATCTTTTCAATATCGCCCTGGCGGAATTCAACGTTATTAAATCCTCTCACATCATTGTTCCTTCTCGCTTTCTCAATCATAGCCGGAGTAAAATCTATCCCAATTACTTTACCTGTTTCCCCGGTTTCATGCCTTGCAATAAAAGCGTCATTGCCGGCACCACTGCCGAGATCAATTACCACATCTCCTTTTTTAATTTTAGCAAATTGAGTTGGTAGTCCGCAGCCTAAACCTAAATCAGCATCGGGGTTGTATCCATCAAGCTGGTTGTAATCTTCTGACATGATACTATATACTTCAGTGCTGCAGCAACCCGAGCCACAACAGGAAGATTCATTAGTTTCTTTATCCTGCAAAGCAATTTCTGAATACTTCTGTTTTACCAGTTCTTTTAAATCGTTTTCTGTTTCCATTTTATTTCTTTTTTATTTTGATTAATAATCGTGATATACCGATAGGTTTATTTAAAAAAAATCAGCAACAACTGCCGGCCTTACCTTTATAAGAGTCAAAAAGCTGGTTAATGCTCTCTTGTGCTAACTTCCACTCTTTCTCATCAATACAATAACAAACTGAAGCGCCATCAATATCTCCTTTAATTAACCCGGCATCTTTTAATTCTTTTAAATGTTGCGATACCGTACTTTGCGAAAGAGGTAATTCATCAACAATATCACCACAGATACACGCTTGCTTTTTGGCCAGCAATTTTAAAATAGAAATCCTTGCAGGATGGCCCAGCGCCTTTGCATATTTGGCCAGTTTGTTTTCTTTTAAAGTGAAAATATGTGACTTGGTTATTCCCATAAATGTAATCGCAATATTACGATTAGTTTGCGGATTAAACAAATAAATCAAAATATTTTTTCATGTACAAATTCTAAGATCATAATATAAGAACGATAGTACCGGCAATAATTAGCAACGCACCTATAGCGATCCTGGGCGTAATCGCTTCTCCCAAAAAAATAACAGATAAAATGATTGCAAGTGCAACACTCAATTTATCTACGGGAGCTACCTGCGAAACCTTGCCCAATTGCAAAGCTTTAAAATAGAAAATCCACGAAAGACCGGTTGCAATACCTGACAAACAAAGAAAGATAATATTCTGTTTTGTGAGTGTATGAATAGTAGCCGCTCCCCCGCGGAAAAAAGCAATGGCCCATGCAATAATTAATATCACGATAGTTCGAATGCCGGTAGCAAGGTCGGTATCTACACCTTTAATACCAACCTTGGCAAAGATGGCTGTGAGTGCCGCAAATAAAGCAGAAAGCAAAGCATATATCCACCACATAAATAAGATTTTAAGGTAAAAAACGTATTCAAGGTACATTACAAACTATATAAGTGGCACATTAATAAGCCGGAAAATTTATTGGCCATAATCGCGTTAAAAGTTCAATGCATGATAGTTTTGACTTACCACGAAGTTTTATATTATATACATTAGTTTCATTAACAAGTACATAATTTGCTTAAATTGCTTTAGGGATATTTGTAAAGAGAAATAACCTATTTAAAAACGCATCAGGCATTGGCAGGATTTTTAGTGTAAGACTTAAACTACCATAATGAAACTTTCATGCAGGTTATTTTTTTCAATGTCATTGATCGCGTTTAGCGTATCCTTATCTTACGCACAACAAGACGCTATAGCTGACTCAGCAAAAGAAACAAAATCTGTTATAGCCGGTCCGCAGTATAAGCGTTCAGCATGGCATAATTACTGGTGGGGAAGGAATTATCGGAAAGAATGGACGACTCCTGTTAACCTGCCTGTTTTTATGTTAGATAACGAAGGCCTTATTCCGGTTAAAGAAGGCGGGGGACATGAAACCACATCGTTGCATCTTGAAACTAAAGATGGGAAAAATTATACCCTTCGTTCAGTTGATAAAAGACTTGGAAAAGTATTACCCGAAAATTTTAGAGGAACCTGGATTGAAAGGCAGGCAAACGACGAAGTATCTATGTCGAATCCTTATGCAGCCGTTACGATTCCTCTTATGGCGCAAAGTGCAGGCATTTATCACACTACTCCGGAATATGTGTTTGTGCCTAAGCAGAATGCATTGGATAGCTTTAATGATAAGATTGGAAATAAAGTTTATCTCTTTGAACAAAGGCTGAAAGGTGACTGGAGTAATGCAGATAATCTTGGAAATTTTGAAGATTTTATGACACCTGGGAGGTGATGGATAAATTAAAGGAAGAATCCGTAATAATCGGGCTGACCAAGAAACTTATTTAAAAGCAAGGCTTTTTGATATGCTCATCGGCGATTGGGACCGGCATGAAGATCAGTGGGGCTGGGGCGAATTAAAAAAAGACAATCAGAACGATTTTTGTTCCTGTTCCGGAAGACCGAGACCAGGCTTATTTCACACATCATGGCAAACTCTTGACGCCGCAATTTATGGTTCCGGCATTAGATATTTCCAGAGTTTCAAAGATCATATCAGCAATGTAAAAACATTAAATTATGAGGAGCGGGGTCTTGACAGGGTTTTTACAAACGAATTAACGAAAGCCCAATGGGTGACCATCGCAAAAGCTTTACAGCGTGCGCTTACAGATAATATTATTGAAGCTGCAGTAAAAAAATTACCGCCGGAAGTGTTTTCTTTTTCCGGAAAAAAAATCAACAGGGATTTAAAATCGCGAAGAAATCAAGTTGGTAAATTATGCGACTCAATACTATTTGTTTCTTTCTAAAGAAGTAGAAATAATCGGAACAAAAGATAGATGATTATTTTGAAGTAAAGCGAATAAATGATAATGAGACAGTAGTTAATGTCTATAAAATAAAAAGAGATGGCGATAAAAAAGCGAAGCCATATTATTCACGTACTTTTCTTACTAATGAAACCAAAGAAATTCGTTTATTCGGATTATCAGGAAATGATGTTTATAAAACAGAAGGAAAAGTAAATAAAGGTTTCAAAATAGTGATTATTGGCGGTTACGATAAAGATTCAATCCGTAGCAATCTCAATCGCGGAGCGCAATGCAAGAACTTATATTTACGATGGCTCCGATGATTATATTCAATCTGCTGGCCTGTTAAACAAAATATTTCCGTCTGATAGCTACATTCATAAATATGATTACAGAAGTTACATTTATGATAAAAGAGGTTTTAGGCCATCGTCTCTTTTATAGCTGACGCAGATAGGATATTTGTGGGGGTTAGGATATGGATGGACACATTTTAGTTGGCGACAAACCATCCCTTTATTTTTAAACAAAAAATTGGTGTAAATTATTCAGCTCTCACAAATGCCTTCAGTTACACTTAATGCACGGCACTTTTCCTAACACAATAGGCAGATGGGATCTTTCGTTGTTTGCAAATTATGATGCAATACGCTGGACAAATTTTTATGGACTGGGAAATGAATCTATTCTCACTACAAAAAATCTTGATTATAACAGGATGAGAACGCGGGAAATGTTAGGCACTATAGGTATTAACAGAAAAGGCTGGAAATAATTATTTTGATATACATGGCTTTTATCAAAGTATAAAAATCATTAATGATGATAGTCGCTACACCGCGGACACTATTGCACCAATAGATTCCAATGTATTTAATATACAAGAACTTTGCGGGAATTGCCGCCGGCTATTCGTTTTCAAAACTTAACGATCCAATTGTTCCAACATCGGGAATTACTTTATCCACTAATGTTTCTTATACGCAAAATACAAATGAAAGCAATAAGTCGTTTCTGGAAGTATGGTGGCAATTTCCACTCATACGTTCCACTTATTTTATAAATTTTCTTTGGCCATTGTCCGGTGGTGTTGAAACGGTGGATGGAATCCCGAATTTTATCAGTATCCATCTATTGGCGGAGGCCAGGATCTTCGTGGATTTATTTTGCAAAGATTTTATGGAAAAACAGCTTTCTATAACAGCAATGAGTTTCGCTTCATCAGCAAAGTAAGAACTTATATTTTTAATGGTAAAGCCGGTTTACTTGCCTTTGTTGATGATGGAAGAGTTTGGATGCCAAATGAAAATTCAAACACGCTGCATGTAGGCTATGGCGGTGGAGTAATATTAGATCCATTCAATTTTTTATTTGTTGATATAACTTATGGCTTCTCCAATGAAGACCGGTCTATTACAATTTCGTTTAAATGTTAAGCTGTAAACATTTGCTAAGAGGATTATTAGCCCGATGCTTTTTGAATGTGCAATAGCTTCAATACTATGATGAAAATAACAACAATGCGTACCCGAAGAAATTATCTGATCTACAATTTTTTGTACCGCCATGTATTTATTCCTGTGAATTCTCCTGATATAAACTGCAAAAATTTTTCCCGGGGAAATGCTCTGTTAACGATTGTAAATATTCGGATCTTCCTGCGAATCGTCTCCGAATAAAATAAATTGCCTTTCAGGATAGGCTTCTACGATTCTGACAATTCTAAAAAATTTTGTTGCATGTTTATTTTGACCAGTTCTCCAAACCTGGCTAAATTTTTTCAATTCATTTAAGAGATAGATTCCTTTTGGCAAGCCATTTTCTTTTGAAAATTCTTTTATAAAATAATAAAGGTTCCACTCGCTGCTGGACACATAAAAAAAAGGATTTGATTGTCCATGTTGCTGCCCCGATGAAGCAGAGTAACTGGTAATGATTTACTACGCCGGCAAAAGGTTTCCTGCTTCGTGCATTTTTTGTAAATAATACATATAATCGTTTGCGAAGTTTTGACGAATGTGATATTATAAAAGTATCATCAATGTCAGACACAAAAACATATTCAGAATTAAACGGAATATTACACCTGGCCTGAGCCGGCAATTTTTTGAGCTTTATATTTTTCTTCCTCCAGATTTACTGTTATGCTTGTGCCAGCCTGATCCAGGATAAATTACCGGCGACCATTCAAATTTAAAAAACCCATTATCCTGCGTTTCCGCATACAAATGGGAACTCTTCCCACTCCATCGAAATTTTTGCATTTTCATATGGCTTTACCATAAACAAACGCAGCATTGAAAAACTATTAATAATCCAATTTTGCCTGTATGTTTTTCCGCATGAATGGGCTCAATTTAAGCACATGACCAAAAACAATTATTTTTCCATCGTCGCCATATCCATCGTAAACCCGGATAACAGGCTGGTGATTCAACCTGAATAAAAACAATATTTTCTGTTTTATCTTTTTTAGCAACTAAAGTTTCTTTTCTTTACTATACAATCAAGTTAAAAAATTCATTAAAGGCAACTGAAAGATATTATGGAAAATCCGGCAAGCCTGAAAATATTATTCATTCTTAATCCAATATCAGGTGGAAAGAAAAAGATTGATTGGGAAAATGCCATCCGTGAATATTTTAAAACTCTTCCCCATGAAATAGAAATTTATGTTTTGAACGGCAAAGATGATACCGGATCGTTACAATACTGGATTGATAAATTGCAAATAACAAGAGTGGTAGCAGTCGGTGGCGACGGAACCATTTCCTTGCTGGCTAAACAACTACAGGGAACAAATTTAACTCTCGGCATTCTCCCTGCAGGTTCAGCAAATGGTATGGCTAAAGAACTCGGTATTCCGGAATCGCCCAGAAGAAGCGCTGGATATTATTGTTAATGGAAAAATTAAAGCCATGTGACCTGGTAAAAATTAATGATGATGAAATAAGTCTCCACCTAAGTGACTTTGGATTGAATGCCAGGCTTATAAAATATTTTGATGAGAACAAGCTACGGGGAATGTGGGGATATGCCCGAATGGTAATTAAAGTTTTATGGCGCAAAAAATTAATGACAGCTCTTATTGAAGCCGACAATATTAACCTGGAAACAAATGCATATATGATCGTAATTGCCAATGGCCGTAAATATGGCACCGGCGCAATTATTAACCCTGAGGGTAATTTAAGCGACGGCATGTTTGAAATTA
The DNA here is from genome assembly GCA_963756945.1 of uncultured Chitinophagaceae bacterium. GTDB lineage: Bacteria > Bacteroidota > Bacteroidia > Chitinophagales > Chitinophagaceae > Ginsengibacter. The sequence goes on along the minus strand of CAVWQJ010000020.1, from coordinate 12,030 downwards.
TTATACTTCGAAAATTTCCGGTTTTGGAATTATTTAAAATGCTGTTGAGCTACAAAAAATTCAATCCTAGAAACGGTGGAAATTTTTCAAACAAGTAAAGCAACTATCACTATGAAAAGAAAAACACATTTCCAGGTGGATGGAGAATACAAAGGAAAGATCGATAAAGTTGTTGCATCAATTATGGCGGCCCAGTTAAATATTTTAGCACCCGGGGGAAGCGAAAATTGACAAATGAAAACCATGGTCTTCTAAAAATAAAATTCAAAATAATTTAATTCTTTTCCAGGAGTTGAGATAATTTAGGCAAGATTGTAGAATCTATTTCCCGGGAAGCATTGATTGCTTCTGTGGGTCCACCTGATTTAAAAAATGCAATCTTTCCTTGTTTATCAACGATTACACTTGTAGGGAATCCGGAGCCGAAATTTAGCCTATGGCATTCCTGCTCAGAAATAGAAAAAATGGGAAACTGAAGGGAATAATTTTTAATACTTTCAATAATAGAAGCCGTGCCATCAAATGTAAAAGTAATAAAATTGAAAAGTTTATTCTTGCCAAATTCTTTGAATATTTTATTTAGGGCTGCAAATTCGGCAACGCACGGGTGACAACCTTCAAACCAAAAATTTATTAAAGTTATTTTTCCGATTAATAACGAATCGGAAAAATATTTTCCATTTATATCTGTTGCTTTAAAATGAGTAAAGCTTTTTCCAACATGTCCTTTTTCAACGTTATGTAACGAATCAATAAAGTCGTTTGAAAATAATGCTGGCCTGAAACGGAAATTGATAACACTAATAAACTAAAAAAAATTAATATTCGCATTCATCATTTTAAGATTGAAATTATTAGATAACTAATTATGCAAGTTGAAACAATTCCAATTGATGAATTACCAAACAGAGATCAACAATACAGCTTTTTACATGCTTTGCCTAATCGGTAATAGTTATTACACTTTTTTTAGCATTCCCGCTTCCCGCGCTTAAACACACTTCCAAATAACATCGGCAAACCAGTAGTTTTTGTCGAAGAAATGTGCAACAGGTTCAAAGCCGCATCGGGTGGCAATTTCATCGGTTTGTTCAATGGCATATTTTTGGGAAATCTCCATGAATGTATATCGGAACGAAAACCTGTTGATCACGTGTTGAACCTAAATAAGCAATTATGTACAACAGGATTAATATGGCAACAAATATTTTTATTCATTTTATAACAGAAAGATAATATACGTTTATAATTAATTATCAAACTCGCATTCCAATTTAAATGCAACATAAAAGAACAAAAGGTGCAGATTAAAAAGAATAATTCAAGTCAGGGTTTAATATGTCTTGTTTATTAATATAGATATACATATATTTACCTGACGCAAAGGTTACATTCTTTGCTTTGCCAAAACATTCCATATTTTATCCGATAAGACCTTCCCTTAGTATACATAGTTTACCACTGAATCTTTTCATTAATATTTATGAAAAGTTCACATTCTTATTTTGAACTAATCGAGGCAATAAATCAAAACGAGTGCTATTCCTATCTTAATAAAAATCCCATACCTGGTATTATAAGTATTATCCAATAAATTCTATATCAAAAAATTTTATTAAACTCACAATATGAACATCACTATACCCGATAAAGGTCTATTAACTAAAACAGGAGAAGTTGACTATTATAACTGGAATTATAAGTTTCCAATTAAATACCTCCAGAAATATCGTTTTAAAAAAGTTGCTAAATTATTAAACGGCGCACATTATAAAAAACTCCTTGAAGTTGGCACGGGAAGCGGTATTTTCATTCCGGAGTTATCAAAGCATTGTGACGAACTTTATGCGTTTGATATGCACAGCAATTTTGACCACATACACGAATTATGTAAACACTATAATGTTAAAAGTTATAATTTAAGTACTCAAGTATAGAACAAACAATTTTCCTGCGAGTCATTTCGACGCAATTGTGGCTGTGAGTGTGTTAGAATTTTTCGGTGACCTTGAGAAAGCGCTTTTGGAAATTAGAAGAGTACTTAAACGCTGGCGGAACCTTCATTACAATTTGTTCCGATGGAAAACAAACTGCTCGATTGGGCACTCTCTTTTTATACGGCTAAAAACCCCAAAGAAGAATTTGGTATCGCAAGGCAAAGAGTTACGAAATTACTGGAAGACAATTTTACAGTTTCGAAAAAAGGCTACTATATGCCATTAGTGGGGAGACTTTTTCCTGTTTATACCTACTATAAATTAAGTAAATAAGATTGATTGCCGCAGACTCCCATTTGTCCGTCTTGGGATTCTGTCTTAAGACCCAAATTAGATATTTATTAATTAATTGCGCAACGATCTCAAATCTCATTGTGAATTTTGATTCCCGCGATTGAAAATTGTAAGCTGCTTTTTATACTTACACACACTTCCAAATAACATCAGCAAACCATTTGTTTTTATCGAAAAAATGGGCAACAGGTTCAAAGCCGCACCGGGCTGCAATTTCATCAGTTTGTTCAATAGTATATTTTTGAGAAATTTCCATAAAAATATATTCATTTTTGGCGAACTTTATTTCAATACTATCGGGAATGGCTACCTGCTGATCGCGTGTTGAAATAAGATAACTTTTGCATGCTCCGGTAACGGGATCATAAGTAGCATAATGTTCAAATGCATCTATATTGAAATTGGCACGAAGCTCTTCATTCATTCTCTGCAAAAGATTAAGGTTAAAATTCCTCGTGTATCCTTTACCGTCATTGTAAGCAGCTAAAATTTGTTTTGGATTTTTTTTAAGATCAATTCCCATCAGCACCATATCTCCAACAGAAAGCTGGCTGCGCAATTCACAGCAAAATTCATCCACATTTTCCTTCGGAATATTTCCAATATTTGATCCAAGGAATAAAACCAGTTTGATCTTATCTGAAATTCTTTTTGCAGATTTAAGCATAGAAAGATATTCACCGTTAAGCCCATGAATATTGAGTTGTGGTAATTGCTCCGGAAGTTTTTTTTGAAGGAGATTAATTATGTTGTTGGAAATATCCACCGGGAAATAGGTATCAATTGCTTTTTTATTAACCAACTCTTTTAAAAGATATAATGATTTTATAGCATCACCCGGCCCCAATTCCACAACATCGAAATTTCGGTGCTGATCGATTATTATATTGGCCAATTCAGCAGTTTGAGCTTGAAAAAATTTCCATTTCAGCAATTTGTGAGATAATACTCATCGCACTGCATTATCTTCTGAAAAAGCTCATCTCCTCTCTTATTGTAAAAGTATTTCGACTGTAAGTATTTTGGAGTTGTCGCCTAACCCGTCAACTACATCTTTCAAAAATTGATTCATCACATTTTTTTTATTTCAACAGATATTATTGTGCCAATCTTATGCCGGTATATTGCCAGCGCAAATAAGGATGAAAAAAATTACGGTAAGTAATACGGCTATGGCCAGGAGGAGTTACTTCTGATGCGCCGCGTAAAACTTTTTGATTCACCATAAATTTTCCGTTGTATTCCCCGATAGCGCCGGGAGCTTTTGCAAAACCGGGATAAGGCAGATAAGCACTTTCTGTCCACTCCCATCTCTTTCCCCATTCAAATTTTTGCGCAGCAATTTCCCATTCAAACTCAGTCGGCAGGCGCATTCCTTTCCACGAAGCATATGCAGATGCCTCATAAAAACTAACATGACATAACACATCGTTCACATCAACTTTTTGCAAACCATGCAAAGTGTAATTAAACCATTCGTCATTAATGAAATGCCAATACAGTGGTGAATTGATGTTGTTGGTTTTTACCCAATCCCATCCTTCGGCATGCCAGTAATTAAAGTCCTTATAACCACCGGCATTCATAAATTCCATAAACTCACCGTTAGTAACAAGAGTTGTTGGCGATACTAAAATCCTGCAGCAATACTTCGTGCCTGCTCAATTCATTATCAAAACAAAAATCGTTGCCGTCATAACCTACTTTATAAATTCCTTTTTTAATTTTTATGAATCCGTTACTGGCAACATTAATATTTTCATCGGCAATAGGACTTTCATGTGATGGAAAAATATATGGTGGAAACAAAGGATTATTACCTAAAATATATTTGATATCAGTTGCCAAAAGTTCCTGGTGTTGCTGTTCATGATTTAATCCAAGCATAATTAATTCTTCCAGTTCATGTGAAGATTTTTCCTGTAAAAGATTCATTCATTGCTTTATCAACATGACTGCGATAACTGTATACATCTTCTACTGAAGGCCTGCTTAGATTTCCTCTGTCAGTTCTAATAACTCTCGCCCCTACCGTTTCATAGTAGCTATTGAACACATAATTATACTGTGGATCAAATTCCTCATAATCCGGCAAGTTGGGTTTTAAAATAAATGTTTCAAAAAACCACGTCGTGTGCCCTATGTGCCACTTCGGTGGACTTACATCCACGACTGGCTGCACAACATAATCTTCAGTCTTTAATGGCTTACATATTTCTTCTGAGTAACTTCTTACGGCATTATATTTTTCTAAAAGATTCATTATTATTTTTGGCCTCACCCCAACCCCTCTTCGCAACTAGGATGACAGAAGAGAGGGACAAGACTTGTATGGCACTATTTTTTATCCAAATAATTTTTTAAATCGGAAATGCTATTAACACCTAATACGCTTCGATTGTTCTCTTCGCATCATTAAACAATACGAATTATTAAAGCCGACCGGTTTCAACCATTTCAAATTATATTTCGATTGAAACTGTTGCTGTACGTAATCATAAATTTTTTGTTCATTCTCTCCCAATTGCTTAATTGTCGATTCGGAAGTCGGCAATATTACCAGTAGCGCAGTACCTGTATATTCAGGATACATATCAATTTGATTATTTGTAAGAGCATCAAAACAAATTTTTGTTCCGCCCAAACCAGTTTTTGTTTCTACCTGCAAATTGGTATTTCCTTTGATCAGCATAGTATACATTGCCGCAAGAATATATTGCTCACCGAAAATTTTGGAACCTATTCTTATAATTGCTCCATTTCCATTTAGTGGTTCTTTATACAAACTTTGTTCCATCAAAAAATCTTTGGCAACTTTGTCAGGGCTTTGTTTTAAATAATCAACCCTGTAATTCAATTCTGTCATTACTGAATCGTTAATACGACCAGCCAGTTGATTCAACACACTTTCAAGTTCCGGATGTTGTTGCAAAATGACTTTCGCGGATAACCGGTGCAACATAATATGGCGGAAATATTTTTTTATCATCTTTCAATACAACCAGGTCAAAAGCTTTTAATCTTCCATCGGTACTATAACCACTGATAACGTCCAGTTTTTTTTCATAAGCAGCTTTATACATTACGGCATCACTAATTACAACATTTCTTATGTTTAAATGATATACCTTTTTTAACCCAAGATACCCATCTTCTCTTCCCATAAATTCCGGTGTAAAACCTGCCAGCATTTTACTTCCATAAATGTCGGGCAATAAATAAAAAGAAGATAACAGGAGTAATACTAACAGGGAGCAACCAAAAACCTGTTCGCAGTTTTTTAAGATTTATTTTTTGAACTTTCGATAAAATAAAATCAAGAACAATAGCGAGCAAGGCAGCAGGAATTGCTCCTGCAAGAATCATGTTTGTGTTGTTCAATGCAATTCCGCCAAATATAAATTCGCCAAGGCCGCCAGCAGCAATATAAGCTGCAAGTGTTGCCACGCCTACGTTTATTACCGTTGCAGTTCTGATTCCGGCGAATATAACGGGAAGGGCTAACGGCATTTCTACTTTTGTGAGTATTTGTTTACTGCTCATTCCCATTCCTTTTGCCGCATCTCTTACTGCGGCATCCACGCCAATAATTCCTGTGAATGTATTTCTTACAATAGGTAACAAGGCGTATAAAAATAAAGCGACTATAGCAGGTTTCGGTCCGATGCCAAGAAGTGGAATCATGAAACCCAACAACGCAATGCTCGGTATAGTTTGCAGTACGCCAACAAAACCTAAAACCGTCCCGGATAATTTTTTTCTTTTAGCAATAAAAATTCCCAAAGGAACACCAATAGCAACGGCTATCAATAACGAAATAAAAGTTAAGCCGATGTGTGCCAGTAACTGGTCAAAAATTTTACCGGCCTGCTCACGCATAAAACTCAAGAGGGATTGGCTTGATTCATTCATACCTCTGTTGTTTATAATTACTAAACGCCGTGAATAAAGAATCGTAATTGGCAGTTTTCATTTCTGCGGTCAGAGCATTATGCAAAACAATATTTTTATTTTTTTTATTAGATAAAAGGTAAAGTGCCTGCCACATATTATTGTCAGTATCAATTACGCCATCTGTTATTTCGCCCTGGTTAATTGACGGAAGATAGTCCCAAATATCTTTCAGCAAAACAGCATTTAATTCAAGTTGCATCCGTTGATCTTCAAAAAAAGATGAAACAAAATTATTAACGGGATTAAACAACAAATCAGCAGGTGTGCCTTCCTGCACTATCTTTCCTTTATCCATCAATAAAATCTTGTCACCGAGATCAAAGGCTTCGCGAATATCGTGAGTGACTAAAACAATTGTTTTATTTTTTAAGACTTCCAACTGCCCAAACTCGCGTGTGATACCAGCCCGCGTTACCGCATCAAGCGCACCGAAAGGTTCATCCATCAAAAGCACCGGGGGATCTGCTGCCAGCGCCCTTGCCAAACCAACCCGCTGTTGCTGACCGCCACTTAATTGCTGTGGATAAAGTGCTAAATAATCTTGTGGAAGATGGAGTTGTTCAAGCAATTCCGAAGTTCGCTTAATAATTTTTTGCTTTGGCCATTTCAACAATTCAGGAACTATTGCAATATTTTCAGCAATAGTATAATGAGGAAAAAGTCCGTTATGCTGCAATACATACCCAATATTTCTACGCAACTCTTCAGGCGAAACGTCTTTAATATTTTTTCCTGCTACAGAAATATTTCCTGAAGTTGTTTCTGTAAGCCTGTTGATCATTCGGAGAGTAGTAGTTTTGCCGCAGCCACTGGTGCCCAGCAATACAACATTTTCCCCTTCATTTACTGTAAATGAAATCTTATCGACTGCTGCTTTGTTCCCGAAAATTTTGCTAACCTGGTCAACAACTATTGTTGCATTTCTTTTAACTGGCAAAAAAATAATTTTAAGTGCGAAAGAAATCAATTTTAATTTCTTAATAATTATTCTTCTTAAAATTATTGAAATTTAAAAGAGCGGCAAAGGAATAATACACAAGAGAACTTTTTCAGCTATAAAAACGTAAGACCAAACGTTAACCAACTTTTTATACGAAAGTATTAGATTCTTCACGGCTATGTCAAATCAACAATGTCCCACAAAGACACAAATGCCACAAAGTTTTATTCTTTGTGTTCCTGTAACTTACGTGGGACATATATAAGGCACAATAAACTTAACTTAACAATAGTTCATTAAAATTTATCATCATTCACTTCAATCCAGTATCCGTCCGGGTCCTGCAGATAAATCTGGCTGACGCCATCGGATCTCTTTTGTGGTTTTCTTTCACCCTGAAAGTTTTGATATTTCACACCCATCTCATCAAGGTGTTCAATAAAATCGCTTAAAGAAGCAACTCTAAATGCAAGGTGAATATTGATATCATGTGGCACAACTGCTTTCGCGCCACCCACAACATGAAGCTGGCTGTGAGCGCCTATTCTAAACCAGTTGTGCCGGCCATCCTGAAAAGGTTCGGGTATCTGTTGAAGTTGCATTACACCTTTATAAAAGTTAGTGCTTTTATCCAAATCAACAACAAAAACCGTTGTGTGATCCATAACCGGGGATTGACCTGCCATAGAATTACTTTTTTGCAAAGCTAATTTAATAGCTTTTTCAGCCAGTGGTTCCATTACTTTATACCCCGCTAAATTAGGATGTACGCCGTCCGGTGAGTATTCAGGTTTCATACCATTGCGATCATCAACCAGAGAAGAAAAATAATCAAGATAAAAACAATCATGCTGCATAGCATAATCTTTTATCCATTTATTAAGTGTTATAATTTTTTGAGACGGATCCAATCCGCGTCTCCATGGATAATCAAAAACGGGAAGCACAGATGAAAGTATAACTTCGATGTTGGCAGCTTTTGCCAATTCTGCCATCGAAGACAAATTGTCTTCAATCATTTCCAAAGTTGAAGGGCCGGTATTGCCGGCAATGTCATTAGTTCCTGCCAATATTACAACCACTTTCGGCTTTAAATTGACAACATCCTGCTTAAACCTGATAAGCATTTGAGGGGTCGTCTGTCCGCTAATGCCGCGTCCGATATAGGAGTGTTGCGCAAAAAATGCAGAGTCCATTCTTACCCAGCCTTCGGTAATTGAATTACCCATAAACACGACACGGTTTTCATTCGCCGAAGGAGCGGACAGTCTAGCATTTTCATCTTTATACTTTGCCAGGTTGGGCCAGTCCTGTGCCTCAGAAAAAAAGGGAAACATCATTGTTGATAGAATTATGCCAAAAATATATTTCATGATATCTAGCTTTTATAGATTAATTAATGTTGTGTATTTTTAAACAGAAGATTAAATAGTATGCCTGTTCAAATATAAAATAATAAGGGCAAATGAATTTGTTTTGAGGTCACTGATTCTGTTTAATGGCGCCGACGATTAATTTTTGATGTGAGATATTTGGTGATAACCATAGAAACCCGCTTACAAAACAAATATTTAGCAACACCCAACTACGTGCTGCATTTTTTGTTCTATAAAAATAATATTTTTAATGACGAGGTATAGACAAAGTACAAAATAATAAACTTAGTATATTTGTTTGTCAAAAGTTATTCGTAGATTTAGAATACATAGGGTAGGTTTATTTTTGATTTATTCCTCGCATGATTTGATAAATCTAATTTCCTTGTAAAATCGTTTATGATGTTATGGAGTTGAATAACTCCCGACATTCCCCTAAGATTATTGTTATGTATTTCATTTGCCTTGAAAATCATTTAATAAAGATAAAGGCATGACAGACTTTTATTAGAATTATTTTTGAAGCAACGTCTTATTTATTTAGGCATAATTTTGGCACATAAAAAAAATTGAAGACTGATATCCGTTATTAACGAAGCAATTATATATTCTACTATTCTACACAAACTTGCAAATGGTCACAAATAATCTACTTAAAAAAAGTTTGATTGCATCGACTTTAAGTCTCTTAATTAGTCTCTTTTTTAATTGTACTCAAGCCCAATCGCGTTTATACCTCGCAAATGATGATCATACAGATTATATGTGACGGCCGCGATACCGCGTATAATACCGTTTTCTTAAATATGATAGATGCCTGGATGGCAAATAACAATGCTACAAACGGAAGCCAGGCAGATTATCGAACAAAGTTTGATTGCGACGGGTCGTATTGGGCGTGGGTCTATCAGCAAAACAGAACCCCTGCGCAATTCCGGGCATTTATCAACCAGGTAAAGAATGAAAGAATCGTTATCCCGATGAATCCACTCGTAATAACCTCTGGATGTGTACCTGCGGAAGCTACTTTGAGAGGTATGTATTATGCTGGCGAATTACAGAGAAAATATGCTGTACCTTTTGACATGGCCCTGGATATGAAAAAGCAGGTATTACCTTTAGGCCTTGCATCGCTTTGGGCTGGAAGTGGCGCAAAATATTCATGGCGTGGCATCTGTAGTATTGTGTCTGCTCAGGTTCCAGATGTTGGTGGCAGCCGACAGCACCAAATATACTGGTATAAGGGGTTAGATAATCAACGAATACTTATGAAGTGGTATGATTTCGGTACGAGTAATACCAGTTTGGGCGGTTATGCTGAAGCAAGAGATCCGGCTAGCGCCATTAGTGATTTAAGTTCCAGAGTAAATACACCCAGGTACCCTTATAACATAGCGGCGGCATTTGGCGTGGGATGGGATGACCTTTGAAACACTAACTGACAAACTCGCTCCGGCTGCTCAAGCAGGAAGCAATTCGTCAACCAGAGTAATCGTGTCTAATGAGGTCGATTTTTTTAGAGATTTTTTGATTCAACCTATGGCGCCACTTTACCTACTTTGACCCAGACATTTGGAAATGAATGGGAACTTGCCTGTGCATCACTCGCTGAAATAAGCGCCAGTATAAAAAGATCTTTTAGAAAATTTTAAGATAGAGCGGAAGCTATGGCTACTATTGTTGGAAGAACTAATCCAACATTTGCGAATACTTTGGACAGTTTGAGGGTAAAGGCATGGATGGCATTGGGAATTTACTGGGAACATAGTTTCAGTTCAGTTGGACCTGGAGTTACTGCTGATGAAAGGGTAGCGTGGGAGATCAGACAACAACAAACCTTTTCCGACTATGTAGACCAATTATATACTTTAGCAAAATCAAATCTTGCCAGCCAGATAAAGCAAGGTTCTGCCAATCAAAGATTTTTTGTTTTTAATCCATTGAGTTGGACAAGAACTGATTATGCTGATTATGCTTACGGTAGCGCTTTGCCAGTACATGTTATGGACGTAAGTACCAATACAGAATTACCTTCACAAATAGTTACAAAGAGTGGAGTTCAATACATCCGGATTCTTGCTTCTAACATACCTTCCGTGGGATACAAGGTTTTTGAAATTCAGCCAGGCAGTGGTTCAAGTTTCCCCCAACATGCCGGAACATTAAACAATGCGAACCAGATTATAGATAATGACTATTATACAATTATTTTTACGACCCAGGGTGTAATTACCAGTTTGATAGATAAAGCAAATGGTAACAAACAATTGGTCAATCCCGGCAGCAGTGAGGATTATATCAATAATATGAGCCGAAACACCACCTTATTCAGGCAACAATAATTCGAATGGGTCGTTTACGGTAGATAATAATGGTCCTGTTAGCTTAGGAATAAATATTACCTCTACATCACCTTTAAATCATCAAACACTAATAACCGTTTTTAAAGGAATTCCACGGATCGAAATAGAGAATCAAATAAATCAGAATTTTGGAAATGATTCTGTTTGTACAACATTTTCTTTTAATAATTAGCAGCATTAGTTCTCCCACAATCTGGCACGAAGAAAATGGGGCGGTTATTCATGCAAAATTAGTAAGTAATGGCGGACACTATGCAGATCAACAGGCAAGGTACGATTGGCTGACCTTTTAAATCATTTTGCAGCGGTAAGCAGCAATGGGAATTACAAAGGGGTTACTTTATCAAACGAAGATTGCTATTTTATGCAAACTGGTAAAAGTACCGTAACAACTTTAGATGAAAATACTGCCAAAATCAAAGTCCTTGTTGGCGGAATGATCGGCGGTTTCATGGGTATGGACAACCAAGGCAACAGTTCAGTGTTTACGCAGCACTATGCGATCAATACTTTTACATCTTACTCTGCTGCAAATTCGATGAAAAGTTCACTAGCGCATCAAAATAGTTTTACCACAGCACAGGTAAGTAATACACTAGGGAATTTTACCAGACAATAATTATTCTTTCATGAATATTTCTGACCCTAACACTCTCCTCTGGGCTCTGAAGCCTGCAGAAGATGGAATGGATGTAAACGGCGCAGTCAGACAAGGGTTTGGAATTTGAGCAATGCATCTTCAACTGTGGCGCTTAACTTTAATGATGATATTGTTTTGGCAAAAAATATTACTCATATAGAGACTGATAAATCCGATGCATCTTTTTCCAACAATGCACTTAACACTACCATAAATGGCAATCAAATATCCAGTTATCGGATAAAACTTACCCCAACATCCGGCGCACTCCCAATAAGTATTTTTCAGACTTTTCCGGAGTAAAACAAAACAACGTTAATTTATTAAGCTGGATAGAAGATAAGCGGATCAGCAATTTCATATTTCGTTGTTGAGCGCAGTGAGAGATGGAAATGTTTATGTGGCCCTCGATTCAGTAAGCGAAACGGGAGCAAATGCATATAATTTTGAAGATGATAGTATTAGT
>CAVWQJ010000019.1:0-12973 GCA_963756945.1 uncultured Chitinophagaceae bacterium | reverse complement strand
CAGGGGAATCTTGAACAGGTCGCCACTGGAAGTATTGCGAGTGGAGGGGTAAGGGTCAATCTTAATATGCTACAAACTTGATTTTAATTTTACAATTATAAAACGCCAACGAACGATCTTGTACACCCCTCGAAAAATTGAAACAGTATTAATTTCAAATAAATAATTCACTGCGAACCTTCCTGTTGAAGCGTTATCGGTTGGAGCCTGTAAGCATTTACCTTTCTTCCATTTTGCTCTGCAGGAATCCAGTTAGGGCCTTTCCTTATTATGTTGGTCGCAACCTCTGCGAGTTCGCTGTCTTTCATTGTAGTCGCTTCAACACTACTTACCTTACCTGTTTTGTCTACAATAAATTTTACCACGCAGGTTCCATAATCAGATTCAGTAAATTCATCCATGTCAGCTTCTATTGCTCTTTGCACATATTTAATCCATCCGGCCGGGCCTCCAGGGAAAGCAGCATCAATCTCAACTTTGGTAAATATTTTATCCTCCTCTTCTTTCCTTTTGACAGCCGCATCTACAACCTGGGTGCCCTTACTCTCTATTGGCGGAGCTATAATCCCTATAATGCCTAAATCTTTTGTGCCTTCTACGGTTTTTACATCGACCCTGGCTGCCTCAATTTGCTTTACCTCCGGCGGCGGTTTAATCACTTCTTCATCCTTCACCACTCTTGGCGGTGTGAATGCGATAGTTGCTACTTGTGGCGGTGGAGGTAACTTTATACGGGGCGGTGGTGGCGGAGGGGGTGGCTTATCTGGTTCTAAAGGCTCCAAGAGAAACCTCTCTAACCCTCATTTCTAAAGCGGCATCTCTTTGAGACTGCCTTTCACTGATTACAGAGAAGATTAAAACACCCGAGACTATTATGAGGGTAGTTAAGAGAGCAATTGAAATTCGTTTGTAATAAGTTTTTCTTAACTCGTAAGCGCCATACTCTTTATTTCTTCCGGCAAAGATTATGTCCAGCAGGTCGATTTTTATAGTTTTATGGGCATGCATGATTTGTTTTTTTTAAACGAATGAATATGACAAAACCCAATACGAAAATACCAGCAAAAGCCGCCGTGAGAAATGATTGTAATCATCAACTTATATGATTCACAGCCGGGAGAACGACGTTTACATTTAATCTGAAATCAGAATGCCTGGGAAGTTATATCCCGTTATGCCCAAAGCCGGAGGGAGACAATATTGCCGGTGTTGGTTTTGTTTGGTTACTGTCTCGACATAATTCACGAATCGCAGAGAAATTTTGAACAGATCGCCACCCCGAGGTGTTGAGGGTGGGTGGTAAGGTATCACGTAATAATTTTACCCTTTGGCAGGCCTTGGTTCCGCCGCCTCGTAAAAACTACCCCGGTAAAAATCTATCCCTTCCGTATTTCTAAAAACATTAAATTACTATTAATTTATTAGTGGTTGAGGCGTCTGCTATCAAGACTAAAAAACTGCCACAAACAACTTTACTAATGCATGATGTTAAAATGCTGGCTGATCATATTGATTGCCTTGCCCGGTAAACTGCCCGCCCGGAATGTTTGGAAGGATATTTCATGCCTTGCACCTATTGTTACGATTGCAGAAAATCAAAATAATATATGCTCTGGTACTGCAGTAACCATTCATGCTTCCGTGCTAAACGATGGAACAAATGGAGTGTACAATTGGAAAAAGAATAACCTGTATGTAGGTGTAGGCAACTTCCCCGATTTCAACTCTGCCGGTTTTCACGACGGGGATACAATTATTTGTGAATACACCTGCCATACATTATGTGGCGTCGATACAACTGTCATCAGCAACCCGGTTACGATCCATGTGGCTAATGAAGTCATTCCGCTTGTAACGGTTTCAAATGATGATCCCCTTATTTGTGAAGGGAATATAACCACTTTTACCGCAACCTCTTTTTATGGGAATGAAACACCTTATTATCAATGGACTGTGAACAATTTGCCTGTGGGGACTAACAGCCCCGTGTATACCACAAGCACCATTACAAATGGTGCCACGATAAAATGTGTGCTCACCATTTCATCGCCATCCTGTCCCGGTGTTACAAGTTCGGCCAGCTCTCAACTTACGATATATGTGTATCCTTTAATTCATCCTGCTATAGAGATCACAGCTTCTAAAACAGATATTTGTAGGGGAGAAACTGTCATCTTCGTCGCTATTGCCAATGGCGGGCCCAGCCCATCCCTCGCCTGGGAAATTAATGGGGTACCTAACGGAGTTATTGGTGAATCTTTTGCCACCAATTCTTTACAGGATGGTGATATAGTAAGTTGCACGGCAACCGTGGAGCAGGATTCAAGATGCCATACCACCACGACCGCTGCATCAAATAAAGTTTTAATTAATGTAAGGGATTATACTGACCCTTCCGTATCAATTACGGCGCCCATCCTCACAGCATGCCCGGGGAAACCGCTGACCTTTACGGCAACATCGCAAAACGGTGGCGTTAATGAATATTATCTATGGCAGGTAAATGGGCACAATATATATCCCAGCGGACAGACTTTCGTGTATGATAAGTTTGTTAATGGCGATAAAGTTACCTGTACGCTGTCTACTGATATTCCCGGTTGCCCCTTGTCTGTAAACGTACTATCTAATATAAAAGAAGTAATGATAAGAGATACGCCAGTGATTGACTTTGTGCCACCGGAAATAACCATCCTTGGGGGAGAGCAGGCGCAACTGAATGCATCGGTGGCGGGTAGCCTGGCGTGGCATGTATGGAACCCTGCCGGGGCATTAATCAATCCGCAATCATTAACTCCATCCACTATACCGCTTTTAAATGATACACTTTTCAACCTGGCTGTTGCGAATGTTGAAGGTTGTACTGCTACCAAAGATTTACCTGTAAAGGTGCTGCACAAATTATATATGCCCACTGCGTTCACTCCAAATAATGATGGCTTAAATGATCTGTTCCGCATACCTGCGGGAACTTCACTCGTCTTACATTCATTTTCCATATTCAGCCGATGGGGGAATTCAGTTTTTACAACCACAAATATTAAAAAAGGCTGGGATGGCAAAGTACTTGGAGAGCCAGCCGGCAACGGCATTTACATTTACCTGATCAAGGGGATTTTCAATAATAAGGAAGTAGTGATTAAAGGCACGGTAAGTTTGCTCAGATGAATTCCCTATAACACTGTATGTCTTCCAAAACGTCAAAATCCTTCGCTGGTATGAACGAGCGCCTCTGCTTTAATAATTGACCTGTATATTTATAAATAAAATTCTATTCATGAGATATACTTTCCTGCTGATTGTTTTCATTTCGCAATTTTCATTTTACAGCATTGCAAAAACGACGGATGGTAGTAAGCATAAAAACCAACAACACGATCAACCATCTTTGCCACGCATTGCCATTGCAGGCATCGCCATAGAGTCAAGTACCTTCTCGCCGGCTCTTACTGATGAAGCCGCTTTTCATGCGCAATATGGGAAAGATGTTCTTACCCGGTATCCTTTTTTTGCAAACGATTCGCCGATGATGAAGCGGGCGATATGGATACCGACCCTTGCCGGACATGCTTTACCCGGCGGCGCCGTTACACGCAAAGCTTATGAATCATTGGTAAATAAAACCCTGGATTCACTCAAAAAACATCTTCCTTACGACGGTCTTTTTTTTGATATACATGGCGCTATGAGCGTTGTAGGGCTCGATGATCCCGAAGGAGATTTTATCGTTAGGATCCGTAAAGTGATCGGGCCGAAGACCATCATTTCAACATCGATGGACTTGCATGGAAATGTATCGTGGCGGCTTGCAGAAAACAGCGACCTCATTACCTGTTATCGCATGGCGCCGCATGAAGATGCGATGGATACTAAAAAGCGTGCGGTAGAAAATCTGCTTAATAGAATTGAAAGCGGCAAGGGAAAGCCTGCTTATAAAGCCTATATACCTATTCCGATTTTATTACCGGGAGAAAAAACCAGTACTCGGATAGAGCCGGGCAAAAGCTTATACGCGGCGGTAACACCGGCGGCCTCACAGGTAGGCATAGTGGATGCCGCGATATGGATAGGATACGCCTGGGCAGATGAACCGCGTAACCACGCCGTGGTAATGGTTACTGGTGATGATAAGGATAAAGTAAAAAAGACCGCAGAAATGTTGGCTAAAAAATTCTGGGAGGTGAGAAATATTTTTGAATTTGTAGCGCCAACAGGAACACTTGAGGAAGCCTTAACGAAAGCCCTGGCAAGTAAAGTGCATCCATTCTTTATAAGTGACAGCGGTGATAACCCTACGGCGGGTGGGGCAGGCGATGTTACGTGGACATTGACTGAAATATTAAAACATGCTGAATTTAAAAAAGAAGATGGCCCTTCATTGATCTATGCATCTATCCCCGGCCCGGAACTTGTGAAGAAGGCGATAGCAGCAGGCACCGGTAGTCATGTAGATGGCTATGCAGGTGCGAAGGTAGATGCGAGGTTTGCGCCGCCTGTACATCTTTCAGGCACGGTGGAGTCTATAGCTTATGGCGATAAAGATGCCGAAGTAGAAGTGGTGGTGAGAGTGGGAAGTGTACACGTGATCGTTACAAAAAAACGCAAGCCCTATCATAAAGAAATTGATTTTACAAGGCTCGGCTTGCATCCACGTGAAGCAGCTATTGTGGTGGTAAAGATTGGTTACCTCGAGCCGGAGCTATATGCCATGCGTGCGGACTGGATACTAGCGCTTACTCCCGGCGGTGTTGACCAGGATTTGGAAAGGCTTCCTTACAAAAGAATAGAGCACCCGATGTTTCCTTTTGATAAATATATGAAAGATCCGGATTTGAGTGTGAGGTGGGTGCCGGGAGTGGGGGAGTAATAGGGCTACTCATCAATAAGAATTAAAAAATAGGAATAGATAAATGAATTTAATGCGATCGAATTTTGGGAAGGCAGGGAAAGAGATTTTTAGGCGGCTGAGTTTCATGCCTCCCACTTTGCTTTGTTATGAAAACATCGCCAGGACATTAATGTAAATACCAAGGTTAAATCTAAAATGCAGGTAAATATCGTGAGTTAATAACATCAGAACAGCAGCACTTTTATAATTCAAACATTCTAAGGATTGCGGGGGTTTATTTCACTCACCAATACCATCGGATCATCGATGCCCAATCATTTTCGTACTAAGGCAAACTATCGGTAACAGGAAAATAAACATTTACTTCCGGATGCATAGTATAAAGCCTGAAGCGTTTACCATCATTTACTAAAATGCCGCTTGATTTATTGTTGCCAATAATTGGGTTACCGGCGAATTTTTGCCAATGGACCAGGTCATCCGAAACAGCAACATTTGTCGACCATTCATGCCAGTCTTTAAACGCCGAGGCATGATAATATCCGTAAAAGCGCCCTTCGTATTTTATTACCTGGTTCATAGCGACTGCATAAAGATCGTATGGTTCCGGCCCCATCTTCAGTACCGGTTCATCCTGCACGTTGGTCCATACTTTCATATCTTTTGAAGTCGCCAGCCAGATACCCAGGTCTTCCCGTTCGTAAAATAAATACCAAAGATTTTCTTCTTTCATGACAAATGGCGTTCCATAAGAGCCCTTTGAAATGGAGCTGCCATCTGTTTTACGAATATCAAGATTTCCCTTTTCTGTCCAGTGAATACGATCAGTAGATTGAAGCATGTGAGCCGTATCTCCCGGCCCTTCCGCAAACATATAATATACTCCACCGGATTTTACCACGCACATATCTTCCACCCAGCCCTGGCTATAAACCGGGTTGCCTTTATAGCGTGTCCATGTAAATCCATCAGGTGATGTCGCGTAGCCCGGAAACTTGATGCTGTCAATATTTGTATAGCCCGTGTACCAAAGGTGGTAGATGCTATCTTCCCGCAGTATATAACCTCTTTCCCTTATTTCCTTATCCCATGTACCGGTACCTGTCGCTGCAAAAACAGGATTGCCCTTGTAAGGAACAAAATGAACAAGTGCCTGCGGAAAGCCATTGCTCGTAAGCGTCTCTTTTTTAGAAGGCTGGCACTGCCAGGCAAAAACGGACAGCAGCCATAAAGAAGTAACTATTTTCATGTAGCGAATTTTTTTAATTACATGTAACAATCCACATATCAATTCTAAAATTACGTTCTTTCCCTTTTTAAACATAACAGAACTATCATGAAACCCGACGAATGAACGAGTTATCATTATTCTAAACCCAAACGAATCGATTTGTAAGCATCCCCATTCGAACGTGTGATTTTATTAAGTTGTAAGACTATTTTTTGCCGGGGTTTCGAAGGCTTTTTGTATTATCACTTTAATGTTGAAGGGGCTTGTGTAAAATAGCATGTAACGTTGATGTAAGGTTGCAGGCAGTTTTTATTGCGGTATTTGTTCAACCAAAATTTCATTTCCTGCTTTATCGTAATAGGTACAAGTCATTGCATCAAGGGAAACTAACCATTTTTCAATTCCTGTTTCTGCACAATGCTTGCAGAATGTAAAATAGTCTGTGTCGCCTCGTTGGTGAATTTTCAGATAATGATTGAATTTTTCTTTATCGTCGCTGTCAGCTATTGCCAGGTCTTTATATTGGGGCTGGGATTTTGTTTGAAAGTCATTATTACCAAAGTATCGTGTATGACTGTCTTTTACCCACGTTTCAAACGCTGTTACTCCTATTTGTTTTATTGCCTGAATGTATTTTGGAAAGTCTGCTCCTGTTTTTACTTTGTCGTGAGCTAGTTTAATTTGCTCTACTGTAAACATTTTTTTCAAAATTTTGAATATTCTAATTATAGCATGGTAGCCTATTCGAATTCACTTGCGAGAATGGCTTTCTCAAAGACGTAACCGAACTCCTTGTTGGCGTAGTCCGTCTTTATTACCAAAAAATAGTTTTTCACTTTAGCAATATAAATTCCGCTGTATTGAACTGGATTAGACTTAGTGGAATAAGTTAAGAACTTCAAGATACTGATGCGGTCAGCAGTCAGGATTGAGGATGAAGTGTCATATTCTGCCATTTGCTGTTTAGCCATTAACTGTTGCATGGTCTAATACTAAGCAGGTGACGAGACGATTAGCAATGCTTTCATCAAATCAGCCTCCAGGTCTTTGAGGTTCGCAGACCCTATTATTTGTTTGCCATTTGCGTCAATAAAAGTCGGTTTCTGAAAAGTGTCTTTAATAAGATAACCGTTGGGTATTTTGATGTGAAGCCCAATGTCCTGGAAAGTATATTCCTTGAAGCCCTGCCCGCAGGAGCTTAGTGAAAAGATCAATACAGTCAAGATTAAAAGAAACTTCGTCACAAGATGCCACAACACTTTGTATGTATGTTAATAGATGTAAGAATACAAAAAATATTTCTATTCAAACATTTGGTTGTGGTGCATTAATTCTTTACTATGAGCCGACAAAAAAATTACTGCATAATTAAAACGACCGATCGCCATAGTGTAAGGTATACTATGAAATCCCCACTGGGATGTTAAAGATAGACTCACTCACAAAGTCTAAATGCCATTCATGTAATTTAAAAGGGTGGCTTTTTTTACAGTAATTATCTTTGACCCATGCTTACATTTATCGCCTGGATCATCCTGTTTATACTTTGTTGGCCGCTGGCTATTTTGGCTTTGGTGCTGTACCCTGTTGTTTGGATACTTACCCTGCCGTTCAGATTGCTGGGTATAGCTGTAGATGGAGTTTTTGATTTGCTAAAAGGTATTCTCATGCTGCCTGGCAGATTATTGCGGCGGTAATGCCTTACACCTTACAGGGGCGGCTATTTTACCATTCCTGAATGACAATTCCCAATTGGTTATCCGTCAAAGCGAATTCTTTTGCGCCCCAGGGGCGAAGAGTAATTTTTTTCAAATTTGGATGAAGAAATTCAGGATGAGAGGCAGAAACTTTCCCATAAACTTCCTCAATATTTGTAGTCACTAATCTAAATTCAGGATTATGTTCTTTAGCAAGCTTTTCATTTTCAAAAAGATTTATGCGTAATCCATCTTTTTCCAATACACAAAATGGATGGCTGGATTTTATTTCATTATGCCCAATAGCAAAACCTAAACAGTCGACAAAAAATTTCAAACCATCATTAATATTGGCATAAAAAATATTCGGAACTAATTTTTCAAATTTCATTGATTAAGATTTTTCAAATTTATACGAAGTGTTCTGCCTAACGTTTCTATGCTGGGCCATAGGCTGGTATTTTATATTGCAGAGCCCCTAACCGTAGCTGAGTATTGTTACTAAAGTTGAAGGATAACAACTAAAAGATACATTACTAACGCCGGGCTGTAACCTCTGCTGAAATAAAAATTATTATTTCAGCAAATCAAGTATCGCATCAAGATTGATATTGTTTTCATCTAATGCTCTTAGAGATGTATCCTGGAGTAGCGTACCTAATTTTCTCATATCAAATTTTTCTTTGAATTTGGAGTGGGAATTTCTTATCATAGTTAGCAGTTCGTTTCTATCAATAATATCTGCCAGGTCTATTACATAAGAATCGGACGCAACATATTCCAGGATTGTTTCATTTTCAACAACAAAGCGGCTACTGAATTTGCAGGCGATCCCTTTTTTTGTGGCTGCCCTTTTTTTCATTACATCCAAAGATGTAAATTCTGATATTTTTTGTCCAGGGTCAATAGATTTGACTGGAGGGTGATATAGCCATTCACCAATTACAAGTTCAGTTTGTTCTATCATTTTTTATGCAATGTTATTATGTATTAGTTTATATTTTCTTTGCTTGAGAATCCCAGGCGCGGGTTTGTAAAGGGCTTGATCTTAAATACCCTTGCCTATCGGATTTGCCCCGGTGTGTGTATAGCAACTTAAGTGCGGCCGTAAGTGATCAAAGATCCTGATCCCTTTTGCGACTTCTCTTTCCGCATATTTGGTTCCAGGCAATGGCTTGTCCGGTTCAAAATTCGTTTGCAAAAGTTCCGTCTATTGTTTCTGCTTTTGCCTTTTCGGTAATTCTTTTTTGGACAGGCTTGTTTTTTTGATCAGGCAATTGGTGAGCGGGAGAATCTATCATCACCCCGCTATATCGCCAAACTCAATTTTAGCAGTTCATGTTTTCGTAGTCAGTTGATTTGTCCACTAATCTAAATAGCCAGGAGGATAAAGTTCCTGTCCATATTTTTCAGCCAAAGATTTCAATTTTTTTAATTCTTCTGTACTCAAAATCGGGGGCGGTAAAAATGTACCATTATCAACAGGCTTTCCAATTTCTTCAAAAAAAGCATCCAAACCAGATGGAACTACTGTACATAATAAATGAGCAATATCATTTGTCGTGTTTTTAAAGCAATGAACAGCACCATCGAAAGGAATGTTTACAAAGGAACCTTTCTTTGCTTTGTAGTTTCCTCCTTCCATCTTAAAATCTATTTCACCTTCAACAACATAAAACATTTCTTGCATGTCTTTATGAGCATGAGGTCCTGGTCCGCCGCCAGGCGGAACGAGCATGTCAATGACAGCGTAGTTTCCATCTGTCTGTTTCCCTGAAATGAGAATGCGATAGGTGTCGCCAACGACTGAAAGACTTTGCCCTTGTTCGTTGTCAATTGTGGTAATGGTCTTGTTTATTGTCATTATAGTATTTATTAAGTTGGAGAATTCAATGTCCGCATCAGGAACGGGTATTTGCGAAGGCTCAGAAATTAGTATTCGCCACCCCGGCTACCTAAAGCTAAATTTATGTATAAAAGTTGATGATTTATACATAGCTAAATTAAATATCGTCCCGCCGAATATGAACCCAAATTGAAAAACAAAAGTTGAAAAACGGCTTCCGTCCACTCAGCTTTTGCAAAGTCTCTATGTTATGGAGCAAGTGGCTTTCTGTTGTCAGCTATTTGCTGTGTAGGCTCGTGCAGTGATAAAAAAAAGAAGGACGGAAAGAAAAATTTCAATTAAATAATTGCCTAAATTTTAAAGGCGAAACGTTTGTCTTTATCTTGAAAAGTTTGCTAAATGATTGTGAGTGTTCAAAACCCAATTCATAGGCAATTTCACTGACTGATAAATTTGTTATAGATAATTTTTCTTTTGCTTTTTCAATCAACTTAAGATGTATGTGTTGTTGTGTGCTTTGCCCCGTAAGTGCTTTTAATAAACTGCCCAAATATTTTTCCAAACGTTCCAGAATCGG
Organism: uncultured Chitinophagaceae bacterium; assembly: GCA_963756945.1. Classification (GTDB taxonomy): domain Bacteria; phylum Bacteroidota; class Bacteroidia; order Chitinophagales; family Chitinophagaceae; genus Ginsengibacter. Next base: position 2,773 of record CAVWQJ010000019.1, on the reverse strand, counting down.
TCGTTGCTCTTATTTCTCTGTCAATTTGTATCTCAAATGTGTTGTTAAGACGGAAGGTATTATTTCTATAATTTGAATATCATAAATGTCTTTGTCAATACCGTCAAACAGTCGGATACCACTTCCTAAAAAAACAGGTGCAATGTGAATGAAGAATTCGTCAATAAGCCCTGCGTTGAGAAATTGTTGAATAGTATTCGCTCCACCTTGTATTCTTATATCTTTTCCTTTGGCTGATTGTTTTGCTTTATCCAATGCACTTTGTATTCCGTCATTGATGAAGTAAAAAGTTGTTGACCCCTTTTGAACCCAGGGTTCCCGTTTTTCGTGAGTCAGAACATAAACATCTGCATTGTATAAATCTTCCGGCCAACTGACTTCGCCTTCTTCAAACATTCGTTTTCCCATAATGTAAGAACCTGTTCTTGCAATTGTCTCTCTAATAAATTTACCATCAGGCCCGTCTTCATTACCGCCTTCCATTCCCAAGTGTTCCCAAAATGCTTTTTGATTAAACATCCACATATGAATTTTTCCTGAAACGCCGCCCATTGGATTATCCGGGCTTCTGTTATCGCCTGCGAAAAACCCATCAAGTGATATGCCGCTGTCAAAGATAATTTTGCTCATAATTTTCATTTATTGTTCGTCAAAGTTAATTTTTTGTCCGTTAGTGTTTTTGTTAACGGTACATCAAATGCCCGTATTGCAAAAGAGAAACGATCCAAACGCTATTACGTTTTAACCGGAGAGGGCCGCCTGCCGACTGCCAGCAGATAGCTAAAAATATATTGGAAAGCATAGTGCAAAAAATCGCTGCTAATGCGGTATTAAAGAACTATACGCTCAATAAAAGAATACGGCATTTTTGATAAACTTTTTACAACGGAACGAGCCGAATGATAAATCATCAAGTTGAAAACAAAGTGTTGATAATACTAAAAGAGATATTTACAATAAACCCCACATCATAACACGAAACCATAGCCGCAAAGTTCCTTCCAACTCAATACCCATAGTTCATAGAAGATCAATCACCGGCGTGTCCCGTTAATACGGGGTTCCGTACAACATCGGACTTCTTCGTTGGCACTATGTGCCCGACGAAGTCTTATTTGTTAGCTGCCGTTTTATTCTGTCCAACGTTTGGGTCTTTGATTGATATAAGTGTTTCCGTAATATTCTGTTGGTCTAATTTCCTTGTGATTTTCAAAGTCAATATAAGGGGTCAAACAGTGCGGACACTTAAATGAATTATAATAGCTAAATGTCCCTTCGTTAGATGGATTGGGTAATTTACTTTCAATGCTTTGAAGAATTGATTTGTCAGCTGTTTCTTGTAATTGAGTTGGTAATTCTTCGATTGAGCCGTAAGGAACAGTCAAAGTTTCTTTGCTGTCTGTTGAATAAAAATATTGAAGTTCTGAAAAGCCTGAATGAAAATGCTGAATTGTAAAACTTAAATTGCAACTGTCGCAAATACAAATATTTCTCACTCCTGCTGGTGTTACTGTTCCATTGAAATGTAAACCACGTTCAAAAAGCCCTTTGCCTTTGAGCTGAATGTTATTATCATTTTTGTCTGACAGGAAAAATGGTTGAAGCCGTATTGCTTCATAATCATTGTCTGTCCACTTAGAAAAAGTATTGTCGCTCTGCGAAATGATGCCGTCAATCATTACGGCACTATTCGATAAAACTCTGACTGAACTGTGCAGGAATTGTCCCGTCAAATCTTTATTAGTTTGCAAGGTGTCAATACGAAATGTGTGAACTAAATTTTTGTTTTCAAAAACCTTAATCTCTGGTGTCGGAACCGTCAATTTGAAAACCGTTTCAAGTTCAGTGGCTTTGCCAATATTCGAATTTTGATTGTCAATAAAAATGCTGTCACCCTTAATGTTAACTCGGTTGTGTCGTTTTGTAAATAGTCCAAACATAGTAGGGTCTTAAAAATGGCAGCTAACGATAGGTATTGCCGATGGCAGGTTATTCAATGAACCTTCAGCCCGGAACTGCCGATGATTTATAATTTACAGATGAAGTTACTTACAAAAGTTGATAAGAATTCCTTCTGCCCGAACACAAGATGACCGAAGAACTAAAGCCGATGAAATGCACGTCAGCACTGCTTTTAGCAATACCAATGTTATGCGGTCGGCTTTCTTGTCTGACGAGATTTGCGTTGTTCATAGTCACCTATAATTTTGTTCAATATTTCTATTCTCCCGGTGTCAACAGGTTTACTTTGACAAAGTTGGTCAATCATAATATTTACATCATAAAATTGATTGTCCGTCGTGATTTTACCTTTTGCAATTATCTTGTCGACCCTGTCAAAGTATGATTTAAAAATATCCACATTATAATTAGTCTTGTCATTTAAATATTTATTGAACTTCAAATCCCTACCTTCTATTTGCGGTTCGGTCAAGTCACGAAACCATTGTTTAAGTCTTGTCAGCCTACCTTTTGTAAAATGTTCAAGTGCTTGCTCTTTCAATGTCCTATAATGTACTTCAGAGTCAAAGTCTGTCGTTTTTATTTGCATTATCTTGTTGTCAAGGAAATAGTCAATCGTCGCTAAATAAGTCTCGATACTTAATAAGTTTTAGTTGTTTTTCGTCATTATTGAACTGATGGTCTGTCAATCGATTAGTCGTTTAAGCTGCCGTACAACGTTTGTATTTCCGAAAGTACGAACATCCTGGAAATATTTTTTTTCGAATATTTTTTTTTCAATAAACCGCACATTATAACACCAAACCATAGC
>CAVWQJ010000018.1:0-119001 GCA_963756945.1 uncultured Chitinophagaceae bacterium | reverse complement strand
TAGTTGCTACTCACGATACCGTTGCATATGCTAAGATGAAAAATCCTATTGCAGATATGTATGATAGCATCAACAAATTAGCACCGCAGACACAGATGTTTATGATGGGTTGCACAAAAGAATTAAATGATAAATATGACCGTCTTCAATGTCGCGATATTGTGATGCGGAACGTTCTTGCTTTTTCTAAGGGTGTAAAAAAACAATGTACTGGTGCCTTCTCGAAATAATGATAATGAATACGACCTGATAACGCTGATGTTTGGGAAAAATAAACTGCTCGAGTACAATAAAGGAAAGGTTGTAAAAGAATACCCGGAAGTTCCGGTGTTTAAACGTATGGCTGATTTCCTGGGGAATGTTAAGTCAATAAAGCGAATAGATGTGCCAGGAAAAGAACTGTTATATCTTTTTGAAATAAGCAATTCCGATAATAACTATTAAATATGTTGCCTGGGAAAAACGGGACGCTTTTTCAGGAGAAGACCAGCCACCGGCAAATTATTTTTTACCCTTAAAGGAAAATAGTGCAAAGGCAACTGATATTTTTGGTAAGAAGATTGACGCGAAAATATCACCCGGCCAGGTGGAAATAAAATTTTCAGATACGCCGGTGTTTATAGATGTAAAGTAATTGTTGTTTCATTAATGTTGAATTGTAGTTAAGCCCAGTGGTAAGAATTTTTAATTCATTTAGTTTCTTGCGGCTGGAAAAACACATTTTCAGTTGTCGGTATATTTATCAAAATTTATGATGAAAACACTTGATAAAATCATAACCAGTGCAACTATTTGCAGAGCATTGATGGTTTCGCCACCAAAGAATACGCCCAATAAACCGCAACAACCGGATTTACGTATGCGTTTGTACTTACGTGAGTTGCAGGCCTCACCTGCAGTAACCAGATGTAGGCGCTATAGCCTGCCAGCGATCCTAAAAAGATGAGATATATGGCGGAGAGCCTATGCACGCAAATGGATACGCTGGAAATGGAAATGGCTGATTTCCCCGTTGCACAATGCTACAATTAAAAAGGAGGTAGCGGCAAAAATCATTTGCCAGGCAGCGCCAACTATTGTATTACCACTGCCGTGATATTTTGAATATAAAGAGCCCACGCACCAACTTATATTTCCTGTCACCACTACTACCAGGGCAACCTATCGGTATGATGCCGGAACCGGGTGTGAGTCCCGAGAATATTTTTTCGCTAAATAAAAGAATTACTCCGGCAAAGCCAGTTATAATTCCAATAACAATATGTCTGTTGTTGAAATTGGCCGTTCGGTTCTGATCGAATAATACAAACCATAACGGAGCAGCAGAAACTAAAACTGCTACAAAAGAACTCGGAAGTGTTAGCTCTGCCCAGATAATGGAACCATTACCTATAAACAATAAAAGGTTTCCCGACAATAAACGAAGTTTTTATTTGAGGTGGATATTCAGCCTATATCCCTTTATTGCACCATCACATCAATGATATTGCCGGAGGTGAAGAACCGAAATGCTCCCAAAACAAAAGGAGAAAAATCTCTTTCAGATGATTGAACAAAAACGCAAGTGGAACCCCATACGATATATACTATAGCGAAGGCAATGACTACTTTTATTATTGGGGCATGTTTGGCAGAGGTATCCGTCATGAGGGTGCAAAGATGTACCGGGGCACACTTATAAACAAAATTGTTTTTTTTAAATGTTTAATTAATAGCCGTTTCGGAGAAGGAAAGGTATCAGTGCGATTATCTGCAGAGATATTCATCACGGTTAAAATTGACGCAAACCGCAATAAATCGGAACCAATTTTTGCCGGTGAAATTGATTCGGACAGTTGCATGGAGCTGATAATAAAACCGAAAAATAAAGTTATTAACTTCATGTATCAAACTCAGGCAACCTTTCTTTCTCGTAAATTGTTATAAAACTCATATGCGGGTGTACAATTTTAAAATACAATTTTTGTCGCTGGCACTCTTTGTATGCCCCGGTTGTTTTGTTGTAAATGCGCAATCCTGTCCCCCCAATATTGATTTTGAATCCGGAACCTTTGACGGCTGGCAATGCTTCATCGGAATAACGGAAGCAATAAACGGTGTTAATACTCTTGATTTGGCTCCCTCAACGGATCCGGTTGACGGCCGGCAAACGATGTATACTACCAATACAGGTGATGGTGTAGATCCGTATGGAGGCTTCCCGTAAATTGCCCTAACGGTAGCGGGCACTCGATAAGGCTCGGGAATAACCTGGCAGGAGCACAGGCCGAAGCAATTTCATATCAATTCAACATTCCACCCAACCAGAACGTGTATTCTCTTGTTTACCACTACGCAGTAGTTTTCCAGGATCCTAATCATGCAGAATTTCAACAGCCGAGGCTGGAGATTGAAGTTAAAAATATGACTGATAACAAAGCAATTGAATGCTCTTCATTTACATTTATTCCCTATGGCTCGCTGTTGCCGGGTTTTTTTGAATCGCCCAATCCGGGTGGCAATACACCTGTTTGGTGTAAGGATTGGACGACCGTATCGGTTAATCTTAATGGGATGGAGGGCAAGACCATCAGGCTTTCTTTTACAACAGCCGACTGCACTTTCAGGGAGCATTTTGGATATGCTTATATTGACGTTGATTCCCAATGCTCCAGTGAATTTATTGGCAGTACCTATTGCCGGGACGATACAACTGTAAACCTAACGGCGCCTTTCGGATATAAGGATTATACCTGGCTCGATACTATCATTTAACCGGGTGCTAAGTACAAAACAAACCATTGCATTTAAACCACCTCCGCCGCCTGGCACAATATATCCCGTGATAGTAACGCCTTACAACGGTTATGGATGCGTAGATACTTTTTACGCCAGGTTGGAAAATAATTTATCGGTTAAAGCTGATGCAGGAAAAGATACGCTTTCCTGTGATCGAATACCGGTAGGCATTGGCGCTAACGCTATACCAGGTTTGGTATACAGTTGGCAACCGGAAATGGATTGTCTGATCCGAAGGCTTCCAACCCTGCAGCAAACCCACTGGTCCTACAAATTATATCCTAACAGTAAATAGCGCCGGTGGAGGTTGCCTGAGCAGTGATACAGTATTAGTAAGAACTTCATTTATTGATACTACCTTGCGTTTAACCGGGCATGCTATGTTTTGTTCTGATAGTGGCGACAGCGCTGTGTTGCACCTTACTCCAGTAAAAAGTATTCATATGGTATAAGGATGACAGTTTAATAAATGATGTAACCGGCGTAAGTTACCGCGTTACCGAAACCGGCATCTATCATGCATTGCTTACTAACGATGATGGTTGTGTGCTGCCGAGCCAACACCGTGATATTGTTATTGATGACCCAACACCAGGTATCCGGTATCCTGATGTTTATGCGGTTGGTAACCTTCCGCTTGCATTACAGGCAAGGCAATTTGGCTATGAAGTTGCATGGAGTCCCGGTACTTCTCTAAATACGCCTAAAAGCTATACCCCCGTTTTTAACGGCCGATTTGAACAGTTATATACCATTGAAATAGTTAGTGAAGGTGGATGCGTAACCGTAGACACGCAACTCGTAAAAACAATTGATAAAGTCGCAATGTATGTACCCAATGCATTTACTCCTAACGGTGATGGGGTAAATGACGTTCTCCGTCCCGTTTTATTTGGGATTAAAGAACTTCATTATTTCAAAGTATTTAACAGGCTGGGTCAGCAAATATTTCAAACCAGCGTGGCTGGTAAAGGTTGGGACGGAACCAGTAATGGGCTTCCGCAATCTTCACAGGTTGTAGTATGGATTGCGGAAGGGATAGGGGTAGACGACAAAACATACCTGGTTAAAGGCAGCAGTATTCTCTTGCGATAATTTGTTTAGTACTGTTAAATAAAAAAAGCCGGCATCTCAGCCGGTTTACGTAAAGAGTGAAGCAATGGGACATAATTTTTATTGAGTTATTACTTGTTGTGTAGCAGTGGCCGGCCCCGCTCCTGCACGGTTAATTGCATACATACCTACTTTGAATGCAGCACCGCTTGGCAAATTATACATTTCTTTTTTTTCTGTGTAACGGTATTAATGTAAATGCTTTTTCCTTCTACTGTAATAATCATGGTATTTTAGGTAAAGTTTACTGTAACGCCATCGGGCAATGCATAATATATATATGCTGCAGCCTCGGCAAAGGGAGTTTGTGTGCCTGCCAAAATAGCTCCTTTAAAGCCATTAATGGTAGCCTGGAAATTTTTAGCTAAGCCTGGTTTTTGACTGGGTTGTGAAACAGTTTTAGTTGCTATAAAACCAGCCTCATTAATCACTTGTTCATTACCTTGTGCCACCATGCCGGTATACGTTCCTGTAATAGAAAATACCTAGACACAGGTCAACCATTACACAATGACCAAATACGCAGTTGTTTTTAATATTTAGAGTATCTTTCAGATTCATGTATGACAGACTTAATATTTCTCAAAGCCTTGAGAGACAAACTCAAAGGCGGCAACATAAAGTCAATTCACTTAAATGCACTTCCGGGTAGGTATGCTACACGTCTTGATTGCGCCAATCTGAACTACATCAGACCTGACCTTGCCGAAAAATTCCTCAACCAGCTTTTATCTCAAACTTGTTTTGACTTTAAAATTTCTTTTGATGGAATTGATTTAAATGCAATCCAATTAGAAGAACAAAAGCGACTTGGGCTTTTATCAAAACGGTTGAACTCAATCAACATTGAAAATGAAGACAACTACAAGGAACATGGAATAAAAACTTTCGGTTTTGGGTTTCCCATTTTAATAAAACCATCAAAGCAAGACCCGAAGAAAATTATTAAAGCTCCCCTTTTCATTTGGCAGTTAGAAATTATCAAAGCCACAAATAAGGTAAATACATGGTCAATCCTACGCAACAAAACCCGAAATGAAAACGGACAAATCAAAGACGATGAAGTTCACTCTGTTGGTTTAAATGAAGTGCTTCTTTCTTTTCTGAAAACAGACGAAAATATTTCTGTTCCTCAAATCAATGAGGAGCTTTTGGAAGATGCAATCATTGACCAAAAAGAATTGATTGACGAATGTTACAAAGTGCTGAAAGCACTTAATACAAACGCAACGGACAGCATCAAAGAAAGTTTGCTTGCGAAATTCAAAGAGCCGCTTAATAATATTCCCGATTCAGGAAATTTAGAATCAGTATCAGGAAATATTCCTTGGATACATTTTGGCGGAGTGTTCGGATTATTCCGAACACAAAAGGAAAGTATCATCACAGACATTGATAAAATCATTGACAAGTTTGATGATTTTGATTTTGAAAATTTAGAGGTTGAAAATTTTCCCGGAACTGCACACAGTGCAGTTGAAACAGACCCAAGCCAACAAGAAATTTTAGCGACATTAGGAATTGAACCAAAGAAAATAATTCAGGGTCCACCCGGTACAGGGAAAACCCAATCCTTATCCGCTTTAATCACAAATGCATTAGCTAATAATCTTAAAATTCTTGTGGTATGTGAGAAGAAAACTGCTATGGATGCCATTTTAAAGAAGCTCAATGAAACTGATACACAGTTAGGTTCTTTTGTTGCTCTAATAGAAGATGTAAACTCACAAAGAGATGGAATTGTAACTTCAGTGCGTGACAGGTTGGGCAACCTTTCGCAATATGCAAGTTTCAATCAAACGAATTACACAACAGTTCGGGAAATAGTTGAAACAAAAGCGGCAGAAATAAATCACCAACACAAGCAGCTTGACAAGAAGATTTTCTTGGGCAAATCGTGGACTGAATTAGTTGGAGAATTTTTGAAACGGCAAAAGGTAGCGGAATTTGCAGAACTGAAACCGAAACTTGATTACAAACAATTTAAGTTTCAAGAAGATGAAAAAGAACTTGCTGAAATAGTCAGCCAAATAAAAATAGCGAAAAAACTTTACGCTGATGTAAATCGGCTTGACCACCCTCTTGAAATTTTAAACGATGCAATTTTTAAGGAGGACAATCCGAGAGCCATCCAACTAAAGTTAGAAGAACTCTCAAAGGAAACTGTAAAGCAACTTGAAGAAATAAAGATAGAACTGCAAAGACAACTTTCAGAATACCAAAGTTGGCTGAACAGCCACTTTGGTGAATATTATTTTGCAGTCAAGCAGCAAATCACAAACTACAAAGAGTTTGTTGTTTCTAATCACGAGAAGTTCGGAGAATTGTTTTTCAAGAATGATGGCTTTTCAAAATTCAGAATCCGAGCTTTAAGTATTGTTTCCAGCAGATACAAAACGCTTAAAGGAAACAGAATTACTTTAGTGAATCAAATTGCAGAAATAAAAGAAGTTCATCAAACGCTAAAATATTTTGAACACAGTTACATTGAAGGAAGGCACACACCTACTCTCAAAGTTTTCGTTGATAACATTGATAAGTTAAGCGAACACACAGAAGAGTGGTTTAAAAACAACGAGAAAGTAAAGCAGGATTATTTGCAAAACTTTTCTTCAAACTATTTGCATCCACTTTTCACAGACAAAGCAAGTTTACAAAACATAGAGAGAAAATTTGAGCAAATCGTTTCAACTCTCAACCAAGAAAAATTATTAAGACGAGCTTTTTCAGACACAACAAATCACAATAAGAGAATTTCCGAAACGGAAATTTTGCAAACAGAAATGAAAAGCATTTCTTTAAACCTTGATGATTTCAGAGAGTATTTTGATTGGAGAAAGTTCTACATTGAACTTACTCCATTGCACCGGACAGTAGTAAGGTCAATCATTGAAATAAATTGCAAGAATTGGGAAACAACTTTTGAGAGTTGGTATTATCACTGGTTACTTGCAATTGCTGAAAGCAATTTGAAAGGATTGCCAAAGAATGATGATAAAATTGTTGAGTTGGTCGAATCAAAAGAGCAACTGAAAAAATTTCAAATCAAGAGCATCTTAAATAATTGGTCAGCCAGACAATATCAATCAGCTAAGAAAGCACAGACACAAGGAGTAAATCCAATTAGCTTATTCAATAAACGGGGCAGTAGAGGTGAGCGAAGAAACTCTTTAAGAAAAATTATCAATACAGATTTCCAGTTGTTCACAGATTTTTTTCCAGTAGTAATGTTAAGTCCGACAGTCTGCAGTTCCGTAATTCCGTTGGAAGAAGCAATTTTTGATGTTGTAATATTTGACGAAGCAAGTCAGTTAAGATTAGAAGATACATTTCCTGCTTTGCTAAGAGGAAAAATAAAAGTCGTTTCGGGAGACAGTCAACAAATGCCACCTTCAAATTTCTTTCAAGGTGGAACTGCTTTGCTAAGTCCAACAGATGAAGATTATGAAGAAGAAATGACAGCAAGTGAAATTCAAACATCAAATCGCAACGCAAATAATTCACTTGACCTTGCAGACAGTGAATCTCTTTTGGTATATGCCGAAAACTGCAATTACAAACAATCATTTTTGAAAGCTCACTATCGTTCACGACATCCTCACTTAATTGACTTTTCAAATCATGCTTTTTATGGTAAGCGGCTTATTCCTATGCCAGCGAAACAAGAATATAAACCTATACAGTTTATTGAAGTAAACGGACTTTACGAAGACCAAGTGAACAGAGATGAAGGAAGGCAAGTTGTTGATATTCTATTAAACCATATCAAGCCATTTAAAAATGGGAAGTATCCATCGGTTGGGGTAGCAACATTCAATTTGTATCAGCGAAATCTAATTCTTGAAGAAATCACTAAAGTAAGGCAACAGCGACCTGAATATGATAAGAAGATTGCCGACTTAGGCTCTGATTTGTTTGTAAAGAATTTAGAAAATATTCAAGGTGATGAAAGAGATATCATAATTATTTCTACAACTTTTGGAAAAAAAGCTGACGGTTCATTCCGTCAACAGTTTGGACCAATCTTGCAACGCAATGGCTACAAACTTTTGAATGTAATTATAACAAGAGCAAAGTATAAAGTTTATCTATGTACTTCTATTCCACAAGAACATTATAATTCATATTCAACACTATTGCAGCAGATGAAAAATAATGGCAGGGCCATTTTCTATTCTTATTTGGCATATGCCAAATCTGTAAGTGAAAACAATCTTGAAGCAAAAGAATCTTTGCTAAAGCAACTCTATGAGAATTGCGAATCCAAAATATTTGACATTGACCATGATGTTTACGGTTCTGAATCTCCATTTGAAGAGGAAGTATATTACCGACTTGCTGAAAGGATTGGACAGAACCGTTTGCAACAACAATATAAAATCGGAGGTCTCAGGATTGACCTAATTGTAAAATCAAAGGTTACGGGCAAACCACTTATTGCCATTGAATGTGACGGAGCAAAATATCACAGCAGTAATGAAGCATACGCCTGGGATATGTTCAGGCAATCACGACTTCAAGAACAGGGGTTTACTTTCTACAGAATTTGGTCAACTAATTGGTGGTACTCAGAAGAAAAAGAATTGAGAAAGCTTGTTGAATTTATTTATCAATTTGATAGGGAAGAAAAACAAGAAGAAGTGATTCCAATTGACGATATGCTTAATGTGGATGAAATTACCCCAATAACTCTTCGACCAGAGACAAAGAGAAGAGTCGGTTTAAATTCGATTGTTACTGTGAAAAACCCTGAAGGGGAAACTTTGAAAGTACGCTTCAGTAAAACACAAGCATCACAAAATGTAAAACCGGACGAGAATGGTTTAATAACTATTTATGAAAAATCTCCGTTAGCATTAGCCATCATTGGAAGAACAGAAGGTGAAACATGTCAATTGGGTATGTTAGAATTGTATTACGAAATTTTAAGAGTAGAATAACTTATTTTGTGAACAAATGAGAACTGAAATAGACATAAAAGCAAATATTCTTAAATGGGCAATAGCCCGGGCAGGGTATGATTTGCAGGAATTTATAACAAAGGCTCCCAACGTGCAGAAATGGATTAACCGGGAAAAGCAACCGACCGTAAAGCAACTGGAAGATTTTTCCAAGAAAGTTCATTTGCCTTTCGGCTATTTGTTTTTACCGAATCCACCCGAAGAAAAATTACCCATACCTTTTTTCAGAACAAACAATCCTCAGGCAACAAAAGTCAGCGTAAATGTTTACGACACAATTTTGCTACTACAACAGCGTCAAGATTGGCTGAGAGAATATTTGATAGACAATGATTTTAAAACAATTCCTTTCGTTGGCAAATTCAGGAACAATGAAAATGTTGCAGCCATAGTTGCAGACATCAGAAGAACGCTTGGCTTGCAGCAGAATTGGGCAAGCCAATACGATACTTGGGAAGAATCTCTGAATATTCTTTCTCACAAAACAGAAGAAGTAGGAATCATTGCCATGTTCAACGGCATTGTAGAGAACAACACTCACCGACCGATTGAAGTAGAGGAATGCAGGGGTTTTGTTTTGGTGGATGATTATGCTCCGTTCATGTTCATCAACAATAGCGACAGCAAAGCAGCACAGATGTTTACGATTGTGCATGAATTGGCTCACATTTGGACTGGACACAGTGCAGGATTTGATTTCAGAAAACTGAAACCTGCTGACAACCCGATAGAAATTCTTTGCGATAAAGTGGCTGCTGAATTTTTAGTTCCTAAAAATGCTTTCAACGAAGTGTGGCAGCGAAACCCTACGATAAAATATTGCAGCAGATATTTTAAGGTAAGTGAAATTGTAATTGCACGAAGGGCTTTAGACACAGGGAAGATTACACAGCAGCAGTTTTATACATTTTACGATGAATATATCAATCGTGAATTCAAAAAGAAGGAAGGAGCAAGTGGGGGAGATTTTTATGCAACTACAAAAAAGAGATTGAGCATGACATTCGCTGCTCATGTGAACAATGCAGTGAAGACAGGAAAACTTTTGTATCGTGATGCTTACCGTTTAACCAGTTTGAAAGGCGACACCTATCAGACATTTTTCACCCAGCACTTTTAAAGCATCATGCCGATATATGTTGTTGATAGCAATTTCTTCATAGAAGCACACCGAGCCACTTATCCGCTTGATGTAGCACACAGCTTTTGGAATAAGGTAAAACAATTGGCTGATGATGGAAAGATTGTGAGCATTGACAAGGTAAAAAGTGAAATGTATGACAACCACGAAGATGCTTTGAAGCAATGGTGCGTTGCTAATCTGCCACTGGACTTTTTTAAAGATTCAACGCAAGTGATGGCTGCATACAATCAGGTTATCCAATGGGCAGTTTCGCAAAGTGGACATTATTTACCAAAAGCACTTGCGGAATTTTTGGATGCTGATGAAGCCGATGCTTTTGTTGTTGCTTATGCCTTGACAGACATAACCAACAGAAAAATTGTAACGCAGGAGAAAAGTCAACCTAACCGAATCAACAAAATAAAAATTCCGGAAGCAGCAGATGCACTTGGAGTTCAGTATTGCAACACAATTGAAATGTTCAGACAACTTGGAGAAACATTCTAACATAGCCAACGCACCAAGTCAGGCCCCCGCGTTGAAGCAAGGTTGTTAGCGCAAGCGTCCGTGCCTGTTGCACAACTATTGAATAAAAAAATTATCTGGTTATTTAAAGTCATCTGCTGTTTTTGTCAGGGTAAGTTTATTTTTCGTTCATGATTTTCATATACCTGCTTATATCGTGTAATAGCGTTTAATGATGTTCGTTAGAGTTAAAAAATATAGTTGCAACCTGCTCTGCATCGCTTTTATATCTGCCTCTACTTTTTTGGGTTGCCATTTCATTAGTTGCGGAAGGCCATTCCATGTTCCATCCCACCCTTTGTAGCTTTTTCAGATTATAGGCAATGGCTGCCATGTTCATACATTTATCGGCCAGGCTGATTCCTTTTGTATATACTCCGCGCATACCTAAAAAATTAACCAGTGTTCCAAGTACTGGTTCAATAGTACTGCTTCTTAGCTTTTTCATACGCTTAGCCATAGGAGTTTGCAGGCGGTTATGCATTTTTTCAAATAGATCTTTATCTACTGTAACCGCTATTGTCTTATGCAAGCTTTTACCAATGCATTGACTTTTTAAAGGGCATATTGCACAGTCTTTTCTGCTGCTTCTGTACTGTTTCATTTTCCCGTTTCTATGACTCTTCTTTTATAGATTTATATTCAAGAACTTTTCCCTGTGAACATAGGTAGCGATCATTTTCTTTATCATATGAAAACCCTTTCCGGAAAGATTTATATTGGCCAAAATTGGGAATGTATCCTATAATATTCATCCTCTTCAAGTGTTTGTAATGCCTCACTGCTGCTATAGTTACCATCGGCTAAAACTTCTTCTACCTGAAGGTCATTTTCACTTAAATTATCAATTGTATTATGCAGCAGCGAAGGCAGACATTGGCTATCTTTCTTATCTGCAAAATCACTTTGTATCTGGGTAATAACATGATTAGCTGTATCTACACTTACTTGTGCCAGATAATTTAATCGTCTTGATTTACCTGGTTTTACTGATACCCGTGCATCCTTGTCTGTTGTGCTTTGCAGCGTATGATTACTTAAAGATTTATTCCATTCGTTGTTGTTGTCTGATTCTTTACCCGATGCATCAGGAGGTATGTTGTTGCTTTTAGTTTGTTCTGGGACGCTTTCTTCTTCATTAAGTTCGTCAGAATAATTATCCGCATCATTTAATACTTCTTTTTTCTGTAAACTTTCCATTGATGCATTTGCTTGTACATATATACTATCCATCGCTTGTCTTTTTCCTGCAACCATTCCTTTATCAATGCACAGGCTTAATACTTTCCTGAATAATTCTTTGAAAACATCTTCTCCATATAACTGTCTTGTGCGGCTAAGTGTACTATGCCATGGCAGTGGTTCATCAATATCATAGCCGATAAAAAACAGCATATCAAGCCGCATACTAACGGTGTTGATGATACGCCGATCACTGCCAAGGTTTTCCAGGTAGCCAATCAACATGAGTTTAAAGAAAACTGTCGGGTCTATTGACTGCTGTCCGTCGGTGCCATAATATTTTTTCGTTGCTTTGTATAGCCATTGAAGATCCAGCAAACCTTTCAGCCTTCGGTAGAAATTATCTTCCGGGCACCCGCTGGGAGAGCTGAAAGGATTTGAAAAGTTGTTCGGTGTAATGTTTTTTTCCTTGCATACTTTAAGATACTTTCATACAAGGCCCTTTTAGCAAATATCTTTATACACAGCATGTGAGTTGTGCAACAGGCACGTCCGCTTGTGCTGTAAATATAAAAGAGATTTGAACTGTATTTACCAAACTTCCCATTACGTTTACACCTGACTGTTATATAGACGAAATTAGAATATTAAAAAATAATTAAAAATGAATTTTAACGGCCAATTGTGTTGACTGCAACTCCGTCTTGATAAAAACTGAATCCATGTTATTGTCCCATTTGCATCGCATCCTGCGTTGCTGTGCTCTTGGTATTTTGACGTTTAAATAACGACATATCCATTTTGCCAAAGTGATAAGTGAAAGTCAGCCTCAACATTTGCGGATTGTTCAGCCGACTGTAATCCTGCACAAAGTAAGGACTTACTGAATATTGATCCTGTATACGGGTTCTGAAGATATCACTAAAGCTGAGGCTTACAGAAGCTGCATTGTTTTTAAGAAAGTTTTTTCTCACGGCGATGTCAGTACCCCAGCGAGAACGGATATAACCTTGAGAAGAACTTTGTGCCTGCCCAAAAGGTCCGCCGCCTCCAGGGCCGCCCTGGTTATTATTTATAGGAAGATTTGTTTTGCTTTGATAGTCTGCAGACAATTGTATGGTGAATGATTTCGGAAGTTTAAAATTACTGTTGAACTTGCCAAACCAACTTACAATCGCATCCTGCGATGTACTTCCTGCAATGTTATCGGTATTGATCTTTGAGTTATATACGTTTACGTTGGTAGTGATATCCCACCATTTGGTGAGCGTATTAATTGAGGTTACTTCAGCGCCGTAAGAGTAACTTGAATTGGCATTGATATAAGAATTGATCACATCTTCTTTACCGGTAAAAGGATTGGTGCCCTGGCTCAGGTAACGTGTAATAAGATTATCGGAATGTTTATAATAGATAGAACTTAACAAACTATTGTTGCCTTTAAATGTTTTACTATAGCTCATTTCAAATGAGTTGGTAAATTCAGGAACAAGATTCGGATTACCACGGGTAATATTCAGGCTATCTGTATAATCGGTATATGGTATCAACTGAAAGAAGTTGGGCCTGTTGATGCGGCGTGTATAACTGAATTGCAACTCCTGTTTGCTTTTTAGTTTCTGGCTAAGAAATAAAGAAGGAAATAAACTTACAGGATATTTATTGCTGAATTTTTCACCGGTGTTTATCAACTGCCCGTCGTAGTTAGAACTTTCTGCTCTTACACCAACCTGGTATCCAAAATCTTTAATAGCGCTCTTAACACTTACATAAGCTGCATAAACATCATCAGTACTTTTATAATTATTGGTGGCCGCAGGTATCTTAACCAGGTTGCTGATAGTGGTGCCGGTAAAATTATCATTGTTACTAACGGTCTGGTGTACCTGCGCTCTTAAGCCGGTTTCCAGCTTCGATTGTTTTTGTTTTCCAAAAGGTAAAGTATAATCAGTTTGAACTGTAAGGAACTTGATATTTCCATCACTCGCAACCTGTTGTAACTGGGTGCCTGTCAATATTGCTGCCATCCAGGTAATTGGTTGTATACAACGAATTACCTGAATTTTTTCCTGAAAAATAATTAGCATCAGCTGTAAGCTGCTCACCTTGTTTTGGAAAATTATAAACGTAATCTAATTGTAATCCATTTGCATTAAATGATCTTGTGCCTGAAGTATAACGGACACTGTTAGCACTTTTTATACCTGAACTTAATAAGCTATCGGTAGTTGCATTGATGGTTTCATTTGGATTGAACATTGCCATGCACTTTAATAAGGCCCAGTGAAATGGTGGCCCTGTTGGTTACATAATAATCAAGTCCCAATTTACCAAACATGAATGCTCCGCTTTGCTTATTTAAATCACTTTGAAAAACGTGGGTTTGCGTATCGCCTAAATTTAAACGGTCAGTAGTTCCGGTATTTACACCTTTCATTTGGTGCAACATTCCGGCTGCAGAAAAGTTTATTTTATTTTGCCTTACATTAAAATTAGCGCCTGCATTTACTGCTCCGCGGCTGTCAACACCGGCAGAAAGATTTCCATTGTAACCGCTTTGTTTATTCTTCTTTAAAACGATATTAAGAATACCTGCATTGCCACCCGATGCATCATACTTTGCAGATGGATTGGTAATTACCTCCACACTTTGAATCGCATCAGCCGGAATCTGGTCGAGAGATAAAGTTGTTGGGCGTCCGTCTACATAAATCTGCGGAGCAGCATTTCTCAATTTTACATTGCCATCTACATCTACCTGTACGGAAGGTACATTACGCATTACATCCAACGCAGTTCCTCCGGCACTTACAATGTTTTTTTCAACATTAAAAACTTTCTTATCAATATCGAGTTTTAAGGCAGGCGCCGCACCGGTGATGGTAACCGTAGTTAACGTCTTTGTATCTGTTTCAAGCTTTATATTACCCAGGTCTTTATCGAATGAAGGAGCGCCGGAAGGAGGCCTGCCTGCAGCGCGGCGATTTCGGCATAAACGAAACTCCTGTTGTAATGATGTGTAGCCGCTGCTGCTGATTCTCAATTGCAATTTGCCCATAACTGGTATTTGTGCAAAATCAAAATCACCATTGCTTTTGGTGGTCATTCCTTTTACTAATATCATCTTCATTTTCTTTGAAGCGGTATCCATCTTTTCATGCAGTATCAATACGGAAGCGCCTTCAACAGGTTTGCCATCACCATCTGTTATTTTGCCATAAATATGGCCTGCATTTTTCATTGCAGCAGGCATAGCCTGTGGAAATTGCGCATACAGCTGGCCCGTTATGATGATAACAACTATTAGTAAAAGAAATTTTTTCATTGTCTGATTATTTGAACACGAAAGTAAATCTCAGTAATAAGCTGTTTGGGCAAATGAGATGAGGTGGCAAAATGTTGCGACGAAAGCATTTATTTTCTTTGAAAGAGGATTTGCGAACAGGGGATGTCTTACAATTTACCTGTGAGTGCAGTCACCGCATCGCGGTAAGTATCGCTAAGGGGAAGTTCGAGCGTATCAATAAATACGCTGGATTTACGGATAGCTGTGATAAATGATACGGAAACAATATAAGATTTATGGATGCGGATAAATTCTGCAGGCGGGCAATTCTTCTTCAATTGTTTTCATTGGCATCCTTGTTACTACGGGATGTTGGGTGCTCTTAAGGTGGATCTTAATATAATCCTTTAAGCCTTCAATGTAAATGATATCCGACCGGGTTATTTTGAGAAGGCTATAATCTGCATTTACAAAAAAATAATCCGGGCCTGCGGAAGGGCTGATGCTTTTTTGATTTGTTTTCAGTTCAAATAATTCCTTCGCTTTATTACAGGCTTTTATAAACCTGTCGAGTGGCACGGGCTTTACAAGATAATCCGTTACATCAAGGTTAAACCCATCCAATGCAAATTTTTTATAAGCCGTTATTAAAATGATCATGGGTTTTACCGTCATGCTTTCTATAAACTGCAATCCTGTAAGCCCGGGCATTTGTATATCTAAAAATATCAGGTCAACGGGTTGATCCTGCATTATTTTCATGGCGTCCATTGCATTGTCGCACGAGCCAATTAATTGCAGAAAAGGAATTTTGCTGATGTTATCTTCCAGCAATTCCAATGCTAATGGCTCATCATCAACTGCAAGGCAACGTATCATCAGGTCTAAATTTATTTGTAGAGAAGCCGTGAAGAGGCTGTTATCTTTTGTTATATCCAATTTGTATTTTCCGGGATGTAAAAGATCCAGCCTTCTTCGCACGTTCGCCAATCCAATGCCACTTGCTTTATCTTGTATTTGCAATGATGCAGGATCGTACGTGTTGCTCACGCGAAAGTAAAGAATATTGTTGGCCGTTTTCAGTTCTATATCTATCTGCGGATTTTCTATAAATCCCGTGCCATGCTTAAATGCATTTTCAACAAAAGGTATTAATAGCATCGGATCAATCTCGTACATTTTATCGGCCTTGCACATGTTTACATTCACCACCACTTTTTTACTTAACCTTTGCTGCTGAAGGTCAATATAGCTTTGCAGGTATTCTATTTCACTTTCAAGCGATACCTTTTCTTCATCAGTTTCGTAAAGCATGTAACGCATTAAAGATGAAAATTTAATCAGCGAAGGCTCCAACTCATCAGACTGTTTCCGTGCAAGTGAAACCATATTGTTTAATACATTAAACATAAAATGCGGGCTGGCCTGCGAACGTAATAGCGACAACTCTGTTTTTAAATGTTCTTTCTCTTTTTCACTCGCCAACTGGTCTGAAATGAATTTATCCCTGATGGTTTTATAAGCGATGCTGCATGCCAGTATAAATAAGAAAATAAAGGTGCTTACAAAAAAGTGGTCATTAAACGAAAAATGAATTTTATTCTTTGCAAGATTCACCCATAATGTCCATACCATCATAACGTATAGAAAAAAGTAAGCAACCACAGATATACTGTACACGGCATATTTCTTCTTATACAACAAACGTGGTATCAGCATGAATGCATTCAAATAGAAGAAAGCGATTAATAATGCATCGCTGATGCGTGATATGAGAAAATACAATATTGGCATCTATCGACTGCGCAGATTTCGTTTCATTTGGATTATGTGCAGGCCGCAACAAAGCAGGTAACGAAAACAACAATATCCATGCAGTTGCATGAAGAAGTATTGTCATCCATTTATTTGTATACCATGCTTTTTTCATAATCTCAATTTAAAGCGTCGATCGATTTTTATGAATGTTTGTTGATAGAAATCTCTTTCAAAACATAAACATAGATACATTATCAATCTCTTTTTGTAAAAATGAGACAAATAACGAAAATACTGCGACAAAGCACCGTCAATGGTTCACCCATTTCGCAAAGTATTTCTTATTTCCAAAATTGCATTAGATGTTTACAATACCACGTAAACGCCTATACGAAATGACGATTTGATTTCAAAACAATGAAATATTATGTTTACTTTCCCGACAAAATTAAAACTGCCATTTTGAGAAAATTATTGATTGGTGTAAATATACTTTTATGTATTACCTGCCTGGTCGCATGTAATTCCACCGGTAAAAAAAAGCTTGCTGAAAAAACTAAAGAGAAAGCAATCGATTCAATCGAAGTAAAACTTGAATTAATTAACAACACCGTTGATATTCCGGTTGAATTAAAAGCTTCCCCGGATACCACGCACCGGATGTTTCTTACAGATAACAAAGGCAAAATCCGCATCCTTAAAAAAGATTCATTACTGGCTAAATCCTTTTCTGAATATCTATGATAAATTAGGACAGCAGGATAAAAATTCTTTGGTTGGAACTATTTTCAGCTTTGCATTTCATCCGGCAGTTTGCAACTAACGGTAAATTTTATGTCTGTTATAATTCGCCTACAAAAATTCACGGCAATACTTGCAAAATGGTTGTTTCAGAATTCACAGCAAGTAAGTCTGACCCTGATGTTGCCGACCTGAAATCGGAGCGCAAAGTACTTGAGTTGGAAGGAAAAAATATTCAAACTAACGGCGCACAAATACTATTTGGGCCTGATGGATTTTTATATATTTCTATTGGCGATGATAAAGGCATCGACAGTACCTACCAGTATCATGCGCAGGATTTAAGTTTGTTAAATGGCAAACTGCTTCGTATTGATGTAAATAAACTGCCTTATACCATACCGCGCGGATAATCCATTTGTTGGCGTAAAGAATGCACGGCCTGAAATATGGGCCTACGGATTTCGTAAATTATGGCACTATGAATTTGACTCTGTAACACATCAAATGATTGGTGGCGATGTAGGCGAAAACAAAGAAGAAGAAATTGATATTGTGAAGAAAGGCGGTAATTATGGCTGGCCTGTAATGGAAGGCGACAGCATTTTTCAGAAAACTATCTTTGAAAATAAATCTGCGTATACTGCTCCCGTTAGTACCTACACTCACAATATGGGCATCTGTGTTATTGGCGGAGGATATTACTATGGAAACGAAATTCCTGCTTTAAAAAATAAGTATGTTTTTGGTGATTTTAATGGAAGCATGTTTGCCCTTACGAAAAATGCGCAAGAGAAGTGGACTATACAACCATTGAAAATATTTAATAAACCGGCCGATCCATTTTTAATATGTGGCTGCAATATTGATGAAAATAATGACTTGTTTGTAATGGGCATATTGAATGGCAAAACAGGAACAAAAGGAGCAGTGTATAAGATCGTAAAAATGTGAAAAATATGATAGGCGAGCACAATCCTATTTTTTTTGCGGCTGTAAGTTATATTCGATAGGTTGTATTCTGTATGCCTTTACAGGCTGGTTATACAAAATAGCGCTGTTCCATTTCGGACTTTCACTGATAACCCGGAGCGCATCATTGTCAACATTTTTATACCCGGAAGACTTGAAAATTTTTGGTGAGATAACATCGCCGTTTTCATCAATTATAAACTCAACCTGCACTTTGGCTGTTAGTGTACTATCGCCTTTTATTGATAAATCTCTTGCAGCGTTTTTAGCAATAAAAGATTGCCAGGCTTTAGTTCCTCCTTTAAATTCTGCTTCTTTTTGAAATATATAATGTTTGATTTTGCTGCCATCCTCATCAAATCCTTCAACCACAGCTTCGGCACTTTTGGAGGGCAGGTAATAATGCATAGCCAACTGACCACTAGGATAAAAATGAAATGCATATATGGCTTTTTTATCTTCAACAAACGCGGAATCTTCTATATGCCCGTTTTTAAAATACAACACCTGCAGGCCAATAGCATTTGCCATCACCGTATCCGGGAAAACAGATTTGCCCCTTACTCTATTTGTATTGATAAAGTAAGAAGTACAGCTATAGTTTGCGCCGTTTTTTACAAAGTCAGCATTAAATGCAGCTTTCTCTTTTGAAGTCTCCACCCAGTTAGCATCGTAGTACTTCGTTATTTTCGTTTGTGCCTGCACGTAAGACGATGCAATCATAATTAAACAGGAAAGAAATAGTCTCATAATTTGTGTGTGTGAAAGTCAGAATAATTGTTTTAACGGGAAGATAATTCCTTTTCGAGGTTTGACATTATTGTTTCAAACTTAACCGAAAATTTTGTAAATAATTTGCCCACCTGCTTATCCTTGTTAGCAAACAAGGCACCTGTTGAACCATTGAATTTTTTGCCATGCGAAGAGGGATTGGCAAGATTATCGGAATAGGTACACTTCATCAAAAACGTGTTTTCAGGTATATAATAGAATGCCGCTACAAAGCCGGCGTGCAGAGCGATCAATAGAGCTGGCGTGGCAATTAATCCAACACCCGACACAATATACCCGGCAGTTCTTTGGCTTTTGGTCGCAATTTTACCATCTTTAAATTCCATCGAAATATAATCTTTGTCTTTGCGGTTTTTTATATGCAAATTAAATGCGTGACCGGAGGAATTAAATTTCTGTATCTCATCCTTGATTACACTATCCATATTTTTTTGATAAGCATCATTTACCTTGGCGGAATATTCCCATTCGACACCAACATCGGGCGTGTTTTTAATTGTTTTGCCCGAATCGGATTTTAGGGTTGAGCAGGAATAGAAACAAATTGTTAAGCCTGCCAGCAGAAAGTATTTCATTTGTTAGTTTTAGTTATACGGTGAATTTCAAATAAATAATAACAGTAACAAAAAAATAATGAAATTATTGTTTAATGCCTTGAATTTCATTTAAACAAAACTCTTCTGGTTTTTTGTAAAACTATTTGAAAAAGTGACTGAAGAATAAAGTCTTTCGAAGCTTATATGAAAATGTTTGAAAATTGTAATGATTGCTTTGACTTTAGAAGAATAAAAGTTGTTGGTGATTGATATCCTGAATCTTTAAAGAGAACTCCGGGCCGCAAAAACCTGTGAGGTTTCCAAAACTTCACAGGTTTTAGATAGTTTTTTTTATTTGTTATTGAATAATGTTTTTATTTTAATGATATTTTGTAAAAGGCATCTAATCCTTTAAATGAAAACATAATGCCTGCCAAGCCAAGGAATGTTCGAACCAGTTGCATACTTTTCCATTGTAGTAAAGCGGTTTTAATTTCTTGCATATGCGCCTCAATTGGTGCAGTGAATATTATTAAGTCCCGGGGAATAAAATATACGAAAGTTAACAAACCGATAACCGCATACAATAAAAATGAAATGGAGAAATAAAGTCGTAATGACTTGCCATTTTTCCAAAATAGAATGATGGTAAGCAATATCAGCAATTGATTGATGGGCGCAATAATGGAAAAGAAATTTCTTGGGTCAACATGCTTATAATAATCTCTTACTGTTTGAATGGATGCCGGAATATCAGCACCCCAGCTTTTAGCATCAATAATCAGATTGTAAATGGTTATCATAAACAATCCTGAGGCAGAAATAATTGATAAGAAAAGAATTATTTTTTTCATGATGTAAATTATTAGCCGTTTTTTATTTTCAAAATTGTCTTTCCTGATCCTGCTGTTTAAACCCGGAAAGTTGCAAATTTGTTACAAGATTATTTGTTTAATTTTTCATCTTTTCATCTTATTGAATCACGACATAAAACTACTTATGCATTTTATTCATTTAAGTGAAGAATAGACAAGAAGGGAAATTGCGACGATAAAACTTAAATGAATGCAGACTTGCTGAACCTGTGAGGTTTTGAAAACCTCACAGGTTTAAATTCATAGATTCGAGGTTTTGAAAACCTTACAGGTTTAAAACGGTTTATTTTTTTATTTCATAACACAGTTCCACCATTCCGTTTTTGTAGGCTGTCACATCTTTTAAATGTAATGCCTGTTCCTGTTTTATTTGGTCAAAAAAAGGTATTCCGTCACCTAACAGAATGGGAAGGATTGTTTGTCTTATTTCATCAGCTAAGTTTAACCGGATGAAATCTCTTGCAAGCTTAGCGCCTCCTGCGAGCCAAACATTTTTATAGTTTGGTTTTAGTCGTTCGTTAACGAGTTTGTTCAGGTCACCGGAATAAAATTCAATATTCTGTCTCTCGACCGGCAGATTTCTGTTAGTTAATACAATTGTAGGCGTGTCTCCATAAGCCCATCCATACAATTTTGAAAGCTGCAGCGCATGTTCGTATGTGCGGGCGCCCATTACGTAACAGTCTATTGTATTAAGAAACGCTTCCGGGTCTTGCTCCGGAAACACCTTTCTCGTATTTGTCTGATGTCTCAAACCACGAAACGCTATTGTCTTTTTTGGCAATATAGCCATCAAGACTTGAGACCATGTGTATGGTTATTTTAAATGCGTCTATGCCCATTTGTTAGTATGCGTTATTGAATTATTGGGATTGTGTTGTTGGCTAAAATTGGACTGTAGCTCGTGCATTACGGCCTTTATAGATTTTCATGAAAGTAACCAGCAACTTATGGTTGAATATTTAAAAGAATTGCGGAAGCTAAACCTGTGAGGTTTTCAAAACCTCACAGGTTTAAGGATGCAGTAATTTAAAATCAAAATCGCCTTCACCAACTGCCTCATTTGAAACTGTACTTAATCTTCCGCCGTAGCCATCAGTGGCAGCGCCAAAGAAGGGAGCTGGCGTTGCAGGCCATAGTTCAATCATCCAGGGGCCTTCATTTCTAAGCAAATCTACAATTTCAGCAAAGAAAGTATATGACATTGGAAGCACAAGATATGTTTGGCTTTCATCATTTGGATTGGTAGGATGCCATAAATATGAAACCGGTAAATCAACTCCTTTATAAAAATCAATTCTGCCCACAAAAAACGCTGTATCATTAGAAAAAAGAATTTGAGCCTGCAATCCGTTATTGGCAGAAGCAAGAATTTCAATGGAATATTTGGTTATGTTTTTTGTCATAGTGAAAAGTTTCAGTTGTTTACCCACAAAATATAAATGTTTTTGTAAGATTCAAACTGAATTAATTAAAATCTAAGATCAGCTCGATATAAATGGCACAAATTTCGATACTAAATTTCCGCTTACTTCTTCATTGCCGCATCTTAAAACTAAACAATGCATCAATGACGCCAAAGGGAACCCGAATCTGTGAGGTTTTCAAAACCTCACAGGTTTAAAACCTCATAGATTCTATCTATCATTTCATAAAAACTATCAATTATCACTATCTAAAGATTATTGTAAGTTTGATGCTCAAACAATCTAAAATTTATTTACCATGGAAAATAACAAGCACCCACACAGCCCGGCAAATCATAAGGTTTGGGAAGTAAACGAATCAACCAAATGCCCGTTTATCGGTGGAGCTTTAAAATTTACAGCAGGCACCGGCACCTCTAACAGCGACTGGTGGCCGAATCAACTAAGTCTAAAAATTCTTCGGCAGCATTCTTCATTATCTGATCCGATGGATAAGGGGTTTAATTATGCAGAGGAATTTAAGAGCCTTGATCTTAATGCGGTAAAGCAAGACCTTTTCAATTTGATGACAGATTCACAGGAATGGTGGCCTGCAGACTATGGCCATTATGGTCCGTTATTTATCCGCATGGCGTGGCATAGCGCCGGCACCTATCGCATAGCTGACGGTCGCGGTGGTGGTGGCTCAGGCACACAACGTTTTGCACCCCTGAATAGCTGGCCTGACAATGCCAATCTTGATAAAGCACGCATACTATTGTGGCCTATAAAACAGAAATACGGAAGAAAAATTTCCTGGGCTGACCTTATGATACTTGCCGGCAACTGTGCACTTGAGTCTATGGGCTTTAAAACATTTGGTTTTGCCGGCGGCCGCGAAGATGTTTGGGAACCGGAAGAAGATATTTACTGGGGATCAGAAGGTAAGTGGCTTGACGATAAGCGCTATATCGGTAATCGCGAGCTGGAAAATCCTTTGGCCGCAGTGCAAATGGGCCTTATCTATGTAAACCCGGAAGGCCCTAACGGAAAGCCTGACCCCGTGGCCGCTGCCATTGATATTCGGGAAACCTTTGGCCGCATGGCAATGAATGATTACGAAACCGTTGCGCTTATCGCCGGTGGGCATACTTTTGGTAAAACACATGGCGCAGCAGATCCGGTAAAATACGTTGATGCAGAACCGGCAGGTGCAGGCATAGAAGAACAGGGCCTTGGCTGGAAAAATACCTTTGGCACTGGTAATGCAGGTTATACCATTACCAGTGGCATCGAGGGTGCATGGAGTACTTCACCCACGAAGTGGAGCAATAACTTTTTTGAAAATCTTTTTGGCTACGAATGGGAACTCACCAAAAGCCCTGCCGGTGCTTTTCAATGGAAGCCAAAGGGCGATGCAGGAGCAGGCCTTGTTCCGGATGCACATGATCCTGCGAAGCGCCACGCTCCATTTATGCTAACTACCGATCTGGCTTTAAAAATGGATCCTATTTATGAGCCCATTTCAAGATATTTCTATGAAAACCCGGATGAATTTGCAGATGCTTTTGCAAAGGCGTGGTTCAAACTTACCCATCGCGACATGGGCCCGAAGGCACGGTATCTTGGCCCCGAAGTTCCTGCAGAAGACCTTATCTGGCAGGATCCTGTTCCGGCAGTTAATTATGAACTGGTTAACGAGCAGGACATCGCTGCGCTGAAAGATAAAATACTCAATTCAGGGCTCAACATTCCCGAACTGGTATCAACAGCATGGGCGTCTGCATCTACATTCCGCGGCTCCGATAAACGTGGCGGCGCCAATGGTGCACGCATTCGTCTTGCACCGCAAAAAGATTGGAAAGTAAATAACCCTGCACAACTGTCTAAAGTATTAGCAACGTTGGCGGCTATTCGAAAAGATTTCAATGACGCTCAGCCCGGTGGTAAGCAGGTTTCAATTGCCGACCTAATTGTTCTGGGCGGATCTGCAGCCATTGAGCAAGCAGCAAAGAATGCCGGTCACGATTTGAAAGTACCTTTTACACCGGGACGTTCTGACGCTTCGCAGGAACAAACAGATATGGCATCTTTTGATGTGCTGGAACCAACAGCAGATGGCTTTCGCAATTACGTAAAAACAAAATACTCCATAAAAACGGAAGAAATGCTGGTGGACAAAGCACAACTCTTAACGCTGACGCCGCCTGAAATGACAGTGCTCGTTGGCGGGATGCGTGTGCTTAATACCAACTTCGATCAATCCCAATACGGCGTTCTCACTAATCGGCCGGGGCATTTGACCAACGACTTCTTCGTAAACCTGCTTGACATGAGCACAACCTGGAAGGCCGTTTCGGAAGATGCGGAAGTATTTGAAGGCCGCGATCGTAAGACAGGAAAAGTGAAGTGGACAGGAACCCGCGTTGATCTTATCTTCGGCTCCAACTCAGAATTACGGGCACTTGCTGAAGTTTACGGATGTTCAGATGCCCAAGAGAAGTTCGTAAAAGATTTTGTAGCGGCATGGACTAAAGTGATGAATCTTGATCGCTTTGATTTGGCCTGATGGCTTGATAAAGGAGATACATAAAAATTTAAATTAACAGGTGGCGTGGAAACGGGTCGCCTGTCGTTGATGGTCAAAAGATTGACGTGATTTCGCCTCTGTGTTTTTGCCTGTTACAAGGTAGATGCATTGCTGGCAAGTTCCTGGCATTTCGAAGAGGTTATGCCGTCATGTTCCCGGAAAAAGTCTTTTATTGAGCTGGTATCTCAATATGTTTGTGGTTACCACCTATACATACACGTTTAAAAGATGTGAAAGAACTAAGTTAGTATCAATTGTTGAAAGCAAATCACAACGGCAATACAATAGCTTGCACACTTGCTCAGAAAAATTCGATGTCATTGCAATTTGCAAACCTCCATTTGCAAAATACCTGCCAGCTAATTATAGATTCATGGAAACATTGCCAGGAAAAACGAGGTTTGGAATCCGGTAGCTATCGGATTTATGGCTGGTGCATTATGACGGGTCATGGTCTCGTCATTGCAAAGAATTTTCAGGAAAGACTTTCAGGAGTAAAAGAAAGTTGCTGAAAATTCTTTGGCAATCTTATGGCAAACAAACTTTATTTTGAGATTGTTTAATAAACATGCTTGCTATTGTCCATTCCAAATTTTTTCATAACGGGCATGTTTATTCGCAACGATCGTGTCGATTGAAAAAATACACCCACATTTTTTCTTTAAGAATAAAAAATAAATGTTGAATGAAAAAACTTGTAATGGTACTATGGCTTTGCTGGTCCTGCAATGCATACGCCCAATCCCACTTTGCAGAACCCATAAAAAAGATTGATGGATACAAACTTGTTTGGTCGGATGAATTTAATAAAGATGGCGATCCGCATAAGAGGAACTGGCGCTTTGAAAATGGCTTCGTTCGTAATGAGGAATTGCAATGGTATCATCCTGGTAATGCCTGGTGTGAAAATGGGAAATTGATTATTGAGGCACATCAAGAAAAAGCCCAACCCAAATTATTTACCGGGAAGTAATGAGTGGAGAATGCAAAGAACAAATATTGAATATACATCATCAAGCATCAATACTTTGGGTAAACTTAGCTGGCAGTATGCTTTTGAGAGCCCGTAAAATTTTTGCGTTTACATTACCACAATCTCATCTGTATAAATAGACATTGGTTGTCCTGCACGGATATGCCATGAAGGCGCATTTAACAGGCTTTCTGCATGAACTTTTATGTAACGTGCCGAACCGGTAAGATTTGTTTTAAATGAATGGATTGAAATTTTACTGATCTCCGGATTTTCTGCCGGGTTAGGATTATTCGGATTGTCAACCCGGATAGCGTCACCGTATTTTTCTCCATCTAACGATGTCGCATAGGTGACGTATTTCGGCAATGCCATTAAATGCCAGTCGGGTTGTGCCTGTGGGTTAAGAAAATCCATATTTACGGAGCTGACCGGCATTACTTCGCCAAGATCAAGTACAAAATCCATGTGATTTCCGGTATAATAAACCCAGTTAGGATCAGGAGACTGCCAGGATTCATACGATGCAAAAATTCCGTCAGTAAGGCCATCCACACCCTTAGACTTAGCAGCCGGGATTGGTGATTGGGGTGATCGGTTTTCTTAAATGATTTATCCTTACTGGTTTCTTCCATGTTGGTAAAGATCCGGTCGTAAGCTTCCCGGAAATGTTCGGGGCTGCCGCTTCGTTCCCTTACAAGTTTTACTTTTTCACGTATGCATCCTTCGGCTAAACTTATTCACAAGCGCTATCATTTCGGGTTTACCGGTTACTATACCGTCAGCATTACGCTGATACAAACTCCGGGCGTGTCAATTTCTGTTCTGCCGATTTGTATGGCGGCATACATAATGGGCAAACGGGCTACCTGTACCCGTCTCAATAATTCAGGATCATTGCTTACCGCTTTTTCCGCATTATCAAAAATGTTGTTATACTGCGGCATCATCTCAGCAGATAGATAAGCTTCTTTTGCATCAACAGGATCGCCAAAAATATTTAGCTGCATGCCGCTTTTTACCAAAGCTTCATGCATGCTGTCAATGTATTGGCGAATGTATGGCCCGGCGGCGCCGTAATAACCATTCAGAAACTCATCCATGATCATTTTTTCATCGGCATCCGGATTCCACATCAGTTTGCAGATCATATAACTGCGCAATAATGCCATTTCAGCCGCAGGCTCGGAATTTGCCTGCATAAATAAAGCGTTCACATGGTTGTCTGTATAAAATTTGATGTTTGGCTTTAATGTGTAAAGATTTGGAAAGGGATCAAAAAAATTGGTAAACTGGATGTTATAGTCCCAGATCAGGATATCATTTGTTAAAGCGCCCCAATCTTTCAAATCTTTTGAAAATGCCGGGTCGGTTTCATAAACGGGGGCCTGTCTCCTGCTCTCGATATTACAAAGCATGATATTGACATTGGGCTCAATCGTGATATTTTGTGGTGCTTTACGTGTATACCAATAGGCCAGTGTTGAAATAATTTTATCCGGAATAGCTTTAGCCACTTTATTAACGAAATAAATAACAGAACCGCTTGGCACACCGCCATATTTTTCATTGAGTGCTTTACAATTATCGCACTGGCAATACTGGTCGTTATCATTCTGGCTAACGGACCAATACGTAGCATCGGGTTTCTCTTCAATCTTCTTTTTCAGGTTAGCTATCAGTACATCCGCAACTTCCTGGTTTGATAAACATAATTGAGTAGCCAGGCTTTCGTTCGCCCTTTATCAGGGAATAATACTCGGGATGGCTTTGTCCGTATTGCTGCGGAGGCACCAGCGTAGCGAACGTGTGAACGAATAATCCCCAATCGCTCCTGGATGAAAGCTTGTTCCAGTCGGAATATTCCTGGTCGCCCATCTGGCCGTAAGATGTTGTGCGATACCTGATCGAACGGGTTAAATGTTATATCCTTTTTCGCCAGGGTAAATTCTTTTGCTTTGGGAACATACACATAATCCAGGAGCCAGTTTTCTGAAGCCTAATCCTTCAAGGAAATCGTAAACGCCATAAAGAACACCTTTTTTATTGCCCCCGGCTATAATAAGATTATTGCCCGCAGATTTATACGTATATCCGTCCCCCTCGATCTTCGCAAAATCAACTTGCTGTTTTTTTGCATAATCCGTTTTCCCGATATAGATAGCCTTTTTGCCTTTGAATTCACTTTCGGCGACAACAGCAATTTCTGATGCGGCCAATTTAGATAAGTATTGCTGAAGCTGTTGCGCAGCCTGCTTCTCCACTGCATCGGCCTGAGAGGGTACAACAATTTGATAGCTGGATATTTTTGCAGCAACTTCATTATGATTATATTTCTCATCTCCCGGTTTTGCATCCACAAAACCTGGAACTAGTGTTATTCCTGCCGCCAAAAGACCTGAATTTTTTAAAAACTCAAGCCTGGTTATACCATTGCTTTTCCTAGTTGTTCGTTCATTGCTGTAAATTGATTTATTACGATTATAAGGTTATTATGATAAAGATAAAGAAGTGCCGCCAGCCAATCATTAACCTTTAAAGCCCTGCGATAACAGTGCTTCGACAAAATGAGCTACTTGAAAGAGAAGAAACTCCTCTGTATGGATACCTGGCTAAAAGCAATTGATAAATAAAATTTTCTTTTTCATATTGAAATTAATAAAAGTGTTTCGCAGCATTGCTAACGGGTTAACAAGAAACTCACTTGATATCGCCAGAATATTCTAAAAGTAGGATTCGGTTTTCACTAAACGCATCAATGAGTTTGTTCAACTAACCGTTACCGTTAGATTGGTTTGTTTGCATTTATCACCTTCATTAGATTGGCAATATCCGATCTCATAAACTCAACGTTGTGAACTACCGGTGGCCTTGTAACCTACGAACAGCGACAAGAGCGACGATATGTGAAAGACATGAATTATGAAAGTATTGGCTTATACCATATCTTCATGAGCCGGTTGCAATTAAAACGGTGTTAATATTCAATAAAAAAAATATAAACTTTGAAACACGCAATCACATTGACAGTAATAGCAATGCTTACTTTAACCTGTGCACAGGCGCAAGAGCAAACTAACGGTGCAAATAAAAACAAGAGCAAAAAAGAATTAAGGAACGACGAGGAGAAAAAAAAATTTGAAAGTAACTACCAATTATTACTGACTAAAAGTTTTGTAGTTGAAGGGAATACCGTTAATGGACACGAAGTATATTCAAATGAGAACTTTTTTGAGGTAAACGGAGATTCTGCTTTTCTGCAGGTATCGCCAATGAAAGGTATAACGCCTCATGGGTTTACGGGGTTTATTTATGCAGGCAAAATAATGGACTATAAGTTAACCAGGGATGAAAAGAGATATAGTTGTACAATTACCTTATGGTTTAAGACCAGGCAAATAGTGAGACGAGAGGTAACCGTAATAGTTTCAATGGCTGGGAATGCGACAGTAAATTCCGGGGATGTGCGGATGGTCGGGGTGATTAAAGATATCGAATCGTCAAATATAGTACCCAGGATTCCATTGAATTGATTGTTTAAAAGATATGCAGTCAGCATAGCATTAGCTATATGCACGAGCAATAAAATCAACTTTCATTATGTCTGTCCTTCAGCACTTGCATTGCTTAGCCAAAAATTTATAGTTACAATTTATTGACGATGCAACGATTTTTATTTGACAGATGTCAAACAAAAAAACATCGATGAAAAATAAATTTCTGATAATTGTAGCCTTGGCCTTGTTCATAAGTTGTAAGAAATCGAGCCTCCCCGTCAATCCAGGCGCTCCTGTTTCGCTTATAGGCCGGTGGAAATACTCACAGGCTTTTTACAGCACCGGTGGTCCGTTAATTTATACATCTGCTGAAAACTTAAACCAATGGGTGCAGTTCAATTCAGATGGAACCTTTTCCAGCAATACTTCCGCTTTTAAGCAATTCACCTCGTTTCACATTGAAGATTCCATAAGAATGAAGTTTATTGCATCCGCCTCCACCAACACACGTCTCTATTTTTTTTCGCTGGACTCTATTAACCGGAAGCTTTCATTAAGCCCGGCTGACTTTGTGTGCATAGAAGGTTGCGGTGATATTTTTACAAAATAAACCCCGTTGAAATACAAGTTTGGTTTTTGTAACAATGTAACGAGCGACTTTTTTTTAAATTATAACTACATTTAAAGTCTCAATTTTATTGTATGAAAAAGAACCTTGCTGTATTGCTATTTATTTTTTTGTGTTATAACGGTACCGTATATGCGCAGAAAATGATTGACAGCCTGATACCTGTACGGGGATTTTGCATCGGTGCTCCAAAACCGAAAGATGTTAACGCATTTACAAAATTTATTGTTGAAGAATTAATGCCACGGCATGTGAATACGCTTATTCTTCGCGTCGATTATCGTTATGAATTTAAAAGTCATCCCGAACTTGTAGATAGTTTTGCACTTAGTAAGGCTGATGTAAAACAAATGGTGAAAGCCTGCAGAAAGAATAACATCCGGATTATTCCACAGATTAATCTTTTAGGGCATCAATCGTGGGCCAACCGTACGGGTAAATTATTAGCAGTTTATCCGCAATTTGATGAAACGCCTGGCGTACAAATGCCGGAAAAATATGAATGGCCCAATGCTGATAATTTATATTGTAAAAGTTATTGCCCGTTACATCCGGAACTACATAAAGTATTGTTTGACATCATCGATGAAATATGTGATGTATTTGAAACCAATGCTTTTCATGCCGGGATGGATGAAGTGTTCTATATTGGTGAACCGGGATGCCCCCGTTGTGCAGGAAGAGATAAAGCCGAATTATTCGCGGGAGAAGTTCGTGTGTTGCGCGATCATCTTGCACAAAACAACCGCCAATTCTGGATATGGGGAGATCGGTTGCTTGATGGAAAGACCACCGGCCTTGGCATTTGGGAAGCCAGCTATAATAATACTTACCGGGCGATTGATATGATTCCAAAGGATGTGGTGATCTGCGATTGGCACTACGAACGAGCCGATAAAACGCCGGTATATTTTGCAATGAAAGGTTTGCATGTAATTACATGCCCCTGGCGAATGCCGATACTGGCAGTTGAGCAAACCGAAGACATTGTAAATTTTAGAAAGGAATCATCCGCCGGGATGCAGGACAGATTTTATGGCATGATGCAAACCGTTTGGTCGGATGCTGCCTCGTTCATGGATGGCTTTTATAATAAGAAACCAGATGCAAAAGGTGGCGGATAATACACCCTGGAATACTTTTACTACGTTATTTGAGAAGATTAACAGCTATCAATAAATTGATGAGATTAATTTGCTCAACATTGAGATTTGTTGCATTCGCATAGATTGTTTTGATGCACATGAAAGTGCTTCACCGTTAGTAACCAATTATAACCTCTTGTGTAGTTTTTCACCTGTTTTCGTGTTGGGAGGCTCGGTCGGCATCACTTTGGGCGTCAAGGCAATTATTTCACCAAATCCACTGCTGTAAAGGGTTTTTTCCTTTCATTAACACGGTTAACATAGTGAAAACAGTTTGCATTGGGTTCGGATGCTGATTTGTAACGACGTAACTTTGCGCCCGCTTGTTTGATTTGAGAGGAAATATTAATCGTACAAATTAAAACAGAATGAAATGAAACAAACGATCAAGAAAACAAGAATAATTACATTGGGTCTTTTTACCCTTTGTACTTTGGGGTTAAAGAATGTAACCTTTGCCAGCGCTAAAAATGGTGATCCTGTTGAAGTAAAATTCATCAGTGAAATCAACAACCTTCCGGTTATACAGCTTAACTTAAATAACAGGGAATCGGGTGAGTATTGTATTATCATAAAAGATATGAACTACCATATTTTGTATTGTGAAATTGTGAAAGGTGTAGATGTTTCCAGGACTATAAAACTAAATATGGATAAGGACGAACTAAGTGCTCCCGGTTTTATGGTACATGTTGAAGTAACGTCATCGGAAACACGCAATACCGAAGTGTTTAATATCAACAATCCCGGCCTTGTGAGAGAAAGAACAGGAATCTCAAAATTATAAAAAGGCAGGTTTAATTCTTGTAAATCAGTTAAAATCCGGCGGTCATTGACCTCCGGATCTTTTTATGAAGAGGTTAGGAAGATAAAATTATTTATTGCAAAGCAAAGAATGCGTAAATGAAATTGGGCATTCGTTAGCTGGCCAAACACGATCACTATAAGTGATAAATCTTCCACTCAGCCGCCATCATCCAAATGGTTCACTTATAGATTTGGAAGTTTGCGAAAACCATTTAGGACCTTGTTCAGTCATGTACACACAATCTTCAAGCCGCATGCCAAATTCACCGGGAATAGAAATGGTGGGCTCAACACTAAAGCACATGCCCGGTTGCAATATTTCTTTATTGCCCTTTACCATATAGCCCCATTCATGCCCGTCCATACCGATACCATGACCTGTTCGATGCGGTAATCCCGGTAATTTATATCCGGGACCGAAACCTGCATCAGTTATAACTTTTCGGGCAGCAGCATCTACATCTTCGCAAGCAACACCAATTTTGTGCAGCATTAAATCCTGCGGTTTGCGCCTTTTGTTCGAGGTTCCAAATTTCCAATTGACGTTTAGTTGGCTTAGCGCCAAATACAATGGTTCTTGTTATATCCGACGTATAACCTTCTATGGTGCATCCGCAATCCATTAATACAATATTGCCCTTTTGTAATGTTTGTGGTTTTACGCTGCCATGTGGAAAAGCAGATGATGTTCCAAAGAGAACCAATGCATCAGGATTTGAGCCTCCGAGTTTTTGCTGTGCTTCTGCAATTACAGACGACAGCTCATGTTGTGTCATGCCCACACGTAATTGGGCGATGCCAAATTTTAAGGCAGCGGATGTTATGTCATTTGCTTTTTGCATTAGCGCAATTTCAGCGGGAGATTTTATCATGCGACAAGGCATTGTTACCGGAGTGCCACTTACATAGTTTAAGTGTGGTGCTTCTTTTCGTACGCCATCAAGTATAAAAAAGCGAAGCCTTTCTTCCATTCCGATGTTGCCGGATTGAATGTTCGCATCTTTTAACGCGAGAGCTATTTTTTGAAAAGGGCTCTCATCTTCCTGCCATGCATATACGTCTTTTCCTATTTTAACGAGTTCGCGTAAACGCGATTCTTCAAAGGCCGGGCAAACATAACTTATAGTTCCGGTTGCAGGAACAATGGCGACCATGGTTCTTTCGCTTGGCCACCAGCTAATGCCGGTAAAATATTCCAGCGAAGTACCGGCATCCAAAATCAAGGCTTCCATTTTTTGCTCCCTGAGTAACCTTTGTGCTTTTTCTACCCGGGCTTCTCTTTCCTGTAAAGTAATTGGCACTACATCATGCGTCATTAACTGCAAATCATCCATTGCAACCGTTTTTTCGTTTGATGGTATGTTGGACGTACAGGAAGCTATGCCGGCTATTCCCGTAACTGCTGCTATAGCGGAGAGATTGATAAAATCTCTTCTTTTTAGTGTCATATAAATTGGTTTATGATAAAATTGTTTTATAGAAGTTTGAAGATAGGATTAATATTTAAACAGCCTTCGCCGCAAAGCGTATTGAAATAACCAGGTAGTGCAGTCCGTGGTTTGAAAAGGATAACTCCAAAACATAGTTAAGCTGATAACTAAATTCTTATAAGCCACGCCGTTGATTTTGTACAACTATCCGTTACCGTTAGGTCAATTCTTTTTACAAAAAATAAAACAAAGTTTATTAAATTAGCCCAAATGAAGCATAATCTTGAAGATTTCCAAAAATTGGTTATCGCCAACGCATCCCATGTAAAAGGACTTTCTGTGGGAGACCGGGCGCCGGATTTCACTTTGCCAAATGCCTTCGGAAGGAAAATATCGCTCTCGGAATCTCTTAAATCCGGCGTGGTGATAGTAAAATTTTATCGCGGTGAATGGTGTCCGATTTGCAATTTGGATCTTAGAGAGATTCAAAAACACATACAGCAAATTAAATCTTTAGGCGCTTCCCTTTTGGCTATTAGCCCTCAAAAGCCGGACGATGCTCTTACAATCACTGAAAAAAATGACCTTAAATTTGAAGTACTTAGCGATATAGATCAGAAGGTGATAAAAGCGTACAACCTGCAGTTTGATCCCGGAGAGGATTATCATCGCCGACGGGATTTGACGCTATTGAATGGAGATGGTTCCAAATTTCTTCCCGTTCCGGCAACATTTATTATCAATTCTGATTTCATAATTGAAGCTGCCCATGTTGACGCAAATTATACCGAAAGAATGTCGCCGAATGAAATATTAAATGTCCTTGAACAAATTTCTATGAAAAAGAGAAGTTAGAATTTAGAATTGTTTGTTGCTTTTGATATTTCCCCATGTTGGACTTTAGGTTTCAATCAGTCTAACGCTGGAATTAAAAATTAATATTAGCATTGATAAGTTAAGCGACGGACTCAGTGTTAATATGCTCTTCAAACTCTATGCTTTCACCAGGTGCTTATCAAAGCCAAGTTGTATAAGGCGCTCATAAGCATTCCATATTTCTGGCGGTATCTCCTGGTAAACCTGGAAACCTTTAGCGGGATATAACTTTATGCGTTGCAGATCACCAACCATGATGTTGATTACTTTATCTAATGGAATATCGTCCGTCGCATATTCGTCAAACGGTATTTGCTGGTGAGGTTACCAGCAGATCTTTATCGGGCCAATGTTTTTTGAAGGTAGCAAACGACCTGCGCTCCATGTAAGGTTTTTGTACCACGATGAAACTTTGCGGATCGAGTCCTTTCTCATTTAACAGCCGTTGCGTAAAAAGAATATTTTCACCGGTATTAGAAGACTTGTTTTCTATCAGAATATCGTTAGCCGGAACGCCTTTTTGTATCGGCAATAGCAGCAAACTTATCGGCTTCACTTTCCGTCCACATTTCTTGCGTAAAGTTGCCCAACCCGCCAGACATAATTACGAGCGGAGCAAAACCTTGCAAGTACAATTCAGCCGCCCTTTCAGCTACTCTTAAGTCATGACTGCCCAACGCAAGTATGCAATCAGATTTTGCCGGTTCATGATTCATTTGATGGTAACTCCATAGTTGTTGAGCCAGTGATTTTACTTCGGGAGTTGATCATATAAAGTCTTGCTTTAAAAAATTAATAAGTGGCTTAGCGGCAAAGATATCATGTGGCTTCAATTGCAGAACTCGCATTCTTAAAAGCCTATGGCACGATAGCTTTTGCGGTGAACATGCCACGGTAATATTTGCGATAACCATATCCCAGCAGAAGGTTAGGCACCATTAATGTAACACCCATTAGCCATCCGGATGGCACCAGGATGGTATGAAATAATAATACATTTAAACTGATAGGAAAAAGAACAACAGCAAAGAACGGCGCATAACGATTGAACAGCAAAGATAATCCTCCGGTTATTTGAATAACTTTTATCATTGGATAGAAGTAACCAATGCCTTTAAGCCCCGCGATAAATGCACCGGTTTTACCAGTATGAAGTGGCTGATAGGGTATAAAATGAAGGAAATAGTCAAGGCCAAAAACCAGGTAAAGGAAGCCAAGCAGGATGCGTGAAATTAACACAGTACGTTTCATCAGGAATTGTTATTTGATTTTAGATTATTCAAAGTTGAGCAATTAAAATAACAATTACGTCTAAAACGAACATGATATTAGCGCAGCCGGTTTTCTCACAACATCATATTAAAAGTAAGCATACTCAAACGCAGAATTAATTTTGACAATTCCTCTATTCCTTAAAGTTCTTCTTCAACTCCATCAGCTTCGCCTGGAAGGGATTTATAGGTTGCGGTTTTTTTGCAACTGGCTGCGGACGGCGCATTTCGGGCCTTACCTGTTTAACTTCCGACGCTGCTTCTTTCATCGATAACGCAATTCTTTTTCTCGGGATGTCAACTTCCACAACCGTTACCATCACTTTTTGTCCGAGTTTCACCGCTTCATTCGGGTCGCTGATAAAGCGGTTACTTAAATGAGAAATATGGACGAGGCCATCCTGTTTCACACCTACATCTACGAAGGCACCGAAGTTAGTGATGTTGGTAACGATACCAGGAATCTTCATGCCGGGTTTTAAATCTTCCATGCTACTAACGCCGTCGGCAAAACGAAATTCTTCAATCGTGGAACGTGGATCACGGCCGGGCTTTTCCAGTTCTTTTAAAATATCTTCAATAGTAAACTGGCCTATTGTTTCGGTAACAAAATCTTTTGCCTTTATTTCTTTTCTTAGGGCAGCATTTTGTATCAGTTCCGGAACAGTACTTTTTACTTTTGCTGCCATAGCTTCTACTACATGATAGCTTTCCGGGTGCACGGCTGAATTATCCAGCGGATTTTTTGCGTTAGACACGCGAAGGAAGCCTGCACTTTGTTCATAAGCTTTTGCTCCCAGCATGGCTACCTTCTTCAATTCTTCGCGGCTGGTAAAAGCGCCATTCTTCATGCGGTATTCCACAACATTTTTTGCTACTGTCGCACTAAGTCCGGATACATACATCAGCAAATGTTTGCTGGCTGTGTTTAAATCAACACCAACGAAGTTTACGCAGCTTTCAACTACATGGTCCAATGCTTCCTGCAAACGGTTTTGATTTACATCATGCTGATACTGTCCAACGCCAATGCTCTTTGCATCAATTTTTACAAGTTCACTCAATGGGTCCAGCAAGCGGCGGCCTATACTGATGGCGCCACGAACCGTAACATCTTCATTGGGAAATTCTTCTCTTGCCACTTCGCTGGCCGAATAGATAGAAGCGCCACTTTCATTCACCATAAAAACAGCAACGGGCCTGCCAAAGTCAATACCGCGGACCAACTGTTCCGTTTCTTTACTGGCTGTTCCGTTTCCATACCCGATGGCATCTATATTAAATTTGGAAACTAATTCTTTAATCGTTTGCACAGCGCCGTCCCAATCATTTTGCGGAGCATGAGGGAAAATGGTGTTGTATTTTACAAAACCCCCGTTTTCATCAAGGCAAACAACTTTGCAACCCGACCGAAAGCCCGGATCAATCGCTAATATCCTTTTGTGTCCAAGCGGCGATGCC
This sequence comes from uncultured Chitinophagaceae bacterium, assembly GCA_963756945.1. Taxonomy (GTDB): domain Bacteria; phylum Bacteroidota; class Bacteroidia; order Chitinophagales; family Chitinophagaceae; genus Ginsengibacter. The sequence goes on along the minus strand of CAVWQJ010000018.1, from coordinate 82,275 downwards.
AGCAGCAACTGGCGAAGATTTTCAGCGAATACACGGATTGCCTCTTCATCGGCCTTTGTTTTACTCGCTAAACGGAATTCTGTTTCTATGGATGGTTTCAACAAACGACCAAAGGAATCCTCGATGGCCAAAGCAACCTGCTGCGATGCCGTGTTGGAAGCGGTGATAAACTTTTCTTTGAGTCCGGCAATGGCTTTTTCTTTTTCAATATCGATATCCATAATAAGAAAACCTTCCTTTTCACCCCGGCGCATGGCGAGTATCCTGTGAGAAGGACTTGTGACTAACGGTTCAGTATAATCGAAATAATCACGGTATTTCTGTGCATCACTATCTTCCTTCTTGCTTGTTAATACTCTTGACGTTATTACAGCCTCTTTCGTAAATAATTTACGGATAATATTTCGTGCCTGTTCATTTTCTGCAATCCACTCTGCAATTATATCTCTTGCACCCTGCAATGCTTCGGTACTGTCTTTCACCTGCTCATTGATAAACTTTGCTGCTTCGGCTTCCGCGTTCAAATTTTGCTGGCTGAATAATAATGTGGCGAGTGGCTCCAATCCCTTTTCGAGAGCCTGTGTTGCCCTGGTTTTACGTTTGGGTTTATAAGGCAGATAAATATCTTCCAGTTCAGTGGCTGCTACACAATCTTCAATCCGCTTGCGCAGTTCGGGCGTAAGTTTGTCGGCTTCATCGATTGTTTTCAGGATCGTTTCTTTTCTTTTTTCCAGCTCATTAAAATAATTGATCTGTGTAATTACGGTTCCTATAACCACTTCGTCAAGATTGCCCGTAGCTTCTTTGCGGTAGCGGGCTATAAAAGGAATGGTAGATCCTGCCGCATGTAACTCATAAATATTGTTCACCTGTTTTAAGGATATATTGAGTTCGGCAGCTATATGTTGAGAGTATTTCAGCTCCATAGGTTTATTTGTTTATGGCGCAAAAGTAAGTGGAGCGGGATGTAAAAAAAATTTGTTTATTATTTTAAAAAAAGGAATGAGAAATACTTGTTAGATCAGACGCATTAGATCACCAGCATAATCTTGTTCATTAAGTCGTCTTCAAAATATTTATACAATTGTAGTTCGCTTTATAACTGGCTTTAAGAATGGAGAATTAAACCTGTTAGGTCAGTAAGAATTCTTACATTTATTGATAAAACCAAAACTTTATGCAAGGCTTTCTGATTCTTCTTTTTGTTATTGCTGCTATCTACGTGGTTTACCGCTTTTATTTTGCGGGAGGCACAAAGGCTGTAGAAAATGCGGGAATATTAGGTACGGGTACAAAGAGCAATAATATTTATCACCAGCTCCTGGTTAATACAACTGCCTTTCAGTTTGGCCACGACGCCCTGATTCTCTGTTATGAAAAAGTATATCGTAGTAAACAAGTCGTGGTAAATGGTCAACCACAAGATTATTCTGTGGCTGATCAATATGCACTCTTCGGCATTGATCCAGGCCTTAGTACTTTCAAAGCCAATGGGCTTAAGGATGCGGTTGGGCTCGTTAAAGCGACTCTCAACGACCCCAAGCCAATTATGCTTACCCATTGGGTTGAGGCTCGAAGCGGTTCTATTAATTTAGGCTACAGCGCATACAAAGATTTGAAGAACAAAGATTATGATTTGCCCGCTGCCTGTATGGTTGCCTATGCCGAAGTTTCGGAGCTTATTAAGCAAAAACTTCAAAGTGGAAAATATACTCACCTTATAATGGCTTGCACCGGTTGGAACAATCATCAGGACAGAAGCCTGAAGACTTATTCTAACTGGTTGGAACAAACCTCTGCTGCTGCAGTTGAAGATAACCAGGGGGAAAATTTCAGGCCTTTTTTCGTTGGGTTTACCTGGCCGTCCTCGTGGATCACACCGGGTTTAAGTTTTTTCAATAAGGCAAATGATGCAGATGAACTTGGGATGACCCACGTGAACTGTTTACTATGGAAAAATATCGTACCGGAGTTGAAAAAGGCTGGCATCAGCATTCCAATCATCAGCATTGGTCACAGCTTTGGTGCACGTGTAATGTCAAGAGCAGTTCACAGTAGGTTCATGCTCCAACCGGTAGATGCAAAAACCCATATCAATCTGGCGATTGACTTTCAGGGGGCGTACGCCCTTACGAGGTTTTGCGAAAAGAAAGGCAATAATGGCGGGCTGTATACAATAGATATTCCAGTACCTCTTCACGTGATGACCTGCAGTAAATTTGATCATGCTATCAAGCAGGCTCTCTGGTCAGTTGGCTATATTGGTAATACTTCGTCTGTCGCAAGTTTGAAAAAGAGAATAACTACAAATGATTTTGGCTATTGCTCGCTGGATGATACGGGAAGGCTTATTAATTTTCCGGAAGGCAAACGAAAAATATCCGTTGATGCAAAATCCATTATAAACCATATCAGCAGTTTACTCGCGGGCGCTCACAGCGATGTACAGGATAAAGAAGCGGGCCGCTTTATCTGGGAAATGGTTAAAAAAATAAGATAATCTTTTAATGGTAGTAAGCTTTCAAAAGCCCGGGGTATTCATTACGTGTTTAAATATTTAAAGACGAGCCTCCCGTTTTTTATTTATGTACCGGCTCTAAATAACCCTTTTCGATAAAAGACATAAAGGCCAATAAGGCGCCCCAGTGGTAGAATCCGTCTGCACTGTTAACATCATCGCCCTGCCCGGTTGTTCCATTATAATTTTCATAAATGGAGCCATCTTCTTTCCATGATTTCATAAGGAGTGCTTTTGATTTGTCGATGAGATCCTTCCTTGCTAACGGCACATCGTAATGCTGCATGCCGAGATATACTAAAAAATCCATGGGTGCCCAGATGCGCCCCCGCCAATAATCGTTGTCTTTAAATGCGGGATCATTGCGTGCAATAGAAGGCATTACAAATTCTCCGTAAAATTCAGCAGGATTGAAGTAATGTTTTTTCATCATCGTCTCTGCCTGTAGCTGTGTGCATACTTTTGCCATCATGGGATAAAAATTAGTGGGCGACAGGCGATATGATTTTGCGCCATTATCCAGGCGTTTATTCAGAAAAATTCCCGTACTATCATCCCATAGACTCTGCAGTTTTTCGCCATACTTCATTGATCGTTCCTCAATCTCTTTTCCATCGTCTTTTTTGCCGAGGATATCAGCCATTACAGCAAGCGAATTGCAGTCCATTACATATTCACTCATAAGCCCAACGTCAGCATATTCCATAGTTCCGGTCTCTTTATTAAATGGAACATCATCATACATGGGTGAATTATCCAGGCCCGATTCGTATTTGGCTCCCTGCATGGTATTTATACTGTTATCAGGGCGATATTCATTTTCAGGTACATCATCTGAACCCCACGCCAGGTAGCCATTTACGTCGCGGTGCTTTGGCCACCAGCGATTCCAGGTAAGCAGTTCGTTATACACTTCCTGCAAAAACCATTTCTCGCGGTATCGGTTATATATTGCAAGAATAACGGTACTTCCTATCGGCGGCTGCGACCGATCCCATGATGAATAACCGAACGGAGCCTGGAAATTGGGAATAAAGCCTGCAGGGGTAATCGCTTTTGTAATTTCGATGGCATTGGCATAGGCCAGATTCTTATCAAAAAGTGATAACATGTAGCTGGCAAAATAAGTGTCCCAGTCAAACAACACGAAGCCTCCCCAGCCATTGCTCCAGTTCCTGCTAACGGGGGAGATTACACGATGATTGGGCGCATCGTAAATGGTGTTCCACGCGAGAATGGTTTGCATCGCTTTAAAGGGTTCTGATAAATCACCATAGTGACTCACTTTTGCTTCCTGCTCAACTCTTTTCTTAGCAATTATATTTTTGATCTCGTTTAGTGTCCTGGCTTTCCCGGTGTAAATACCTACTTCATTGGCGAGTGAAACAATAATAACGGGAGCAGTGCTATTGATATACGCATCTTTAACCGGCTTACCTGTTGTTCCTACTGAAATGTTACGGTTGGCAAATTGTGCGGTAATTGTATTTTCCTTCTTACCGATAATACCATCCCGTCCCCAAAGCAATCCGGCTTCAATAGCCAGTTGACTTTTTGATGGCTTTTTTGGAGTAACAAGTATGACGTCATCGATTCCATCAGTGGCACTCTGCACATCAAATATATCATCCTGGTAAGTGAGTTCAAGACTTGTATAAGCGCCATCATTGGCCCTTAATCCCAGGGTGACTTGTTCGGGTCTTTTGGAGAATTTAGATGCTTTAAATACTTCTTTTAAATACGTACTGTTGCCGGGATTAGCAATACATAAATTGATTGAAAAACCTTCTGGCAAAAGAACATGCGACATAACGCTGTTGTTATACCAGGTGTTCCAACCCTTGCCGAGGTTTTCCTGGAGTTGCTTGTATTCTTTCGTTCTGATATTTCGCGAAACAGTTTGTGCCGTTATCCAACCGTTAGTAATTATCATTAATGTTATTATGAGGATTGTCTTTTTCATCATTTTTTAATATTAATTGTAAATAATAGCCCACGGTTCAAACCGTGGGCTATTATAATTCAATTTGCGCAAATGGCTTTAGCCATTTTTCTTTAACACCATCATTCGCACTTATTTTCCAATTTATGTAGTTTAATAAAATCATCATATTCTTGTTGAAAGGTAATTTTTGCATGATGTATTTTTTGATTTTTTATATATTCAAATACTTTCTGCAATTGCGACTCACTTACGGAATATGCAGCATAACCCGTTTGCCAGGCAAATTTTTCTATTATATCATTTTGCTGATTAAGCCAATGAGACGTACCACCTTTTACCTGCTTAATAATATCAGCAACAGATTTTTGCGCATTTATTGAAAAGAGGGAATGAGCATGATCAGGCATCCCGTTAATAATTTTTACGTGGCAACCGCAACCTTTTAATTCATCCTTCATGTGTGAAAACAAGGATAGTTCAATAGCGGGCGTTATAAGAGGCAGCCTGTTTTTTGTTGCCCATATTGCGTGTATCCAGATTTTAATGTATGAGTGCGACATTATATTATAATATTTAAAAAATTTTGATAGTTGATCCATTGTTTGACTCCCGGTTTTCATCATAATATAAACCGTTAAAACGGTTACCATTCGCGGCGTTCCCCATAGCCCATGGTTTAAACCATGGGCTATGAGAATACAATTTACGCCAATGGCTTCAGCCATTTATTTATTTTTCTGCTAATTATTTTGAGCTCTTTAGTTTCTTCTTCAAAATAAAAATCTGAATGAATATCGAAATGAGTTGCCATTGTTGGTGTCTATAGGCGCTGGCTTTGTGGCCGGAAATCACCAACAACTGTATTAATCCATTCAATGTGTTATTACATGCTATTTGGTAATGAACACATTTTATAGTTGCGATTCTCTACAATCAATAAAGATTTACTTATTTTCAATTCCTGACTATCTTCGAGTTGTTGGTGTTTGCTCAGCTACTAAACCATCTACATAGGCTGTCCTGCTTTTTTGTTCCGGGTTTTCATCATATTCTAAACCGTTAAAACGGTTACAGTTCGCGGTTTTTCTCATAGCCCATGGTTTAAACCATGGGCTATGAGAATACAATTTACGCCAATGGCTTTAGCCATTTATTTATTTTGCAGCTAATTTTTTTGTGCTCATTGGTCTTCCTGTTCAAAATTAAAAACAGCATGAATATCGAGAAGAGTTGCCGTTGTTGGTGTTATTAGCGTTGGCTTTGTAGCCGGAAATCACAACAACGGTATTAAGCCGTCTCATGTGTTATTATATGCTGGTTGGTAATGAATATATTTTATAGTTACGATTCTCTACTGCTTATAAAGTTTTACTATTTTCATTTCCTAACTCCCCTAGGTTGTTATTGGTTGCCTGGCTGCTGATCTGTCCGAACGAACACCAACAACGGCGGTGGAATCCACACCCACCTTCATCCAAATAAAAAGGCCACGGTAGAAACCGCGGCCGTACCAAAACTAACTAACGGTGAGAGCAAATAAACTAATTTACTTACTCCACCCGTTGGCGATATAAAAAGAAATGACAGTTCTTACATTCATCAATAACGGCAATCTTGTTCGTTAGGTTCGCAATCCCTATTAAAAAAATCATCGGGTTTATGCAATGCAAGGACTTATTTCAAAACCTTAAAAAATATCACAAAACAAACAAGGGCCTTAATATTATTATGAGGATTATCCTTTTCATCATTTTATTCTGAAGTCAGGGTTTGGATCACTAAACACTTTTTTCATTACAGTAAGTTAATTCTTAATTTCGATTTAATATTTCCCACATTAAATTATAAAGCGATATGGCATTCAATGAAAAATTAGCAGATAGAGTACGCGAAATAATTTCTTTGCATCATGATAATGTGGAAGAGAAAAAAATGTTTGGTGGACTATGCTTTATGGTAAATGATAAAATGTGTGTTGGAGTTGAAACATCAAGGTTAATGGTTCGGTTTGATCCGGCTAAGACAGATGAGGTAATGGAAAAAGAAGGCTGCAAACCAATGGATTTTACCAGCAAAGTAATGAAGGGATTCGTTTTTGTAGATATAGAAGCTTTGAATACTAAAAAGAAATTAGAGTACTGGATCAATCTTGCACTGGAATATAACAAGGTGGCAAAGGCTTCCAGGAAAAAGAAAAAATAATCCGGTCAATTGCTGTGAGGTTAAACCGGATCAACCATTTTCGAATAACCTTTTGGGTTAGTCATTGTTGCGCTGCTTAAACGAACTGCCAATAAACAGCATATATTTTGGGCCGGGTTGAAATATATATTTTCAATTAATACGCTGGTTTGTTTTTTGGTGATACGCAGGTTGCTAAGTTCTTCGGATAGTTGACAAAACAACAGCTTAAAAACTTTACTTTTAATAAAAAATTATACATGATGCGGAGATTAATTGTACTCGGTTTGATGTTTGCCGCTTTCGGCGTGCAGGCGCAACAAAAAGTAATTCAATTGTATGAGGGTAATGCACCGGGCTCTGAAAACTGGACGTATAGCGAAAAAGAGTATCACGCAGGAAATAAAGACGCTCTTATATATAATGTTTCGCATCCAACATTGACAGTGTATCCCGCCGATCCGAAAATAGCGACAGGTACTGCTGTAGTAGTTTGCCCGGGTGGAGGTTTCTATATTTTGGTGGAAGGTCATGAGGGTACAGATGTTGCACATTGGCTAAATCAAAAGGGCGTAACGGTTTTTTTACTTAAATACCGGTTGGGTCAAAGTATTACGGACGACCCCGGAAAAGAACTGACTGACAATATGAAGAAGAGTGATTTCGGGGAAAAAATAACTCCGATTATTCCGTTAAGTATTGCAGACGGCAGGGCGGCAATTCAGTATGTTCGCACACACGCGGCTGACTATGGTATTGACCCTATGCATATCGGTATCATGGGGTTCTCTGCCGGCGGCACCGTGGCGGCATCAACCGCTTTTAACTATACCCCCGGGAACCGTCCTGATTTTGTTGCACCTATTTATGCTTATATACCCCCGTCGCTACAGGGGTCGGTACCTGCCGATGCACCTCCCATGTTTATTGCTGCAGCAACAAACGATCACCTGGGCCTTGCTGCGCATAGTGTTGATTTGTATTCAAAATGGCTTGCTGAAAAAAAGCCGGCTGAATTGCATATATACGAAAAAGGAGACCATGGATTTGGTATGCGTAAACAAGGTATTCCCACAGACACCTGGATAGAACGATTTGGAGATTGGCTCGGGTTGCACGGATATATAAAGACCAATTAACCCTAAGTTGTAGGACATGAATCTCTTCATTTTCCAGGCAATTTTCCGCGTCGTATGAATCAAATCGACAGAATTTGTTCAAGTATACGTTACCGTTAGAATTAAATTTTTATTTACCGGTGCAGGGATCAGTTTATAGGAAAGTCAAATATTAGAAGGCAAAGGAGGAATTTGCGAATATTGAAATTGCGTATACATTTACAAAGATGATCATAAAATATATTTTTGTAACTTGTGCTAACATAAAAGCATATACGAAAATAAATCATCGGGATATTTCAAAACAAAAACATGAAAATAATTCTGTTTGTTTTTCCTTTACTCTTATCGATAACTGCTTATGCCCAGCAGGACAAACTACGAAATGAAATTTCAATCGCCGCAAACAAAATAGAAGCGCAGGTTATAGCCTGGAGACGGGATATACATGAACATCCTGAATTGGGAAATAATGAAATAAGAACATCAGGTATTGTTGCAAAATACCTTGCATCGCTGGGAATAGAAGTAACAACAGGCGTTGCCAAAACCGGGGTAATTGGTATTTTGAAAGGTGGAAAGCCCGGCCCGGTTATAGCACTTCGTGCAGATATGGATGCACTTCCCATTACTGAGCGGACACCCGTGCCATTCGCATCAAAGGTTAGAACTGTTTATAACGGGCAGGAAGTAGGCGTAATGCACGCATGTGGCCACGATTCGCATGTGGCTATGTTATTGGGTGTTGCAACCGTGCTTTCTTCTATGAAAAAAGATTTAAAGGGCACGGTGAAATTTATTTTTCAACCGGCGGAAGAAGGGCCGCCACCGGGGAAACCGGTGGCGCGGAAGTGATGGTACAGGAAGGTGTGATGGATAATCCTAAAGTAGACGTTGTCTTCGGTATGCATATCAATTCAAAACTGGAAGTTGGCAAAATTTCTTATCATCCGGGCGGTACTATGGCAGCCGTTAATGATATGAGAATTGTTATAAGGGGAAAGCCTTCTCATGGCGCCTATCCGTGGTCCTCTATTGATCCCATTGTAACGGCCGCAGAAATCATTAATAATTTACAAACCGTTGTTAGTCGTAACCTGAATGTAACAGAAAATGCTGGCGTGGTAACTATTGGCTCCATCCAGGCAGGTAACAGACCTAATGTTATTCCCGATTCGGCGGTAATGTTGGGAACCATCCGGTCATTAAGCCCGGAGGACGAAAAGATGATGATAGAAAGAGTGAGACAGATAATAACAAAAACTGCGGAAGCCAATAGCGCTACCGCTGAAATTGCGTTGCCCTGGACATCGCACTATCCGGTTACTTTTAATAATGTTACCCTTACCGAAAAGATGTTGCCTTCTTTACGCAAAACAGCAGGAGATTCTAATGTGGTATTAAAGCCGGCAACTACTGGCGCCGAAGACTTTTCCTTCTACCAACAAAAGGCGCCCGGATTATTTATTTTTTTAGGAGGAATGCCTAAAGGAGAATATCCTAAAAATGCACCTGCGCATCATACTCCGGATTTTTATATTGATGAAAGTGGATTTAAACTAGGTGTGGAAGCAATGGCAAATCTAACGGTAGACTATATGAACATGGCCACAAAATAATAACAGGGCGAAAAAGGTGTGCCTGTCATTCACTATCACCTTGTTTTATAAACTCAATTTTACCCGGAATATTTGCGATGTTCTTGATGGCTTCATAAACGAAATCACATACCTTTTCTTCACCAGGAATGTTTAAAGTTTCCAAATCATCTTGTGGTTTATGATACTCCGGATGGCCACCCGTATGCATCCCTAGAACCGGAATATTTTTACGGTAAAATGATACATGGTCGGAACCACCGACACTTCCCGCAATTACATAAACTTTTAATCCGCTTTCTTTTTTCAAACTGTCCAGCAGTGTTATTCCCTGCGAGAAAGTTCCGCAACCGCCGATGTATAATTCCTTTTGCTGATCAAGATGACCAACCATATCAAGATTGATCATCACCTTGATTTTCTCTAATGGAACGGGTGGATGTTCTGTAAAAAATTCAGATCCAAGAAGGCCTTCTTCTTCGGCGCTAAAAGCAACAATGATAACGCTACGTTTCAACAATTGATGATCTTTGGACAGTTGAGTGGCTACGGTCATGATGGCTGCGCTTCCACTGGCATTATCGTCTGCTCCATTATGTATAGCGAAAGTATCAGGTTGTAAAGAACCCGTAAAAAAACCACCCATTCCCAAATGGTCGTAGTGAGCTCCCAATACAATGTATTCATCTTTTAATTCAGGATCAGTTCCTTCAATAACGCCAACCACATTCGCTGTTTTTACTTTACGTGGCTGTATGTCTACAGTTGTACTCACCGTTGGTGTTAATTCGAAGGGTTGTTGCTCATTCAATGAATCCAGTAGTTGGATGTTTTTGTTTTGAGATTGTAACAACAAATTGGCAACAGCTCTTTTAATTTGTATAACAGGAACATTAAGACTAACGGTTTTGCGTGGCCGAAGCCGTTGAAGGTCGTCATAGTCTGGACTGGATTCTGTTTTCTTATTGGCAAGTTCTTCATTACTTACAAACAGTATTCCGGCAGCGCCATTTCTTATTGCAATCTTTGCTTTTGCATAATCAGTCGCAGAATCATTAAGCTTCGGGTTTTTATTAAAATGTTTCGGCAGCCCGCGTACAATCATTACCCATTTGCCAATTACATTTACGCTTTTATAATCATCAAAAGTGAGTGAATCAACGTGGAATTGTAAGCCATATCCGCAAAAAACAACCTTACCGTTTAGGCTTACTTTCCTGGCGGAAAAATTTAAAGGAATATAATCCCTGATCAGCCTGCCATTAAATTTTTCAAACTGAAACATATTTTTTGCTCCTGTGTCCAGTTTTACAGTAGGTTGAAAGTTTTGGAAATAATGTTTCCCCATGGATCGTAAACCAGCCGCTTTGAAATTGGTGCGAATGAACTTTGCGCACTTCCAGCTTTCCGGTGTTCCGGGAAACCTGCCCTTCATTTGATCACTGGCTAAAAAAGCAATTCGATCGCGAATAGCCTGCTGAGAAATTAATGATTGAGCTGGCAGGAAATGCGGCAGGAATAGTTGGAAAATTAAGTAACAATAAAAGGTCTTTTTCAACATTATAAACATGCGTTTGTAGTTCAATCAAAAATACAACTACCATATTTAATATTTGGCAATACATTATAGACAAAATATTGGTCATCTTCTACAACGTGTTAGTGTTCATAAACCAAATAGATTCAATTACCCGTTAACGTTAGGTTAGATTTTTTTGCAGTGTTTGCGGAATTATTCATAAGGTATAAAATAAAAAACCTTCCCACAAAGAGGAAGGTTCAAATTCATTGATAATAATTATTCTTATTTAGCACTTAGATCGGGCCTGTAAAAAAGCAGCTCAGACCATACATGATCTGTAGCTTCAGTAATTTTTGCTGAATTAGTTTCAAGTGTGCCTTCTCCATTAGCAGCTTCATATCTTTCTTTAAAAGGCTTACGGTAACTGTCTTCTAATTCTTTTAATCCTTCCTTAAACCGGGAAACAAGCGTATATTGAAATGGACCTGAGGCAACGGACTTGTACACTGCGACAGTCTGCATCCCTGCTTCCCAGGCCTTTTTTATTTTCTTTATCACGTCTTCGACCATTGATGATAAACCCGGTTTAGGAAATACATGTGTGATAGAAATTTTGTCAGTAAAACTGGCTAATGGCACGGTACTCAGTTCTTCCGCATAAACAGAATAGACAGAAGAATATTTATCTGTAATATAAGGGGCTACATTTTTGTTCCAGTCCTTTATGTGCTCATCGCCCAGGTTGCCACGCTTATCAAATTCGTCCCAGGTTTTTGGTCCTTCTACCACCATGAAACCTCCTGCATCTTCGCCGGTTTGTATTTCATACACCCGCCATTTCCAGTCGCCGCTATGGTATTTGGCAATATGCGCCGTAAGCCCTTTTTCAAATTCCAGTACTTTGTCTGCCTTTGGAAAATAGCGGCTGGTACTAACAACCGTCTGCTTCTGGCCAAATCCAATCAATGGTAAAGCCAATAAAAGAAAAATCAATTTTTTCATTTTTTTAATTTTTTTGATTGTGAAATAATATAGGGCGAAAAAAGAGTATGAGCTTAAAACGGGTTTGGAAGCAACAAGATAATTTTTTGAAACCTTTAATCTATCCGGCTAAGGACGAAGCGGTAATAAAACTGTCCGAAGGATGGCAAAATCTTTTCCATGTTGTTTGATGCGTCGGCAATTGTACGCTGCCATCAATAAAAATTTATCGCAATTAACCGCTTGCGATTGGAGGAATAAAATATAAGAGTAAAGCAATATTAGTACTGACTTGTGACTTTATAAATTATCCGGGTTATGATTTGCTGTTTACAAAAACGTAAAGCAATCTCATTCAGCTATCCGTTACCGTTAGATGCAGGTTGTGTTTACCTGCCATCAACAATATTTGCTTAATACAGTTAAAACGATTGTGATGAATTTATTCATGAACGTGAACCTTACTGTAAAAAATCAAAATAAAAATATAATTGACTGCATATGTTTTTAGTTGTAGTATTTTGTACAACAAAAGATAATTTCGATGAATAAAGTTTTGACGATAATCCTGTTCCTCTGGTTAAATAACAATGCTTCCAGCCAGGTTCCTCCTTCTCCCGCTCACTATGTATGTTATAAGATTTCTGACAATATCATTATAGATGGAAAACTAAATGAACAAAGCTGGAGGCTGGCACAATCGAGTGATGCTTTCCAGGATATTGAAGGTCCCGCTAAACCTCAACCAACTGAGCAAACACATGTGAAAATGTTATGGGACGACAGCAGTTTGTATATCGGTGCACATATCGAAACAAAAAATATCTGGGCAACGCTTACCCAACATGATAGTATTGTTTTTCATGATAATGATTTTGAAATTTTTATTAACCCTGATGGGAATAATCATAACTACGGAGAGATGGAGTTTAATGCTTTGGGAACGCTGATGGATATCTTTTTGGAGAAACCTTATAGGGATGGAGGGTTTCCGATTTTTGGATGGGAATGTAAAGGAATACAATATGCTATTTCTTACGAAGGAACGATAAATAATCCTTCAGATATTGACACCGCATGGAATATTGAAATAAGGATTCCTTTGTCATCATTACTTGATTTGGAAAGAGGTAAAAAACATTTTTTCGGTGCAGGAAGCCAATGGAGAATCAACTTTAGCCGGGTTCAATGGAATATCAAGATCGAAAACAATTCCTATATCAAGTTACATGAGCCCGAACATAATTGGGTTTGGTCACCGCAATGGGCAATTAATATGCACCGGCCGGAGTATTGGGGTTATTTGCAATTCGCATCGCAAAAAGTTGGTACCGTTGAGGATGTCTTTTTTCCTGATACACACTGGAATATTAAAATGCAACTGATGGCTGTTTATGAAGCAGAGAGACATTATTATGAAACAGCGAATCAGTTTACCGGCGATTTTTCACAACTGAAACTGCCTGACTATGTCGCAATAAATATGTTGTCACTTCAATCAGACGGAGACCAATTTATGGTTAAGACAATCGGTCCGGATAAAATACTTTCAATTGATCAAACCGGGTTATTATTAATAGAATAAATCCAATACGTCCATTAACACTATGTGGTGATTCAAACTTCGAATAAAATAATCATATCATCTTAGTTATTTGGGTCATAAAAAAATATTCGACTGATATTGATTGCTTCGCATCCCGAAATAACCTTAATCCGCATCCATACCCAGTTCATGGCCCGAAGTGTCTGTATAGCGATAGTTTAAATTAATCCCTATATTATTCCTGGATGACCTCGACCTGTTGTTCGACAATATACGTTGACGAGAACGACACAACAACCATTGAATCTAACGCTACTGCATTAAGATTTCAGGAAGAACTGGAATATATGGATATAACCTTGTCCGGACAAACAGCTACTTCCTGCTGAAATTGCAGTAGCCCGTATCTGAAAAAACGCAGTGCACTGCGCTGTTGTTTAACCGCCGGTGACGAATGTATTGGCAACAATATGCTTACTATGGTCTCTTAATCAGATAAAAACAGGCACAGGGTTCGGCGATAAAAAAAGAACGGGTTAAGCACAAAGTGTAGTTATGTGCTAACATTGTTTTTGTTAACAGATGATATTGAATATTTTTTAATTTTATTCGGTCAACCAACCCTAAATCACCATTGATTATTGAATTCACATAAAATCGGCTGCGGACCTAATTTTATATTTTCCGATTTAATTATAATTATACCTCGTCCAACCAACTACCTGTAAAACCTGCGATTTGCAAGCTATGGATAACATAAGAACATTTTTTCATAAAGTTCCATATGAGGCCTGAATTATAATTTTCAGTCATTAAAATAATCGGCCTCTGGTTGATATCAAATTGTCATTTCGATATCTGTTATGGCCAATACCGAATAGTGAAATCGTGGCATCCGGCGGAGTAGTAACACAGAACCCCGGGTATTAACAACAGCGGGCATTTATACTTTGTGCTATCGTTTGAGTTTTTACAAACGATGGCTTTTATACATGAAAATGCCTTGATGTTTCAACCAAATTGTAATTTACATTTCGTTATAACAAAGCAATTAATTATTGCCTTAAAAAAGGAAATATATTATTAAGTTTTTTACTTGCATATAAATAGAGGTTAAGTTGATGAGTAAAAATTAAAAACTATTGTATGAATAAGTCTATCATGAAATCTTCTTTAAAAATTCTTTTTTCAGGAATTTTTCTCTTAATAGTGATGACAAGTTACCAATGTGGAAAATCAGCTTCGGGATTGCCGCCAGCTTCACAGCCTGGCTGTTTTTATAATGGAATAGATACTTGCAATCAAAACCAGGAGAAGCTTAATTTGAATATAAATCTGAATGATATAAAGCAAACCATTCACAGCTTTGGCGCCTCGGATTCATGGACTTGTAAATTCATAGGCAAGTGGGCTGATGAGACAAAAAAAAATAAAATTGCCGACCTGCTTTTTAGCCTGGATACGTTAGCAGATGGAAGCCCAAAAGGAATCGGGTTATCTCTTTGGCGTTTCAATATTGGTGCAGGTAGTTTTGAACAGGGCGATACCAGTAATATTGCAACTGACTGGAGAAGGGAAGAATGTTTCTTAAATGCGGATGGTTCGTATAACTGGAATAAACAGGCCGGTCAGCAATGGTTTTTAAAAGCGGCACAGCAAAGAGGAGTTCCTTATACTTTGGGATTTGCAGTTTCACCGCCTGTTTCTTTAACTAAAAACGGTAAAGCATTTAATGGAACAACAGGAACACGTCATGAACATCCGGGATGGAAAAATGAGTGCTTATGCGGATTTTCTATCGCAGGTTACAAAGCATTTCCTGTTTAATTATGTTAGCCCGGTAAATGAGCCGCAATGGACCTGGGGAGCGGCTTCAACAGGCATAGCTACGCAGGAGGGAAGCCCGGCAACCAATGAAGATGTCGCCTCGCTAATAAAATTACTTTCACCTGAATTATCCGGCACATCTTCTAAAATAATTGTTGGAGAAGCTGGCCAGTTAAATTTTTTATATGGAAACAATACTGATGGAAGAGGTGATCAGATCAACCAGTTTTTTTCGCCATCATCTTCTAATTACATCGGCAATTTACCCGGCGTAGCTCATGCAATTTCTGCACACAGTTATTTTACTACGTGCCCTGATGATAATTTGGTAAATGTTCGTGACCAGGTGGCCAAAAAAATTAATCAAACAGATGCTGCATTGGAAACCTGGCAATCGGAATTTGGTATATTAGGAAATATCTGTGATAAGTACAATGGCTCGCCAAGAAATACCAGCATTGATTACGGATTGTATGTAGCCAAAGTAATTAATAACGATCTCTCTATTGCCAATGTATCTTCCTGGCAATGGTGGCTGGCAGTAAACCCTTATAACTACAGCGATGGTTTGGTTTATATCAATGATCCTTCCGGAAATATTAATGTGGATGATTGCAAACAAGATGGTATTGTTTTAGAATCGAAACAACTGTGGGCTTATGGTAATTATTCACGGTTTATTCGCCCCGGTATGCAGCGTATTACTGCATCAGTTGAAGGAATCAGCGATCCGGCAAAGGCAGCAGGATCATTAATGGTTTCCGCTTTTAAGGATGCTACAAATAAAAAATTGGTAATAGTGATAGTTAACATGAATAATCAATCCACAACTTTGCTATTGGATAATTCAATCAATCTTAAAAATAATATGCTGAATACCTATACTACAGATGCCGGCAATAATTTAAAAAAATCAACTACTCCAGCTAATAATATTATCATCGGGGCAAAATCAGTTGTTACATTAACCGGAGAATATCAGTAAAGAAGTTAAGGAAGAATGGAATGAAAAAATCGAACAATGAAAAAAATATTCATTAGCATGACAGTTTGTTTATTTCTATTTCACTTTAGTATTTCTTCATTTGCCCAATCAACGATAAGGTTAAATATATGCTACTGCTGAATATAAAGATACCGTTGTTCAGGTGTGATGGAAGGGTTTATTGATTGAAGAATTGATAACTGATTTATCACCTGAAAAAAGTTATCAAAAATCAGTACTGATAATGCTTTTTGTTTTTGTGCATCACCCATTAAAGCAGTCGCTTGATTTAAATCATTGAAACGATTCTCTGCTTCATCTAATCTTTTTTCGTTTACGGATTATCAAATAAGGATAAGGAATGAAAAATTCACTGCAATTAATCCCCGCTTTCAATCGGTTTCTTCAGGAGTTAGTTTCCAGCCATTATCAAAGAATCCGGCCATTTCAACTTTATCAGCGCCAGATTGCAACATGCCTAACCTAAAGATCATAAAATCAGGGAAAGCCACTTGCGCCGGCAAAGTATTGATTTGCGTTTGCCGCATTCATTCCATCTGTGCCTGTGCCGGCAATTACGCCTACAGAATTTAAGGGTGAATTCTTCATTGGCCATACAAAATAAGCTGCGAGATCATCGCCGGTAAAGTTTTTGTCTCCCACTTTAATGCCACTACGCGTTACCGTTATAGGACAGTCAGCCAATAAGATTTTCCATGCTGAATTTGAGTTGGCATTTCCATAAATAATTACATTTCTTCCCGGATATTTTTCAATAGAATATTCTTTATCAGGAATAATATCCACTGCGCCATTACCGCGATAATACCATGTTTCTGCATCATATTTTGCTTTATTAAAATTCCATTCATTTTCCTGTTTGTTCCCGCCAGTTCCGTATACAAAGATCATTTTATGATTGAAGGCTTCTTTAAAAGTTCCATATCGCTGCGGACTCTTTTCATAACTGGAAGGCCCATCCGCAAATGACCATTGATTATTTTCGTGCAAAAGATAAATACTATCATCATTACTAACGGTTTTGTAATGAAGTGAATTATTATCAAGTTCGATGTTCACATCAACGCCGGGGTTAAAATCATTAAGCGCCATTTTCAATAAATGAATATTTTCAGTGGTTCCGATGATACTGTTCTTTAATTTATTTCTTAATAATTGAATATTGCTTAATTGTAACGGATGAATTTGTTGTTGAATAGAAATCCATCGATAGTCTGCGGAAATTCCCGGGCTAGCGGTTGTAAAATCTATTGAATTAATGGCGCTATCCACGGGCAATGAGTGCCATTTAAAAAAATCAAAAAGCGGTTTCCAATCAACACTCTGGTTGCCAAACCAATGTTCACCACCGGGGTATTCGTAATAGCTAAAATCCGCCTGGAAATCTCCTAACACTTTTCTCATTTGCCTGGCATAGTTTACAGAAACTACTTTGTCTGAATCGCCATGTAAAATATAAACCCCAAAGGCTTTATAATTGTGAGCCAGTTCAATAACATCACTTTGATTACCCGCTCTCAACAACATTTGTTCCATTATGGACCGGCTGCTGTCTGGAATTAATCCATCTGCCGATCCATAGCCTTTTAGCGTAGGATAGCCGGAGCAGGCGCCAATAGCGGCCCATTTATCAGGATAGGTTGCTCCCAAAAACCAGGTTCCATGTCCTCCCATTGAATGCCCCGTGAGGTAAATGTGTTGCGGATCCGGGTGAAATTCATTTTTTGCAATGTTCAATACTTCCAGTGCATCTAATCTTCCCCAGTCTTCCCAATTAAAACCGCGTGGACGACGATTCGTAGCTGCAACTAAATTGCCCCAATCTTTAGAATGATAGGCCCTTGCCTGCCCGATCGCTTCAACGCCTGCACCATGAACTGATAAGAACAAGGCAGAATTAATACCGGGAGTTGATTGAGGTGTTACTGCATAATATTGTAAGCTTCCATCTATATCGCTGGTGAAAGTTTCGCTATAATGATCTGAAGGATCTACGGCTTCAATACTTATTATTTTCTCATCAAGCACTTTGCCTCTATCCGACAACGTTAGTTTGCAATTGTATTTATCTTTTTTTGAAACATTGCCTGCATCAAAATCAAAACTTACTTTTCTCGTCGCTAAAGATGGTATGGTGGGTAATGTAGTAATAAGTTCCCTGCCCTCTATGTTACTTTTTATTTGCAGATTTTTTAGTTCTTTGCCGGAAGCATTCAAAATTACAATGGCACCGTGGAGCAAATTATTATTATGTGTCAAAACTATAAACGGAAGCGTTGCGTCTTCTGTGTTTATTGAAACTTGTTTTTTTGGAAAAATGAGGCTGGCAGTAGTTTGAAAATAACCGCGTATATAAAGTTCATTCAGGCCCTTTTTAAGTTCCACAGGAATATATAGCCAGCCTGAACCGTAAGGATCCCCCGTATGAAGTTTGCCATTTAAAAAGAAGAAGCTGTTCCCCTGTATGTTTAACAAGGCACGTTGGACTCTGTCAGAATTATAAGTAAGATAAATGTAATCTCCGCCAAACCTTCTTCTGCGTGTATTGGTTCTCGTTAGAGGTCGTAACCTGTTTAGGCTATCAGCAACAAGTGGTTGCCAACTTATGTCTTTATCATCCTCATCTTTGCCGAAAGTTTCACCCTCAACAGGTGTTTTTAGCTTATTGGTATAAAGTCGGTAAGCCAGTTCATCTGTAACAATAGCTTCACGCCCATAGTGAGCGGGCGCAGTTATCATCAACCCTTTTTTAAAATAAATTGTGTCCTGCGAAAATAAATGTGAAGTGGAAAAAACAAGAGCGACCAGCAGCGAAAATCTAAATTTATTCATAGCAATTGATTAAATAATTCGATTTTATTTTTTCAATCACAAATATGAGATAAACAAATTAAATGGATTTTCCATGCCTGCTTTATTACTCGTCAATTACACGAAGATCATTAGGTCTAAATAACTTTTTACCAATTGATATTTTTTAGAGAAATTCGTTCTTAGCTAGTTGTGTATTTAGAAATATGAACATTAAATAATTAGCAAAGCATCTGTTCTATTATACAATTCATGAAATATCTGTTCTATTTTATTTTTCTTTGACCATACAATAGAATCTTATTAATAATTTAGCGCCTGAAAATTAAAAAATGAAAAAGGATAATTTATCTACCCTCGCAATAATTATTCTTATTTCTATATTAATAACATCGTTTTCAAAACTTGCAGGATCTGATAAAAGAGTTCGTTTAAATAAACCAGTTCAAACAGGAGAAGAATTGGCCAAAATTTACTGTGCTACGTGCCATATATTCCCTTCACCAACATTGCTTGATAAGTCAACATGGAAAAAAAGTGTACTGCAGAATATGGGTTGGCGTCTTGGTATAAGAAAAGCAGGTGAAGATCCTTATGCTAATATGGAACCCGATGAAGCTGAAATTGTCAAAGCTGAAAATGTATTTCCGCTTGAACCTCTCATTACAAAAGATAACTGGCAAAAGATAGTCAATTATTATATTCAAACCGCGCCTGAAAAACCATTGCCGCAAAAGGGTGTTTTACCTTTTCAAAATGAGCTGAAAGGTTTTCACGCGGAGGAAGTTTTTATAGGACAGAAAATAACGCCTAAGACGTGCATGGTAAAATTTGATACCACTTCTTCATTGTTATATGTTGGCGATGCCAATAATGAATTGTATGCCATAAATAATGATCTGCAGATTAGTGCCTCCTGGAAAGTAGATAGTC
This sequence comes from uncultured Chitinophagaceae bacterium, assembly GCA_963756945.1. Lineage (GTDB taxonomy): Bacteria > Bacteroidota > Bacteroidia > Chitinophagales > Chitinophagaceae > Ginsengibacter. The sequence goes on along the minus strand of CAVWQJ010000018.1, from coordinate 62,289 downwards.
CCCCGGTGGACGTTGATTTTCCCTCACCTGGTGTTCCACGCGTGCTTTGCATCGGATCGATAAGTCCTTCGGAAAAAAAGGAGGGAAGATTATATTTGGCTGATTCAGGTTCTGTTGTATCAGAACCCGCAAATTAAAGAGTTTGAAAAGCTTGCCCGGCCGGTTCAATTTGCAGATGCCGATTTGAATGGTGATGGAAAAAAAGATTTGATCATCTGTCAATTCGGAAATCATACCGGGAAGTTGAGTTGGTTTGATAACGGTGATCCCGGAAAAGAACATGTATTGCTGCTGCAGCCCGGCGCAAGAAAAGTTGAAGTGAAGGATTTTAACGGAGATGGCAAACCCGACATCATTGCATTGATGGCGCAGGCAAGAGAAGAACTAGTGCTTTTTCTTAACCAGGGAGACGGCCAGTTTACTGAAAAAATTCTTTACCAGTTTCCGCCAGTTTATGGAGTTAGTTATTTTGAAACGGCAGATTTCAATCATGATGGTCATCCTGATATACTTATTAACTAACGGGGATAATTGGGACCTATCGCCCATCAAAAAATTTTATCATGGTATAAGGATATTGATGAATGATGGTGAGAATAATTTTACGGAGAAATTATTTATTCCATTTTACGGAGCGAGCAAAGCAATGGCATGTGATTTTGATGGCGATGGTGATCTTGATATTGCAGCAATATCATTTTATGATGACCCGGCAAAACCCGAACAATCTTTTATGTATTTGGAAAATAAAGGTGACTTAAAATTTACAGCCTCCACCACGGAACTGGCGGCGAAAGGTAAATGGCTTACGATGGATATTGGTGATATTGATAAGGACGGCGACAAAGACATATTTTTAGGATCATACATATATAGTATGTCAGAACTTAACGAAACTTCTTTTTAAGGGTATTGTTATCGTTTCCCCAAGTACTTATTTTACGCAATGATAAAATAAATAACTGTATCTTAATCTTGAATTTTAAACAATGAAAAGAAAGTCTTTTTTATTATGCGGCATTTTAATATTTGTTGCTTTTATTTCCGCCAGGCCTGGCATGGCGCAGCAAAAAACCAACCCTGATTCTATTCGGGAAAAAATGCAATGGTTTGCCGATGCAAAGCTCGGCATCTTTATACACTGGGGTATATATTCGGTTAATGGTATTGATGAAAGCTGGAGTTTTCATAATAAGAAAATTAGTTTCGAAAATTATATAAAGCAACTAAAGGGCTTTACCGCTTCAAAATATGATCCACAGGCATGGGCCGATTTAATTAAAGAGAGTGGCGCACGCTATGCAGTCATCACAACCAAGCACCATGATGGCGTTGCGTTATGGCCTACCAAACAAAATCATTATAATGTATTGGACAATACACCTGCTAAACGAGATGTATTAAAACCTTTTTACAAAGCTTTAGATAAAGATGGCATCAGGAGAGGTGCTTATTTTTCATTAATTGATTGGAGTTATCCCGATTACCCGGGATTTTTAAAAGACAGCAGCAGGTATAACGTAGCCGACTACCCGAAAAGATGGGAGAAGTTTCAACACTTTTTCCAGGCGCAGATAGCAGAAGTAAATCAATTATACAAACCCGACTTATGGTGGTTTGATGGCGATTGGGAACATAGTGCTGAAGAATGGCAGGCTCAAAAAGTGAGGGAAGAGATTTTGAGCGTAAATCCTAATGCAATTATTAATGGCAGGCTGCAAGGATATGGCGATTACGATACGCCCGAACAAAATTTTCCGGTAAGCCGGCCGAAATTTAACTGGTGGGAATTATGTATGACAACCAATAATAATTGGGGATATCATCCGGATGATACCAATTATAAAACACCGTTTGAGATCATCAGTATTTTCGTCGACGCCGTGAGTAATGGAGGAAACCTGCTACTGGATATTGGCCCTAAAGCGGATGGCACGATTCCCATCGGAACAAGTACATATTTTAAAAGAACTGGGAAAGTGGAATAAGAAAAATGGAGAAGCAATTTTTGGAACATTACCCGGTTTACCACAGGGACATTTTTATGGACCGACGACGATGTCAAAAGATTCCACGATTCTTTATCTCTTTTTACCCGGTCAAACTGCCGGGAAATGTTATGCTCAAAGGATTAATTAATACGATTAAAGACATCCAGGTAGTAGGAACCGCAAAACATTTACAACCAAAAATAGTTGGTAAGATCTCGTGGAGCCCCGTTCCCGGGCTGGTTTTTATCGATGTACCTCTGCAGGATAAAGATCCTTATATGACGGTATTAAAATTAAAATTAGATAAGGCGGTAAAATTATACCGCGGGCAAGGTGGCTTAAACTAATTACCCTGGATTAAGTCGATTGCTTATTCAATGCCTGTTGTTCATTAATGATGCCCATACATTAGTTGCTTTTATAGCAAGTTTACCAGGGTGAACAGTTCATGGAATCAAACGTTTTGATGGGATATCTATTAACAATTTCACTCATTTCCTCCCAATTATTAAAAAATCTTTCGATTGCTAACATCTTAATTTCAAGCAGATTATACGCCATCTTAATAAAAGGTTAAAAAAAACTGGCAAACTTCTTTAATAATTTAATAAGAATTAATACCTTTATTTTAAAACTAATAAAGCAGGGGACTCTTAAAGAGAAAATAGCATGACTCAAAAGAAGTTATTATTCAGGAATAAAATTTTGAAGGAGTTATACTTTGAGGATAATCTTTCTTGTGTAGACTTAAGTACAAGGATACATAAGAGTTTTCCAATAACGGCAAAACTAATTGAAGAATTAATGACGGAAAATTTGGTAATAGAAACTGGTTATGCTCCATCAACTGGAGGCAGACGTCCATTAACATACTCAATCCAAAAGGATATGATGTATTTGGTGTCTGTCGCAATGGATCAGTTTGTTACTAAAATTGCTATCATCGATATGCATAATAATTTTGTTTCCCCCATCGAAAAAATTATTTTGCCTTTACCGGATAATCCTAATGCACTGGAGGTTTTAAGGGAAAAAATTGCAGCGTCAATTGAGTCGTCCGGGATATCAAAAGAAAAATTTGTGGGCGTAGGAATAGGTATGCCTGGCTTTGTAAATGTAAAAAAGGGCATTAATTATTCGTTCTTACAATTGCCCAATAATAAAAGCATTACAAAACATATTTCGGAGAAAATCGATTTGCCGGTTTTTATTGATAATGATTCGAGCCTTATTGCATTGGCCGAATATTATTTTGGCGGTGCACGTGGCGAAAAAAACGCCATGGTAGTTAATATAGGGTGGGGAATTGGCCTTGGAATGATTCTCAATGGTGAACTTTTCAGAGGTCATGAAGGGTTTGCAGGTGAGTTTAGTCATATACCACTTTTCTTAAATGGAAAGTTGTGCTGGTGCGGCAAAGTAGGTTGTCTTGAGACGGAAACTTCATTGTTATTAATTATAGAAAAAGCCAGGGAAGGTATCAATTCCGGAAGGCTTTCAAAATTGAATTCGCTGCTGCCTTTTGATGACCCTGAGCTTACCTTTGATAGGCATAATTAAAGCAATTGAAGACGGAGATCAATTTGCCATAGAGCTTTTCTCAAAAGCCGGTTATAATATCGGTAAAGGGATTGCAATTTTAATTCACCTTTTAAATCCAAAAAAAATAATTCTTAGTGGAAGGGGGTCTTCTGCCGGCCAGATATGGCTTGCGCCGATTCAACAGGCATTAAATGAACATTGCATTCCCAAGCTTTTACAAAGTACAGATATTGAAATTATCAACATTGGGCATGAAAGCAGAATTGATTGGGGCGGCTGCTCTTGTAATGGAGCATTTTGAACGGGAACCGTTGATTCAATACAATCGTATATTAAAGGCTGTATAATTCATGGCAATAAATAATTTTACTAACTGATTTTTTTAAATAACCTGCTTTAACATCCAAAGAAACGTAAAACCAAATCTTAAATCTTTTTTACTAAAAACAAACAACTATTATGAAAAGAAAAGCAATTCGGATACTCTTGTGCTTATTTCTGGGCATGTGGAGTACCCTTGCCTTTTCCCAGGCAAAAAAAACAATTACCGGATATGTTAAAGATAACAACGGTAACCCAATTCCGGGAGCAACTATTAAAGTAGCCGGAACAAAAAAAGGAGCTGCTACCGATGGAACCGGAAAGTTTAGCATCGAAGCCGCATCTACAGACAATTTGCAACTTACCTCGGTTGGTTTTGAACCAAAAGAATTGCGGGTTGGTGATCAATCAAATCTCACAATCGTGCTCAACACTTCAACCTCCGCTCTTGAAGGAGTAGTAGTAACTGCTTTAGGAATTAAGCAGCAGAAAAGATCGTCTGGGCTATGCCACTACTACCATCCAGGCAGATGAAATCACTAAAACAGCCCCTACCAATTTTGCTTCCGCATTGTATGGTAAGGTTCCCGGGTAAGAATTGCTACATGCTCCCGGAGGTTCAACAAGCGGTGTTGCTATTCAATTGCGAGGAATTAATTCCATCACAGGAAGAACGCAACCATTAATTGTAATGGATGGTGTTCCAATTCATGATGGCGATTTCAATAATAGTAATTACTGGGGCGACCAACGTCTCAGGGGAAATGGATTAATTGATCTGAACCCTGATGATATTGAAAACATTACGGTTTTAAAAGGTGCATCTGCTGCTGCCTTATATGGTTCTGAAGCAACCAATGGCGTTATATTGATCACTACTAAATCTGCGAAAGGAAAAAAAGGATTTACGGTTGATTATCAGTTCCACCTATTTCCAGGACAAGGTAGCTTATCTTCCGGAGTTTCAATATGTGAGAGGCACAGGATTTAATCCCGGCTATGGCGTTTATGGCTCTGATGCAGATGGGTTTGCGCATCATACTTTAAATGGAACGGATTATCGGACCATGGTAGGGGGTTCGCTTAGCTTCGGGCCTGTTTTTGATGGTAAACCCATTCTTGGCTGGGACGGCGTGGTTCGCCCTTATTCCGCTCAAAAAAATAATTGGGCCGATTTGTTTCAAACTGCCAACAACACGGTAAATAATCTCGCTTTCTCCAATATGTCTGAAAATTCCAACACAAGGTTTTCAGTTACCCAGCAGCATTATGAAGGAACCAGCTTGGGTTCTAAAAATGATAAAGTAGTTTTTAACTTGAATACCACTTATAAATTTGGAACGAAATTTCGTGTTAATGTGATTGCAAATGACATTTGGCAAAAGGTTCATAACAGGCCTTATTCAGATGACAGGTTGATTAATAATTTTACCGGTATGATGAGTGCATTTGATAACGGGGCATGGTATCAAAATAAATATCAAACCAGTTTAGGATATAGATATGTTACAGGAGCAACCCAAAGTTTAACACCTGATGAAAATTTTACTTTGGTAATTACGCAGCGATATACTTGATTACATGTGGAATGTTAAAAAGGATACACCGTTGACGAATATAATAATCGCCTAATAGCCAGCACGACAGCTATATTGGGATATTGTAAAAAATGTTCAATTACGGGGTAGAATTGCTACTGACTGGACTGCAGACAAAAGTGAAAGTAAAAATGCTACTAGCAACCGTTGGTGTATGGTTATTCAGGATCTTACGGTATAGGTACAAATAATTATTCAATCTTTTATGGTGATGTGCTCTTACCTACACTAAAAAAATAACTGATGACCTTGAATTGAAAGTTTTAGGTGGATATACAGCAGACTAAAGAATCTTCTTATTCCACCAATGTAAGTACCAGCGGTGGATTAACTACTGAAAACAGGTTTGATTTAACTTCTTCCGCAAACTCCTCAATATAACAGCTGGTATCAAGCAGATCATTACTTAACAAAAGATGCTCTTATTGGTACTATCAATGCTAATTATAAAGACTACTTGTTCCTGGAAGGAACGGTTAAGAAGAGACAGGACATTCAACAATGAATCCTTCTCAGAATTCATTTGTTTATCCTTCCGCAAATAGTTCATTTGTGTTTTCGGATGTGGTGAAAATGCCCGCATTTATCAGTTTTACCAAACTCAGGGCCTCATGGGGTATCGTGGGTAATTACCCACAGCCTTATGCAGCTAACGTAGCCTATTCACTTGGTAATTTAGGCAACCAGGGCTCCGGTACGTTCGACTCTTACTTCTACTGTTAGCAACCGGCACTTATGGTAATGACGCTATAAGGCCTGAAAAAAAGCATGAATTCGAATTTGGTTTGGTGGCAGGATTTCTTAACAACAGGATGAACCTGATGTAGCCTATTATAATGATAAGGTAGTTGACCATGATTTTGCCACTTCAATTATCGCAATCAACGGGAGCCAGCAATATTTTGACCAATATTGGAACATTGAAGAATCAGCGGAGTTGATCTTTCTATTTTCGGAACGCCCGTTCAAACTAAAAATTTCTACCTGGAAACAGGTGTGAATTTCAATTTCAATAATAATAAAATTTTGAAATTAACGAACGGTTCCAATGAATTGATTCATGCTGACTACGATGGTAATGCCGCGGTTTTAAAATCAGTAGTTGGGCAGCCAATTGGCGATTTTTATGCACATCCAATAAAGACCGATAGTAAAGGTCAGCCTATTGTGAATGATTACGGTGACGGCACTTTGGATTATCAAATAGATGGATCTCAATTGGTAAAATATGGTAATACCCAGGTAAAAGCGATTGGCGGATTTTATAACACTTTTAGCTATAAATCTTTTGCGCCTGGAAGTATATACCGATTTTAGGATTGGAGGTTATGTAATGCCTACCGGGTTGAACTGGCTTACTGGCCGCGGTCTCACCAAAGAAAGTTTAAATGGAATGGATAAAGCGCACGGAGGTTTTCATATTACCTGGATGCCCAGGGTTATGGCGTACAGACAGATGCTAGCTGCCGGCCCTAACGGTGAAAAAGTATATAATGATGGTATGTTGTTGAAGGGGAATCTGCCAGATGGAACGCCAAACACCCATGTTGAATCCCAGGCGATTTATTACTGGTACGTGTATAACTGGGGTGGCCCTCAATATGGTAATTCCGAATATTTTAAGTACATCGTTAAAAATACTTATTGGAAAGTACGTGAAATATCGCTGAGCTATACTCTTCCTGAAAATATTGCAAGTAAAGTGAAGGCAACCAAACTGCAGCTTTCAGTATTCGGACGTAATCTATTCTATATATATAGGACGATTAAAAACATGGATTCAGAGCAACTTTCACGACCGGGTTAAATTGGAATTCTCAGTTAACTAATGCAGGAACCAATTTTACAACCAGGTCATTCGGTGCATCTTTAAAAGCCACTTTATTTTAATTTTTAATTCTTTAATACAGTTTTATGAAAAAAATATTTTTAATAATTGCAATTGTTTCGGCGGCAGGATTCTCATCCTGCACCAAGAAGCAATTTGCTGATGACGTATGCGGATCCTTCAAAAGTTTCTTCAACAACTCGTGGAGAACCAATTTGCCGGGATTTTTATCAGCAAATTTGGGTTATGCCATGTACCAGTATTGGAATTATTTTGTGGTATTGCAGAACACTATGTTACCGTGGACCCAGACTGGATGGTTTTGATAAATTCTCCCGGCCGGTATGTTCCCGGGGCTGCCGCTATAGGTGCCAGATGGGGTAATTATTATGCTTTTTTGCTCAGTATAAAGAATTTTTAAGGCTCTATAATACCCTAAGCCCTGATGATCAGGCAGACAAAAAGAATATATTATATCACCGCTACCATTTATTATTATGATCAAACCGAAAAAATGGTGGATTTCTTTGGAAGTATTCCCTGGTCTGAAGCGGGGTTGCTAGGTACTAATGGGGGAGATTATGTTAAAGTCTGCAGCCTAAGTACGACGATGCAGCAAATATCTATACACACGATGCTGGATGATTTAAAAGGATTTTCTGATGAACTTAATACGATAACCTTATCAGCCGGCGCAGTAACAACCATTGTTAATACGCAGGATTTTATTAATCATGGCAATGTAACCAAATGGGAAAAATATTGCAATTCTCTCAGGGTAAGGATGTTGACAAGGGTTTCAGGAGTTAGTGCCTTCCAATCCAGGGTTAGCAGTGAAATTGCCGCTATGCTTGGCAATCCTACTTCCTATCCGCTGGTATTAACCAATGATGATAATATCCTGATTAACAGTAGACAATCCTAATACGTCAGTTAACAATGGATCCAATACAGGTGCAGCTGCCTCTTTTCATAGTGGATTAATTGGCTGGGGTGGCGGCAGATATTGGCCGGTAAAGTGATGATTGATTTTATGAATAATAATGGCGATCCAAGGTTACGATCTATGTTTGAAGCCAGGCGATAGCGCTAAACCCGCAGGAACGTTTATAGGCTTAGATCCATCATTGGATAATACCGCCGCAACTGCTCTAGCAAACAGCGGTACACTTGCCCGTTATAACCGGTCAACACTTTCTCAGAATATTTATGATTCCCGGCATGATTATTAATGCCGCTGAAGTCAATTTCCTTTTATCGGAATATTATTTGAATTCAGGAAATGATGGCTCTGCAAAGTCATACCTATGAAGCGGGAATCAACCAATCTATTGAATATTATTATTAGTTGAGAACAATCAGTAATGATAACACGATGCAGGTCCATTATAGCACCGACTTCAACTGGTGAAAAGAATGCTTATTTGGCCAGTAGCGGAGTTGCGTGGGCCAATGCCTCGAGCACCCGATCGAAAAATTGAATCAGATTGCTATGCAAAAATGGATTAATTACAATGTTTTAGCAACCGGTATGAATGCCTGGGCTGAAATCAGGAGATTAAAACTTCCTGCTTTGAATTTTGTATCCGATAATTCGGTATTCAACCTTTACCTCCTAACAGGTGGGTTTTACCCTCTGATGAACATACTTATAACAGCGCCAATTACCAGGCCGTTGCTGCTAGTGATAAACTCACTACAAAGATTTTTTGGGACGTCAAGTAATCAAGGTTTAATAGTTAATGTAAGATTGAAGGCCCGATGTTTAACAACGGGTCTTTGTCTTTTATAGACATGAATAGTTGTTGAGATAACATGTAAATTAGATTTTTGGCAGATTGAAAGTTTACTTGATTTTACGGTTGGCCGCAAAGAGAAAAAACATTATATGTTGAAATTTCTTCTAACGATTGCAATATCAGGTATCCTTCTTCCAGCCTTTGCCGGCGATATCTCTATTTATGTATCACCCGCATGGAAGTGGTAACGGTTCCGCACAAACGCCAACAACTTTGCAAAAGGCAATAGCAATGCTTCCCGGTTTAAAACAATCAAACCCAAAAGGAACGATTACTATTTTTCTTAATGATGGTGATTATAACCTGGAGCAACCCATCCAAATCAATTCTGAAAATGGTGGCACCAATGATTTGCAAATTATTTTTAAGGCCTTGCCCAATGCGCATCCTGTTGTAAGTGGCGGACAAAAAATTACTTTGAAGGGAACCAATGTTTTATCTGCTGTTGTTCAGAATGCGGATAGTATAAAACCCTATGATTTGTACATCAATGGCAAAAGAGCCGTTAGAGCAAGAACACCAAATATTGATCATTATTTCACGCTGGGAAAAGTAATAGATGTTCCCGATAGTGGGAATAAATTACGATTCACGCAACAATTTCAAATTCCATATAACGGAGTTTAAAACACTGGCATCATTATCTAAAAGCGACTTGCAAAAAGTATGGTTTAATATGTATCATAAGTGGGATAATACCATGCGAACGATCGATTCATTAAACGCTAATTGACACTTCATTTTATTCAACGGGAACTATAAATGGCGATTGGGCATTGATAGGAAAACCGGCTATGTTTTATTTTGAAAATTATCCTGCTGCATTGGATACCGCCAACGAATGGATACTGCAAAATGATACGATTAAATATATCCCGGGCGAAAATGTACAGCAACAGGAAGCTGTCATTCCAGTCCTGGAAAAATTACTGATTATACAAGGCGATTCAACACATCCCGTAGAAAATATTTTGTTTGATGGCATCGCATTTAAATATTGCAATTATATTTTTAACGGCTATGAAGCTTACCAGGCCGCTCAGAAAATTGATGCAGCTATAACGATTGACAATGCGCAAAACATCCGCTTCAATCATTGTGAAATTGCACATACCGGGCAATATGCTATTTGGTTAAGAAAAGGAGTGCAACATTGTGAAATTACGAATAGCTACCTGCACGATTTGGGTGCCGGTGGTATCAGGATTGGTGAAACGGTTATTCGCGAAAACAAAGCGCAATGGACGTCTTATAATAAAGTTGACAATTGCATTATACATTCCGGCGGATTAGACTTTCCTTCTGCTGTTGGAATTTTTATAGCCCAGTCAGGGAATAATATTATTTCTCATAACGATGTGGGTGATTTCAGGTACACCGGTATTTCAGTAGGATGGATTTGGGGATATGCGTTTAGCCCTTCCGTTAGTAACAAAATAATCTATAACCATATTCATCATATTGGATGGGGTGTATTAAGTGATATGGCTGCTGTTTATACTTTGGGAATTTCTAACGGAACGGAAGTAAGCCACAACCGGGTAAACGATATATATTCTTATGACTATGGTGGATGGGGTCTTTACACTGATGAAGGTTCATCAAATATTTTGCTGGAAGATAACCTCGTGTATCATACTAAAACCGGGGGTTTTCACCAGCATTATGGAGAAAATAATATTATACGAAATAACATTTTCGCTTTTAATAAAAAATTCCAGGCGCAGTTTTCACAGGGTTGAAAAACATCATAGCCTTGATTTTAAAAATAATATTATACTAACGGATAACGGGTACTTGTTACAAGGCGCATGGCAAACCGGAAACGTTACTCTCGACAGTAATTGCTATTGGAATATGAATAATGAAAAAGTTATTTTCATTCAATCTACCGGCTCTTATGGCGCTAACCCGCAAAACTATTTAACGCTTAAAGAATGGCAACAAAAGAGTGGAAAGGATGTACATAGTATTATGCAGGATCCCGGATTTGTGAATGCAAAAGCATTATAATTTTAAATTTAAAAATCATTCAATAATAAATAAGATCGGCTTTAAACCCTTTGATATTAATGCAGCGGGAGTCACGGGTGATAAGCAATGGAAAGAATTAGCGAAATTACCTAAAGAGGTTATTGATGCATTTGATTCATCAGTTGATAGAAATATGTTACAATAGCAATGAGAAGTATTTTTTTCAATACATTCATCACTTCCTAAACTTAATACTTACACAATGCAAAATCAAAAAAAGCCTTTACGCATACTCGTTATAGGTTGTGGAAATATGGGATCTTCTCATGCCATGGCCTATCATACTATTGATGGATTTGAGATTTGCGGACTCGTGTCAAGGGGGAAGTCCAATGAGAAATTGAATGCGAAACTGGGCAACAAGTATGCATTGTTCAGCGACATAGATGAAGCGATAAAGGCTACGCAGCCGGATGCCGTTTGTATTTCTACTTACCCCGACACGCATGAAGCTTTCGCTATGAAAGCATTTGAAAATGGATGTCATGTATTCATAGAAAAGCCATTGGCGGATTCCGTTGAAGGTGCTGAACGCATAGCAGCGGCAGCTAAAAAAGCAAATAAGAAATTAGTGGTGGGTTATATTTTGCGCCACCATCCTTCATGGGAACGCTTTGTTGAATTAACCGCGGAACTTGGTAAACCGTTAGTGATGCGGATGAACCTTAACCAGCAAAGTGATGGTGACATGTGGACGCTGCATCGCAACCTGATGAACAGCCTTAGCCCGATTGTTGATTGTGGCGTACACTACATTGATGTAATGTGCCAGATGACACGTTCGAAGCCGACGCAGGTATATGCGATTGGGGCAAGGCTTACCGAAGAAATTCCTGCAGGCAATTATAATTATGGACAATTACAAATACGTTTTGAAGATGGCTCCGTTGGATGGTATGAAGCAGGGTGGGGGCCCATGATCAGTGAAACGGCATTTTTCGTGAAAGATGTTATCGGCCCGAAAGGTTCTGTATCTATAGTAGCTAAAGAAGCCGGAGGCTCCGGGAAATCTTCTTCCATTGAAGCGCACACGAAAACGGAATCACTGCGCTTTCATCATGCTGACCTCGATGAAAATGGAAAGTTTGCTAAAGAAGATACATGGATCAACCTGGAAGACGAACCGGATCACCAGGAACTTTGTAATCGCGAACAAAGATATTTTCTGAAATCAATTATAGAAGATATCGATCTGGGTGCCCATGCCGAAGATGCCGTAAATAGTCTGCGGATAGCCTTTGCATGTGATGAATCAGTAAGAACCGGCAAGGTGGTGTCATTACGCTAATTCATAACTTATAATATTACTGATACACGCTTAGACGAAATACTTAAACCTTATTTAATGAAACATTTTTTCTTTCTGATTACATTCTCGGTTGTTTGTTTGTTTACCGTTAGTGCGCAGCAAAACCTGAAGTTGTGGTACGATCATCCTGCAAATACATGGCAGGAATGTGTTCCTTTAGGCAATGGCCGCCTCGGCGCAATGCCCGATGGTGGCGTGTTACATGAAAATATTGTATTGAACGACATCACGCTTTGGTCGGGCGGCCCGCAGGATGCAGACAAAGAAGGCGCTGTAAAATATTTGCCCGAAATAAGAAAATTATTGTTTGAAGGAAAAAATGCTGAAGCAGAGGCATTGGTTAATAAAGCTTTTGTCTGCAAAGGAGCCGGCTCAGGCAACGGCAACGGCGCCAATGTACCGTATGGAAGTTACGAGGTATTGGGAAACCTTCACCTGGAATATAATTATGGCATGGATACTTCTTCCATAAAACCTGCCAACTATGTAAGAGAATTATCGTTAGACTCCGCCATAGCAACATGCAGTTACCAGCTCAATGGCGTAACCTATACCCGTGAATATTTTACCAGCTTTTCTGATGATGTTATTATCATTCGCCTTACGGCAAACCAACCGGGAAAAATAAATTTTACGTTAGGGCTCGACCGGCCTGAGAAATATACAAACGACTGTGCATAATAATGAGCTGCAGATGGAAGGCCAGTTAAATAACGGGACAGATGGGAAAGGCATGCGTTATCTAACGAGGATAAGAATGAAACAAGACGGCGGAAAATTAATTGGTGGTGACAGTACCTTGCAGGTTCAAAATGCCAACTCAGTTATTATTTATATTTCTTCGTCTACGGATTTCCGTGAGGTTCCTTATAAACAAAAATCATTGGCTTTACTGAATGCGGCTAATCAGCAAAACATACCAGGCAGAAAAAGCAGCACACATAAAAGTGTTATCAAAATTTTTTTCATCGTGCATCGATTTCTTTGGATAATAAAAATACGGATCAGGCAGCATTGCCTACCGATGAAAGGTTGATCGCATTTACTAAAGACCCTTCTGATAATGGCTTACCGGTGTTGTATTTTAATTATGGACGCTATTTATTGATCAGCAGCACCAGGCCGGGATTGCTGCCGCCCAATTTGCAGGGACTATGGGCCAACACCATACAAACACCATGGAACGGAGATTATCATCTCGATATAAATATCCAGATGAATCACTGGCCGCTTGATGTAACCAATCTATCCATGTTGAATGAGCCTTTTTATTCTTTGGTGAAAGGGCTGGTGAAACCGGGGGAGAAAACGGCTAAGGTATATTATGATGGCGATGGATGGGTGGCGCATGTAATCACCAATGTCTGGGGCTATACTTCTCCCGGTGAAAGCGCTTCCTGGGGCGCTACCAATTCAGGTTCCGGCTGGTTGTGTGAAATGCTTTGGCGGCATTACGAGTTCACGCATGATGAAGCATATCTCAAAAAAATATATCCCATCATTAAAGGGTCCGCTGCATTTTATTTGAGCACATTGGTAAAAGACCCCAACAATGGCTGGCTGGTAACGGCGCCTTCCAATTCACCGGAAAATGCTTTTCGCCTGGCCAATGGAAAAGAAGTGCATGTGTGTGCCGGGCCCACGATAGATAATCAAATCATCCGGGAATTATTTACGCATGTTATTGACGCATCAAAAGTTTTGAAAAAAGATGATGCTTTCCGGCAACAATTATTGGACTGCAAAAAAGCAATTGCCTCCCAACCAAATTGATAAAAACGGGAGGCTGATGGAATGGTTGCAACCTCATGAAGAAGTGGAGCCACAACATCGCCATGTATCACCGCTTTGGGGAATGTACCCGGGCAATGAAATTACTTTGCAGGGCACTCCCGCATTAGCCGAAGCGGCCAAAGCCCTATTAATAAGAAGGGGCGATATCAGTACTGGCTGGTCATTAGCCTGGAAAATTAATTTATGGGCGAGATTACATGATGGAAATCACGCCTTCAGTTTATTAAAAGACCTGTTACGGCCCACGGCGCAAGAAGGATTTAATATGACAGACGGAGGCGGCACCTATCCTAATTTGTTTGATGCCCATCCGCCATTTCAAATTGATGGCAATTTCGGTGGCACGGCAGGTATTGCTGAAATGCTTTTGCAAAGCCATGAAGGGTATATTGATTTGTTGCCTGCACTTCCCGACCAGTGGCCCGACGGTAGTTTCAAAGGCTTATGTGCAAGGGGAGGAGGCGTGCTGAATCTGCAATGGAAAAATCATCATATTAAGATCTTTGGAAATAACAGCCACGGTAAAGAACCAATTCAAAATAAAAACTCCGGATTATGTAGCAAAAGTTAAGTTGCAATACAGAAATAAAACGACGTTTTTACAACCGTCGAATGGTTTTATTACTATTTCTTTGCAGAAAGGAGAAAGGGCGATAATGGAGTTTCATGAATAAAATAACCAAAGCGTTAAATGCTGCGGTCCGGTGTTAGTAAGATTTTACTTTAAGAAGTAATGGGTATTTTAATTGCCACGGGTTTCAACCCGTGGATGGATAATGAAATAAGGTCAAGGGCTTTAGCCAAAATCTATTGATACTTTACAATATATGTGCTTTTAACTTTTGGCTAAAGCCAATAAAGACGACCACAAGTATGGGGCTGATCTTGTAAAATGTGGCTATTTTTAAAATTATTGCCACATAAGACACAAAGACGCAAATGCTTGATTATTTAAAGTTTTTGTATTTCTTCAAGACGTCTTCGATAAAGTTGTCTTGTTGTGGCAATCCTAAGCAAGAACATTTATAAGACAAGCCTCATTGGACAATTCACCTGCAATAAATAATAAATGATACAAAATGAATTATCTCAAATTTACCACCGCCCGTTTTATCATTGTCTTAATTTCCCTCTCCGTTTTCTCGCCTGTTTCACTGGCTCAGAAAAAAAATACATTTGGAAATAAGCAAGTAGGCCCGCAACCAGATGGCAGTATCCTCGTTCCTTCCAATCAATTCATACGTCCCGCAGGTTTCCAGGTTTATTTGCATGGAAGGCCGGTTGACCTGGCGCTTTCGCCGGATGGCAAATTATTGTTTGTGAAAAATATATCTTCCCTCGATCTCGTAAGAGTAAACGACAGAACCATCCTGCAATCGTTACCCTATAAACATAGCGGCGCTTCCTTTACAGGCATTTGTCTTTCAACTAACGGTCGCCGCGTATACGTAACAAATGCAACCAATCGCATAGACATTGCCACCGTAGATGATAACAACATTATGCATTGGAGCGATTCCGTCATGTTGCCCAAACCTCCAATTGGCGGGGATCCTGTTCCCGGCGGAATTGCGCTGGACGAAACAACCAATAAAATTTATGTCACGCTTTCAAGAAGCAATTCGCTGGCAGTTGTTAATGCAAATGATCCGAAAGAAATTATTCAAATACCTGTAGGCATAGCTCCTTACGGTGTAATACTGGCATCGCCACATAAAGCATATGTAAGCAACTGGGGCGGCCGCCGGCCTCATGAAGGTGAATCCACTTATAATACTTCCGGCTCGCAGGTATTGGTCGATCCAAAAACAGGAATCGCCAACGATGGTACCATTTCCGTTATTGACCTCGACAGGAACGTAGAAGAAAAATCCATTGAAGTAGGTTTGCATCCGGCCGGAATGGTGTTGAGTCCTGCCCATGATAAATTGTATGTTGCCTGTGCGAACAGTGATATCATCTCCGTAATTGATACAAAGACTGACGATGTTATTGATACGATATCCGTGCATTTTCAGAAGGACATTCCCTTTGGCAGCGCTCCCAATGCTTTAACCATTTCCCCCGACGGGAAATATCTTTTTGTAGCTAACGGTACTGAAAATGCATTGTGTGTTATACAAACCGGCAGCCCGGCACACATCCTCGGATTGATACCAACGGCCTGGTACCCGGGATCTGTATTGATGGACAGCACCGGCAGTACGCTGTATGTTGCCAACGTAAAAGGCATCGGATCGAGGAACCAAAAGACAAACCGCAAGGGTTTCAATTCACATGACCATGAAGGAACGATCTCTATCATTCCCGGTACCTGGTAAGAAAGCGCTTGCTGACATGACGCAAATTGTACATCAGAATAATTCTTATTTACAGATGCTGGCCAACAGGAAACTTCGTACTAACGGTGTGAAGGAAAAGGTACCCGTGCCGGTAACTCCCAATCAAACTTCTGTGTTTAAACATGTTGTTTATATCATAAAAGAAAACCGCACGTTCGACCAGGTATTGGGTGATATGCCGCAGGCTAACGGCGATACTTCTTTGGTTGAATTCGGAAAGTATATTTCACCCAATCATCATAGCCTCGCAAGTTCGTTTGTATTGATGGACAATTTTAATTGCAGTGGCGTATTAAGCGCCGACGGGCATCAATGGACGGACGAAGCGTATGTTACGGATTATCTCGAAAAATCTTTTGGTGATTTTACCCGCAGCTATCCTTATGATGGCGATGATGCGTTGGCTTATGCCAGCTCTGGATTTATCTGGGATAATGTGTTGGCACATGGATTAACCTTTCGCGATTATGGTGAATTTGTAAAAACCATCATCGAACCTAAGGGCTCAAAATTTTCTGACATTTATAAAGACCTGCAAAGCGGCAGCAATAAAATCAGGATCCGGGCAAAAGCAAATCTTGAACAACTCGATCCGTATATATGCCCTGACTATGCAGGATTTACAACTACCGTACCCGATGCTTCGAGGGTAGCTGCATTTCTTAAAGAATTTAAAGGGTATGAAAAAAATAATGATCTCCCGAATTTCATCATCATGGAATTACCCAACGACCATACCTCCGGAACAAGGCCGGGCTGGCCTACACCGGAAGCAGCTGTGGCTGATAATGACCTTGCCCTTGGCCAGATTGTAGATGCGATTTCGCATAGTAAGTTCTGGAAAGAGACCTGCATTTTTGTTACAGAAGACGATCCGCAGGCGGGCCTTGATCACGTGGATGGCCACCGGACCGTGGGCTTCGTTATCAGTCCGTATACAAAGCGAAGGAAAGTTCTTTCCACGTACTACTCGCAAATAAATATGGTGCGGACCATTGAGAATATCCTTGGCCTTCCGCCAATGAATCAACTCGATCTTACGGCGGAACCCATGCTGGATTGTTTTACCAATCAACCGGATTTCACGCCCTATAATTTTGTAAAAAATAATATTCCCCTGGATCGCCTGAACCCTAAATTGGATAATTTATTAGGCGCTCAATTGTATTGGGCCAAAAAATCGCTGGAGCAGGACCTTGATGATGCAGACCGCATAGACGATGATGTTTTTAACCGTATTATCTGGCATGCGGTGAAAGGATATGATAGGCCGTACCCGGTAATTAAAGGGCGTGAGGAGAAATGAGGGTTTTAATTATGATTTGTTTGTAGCTGTTAAAAATTCTGTTTGATCGTTCAGCAGCATCGATCAATCTAAAACTATTGTATTGAAAATGTTTGTTATCGATAAGATTTGTTGGACTTACAAAGCAATAAACCTATGAAAAATGTTCTCCGCTGAACATCACATTGCAAAAAGCCCCGGTCTCTAGTGATCACGGTTTTTTATATTTCTTCTTTCATTTCATTTTTATTGTGATAAATGGCAATCAAAGTTTTTAAATCACTTGTTATGCCATTTTAATAAATCTGTTGGACTCTGAGTTAAGTTTCTTCCATGGGCAATTTCATTTCGATAATTTTCTAATTCTTCAAAGTAAACTTCAAATCTTCATTTATTCTGAAGTATTGGAAGAAATAATTCCCAGATTTTAGACACTATATTTTTAAGGTCATAAAAGTCTGAATAGTATATTAGCCTGTTTTCTAAAAGAACACCTTTGTTTTTCTTTCGAGCGATATTTTTTTTATCCTCCCAATTTAATATTCTTTCAGTTGAAACTTTGTATGACGAAGAATCTTCGCCTAAAATAGAAAGGATTAATCGCCTTAAAGTATTCTCATACTCAGTAATCATAAAAAGCAACATTTATTTGCCGCCAACGGTAGTATTTACTGCTGTGGCGGTATTTCATATCATTTAGCCCACAACCTTAGCCTAATTGAAAAGCTATTTCCGTTGTCTTCCATTTTTAAAGTGTTTTATTGTCGTTCTGCATTTTCATCATACTGTTTAAATAATTTCGCAAAAGGTTCTCTGTCTTCAATTTTATAACCTAAAGAAGCAAATTCCATTTCCCACCTGTTCGTGTCTCCTGTTCCAATACAATGAATACCTCTTATTGGATATTCCATTTCTGCAAAATCAATGCCTCCCTAAATTAATATTTTAGGTTTTTTCCCTTTACCAATGGCGTAACCTATTTCAAAATTTATCTCATAGGTTAGTGAATGCCTGTTTTCGTGTAATTAATACGATTAATTCGTCACAATCTTGGAGCGCAACAAAAATATCATTCATCCAAATGCTACCAGACGGGAGTGATTCCCAATCTGAGGTTAGTAATATGCTATGTTCTTTATTAATATCATTTAAAAGTTCTTTTAGCTTTACTGCGTCTACGATTGAATATGATTCGTGAGAAATGAAATATTTCATTACTAAATGTTTTAAAATTCGTTTCGTGTTCTTCTGTTTCAATTTAGCACGTCTTTTAGCATTACGTGTGTATTTCCACTAATATACGCTACCATCTTTTGCTAAGCAATTTTTTCGAAGGCAACAGGAAAGGTTAATCGAAATTATTTCTTATCTGTATGTTGAAACGATGCTGATGGAGTTTTGCCGTTAACTATTTTTTTAAGTGGTAGTTGTGCATCGATTACCATTTGTTGTGTGTTCTCCCTATGTCTGTCTTCCAACTGCAGTTTCTGATTTTCAATTGTAACGTTAAAATGAATGTCCGCCGTTAATGCTTTAAAGACTTTCAATCAGTTTCAATTGTTTCACTGTTAGCGTGTTTCTAATTTGAAATTTGTGCTTTTTGTACGCCGACAAGGTCGCCTAATTGTTCTTGTGTCAAGTTACGTTCTTGTCTTGCGTTTTAATCATTCGTCCTAAATCCATACGGAGTTCGTATTATATTTTCTCTGTTTGGTGACCCAAATTTGCCGATATATTTGTCGTTCATCTCGGCAAGTGATGTATGATTTCATTTGTGTCTTTGCCATGATGCTATTTTTTATGTTTTAATTTCAAAGTATTTTTTTCTATATTCTTTCAGCCCTTGCAATTTCGTCGGCAGGTGTTTTTTTATCCTTTTTTAATAAACCATGAGTGGCAAGAACAAGTTTTTGCTTTGCTCTGTTTTGTCCCAAAACGCAAGTAAGCTTATTTGAATTCTGCATATAATTTCTGAAATTCCCAAATTTCATTTTGAAGTTTTTTAAAAACTCTCGGGTCATTCGTTTGTTCTGCAAGGTCAATATTATAAAACATTTTTTTAACAACTTTCGAATCAAGGGCTGCAATAAATTTGTCCGCTTCTTCTAAAAATCGTGTTTCAAAATATTTCACTCTTTAGAGTTTAAATAAAGATAAGCAATAGTTTCTAAATTTAGAAACTTATTTTTACCTGTCCAAAATTGAGAAATGCCAGTGAGCGGTCACCCACACATCGACCCAGCGTCGCTAAAGGCGTGTTGCCATCGTGGCGAGTATGTCAGGATTTGCCCTTAACTCTCGCCAGACAATAATAGCCAACTCAGTATTTCTGCTAATATACGCCACCATCTTTTGCGAAGCTATTTTTTGGACGGTAACGGAAAAGGTTAATCGAAATTATTTGTTACCTGTATATTGAAAGAATGCGGATGGATTAGCGCTTAACTATTTTTTTAAGTTCCTGCTTGTGCAAGGTCACCTAATACAAGCTTCCGTTACTCGTTAAAAGAGTAGATACAATATTTGTAAATACTTTGGGTTTATCAACGAAAAACAAAACGGTATCGGTTTGCTTTTTTATGCCAAATATTTTTGTTACTTCAATTGGGTTTTTTAAATACACAACGATATTATGATTTTCTAATCCTTTTAAAAGTGAAATCTTAATTGATTCCCTATCGCCTGGTTTTTTGTTTGACATTTCTATTTTTTCAATATTGTCAAGTTGAAAACAGGCATCTCCTGCAAGCCCGTTATGAACTTCAAAAGAATGGGTGTTAATAATAATTGGCCTTGCTTTTATAGCCCTGATGTGAGCAAATAATTGAATGCAGGTGTATAAACTTAATCCTGTTATTACCCAGGCAATTGTTTTGCTCCATAAACTTAAGAGGAAATGAACGCCTGTTGTTTCAATAAGAAAGATTGATAGAATTACACCCAAAATTAATAGCAGCCCGTTCTCCTTGTATGAAGTGAATTTTGTTTTGTAGTCTATTGATTTTTCTTTGCCGGAAAAAAATGCATAATACATTACGGCCACCTCCGATGAAATAATATTTGCCACTTTTTCGCTTCCCAAAACCTGGAATAGTACACTTCTGCAGTGCATTAAAAAGTCAACTTTATTTCCATTGGCGGCTTTAGCTTTTTTATTTGCCATGTAAAATTTCCTGCCAATAATAAAAATCACAAATAATTCAACTAACGGTGAAATCCAGGTTTTGATGATTTGTAAAATTGGATTAGCATGAGACCGTAAAATGAAACCGGCAAACAGAAGTCCCACTATAAAAACTCTTATTACTGTTAGTTTGGAAACACGGCTTTTTCTAATGGCAAGAAAATAAATTAGAGGTGCTGTAATGATAAGGTCAAGCAATATTCCATTTGATAACAATTCATTGTTCGCCGCAAACTTTGAGGTAAACGTAATTAATAAGCAACTGAAGAAAATCAAAAAAGGAATTCCTAAAGCAATTGTCCAGTTTGGTTTGTTTGTTTTAGATATTGTCATGGTGATAATGTTTGTAGTAATGGCCGCTTACGTATGTATTTCTGCTAATATACATCTTTTGCAAAGCAATTTTATCGGAGGCAACGGTAAAGGTTAATCGAAATTATTTCTTAGGTGTATGTTGAAACGATGCATATGCACCTCAACTATTTTTTTAAGTGGTAGTTGTGCATCGTTTGTCTCTTATTTGCGGCTGTTTATTTCTTTGTCACATTTATTAAATATCCTTCATGAGGTTTCCCGGCGACTGGCCGATAGTAGATGACAATGTTGTGATCCTGGTCGGAAGAAACATCGCCGGTGAGTGCGGCCATATATTTCGTTATGTACAATTTTAAATCAGGAGCATTTTTCAATCCCACTGTGAGAAAGTTTTCATTCCTGCTTTTAATATCAAAATCCTTCAGTTCAATTATATCCTGTCCCTTTATGTTTTCTTCGTTATAGGGTTTTACCTGCCATGATAATTTTTCGGTTAGATTAATAACCTGGTTCACCACTTCAGTAATTCCCTGTTGGTAAAGCGATTGCCGGAAGTATTGCTTTAGGTCACGTACAACTAATTCGGATAAGCCGGCATCGATGATAAACTGCAGCCCATATCCCGGCTGGAAATTGATTTGCCTGTCCTGCAGCGCAATGAAAATGATTGCGTCGTTATCGAGCCGGGTCTTCTCCAATCCCAGCTCATTGGCGATATTTTTTGTGTAAGAACCTGCATCTTCCCCCTCGGGTAACTTCTTTACACTGTATAAATATATGGAACAGGTTGTTTTTTTATGATACGAGGAAAGCAAATTTTCCAGGCCGGCACGTGTTTTTGAATCCAGGATACCGGCATCGTCCACCACAAAATGGTGCGCTTTGCAGGCACACAGCAGCACCGGCAATATCACCAGGAAAATGAATTTTAAATAGCGTTTAGGCATAATTGTTATATTGAATTAGTTTTGGATGACGGGCAACTCTTTTTTACTATCCTTCATATTCGTGATATTCAGTTACGGTCAAATAATATCCATCCGGATCTTTAAGTGAAAATTCCTTTTTTGTTGAGTTTGGGTTTACATGAATATCTTCTTCAATTGACCAGCCAATTTTATCGGCATTTTCACGAATAACGTTCATCTTATCTGTTTTGAAATAAAGAATC
The DNA here is from genome assembly GCA_963756945.1 of uncultured Chitinophagaceae bacterium. Taxonomy (GTDB): domain Bacteria; phylum Bacteroidota; class Bacteroidia; order Chitinophagales; family Chitinophagaceae; genus Ginsengibacter. The sequence continues at coordinate 39,776 of CAVWQJ010000018.1, read as the reverse complement.
AGTCCGTTTCCCGGAGTAATATTTGAGTTTATCATGGTAGGATGTTCGTGTGCTCCCCATTTATGAAGACAGATTAATACTTCATTATTTTCAGAGACCAGGACATCAAATTCCTTTCCTCCGTGCATGCTTCTGCATTCAAATACTGATTGATACCATTTAGAACTGGCTTCAACGTCTTTTACTGCTATAATCGGGTCGATTTTTATCATGGGGACTTTTCTTTTGCAAACAATCTGTTTAGGAAAATTCGTTTTCTATATTTCTCTTTTGTTATGTGAATCTCGCTTAACTATAATTTTTAAATATACACACTCTTTTGCACCAAAAAGTTTAATTCAAATATAACACTGCGGGAGTTATGAATGGCAGTGATTAAAATTTTGTGTCACAATCAGGAAACAGTCGCATCCCTGATTTTCCGGCTTATATCCTAATGCTCCTCTGCTCAACATTTATTGAATAAATTGTTTTTACTTTGATCAACTTCTTCCTAATTAAACGATTCAAAATGGCATTCAAAAAAAGTAGTATTCTCCGAATTTTATTCGCCTGCATTTGCCTGTTTTTTTATAGCAACAACTTTGCGCAATACAAGCCCACATGGGAATCCCTGGATACCAGGCCGGTGCCGCAATGGTACACCAATGCTAAGTTTGGAATATTTATTCATTGGGGCGTGTATTCTGTTCCGGGATATTCTTCAAAGGGTCAATATGCCGAGTGGTATCAAAATGGTTTGAGAAGCGGTGATTCGGTAAGAATAAAATACCAGCACGAAAATTTCGGTGACCGTTCTTATTATGACCTGGTTAAAAATTTTCATGCTGAATTATTTAACCCCGATGCATGGGCGCAATTAATTGAGAAGTCAGGTGCGAAATATGTTGTGCTTACATCAAAGCATCACGACGGATTTTGTTTGTGGCCAAGCAAAGAAGCCGACAGGGATTGGGGTTTTCCATGGAATGCAGTATCCGCAGGCCCTCACAGGGATTTGTTAGGCGATCTTTTTAAAGCGCTTCGTAAAACTTCTGTACACGCAGGCATGTATTATTCCTTGTATGAATGGTACGATCCTTTATGGTTAAGCGACAGGAATAAGTATGTGAGCGAACACATGTGGCCGCAAATGAAAGAACTCATCAATACTTATAAACCTGATGTTTTCTGGACAGACGGAGAATGGGATGCGCCGGCATCCACCTGGAAATCGCAGGAGTTTCTTGCGTGGCTGTATGATGACAGCCCGGTTAAAGATAAGGTAGTAACGTATGACCGGTGGGGAAGCGGCGTTCGCTTTCATCACGGTGGCGTGTACACGCCGGAATACCAGCCCGATCTTGATTTTGAAGATCATCCCTGGGAAGAGAGCCGCGGCATGGGAGCCAGCTATGGATACAATCGTGCAGAGGATGCATGGGATTATAATTCTGCTCAATCATTGGTGCTGCAATTAATAGATAAAGTAAGCCGTGGCGGAAATTTTTTATTGGATATTGGCCCTGATGCACATGGAAAAATTCCACCCATTATGCAGGAACGTTTATTGCAAATTGGTAGTTGGATGGACATCAATTCAGAAGCCATTTACAATACAGAAAGATGGAAAACATCTTCACAATGGAGCGAAGGAAACAGGAAGTATAAGCCCAAAAAAGGTGACAATGATTTGTTGTTGAAGATCACTGTTGATCCTGATCCCGGCTATGCCGTGAAAGAAATTTTTTATACCTATAACCCAACGACGAATTCATTGTATGCCATTTTTCCAAAATACCCGGATGATAAAAAATTAGTATTAAAAGATATTACCTTACCCGAAGGGACAGCCATTAATTTTCTATCAACAAAAGAAAATCTTTCATGGCAACAGCAGGGAAAAGACGTAGTGGTTTCTTTGCCGGATTATAACCCTAATAAAATAAAAGCGCCTTACGCATATGTGATGAAAATTTCCAACTATGGAAAATTTGCACATAAACCGGTTATAGAAGTGTCTTATCCAGATGGCTCCCTAAACCCAGTGATAGCTTTTACTACAAAAGATGCTGGTGAGATTCGCTATACATTAGATGGCAGTGAACCTAACGATAATTCATTAGCATACACGAAACCTTTTTCAATAAAAAAGACATCTGTTGTGAAAGCGATTGCTTTGTTGCCAGGTGCGTTGCACAGCGATATAGCTTCTGAAGAAGTAAAATCTTTTTCATGGTTGAAGGCAACTAAAATAAAAAATCCAGAAAGCGGCATTTCATGGAAATATTATGAACCGGACGGGAATATCAATTTGGAATCTATTCAAACTTCACCTGTGAAAAAAGAAGGAGTCACCGACATTATATCTGAAAAAGTAAAACAGCGTGAAGACAAGTATGCTTTGCAATTTGATGGATATATTAAAATAGATAAAGACGGGATATATGATTTCTTTACCTATTCTGATGATGGCAGTAAATTATTTATCGATGATGAAGAAGTGGTGAATAACGATGGGGAACATGGCGGTACGGAAGCCGCTGGCAGAGCGGCCTTGAAGAAAGGATATCATAAAATAAAGGTTGTTTATTTTGATGCCGGCGGTGGCAACGAGTTGAAAGTTTCCTGGCAAAATAGTAAAGGAAATAAAGAAGCGATTCCGGCTAATGTTTTGTTTCATGTCGCCAGATAAATCTCTTAAGAATCAGACTTTATATCTCATTTTTTTGCGAATGCTTTACGAATGCTTTATTATCAATCTTAATTATCACTCCCGGTGAATAGGAGCATGGATATGTCGACTACAAAAAAAATCTGTTATTTGCTGCTTGTAGTTGCGATGCAATTGTTTGCGGTAAAAATATTGGCACAAACAGATTTCTCAACGGATTATTTGAAAATTCATATTGACGGCAAAGGGTTTATTACGAGTATGAAAAACATAACGGTTACCCCTAACCGTGAGTTTAGTCCTGCTGGTAAACCCTCGCCAATACTTTGTTTATACAATAGCAGGAAAAAAGTTTATTACGAACCGAAAAAGGCTACATATAATGCCGCTACTAAAATCCTTTCGATAAAATATGCCAATGGCTCCGTAGCTAAAGTTGCTATTGCCGCTCATAAGAAATATTTTAAATTAACACTTCAATCTCTTGCCCCACGTGCCGGCATAGACGATATTCAATGGGGTTCTTATTATACCAATATTACCAACCTCTTTGGAGAAGTAATTGGTGTAGCAAGAGATACGGCAGATGCGGTTAATTATGCGATTGGGGCCCTGGCTTTAAACGATATAACCACAGGCGGAACTTCAACAAATGAAGGCGACGCGGCACCTTTTCAATATGTAATTCACACCCCGGATAAAAACCGTTTCCCCTTACCATCAAGCCTGCACGAAGGACAGTTATTGCCGATTGGCGGAGATGGAATCAGTGATGTTGCATTCTATTCACACCCCGAAGAATACTATCGGATATTATATGGAAATACAGCGTCTATCGATAACCGTGGCAGAATCTTCATAACCTACCACGCAATGGACAGGAGGAAATCCAGGAACATTTTATTTTCCCTGATTCCTTTTTTAAAAAATGATGAACCCAATCACCAGCAGGTACAAGCTTTGCCTGGTGTGGATTACATCGGATCGTCCATTGCCTTATGGGGAAGCCCCGACAGCACTGCGCTTTTAGATGTAATTCAAAATATTGTTTTGTCTGAGGGATTACCCTATCCTACGATTAAAGGTAAGTGGGTGAAAGATCCGGCAAGGTATATTCCTGATGTAACCACCTCCGGCAATTTATTTGACAGCACCATCAGTTACGTTTCGCAAATGGGATTTAAAGCCATTGAAGCGAATGACCTGCCTTATTTTAAAGTTGATCGTGGCAATGAAGGATACATTGATGGAAAAAATTTTGAAACAAAACCATTTCATTTCTCCGCCGGAGATAAATCGCATAAAGAATTTACTGATCTCTCAAATCCGCTTGGTATCTTAATGGGAAGGCACACGATAACCACCGCATTGGCTCCCGGAACAAAAGATGCCAGCCCTGTGCCGAGTGATAGTTTATGCTATCAACAAAAAAGAATTCTTGTAAAAAGCATCAATGAAAGTGATACCAATATTGTAGTTGACAATCCTGCATTCTTAAATGAGATTGCTTCATGGGAAGGCCATAGCGCCAGTTTAAATATGATAAAAATAGGCAAAGAGCTTATCTATTATTTAGGTGTTTCCAATAAACCTCCCTATACCCTTCAGAAAGTTAAAAGAGGCTACTGGGGCACAACTGCATCAAATCATAAGGAAGGCGATACGGTTTATAAATTACAGGTTACCTTAAACTATGGGTACGACGGCCTCATCCCTAATATCTATTTACAGGATGAAATAGCGGCCTATTATGCCGACGTTAGTGCGATTAATGGAATTCGGTTTATAGATTTAGATGGACAGGAATTTCTTTTTGATAACGGGCACGGCTATTATTCTACCAAGCGGTTTTTTAGAAAACTTTTTGACAGAGCAGCAATTGACCATATTCCTTATTTACGAATTTCAGGAGCTACACTATCGGAAGGTTCGTGGCATTATCAAAGTGTTTGGAATGTAGGCGGAGGAAAAGCTATGTATGATCTTGCAACCAAACAATGGGGAAGTACAACGAGTGAAGGGAAAGACCTGAGAAACGTAGCATTTGCTAATTATTTCCCGGCAACATTTGGCGGCAATTTTGGTATTGATTCATCATCAACAGTAGCGCAGTATGAATTTATTGAAGCGGTTTCTGTGGGACTTGGTGTAACTTATATCATGCCGGTAAATCAAAAATCAATTGAGAGTTGTCCGCATAAATATGAAATATTTAAAGCCATTAAAACCTGGGAGAATGCGAGGGCAGCGAATGCATTTTCACGATCAATTAAAAAAATATTATCGGATGAGACACGACGGTTTCATTTAGAAGAAGTAGACAATGACACATGGAAATTGTTTGAAGAGAAAAATGATCAAAATATTTTATTGCAAACGTTACATCGCGATATTGCAAATGGATATTGAGTGAAACGTTGCAAGGAATAAATAGCAAAATTGATTTGCGCATTCGCTCATACCAAAACCAAATAAATAAGATATAACCGGTTAAAAAATATACTAATGAAAAATTCTAAATTCCGATTGGTTTTCCTTGCCAGCATTTACTGTCTTGCTTTTGTGCTGATACAAAAAACTTCCTTTGCGCAAAATGCAAAGCTCGCCGGCGTTATTCAGCAAAATAATATTGTTTGGAAAACCGTCGGCGGCAGTTCTCATGCCAGCATGCCTTTAGGCAATGGTGACATTGGTTTAAATGTTTGGACAGAAGCCAATGGAAACCTTTGTTTTTACATTAGTAAAACCGATGCATGGGGAGAAAACGGGCGGCTGTTGAAAATAGGAAAAGTGGTAGTCAATGTATCACCCAATCCATTTGCTGATGAACAAACTTTTGTTCAAACCCTGGACATTTACAATGGCAAAATAAACATCCGGGCCGGAAGCGGAACAAACGCAGTTCAGCTCAATGTTTGGGTAGATGCCAATCATCCTGTTATTCATGTTGACGCAGATGTTCCCAATACAACTCACGTTACGGCCTACACGCAAATATGGAGAAACAAAATTGATACGATGACGAAGCTGGAAGTAAGCGATTTAAATTATTTCCCTGACTTATATGGACCAACGATTATTCAGCCCGATGTGTTGGTGAAAGAACCTGCTGCAATTGTTTGGTATCATCATAATCCCGAGGTTTCGGGTTTTAAATTGAATTTGAAACTGCAGGGACTGGAAGATTTTCCGTTACAAAATCCTTTAAAGGATAGAATCTTCGGCGCTATGATGGCGGGAGATGGCTTTAAGAAAATTGATGATTCAACTTTGGAAAGCATTTCAGGCAGGCAAAGACATTTGCAAATTGCTGTGCTTACACAACAACCTTCCACGCCTGCAGCATGGTTAGCATCAGTACAAAATTTAATTGGTAAAAAGCAAATGGTAAATGCCAACAATTTTTATCAGCAACATGAAAACTGGTGGCATCAATTCTGGAACAGGAGTTGGATAAATGTTTCCAATAATGATTCTGTTGAAACTCCGCTCGGAGAAGAGAATGAAGGAAAAGTTATAACAAGAGGTTATGCCTTACAGCGCTTTATGAATGCTTGTGCGGGGAGAGGAAAGTATCCAATAAAATTCAACGGCTCCATCTTTACGGTGGATTACCCGGGAACAGAAGGCTTCGCCGATTACCGCAGATGGGGAACTGGCTATTGGTGGCAGAATACACGATTGCCTTATTGGTCGATGGCAGCCGCAGGTGACTTTGAAATGATGCGTCCTTTATTCAAAACTTATTTTGCACAACTTCCGTTAGAAGAATACAGAACGAAAGTTTCTTTTCATCATGCAGGAGCTTATTATCCTGAATGCACTTATTTCTGGGGCAGCACTTTTAGTGAAACATGGGAAAAGAAATCCCTTGAAGAAACAACAGACAAAGTGCAGGGGAGCGGCTGGCATAAATACGAATGGGTAAGCGGACTGGAATTATCTTCCTTAATGTTTGAATATTATACCTACACGCAACAAAAAAAATTCGCTACAGATACCTTGCTGCCATTGGCAGAACAAATCTTATTGTTTTTTGATCAACATGAAAAACTGGATGAAACAGGACATCTAAAATTCGAACCATCACAAGCATTAGAAACCTGGTGGAAATGTACCAATGCATTACCCGAAATTGCAGGTATACATTATCTCATTAATAAAATAAATGCACTACCGCAACAATTGGTTTCGCAACGATTAAAAAATTTAGTGTCGAAGCTGGAAAAGATTATGCCTGCGGTTCCCACCCGTGAATTTGATAATAAAAAAATGTTAGCCGCGGCTGATAAATTTGAAAATAAATCTAATGTTGAAAACCCGGAACTCTATGCAGTGTTTCCTTTCAGGCTGTATGGATTAGGGAAACCCGACATAAATTTAGCGGTAAACGCCTGGGATTACCGGGATCCTAAAGGATATGAAGGCTGGCGCCAGGATGATCTTTGGGCGGCATTGCTTGGCAAGACCGATGATGCAAAAAATGGTATCGTTAACAGGGCTTCGCACTGGAGTAAAGAAAATCGCTTTCCTGCTTTTTGGGGACCGAACTATGATTGGATACCCGACCAGGATCATGGAAGTGTTTTACTGAAAACAACACAATCGATGTTGTTGCAATGCGATGGCAAAGAGATAAGATTGCTACCGGCCTGGCCCAAAAACTGGGACGTTAGTTTCAAACTAAATGCACCTTATAATACAACCGTGGAGTGCGAATATAAAAATGGTAAAGTTGAAAAATTGATTGTTATACCGGCTGTAAGAAAAAAAGATGTAGTGATGAACCAGGAATGATTTTTATTAAAGAAGGATTCTTAAAACAGATTATTACGGTAACGGGTAATCGAAAATAATTCCTCATTTTTAAAATGGTAAGACCGATATAAATTGAATCTCATAAAATGAAAAATAATAGCGTGAAATTTTTATTGGTATTTATTGGGTTGACATTCTTGTGCTATATGGGAATGTGCCAATCGATTCTTCCTTATAAAAATCCTAAACTTCCCATTGAAGAAAGAGTAAAAGACCTTATTTCCAGGATGACTCCCGAAGAAAAATTCTGGCAACTTTTTATGATACCCGGTGATTTAAGTGATGGGAAAGAAAAATATAAAAATGGCATCTTCGGGTTCCAGGTAAGTGCCAAAGGCAACAAGGATGCTGCCGGGCAATTACTCAACTACAGTGCAGCATCCAATGCATTGGAAACGGCAAAGCTCATCAACTCTATACAAAAATATTTTGTGGAAGACACCCGGCTGGGTATTCCGATTATTCCTTTTGATGAAGCGCTTGCACGGTTTGGTAAGAGATGGGGCAACGGCATTTCCGGCATCCATCGCATTGGCGGCAACATGGGATACTGTCTTTAATGAATCGCGTGGCTACAGCTATTGCACACGAAACCAAAAGCCGTGGCATTCGCCAAATATTATCGCCGGTTGTAAATATTGCCAGCGATGTTCGCTGGGGTCGCGTTGAAGAAACGTACGGAGAAGATCCTTTTCTTTCATCAGAGATGGGAGTAGCGTTTGTTTCTCCATTTGAAAAAATGGGAGTTGTTACCACGCCAAAACATTTTATTGACAACAGTGGAGATGGCGGCAGGGACAGCTATCCGATAGATATTGATGAACGTTTGTTGGATGAAATTTATCTTCCTCCATTCAAAGCCTGTTTTGAGAGAGGTGGCAGCCGCAGCGTGATGACTTCCTATAATTCACTGAATGGAAGTCCATGTACTGCCAACAATTGGCTACTCAATGAGAAGTTGAAAAAGGAATTGAATTTTCAGGGCTTTGTAATTTCAGATGCATCCGCTGTAGGTGGCGCTAATGTGTTGCATTATACGGCAAAAGATTATCCCGGATGCTTCGGCTAAAGCGATTAACAATGGACTGGATGTTATTTTTCAAACAGCCTATGAACATTATAAATTATTTATACCTCCTTTTTTAGATGGAAGGATCGATCCAAAAACCATAGATAGTGCAGTAGCAAGAGTGTTGCGGGTAAAATTTGAATTGGGGCTTTTTGAAAATCCTTATGTGAATGAAGACGAAGCGAATAAGTGGAATGGTAATCCTGCACATAAAGCACTTGCTAAAGAAGCAGCCCTTGAAGTCAATGGTGTTATTAAAAAATGACGAGCCATAGTTTTGCCCTTAAAGAAGTCAATTAAGTCTATTGCCGTTATCGGTACAGATGCGACAGAAGCAAGGCTTGGCGGATACAGCGGGCCGGGAAATGGTAAAGTGAATATACTGGACGGAATCAAAAATAAACTGGGGAAAACAGTGAATGTAATATATGCAGCCGGGTTGCGGCAGAAGTTCACCGGAATGGACAACGATTCCCGCGAATAATTTATTCACTAACGTAAACGGTAAAACGCAAAACGGGTTGCAGGGCGAATATTTTAATAATATTCGGCTAACAGGTGAGCCTGTCATTACAAGAGTTGATCATCAGATAGATTTTGGCTGGACATTATATTCGCCGGATCCAAAAATTAATTATGATTTTTATTCTGTAAAATGGACACGGTAAATTGAAAGCGCCCGCTACAGGCAATTTTAAAATTGGTATTGAAGGCAATGATGGTTACCGGTTGTATTTAAATGGTAAGTTGATTATTGATAACTGGAAGAGCCAGACTTTTACAACCAAACTGGTGAACTATCATTTTGAAAAAGGTAAGGCGTATGATATACGGATAGAATTTTTTGAATCGCAAGGCTATGCAAGATTCAAATTGGTTTGGAATGTTGGTGTGCCTAATGATTGGCAGCAAAAAATAAATGCCGCTGTAAACGCTGCTAAGAAAGCTGATGTCGCGGTGGTTGTTGCAGGCATTCATGAAGGTGAATCACAGGATCGGGCTTACCTGAATCTGCCGGGTCACCAGGAAGAAATGATCAACAGGATTGCGGCAACGGGAAAACCTGTTGTAGTGGTTTTAATTGGCGGCAGCGCTATCACGATGACGAAATGGATTCAAAATGTTCCTTCCATACTCGATGCCTGGTATCCCGGTGAGGATGGTGGCGATGCAATTGCAGATGTATTGTTTGGCGATTATAATCCTGCTGGTCGATTGCCCATAACCTTTCCTGTGTTTGAAGGACAATTACCCTTAGTGTATAATCACAAACCTACCGGCCGTACGGATGATTATGCTGATCTTAATGGTCAACCTTTATTTCCTTTTGGCTTTGGATTGAGCTATTCAAATTTTGAATACAGCAATTTGCAGTTTGAGTAAAAAGCAATTCGCAAAAGATGATTCCACTATGGTATATTGTACCATTAAAAATACGGGTAGCCGTGATGGTGAGGAAGTAGTGCAGTTATATATTCATCCCTTGCTTTCATCAGTAGCGCAGCCCGTAAAATTATTGAAAGGGTTTCAGCGCATATTTTTAAAAGCAGGTGAAGAAAAAAAGATTGGTTTCAACATTACACCTGAATTGCTTAAAGTACTTGACATAAATATGACATGGACGGTGGAGCCGGGAACATTCCGGGTAATGATTGGCGCCTCATCAAAAGATATCAGGTTGAGAGATTTGATTGATGTGGTCCAATAGTTTAGCCTGTTTATTTTTCTCCGCCAGGATTTTCCTTTTTGTGTAAAAATATTAGCCGGATGTATTTTTTGATTTTATTGCGAAAACGGTTTCGTAAATAAAAGGATACCGTTTTCTGAAACTGTTAAGAAAAAAATGGAAATTGTTGTGATCGTCCCAACATTAGTAAAAAAACGATTGTATACGCAAAGTTCGGATCAGGAGTTTTATTTCCAAAAAAATTTGATCCGCTACAAAGACGGGATGCTCATAAATTAGCCTGGTGCAGAGCATATGAGAATCGAAAATTCTTTTTAAGAATTATAACTGCGTTTTAAATATCTTAAGCTGCATCATTTATTAAAGCAGTAAAAAAACAACTGTTATAAAATAAATTTTAAAAGGAAAATAAGGTGCATCTTTTAATCTGGGGTGTTTAATATGAAATGGGAGTTGTTACGATATATTTTGGTGTTTACCAGTCTTGCTGCATTTCCTCCTGTAAACATGCGTCTAAAAAATTATTTAGTGAAATAACACCTTCGCACTCAGGTGTCGATTTCAAAAATGAAATTAAAGAAGATGAAAATTATAATATTCTTACCTACGAATATTTGTATAATGGCGCCGGTGTGGCAGTCGGTGATGTTAATAATGACGGGTTACCCGATTTGATGTTTACCGGCAATATGACACCTAATAAATTATACCTTAACAAGGGCGATTTTAAATTTGAAGATATAACGGATAAAGCTGGCGTGGCTGGAAGGGCAAAATGGAAAACCGGTGTGGTAATGGCTGATGTAAACGGAGACGGCCTGTTAGATATATATGTTTGTTATTCCGGCCCCGGCGCTGATGAGGCAAGAACGAACGAGTTGTACATAAATAATGGTATCAAAGATGGAATTCCATCATTTACAGAAAGTGCTAAAAAATATGGCCTTGATGCACCGGGAACTTATACAACAACTGTGGCCTTTTTTGATATGGATAATGATGGAGACCTTGATATGTTTATGGTAAATCATGGCGACATGTTTTATAATCCCTTCTTCAATACCGACAAGTTAAGATCTACCCGCGATCCCAGATATGGCAACCGTTTGTACAGAAATGACAATGGCCATTTTACTGACGTGAGCTCAGAGGCTCATATCGATGGCAGCGGATTAAACTTTGGCCTGAGCGTTTCTATAGGAGATATCAATAATGATGGCTGGCCGGATATCTACGTCACCAACGATTATAGCGAAAGAGATTTCCTTTACCTGAACAATAAGGATGGCACCTTCAAAGAAGTATTATCAAAAGCGGCCGGCCATATTTCTGAGTTTGCAATGGGCAGCGATATTGCCGACTATAATAATGATGGCCTCAACGATATCATGGTGTTGGATATGTTACCGGAAGATAATCACCGGCAGAAATTATTGCGCGGTGCGGATGCTTACGATAAATATATGATGCTTGTTGATCATGGATTTCTGCATCAGCAAATGCGAAATACGTTGCAGATGAATAATGGCTTAGACTCGAACGGTGTGCCTATATTCAGTGAAGTTGGACAAATGGCGGGTGTATCAAATACTGATTGGAGCTGGTCGCCGCTTGTTTGCAGATTTTGATAATGATGGCTGGAAAGATCTTTTTATTTCGAATGGTATCTTAAGAGATATGACTAACCTCGATTTTGTAAAATATACTTCAGGTTATTCTGATAATTATATAAAAGAAACGGGCCACAAAGGAGAAATGTGGGAGCTGGTAAAAAGCATGCCTTCCACCAAATTAAATAATTATCTTTTTCGAAATAATCATAATCTTGGCTTTACAAATGTTACCGCAGATTGGGGATTAGATAAACCTGGTATTAATAACGGTGCCGCATACGCGGATTTAAATAATGATGGCAACCTCGATCTTGTTATTAATAATCTTAACAGCACTGCCACTATTTACAGAAACAATTTGCCGTCGCATAATAACGCACATTTTATAAGAATTAAATTTAACGGCGACGATAAAAATACCTTTGGTATTGGCGCAAAAGTGTACGTTAAAACCAATGCTACCAGTCAATTGCAGGAGCATTATACCAATCGTGGTTTCCAATCTTCTGTTGATCCCGTAATGCATATTGGTTTGGGTAAAGACAGCATTATTCAATCGTTGAAAGTAATTTGGCCGGGAGGTAAAATGTCGTTACTTACCAATGTAACGGCAGATACTTTACTGGTTATAAACGAAAGGGAAGCAGTTGTCACCGACTCAGTTGCCGCGGCAATTACAAAGCCCATGTTCACTGATGTTACAAAAACCTCAGGTATCGATTTTGTTCACCAGCAATCCAACTTTGTTGATTTTAAAGTAGGGCCCTTGTTACCCTACCAATTGTCAAAGATTGGGCCAAGCATTGCCAAAGCAGATGTGAATATGGACGGGTTGGAAGATGTTTTTATCGGAGCATCGGCGGGACAGGAAAGCAAGTTATACCTCCAGACTAAAGATGGAAAATTCATCCTATCCGCAAATGAACCCTGGAACAGTAATAAAAATATTACCAATGCAGACGCACTTTTTTTTGATGCAGATGGAGATGGCGACCCGGATCTCTACCTCGTAAGCGGAGGCGCCGATTATCCTTTAAACAGTAGTAACTACCGGGATAGGATATTCGAAAATGACGGGCATGGGAACTTTAAGAAATTATTGAATGCATTGCCTGAGGAAACAATAAGCAGTTCATGCGCAAGAGCCGGTGACATTAATAATGATGGTCTGCCCGATGTTTTCGTAGGAGGCCGGTTTAGTATCGGTAAATTTCCGGAAGCCCCTGAAAGCTATATCTTAAAAAATAAAAGTACACCGGGTCATATTCTTTTTGAAAAAGACGTAACGCAGACAGATACTACGTTTGCACATGCGGGAATGGTAACCGATGCTGTGTGGACAGATATCAATAAGGATGGATGGAAGGACCTTGTTGTGGTTGGGCAATTTATGCCAATTACTATTTTTGAAAACCACAAAGGCATTCTTTCTAACCAAACAACTGTGTATGGATTATCAGAAAGCAATGGGTGGTGGACACGCATTCTTCCTGCTGATTTCGACAATGACGGTGACACTGATTTTGTTATCGGCAACCTTGGGGACAATACTCAATTTAAGGCTGATGCAAAAGAACCGTTGACTATTACTTACGGAGATTTTGCGCAGAACGGTGTTGTTGATCCGGTTTTATGTTATTATATTCAGCATAAAAGTTTTCCCCTAGCTACAAGAGACGAAATCTTCGATCAGATGCCAACTTTATACAAAAAATTTGGCAGCTATGCTTCCTATGCAGATGCGCAACTTCCGGACATATTTACAAAAGAACAATTAGCCAATTCAAAAACAATAAGTGTAAAAACAGTAAAGTCTGTTTTTTTAAGAAATGATGGAAGTAAAAAGTTGAAGATGCAACCCTTGCCGGAGCGGGCGCAAATAAGCATGGTGAACGGGTTGGTGGCAACCAGTTTAAAGAACAATGGAATTAATGATCTTATCGTTGCCGGAAATTTTTATCCATGGCGGGTACAGCAGGGGCCGTCGGATGCTGGTATGGGGCTGATATTAAACAACGATGGAAAAGGAAATTTTATTCCGGGTGTTTTTGAGCAAACGGGACTGGATATTTCCGGCGATGTTCGCAACCTTATTTCTGTGGAAACAAATAATGGACTGCTATTGATTGCAGTAAAAAATAATGGTGCTGTGCAGGTAATAAAAGAAAATAATTGAGTGATTTTGGAGGAGCGTGATACGACAAATGAATCTTAATGAAACATTTTATACAAATTTTTTTATTCCATTGAAGTATGAAAAATTTGCCAAACAATCCCGACTGCAAAATGCTGTTTGAATTAATTTCAAACGAAAATGAAGCGGCATTTAAAGCTTTATTCGAACGAGTACAAAAGCAAAGCTTATGCTGTTGCTTATAAGTGCACCCAATCTTCAATTGCGGCTGAAGAGATTACGCAGGAAGTATTTATAAGCGTGTGGATAAGCAAAATGCATTTGCCTTTTGTGAAAGATCCTGTTGCCTATATGTACACCACTATATATAACCAGGTGAAAGGCTATATAAGAAAAGAAAACAATAAAAATAAATTACTCGAAATATCTTATAAAAAATCGAAACTAACCTCTAACGAAACTGAAGAAACGATTTTAGCAAACGATAGCCAGCAAATTATTAATGAAGCGCTATCCAAACTAACTCCTCAAAAACAATTAATATATACCTTAAGCCGGCAGGAGGGAAGAACAAATACTGAAATAGGTGAGACGCTTCGTTTGTCTCCTCATACAGTTAAAAGCCACCTTGTACAGACCGTAAAATTTATCAGGAAATATTTTGATAATATCGCTACCATCATAATAGCAGGCATAACATTTTTATTCTTTTAAAAATATTTTAATTTTTTTCATCCTTTTCCGCCTGAGGTTACTCTATATATAAAATAAGAGATTTTTTCAGGTTGGAAATAATAACCGGGTTATACTTTATGGACCAGAACAGAATTCGTTTTTTATTAAAATTATACGCGGCTAACCACGCAACACCTGCAGAAATTGAAGAATTATTTGGCCTTTTGAAAACTGCTGAGCCTGATGACCAATTAAAGAAATTATTTGTAGAAACGGTTATCCATACTGAACCTGAAATTATTTTGCCTGAAGAGAACTGGGATGCTATATGGAATAACATTAGTGCCAAAGCGTTTCAGCAACAGCAAAAAAAGAGTCCCGTTAAACTTTGGAGCAGGGCTGTGGCAGCGGCTGTTGCAATTGCAGTTGTAAGTATTGCCGGATTTTTTATTCTTAGTAAAAAAAAGCAGGATATACCGGTAGCGGTTAAACGAAGTGTTGATAAGAACGATATCAGGCCGGGTGGCAATAAAGCGATTCTTACTTTGGCTGATGGCACAACCATTGTTTTGGATACAGTTCAAAATGGCTATCTCGCCAATCAAAGCAATACGAGGATATTGAAGTTGAACACAGGCGTTCTGAGTTATAAAACGGGAAAGACAGTTGCGGGAAAAGTATTGATGAACACGGTAACCACACCGCGTGGAGGACAATATGAGATTGTATTGGAAGATGGCACAAGAGTTTGGTTGAACTCGGCATCGTCTCTTGTTTTTCCAACTTCGTTTACGGGCAAAGAACGAAGAGTTGAATTAAAAGGTGAAGGATATTTTGAAGTAGCACATATCTCCTCCTCCTCTGGAGGAGGCGGGGAGGAGGCCGCAATGCCTTTTCATGTAACTGTTAATAATATGGATGTTCGGGTATTGGGAACTCATTTTAATATTATGAGTTATAGTGACGAAGAAAATATAAATACGACATTGCTGGAAGGCAAAGTAAATATAACAGCGAACAACGTAACAAAAAGTTTGGCGCCCGGCAAGGCAGCCATTGTAAACAGATCGACAGAATCGATTCAAATTGATAAAGCAAATGTTGAGCAGGCAATTGCCTGGAAAAATGGTGAATTCCGTTTTAAAAATACGGGTATAAAAGAACTAATGCGGCAAGTGGCACGATGGTATGATGTAGATGTAGCTTATGAAACTACATCAACGGACCAGTATTTCACGGCATCCTTACCGAGAATGCAGAATATTTCGGAGTTGCTGGAAACGCTGGAACTTACCGGCACCGTTCATTTTAAAATTGACGGTCGAAAGATAATCGTGTTACCCTGATGCAATATCAATTAGCTGCTCATTAAACAATAAATAAAATGAAAAAATATATGCGGTAACTTCTTATAAAAAACCAGGAACGATGTGACGGTCGCCCCTGGAATTTTCAGGCTATAAAAAAGTCCCTTGACAGATGACTCTTATATTTTAACCTAAACAACAAAAATATGATTTTACGGGTACATGCCAATTCCGCATCTGCTAAAAAGCTTTTGTTGAATCAAATAAAGCTTAGTATGAAACTTACCACCATTTTGATGCTTGTTGCCACTTTGCAAATAAGTGCGAAAGGCATTTCCCAAAAGGTTAGTATTTCTGTTAAAAATGCAACGTTCGAGGAAGTGTTTGAGCAATTGCAACAAAAAACGGGGTATCATTTTATTTTCAATAGTGTTATGCTGGCAAATGCGCAAAAAATTGATTTGCAGGTAAAGGACAAGACCATTGACGAAATATTGAATTTGTGTTTTAAAGATCAGCCATTCACTTATGTAATAAGAGATAAAGTAATCATTGTAAAAGAAAAGCCCCCTGTCGTGGAGAAGGCGCTTAAGGAAAGCCCGCCCGACATTATGCCGCCACAGAACTTGCATGGTGTGGTAAAAGATGAAGAAAACAGGCCCATTGATGGTGCTTCGGTGCTCATCAAAAAATTACATTTGGGCACTGCAACTAATAAAGAAGGTGAATTTAATTTGCAGGTTCCTGAAGGCACCTACGAACTTGAAATTTCTTTTGTTGGATTTAAAACAATTACACAATCTGTTACCATTGGCAGCGCACCGCCTGCTGATCTTTCAATCACTTTAGCTGCTGCTGCTACCGGGCTAAACGATGTGTTGGTAGTTGGTTACGGCACGCAAAGAAAGCGGGATGTAACCGGAACGATCAGCAGTGTGAAAGGTGACGATTTTAAAAATGCTCCCGTGAGCAATGTCGCTACTGCCCTGCAGGGCAGGGCATCAGGTGTTAATATTGTAAGCGGCGATGGATCTCCCGGCAGCGTGCCAAGTATTCGTGTACGCGGTACCGGTACTATTAATAATGCTGATCCGCTTATTGTTATCGATGGTGTTCCGGCTGGCGGACTTGATGATGTTAACCCTAACGATATCGCATCTATCGAAATTTTAAAAGATGCATCTTCTTCGGCCATTTATGGTTCACGGGCTGCAAACGGCGTTGTGCTGGTTACGACTAAAAAAGGAAATTTTGGCGAGAAACTTAAAACCTCCGTCAACTACTTTACCGGGAACAACAAAACGATGAAGTATATTAATGTGCTGACAGCGCCCGATTTGGCTAAGCTTAAAGCAGAAGCTTTTACCAACGATGGTTTACCGGTTCCTTCGGTTTGGAACGATCCGTATTATGCTACACAGCGTACAGACTGGCAGCACCAGGTATTAACAACCGGACATACTCAAAATGCTGATGTGGCGCTACGCGGAGGCAATGCTACTTCGAGCTATAGCTTTTCAGGAAACTACTATTATGAACAGGGTATTATCATTAAATCCTTTTTCAAACGTTACAATTTCAGAATTAATTCCGAACATAAGATCGGCAACCGGATAAAGGTAGGCGAAAATATCGTCTACTCTAATACGTTAGGTAATTCCCCCGATACGAGATCGACCCAAACGGGCTTCTTATGGAGTACCATTCGTTTTAATCCTGCTATCCCTGTAGTAAATGATGACGGCTCCTGGGGAACTTCGCAGGCAGATAACCAGTTGGGCGATATAAATAACCCCGTGGCTACTATTAATTCAGCGGATAATAGAAATGTTTATAACCGCATTCTTGCTAACGGGTATGCGGAACTCGAAATAATAAAAGGTTTAAAAATCAGGGCCAACTACGGATACGATCAAACTGCTAACGATGGAAGCAGCTTCCAGATAGCAACGCCTACTCAAACCCGCGGGCCCGTCTCTTTCTTCGATGAATCAATACTTCAATAAGAGCAAGTCTTTCCTGGAAGAATATTTTCTTACTTATAACAAAAAATTCAATAAGCATGATGTGAACCTGACCGGCGGATATTCATCACAAATATTCAGTGGAAATGTTTTCTCAGCATCCAGGTCCGGTTTTTCAGATACCAATCCGGATCAGCGGGTACTTAATCTTGGCAACAGTTCTTCTGTTGGTAATGCCGGGTATAATTATAATTCTTCAGGATTGCAATCTTATTTCGTTCGTGCGAATTATGCTTTTGATGATAAATATCTTTTAACAGCAACCATGCGGGCTGATGGTTCCAGTAAGTTTGCGCCGGGTAAGCGTTGGGGTTATTTCCCTGCATTCTCTGCCGGTTGGCGCATATCTGATGAGAAATTCTTTGCCAATGTAAAATCGATTAATACATTGAAACTTACCGGCGGCTGGGGACAATTGGGAAATCAGAATATCGGGATTTTCAATACCTCGGCACCATCGGCGTGGCGGTGGCGGGGGCGGCGGCTATTCCTATAATTTCGGAACCGGCACGGTTAATCAAAATGGCGCTTACGTAACCAGCCTTGCTAACCCAAACATAACCTGGGAAAAAGCGTCGTTAACTAATATAAGCCTTGAGTTTGGCATATTGGAAAATCGTGTAACCGGTACCGTTACTTACTTCGATAAAAATACCAGGGATATGCTCGTGCTGGCGCAACTGGTAGAAACCTATGGAGCACAAAGATCGTTGCCTGATGATGGTGGAAATATAACCCTTCCAAATGTAAACCAGGGAGAACTTAACAATCATGGCGTGGAACTGGAATTAAATTATAAAGGCACACGCCGGCAAGTTTAATTTTACTGTGGGCGCCAATGGAGCTTTCCTCCGTAATAAAGTAACGAGGCTGTATGGAAATTCAACCTACCTCGGTTCTACTTCTTACGGAAGAGAAAATGTTGATATTTCACGCACTTACGAAGGACAGCCTATTGCATCATTCTACGGATTCAAGACTAACGGTCTCTACCAGACGCAGGCCGATATAGATAAAGATGCCAACATTACTAACGATCCCAATAAAGGAAATATACAACCGGGTGATGTAAGATTTGTTGATCAAAACGGAGATGGCGTAATTGATGATAAAGACCGGGTAAGGCTTGGAGATCCTAATCCTCATTTTGTATATGGTGTTAATGGTTCTGTAACTTATGGCCACTTCGATCTTATTTTCAGTTTTGCTGGCGTGGCAGGTGTTCAATTGTATAATGCCGACAGGCTTTCCGGGAATAGATGCCAGCCAAAATTTTAACTGGTATGCTGAAGAAAACGGCCGCTGGCACGGCGAAGGAACGAGCAACAGCATTCCGCGGTTAACAAGAGATAATCTCAATAACAATTATCGCTCATCAGATTTATGGGTTCAAAACGGCGCATATCTTTCGTTGAAAAGTGTGGCATTGGGATATACGTTTTCAAAACAACGAATTGCCAATGTAGACCTGCCGGACATAAGGATTTACGTAAGTGGATATAATCTTTTTTACATAACAAAATATACGGGATACACGCCTGAATTAGGCTATACAGGCGGCAATCTGCAAAGAGGTGTTGATGTGGCACAATATCCCCAGGCAAGAAATTTCACTATTGGCGGAACCATTAATTTTTAAATGCTGAAAAAGAATTTTATGAAAAATAAAAATATTTTCTACTTATATACAGTTTTGTTTTTGGTGATAAGTTTTAGTATGAGTTGTAATAAAAAACCGCTTGATCAAACACCTACCGGCCAATACACTACCGGTAATTTCTGGCGAAACCAGGATGATGTAATTGCGGGAGTTACCGGCATATACAATATACTTACCATGGAAGACTGGGTGGGCCATAACCTGTATATTTTCGACGATCAGTCTGATGATATTATCGTTGATGGTGACCATTCCGATTTTAAGGCGATTGAAAGGTTCAATATTGATCCTACACTACAAGTAATATATACGATCTGGCCATTTGCTTATGAACAAATCGGCAGTGCCAATAATGCAATCATTTATATTCCGAAGGTGCCTGTAATCGATGAAGACATTCGTAAACGTTCATTGGGCGAAGCCTACTTTTTAAGAGCTTACGCTTACTTTGAGTTGAGCAAAATTTATGGTGAAGTGCCAATAATTTTAGAAGATAACGTTCTTACCGGATCATATAACGTTCCAAAATCTTCGGTGGATTCTGTGAGGGCACAAGTAGAATCTGATCTATTAAAGGCAATTGATTTGTTCCCGGAAACTTATGGCGATGCAGACAAGGGGCGCGTAAGTAAAGGAGCTGCAGAAGGTATGCTTTGCAAGTTGTATTTGTTTGAAGATAATTTTGCTAAAGCCATCCAATATGGCAACCATGGTAATTAATGATCCCAACTACGCACTTGCTCCTAACTACACCGACAATTTTACGCTGGGCAAGCAGGAAAACGATCCTGAAATTTTGTTTGCAGTCTGGAATAAAAATCAAGACAATTACCAAACGTACCCGCTTCCCCGATCAGCATTTATTTTTCCCCACGGCCTGGCAGGGTTGGGGTTTCCATCATCCTACGGAAAATTTTGCCGAAGAATTTGAACCCAATGACACTATTCGTAAACGGGCTACTTTAATATCTGTGGGAGATTCACTTCCTAATCAAACCAATCTTGTAACGATTGGCGCGGGAGATGCCTACCAGATGTTTGCAGGAAAGGAAGGGCAATCTACAGGACGGTTGTTGCCAAGCATGGTCCACTACCGGATATTTTATAAGAAAATATACTGCCTTCTTGCCAGATAACAGTGGCGGTCTGGATTTTAATTTGAAACAACCTATCCTGCGTACTTCAGATGTTTATCTTTTGGTTGCTGAAGCTAAGATTAGAATGAGTGGTCCGGGAAGCGGAGATGCAGAAATAAATGTCGTGAGGCACAGGGCAGGTTTGCTTCCTGTGTCAAATGCGGGTATGCCACAATTAATTCATGAGCGCCGCGTAGAACTTGGTGGAGAAAATGTTCGCTGGCAGGATCTTCTGCGCTGGGACAAAGACAACATAATAAATTTGGATACAATAGTAAATAGGCCAAAGACAGCGTCACCGTTACCTCCTTTCAATGGAGCAACGGTAATACCCCCAAGGGTATTTATAAGGCCAAAAGATTATTATATGCCGCTGCCGCAGGAGATAATCGACGAGAGTAAAGGAGTAATCACGCAAAATCCAAATTATTAAATATTGGTTGTAAATTATTCCTGGTAAAAACCATTGAAAACCTTTAAAGTCCGGAGACTTTAAAGGTTTTCTTTTTGAAACGAATCAGAACACTTTAAATTTACTGCATGGTTACAGTTATGCTTAGCTCTAAAACTTTTTTAAATTACGTAATGATGCATTTCAGAAAATATGTATTCTTCCTGGTTCTCGTTATTTCCTGCAACTATTTCTTTCGCTCAGTTAAATAAAGAGGCCCTCAATTCTTTTATTCAACGTATAGTAAAAGATCATTCCAAATCTTTTATTATTGAAGAAATACCAAAACAAAATGGTAAAGATGTATTTGAATTGCAAAGCAAAAAAGGGAAGATCATTCTTCGTGGTAGCAATGGCGTTAGTATCGCATCGGCTTTAAATTTTTATCTCAAAAATTATTGCCATTGCATTATTACGTGGAACGGCAGTAATATGAACCTGCCGGATAAATTACCTGTAGTTAAAGGGAAAATTCATCATGCTACTCCCTATCAATATCGATACTATTTAAATTATTGCACCTTTAATTATTCCATGAGTTGGTGGAACTGGGAGCGCTGGCAACAGGAAATTGACTGGATGGCACTGAATGGAATTAACATGCCACTTGCCGTTACCGGCGAAGAAGCCATTTGGCAGGAAGTCTATAAGGACATGGGTTTTACGGATGGTGAACTCAATAAATTCTTTTGCGGCCCTGCTTATTTTTCCTGGTTTTGGATGGGAAATTTAGATGCCTGGGATGGTCCGCTTCCGCAACATTGGATGGATACTCACAAAGAATTGCAAAAGAAAATTTTGCAGGCGGAAAGATCGTTTGGAATGACGCCGGTGCTTGCTTCCTTTACCGGGCATGTGCCGCCATCATTCAAAGAAAGATTTCCCAATGCCAAAGTAAAGAAGATAAACTGGGGCGCAGGTTTCGATGATACGTATGTGCTTGACCCTGCCGATCCGATGTTTGAAGTAATCGGCAAAAAATTTATTGAGGCACAAACCAAAGAATATGGCACCGATCATTTGTATTCGGCCGATACGTTTAATGAGAACCTGCCACCTTCCAATGATTCCACTTATCTGAATGACATCAGTAAAAAGGTTTTTGAATCTATGGAGAAGGCCGATAGTAAAGCCATTTGGGTAATGCAGGGTTGGATGTTTCATTACCAGGCCGATTTCTGGAAACCCACGCAGATAAAAGCTTTATTAAATGCAATACCAAACGACCACATGATCTTACTGGATTTATATAGTGAAAGTCATCCCGGTATGGAGCCGCACCGATGCGTATTATGGCAAGCCATGGATATGGTGTATGCTGCACAATTTTGGCGGCAACATCAGTTTATGGGGCAGAATGGATCATGCAGCAATTGATCCCTCATCTGCTTTGCACAATGATTCATCAGGTAAATTGATGGGTATTGGATTAACTCCTGAAGGCATTGAACAAAATCCTGCGCTGTATCAACTCATGCTGGAAAATGTGTGGCGGGATAGCGCCGTAAATGTTTCCACATGGCTGGAGGATTATGCCTTACAGCGTTATGGAAAATATAATGCTTCCATAAACGAAGCCTGGAAAATATTGCATAACACGGTCTATAACGGAGGGTTGGGTGAAGGTGGTCCCGGAATCGATTATTGTCTCACGGCCAACCATAGACGTATGGGGAAGCAGGGTTAGAACGAAGCTGGATTATAATCCGAAAGATCTTATACAGGCATGGAGCTTATTTGTAAAAGCCATACCGGAATTGCAGGCGAGTGATGGCTTTCAATATGACCTGGTGGATGTAACCCGGCAAGTGCTGGCTAATTATGCAACGCCGCTGCAACAGAAATGGGTACTGGCGTATTTGCAACATGATACCGTTAGTTACGATAGGTATACGAACGAATTTCTTGATTTAATGAACGATATGGATGAATTACTAAATACCCGGCAAGACTTTTTACTGGGCAAATGGATACAGGATGCCCGGTCTAATGGCATTACCGAAAATGAAAAGGACTTATATGAGTTAAACGCAAGAGATATCGTAACACTATGGGGCGATAAAGAAAGTGAATTGCATGAATACAGTAACCGGCAATGGGCGGGGTTAATTAAAGGTTTTTACAAACCACGATGGGAAAAGTTTTTTGTTTATATGAAACAAAAGATGATCAATGGCGACAGAATGGAAACTGCCGATTTTGAAAAATCAATTAAGGAGTGGGAATGGCAATGGGTAAATGCTCATGATGTTTATTCAGCAATACCAACAGGCAATACTATAGAAATAGTTAATAAGATATTTAAAAAATATGAGCCACGCATCAGTGAAATGGGGAAACAATAGACGGTTTGATTCTTTATTATAAACAGCCTGGTGAGGGTTTGGTTAGTTGAGAGAAAATTCATATCAGACCATAACAAATACCTTACTTATCTTGATTCCGCCGACTGATAGAAAAAGAGTGGAACGAAACCATGAAAAGAGCCATCGCGATATTTATTTCCAGTATCTTCATTTACAACGAAATTAGCGCACAGGTGCATGATGTGTTGTCTTACGTAAACCCATTCATTGGAACATCTACCAGTGACGTATATACGAAATGGGGTAATGAAGGTGGCTGTTATCCCGGTGCTGTAGCTCCTTCAGGTTTTATTCAATTGACGCCGCAAACAAGAAATAATGGCTATGATTATAAGGATAGTTCGATTCTTTATTTTAGTTGCCTCAATCATTCAAGCGGCTTTCCCAGTGGCTCTTCCGGCGATTTGTATCTAATGCCTGTTAATGATTTAAATCAATCCAATCCTTTGTTTACCGGCAGGCCCTTTAATCATAAAAATGAAAAGGCTGAACCCGGTTATTATCGTGTTGGTTTTAGTGGATGATCATACATTGGTTGAGGCAACAACATCAATTTATAATGGAATTTTCAGGATTACTTTTCCAAAGGGTGTAGTACCAAAAATATTTATTAGTGATGCAGGAGTCATATCATTTCACGCTCATAACAGCTTGCACGGAACGAAAAATAATGTCGTAATAAATTTCAATGAGGCGTATAAAAGTATACACCAACTAACGGATGGGGTTATCCTGAAGTTTCCATCAGTTGCGACGGACCCGACAATATTGGTAATTCGCTTAAGCGCATCACATGTCAGGAGTAGCTAATGCCGAAAAAAATCTTGAAGCGGAAAACAAAAAGCCCTTTGATTCAATTAAAAACAGCACAAGAGCTTTATGGAAAAAATATCTTTCAGTTGTTGATGTACAAGATGACAATGCCATCAACAAACAAAAATTTTATACTGCATTGTATCACTCATTATTGGTTCCATGGATTATTTCTGATGTTGATGGAAATTACAGGGGAGCCGATGGATTGATTCATAAAACAAAGGGACATTATGAGTATGGCAAATTTTCTCCCTGGGATACCTATCGTTCTTTGCATCCGATGCTAAGTCTTTTATATCCTGGAAAGCAGGGAGATATTATATCGTCTATGATGGACTTTTACAATCAATCAGGCCATTTGCCTACTGAATCTATGACGGGTAACCATGCCATAGATATTATTGTGGATGCTTACCTGAAAGGATTTAAAGGCATTGATAGCCTGGAAGTATATCGGGCGATGAAACAGCAAATTATGACCGGGCCATTTATTCAAAAGGATATGAAAACATATCTTACTAACGGCTATATTTCTTCGGCGTACCCTGAGTCTGTGACAAGAACTGTTGAATATGCTTATGATGATTGGGCGTTGGCTCAATTCGCTAAAAAGGTTATGCGATGATAAGTTGGATTATGATTCCCTGATGATCTTGAGTAACACCTATAAAAATCTTTTCTACGCGGACAGTATGTTTTTATTACCACGCCATGGGAATGAATTTTTGAAAAATCCGGGTACCATTGGTTATAAGGAAGGAGATAAATGGGTTTACTCTTACGCGGTTCCTTTTGATGCAAGGGGCCTCATCAATTATATGGGCGGTAACGAACAGTTTGCTTCGCGGTTGAATGAAGCCTTAAACAATCAACAAATTGTGTTTGATAATGAAACGGTTTTTCATGTGCCGTATCTTTTCAATTTTGCACATCGGGAAGATCTTACCCAAAAATGGGTGAGGCAAATTATTGATAAAAGATTCTCCACTAAGCCGGGAGGCCTTCCCGGCAATGATGATCTTGGCGCTACTTCGAGCTGGTTCGTATTAAGCGCCTTGGGTATCTACCCGTTTTGTCCCGGAACGCCGGACTACACAATTGGTTCGCCGCTATTTGCTTCGGTAACACTTCATCTTGCTAACAACAAAACATTTCACATAAAAAGCCTGCATTCGGGTGCTGGCAATTATTATGTGCATTCATTAAAATTGAACAATCAACCATTCAGGCAATTATCGATATCACATGCCGCAGTTATGAAAGGTGGCGAAATGGTTTTCGATATGACCCGTAATTCATCAAATACTTGGTTCGACAAAAAACCATACCAGATGTGTTTAGTGAAACAAAGGAATACCCTGTATTTGAAATGTCGGATTATAGTTTGTCTGCAAAACAAGTATTTCCGAACGATAGCGTATGGCTCCGCTTTTCTATAAAAAATAAAGGAGCAACAGGAACTAAAGTTGTAAAGTTGATGATTGACGGGAAGGAATATAATTTTAAAAATTGTTTTGTTAATAAAGGCGCTGTTATTGTCGATTCCATCAAAATAAAATTATATAAGATTGGAACAACCAGGATAACTATAGATCGAAAAGTGGTTGCGCAGGTAGTCTGTTTTAAAACCTCCCTATCCATATCCGTCGACATCCCGATATTTCATCTCTAACGGTAACGCCTATAGTAAAATTGGGTAATAGCGCAATTGTCTCTTTTTCAGCACAAAATATTGGCGGAGACAGGCGTACTTTTCTCATCCCGGTACAACTAAATAACGAGATTATCACGATAGATACGGTGGAACTATTGCCGGGAGAGATCAAAACTATAACCAATACTATTCAGTCAAAAAAGACCGGCTCTGCAGGAAATTGAAATATATAAGAATACCGGCAAGCTTAAAGTTTATAACAACTATAAAGATGCAGAAATTCTGCATTTGCAGTTAATTGATCCTGCCATTACGAAGGCTACAGTTCCGGACAGATCAGGATTTGGAAATAATGGCATCATCCACAATGCGGAAAATGTTGCACTAACTGATTCGTTGCTTTTGAATAAAACCTGCTATGTGGATGTTCCCAATTCTTATAGTTTAGATCATATGGATTCCGCCATCACAGTTATGGCATGGGTGTATCCTAAGGTAGTTTCAAATGGATTAACTGATATGATTACCAAAGGCGATAATCATGTTTTACAATTGGTGAATGGAAAACAACTTACTTTTTTTGCAGGAGGCTGGGGCAGGGGTGATTGCACCGTTGATCTGCCTGCCGATTGGCTAGATCATTGGCATCATATAGCCGGCGTTTGCGATGGCAGAAGTTTAAAGGTTTATATCGATGGAATTCTAAAAGGCACCACTGAATTAGAGGAAGCAGTTAATCTTTCCAATACCAATAAATGGACCATTGGAAGAAATGAAGAGTTTCCTATGCAACGGATTTTTACGGGATATATTGATCATGTAAAAGTATTTGCGTTGCCGCTAACGCAAAACGAAATTGACACTGGAAATGAAATGATTAACCAATCTTTTATAACTTGATCTTCATCTGCGCTGTCCCATAAATCAATCAATATTAACATTTGGTATCATGTTTTACTAAAGCATGACACTAAATGATATGCGATTGACGAAAATCTCCAATCTGATATCTTTCTGTATTGTCTTTCCAAATGAATGTTATACTTTTCAAATGAAAGTTAAAATCTATACTTTTGGATTTTCTTTTTTGTTGCGATAGGTATGAAATACAACTACTCGTAACTGTTAGTTTGGATTCACCTGTTTAAAAAAGTAATTCCTAGTAAGAATTAATTCTTTATGAATGTCTCTTTTAATCAGTCAATTAATCAATCTGCTTTAATGCGTGGCTTTGGGCCTACGGTTACTTATCTGCAAACATTTACAATTACCCATTCAAAAAAATATTTCATGAATAAATTATTAAAACTTATTTCACTTTCCTTATCGTGTTTCTTATTTGTATCACTACACGCTCAAAATAAAACCAGGATTAATTTTGACAAGGACTGGAAATTTAAACTGGACAGCGTTCAATCCTACAACGAACCAGGTTTAAACGATGCAGACTGGCGCACGCTAAATCTTCCTCACGACTGGAGCATTGAAGGAACTTTTAGCAAAGACAACCCCGCAACGCCGGGCGGCGGCGCATTGCCCGGCGGAATTGGCTGGTACAGGAAATCGTTTACTGTTCCCGTTAGTAACAAGAATGATATTGTATTAATTGATTTTGATGGCGTGTACATGAAAAGCGAAGTATGGATAAATGGTCATTCTTTGGGCATGAGGCCGAACGGCTATATTTCTTTTCAATATGATCTTACGCCTTACCTTAAGTACGGCAATGAAAAAAATGTAATTGCTGTAAAAGTTGACAATTCGAAACAACCCAACTCACGCTGGTACAGCGGATCGGGCATTTACAGAAATGTATGGTTGACGACAGTAAATAAAGTACATGTTGATCATTGGGGAACTTTCATTACAACGCCGCAGGTTTCTAATCAAATCAGCAACTATTAATATTTCTACCAATATCCAAAACCAGTATACAACTGATAAATCAGTTGTAGTAAATACGATTTTATTGGATGCAGCCAACAGGCATGTAGCAAAGGTTTCCTCAAAATTAGAATGTTGACGGAACGGGCGCATCTGCTAATGCCATGGCGACTCCTGTAAAGCAAACTGCGGTAATCAGAAACCCGTCTCTATGGTCTATTGAAAGGCCTGTTCTTTATAAAGCAATTACTCAGTTACAGGTCGATGGCAAAGTTGTAGATACTTACGAGACTACCTTTGGTATTCGTTATTTCAATTTCGATGTCAACAAGGGATTTTTCTTAAATGGAAAACATGTAAAAATTATTGGCGTTTGCGATCATCACGATCTTGGCGCTTTAGGGTCGGCCATAAATACAAGAGCATTGCAGCGCCAGTTGGAAATATTAAAAGGAATGGGCTGCAATGGTATCCGCACTTCTCATAACCCTCCCGCACCGGAGTTATTGGATTTAGCCGATAGGATGGGTTTCGTAATAATGGACGAAGCATTCGATATGTGGGCCAAACAAAAAAATCCTTACGACTATCATTTATATTGGAACGAATGGCATAAAAAAGATTTGCAGGACCAGGTGCTTAGAGACAGGAATCATCCG
The DNA here is from genome assembly GCA_963756945.1 of uncultured Chitinophagaceae bacterium. GTDB lineage: Bacteria > Bacteroidota > Bacteroidia > Chitinophagales > Chitinophagaceae > Ginsengibacter. Next base: position 11,170 of record CAVWQJ010000018.1, on the reverse strand, counting down.
AGTGTTTTTATCTGGAGCGTTGGAAATGAAATTGGCGAACAAGGTGGTAATGCGGCTAAAGGTGATACATCAGGGCGTGTAATAGCGAGAGAACTGGTAAGTATTGTTAAAGCATTAGATACATCGAGGGAAATCGTTACCGCTAATAACAATACAGGGCCTCAAAACAATATCGTTTTATCAGGAGCCTTTGATATGGTAGGTTTTAACTATAACCACCGTGCGTGGGAAAAGTTCCATGAAATATGGCCCGGCAAAAAAATGATTGTTACGGAAAGTACTTCGGCTCTTGAAACACGGGGACATTATGATCTGCTGCCTTTTGATTCTATCCGCCGGTGGCCTAAAAGATGGGACATTCCCTTTGAAAATCCAAATGGTGGTTATACTGTTTCAGCCTACGATAATGTAAGTGCGCCCTGGGGTTCCACACACGAAGAAAGCATAAAAGCTTTGCTTAAAAGTGATCACGTATCGGGTATGTATATCTGGACTGGCTTTGATTATTTGGGCGAGCCAACCCCTTATTCATGGCCGGCACGCAGTTCTTATTTTGGTATTATCGATCTGGCCGGTTTTCCTAAAGATGTTTATTATTTATATCAAAGTGTATTTACAAAAAAGCCAGTTTTACATATTTATCCGCATTGGAACTGGAAACAAGGCGATACAGTTGACGTAGTTGGATACTATAATAATGCTGATGAAGTTGAACTCTATTTAAATGGAAAATCATTAGGTATAAAAAGTAAATCGGGTGATGATCTGCATGTGCTATGGCACGTGCCGTTTGAGCCAGGAACGCTAAAAGCAATATCCAGAAAAAATGGAAAAGTTGTTTTAACCTGTGAAGTGCGGACTGCAGGCAAAGCATCAAAAATTATTTTGAAAGCCGACAGGACGCTAATACATGCAGACGGCAATGATCTTTCATTTATAACAGCAACTATAGTTGATAAAGATGGTGTAACGGTTCCCGATGCAGATAACCTGGTGCATTTTAAAATAAGTGGCGCAGGTTTTATTGCCGGTGTTGATAGTGGAGATCCTGTAAGCCATGAGCCTTTTAAAGCTGACAAGCACACTGCATTAAATGGGCTTGCACTGGCAATTCTTCAATCAAATGGTAGCAAGGGAAAGATAATGCTTACAGCATCTGCCGATGGACTGACATCTTCAACGTGTATTAATTGAAGCAAAATAAATGACCTTTATATTTTATAAGAAATATTACCGATAAAAATTTTACTTAATCTTTAATACCAAATACATGCCTTCCAACTTTCTTAAAAAACTTTTAGTATTTGCTTTGTTGGTTTGGAGCAATTGCCTTTCCGCACAAATGCAGCCGCTCATCAACGAACCGGTTGATATAAGTCCCGAATTTCGAAATTTTGCTAACGTCTATTTCCTGGCAGATAGCCTGAATGATTTCGATCCTTCATCCGTCTCCGGTAACATTGAATTTCAACGCAACCGTTATGGAAGAAGAATGGCATTTGATAACGAATTGGCGTTCCTGCATCCGGATGGAGGGAATGTATTTCCTGAGGCTGAATACCCGGTAAATCCCGTTCTGCCTTTTTCAATTCAATTTATTTCTCCGCGAACATTGAGGCTTCGCGTAAAGTCAGCTACTGACATGAAGGAAGAAAAGGATAGCCTGATGCTTGTAAAAGATCCTGCTTCTGATAACGCAGATTGGAAATATTCAAAAATTGATGGCGGCTATCAATATACAAGCGCTTATGGTTCTGTTAAGAATTCTCGAATATCCGTGGCGGATAGAAATAAGAGATGCCGACGGAAAATTATTAACATCTACCTTTCATGCCAAAGACAATGCAGGAACCTATACACCAGTAATGCCCTTTTCATTCGTTGAAAGTTCCATTGATATGTCGAAAAGTTTTGCCGCATCATTTACGCTTTCCCCTAACGAAAAAATATTCGGATGTGGGGAAAGTTTTACCAAATTGGATAAACGCGGACAGAAGATTGTGTTATGGACAGATGATGCTAACGGTGTTCAAAACCCGACAATGTATAAGCCGATTCCATTTTTTCATGAGCAGCAATGGCTATGGTATGTTCATGCATACCACCACCCCGATTACCTGCGACTTCGGCGTTTCGTTCAATAGTGTCAATACCATGATGATTGGCGATGATCAACTGGATCTTTTTATCTTTTTAGGATCGCCGAAAGAGATATTAAATGAATACACCAACATAACCGGGAAGTCGCCAATGCCACCGCTTTGGAGCTTTGGTCTGTGGATGAGTCGCATTACTTATTCTTCTGAAAAGCAGGTAAGAGATGTATCTGCTAAACTCATTGAGAACAGGATTCCCTGCGACGTGATTCACCTGGACGTGGGTTGGTTTGAAACCGACTGGAGAACAGACTATAAATTTTCGACTACCCGTTTCAGTGACCCTGCAAAAATGATCAGTGATCTTAAGAAAGTTGGTCATAGAATTTCGCTTTGGCAATTGCCTTATTTTGTTCCAAAGAATCGATTGTTTCCCGGAAATTATGAGTAAAGGTTTGTATGTAAGAGACGCTAATGGTGATTCGCCTTACAAGGATGCGATACTTGATTTCTCTAATCCTGCAACAGTAACTTGGTACCAAAGTCAATTAGATACATTATTGAAAATGGGGGTAAGCGCTATAAAAGTTGACTTCGGCGAGGCGGCTCCGCCTTATGGATTATATCATTCGGGTAAAACAGGATTTTATGAACACAACCTATACCCGCTTCGCTATAATAAAGCTAGTTGCGGACATTACTAAAAAAGTTACCGGAGATAATATCATTTGGGCAAGAAGCGCATGGGCAGGCAGCCAACGCTATCCTGTGCATTGGGGTGGCGATGCTGAAAATACATCCAATGCTATGTTAGCAACTTTACACGGAGGCTTGTCTTTTGGACTTTCCGGCTTTTCTTTCTGGAGCCATGACATGGGTGGCTTTGTTCTGAAGACACCTGAAGAATTGTACAGAAGATGGACGCCTTTTGGTTTTCTAACTTCCCATACCCGAAGCCATGGTGCACCGCCGAAAGAACCGTGGGAATACAGCAAATCATTTTTAAATGAATATCGCCTGAGCGATGAAATGAAATATAAACTCATGCCTTACGTATATGCACAAGCGAAACAATGCACGGAGAAAGGGTTGCCCATGGTAAGAGCATTATTTGTTGAATATCCCGATGATCCTGGTGCATGGCAAATAGAAGATGAATATCTCTTTGGATCTGATATTTTGGTGGCGCCTTTTTTCCAGGACAGTGTTTATGAAAGAGATGTTTATTTGCCCGGTGGAAAGTGGATCAACTTTCAAAGCGGAGAAGTGTATAACAAAGGATGGAACCACATAAAAGGTGGAAAGATAGCCTGCGTAATATTGGTGCGTGACGGAGCAGCCATACCAAAAATAAAACTGGCCCAATCAACGCAGGATATGGATTGGAAAAATATTGAATGGGTTGTTTATAGCACGGATAAAAAAGCTGCAACGGGGCTTATTTGTTTCCTTCAGATAATGTGTTACATGCAATTTCTGTGGAGAATAACCACCTTGCAAATGATCCTTATAACGGTGCCGTAAAATGGAATATTCATTCCTATAAAAGCAACTAACAGGCCATGAGAAGGGTTTTATTATATATCTTTTTGTTATTTCTGATGGTAAATATATTTACTAACAGTAAACTGTATGCGCAATATCAATACCCTTTTCAGAATCCAAAACTTACTATTGAAAAAAGAATTGATAACATCATTTCTTTACTCACGCTGGATGAAAAAATATTCTGCCTGGGGACAATCCAACTATTCCCCGATTAGGAATAAAAGGTTCAGGGCAAATTGAAGGCCTGCATGGAGTTGCATTAGGCGGTCCCGGCAATTGGGGGAGACGCAAGTTGGTTACCACTACTACTTTTCCTCAATCGTATGGACTTGGCGAAACATGGGATACCGCTTTGATAAGAAAAGTAGCGGAAACAGAAGCCTATGAAGCGAGATATATTTTTCAAAGTGAGAAATATAAAACGGGCGGGTTAGTAATAAGGGCGCCAAATGCAGATATTGGCCGTGATCCACGCTGGGGAAGAACGGAAGAATGTTATGGTGAAGATGCCTGGTTCAATGGTTGCATGGTGCAGGCTTATGTGAAAGGATTGCAGGGAAATGATCCTAAATATTGGATGACTGCCTCGTTGATGAAGCACTTTTTGGCCAACAGTAATGAAGATAACCGGGTCCGTTCTTCTTCTGATTTTGATGAGCGTTTGTTTCGTGAATATTATTCGCTTCCGTTTAAAATGGGTATAGATGCTGGTTCACGGGCTTTCATGGCTGCATACAATAGTTATAATGGTATTCCCATGATGGTACACCCGGTTTTAAAAGATGTTGCCGTAAAAGAATGGGGGCAAGATGGAATTATATGTACTGACGGTGGTGCATTGGGTTTACTTTGGAAAGCACATAAATATTATCCTGATAGTGCGTGGGCCGCGGCGGCGGCAGTAAAAGCGGGTATCAATCAATTTCTTGACAGGTATTTTAATCCCATTAAAAGTGCATTACACGATGGACTTTTAAAAGAAAGTGATATAGATGAAGTAATTCGTGGCGACTTCAGGGTAATGATAAAACTGGGTCTTTTGGATCCACCGGAAATGGTTCCTTATACATCTATTAAAGATGGAGAAGAGCCCTGGCTTGGTACAAAAAATAAAGAGCTGGTAAAAGAAGTTACCCGAAAATCAATTGTGTTATTAAAGAATGAAAATAATTTTCTCCCGCTTGATAAAAATAAAATTAAGTCTGTTGCGGTGATCGGGCCTTACGCCAACCAGGTTTTATTGGATTGGTATAGTGGAACACCACCTTACACTGTTTCGCCTTTAGAAGGAATTAAAAATAAATTAGGCGATAATGTTTTGGTGCAGTGGACAACCGGAAAAGATGAAGATAGTGTAAAAGCCCTGGCAGCTTCATCCGATTATGTTATTATGGTTGTTGGTAATCATCCATGGTGTAATGCGCCCTGGGATCAATGCCCGGTGCCAAGTGACGGCAGAGAAGATGTTGATAGAAAAACAATTTACCTCGAACAGGAAGATTTAATTAAAGAAGTTTATCGCATCAATCCCAAAACGGTAGTAGTGCTAATTGCCAATTTTCCTTATGCGATTACCTGGACGCAACATAACATGCCTGCTATTATTCAACTGGCACACAATAGCGAGGAAGAAGGAACTGCAATTGCAGATGTTCTCTTTGGAGACTATAATCCCGGAGGGAGATTGACACAAACATGGCCCCGGTCAATGGATCAGCTTCCACCAATGATGGATTATAATATTCGTGACGGTAGAACGTATATGTATTTTAAAGGAGAACCACTTTATCCCTTTGGCTATGGATTAAGCTATACAACATTTAAATATTCCAATTTTAAATTGAACAGCAAGGTCATAAAACCAAATGGAGAAATAATAATAACCTTTGATATAACTAATACGGGTAAACGAACTGGTGACGAGGTAGCGCAATTATATATTCAGCATTTACATTCTGTTGTTGTTCGTCCAAAAAAAGAATTAAAGGCTTTTAAACGTGTTACATTGCAGCCCGGCGAAAGGAAAACCATTCAATTAAAATTCAATGCCGCTGATTTAAAATATTGGGATGAAAACCTGCATCGGTATGTTTTAGAAAACGACCAGGTCAAACTCATGTTAGGCACTTCTTCATCCGATATTAGGTTTCAGGACAGCGTGAGAGTCAGCGATTAAGAGCGCCACGTAAAAGATAACATTGTAAAATAATTTCTTTTCTTATTTTCACCGCCTGTTTTTATTTCAAAACAAGCTTCCCTCAAAACTTTATGGTCGATAAATTGATAAATTTTTTTTGATGAAAAAGATTATTGTTCTTTTCAACGGAATAAATGCTCCCTGGCATGTAACGACGTTTGCCTTAAATATTGCGAAGCAAAATGATGCCGAAATACATGCCTTATTTTTAAAAGATAAAACTCCAGGTTATATTTTTCCAAGTGATATAGCCTCAGTACAGCAAGAACTTTCACCCAAAGGAGAGGAAGCGGACAATGATAAACTGGAGGAAAAAAATATACAATTGTTCCAAACTTTCTGCGACGAAGAAAAAGTGAAATGTTCTTTTGAAAAGGAAGTTTCTTTGAAAAAATTAATTGATGTAACCTCTGATGCCATTTGTTTAATTACAGATTCGCGTGATGATTTTACAAAATACTCTCTCAAAGATATTCTGGCAGAAGTTAAATGCCCTGTTTGCCTGATATCGGCCAATGCAACGAAAATTAAAACGTCCATTCTTTTATATGATGGAAGCGATGACGCATTACTTGCAATTAAAACGTATAGTAACCTTTTTCCGAAATTGTGTAAGAAAAAAGCGTACCTCGTAACCATTAATGAAAAAGAAAAAATTAAGAGGAAGCATCGGGAATCTGTTTCTCTAAAACTTGAAAAAAGATTTTCTGATCTTGAAATGATATCACTTAAAGGAAAGGTTGAAAAGAAATTGCTTGAATTTCTTGACGATCATACAGAAAATGCTATGGTAGTTATGGGTGCTTATGGCCGCAGTGCTATTTCCCTTCTATTTAAACCAAGCCTTTCGAACGTAGTTCTTAACCAAACAAGAACTTCTCTGTTTATAGCACACGATTAACCGTGAAAATATTGTAAAGCTTAATTTATTTGGTCAATTTTTTCCCGCTTTAACTTTAATATCATTCATATCAATTGAAGAATGACTCTCATTGTAAACGCAAGTTCCGTTTTGTATAATCAACACTTGTGGGGATTCGTGACGAACATGAAAATCGTGGGCGATCCTGTTAGAAATATTTCTGTGATTGATGATGTCAAGAAAATAAAAATCAATCCCTTCCGGAGATTCATTTCTGTCGAGCCTGTTACGTGCCATACTGCTGACAGCGCAGCGGGTGCTGTGTTTAAATATCACTTGCGGTGTATGCGAGGAATTTTTTTTTATATCTTCAAGTTGCTCCTCATTAAGCAGTGGAATCCAGTTCATGGAGAAAAAATCGGTGCAATATTTTTAAAATCAGTGGATGATATTTTGTGTCATCGGGCATCCCGTTCTACGCGAACTGCTGCACGATGCAAAGCTTACTACAATTGCACCTGCCAAAGCAAAAACGATGATCAATTTTTTCATAATGATAATTTAGGTTAAAACTTTATTTTGCACCCGTTTGCAAACTTAAATCTAACTTTTTTAAGTTGCTAATCAAAAAACGAATTATATTTCAATCTATTGTTAAAGTCGTTTAAAAACATTTTTTTCAATTCATGCGTATCCATTTTATAGCCATTGGCGGAAGTGTCATGCACCAACTTGCAATTGCGCTTCACCGCAAGGGCTACCAGGTAACCGGTAGTGATGATGAAATTTTTGAACCTGCATCGACGAATCTTAAAAAGGAGGGAATAATGCCTGTCCAAACAGGCTGGCATCCTGAAAATATTACGGCCGCCATAGATTCCATCATCCTTGGAATGCATGCAAAAGATGATAACCCGGAGCTGAAGAAAGCCCGGGAAATTGGGCTAAAAATATATTCTTTTCCGGAATACATTTATAAAGAAAGCGGGAACAAAAAAAGAGTTGCGATCGGAGGCAGTCATGGCAAAACCACTACTACCGCCATGATTATGCATGTACTGCGGCACGCAAAAATTGATTTCGACTATCTTGTAGGCGCACGGCTTGACGGTTTTGATCAAAGTGTGCAAATTACCGATGCACCATTAATTGTATGTGAAGCTGATGAATATCCGGCAAGTGTTATAGAAAAACGTCCAAAATTTCATTTCCTTTTTCCACACATAGCGGTAATAACAGGCATAGCATGGGATCACATCAATGTATTTCCAACATTTGATTTTTACCTTGAGCAATTCAAAATTTTTATTGACAAAATTGAAAAAGAAGGCATTTTAATCTATAATGAAACTGATGGTATATTAAAAAAGTTAGTTGATAAAAATAAAAGGCATGATATAAAATATCTGCCTTATAATATACCGGGCCACACAATTGAAGAGGGTATTACCCGTGTGATGATTGGGAAAGAGAAAGCGCAATTAAAGATTTTCGGAAACCATAATCTTTTAAATTTGCAGGCGGCTTACAATGTTTGTAAAGAGCTTGGCATAAATGATGTTGACTTTACAAATGCAATTGCGGATTTTGCAGGAGCCGCAAAAAGGCTTGAAATTCTTTTTCAAAATAAAGAATATAACATTTACCGGGATTTTGCGCATGCACCCAGTAAGGTAACGGCTAGCATAAACGCAGTTAAGCAACAATTTCCGCAGAGAAAACTGGTAGCCGTACTTGAATTGCATACCTTCAGCAGCCTTAACGAGAATTTTATGCATGAGTATGCAGGGGCTATGGACAGTGCCGACGAAGCGATTGTTTTTTACAGCAAGCATGCATTAGAGCTAAAGCGTATGCCAATGCTTGACCCGCAAATGGTAATAGCCGGGTTTAATAAGTTAAATCTTGAAGTGATTACTGTAAAAGAAGAGCTTGAGAAGAAACTAAAAAGTATTGACACCGATAATACTAATTTTCTTTTTATGAGCAGTGGCAATTATGACGGGATAGACATTCTGCAGCTGATCAATAAAAAGTAAACGGCACCAGGTTTGCATAACAGTCTTTTAATAAATTATTAACTCGTAATTCTAAATCTAAAATTCAATAATGTCCTTACAACTAAAACGCCCTATCGTTTTTATAGACCTGGAAACAACGGGTATGAATCTTTCTACAGATAGGATTGTTGAAATAGCTATCATCAAAGTATTTCCTGATGGCGCTAAAACGGTAAAACAAAAATTGTTGAACCCGCAGATGCCCATTCCTAAGAACAGCAGCGAAATACATGGTATTACGGATGATAAGGTAAAAGATGCCCCTACTTTTAAACAGGTTGCCAATGAGCTTAAACAGTTCATCGACGACTCTGATTTTTCAGGTTACAATTCCAACCGTTTTGATATTCCTCTGTTAATGGAGGAATTTCTAAGAGCCGGAATGGAGATTGATATGACAAACAGAAAATTAGTTGATGTTCAGCATATTTTTCATATGATGGAAAAGCGCACACTTGGAGCGGCATATAAATTTTATTGCGAAAAAGAATTAGAAGATGCCCACTCTGCAGAGGCAGATGCAAGTGCAACCTGGGAAATATTACAGGCGCAAATTATCCGGTATCAACATTTAGGAAATACTTTAGATACTATTTTGCAATTTACAGGCGAAGAATCGAACCCCTCGATGCGGCTCCACAGCGAGAGGTACGGCGGCAGTGGCTCCTGCGCCTGGAGACCGAGCAAGTGCTCGGTCATCTCAAGAGCGGGCATCTTCGCTCGGACGAGCAGGTGCTGTCGCTGCAGCAAGGTGCGGTTCAGGGTGCGGTGGCTGAGCACCCGACCGAGCCTAGGGGCCGAGCCGGCCGCCCGAGGCGTGCGTTCGCGCCGACTCGACGTCCGCGGAGCGTGCGGTCGCGCCGACTCGACGTCCCCGAGGCGTGCGTCGCGCCGACTCGACGTCCGCGGAGCGTGCGGTCGCGCCGACTCGACGCCTCCGAGGCGTGCGGTCGCGCCGACTCGACGCCCCGGGGTCAGCGGGTCGCGGCCGCCAGCGCCTCGCTCATCCCGGCGGAGTCCAGCCGCGGACCGTAGCCGGGGGTGCCGGGCTCGATCCGCCAGCTGTCCGCGAGCGAGCCGGCGTCCACGACGTCGAAGCCGAGCTCGTCGATCAGCGCGGTGACCGTGGCCTTGGCATCCGCGTCGTCACCGGCGATGGTGAGCGCTCGGCGGTCGGCCGCCCCGGCGGGGGAGGCGTGCTCGGTGAGGTGCGCGGACTGGATGTGGTTGAAGGCCTTGACGACGTGCGAGGCCGGCAGGTGCTCCTGGAGCAGCGAGGCCGACGTCGTGGTCTTGCCGTCGAGCCCGGCGATCCGGCCGTCGCGCTCGGGGTAGTAGTTGTTGGTGTCGATGACGACCTTGCCGGCCAGCGGCTCGACCGGGACGTCCCGGTAGGCCTTCAGCGGCACGGTCACCACGACGATGTCGCCGCGGGTCGCGGCGCCCACCGACGTGTCGGCCTGCGCGCGCGGGCCGAGCCCGTCGACGACGTCGGCGAGGGTCTCCGGTCCGCGTGAGTTGCTGATCACCACGTCGTACCCGTGGTCGACTGCGAGCCGTGCGACGGCCTGTCCGATGTTGCCTGCTCCGATGAGCCCGATCGTTGTCATGGGAGGTGAACCACGGCCGGTGCATAGTTGTTCCGTCAACTTCCGATGGTGATGTCCTTGGTGTCCATCGTCGACGGCGTGCCCTCGCCCCCCGAGGCGTCCTCCTCGTGCACCACCAGCCGGTAGCTGCCGGGCGGGGCCGTCAGCGTGAAGGAGTACGGCGCCAGCGTGCAGCACTCGCGGGCGGTGGCGAACCCGTGCTTGATGACGGTGTCGCCCTGCATGAGCTCCCACTGGACGTTCGCCTCGAACGCCGCGGCGTGGCCGGTGACGGTGAGCGGGCTGGACAGCGGGGGAGGGAGCGGCCCCGCATCTCCGCGGGCGAGCTGATCGAGACCGGGGACAGCACCTCGTCGTCGGGGGCGGCGGGGACCGGCCGGGACACGTCCACGCCGAGCAGGCGGTGGACCGGCCGGCCGGCGACCTCGAAGTCGACGGGCAGGCCGCTCCGCCCGGGCGCGGCCTGCGCGGTGCGGACCAGCTGCTGCACGGCGATCCGCGCCTCGGCGGCGGACATCGACGTGGGCCTGGCGGTGAGGTCGGCGTCGCCGAGCAGGTGCACGGTGACGGCGTCGCGACCGGCCTGGACGCTGGCCACGGTGGTGCCGGCCGGCCAGGGGCTGCGGTAGTCGGGGTCGAAGGAGCTGCCCCGGACGGCGATCCGGAGCGCGGCGGTGTCGCCGGCTCCCGGGTGCACCTCCTCGAACAGCCGCGGGCCGACGCCGGTGTCGCCGACGAACCAGACCGGGAGCGTCCCGCCGGTCTCGCGCGGCACGTCGCCGCCGGCGGACCCGGCG